>NZ_JAGHQT010000003.1 GCF_017744155.1 Endozoicomonas sp. G2_1 | reverse complement strand
GCGACAACTTGAAGTTTGTTGTTGAGCTAATCAACCCAATCGCGATGGACGAAGGTTTACGCTTCGCGATTCGTGAAGGTGGTCGCACGGTAGGTGCTGGTGTTGTTTCTAAAATCATCGACTAATTTCGACAGATTTTAAACTACACATGAAAAGGTCGCGAAAGCGGCCTTTTTTGTTTTTAGATACTTGGAAACAGAATACTCAGCTAATAAAGTACTACTGATGGTGTTTCAGCTTTTGGTATTGTTTAGCTTTAAACAGTACTGAAAAAAGGTAACACCTTGTGCTACTATCGCAATAAATTGGATTAGCACTAAAATTTTATGTACAAAGGATTAATACTCTCACTCTCTTGGCTATTAACGTTTTCAGTTTCTGCCAATAGCAGTAGTTTTACGCCCGCCCTATTTAAAGAAAATACCAATAAAAAATATCCCACATCCAGTACATACAGCCGTATGGAACAGTGGTTTAAACTGAGCTATATAATAGGTGCCAATGGCACTCCAAAAGACATCGTAATTATTGCTAGTAATGACAACCGCGAGAGTATCAAAAACGATACAATAAAATATCTGAAAAATATTAGCTACCAACCTGCAACCATCAATGGTCAAGCTATTGATTCTGCACACGTACTGCTGTTTCGAAGAGACATCAGCTTTACCAGTAATCCCAACGACAATGTGTCATCAAGCTTTTACAAACGCTACAACAAGATCAATGATCTGATCATTAAAGATCAACTGACAAAAGTGCCAGAACTTCTCATTGAGTTACGCGAGAAAAACGCCAAAAATATGCGAGAGCAAGCTCTATTAGCTTGGGTAAGCGCCTTTTACTATTTCAAAAACAAAGACCAAGTTAACTATGCCAAACAAATAGAGCAAGCGTATTTACTACGAGAGAACATGGCAACCAAAATTGCTTATAAAGCAACAATGAGTTGGTTTGAGCAAAGCTTGAGAAACAAAGATTATTACGAGGCCATCAAAGTGCTGAGAAGCTTAAGTAATATCAAAGGATTAAAATTAGAAAAAAGTTCATACGAACAATCTTTTAATACAGTAATTGAATTGGCAAAACAGCAAGAACAACAAACTTACAAGAAATCAATTTCAGAGTTTGGCAATCTGTATCACCAACTCTCTCGCTCGAATCTTAACATTGAAATGCAAGCGGTTAAGAGTGTCGAACTAAGATGTTTGAATGGTATTGAACAGATCCCGGTAAGCAATCAAATAACTTATCAGTTACCAGATCAGTATCGCAGTTGTGCACTGCTGTTTTTGGGCTCGCCAAACACAAAAATAAAAATTACAGAAAGTGGTGCGTTGAACCTCTAATAACGAACCTAATTGCACTTTCTCACAAACAGCAATAACAGGCGTAATATTGACTATTAAGCCTCTGTTTTACTGACCATTTGGACAGAAAACATGGTTTTCAAAGGGCTTTGAAAGTATTTTTGTAAGTCATAATGAAAACTTTCATGATATAGCGATTTTTTACTTTAGTTTTCGCCGCTATTCGCCTAGAATCTTGGCCTCAGAAAATTCTGAGCAACAACCATATTTTATTAGCTGTACAGCTTACTTTGCACTATCTAGGAGCACACACACTATGACCGCTTTGGCCAACTCAATTGATTTATCGAAGTACGGTATCAATAACGTTGACGAGATTGTTTACAATCCATCTTATGAGTTACTTTTTGAAGAAGAAACTAAAGCTGGTCTCTCGGGTTATGACAAAGGTGTAGTCACTGAATCAGGTGCAGTAGCTGTTGATACCGGTATCTTTACTGGTCGTTCACCAAAAGACAAATACATCGTTCGCGACGACGTTACTCGCGACACTGTTTGGTGGTCTGATCAAGGTAAAAACGACAATAAGCCAATGACGCCAGAAACTTGGTCGCACCTAAAAGGTTTAGTGACTGAGCAGTTATCAGGTAAGCGTTTATTTGTTGTTGATACTTTTTGTGGTGCCAACGAAGATACTCGTTTAAAAGTGCGCTTTATTACCGAAGTAGCATGGCAAGCTCACTTTGTTAAAAACATGTTCATTCGCCCAACTGACGCTGAGCTTGAAAACTACGAGCCAGACTTCGTTGTTATGAACGGTGCTAAAACCACTAACCCACAATGGCAAGAACAAGGTTTAAACTCAGAAAACTTTGTTGCCTTTAACCTAACTGAAAAAATGCAGTTAATCGGTGGTACTTGGTACGGCGGTGAAATGAAAAAAGGTATGTTCTCAATGATGAACTACCTATTACCACTTAAAGGCATTGCTTCAATGCACTGTAGTGCCAACGTTGGTAAAGACGGTGACGTAGCCGTATTTTTCGGTTTATCTGGTACAGGTAAAACGACTCTTTCTACCGATCCTAAGCGCGAACTTATCGGTGATGATGAGCACGGTTGGGACGACAATGGCGTGTTCAACTTTGAAGGTGGTTGTTACGCGAAAACCATCAACTTATCAAAAGAAAACGAACCAGATATCTACAACGCCATCCGTCGCGATGCATTGTTAGAAAACGTAACTGTTGATGAAAACGGTAAAATTGATTACGACGACAACTCAAAAACTGAGAACACGCGTGTTTCATACCCAATTCACCACATTGATAACATTGTTAAGCCAATTTCTCGTGCAGGTCACGCCAAGAAAGTTATTTTCTTAACCGCAGATGCTTTTGGTGTATTACCGCCAGTTGCTAAGCTTACGCCAGAACAAACTGAATACTACTTCTTATCTGGTTTCACCGCTAAATTAGCCGGTACTGAGCGTGGTATTACTGAACCAACACCAACGTTCTCGAGCTGTTTTGGTGCGGCATTCTTAAGCTTACACCCTACTCAGTATGCAGAAGTTTTACGCAAGCGCATGCAAGCAGTTGGCGCAGAAGCATACTTAGTAAATACCGGTTGGAATGGTACTGGCAAGCGCATTTCAATCAAAGCAACACGTGCTATTATCGATGCGATTTTAGACGGTTCAATCGACAATGCTGAAACTGAAGTATTACCGCTGTTTAACTTGAGTATTCCGACGCAAATTGACGGTGTTGAAGGCGACATTTTAGACCCGCGTGATACTTACCAAGACGCTGCTGATTGGCAAGCTAAAGCACAAGACTTAGCAAACCGCTTCGTCAACAACTTTGACAAGTTCACTGATACTGACAACGGCAAGTCACTAGTGAGTGCTGGTCCTCAATTATAATTGAGTTCAACTTTCTCGGTGGTAACGCTGCCGAGAAAATAAGTCATTAATATCAAAAACGCGACTCATTTGAGTCGCGTTTTTTTATAGTTTTAAAGATAGATAAACTCATTCACCAACCGGTTTAGCAATGAGTTCCGCTTGCTGCAATTAATCAATAGGTAAACACACCTGAGCTTTTAAACCGCCTTCAGAGCGATTGCTCAACTTAACCTTACCGCCGTGCATATCGACAATGCGTTTGATAATCGCTAGCCCTAAACCACTACCCTCAGTACCGCGTGCTTTGTCACCTTGAGTAAAAGGCTGAAACAAACGTTCAATATCGTCTTCAGGGATGCCGTCACCTTCATCCGATACCGTTACGTAAGCGTGTTTAGTTTTATCGTCAAAGCCCGTTTCTACTAATATTGTGCCCTCGGTATAGCGCAAAGCATTTTGCACTAGGTTCGCGATCACTCGCTTAATGGCAATGTAGCGCAGTGGAATACTGGGCAAATTTCCTGCAATAAACTCAATATTGCGTTCAACAATAGATTCGGCTTGCACTACTTCTTCAACCAAAATATTTAAGTCGCCGGGTTCAGCTTTGTCGTTAGTATCGTAACGAATATAGTCAATGAACTGGTCGATGATTTTATTCATATCATCGATATCACTCTCAATACCTTCTTTCAAAAATTCGTCTTGTTCAGACATCATTTCTGTCGACAGTCGAATGCGGGTTAACGGTGTTCGCAAGTCGTGGGAAATGCCCGCCATTAACAAGTTGCGATCATCTTCTAGCTGCTTAATGCCCTTAGACATATGATTAAACGCTTGAGTCACGGCGACTACTTCACTGGTGCCACGTTCCTCAAGTGGTTCGGGAAAATCGCCTCGGCCGACTTCTTTGGCAGCGTGTTGCAATGCGCTCAAAGGTCGGTTCAGCTGTCTAACAAACAGCCATCCGCCAGCAACGCTAAGTAAGCTGATCACTACCAGAATAAAAATCAACGGTGATAGATTAGCCGTTTCTAAACCCGTTAACGGTATTTTCACCCATAAGCTCGGCGCCTGTGGTGGCCGAATCCAAAATAAATATTCATCACCTTGTGAAATTCTTACTTCGGCGCGGCCACCTAATAACAGCGACATTTCTTCTGACTTATAAGGATAGTGAATAGCCTGGGCAAGGCCGAGTTTTAAGGCATCGTCTTCATGATAAACACCAATACCCGTTTCTTGTTGAAACGCCTTCGCCATTGCTGGCGACAGGCCAACATCTTTAACATCGATAAATACAACACGTACCTGTTTGGCGAGCAATTGATTAATTTGCTGAGAATTGGGCTGGATAATGTACAGGGCAATTGAAACGTAAGATACCACTTGATTAAGCAGTAATAACACACCAATCAGCAATACAGTTTGACCGAACGCACTGCGCGGCAATAACTTCATAACTAAAAAAGAAAAAGTGGCTAACTAAGCCACTTCAGCACCGTCGGGAACAAAGACATACCCTAAGCCCCAAACTGTTTGAATATAACGAGGTTTGGCTGGGTCAGCCTCAAGCATACGGCGAAGACGCGAAACTTGTACATCAATACTGCGTTCTAGTGCAGAATAATCTCGACCGCGAGCAAGGTTCATCAACTTGTCGCGAGATAAAGGCTCTCTAGGATGGGTAATTAACGCTTTTAGCACAGCAAATTCACCACTAGTGAGTGGCATACTCACTTCGCCTTTGCGCATTTCTCGCGTTGCAAGGTTGAGTTCATATTCGCCGAAACTAATCACGTTTTCTTCCATCGACGGCGCACCAGGTGCCTCTTGAACTTTACGACGCAATACCGCTTTAATACGCGCTAACAACTCGCGAGGGTTAAACGGCTTTGGCATATAGTCATCGGCGCCAATTTCTAAACCAATGATGCGATCTACTTCATCGCCTTTTGCCGTTAACATAACAATTGGAATATCGTTGTTTTGCTGTCTTAAGCGGCGACAAATAGACAAACCATCTTCACCAGGCAGCATTAAGTCGAGTACTAAAAGGTGGAAGTTTTCACGCTCGATTAAGCGATCCATTTGCTCTGAATTAGCGGCGCTGCGAACAACAAAACCTTGTTCCACAAGATAGCGTTCAAGCAAAGAACGTAAGCGCATATCATCGTCAACCACTAAAATTTTTGGTGTTTCTTGTCCCATCTTCTCGCCTTAACAACTCGTCTTAGACTTGCAATAACATATACTTAATAATTGATAGCTTAACAAATGTTGTCAGCTTTTTGATACAGCCATTTGTTACAAAGTATTAACTTCGCATCTCATTGTTGTCAAACGCAAAACAGACTACTGCAAGTATTGAATTGCTTGCTCCGTAACACACAAGGTGAAACTCTTTTGTCGCTCTGCTCGCGGTAGTTGCTTAATAGTATTTGTTACCAACACCATTTTTTCTGCCTTTTCTGCTGTCGGTAAGTGACTAAACTGTTCACTAAAGCAGCTTTCCAAACCAAAGTTTAAGGCGACATCTGATTTAGGTGAATCTTCCGCTAAACAAATCGACAGCATTTGCGCCAATTTGTCTCGATCAACTCGGGTCACTAAATCTTTGACTTGGTAATTAACCGGTTCCGACTTTCGCTCTTGATTACAACCGTGAAACATATCAGCAACCGCGACTACCGGTATTAACGCTTGATGTTTGGCGGAAAATTGGTCTTTCAACCACTGCTGATGTTCGTGATCTGCATCAATGGCTGGCAACGGCTGTGCGCCGACAAGGCCAGAAAAAAACAGCAAATAAACAATAACAAATTTATTCATTTTTACCTTCATAGTAATGATTAGTTAACTGGTATACGCTATGCTAAAGCGAAAGCACCATTGATGTAATATTTATAAGCTCATGAAAACCTTAATAACTTCTATACTTGTCATTATGCTATTAGTTCACACGCCAGTGGTTAAGGCCGAGAATAATATCATTGCAGCATTTAAAACCGAACTCGCTCAGCATCAAGGTAAAGTCGTTTATTTAGATTTCTGGGCTTCTTGGTGCACCCCTTGCCGCAAAGCATTTCCTTGGCTCAATGAGATGCAGGCGAAATATCAACAACAAGGGCTAGTTGTGCTTGCGGTTAATGTTGATTACGACCAAAGCTTTGCCAAAGAGTTTCTTGCCGAAGTACCAGCCACGTTTGATATTTTCTACGACTCAGAAGGACGAGTTGCCCGCAGCTATCAACTTGAAGGTATGCCAACCAGTTTCGTGTTAGATCGCAATGGTAAGGTTATTGCTCGCCATACTGGCTTTAAAGTAGAGAAAATGGCGCAGTACGAACAGAAAATTCAGCAAGCGCTCAAACAATAAAGTGTGTATCTAACATTCAACTACTATTTTTTACGCCAAACCAATAGTTGATTATTAGCTGGCATATTAATATCACTTACCAGTTCAAAGCCTTGTTGTTGGGCGAGTTCAGCAATCCACTCAAAGTCGCGAATACCACTTTGGCTATCTCGATCTTTCAACCACAGCTCAAACTCGCCGTTACTTGGGCTAGTAAATTGCCCTTGATACTTAAACGGGCCATAAATAAGCATTAGACCATCTGGTTTAATTAAAGGGCTAACTTGCCTGAAGAAAGATTCAACAAGTATTGGACTAACAATATGTAAAGTGTTGGCGGTAAACACGACATCGTAACTTTCCTGATAATGCCAAGGTTGCCCAAGCGTTAGCGCTATAGGTGCTAAACAATTTTCACTGCCGTAATCGGTAATGTTTTGGGCTAGTGACGCGATGTTTTCTTCAATATCGCTACATTGCCAGGTGATTTCGGCACGCTGAGCACAAAAGTGAAGCGCGTGCTGGCCAGACAAGCTGCCAATTTCTAAAACGCGATCACCTGCTTTCAAGAGCTTACTTAATTGAGCCAAGATAACGTCTTTATTGCGCTCACATGAGGGAGAAAAGTTCAGCATAATATAGTTGCTCTACTAACCGTGGAATAAAATATTAAGGCGCTGTTTTGGTCTGCTTAATGCCAAGTTTGCGGACAATACGCTTACCCGCTCTGCGCAGTGGATCAAGGTAAATTTGCCATAAGCTACTGTGATCGACACTATTACCCAGTCCAATCGACAGACTTTTAACGCTAGATGCTTTCACTAAGTTATTAATCATGCGATCCCAAATTGCCAACGCAGAACCAAGGTTAACATCGAAGTGTTTGGGGTTGGTACTGTGGTGAATTTGATGCTGGGCCGGGCTGATAAACCAACCTTCAATTTTATCGCCCCAGCTCAACCAAATATGACTGTGGCGCAAATTAGAACCCATAATATTAAAAATAAAAACAAAGGCATTGGCGCCTAAAATGTCAAACATTTGCAATGTTGGCCCCAAGAAGTAATAACAAACACCCACAACAAAGCCTTGAGTGAGTGCCATACGACAGGCGTACAAGTAACTTTCTACAGGATGTGAGCGATAGATGGTAAATGGAGTCATCACTTCTGCTGAGTGGTGAACCTTGTGAAACTCCCACAAAATCGGCACTTTATGCAGTAAGTAATGTAACAAGAAACGAGTAAAATCGTCGACGATAAACAACAAAAAAGTGAATATAGCAATAACAGCCGTTGTCGATAACTGAAAATGCTCAAAATAGCCAAATAACGCTTCTAGCCCACCTGAAACCGCCAGAGCAATCGGCACCATAGTGACCGCGACAACTGGGAATAAAGCCGCTTTAATCAGTTTGTTAAACACTAACAAGGCATAGTCATGACGAGCAGATCTGGCCGTGTAGATGTTTTTTGGAAAAACAAAGCGAAAAAAATTAACGACTGATTTATTTTGAAATTTTTGGCTTTTTTGTGCGAGAAAAACCGGAATAGCAAGCGCGAGTGCAGAAAATAAATAGCCCCAGTAAATACGCTTATTGGCATCGACTAAATATTGACTTAGGTCGGTCAAATTCAATGATAAAAAATCCAACATATGCTACTGGCTCTTTAAATTACTAATTAAACAATATCCTCCCATGATATCAGATTTACCGCGTCTCGGTTGATTAAGACGCGGTATAGTCTGTAAAAATAGTCCGTTAAAAACTGTATTTATAACCAACAAATACTTGTTGTGGTTTACTTGGACGTGCGCCATATGGGCGGCGGCTGACAATTTCTTGCTCGTCAAAAATATTGTCGACCTTTAAGTAAACTTGACCGTAATCTTGCAAGCTGTAACTCGCAGACAAATCAACAACTGTATAGGCTTCAGTGGTTACGCCACTTAACGGGATACTGACAAAGCGGCCATCAGCACCAGTAAAACTATCACCAGACGCTTCTAACAACTCATCGATGTAACGAGCAATTAAACTCACTTCCCAATTATCCGCCGCCAAGCCAATGTTTAGTGTCAGCTGGTTTTCAGGTAAGTAAGGCAGTTCATCACCTGCTTCGATTCGTCCCCATTGTGGGAAGTCTGAATCGAAGCTAGTTTTGAACTCTGAGTCTGTATAGGTGTAGACAAGTGATACAGGTAGATCAAAGTTACTATTCAATTCAAAAGTATGACTAGCAGAAAACTCTAAACCATAAATATCAACTTCACCACCGTTAAACTCGGCATCGAGATTACCGCCACAAGAAGACGATGCAGAGAATGAACAGCTTTCCTTTAAATTACTAATATCATTAAAGAAGACAACTGCTTCAAGTTTACTGGTACCGTCGTTGTAACGACCACCAAACTCATAGTTAACGCTGTTTTCAATTTCTACACCTGGTGGCTCCTGCGGACTCGTTGGAATAAAGCCTTCATGAACACCAAACAATAAGCCCGCATTTTCACTCAAAGTATAAAACGCACTAAAGCTCGGTAACCAAATACGGGTTTTCTTATTCAAAAAGTCGCCTTCACGACCCGGCGCACGATTTTGGAAGTGGCCATCAATAAACTCACCGCGAACACCAAAAGTCGTCGCCAAATCACCAAAGTGTAAGGTGTCTTGAATAAATACTGACCAAGCGTCTGTTTCTTCTAAGTTAGTGGTTGTTGCTACTTGAGCCGCACCATCAGAGACTAAATTACCCGAGCGAACATCAAAACTGTCCTCGGTGTGATTACGCTCAATTTGATCGTTGTGAAAACGAATACCAGCGTTTAGTTTGTGCTCTAAACCAAACAATTTAGTGGTCAAGTGCAACTCAGACTGAATACCTTGTGAGTAGTATTTGCGGCCATTATTACCGACAAGAATCTTTTCAAACGCTTGAACCGTGTCTACTTCACCGCGTAACAAACTCAAAAAGCGCTGATTATCTTCAGGGTTCGCTAGCACTTCCTGAACGTCAGCACTAACACCACCGAAAGAATTAAAGTTGTTCAACTTGAACCAATCACGCTGATAATCGTTGCGATAAACACGCGTCGTTACGTCAAAGTTATCGCCTTCTAAAAAATGGCTAAACTGCACTTGACGGTGGTTTGATTCAAAGTTGTCAAGCTGACTGGCAATGTAACGACGGTTAGGATTTGCCGCAAAATCTTCATCAGTCAAACCAAGGTAACTCTCATCTGAATTCTCATCAGCATAAGACCATTTCAATTCAAATAACTGATTAAAACGCTTACCTTCTAGCTGGTAGTTGAACTTAACTAAAATATCGTTTTTCTCAAAACCAGTATCGCCGCCGCCATCGAGCTCTTTAAAACCGTCAGACTCTAAGTGAATACCTTCAACTAAAAAGCCAAAATCACCAATAGTGTTACCGTAAAACGCATGAGCTTTTTTGTATGAATCACTACCAACAGCTAAGTCAACTTGGCCTTCACTGGCATCAGGTACTTGGCGAGTCACCAAGTTCAGTGCACCCGCAACCGTATTTGGACCGTATTTAATCGCAGCAGGGCCTTTAAATACTTCAACTGCTGTTGCTTTATTAACGAGTGGAAAATAGTAAGCGGGTGGTGCTGAATATGGTGCAGGGCCAATTAATACGCCGTCTTCCATAATGGTAATTTTACGACTGCGCTCAGGTGTTGCACCGCGAAAACCAATGTTAGGGCGCAAGCCAAAACCGTCTTCTTCACGAATATTAACGCCTGGTACGTTAGCTAAAACACGGTTGATATCGTCAAACTTGAATTTCTCTAGTTCAACTTCAGAAATAAGCGTAGCAGAACCCGCTTCTGTCCTGAGCTTATCGCCATGACCGATTATACTGATACGCTCAACATACTCAGATTTGGTATTGTCATCATCTTCCGCTACCGCGTTTAAAGAAACAGTTAACGCCGATAAAGCAGTCAATACCGCTAATGATGATTTTTTTAATGAAAAAGTACTCATTAATCGTTATCCCCTGCCGACGTTGCTGGTAATTGCAATGACAAACTAGTGATAAAGTCAGTTTTCAGTTTGTCGGTTACATCTTTCACTCGACTATGTGTTTGTGTTACTTGCACTTCATTAGTTGCCAATGTTTGCGCTAACGTTTGCTGATACGCCTGAATGTCAGTAATTGCTTCTTCAACGTCAGTTGTCATGGTCGTAGCTGTATCTTGATCACCAACATCAACAAGAAAATCAGTAAACCCTAGACCATCACCACCTGTTAGCAATTTTTGGAACGCCAATAAATTGTTTTCCACATTTGCAACAGAGTTGTTAGCAAACAGTGATTCAACAGCTTCAGGGCAAGCTTGTGAGCCACAAACATTCGCGAACAAACCTAAAGGTGTGGCCAACTTGGCATCTTTAGTTGAGCTGTCTAAATAAAACATAGCGTCACTGATGCGGTTCAAAGCTTCAAGTTCTGAACTAAAAGAACTACCACTAGTACCGGCTTGCTTTAAGGTATTGGCAAAACCATTGTCACCATTCCAAGCATTTACAAGCTCTTGCGCACTATTGTTTAAGTCACGTGATACTTCTACGGCAAAATTACAACGCGCTTCACGACGCGCTTGATCTGTCTCGGCATTCCACCCTTGTGGCTGTGCACCTACGGTACAACTGTGATCTAAGTTAGTATTAAACAACAAGTATTCCAGCGCGGCTAAACCACGACGATTTGGTGTTCTATCTGCAATGTTATATGGCTGACCATTAACTGAACCAGATCGAAAGTTAATCACTTCAAAATCAACATTACAGCTATTTGTTAATGGCCATGAGTATATTTTGTTGCGCAAAAAGCCACTGTTATTCACCAGTGGACCAACCTGCATCATTTCAGCTTGTTGCCATACGTTCATACTCGCGCGCCAGCTTGCTTGAGCAGCACTGCGCGCAGTATTAACTTGCTCAGCTGTAGCATTACCCTGACCTGATGCAACTTCCTGTTGACAATAAGCATCCACTGCTTGAATTTGCGCAGAAGCCGCTTGGGCAAACTGTTCAAATGTTGGAGTAAAAACATTATCGGCTAAGTTAGTTAATAAGGCACGTTGCTCAAAACTCGGTCCCGGTGTTGGACCTGTTGTCGGGCCTGGTGTTGGCGTTGGAGTCGGTGTTGGAGTAGGCGTTGGTGCCGGCGTAGAACCACCACCAAAATCCGGTCCAGCTTGACTACTGCTGCTCTCGCCACAGGCAGTGACGAAAAATGCACTGGCAATGGCTAGCGGCAATAAAGCGCGTTTAGTGTTAACAGACATGTGTATACCTTATTTAGTAATCAACAGTTAATTTGTATTGGTGGCTTCACTATTAAAATTTCGCCAACAATAAAAACTAAACAAGCCTTGAACCGTTAAGTTCAAGGCTTATAAAATAATCTATTTATTATTCAATAAATTACCAGTTTTCAACATTAGTTGCATCAAAGCTATAAGCCGTTTGCATAACATCTCTAGCCGTTCTCAAGCCCGCTAAATAAGCATTTACCGCAGTCATATCGGTAGAGCCGTGAGCCAATAATACCGGCTGAGTGCCCATTAAGTTTTGAATTTGAGCAAACTGTGCATCGCTTAATGGTGAGTTAGGATTAAACTGTAAACCAATTGAGAAACCTTTCATTTCTGAGAAGTGCTTAGCTACATCTTCAAAGCTATAATCGGCAGTACCTGATTTACCTAAGTCGCTTGTTACGTCATTGATGTAATGAATTACCGTGGCAGCAATTGCTTTTTCCCATGCACCAACGGCAACATTGCGGTGGCCTACAAGTGTCGTTTGTTGCTCGGCTGATAATTGCCCGGTCACACTACGAATTAAAGCACGACCAGCAATAAAGGCTTCAATGGCATCTTTGGTGAAGTTTGTTGGGTTTGGATTACTCGCCGAACCACGGTCACGCTTAGCAGCGTTAACTGAAGCACTGAAATTAATCTCAGATAATAAGTTAATAGTACCATTACCGTCAGTATCGTGTTCGCCTTGATAATTATCGCGGCCGCCCTTACTAGCAATTTCATCATCCGTGTATTCGGTATAATCACGCGCAGCACCAAAGTAGCCAAAGCCTTCGTCATAGCCATGCTCTAAAGCTGTTGAGTTATCACTGCGTGCAGTAACGTTATCGCGATCAGTAGCAATACCTTCATCTAGGTAATCATCTGTACCTTGTGAGAAGTTAACACCCATTAATAAGAATTTTTGGATAAGTTGCTTTAAGTCAGTACCGTTAGTATTAACGTACACTTTAGTGATCGCAGTATTAGTTGCTTCATCACGGCGGATAGTACCATTTAATTGAGCTTCAGCGTTATCAGCAAGTTGTTTAAATAACTCAGCAACTAGGTTAGTTGGTGTAGTAGCACCAGGCCAACCAACAAAACTCGTACCGTCATTCCAAGGTTTGTGCATACGGCTAGCATCGTTACCTGCTAATTTGCCACGTAAATCTTTATGGCTTGATGAAATAGCGCCAATGGTCTTTTGCTCAGCATTTGCTTCAAAAGTTACGGGTAAATTCGCACCAAGATTTGGCGTATTAGACTGACTATAAGCGTAAAGGGCATAAGTTTGATTTAAGCCATCAGTCGCTGTAGTGTCTGAGTTTTCACTGTTTAAGTGGAAAAACGAATAAAGCTTGTTAATGACGTCTTGGCGAGTTCTTAGCGGACCATTAGTCGCATTTATTTCACCTTGTAAAGTATTCGCAATGTAATGGTTTAGCTGGGCAATTTGCGCTTGACGAGCTGTTTGGCCGCTGTAGTTAGTACTACTCGTGGCATCAGTAACTTTACTCGCAAAATCATAATCTAATCGGTCAGTAACGTTAATAGTCATTGCTTTGCTGAAAGCTGCGCCACTGTTATCAGTTACCGTAACATTAACAGTGTGGCTAGTTGCTGCTTCAAAGTTAACAGCGCGATTAGCAGCAAGTGACAAAGTATTACCCGAAACAGCAAATAAATCGTTATCAACAGCAAAAGTAAAAGTATCGCCTGAGTTAGCATCAACCGCGCTCAATGTACCAATTTGCGCACCTGCTGCGTTTTCATTAACACTAGCGTTAGAAAGAGTAATATCTGTCGGTGCACTATTAGTTGGCGCCGGTGTAGGTGCCGGAGCCGGAGCTGGTGTTGGCGCCGGAGTCGAGTTACTTGAGCCACCGCCACAAGCAGTTAAACCAGCCGTAGCTAATGCAACAGCGATAAGTTTCATTTTGAAGTTCATATTCTTATCCAATAAATATAAAAAA
This sequence comes from Endozoicomonas sp. G2_1, assembly GCF_017744155.1. Taxonomy (GTDB): domain Bacteria; phylum Pseudomonadota; class Gammaproteobacteria; order Enterobacterales; family Alteromonadaceae; genus JAGHQT01. The sequence continues at coordinate 352,216 of NZ_JAGHQT010000003.1, read as the reverse complement.
GTAATGTTGTATTGCTTAATTGCGGACATATTACACAAATATAAAATCAAATGCGAATCAATATCATCAATATCTAAATTTTTCTTAACCACATTAATGCAATTATTGTCACTAACATTTACAAAGTTTACATCTGGGTTGAATACGATAAAGGAGATTTAACGAGAAGTTATTGCGATAGATTAAGTTTTTGATCTTTAACTATTAAAATCCATGCTTTGGCATAGTCTGGCAAGTGTTTGTTGTCTTGATAGTAATCTTGCCAGCCGCGATAATTACCAACCAATAGATCCAACTGAAATAAGTTATTATCAAATGCTCCACCTTGATCGGCTAAAATACCGAGGCGACTAATCTGTTTTTGCTTGCGGGTGTAACTGACCATAACCAACTTACCCAGTCCTAAATCAGCTAAATTACCCGCAAAAGTGACTTGCGAGTCAATGGCAATTTTATCGGTGAGTGTTTGGCCATAGCCCATAATGCTTGGCACTTCGGCAAAGTACCAATAGCGCGCTTGCTCACGCTTACCTATGGTATAGTCATAAGCAATACCATTGTTGCGGTGAACATTAAAGTAGCGAACACTACCATTCACCTTGAGCACACCCGTCCCTTGCAACAACACATCATGCAGCGCTTCTTCAGTTAACCAAATTAGTGGCTTAGCCAGTTGGCGCTTCAATAAAACACCGTCTATCACTTGCTGACGAGTATATTTAAAGCGGGTTAATTCCGTTTTTACTGCCTCAGCTTGTTCAATTGATAATGACTGTTCATCAAACGGTAAAGCATATAAGGCTTGGTTGTATTTTTCGGTTCTCACTTCACTGCCATCAAGTAATTTAGTGTAATACTTGGTCAGCAGAATTTGGTCGTTGGGAATATTGCGTAGCAGCTCCGCCTTGCGTTCATTGGTGCTAGCATTTGCCAACTTATCAGCTTGTGCTTTATCTGGTTGCCACTGATAAAAATCAAAATGCTGTTTGAGAAAGTTAACGTCGTGCAAGCGACTGTTGCGTTTTGCTCTAACGTCTTCGCGATAGGTTTGACACAAAAAGTCGAGGGTTTGTTTGACTCGATTTACCGTCACGTTATTATCGAATACGCGACCGGCATGAACCGCAAAACTGTCGTTAGGCTGATTAGCTAAATAGTCACTGGTTTTTTCTGCCGTGCGGCACAAGGCACTGGCATTAAAATCACTTGGCAAAGCAATATCTGGCTGCTCTACCAAAGTGAATTGTGCATAACTCGTGGTACTAGCGAAAAACACCGCTAGTACCACCAACAAAACAGTTTTAAAAAAACTAATCATGTCATTTATTCGATGTTTTGGATCTGCTCGCGCATTTGTTCAATTAGCACTTTCAGCTCAACAGCACTTGCGGTGATGTCAGCGTTGATTGATTTAGAACCTAGTGTGTTGGCTTCACGGTTAAACTCTTGCATCATAAAGTCTAAACGACGACCTTGAGCACCGCCTTTTTTCAAGATGTTGCGGGTTTCTTTCACGTGACTAAACAAGCGGTCAATCTCTTCGTCAACATCCATTTTTTGTGCAAGCAGCACTAATTCTTGCTCTAAGCGAGTACTATCGAGTTCAATTTTAGCTTCGGCAAATTTTTCAGTGATGCGGGTGCGTTGCCACTCAATCACCGCTGGCATTTGTTGTTTCACTTTATCCGCTTCAGTTTCAATGCCGGTTAAGCGTTGTTCAATCATTGCTTTTAAGCTTTGGCCTTCGCTAGCGCGAGCGGCAATAAAGTCGGTAAGTCCTTGTTCAAAACCTTTCATTAAGTCAGCGCGTACTGCATCCATATCGGTTTCTTCAGCTTCCATCACGCCAGGCCAACGCATAATTTCAAACGGATTTACTTGGCTATTTAAAGTCTGTTCATTCAACCAGTTGGCGTGCTCGAGTAACTGCATAGCTAAATCTTGGTTAATCGCCAACTTGCCCTTAGCGGCAGGATTGGCACTGAAACGCAGATGACACTCAACTTTACCGCGACTTAATTGCTTGCGAAAACGTTCGCGCAGCATAGGCTCTAAGCCACGAAATTGCTCAGGTAAGCGAAAGTAAGTTTCAAGAAAACGTTGGTTAACGCTGCGAATTTCCCAAGTGGCACTACCCCACTCGCCTTTAACTTCATGGCGAGCAAACGCTGTCATGCTGTGGATCATAAGGTATCCTAACTGAATATTGAATTGACGAAATTATGCCTGAGCACTTTACTGAGTCAAGGTTAGTGCAGCTTGGTTTATGTTGACATGCTGCAACCAAGCCCAAGCGAGCTAAATTTTCTCGGACAAGTTGCCCACTTCCAACACCGGTGATGCATCGAGTTTTTCTGCATCCATCATACTGGCGATGCGTTGCATTGTCGCCACCATTTGGCTTTGTTCCCAGTCTTTTAGTTGAGCAAAACGATTGGTAAAGTGTTCTTGAAAAGGCAGTGGCGCATCTTGTAGCATAGTTTGTCCTTGCTCAGATAAAAATACGCCAACGCGGCGCTTATCTTCTGTACTGCGAATGCGCTGTACTAGACCTTTAGCTTCGAGCCTATCTAAAATACTAGTAACAGTTGCAGGGCTGAGATTGATATTCTCGGCAATCTGTCTAACCATAATACCGGGTTCACGGCCAATATTTTGCATAACTAAAAGCTGTGGCCCTGTAACACCAACATCTCGACTCAACTCTTTAGAGCGTAAGTCAATTGCCCGAATGACTTTCCTTAAAGCAACTAACAGCTCTTCATCTTTTTGCATACAAAACCTCTGAATCTCATCACACAGCAACATAATTATTGGAGTAACTGCAACGATGTAAGTCTAGTGACAGCTAACGCTATTAAGCCACTGACAATTATCACCTATTTTGGCGCGATAATAGGCTGTTTTTTTTACCCTGTCCATTTGATTGTTTCAAAGAAAAACAATAGTACTTAACTATTTGGTTACTCTGCCTGCACAGCGAGTCTATAACATTATCAGAAAATATTCAGTACTCTAACTATTATGTATATTAAGCACACAAAAAGCAGTCATTTCTTATAAGAAATACAATCGAACACAAATAAAAAAAAACACCAAACCAAAACATTCTCGCCTAATAAATACAATTCAAATATTTTTTATTGATATCAATTTCCATAGAAAATAAGCCAAAACAACTATAAAACCCTATTATCTTGATTATTTTATTTCTGTATTTAATTTGAATTCAACCTAATTTGCTTTTTACATTGGTTTCTATATGATCATTTGCATTAAAAACAACTCTAATTATTCACTTGAAATAACAAAGGCTACAATACGATGAAAAAAGCGAAGCTAAGTTGTGCAATCATTGCCGCACTATCAGCTCCTTATGTTTCCGCAGAAGATGACAATAAAAATCAACTCGAAGTGATTGAAGTTACCGCCAGCAAAAGAACAGAGTCTATTCAAGATGTTCCTGTCGCGGTTACAGCTCTTAGCGGTGAAAACCTTAAAAATTTAGGTATCAGTAGCTTTCAGGATTACATAGAGTTCTTGCCTAATGTAACGTTTCAAGGCACTGGTCCTGGTCAAAATGAAGTTTATATCCGTGGCGCTGCAACGACTCAAACAGGTATTGCAGTATCGTCAGTACAAGCGTTACAGCCTTCCGTCGCAATTTACTTAGATGAACAACCGATTTCTATGCAAGGCCGTAACCTAGACGTTTATGCGACCGACTTGCAACGCGTTGAGGTATTACCTGGACCTCAAGGAACACTATTTGGTGCTAGCTCACAGGCAGGTACGGTGCGTTTAATCACCAACAAACCTGATCACAGTGATTTTAGTGCGGGCGTTGACATTGACTTTTCAACCACCAAAGGCGGTGACAACAGCAACGCCGTTGAGGCCTATATTAATTTGCCGATTACCGAAGATTTTGCGTTTCGCGTTGCCGCTTATAGCGACTATCAGGGCGGTTGGATAGACAATGTTCGCAGTGTGCCTGGACAAGGCGGTTACATTGGTAGCGCTGTTCATATCGACCGCATTTCTGGTGGTGTCTTAGCGGACCCAGCCAATACTCCTGTAGAGAGCCCAACGAATGATGAATTAGTAGAAGACGATTACAATGATGCAACTTACGCAGGTGCTCGTTTTAGCTTTTCATACTTAATCAACGACGATTGGTCGCTACTCGTTCAGCACACTGCACAAACTTTGGAAACAGAAGGGGTTTTTGCTTACGATCCATCTTATGAGGGAGAATCTTCAGTTAGTCGCTTTGAACCAGAAAGCAACGAAGACGAATTTGGTTTAACCACTTGGACCTTAGAAGGTCGCTTAAACCAATTAGAAATCGTTTACGCTGGTGGTTACCTCGATCGCAAAATTGATTCAACAATCGACTACATTGGGTACACCAATGGCGGTGCTTTTGCTGCGTATTACGCCTGTACTTATGGCGGTGCCCCAGAAGACGAAATTTGTCACAATCCTGAAGGGTTTTACAAAGAAAATACTGAAAACAAGCGCGTTACTCACGAATTGAGATTTAACACGCCAGCAGAAAAAGATTGGCGTGTTACTGCAGGTGTGTTTTACGACTCCCTAGAAGTTAATAGCTTGGGTTTATTCCAACTTGGCGCTGAAGCCAAGTTTAACAACCTCAACCGCACCTTAAACGGTGGTCGCGACGGTCAGTTTGAAGGTATTAACAGCAGCGGTAGTAATTTTGGCCCGTTAGTTAGCTTCGTAAATGATGTTACCCACGAAGTTAATCAAATCGCAGCCTTTGGCCAATTTGAATACGACCTTACCGACAAACTCACGGTTAGTCTTGGTGCCCGTTGGTACGAGGTCGAAGATATTTATTTAGGTGCAACCACATCTGATGATGTCACTGAGCGCATCAGAGCATTTGGTCAAGGTGGGCAAGCTATTTTGGATCAGTTCGGTCAAGAAGAAGGTAGCTCAATTCTTGCCGCTATCGAGTCAGGTCAGCTAGAAACTGATTTGCTCGACGATAACGGCGTGTTAAAAGTCAACGATACTATTTTCCGCTTTTCTATTGATTACAAGCTCAACAAAGACGTGTTGTTATTTGCCAACTACTCAGAAGGCTTTAGACCACCTGTGACCGCTCGTACCGGTGGTAATTTGGCTCGTAACCAAACCGCAGGTTCAGCGTTTGAAAACTTTCGCATTCCTGTCTACTCACTAACAGATACCTTAGACAACTACGAACTAGGGTTGAAAGGCGACTTTTTCGACAGTATTTTGCGCTTTAACGCCACCGCCTATTATTCTGATATCAAAGACTTACAGACTTCGCGCTTTGACCCGACCAACATTGCGTTTTTCTACTTTACTGACAATGTTGGCGAAGCCGAAATCAAAGGTCTTGATATAGACTTTACTTGGCTTGCGACTGACAACTTAGTGATCAGTGGTGCCTTGAGTTTACTCGATACCGAGATTACTCGCCTCAACAGCACTTTAGTCAATTTGGCGCCGCCTGTGGGTAGTAGCTTGCCATATTCAGCCGACGTTTCTGGTAACTTGCGTGCTCGCTACTACCACGAAATGGAAAATGGCATGGAAGGCTTTATCAATGCTTCGATTAGTTATACCGGCGATCGATTGTCAGGCATGTTCTCCAACGCCAATATTTACGAAGACACCCATCAGTTAGTCTACGGAACAGGTTCTGGGTTAGAGATTGAACAAGAAATTGCACCTGGACAATTCCAAGGTGTCAATTATACCGATCGCAATGGCAATGCTTTTGGTGGTGGCCGTTATGTTGCGCAAGGCTATGTGCTAGCTAACCTGTCATTTGGTGTTACTAAAGACGACTGGCGGGTAGAACTCTATATAGACAACTTAACCGATAAAAGTGCGCAACTTTACATAGACGAGCAACAATTTACGCCAAAAGTGGTCACTAATCGTCCGAGAACCATTGGTTTGAGAATGTCATACGACTTCTTGTAAAACCGCTTGTAGCGTTAGTTAAAACTAAAAGGTGGGTCACAGAACCCACCTTTTTTGTTACGCTACCAACAACCTTTTTCATCATACCTTAGCCTACACCGTCAAAGCTTCATGTCAGAAATTTACCGCGCGATCAAACAATTGCTACAACAGGGCAACTTTCAACAGGCACTAAGCCACGCTCAGCAAGCGTTGCAAAACCAGCCGACCGATCAAGAACTACTGTATTTTAGCGCAGTTGCCCAGCGCTTTTTAAAGCAGCCGCAGCAAGCCATTAACAGTATCAACAAGCTGTTAGATATTGTGCCTAATCACGGCCGAGCGCACCAAGAAGCAGGCTATTGTTACCTAGCACTCAATCACGTTGAGCAAGCCCAGCAAGCGTTTCACTATGCGACCGTTTGCAATCCAGCGTTACTAACAGCATGGCAACAACTAAAAAAACTGCAAGATAACCATACGGAATTAGCAGCAGATAATAATAACAGTGCAATAACCCAACAAATAACCCGGTTATCGGCACTACCCAAACAAATATTGGGGGCAATGGATTTAGTGCACGAAGGCAAATACGCCTTGGCAGAGCAAGTTTGTCGCGGCTACCTCAAACAAGATAAGCACAATCCAGATGCCATGTGCCTATTGGCAGAAATCGGGGTATTGACTAAGGTTTATGACGATGCGATCTTTTTACTGGAAACCTGTATTGAGCTACACCCTGAGTATTTACCGGCAAAAATTCAATGGGCGAATTTGCTCAATACCTTGGGTCAGCACCATAGAGCCAAGCCCGTGGCGTTAGCATATTTAGCTGAAAAGCCCGATGATAATTTTGCTCAGTCAGCCCTTGCTAACAGTTTAATTGGCATTGGTGAAATGGAACAAGGCATTGATATTTATCACCAAATTCTAAAACGCGAACCTCAGCGAGCTGGTATTCATCTGCAACTTGGTCACGCCTTAAAAGCTCAGGGTAAACTCAGTGAGGCGATCAACGCCTACCAACAGGCTTATCAAATTAAACCGAGCTTTGGCGACGCTTATTGGTCATTGGCCAACACCAAAACCTATCGCTTTAGTGAGCAAGAAATTACTAGTATGAAACGCTATGCTGACCTTAGCCAAGGGGAACATATCGATCGCATTCAATTTTGTTTCGCGCTCGGTAAAGCGTTTGAAGACCAACAACAATTTGAGCAGTCATTTCACTATTACCAGCTAGGTAACCAGTTAAAAGCCAAAACCACGGGTTATGATCCTGATTACCAGCAAAAGCTTGTCGATTTGCAAATAAAGCACTGCACCACTGAATTATTTGACCAAGCACCACCAGCCAATTCATTGGCAGCCCCGATATTTATTCTCGGCTTGCCCCGTGCAGGCTCTACCCTGTTAGAGCAAATTTTGTCGTCGCACTCACAAGTTGATGCAACAATGGAGTTGCACAACATCTTAGGCATGGCAATGAAGCTGCGTGGCCGTATGACTAACGACACGCCAGCATATCCAGCTAATTTGGCTCAGCTCAGCGGTGAGCAGCTCAAAGCCCTGGGTGATAAGTTTATTGAAGAAACTCAACACTATCGCCAAGGTGCACCTTATTTTATTGACAAGATGCCGAATAACTTTATCCATATCGGCTTAATTAAGCTGATTTTGCCTAACGCTAAAATTATTGATGCCCGACGGGCGCCAATGGCTTGTTGTTTTAGTGGCTTTAAACAGTTATTTGGCGAAGGCCAAGAGTTCAGCTATGGTCTAGAAAGTATGGGCCGTTACTACAACGACTACCTTCGCTTGATGGATCATTGGGACCAAGTGCTACCTGGTTTTGTTTTACGGATTAACCACGAAGACGTCATTGACGATCTCGAAGGTAGCGTCAAACGCATCCTCGACTTTTGTCAGCTGCCGTTTGAACAAGCCTGTGTTGAATTTCACAAAAACAAGCGAGTGGTAAAAACGCCTAGTTCAGAGCAAGTTCGACAGCCAATTTATCGCAGTGCCATGGAGCAGTGGAAAAATTACGAGCAATTTTTAACGCCACTAAAACAAATACTAGTGCACCAGTAATCGAGGGCTAAACTAGTGGCGCTAATGCTATCCGTTTACTTGCTTTTTCCAACGCTGTTTTATGTGGTCGGCAACGCGGAATGCGTTCGCATAAATAGTGTAAGTGTATGGCACACTGCCACCTGTTGGCATAAATGAAGCATCAGTAACGAATAAATTGTCAACCTCATGAGCTTGGCAGTATTTATTCAATACCGATGTTTTAGGATCGTCACCAAAACGACAGCCACCCGCTTGAAGGTTGGGCGCTGGTGAGCCGCTGATTGAAGAATAAACGTTGGTGGCGCCCATAGCTTTTAACAGTTGCTCACCCTTTTCAGCAAGGTATTCACCCACTTTCAAGTCGTGCTCATGAAAGCCAACTCGAATCTTAGCTACTGGGTCACCCCACTTGTCGGTAACCTCTTCGTCGAGCTCAACAAAGCAGTTGTCGGTTGGTAACCAATCGTTAAACACTTCAAAACGCAGTGTTTTATACGTGGTAAATTCTTCTTTCAAGTTGGCCTTGAGTTGCTCGCCCCAAACGAGGTTGTCGTTATTGTCCCACTGACTGCCTCTAGCGCGAGCAATCGGATTTTGGTGAAAGAGAAAATCTATTGTCCCGCCTTTGGCTTTGCCGCTGGCATTAGCTCCTTCAAAGCTCTTGTCGTCAATTTGATACCAGTCTTGCAAGGCGCGATTAATAAACGGCCCTACTTGGCGAATTTGCGCTTCTTGTTCTTTGGTCAAATCTTTAAACAAAAAATCACCGCGCCCTGTGCCACCAGCACTGAACACGATATTTTTGCCAACTTGGCCATTATTATTGGCCAACCCATTTGGAAACTTAGCGCCTTTTGACGCCAGCAATAATCTTGACGTTTCAACCGCCTGACAAGCGATGACATAAATGCCCGCTTGAACTTTTTGCTTTCGGCCTTGTTTGTCGTAGTACCAAACCCCGTCGATTTCGCCTTGATCATCCGTTGATATTTTAAAGACTTTGGCGTTCGGTTTAATGGTGCAGTTGCCGCTTGCAACAGCGTGATTTAATAACGCCGCTCTGCCACTGCCTTTGGCGCCAGTGGCACAGCCATAACTACTGCAATAGCCGGCGTATTCACAACTGCGTCGGCCCATTGCAGGTAACGACAAAACTGCACGAGGCACCGGCATGCTGTGAAAGCCAATATCACTCGCGGCTTTGTCAATCCAACTTGAGACCGCGTGTTCAGCCGTAGGTGGAAAGGGAAAATCTTTCGATCTCGGCTCTTGATGCGGATGATCTACAACTTTGCCCGACACCCCAACCTTGTGGTCAACCATAGTGTAGTAGGGTTCCATATCATCATAGCTGATTGGCCAATCGACCACGTTGGCGCCATCAATATCACCAAAAGTTGATTTTAATTTGAAATCAACCGGTTTAAGTCGGTGAAAGTAACCGCTCATAAAGTTAGATGAACCACCAACAACGGTGCCGTTCCAAAAACTCCAACCAGACTCGCTGGTCGCTTCACCTTGCCAATAACTTGAACCGTCGTCACGAATGTATTCGTCTTCAATGACGTGTTGTTCATCTTCTAGCTTAGGGTTGTAAGCATCGCGTAAGCTAATAGTAATTTCGTCTTTAAAGAACTCTTTTTCGGTTAGCCATGGGCCCTTTTCCAACACCAAGACTTTAGCGCCGGCTTCAGCGAGGGTATACGCAACCGGCGAGGCTCCGGCGCCACTGCCGACAATACAAATATCGTACTTCATGATTTGGTCTTTTCCTCTACCGGCATATTGTTAACTGAGGTTTGATGAGTGCCCGGTAACTCGTAATAACGCTTACCTTGTGGTGGCAAAGGAAACCCAGCTTGGTGTTCAAGCCACTGCCAGCCAATACCATCGGGATTACCGCCGTATGCCGAGGGAGAAAGCATGGCTTCATATAAGTAGTTAATCAGTGTATTTAGCCAGTTTTCGCCAGCTCGTGATCGACTAATGGCTCTGAGCATGGTTTCTTTTTCTTCGTTGGTTAGCTCGACAAAATTCTTTTGCACTTGAGACTGGCTGTAACCATTGAGCCAACCAATGCCTTTAAAAATAAAGTCTTTTTCCGCTTGCTCAATAGGTTGTTCATGAACCAAATTGTAAAAATAAGCTAGCGCCCTAATTTCTTTCGCTCCAGGCCCCGTTGAAGAGCTTGGCAATAAATGCGCTAGTACTTGTTCCAAGGTCATCCAAGGGTCTGTTTTTGCTAATTGCGCCAATTGACTGGCACTTTGCTCAGCCTTGGCATTAACAAAACTTGGCATCGCGGCAATTGTTGTAGCCCCCAATGCCGACTTCAACGCTGTGCGACGTGATAACTTGCGTTTTAGCCACGCAGGCGTACGATAATTTTTATCAAAAAAAGAATTCATTACTTCCCCAAATAGAATAAATTCAAGGCTTTAACCTGAGCTAGTTTTTTGCTTGTAACTCGAGCAATGCTTTTGTCGCCTTTGGCTGCCACTGGTCGATAAAACTCAGCCAGTTTTCCACTGAATATTTGCCGTTTTGCTGTAATTCGGCGGTATCTTTTGATAATAGCATTTTGCCCTTCGCCGTTGATACATACATGTGTGGATAACCCAACACTGGCGGCAATGCCTTCATAAAAGCCTCATTTTCATTGGCGTCGCTAACACTGACCTTTAAAACAACAAAGTTGTCGTGTAATGCTGTTGCCACGTTAGGATTGGCTTCTAAAAACGCATCCATTTTGTGACACCAAGTACACCAAGTACCGCCAATTTCTATTAATACATTACGGTCAGTTTGCTGTGCGAGTTTAATTGCAGCGGCCGCATCCTTAAAAGGGTCGCGTTGCTCATCGTAAATACGGCTGTATTCAGGTAAGTTTTGGTCAGCATAAACCGAGTTCGCAGTTGCGATTGAACTGATAAGGACAAACAAGAGACTAACAAATAATTTGGGCATAAGTTTTACCATACAAAATTCAAAGCCAAGTCTTTCAATAATGTATTTCAATGACTTTGGCTTTTCAAAAAAACTAAACAATTTGACCTTACAGGCAGTCACTATATTTCAACACGTACTAACAGTCAGTAATTAAAAGGTATTTTTTTATAACTCAATCAACAGTCGTATTGGCCGATAAATTATCGGTCAAAAGCTATAAAAATACAGTTCCACTCTTTATAATAGCGCATTCTTACAACCCTAACTCAAGACAGGAAGGTGCTATGCGTCCAAGCGGCAGAACTCCAGGACAAATTCGTCCGGTTACTATTACTCGTCAATTCACTGCTCATGCTGAAGGTTCAGTATTAATTGAATTTGGCGATACCAAAGTTATATGTACTGCTAGCGTCGAAGAAGGGGTACCAAGGTTTTTAAAAGGCCAAGGAAAAGGTTGGGTAACTGCAGAGTACGGCATGTTGCCTCGTTCAACTCACACCCGCATGCGCCGTGAAGCTGCCAGTGGTAAACAAAGTGGCCGCACCCTTGAAATTTCTCGCTTAATCGCTCGTTCATTGCGCGCTGCGTTAGACTTAACTGCACTAGGCGAAAACACCATTACCGTTGATTGTGACGTGATTCAAGCCGACGGTGGTACGCGTACGGCATCAATTACCGGTGCATGTGTTGCGCTTGTCGACGCATTAAACCACATGCGTGCTAAAGACATTATTAAAACTAACCCGTTAAAACACATGATTGCCGCGGTGTCTGTTGGTATTTACCAAGGGACGCCAATTGCTGATTTGGACTACCCAGAAGATTCAGCGGCTGAAACCGATATGAACGTTGTTATGACCGAAACTGGCAAACTGATTGAAGTACAAGGCACTGCTGAAGAAGAGCCGTTTAGCTTCGATGAAATGCAAGACATGATGCTACTTGCCAAGCACGGTATTAATGAACTGTTCGATGCGCAAAAAGCAGCATTGAGTTAATTCTTACCAACGATTACATTACGAGACAATTGCAATGAAAGCATATCAACAAGAATTTATTGAATTTGCCCTTGCTAAACAAGTGTTGCGCTTTGGTCAGTTCACTTTGAAATCTGGCCGCACGAGTCCTTACTTTTTCAATGCAGGCTTGTTTAACACAGGTGGCGATCTAGCCAAGCTTGGCCGCTTTTACGCCGCCGCATTAGCGGATTCAGGTATTGACTACGACTTGTTATTTGGCCCAGCGTACAAAGGTATTCCAATAGCAACAACAACCGCTGTTGCACTGGCTGATTACCACGACATTGACATGCCGTATTGCTTTAACCGCAAAGAAGCGAAAACTCACGGTGAAGGTGGCAACTTAGTAGGTTCTGCGCTTGAAGGTAAGGTTATGCTAGTGGATGACGTTATCACCGCTGGCACCGCTATTCGCGAATCAATGGAAATTATTAAGGCCAATGGTGCTGAATTATCGGGGGTTTTAATCGCACTTGACCGCCAAGAAAAAGGCAAAGGCGAACTGTCAGCGATTCAAGAGGTAGAACGCGACTTTGGTACGAGTGTCATCTCAATAATCACCCTAGCAGATCTGATTAGCTATTTAGAAAGCAATCTAGACAGCAAACCTGAAATGGCTGAACATTTAGCGAATATTAAACAATACCGCCAAGACTACGGTATTTAGTTTGATTACTGCTTGATATAAAAAACGCGAGCTTAGCTCGCGTTTTTTATTGCCAACTCAAAATGTCTACAAGCTCACTTACACTCTAAACTCAGCGACTGTATTTTCAACCTCGTGCATTGACGCTACCACAGCTTGACTATTTTGCTGCAACTGTTCACTGCCCTGTGCGGTCTGATCAGCAATATTGACAATACTGTTCAAGTATTCGTTAACGTGGTTAATCGCTTGGTCTTGCTGTCTAGTGTGTTCGTTAATTGCCACACTGGTTTGACGAATATCATCAACACTCGACAAAATTTGCTCTAACGACTCGGCTAAGGTTTGGTTTTTGGTTGAACACGCTCGCGCTTCGGCTCGACCTTGCTCCATCATCACTTTCGCTTCGTCTGCTTGTTGCTGAATTTTAGCAATGGTGTTCTGAATGTTTAATGTTGATTCTTGAGTTTTCATTGCCAAGTTTCTCACCTCGTCAGCAACAACAGAGAATCCACGACCAGCGTCGCCAGCGCGCGCGGCTTCAATCGCCGCATTAAGTGCCAACAAGTTGGTCTGCTCAGCAATATTTTCTATCACCTCTAACACAGAGCCGATTTCAGTGCTTGAATTACTCAAAGTGAAAATAACGTCACTGGCTTGTTCAACTTTATCGGTTAAATTAGCCATATCGCGGCGAGTATCCTGTACTAACTCAACGCCACTTTTCGTGTCTTGAAAAATACTGTCTACTTGCTGCTCTGCTTGATTCGTTGATGCCGATACCGAGGCAACAGAATCAACCACTTGAGTCATGGCACTACTAATGCTCTCAATTTCTGACTTTTGCTGTGCTGTGCCCTGCTGAGTCTGCACCGATATCGCTGAAAACTCATTGAGCTGTTCGTGGGTATTAGACACTGAACGAGCAATATTGGACACTGATTGGTGAATTTTCTCGATGAAGTGATTGAACTCTGTCGATAACTTGCCGACTTCATCTTGTCGCTCAATAGTCAAACGACGAGTCAAATCGCCATCACCGCGCGACAATTCAATTACCGCACTTCTAAGTTTAAACAACGGCTTGAGTAAATTCGTTGTCAAAAAGAATACAGACAACAAAGCAACCGAAGAAATAATCACCAACAAAGTAAACACAGTGATCATCTGACCATCGACATCTTCCGTAACCTGCTCCGCCATCAGCTTGGCAGACTTTTGGGTGTCGTGAGCTAAGGCAGCGAGTCGCTCTTGAATCGCTTGACCATTAGCATTTAACAATCTTAGGTCAACTAGCTGTTGCTGATTTTGACCGGTAACATGAGCACCAATTTGGTCAAACCACTTTTGACCTAACGATAAAATATCGCTGCTTTCAGCCATTGCCGTTTCAGTTAAGCTGTTCTCTTTGGCATGAGCTATTTGCTCAATAAAGCTTGTTTTTAGTTCATTAAATCGCGCAGTTACCGTTTGACTTTCACGCGGAAATTTAAACGCCAAAACGTCGTCAGCAAAACGACTCGCTTGCTTGAAAGTTTCGGATGCCGCGCGACTACTGTTGACGGCATTCAAAGGCTGATTAAACGCATAAATGGTTTGTTGTCCTTGCTTTTGCAAGGCAAAGGTTACATACAAGCTCAACCCCGAAAAGATTGCAATCAGCACGATGTAACTGAGTAATAGTTTTTGTCTACTGGTCATAAGTTACTCGCTAATATGGCAATATCGGTAAGCTAACGGCGGCATCTTCACCGGTTAGAGTCAGCAAAAACGCTTCTAAGTCGTTGATATCTTGTCGAGTCAATGGCACTGGTTTCATTTTGTTTGACAAGCTAGGACGCCTTATACCTCCAGGGATATAATGAGCAATAACCGCCTTTAAGTCGACAAAACGACCGTCGTGCATATACGGCGCCCGTTGGCTGATATTTCTCAAACTCGGCGTTTTAAAGGCAAAGTTATCTTTGCTATTACCAGTACGAGCTCCTAAACCTTTGTCTTCACCAGATAAGCCAATATCGTGAAATGCATAATCAGTGAAGTTCCAACCGGTGTGACAATCGGCACAGGCGGCTTTGCCATTAAACAAGTCAAAACCGCGCTTTGCCGAAGCTGATATCGCATTTTCGTCACCCTCAACCCAAAGGTCAAATGGCGCTTGACCAGAAACCACGGTGCGTTCAAAGGTAGCAATCGCCTTAGTGACGTTTTCACCAGTAAGGCCGGAAGGGCCAAACACACGAGTGAACCATTGCTGATAGCTAGGCACCTGAGCGAGACGCTTAACAGCAACATCCATCGGCAAATTCATTTCAACATTGCTCTCAATCGGCCCCTTTGCTTGATCTTCAAGCGAGGCAGCGCGACCGTCCCAGAAGTAAGTTTTACCCCAGGCAGCATTGATAATGGTGGGCGAGTGTCGATCGAGATTTGAATTTTGCGCACCAATCGATGTAGGCGTTGCATCTTCCCAACCGAAACTAGGATTGTGGCATGTTGCACAGGTCATATTGCGGTTTTTGCTGAGCCTTGGCTCAAAAAACAGCATTTTACCCAAAGCAGCTTTTTCCACAGAGTATGGATTGTCCGCGGGAAACGGAATAGATTCGGGCCTTTTGTATTGGCCTTTCAGCGGGTTAGCTTGTACTTTTGTCCCTAGAAGTAACAATATGCATAACCAATAAAGCGTACGACCTAAAAACTTTTTATCGAGCATAACGACTTCTTACTTTCGTAATTGTAACAGTTTGTAAACCAGTAGACTGGTTTTTATATGGTAAA
Organism: Endozoicomonas sp. G2_1; assembly: GCF_017744155.1. GTDB lineage: Bacteria > Pseudomonadota > Gammaproteobacteria > Enterobacterales > Alteromonadaceae > JAGHQT01. Next base: position 336,781 of record NZ_JAGHQT010000003.1, on the reverse strand, counting down.
ATTTCTCCTGTTAGAAAAGCAAGACAAATATTTATTATTCCCATAATAAATATGTGGACAATGATGAATATTTTCTATAACACTAAGCTATTGATTAATTTAGTTTTATATTTTTTATCTATTTTTAACAATTAGTTAATAAATAAAAAGCAGCAGTATTTCTCTGCTGCTTTAGTTGCTAAATATAAAAAATAACTTATTGAACAGGTAACGTAATAGTACCGGTTTTTACTTCACCACTTTTCGTCTCAAAAGCGTATTCATAGCTAACGCTATTTTCTGATCCAACAAGGTTGTCTGATAAAAATTCAGAACTAGACACTCGGTAAATAAAAGGGGTGTCTCCTTGCGCTGTACCTAGAATAACTGATGGACCAAAACGATCTATTTGAACATTTTCATTGGCCGCAACTCTTAAAAGAGCAACTCGTCCTACATTGACATTGCCATCACTAACAACATTAAATGTATTAATATTAGTTCTACTGATACCATCCGACACTACGTTTACTTTTCTCAGTGTAAAGTTCTTTAAGCTATCAATACTGGCTGGAAAATATAAATAAGCAGAACGGTCAAAATTTTGAGAGTTTGACGCTTCATTGGCAGTATTAGTTGTCACTATAGTATTGCCATTGGTGGTGAAATTTCCATTGTCCAAACGAACATCATTGATATCAAAAGCTTGATTTTCAGCTCTATGTACAAAAGATAATGAGTCACCTGATGGGTTAACGATAGTCGTTGTGCCTTTAATTCCAAGTTCAGCAATATCGTACTGATAATTGCCTGGTACTGTGATTGCTGAAGTAGGAGTCACTTTCAAACGCGTATCATTTAATGATAATTCAGCTTTTATTGGTATTTCAGTACCAAATGTCACCACAGTAGTACCAGGTAAAACGAGATCGCTGTCACTTTCATTACCGCGTAAAAAGTTAACACCATTTCTATTTCTCAAACTCACAGAATTTGACCTAAGGCTAATAGGGCGCGAGTATAAAGCGGTATAACTTGAGTCTGTTGAATTAACTTGCGATGAGCTAAACACTACTTCTAAGTTATTGTTATTAGCAACAACTCTAGGTTGGAGCGCTAACGATATTGTCGCCGTGTCATCAATATTGTAGCAACAATTACCACTTGCATTCGTTGTATTAACCCGCAATTGACCAGTGCCATCTCTAAATACTCGAATAGAAGCACTTTGATAGTTAACGCCATCACTTTCGAATGCTGGCATAGTCAGCTCAATTGAGTTTTCAAACCTTGCATTCACCACATATTGCTGAGTATTGTTATCAAAACTTGAGCGAACACCTGAGTTATTAATATCATCTACCGAGAACATTGCTCCAGTGATGGTATTTGCAGCATTATCAAGCAAAGAAATCCGATACTCTATGTTAGAGATAGCTGGATCGACAACCTCATTAACATATAAAGTAGAACTTTCAAGGTTGTTAGCATCGCGAATAATGAGATTGAGGCCACTTAAGTTATTGTTTGATTCTGGTCGAAAATCAATATCACCATCGCCATTGAAATCTAAATTAGCACGGATATCAGTTGAAATATTTTTGGGGATACTAATTTTATACACGCCCATATCAGCATCATAGCTTGACGTATGCTTGTATTGATTAAATGTAGAACTCGTACCAACATGAGAAAAAGCATTAAACTCTAATCGTTCAAACGCCAGCCCTGTCCCTTGGTTTAATACCGTAATATCTAGCTCAAGCGGTTCTGAGACAGAAAAAGTGCCAAAATCACGTGTAACATTTCCTGAAGTAGCATCGCCAGTGTTTAAAAAGAATGCGCGTTGCAATAACGTATTGTTTTCACTTGTAATAATAACTTCAATATCAGAATTAGGTAGTAAATTGGCGACTTCAAATTGTCCATTAGTCGCAGCCAGGTTTTCAACAATAGTTTTTGAGCCAAGTTTTACTGTAACCAAAGCACTTGATACCGCATTACCATCCAATGCGTTAGTAACAAGACCTCTAAAGGTAACTGTATTTTGTTGGTTTTGTGATGCGATTGCTTGAGTTTGATTTTGAATAGCTTGAGCAATTTCGGCATTGCCCGAATCATCAACATCAAAACAACCGTTGAGTAAAAAGAGCGAAAGCCCTGGAGCGATAAAGTGATTATATTTCAACTTCCTTTCCTTAAATATCGACAAGGAAGCACAGAGATATGACATGAACACTACACTTCCTTGGTGTTTTTAATTATATGATTATTGAACCTAGTTTTTAGGCGTTACAGCAACAGTAAAGTGTACTTTTCATCATCTAAATGAAAGATACACAAATAGACCTGCGGTGGGGATTATATTTGATGTGCTTTAAACTGCAAACGTAATTTTAACTAAGCAGTTATTTCAAACTGAAAACGAGGTGGGCGCTCAAAAGCTTGATTGATATTGGCGTAGAAGGTTTCGATACGAGCCGCTCGCTCAGTAATCTCTAATGAACGGGTGTTGAGGTCTGGTACAACTTGATCTTGTGCGGCAATAGTTCGGTTGATCAACTGATCAAAACCTTCACTACTATTTTCCAGTGTGCCGCTAGCAGTAGCCTGTGTTTCCCCTAGTACTTGGTTGGCACGTATATTAGGATTGCTTTGATCTGGCGCTTCAGTACCCGTTTGCTGAGCAACCAGTTCAGACTGGGCTTGGGCAATTAACTGTTGTGCTTGGGCGGCAACCCGGGTGTCTTGAATAGAAGGATTTGCAGGTGCAAGTGCTGCCGCATACACTTGTTGTAACTTAGCAATGGTCGCTCTCGGGTTGCCATCGATAGTTGAAAGGTCAACTTGTACTTCACCTTCAACCGCGTACCTGCGACCGTCTGGACCGGTTTCAAAGGTATATTGCGGTGTGCCAGCATAAGGGCCACCAACAGCAGCATGAGCTTGTTCGTGAGCTCTTACTTCTCTGTCACGCGCTTGTAACTCGAGTATCTGTTGCTGCTCAGCAAATTCTTGTTGTGGACTAGGCTCGTCACTGTCACCGGAATTTTGCTGATCATCGTCTTGCGAACGTTCAGCGCGGTTCTCGGTGTCCTCAGCGTTTTGACCAGATGCTTGCCCTTGTTGCTCAGAGGAGTCTTGTTGATTTTGCTCTGAACCATTAATTCGCGCAGCTTCTTGCTCTGCTTGCTCTTGAATAGCGGCAAAATCAATATTATCAACATTGTTGTTATTCGGCCTGGCTTCCCGATCTCGAGCTAACCCTCGTTCCGCTGCCGATTGTCCTGCAGCCGTTGTCTGGCTAATGACCTCTCGTTGATTGTTTTCACGGCGCAAAGTATCTGTCGGCGGGTTGACGACAGTTGCTAACGGTAAATTGTTAACTTGCGGCGTAATATTCATAACGAACTGAAACTATACTCTAACGTCGAGCAAGGTCCCCAACACTTCATCAGCGGTTTGAATCACTTCAGCTGAAGCACGCGCTTGTACTTCGGCCACTCTTAAATCGACAATCGATTCAGTTAAATTAGTTGGCTGTTGCTGGTTTACATTTATCGGACTTGTTGTTTGTCCTGTTTGCCCAATATCGCTAGCAGACTGATTAAACAGGTCCGCACTGGCAATTTCTGATGCTGCTTGATTAGCATCTTGGGTCGCACGCTGAAAGCCTTGCAAACCTGCATTGAATGTAGATGAAATATCCATGTTAACTCCTCGGGTTAAACTGCAACCTCAACTATTGAGTTAAATCGATGAAAGGCCAGAGCCTTGATGTTAATTTAACAAATCAGACATGGTTAATTATTCACCAAAAAGACAAAAAAGTAAACTAAAGGATCCGTGGCTGAACTACGCGCTATTGCCAGAGGTATTGGCGCCAAGCCAAGTGATTAAGGTCTGGCAAAAGTTATCAAAATCAGAAATAAACGGTGCGTGTGATGCTTGTTCAAATACGTGTTGCTGGCTTTGCGGCGCTAGTTTAGCAATATCAGCAATCGCTCGACGCGGCACTAAACTGTCGTTTTTACCATACAAGCGCAAAAACGGCTGTTGAATATTGACCAACTGCTGACGAAGATCGCAATCGGAAAGTAAGTTGAGTGATTGATCGAGCGTATCCCTAGTCGCCATGGGTTGCTTCATAACCAGATCGCGAATTTGTTTAATATCGTGTTTTAGCTGTGGGCTGCCCATTGCTTGAATTTTCAAAAAACCATCAATGGTTTTGGCGACATCATCTGAGAGCTGACGGTGAAAGCTCGCTAAAACATTTGCTTTGATACCATGCCATTGGTCTCGCTCGACAAACATTGGGCTGCTCGCTACGGTGACAAGCGCTGTCACTTTTTCTGGATAGGATAAGGCCAACTCGGTGGCAATTAGCCCCCCCATTGACCAACCAATTATCACCGATGGCTGTTCAATGACTTCAGCGACTAATGAGCAAACTTTTTTGAGGTCATAGTTATTAACTGTGCAATCAACACTATTGCCAAAGCCCGGTAAATCGACAGTGACGACATGAAAGTGCTGACTTAGACGCTGTGCTACAGGTTGCCATATTCCCGCGTTTAATCCCCAACCGTGAAGAAAAACCAAACTTTGCCCGTGGCCTTGACTGGAAAATTTCAACTTTTGCGCCATGCTTACCTAGACCTTATGTCGATTTGATCGAAGCTAACCATTCAACAAAGTACGGTTAACTTAGTGCTCATTGATAAAAATCAGTAGTTTACTGAAAGGAGCCATAAAATGGAATTTCACCGCCTTGGCAGCTTATTGCATCGCCGCGATATCGACCAAAGTAAACACTTACAGCAACAGCTTTCAACCGGGATAAAAAGCTCGGCCTACGGCCAAAAAAGTTGGCTATCTTTGTTTGCACTCTTTTACGCAAGGCTGACTAACGAATTGCATCAAACGAAACACAAAGTGAGTTGCTGTTTGCTGTGCCAAGGCACAACCCAACAACATCCCTTAATTTGCCCTCACTGCCAAGCCGATATTCAATATTTTGAACTTGAAAAAATTGACCATAACTTGCTGCACTGGCCAGCTATTGCCAGTCATATTAATCACCAACACTTTGAGCAACTAATTTGTTTGGCACCACACCAATGGCCATTATCAACTTGGCTATCGGCGCTAAAATATCAGCAGCGCTTTGAACTTGCCGATTTAATCGCTTTCTTACTTGCCAGCCGCCTCAAAGCTAGCCTACATGTGTCGAGCAATACAGTGTTAACGGCAGTACCCATCCATATTGAACGATGGCAGGAGCGAGGCTTTAACCAAAGCCATTTAATTGCAAAAGCACTCGCTAACTATTTGTCAATCACCTACCAGCCAATGCTGTTAGCAAAGGAGAAAGTCACTCAACCACAAGTCGGACTAAGTGGTGCTGAGCGCAGAAAGAATGTCAAAAATAGCTTTGTCGTTACTCAGCCAAAATTGGTATCAATGTCACCTGACATTGTGCTGTTTGATGATGTGATCACGACTGGAAGTACAGCGAATGAGGCATGTAAAACATTAAAGCTTGGTGGAGCCAATAAAATCACCGTTGTTTCGGCGACCTTGGCTCCTCCGAGCTAGTAGACGTTACTCCGCTTTGGCGTCAAACGCTTTAGCAAAGAACAAGCTATTGGCAAGCAATTTTGCACTGCCCAGCCAATACCCGCGAAACGCTAAAACATCTGAACTTGCAATAACACGCCCTTGACCATAGTTGTGCCCCAATAACGCAACATTGTTCGCCACTTGGTTGACCAAATTGCGATCACTGTAACCGCTCAGTAATGGCGATGCGGTATATTGCGCGACGCCAACAAATGGAGAATTTGGCTTTTCAAAGATTAAGCTACTATTTTTAAACAGCGGCAAGTTTTGTTCAGTGTACCCATAGGCCAAAGGATGACTGGTATCGAGTTTAGTACCGTAAATTGCACCTGCTATACGTTTGCGCGCGGCCAGAGATTCTTTGTCTTGATAGGTTAACGTTTCGGTCGCGAACATTTCATCAATGCGTTTTTTACTGACAAAATTCGCTTTTAAAATTTCTTGTTCAGCCAGCCATTTTGCAGCGCTCTTTTGACCAAACAAAACACCACCAGCACGCACCCAATTGGTGAGCTTGTTAACAGTTTTCTTAGACAAGTCACTGTAGTTACCGTTAACCATGATAATATGGCTGTAGTCTGCTAAGTTCACTCGAGCCAAACGCGATTTTTCAACCAAAGACACTGGAATGCCTTGCATTTGATCAAGATAGAAACGAATCTCGCCAGCTTCGTATTGCGACACGCCATTACCACCTACTAATAGCACTTTAACTGGCTCAACTGGCAATAACGTCCGGCTGCCCAAATCAGCACCCTTAGGTGTCAAACCGGTATTAATATTGAAAATTTCAATACCCGCTTCAGTGGCTGCGCTCGCCACTAAGTCGCGCCAATTTTCTTCTGTTTGAATACCCGCAGGAATAACAATAGTACCTAAAGCAAAGTCTTTACTATCACCAGCAAGCACACTGGTAAATGCTTTAGTAGCAACTCGAGCCTTGATACCTTGGCTCAATAACTTGTTCAGTAGCTTAGGCGCCAAGAAATGATGCCACTCGAAAGCATAGGCATAAGCATTTTGGTCGAGTTCGACCGTTTCAGTTGGCGCTGATTGCCAAGCTTGTTCAGACCACTTTAGACCCCAAGTGCGAGTAATCGGTTGAAACTCAATGTTCATTGCATAAGGCAATGTCCAACCGGAAACGTCGTAAAAGGTATTATCTTGGAAATCTGTCTCTGTGGTAAATAGTGCTTTTACAACTCGGTATTGCTTTTGTTCAAGCGGAATAAAATAGCTAGTTGCTTTACTGTAGACCTTATCATTAAGACGATAATCAGAGGTTAAAGGGTAAGCTTCAACGTGGTGTTGTTTTAACTTACCGAGAAAATCAGCCATGCGGAAGTTGTCATGACCTTCGTGAACGAGGTAGCCGCTAATCTTTTCTTTCGACGCTTGTTGCTCACCCTGCTGATAAAAATCATAGCGATATTGCTTTAATGCTTTACTGTTAGCAGTAGCGCCAGCTAGGGTCGACAATGAAGTTAACACTTGGTTTTGAATACCAAATTCAAAGGTCAGCAAACCGTTAATCGTGTCTACTTGATAACCGCGACTACTGGCTTGCTCAAACAAAATACCAACGCCACCATTGATATCTGGATAAGTTGAACCTTTGCCATAATAAAAATCGTCAAAGTTCTCTTCACTAACATATAAACGATCTTTACCGTCTAGTGCTGCTGCATGGAACTTAGCAATCTCTTGAGTTAGTTCAGTATTTTTCTGTAACGTTAACGGATGGGTGCGAGTTGGAATACCAGGTTGGAAGAAGTAAGTACTGTTGCGTCCCATTTCATGGAAGTCGCCCAAAACATTCGGTTGGTATTGGTAAAAATACTTGATGCGATTGCGAGTTTCTTGTTGTGACAACAACAACCAGTCGCGATTTAAATCAAACCAAAAGTGGTTAGTACGGCCACTCACCCAGCCTTGGTTGTGCTCGCTGTGATAAGGGTCGATATTATCGCTGGTATTGCGATAAGTCATCACCCATTGGGCGAATCTGTCCATACCATCGGGGTTTAAGCTTGGTTCAATAACAATAATAGTATTGTCGAGTAACGCCTTTACTTCAGGGCTTTGGCTCGCTGTTAGGTGGTAAGCGACAGCAAGCGACGCATGAGTACCTGAAATTTCATCACCGTGAACACTGTAGCCGAGCCATACAACCAATGGGTCGTTTTCATTGACCTTACTAACATCATTGCGACGAGCCAAAATTTGAGACAGATTATCGAGATTTTGCTGGCTAGAAATGGTTAATAGAATTTGTTCGCGATGCTGTGCAGTGCGGCCAATACTAGTTTTAATCATGTTTGGAGAGCGTTCAGCAAGCGCCGACATATACTGCAGTACTTGATAGTGCATTAAATGACGCTCGCCAATTTCAACACCTAAAACCTGCTTCGGTGTCGGAATATCTGCGTTATAACGCTGCGCTTTTGGCAAGTAATCAGCTACGGGTAGCGCTGATGTCTGAAACGAAACTAATACCGTCGACAGCAAGCCAATTAGAAAAAATAACAATCCACGCATCACCTGCATGTAAGCCCCCACATATAATTATTCGTGTAAATACTAAGTCAAAACTGTACTAGCTTAGCACAAATGACCTATCGATATTGATTAACTTCTACTAGCATAGCGTTGCGATGCAGAGTAAAATGCTCATAGTTGACCAATTTACTAAGGTATTTGCTCAAGTCAGCAGCAAAACCGCCTGATAGAGAGTATTCAGCATTATGATCAATATATCAGAATCTGCACAAGCGCATTTCGCTAAGTTGCTTTCACAACAAGACGAAGGCACAAACATTCGCGTATTTGTTGTTAACCCCGGTACCCCAAGCGCTGAGTGTGGCGTTTCATATTGCCCGACCGATGCCGTTGAACCTGACGATACTGAGTTAACATTCAATGAATTCTCGGCTTTTGTCGACAAAGATAGCAAACCTTTTTTGGATGAAGCTGAAATTGATTTTGTTACCGACCAAATGGGTTCGCAGTTAACCTTAAAAGCGCCTAACGCAAAATTGCGTAAAGTTGCTGATGACGCACCACTATTCGATCGCGTTAACTACTTTTTACAAGCTGAAGTAAATCCACAATTAGCTGGCCATGGCGGTGAATGTACACTCATGGAAATTACCGAAGATGGTTATGCCGTATTGCAATTTGGCGGTGGTTGTAATGGCTGTAGTCAAATTGACGTAACCGTTAAAGACGGTATTGAAAAGCAATTGATTGAAATTATGGGTGATGAAATCAAAGGCGTTCGCGATATGACCGAACATCAACGCGGTGAGCACTCATACTACTAATCACTCGCACATAACATTTTCAGCAGCGACAGAATTTTTAGATGTCGCTGCTTACTTCCCACCAAGTCAATTTCTAACCTCAAAAAGTTACTGCTAGCGATACTGATAACGATAATAGTGCCAAGCTAAACTGACTCCTCGCGCGAGCATAAAACCACAAAACGCTGCCCACAAACCGTGATTACCAAAACTCTGTAAAGCAAACCACAACGGGAAAAATCCGCCAAAGGTCGCTATTACCATAGTGTTGCGCATAATTTTCGCGAGCATCAATCCAACATAAACACCGTCAAATAAAAAGCACCAGCACGCTAACACAGGTAACGCCATTAACCACGGCAAATACTGATTAGCAACAGTTAAAACACTGTCGATATCGGTAATCATACTCAGTAGCCAATCGCCAAAAACAATAAAAGCCAAACTGTAAACACAGGCAAAACCAAAGCTCCACATCAGGCCTACATTGACTAGCTTTGTTAGTCGACGGTTGTTGTTAGCACCTTTAGCTTCACCAACCATAGCCTCACTGGCGTTAGCAATACCATCTAAACCAAAGGAAATTAACAACAAAAAATTCATTAAGATTGCATTAGCCGCGACAATATCATCACCGAGGCGAGCGCCTTGAAAGGTAATAAAAACAAAGCACAGTTCTAAACACAGAGTGCGAATTAAGATGTCTCGATTGAGTTTGAAATAGCGAATCAGCTCTGCACTTTGAAACAACAACTGATGAATTTTTTCACTGAATCGCCATGACAATTTAACTTGTTTAATCGCCGCTAAGCCGATCAACAAACCTGAATACTCAGCCACTAAGGTCGCTGCCGCAACACCTTGTACCTGCCAACCAAGACCTAAGACAAACCACAAATCCAACAGTAAATTAATACTATTGGTTAGCAGCAAAATAACCAACACCGCTCTGGTTTTTTGGTGACCGAGCAACCACCCTAAAACCACTAAGTTGGCCAACGCCGCAGGTAATCCCCAAATCCGTATTTCACTGTATTGACGTGCGTAAAACTGCACTTGTTCTGAACCGCCCGCCAATGCTAAGGAAATATCCAAATACGGACTTTGCAGCATTATCATGAGCGCGCCTAACGCGAATGCCACCAGTAAGCCTCTGAGTAAAATTAACTGACTCAATTCGCTGTTTTGGGCGCCAAAACTCTGCGCTGCCAAACCAGTCGTCGACATCCGCAAAAAACTACAGAGCCAAGTGACAAAGGTGATAATCATGGCACCAACCGTGCTACCACCGAGAAAATAAGCATGGGACAAATGGCCAATAACCGCTGTATCAACCAAACCAAGTAGAGGTACCGTGATATTGGATAAGATCATCGGAATCGCCAAAGCAAACAGCTTGCGATGATCTTCGGTTTGACCAAACTTATTAGCAAAAAAATGAGCTACCACAAATAAACTTCCTAAAGCACTAGAGTTTTGCGCCAAATCGCGCTATTTTTCGCATTACTCGCTGCTGCTATTCGTTATCAATAAAGATCTCTATTATGCCTGACTTTATCACTAAATTATTTGCTTACTTGCCATTCAATCGGCTAAAAACATGGGTAAAAAGTCAGCGCAATAACGCTTTAGTAACCCTATTACTAGCCAGCTTTGCTTTGCCGAGTTATGCCGCAGTGGTCTTGCAATACCATCACGTCAGTAGTGAAACACCAAAAAGTACCAGTATTAGCCCAGACCAATTTCGCGCGCACTTGCAATACCTTGCCGACAACCAATTTAAAGTGGTGCCATTGTCAGAAATTGTCGATGCGATTAAGCACCAACAACCCATGCCTGATCGCGCTGTTGCCATCACCTTTGACGATGCTTTTCGCGACATTTTAACTAACGCCAAACCGATTTTAGACCAGTTCAATTTTCCCTATACCATTTTTGTTAATCCCGGGGTTGTCGAAAAAAACAGTAAAAGTAATTTAACTTGGGACGAGCTTAAAAGCCTCGCGGAGCAAAACGTGATCATTGCTAATCACGGTTACTACCACGATTCACTGGCGCGCAAACCAAGCAATATTAACGAACAAGACTGGTTAACACTGCAAACTGAATTGTTAATGAAGTCTGAGCGTTTGATCAAAGAAAAAACCGGCGCTAATTGGCGTTACTTTGCTTACCCGTACGGAGAATTCACACCAGCGCTACAAACTTGGTTGACTGAGCACGGGTTTGTTGGTTTTTCTCAGCAATCAGGTGCTATTGGCTTAACAACAGATACCAGTATTCTACCGCGCTTTCCGGTATCACAGCCGTATGACAAAATCGCGAGCTTGCGAGATAAGTTAAACTCCCTCGCCTTTACCATCAGCTTCGATTCAGCTGAACAGCAAACTATTTTCCCCTATCAAGAAAAGCGCTCATCGACTTTTAATATCGAAGTTAACGATTTCAACCCCAATCAGGTCAACTGCTATGTGTCAGGTTTAGGTCGTCAAAAACTGCATTGGCAAGACAATACCAGTTTCACGATAAACTTTAGTAAACCTTTGCCAAGTGGTCGCGTACGCAGCAACTGTACCGCACCTAGTTTGAGTAAACCGGGCAGATTTTACTGGTACTCAAAACCTTGGTTTGTCTTAAAGCCCAACGGCGAGTGGTATCCACTGTAGTTTGCAGTGTTAACTTTTAGTAACCAGCAACAATTTTAGCAAAATCACTGATCAGGTTATCGGCATTAATGGTCGGTACTTTGCCCACTTCGTGCTTGGGTTTGAAAATGGCGGCAATATCGCCATTGGGGTTGGTCAAGACAATCGACGCACTGTGATCGACTAAATAGCTAGCATTTGCATCAGCTTCATCACCAGCAATGGCATACATCAACCCCAAGTTGCGCGCGAATGGAAACAAAGCACTGTGATCCCCACGCAACGCGACAAAATCTGGGTGAAAATAGCGAATGTATTGAGCGAGTTTGTCTTGGCTGTCTCGTTTGGGATCAACAGTAACTAACAAGACTTGATTGTTATCAGCTATTTTCTGCAATTCTGGATAGGCAAAATTGAGCTCTTGTAGCGTCGTAGGGCAAATATCTGGACACGAAGTATAACCGAGAAAAAACCACGACCATTTACCCTTTAGTTCACTGTTACCAAACGCTTGTCCTTTGTGATCCGACAGGGTGAACGGTTTAATAACTCTCGGCTGCTGATAATACAAAGCATGTTCCGGCGCTGGTGTTTTGTTCACCGAATTAAACACCAAAACACCAGCAACTATCGCTGCACCAGCAATTAACACCAACAACAAATTTTTCATTTCACTCAGCCTACTACTATCGAAAATTACTGACTTATGGCAACGGCAGTAAATAGTGATCTAACAATAATGCGATAAATAATAGCATTAAATGAATGATAGAAAACTTAAAAGTCGCCATTGCAGTATTGGCTTGGGCGTGAAATTTCAGCTGCCACGCATAGGCGAGGAAAACTCCATTGAGCACAACTGCCGACAATAAATAAAGCCAATTACTCATTCCGACAAGATAAGGCAGCAGACAAACGACAAACAGCAATAAAGTATAAAGGAGGATTTGGGTTTTGGTAAATTCGATGCCATGGGTCACCGGTAACATTGGAATGTTAACTTTGGCATAGTCGTCGCGACGATGAATCGCTAGTGCCCAAAAGTGCGGCGGTGTCCAAGTAAAAATAATCAGCACTAACAACAGTGCATTGCCGTGAATTTCATTGGTTACCGCTGTCCAGCCTAGTAATGGTGGTATTGCCCCGGCTAAACCGCCAATCGTGATATTTTGTGGCGTTGCTCGCTTTAAGTACATGGTATAAACAAAGCTGTACCCCACTAAACCAGAAAAGGTCAGCCAAGCGGTCAGCGGGTTTACCCAATAAAAGAGCATGACAAAGCCCAGTAACGCCAGCACGACAGCAAAGGTAATCGCACTGGTTTGACTAATACGGCCATTTGGCATTGGTCGATTGTGAGTGCGCGCCATCATGCTATCAATGCGCTGATCAACGATGTGATTAATAGCCGCCGCTGCAGATGATAGTAAACCAATGCCCAAAATAGCGGGAATTAGCACTTGCCATGGGATAGTACCAGGCACTGCCAAACTCATGCCCACTAAAGCAGTCAATACCAAAAGTGCAACCACTCTGGGTTTAGTTATTTGATAATAATCACGCCAACTCGCTTTGGTTAGCTGGCGATCAATGCCAGCGCTTGCGTTAACAGTTGTTGCTTTCATCAGCGCCCCCTATATTTTTCGTTTTAGGCTATAAGTCAAAGTAATCAAAATCATCATCAAGCAGGCCGCGACAACATTGTGACTAACGGCAACCGACAAGGGTAGTGAAAACCAAACATTACTCACACCAAGACTCACTTGTACCAATAAAATAATGGCTAGGCCAAGCGCTGCACTTTTAAAAAATTGGCTTTGCGCCCGGCTAAACAAAACAAAGGCCAACCAACCCAAGTAAAGTGCGGTAACAATAGCGCCAATTCGGTGCATAACGTGAATGGTCACCCGTGATGCGTGATCGAGGTGGCCAAATTCGTAACTTTCACGCTCAGGCGGTATCAAATCAAAAGAATCGGTAAAGGTAAGTTGTTCAAGCCAACCAGACTGACAAATAGGTAACTCAGTACAGGTCAAAGCAGCATAGTTAGACGATGTCCAGCCACCAAGTGCTATTTGTGCAGTTAGAATAACAATACCGATAACACCAAATTTTGCGTATCGTTTAATATGAGTATCGCCACCGGGTACCCGATAGGGCTTTAGCCGTAAATAGAGTAAATGCAATAAACACAAGGTGGTAATACCGCCCAGTAAATGTCCCATAACGACCACTGGCATCAATTTCATGGTCACTGTCCACATGCCCAGTGCCGCCTGAAAAGTCACTAAGGCCAGCAGCGCCATTGGCAGCATAACTGGCGTCCCTTGCCGACGATTTTTTATCGCAAGAATAGCAATAGCCAAAATCAGTAATCCTAAGCTGCCGGCAAAATAACGATGAATCATCTCATTCCACGCTTTTTGCTGTTCAACTGGTCGCTCAGGAAAGGCTTGTTCCGCTTTAGCTATTTCTTGACTGGTTTGCGGTACATCGATCAGCCCATAACAACCAGGCCAATCAGGGCAACCAAGCCCAGCATGAGTCAAACGAGTAAAAGCACCCAAGCTGACCACCAACAAAGCCAGCACTATTGCGGTTAACACTAATCTGCGCATCAATACCATCTAACCAATCCTCGAATACTTCAACAATTTCTTGAAATCAGCCAACACTAATTTGCCAAAACTCGCCAGTTTCTGGGCGCGCTGCTGTTCGACCATTACTTGATTATGAGCTTGATCACGAGCTTCATTACTACCGCTAGTCGCAATAACCATGTCAGGAATTGAGTGATGCAAAACCAGATTACCGAGCGCGTCAACGATCACCACTTGTTCGTTGCCAAGCTTTACAGCACTCTCTGGTGTATCAACCAATATTTGCCATTTTGCCGATGGTAGTTTTTGTGCTACTTGATCTGCCATCGCTTCAGTGGTCAATAACACGGGGGTCACTCTTGGTACTTCTCGTCCCAATGCAGTATAGGTATTTTGTATGCTTTGTAGAGTCGCTAAACAGGTTTGCTGACAAGTACTCGGCATTCTGTAAAGCAGTAACCATTTTTGCTTAAAGTCTTGGCTAAAACCGAGTTCAGCCATAGACAACGGCTTATCATACAGTTGACCTTTGTTAGTAACGCCATAGTTAAACCATTGCAGTTCAAGCGCCAGTTTCGCTAAAACCACGGGAACAATAAAAACCGCTAATAATAGAACAAAGCTGCGCCTCGATTTAGTTACTTTTTCATTATTAGGTTTTTGATTGTGCTTATCATAAGGCTTAGTATCTAGCTGAGTTGACGTCATTATCACTCCTCTGAAGCTATAGAAGAATTCGCTGCTGAACTAACTTTCACCGCGAGAGTTAACATCAAGATTAACCAAGCGATTGCCAAACAAAACCATTGAAAAGCATAAGCTTGGTGTTTTTCTGGCGGCATCACAATTGGCTGCCATTGTTTGGTGAAGCCGATATTTTGCTCTTGGTCTAAATACAGGACAAAAGGCATTAACTCTACTTGGTATAACTCGGCAATTTTATCCAGCTCTATCTGCTGAATGCGCTGCGGCCATTGTCCTTGAATAAATTGTTGCGGCGTTAACATTACGCCTAGTTCAACTAAACGGACGTTGCCAGTAATCGAGATGCGGCCGTGAAAGTCAGTCACCTCAGGAATATAATCGCGATTTTTACTGCCTTTAATCCAACCTAAATTAACCAAAACATTACCGAAATCAGTGACAAATAATTGCAACACTCGATAGCCAAGTTGTCCTTGATGAACTTGATTATCAAGCAATAAACTTTGTCCCTGAATAAATTGTCCGGTCAGCGCAAGCGGTAAATCATTAATTTGCTCATTGCGTTTTTGTAGTACCGCCAACTCATTCAAACTCAGCGCTTGTTGTTGGCTATACTCAGCAATCCTAATCAAGCGCGCCGACTTTTCTTGCGCGCGCTGATGTTGCCAATGAGAAAGCTTGATTAATCCACCAAAAACCAGCAAGGTAAATATCACCCATAGCCAATGTTTAGCTAAAAATAACGGCGAAAGAACCTGTTGTAGTTGCCGAAAAACATTAATTAGTAACATTAGTTAATAACATCAACACAGAGCAATTACCTATGCTAATACTGTTTAAAATCCTACTTGTTGCGGCGCTTTTTTTTATGATTTTCAATTTATTTAAAGCGCTGATTATTATGAATAAACACGATCCAAGTCAGCCTAGTTCATCACAACCAAAAATGTCGAAATACATCGGCCGTCGGGTCTTGATCTCGGTGATCATTGTCATCAGTCTGTTAGTCGCTATTGCTACCGGACTGATCACCCCCAATCCAACACCTCGTTAACTGAGCTGTTGTAATTTACGTAAACTCAGTTAAATGATGTAAACAAAAATAAATAAACCAACCCAAACAACATCAACAAAGTGCCAATACCAACTGGCCGCTTGAAAGGCAAAGTGGTTCTCAGGGGTAAAATGCCCTTTTAAAACTCTTAAAAACACGACAAACAACATGATGGTACCTAAGGTCACATGTAAGCCGTGAAAGCCGGTTAGCATGTAAAAGGTGTTGCCGTAAATACCACTGTCTAAGTACAACTTCATTTCATCGGAATAACCGTGGGCATATTCCAACACTTGTAAACTGAGAAAGATAACACCAAGCACAATGGTCAACCCGAGCCAAGCTTTCAACTGCGGGCGTTTGTTTTGCTCCAATGCGACATGGGCAAAATGAGCTGTGACTGAAGAGGTCAATAACAAAATAGTGTTGATTAGGGGTAAGCCATACCAGCCCATGCCCGTTGTTTCAGTGCCATCAGGGGTCTTAATCAATGGCCAAGTGGCGGTGAATTCAGGCCATAACACGGCCCCTGTCATCGCATTGTTGCCAGCGCCATCTAACCAAGGTACCGCAAAAACACGGGCGTAAAATAAGGCGCCAAAAAAGGCGGCAAAGAACATCACTTCAGAGAAGATAAACCAACTCATCCCTTGTTTAAATGAGCCGTCCATTTGCGCCGAGTATTTACCCGCCATCGACTCGTTAATAACATTGCCAAACCAGCCGAAAACCATGTAAATGATTAAAGCGATACCGGCGAGTAAAACCCAACCACCCCAGCTACTTTGTTCACTGGCAAGCGTTGAAACGTATTGACCAGCACCGACAGCAATTAAAAAAAGTGCCACTGCACCAACAATTGGCCAATGACTTTGTGCAGGTACGTAATAACTTTCATATTGTTTTGTTGTCATCATTATTCCCCGTTGTCCGTTGACGCTAAGCCGCTAGACTACTTGCCAACACTGGCGGTGATGTCGTACAACGTGTATGACAAGGTCAGTGTTGAGATGTCTTTTGGCAACTCAGGGTCAACATAAAATTGCAGTGCCATTTCAATCGATTCTTGCCCCTTTAGCGGTTGATGATTAAAACAAAAACACTCAATTTTTTGAAAATATAACGCCGCTTGGCCCGGTGATACTGAAGGTACAGCTTGGCCAATAATGTCTCGCTGCGCTTCGTTTTTTGCGAAAAACTTAACCACTTTTCGCTCACCCGGATGCACTTTAATTTCGCGCACCATAGGCTCGAATTGCCATGGAATTCCCTTCGCCATGCGGCTGATAAACTGCACCGTCACCAAACGCTCTTTGTCGACACCTTCGACACTGTATTGAGCCGCTTGGGTATTGGTTTTGCCATTGAGGCCAGTGATGTCACAAAAAACGTCGTACAATGGCACCAAGGCAAAACCGAAACCAAACATGGCAAAGACCCCCAACACTAAACGCGTTAGTGTTTTCTTAACTCTTGGGTCGAGACCTGTTTGATTCGGCGCAGTCATGCTTATCCTCGATTAGTCGACTTTAGGCGGCTTTTCAAAGGTGTGATAGGGTGCCGGGCTAGCCACTGTCCACTCTAAACCTTCTGCACCATCCCAAGGTTTAGCCTCAGCTTGTTTACCGCCGCGAATACATTTGATCACTACGGCGAGGAAAATTAGCTGTGATAAACCAAAGGCAAAACCGCCAATACTGACCCACTTGTTAAAGTCGGCAAACTGCAAGGCGTAGTCTGGAATTCGGCGCGGCATACCTGCTAACCCCAAAAAGTGCATTGGGAAAAACAAAACGTTAACCGAAATTAATGAACACCAAAAATGCGCTTTACTCAAGGTTTCATCAAACATGTAGCCGGTCCACTTAGGCAACCAATAGTAAACACCTGCATAAATTGAGAACAGCGCCCCCGTCACTAAGACATAATGGAAGTGAGCAACGACAAAGTAAGTATCGTGGTACTGAAAGTCGACTGGCGTCAGCGCCAACATCAAGCCAGAGAAACCACCAATGGTAAACAGGATTACAAAGGCGATTGAAAACAGCATCGGGGTCTCAAAGGTGATTGCTCCGCGCCACATAGTCGCGACCCAGTTAAACACTTTCACCCCAGTCGGCACTGCTATCAGCATAGTACAGTACATAAAGAACAGCTCACCGAAGAGTGGCATGCCTGTGGTAAACATATGATGCGCCCAGACGATAAATGACAGGAACGCAATCGATGCAGTCGCGTATACCATTGAGCTGTAACCAAACAGCTTCTTGCGTGAAAAAGCTGGAATCGTGGTAGAGACAATGCCAAAGGCTGGCAAAATCATGATGTAAACTTCGGGGTGACCAAAGAACCAGAAAATATGCTGGAACATCACAGGGTCGCCACCACCGGCGGCATCAAAGAAGCTAGTACCAAAATAAGTATCTGTTAGCACCATAGTAACGACACCGGCTAATACTGGCATTACCGCCACCAATAAATATGCGGTGATGAAGAAGGTCCAGACGAACAATGGCATCTTCATGTAGGTCATGCCCGGCGCGCGCATATTCATAATAGTGACGACAATATTAATCGCCCCCATAATGGATGAAATGCCCATAATGTGAACCGCAAACACGAAAAACGCGGTACTGCCGTTACTATAAGTCGTCGACAACGGTGCATAAAAAGTCCAACCAAAGTTTGGTGCACCACCAGCCATAAAGAACGACGATAACAAAATCGTAAAGGCAAAGGGCAAAATCCAAAAGCTCCAGTTGTTGAGGCGTGGCAAAGCCATATCTGGCGCGCCAATCATCATTGGAATCATCCAGTTTGCCAAGCCAGTAAAGGCCGGCATAATCGCACCAAAAACCATGATCAAGCCGTGTACTGTGGTCATCTGGTTGAAAAAGTCAGGTGAGATAATTTGCAAACCCGGCTGGAACAGCTCAGCGCGAATGACCATAGCCATTGCACCGCCAGTTAGCAGCATAATGAATGAAAACCAAAGATACATAGAACCGATATCTTTGTGGTTAGTGGTAAACAACCAGCGCTTAATGCCAGTCATTTTGTGATCATGATGGTCGTGAGCGTCGTCGTGCGAATCATGGCTAATCGTTTCAGTCGTCATTTCAATGCCCTCCTACTTCGCACTTGCTTGTTTTAGTTTTGCAACGTCACTTGGCTGCACTGTATCGCCGGTATTGTTACCCCAAGCATTGCGTTCAAAAGTGACAACTGCCGCGATATCAGTGGCCGATAAACTGGCACCAAACGCTGCCATTGCCGGATTAGTCGCACTGCCGTTAACAACAATATCAACGTGTTTAGTGACATCACCTAGCGCAATTGGACTGTCTTTTAAGGCCGGGAACGCTGGCGGTAATCCCATACCAGAGGCTTGATGACATGCACTACAAGCGGTGTTGTATACCTGCTCGCCTTTTGTCATCAACTCATCCATAGTGTAAACCTTGCTCAGATCTTCAGTTTTAGCTGTTGCTACTTCTGCGACCTGTTCAACTACTTCGGCAACATTTTCTTCGACACTAGCCACCGTTTGTGCAGCTGCTTCAACCAAGCCACCGGTATTGTCAGCATTAGCACTTGCTCCACCGGCTTGTGCATTAACATCTGATGCTTGAACCGTCTCGCCAGTGTCATTACCCCAAGCATTGCGCTCATAGGTAACAACCGCGGCAATT
Organism: Endozoicomonas sp. G2_1; assembly: GCF_017744155.1. Taxonomy (GTDB): domain Bacteria; phylum Pseudomonadota; class Gammaproteobacteria; order Enterobacterales; family Alteromonadaceae; genus JAGHQT01. The sequence goes on along the minus strand of NZ_JAGHQT010000003.1, from coordinate 317,179 downwards.
TCTTTTAGTGATAATTGCTTACCAAACGCGGGCATGGCATTTTTACCGTTGAGCACAATGTCAATGTGCTCGCCGATCAAATCAGTTGTTGTTGCAATATTACTGCCTTTAAGTGCTGGAAAAGCAGGGGGTAAACCACCGCCACCGGGTTGGTGACAAGCGGCACAATAAGCGATGTAGGTGGTTTCACCTAAGCTCATAAGCTCGTCCATAGAAGCGTCTGCTGAAAGCGATTGCTTTTCAGCTTCCGCCGCTTGTGCAATCAAGGCTTTTTGCTCAGCAAGCCAAGCGTCATAATCAGCTTCACTTTTCACTTCGACAACAACAGGCATGTAACCGTGGTCTTTACCACACAGCTCCGCACATTGGCCGCGATAGGTGCCAGGTTTATCAACCTTAGTCCATGCTTCATTAATGAACCCCGGGTTGGCATCTTGCTTAACGGCAAACGCCGGTACCCACCAAGAGTGAATGACATCGTCAGAGGTAATTAAGAAACGGACTTTTTTATTAGTCGGAATAACCAATGGCTTGTCGACTTCCAATAAGTAATTGTCGCCTTTGGCAATAGGCTCGCCTTCTCGGTTATCGAACTGCTCTCTCGGCGTTGACAACACGGAATAGAACTCTACGCCTTGGTCAAAGTATTTGTAGTGCCATTTCCACTGAGAACCAGTGACTTGGATGGTAATATCTGAATCGTCGTTGTTTTCCATTTCGATCAGCGTTTTGGTGGCGGGAATTGCCATAGCGATCAAAATTACGATGGGAATTGCGGTCCACAGTATTTCAACTTTTGTGCTTTCGTGAAAATCGGCCGGCTTAACGCCTTTAGATTTTCGGTGAAACACCATAGACCAAAACATAGCACCAAATACGACGATGCCTATAACCGTACAAATGTAGAGTACCAGCATGTGCAAGTCATAGACTTCCTTGCTGATTGCGGTAACTCCCTCGGTTAAATTCAATTGCATTTCTGCCCAGGCCGAAAAGGAAAGTGTAGTTCCCATCAACAGCCAACCTAGGTTACGTCTTTTCACTCGACATCTCCTCTGCCCACAATGCAAAACAAAAGCCCAACCCGAACGGCAGAACAGAGTTCTTTAACGACGGAAAAGTGATTTTGTTTTTGACTGCAACGTAAGATGAAGTTAGCGCCTACGTTGCCGATATTTTTATTGTTATAATTTTTTATTATTGTTTATTTTCTAACCTAGAATTACCTAATTTTTTATTGAGGTCTAGCCTTTTTTTTCAAACAAAAACCCAAAAAAGCCAACAATTTCAGTAGAGTAAGCGCTCTAAAACATTCTCTAGCACCTAACACAGCTACTGTACACAATTCGTTCAAGGCAAATTCTAACGCTGTAAAATTTTGCAAAAAAATTATTACTCCACTCAAACTAAGCATAGAGCAAAAAAATAAAAAGCGAGAAATCAATTAAATAAAATTTTATCGGCGAAACTAAATAGCGTAGTAGTTAAGATTGAAGACCAGAAGTTATGATTTATAGCACAGTATTATTCGCATCTTAGCTGCGCTTTTGGATATAATATCGCCAAGCAATTATTCGATTTTTTACCTGAGACTTTCCATGGCTGACAACTCTGCAAAAGATTCCCTGATCCAAGATCTGAAAACCATTGTCGGTGCGAGCTACACGCTTACCGAACAAGCTAAAATACAACCTTATAGCAAGGGGTTTCGCTTTGGCTCAGGTGAAGCAATGGCGGTTGTTAGACCTGCGACGCTCGTCGAAATTTGGCGCGTATTAAAGGCCTGTGTCGCTGCCGATGTTATTGTCATCATGCAAGCCGCCAATACTGGGCTAACTGGCGGCTCAACGCCTGACGGCAACAATTACGATCGTCCTATCGTTATTATCAGTACCATGCGTATCGACGATATTCAGTTGATCGACCAAGGCAAACAGATTGTCGGCTTAGCGGGTAGTACCTTGTTTGGCTTAGAAGACAAACTCAAACCTTATGGTCGCGAACCACATTCAGTGATTGGTTCGTCGTGTATTGGCGCCTCAATCGTTGGTGGTATTTGTAATAACTCAGGCGGCGCCTTAGTACAAAGAGGCCCAGCGTATACCGAGTTGGCTCTGTATGCTCAAATAGATGATGCAGGTAACTTATCACTGGTGAACAACATTGGTATTCACTTAGGTGACGAGCCAGAACAAATACTGGATAACCTACAAAAACAAAATTACCGCGAAACTGATGTTGAATATGGTGAGCTGCGAGCATCAGATAACGAGTATCAAGAACGTGTTCGCCAAATCGATGAGCCAACACCATCGCGCTTTAACAACGATGGCCGCCGTTTGCACGAGGCTTCGGGTTGTGCCGGTAAACTCGCTGTGTTTGCCGTTCGTCTAGACACTTTCCCAATTCCAGAAAAACAACAAGTGTTTTATGTTGGTACCAATGACCCAGGTGTACTTGCGCAAATTCGTCGCGATATGCTGTCAAAATTTGAAACTTTGCCAGTATCTGGTGAGTATTTACACAGAGGTTGTTACGATGCATCAAAAAAATACGGCAAAGATACGTTTATCGTTATCGACAAATTAGGCGCAAAATACATTCCGAAAATGTTTGCCATGAAACGTAGCGTTGACCGCATTGCAGATAAGTTTAAATTTTTGCCAAGTAAGTTCTCTGACAAAATCATGCAATACATGAGCTACTTATGGCCAAACCACCTTCCTAAAAGAATGGAAGCTTACCGAGATCAATACGAACATCATTGGATTGTTGAAATGAGCGGTGGCGGTGTCGATGAAGCCAGGCAGTATCTCAGCGAGTTTTTCAAAAATAACGAAGGCGATTATTTCGAATGTACGCAAGAAGAAGGTGATAAAGCCATTTTACATCGCTTTGTTGCCGGTGGTGCAATCGGCCGTATGCATGCAATGAAAGCCAACGAACTCGGCTCAGTAATGACAATTGATGTTGCTTTTCCACGCAATGAAAAAGAGTGGTTTGAAACACTGCCCAAAGAGCTTGACGATCAAATCGCCGTTAAACTCTACTACGGGCACTTGTTCTGTCACGTAATGCACCAGAACTACATCTTGAAAAAAGGCGTTGATGCCAAAAAAGTGAAGAATCAAATTCTTGCAACTTTCGACGCACGTGGCGCTGAATACCCGGCTGAACACAATGTTGGCCACGAATACTCGGCTAAAGACGAGTTAAAAGCATTTTACAAAAAGCTCGACCCTACCAACTCATTTAATCCTGGTATTGGTAAAACGAGTAAGTGTAAACATTGGGCTGAATCCGAATAATCGCCTGACGGAAAAAAGGCGCTAAGCAGTACTTAGCGCCTTTGATTTTTAATGATTAATACTCAAACCTGCAAACAGCAAACGTTTTACTTAACCTCTGCCAAGCATACGCTTCAAAGTATTGTCTTTGTAGACTAAATGATGCTTGTAAGCGCCAATAATATGCAACGCAATAGCTGCAATCATTACCCACATTAAAATGCCATGCATTTCATAACCTAAGCCAGCAAGTGTTTCATTCAAAGGCGCGACTTTACCTGTAACAGGGTCAGTATTCTTTGCCAATAATTCAACGCCGAATACATACAAGCCACGACCGCCAGCTCCCGACATCATCATACCCGAAATTGGAAATAAGACAGTGCCAATAATCAACACCCAATGGACAACTTTAGCTGCTAGCTGTTCTACTTTTTTGACCGCACCAACAGGTTTCGGCCAACCATTTAACATTCGCCACACCACTCGCAATAACACAGCAATAATAATCAAAATGCCAAATGACTTATGAATCGGATACAAGGCATAAGTTTCGGTTTGTTCCATGTAAGTTCCGACAGCGATCAGGCTAATCATAGCCAATGCGACTAGCCAGTGCAGGACAATGGTCGTTTTAGAAAATTTTTGTTCAGTGTCTTTCATTAGCTCCCCCAAGCATGAAAATGTTAGTAGTCGAAATCAACTTACCAAGGCGAGCATTAAAATAGGATTAAGGGCTAAATGCAAATAAAAAAGCTATTGCCAGCGGATAAACTGGCAATAGCTTTATGTTCGAGTATAAACCTCTGCTACACAGAGTTATTCATTGAGGAGTTTGCGCTAGCGCAACTCGTTTACATCCAATCGGCACTGCGAATAACGCCAACGGCAATTCCTTCAACGTTAAAAGCTTGACTCGCTAAATCAACTTTAATCGGCGAAAAGTCTTCGTTTTCTGCGTGTAAATAGACAACATTACCTTCTCGTTTAAAGCGCTTAACGGTTACGTCATCTTCAACTCTAGCGACAATGACTTGGCCATTTTTAACATCTGCTGTTTGATGCACGGCCAGTAAGTCACCATCGAGAATGCCAATATCTTTCATACTTTCACCGTGCACACGCAACAAATAATCTGCGGCAGGATGAAACAAGTTACCATCAATTTGATAATTATCTTCAACGTGCTCTTGCGCTAAAATCGGTTCACCAGCGGCAACTCGGCCAATAAGCGGTAAGCCTTGCTCTTCTTGATTGAATTCTTCAGCTAATCGAATACCGCGAGATGTGCCCGGCAACATCTCAATATAACCTTTTTTCGCCAGCGCTTTTAAGTGTTCTTCTGCGGCATTGGCTGACTTAAAACCAAAAAAGTCAGCAATTTCAGCACGAGTGGGTGGCATTCCAGTGGCAGAAATTTTTTCTTTAATTAAATCAAAAATCTGTGACTGTCGCGGCGTTAAAGGTTTCAATATGGTCATAATTAGCCTGTTATTCTATACAGTATCAACTGTTAGTATATACAGGCTGTAAATAAAGGCAAGTAATTGGTTGAGTAATAATCAGGTTTACAAAGTCAAAACAAAGATCGCGATTAAAGTACGCCAACAAGATTGATAACAAGGTACGACATTATATTGCGCATCATACTTTTATTTTTCCTGTTGCTTGCCATTGTGCTTGCCAGTCAGGTAATACTGCTAATAGGTTTTCATCGGTCGCATCGAATTCCACTCTCTGAAAACCATGTTCATCAGAATAAAAGTAATCGATAAAATCGAACTTACCTAAATAAGCGGCCAAACAGCATAAAGCTGTACCAGATAGCCCTCGATAGCATATTGACGATTGCTTCATGACCTCGAAAAGTTTTGTATAATCATCAATAGGCCAAGCACTTTCCATATGATTGCCAGCAACCGTTAACCAGCGAGCTATCTCTTGAGCAATCAACTCATCACTAGAGGCATCTTCACCTTCTAATGTTATTGAGCGATAGCCCTTTGTTAACGAATCAGTATGAATGATATCAAGTGATTCAGAGAAAATGATTTCAGATTTAAAGCCGATAGACTGCTTTAAGTGTGAAATGCTATCAACCATTTTGACAACTTGCGGTAATTTTACTTCACCACAGATTTCAAACCGAAAGTAGCCACCTTTAAAACTCAGGTTCGGTGCAATAATATAGTGGGCATCTTTATTAATTTTTTTAACAAACTTACCACTGATAAATTGCCAACCGTGCTCAACGGCTATTTGCTTACACATTGCTAATATTCTTGCTTTATGGGATGCCATTTACATTTCCTTTCTAAACTCGCTATCGCAAATTATATACAAGCCACAGCCAAAAAATAACTGCTCTGTTATTCAGTGAATTCTCATTGCCAAGCAACCATAATGTCAGTAAGGACAAATCAACTTAGCAATGGTAGAATGCGCCCATTAATCACACTGAATTTATTCCAATGATGTTGGCTTTAAGAGCTTTTTTTTACTTTTTACTAAAACTGCCTATTAAATTACTGGTGCGCGCTAAAGTTGTGCCAGACAGCGCGTTAGATACCGATAACACAGATCCTAAAAAACCTATTTTTTATGTTATTAGCCATCAGTCAGCCAGTGATTTACTGACGTTGCAGCAGGCTTGTAAAATGCTCAACCTGCCCGATCCTTTGGGTACCATCAAGCTCAATGGCAAAACCTTTCTGCGCACCTTGTGTTTAGAAAAACCAACACCGTTATTACCTTGGCGCAAGGCAAGCCCGACTAAGGCAAAATCTCACGGTATCGCGCTCTTGAGCAAACACCAGAGTGACTTGGAGCTAGACGCTCAGTTGATTCCAGTAAACCTCAACTGGGGCAGAACACCAACAAAAGAAAAGAACAACGCCAATGTTGGTACTCTGCTGGCCGACCAAGAGTCACCTACTTGGTTACGCAAGTTCTTTATTGTTTTATTCCTTGGTCGCCACACTCTCGCGCGTTTTAGTCAGGCTATTTCAATTCGCGAAATGGCTGACCATCACGGCAATCAAAACAATTGGGGCGCGGTTGCCCATAAGTTTTTGCGCGTTGCCCGCTTTCATTTTCATCGCCAAAACATTGCTGCTGCTGGCCCAAGGTTAATGCATCGAGAGCAAATGTTTACCGCTTTGTTGGCTAATCCGTCGATTAAGCGACTGATTAGTGATGAAGCAAAAGCGAAAAAGTTACCTGAAGAAAAAGTGCGTAAGCAAGCACTGAAAATGATGGACGAAATTGCCGGTGATTACCGCAATTCGATGATTCGCTTTGGCGACCGCGTATTAACTTGGTTGTGGAATCGCCTCTACAACGGGATTGAAGTCAACAACGCTGAAACCTTGCGAAAAGTGGCGCAAGACGGTCACGAAATTATCTACGTGCCTTGTCATCGCAGCCACATGGATTACTTGTTGTTAACTTATGTGATTTATCACGAAGGGCTAGTACCGCCACGCATTGCTGCCGGTATTAACCTAAACTTTTGGCCAGCGGGTCCCATTTTTAGAAAAGCAGGCGCCTTTTTCATTCGTCGAAGCTTTCGCGGTAACCGTTTGTATTCAACAATTTTCCGCGAATATCTCGGTTTGTTATTTGAACGCGGATACTCGGTTAAATACTACACCGAAGGCGGCCGCAGCCGCACCGGTCGTTTATTAGCGCCTAAAACCGGCATGCTTGCTATGACCATTCAAAGCTTGTTGCGCGGTGTTGATCGCCCATTGACGCTTATTCCTGTTTATATTGGCTACGAGCACGTAATGGAGGTAAAAACCTACCACAAAGAGCTCAGTGGCAGTAAAAAAGAAGGCGAGTCAATTTTTGGCGTACTCAAGGCGATTAAAAACTTGCGCAACTACGGCAAGGGCTATGTTAATTTTGGTCAGCCAATTAATATTAACCAATTCCTCAATCAACAAGTGCCAGATTGGAAACAAGATATCGACCCAATCGACCCGCAAAAGCCAAGTTGGTTAACGCCAAGTGTCAATGTACTTGCAGAACAAGTAATGACCAGTATCAACCAGTCAGCCGCTCTTAACGGTGTTGCCCTGGTCGCACTCATCTTACACGCTAGTGAACACAAAGCATTGGCAAAATCTGAGCTTGAGGCACAGCTTGATTTCTTCTTAACCGTGCAGCGTCAAGCGCCTTACAGTAGTTCAACGACAGTACCTGAGTGCTCAGGTAAAGAGCTGCTTAACGATGTTATTGCATTAAATAAGGTAACGGTGAATCACGATAACTTGGGCGATTTCATCTCGTTGACACCATCATCAGCGTTAGAAATGCGCTACTATCGCAACAACATCTTACACACATACTTAGTGCCGGCTCTAGTCTGCTGTTTACTGGATAGACAGGCGAAAAGCGCGCATCAAGACATCATTGCTCAAGTACAACAACTGACGGCACTATTGAGCAATGAATTCTTCTTGTGGCAAGGTAACGATGACGTTGCTGAACAAGTTGAGCGTGTGCTTGCAGTATTAGAGCAGCAGGAAATGGCCAAGCAGACAAAAGCTCAATTTTGGTCGTTAACTGACGATACTGCGCTCCATGCCCAAGTGAGACTAATGGCCGAATGCGCTGACGAAAGCTTACAGCGACTAACTATTGCCAGCTCCTTGCTGCACCGTTTGGCGCCAATAACCAAGGGTGCATTAGAAGAGCAAGTTGTGGCAATAGCACAGCGTTTATCGGTACTAAACAATATCAATGCGCCTGAGTTTGTCGATAAAAAAGCGCAAGCCGCACTGATAAATACCATGAAAGATTTAGGTTATATTAAAGCGAATGATCAAGGGCTACTGATTGACACGCCAGAGCTCGTTCAGCTTAAAACCCTAGTCAGCAGTTTAGTCGATATCGAAGTACTACAGAGTATCGCCCGCTAGTTCAATGATCTTCAGCGAGTACGGCTTATTTATTCAGCTGTACTCGCTTGCAAACAACCGATCACTATACCATTCTCGTTTAAATAATTTGCCAAACCCTTAACTTGTCGGCTGAAATACCATAGTATTTGATACTCATACAAAAACATGGATTTGCAAACAATGACAGTTAATCAAGACAGTAAAAATCTCGCCCTGATCGTCTGGGTAGCTACAATATTTTTTGGCTTTATTCCGGGCTTAATTGGCTATTTGGTAAAAAAAGACGACAGCTTTGTTCTGGACCACTCAAAAGAAGCGCTAAATTGGTCGATCACTGTGATCATTGGCTACTTTATCGCAACTGTATTAAGCATTATTGTGATTGGCGCCTTTCTATTTCCAATCATTGGCTTATGCCACTTAATTTTCTGCATTATGGCGGTGATTAAGGCATCAGATGGCCTAACGTATCGCGCACCTTTTGCAGTTCGATTGATCAAGTAACCTCTAGTTAAGCAACATGCGAGGCAAGTGCTGAACACTATCAGCACTTGTTATTGAGCAATTACAGATACTCGACAAAAATGCCGAGAAACACCACTAAGCCAACCCAATGGTTGTTGAGAAATGCCTGAAAGCAGGCCTCTCTTTGACGATTGGCAATTAGCATTTGCTGATAGCAAAACAAACCAGCGGCAATGACTAACGCGAGCAAATACGGCCAACCAAAGGCCAGTAACTCACCAACGCTAAACAACAAAGCCAAAGTAGCCAGTTGCAAAAGCGCAATGATACGTTTGTCATGTTGACCAAATAAAATAGCTGTCGATTTAACGCCTATCTTCAAGTCATCGTCGCGATCGACCATGGCATACATAGTGTCGTAAGCAACTGTCCACAATAAATTAGCACTAAACAGCAACCACGCCACCATAGGCACCTGACCATCGAGTTCGGCAAATGCCATAATCATGCCCCAACTAAAGGCGGCACCCAGCACAACTTGTGGTAAATGCGTATAACGCTTCATAAATGGATAACTGGCGGCCAGCAGCAAGGCAACAACCGATAATTGAATCGCGTACCAAGACAAGGTCAACGCTAAACTAAACGCCATCATCACTAAGGCAAAAAACAGGAAAAGCGCTTCTTTGCTCGATAGCAAACCCGTCACCAAGGGACGCTGATTGGTGCGTTTAACTTTGCCATCAACTTTTCGATCAGCAAAATCATTAATTACACAACCGGCACTGCGCATCAAAAAAACGCCTGCGCTAAAAACAAATAACAGGTGAAAGCTCGGCACGCTGTCGGCGGCTACCCATAACGCCCAAAACGTTGGCCACAGCAACAAATAAGTGCCAATGGGTTTATCCATTCGGGTGATCTGCTTAACGCCGTGCCACTTGCTCGCTAAACTAGTCATGACACACCGCAACTATCCGAAGCATTCATATTGGCACCTGCTGAATAAGCAAATGCCCCGGGCAAAAATACTTCAGCAACTAGAATCGGTTTGTCCGCGACCATAAACATTGAACGTCGTCCCCACAGTTCAGCCTGACTGGTTGACCGAGTACTGTCTTGTATCTGTTTGGCCAGCTTAACCACGTTAGTATCGGCGCCAAATTTTGCAACTTGTTGACTATGACGAACCAAATCGGGGTGATTAAACAAGACTTGACCCAACGGTTGATTGCCCAATTGAGCGAGTTGCTGTTGCTCACCAGTCAGGCTTGATAATGGTAAAAGGCTGCGAGCAAACACTTGTGCATGACCGTCACAATAAAGTAAAACCTCGCGCACCAATACTTCTTCCCCAGCTTTAACGGCACCAATGGCTTCCTCAGCACTGCAGGCTTCAACCCTTTGTCCTATAACCTCAACCGAAAAATGAGTCGCGTGTTTTTTTAAGCGCGCAGTTAACGAACTGGCGTCGTATAACCAATCAGATAAGTGCAGGGATAAGCCGCTAGGCGCTTGATCAAGCCAAGTTGCGGCAAGCGTGACAGGAAAAAAATGTTGTAAATTGTTCATCATACGTAGAGACATCAATAACTAGCGCTATAATAACAGGCTTTGATAAGTCTGCCTAATGGCATACGCCCGATTTTCTGGCTTAATATTGAAGCTAGATGTTGGGTATTTATCGGCGTAATATAAGCGCAAATCACTTATCAATAATCAGTTAATGTCTGAATTACTTACTATTGTTGCCCTGACGACACTCGCTGGTATCTGTATTCCACTCGGTGGCTTTTTGGCCAGTATTGAACACATTCATACCAACTGGTTGGAACAAGAGTTTCGTCACTTTGTTATTGCGCTTGGCGGTGGTATTTTGCTGGGTGCAACGACTCTTGTACTGATCCCAGAAGGCCGTCATCACTTGTCAATTCCAGTATTAACTGTACCAATCATCTTAGTCGGCGGTTTAATTTTTTTCTCACTGGAGCGCTACCTAGGCCTTAAACGCAGAGAAAGCCCACAACTGACAGGAATGCTTCTAGACTATGTCCCTGAAGCGCTCGCTTTAGGTGGCTTAGTGGCACTCAACTCACCACTTGCTCTGCTACTCGCGGTATTAATTGGCTTGCAAAACTTACCTGAGGGCTTCAACGCCTTTAAAGAGCTTAAACAGCAACAACTCAGCGATAGAAAAATTCTCGGTTATATGCTCGGCCTAGTTGTGATTGGCCCTATCTCAGGCCTTATTGGATTTTATTGGCTAAGTAATCACAGCTTAGTGTTAGGGTTAATTATGTTGTTGGCGGCGGGCGGCATCTTATATTTGATTTTTCAGGATATAGCGCCACAATCAAGACTTGAACATCACTGGGCACCACCGCTAGGTGCAGTAATCGGTTTTTGCGTTACCCTGTTAGGCCAACAACTACTTGGCGCATAATGTATAATCATTTGAAAAATAATGGGTTAAACTCAAAAGCTAAATTAGAAAAAGAAAGTTAATCAAAACTAAAAAAGACAGAAAAAGATTGAAATTTGCCCGCGAACAAGGCAAATTTTCTACTAGAATATCGTTATCAAGTAACCCTTGATTGCCGGAGCAAAGACGCTGCGGTTCACGAATGCCAATTGAGACTAACTATCATGAAAAACCTTGCTGTCATTGCCTTCGGCTTAGCCATATCAGTGCTATCTTTGCCTAGCAAAGCCGCCGAATATGCCTATTTTGGTTTTGAACCGGATATCATTACCAATTACGTTGCCGTTAAGAAAAAGCTTGGTTATGTACGTTTAACCGTCGAACTTATGGTCGAAGGCCCTGATAATCTCGAAGTGGTCGAACACCACTCTCCACTGCTGCGCGATGCCATTATCAATATTATTGGTCAACAACCAGAAGAAAAAGTTAAATCAATTAAGGGACGTAGCGAAATTCAGCGCTTGTGTGAAGAAAAAGTAAAAAACTTACTCACCCAAGAAACCGGCAAGCCACTAGTTAAAAAGCTCTTATTTACTCAGTGGCTAGATAACTAAGATTATTATTTTTTACCGGAAACTAAACTAGTTTTTACGTCAATCAACGCAATAAGACAACCGCAAATAAGGCCGGCTAAATGGCCTGCGTTCCCAGACATTACTGGTAACATGTCAATAAAGCCCATCGCCAACCATATTAAGGCTCCAACGATTACAGCCTTCGGCAGATAGATCTCTGCTTTGTTGTCCAATAAATTAATCCACCAAATATAGCCAACTAAGGCATAAATAACGCCAGATATACCAGCAAAATTTGGCCCTATAACTAAAAACTGTGTCAAATTTGGTATCGAACTAGAAGCGACTAGCAATATTACCAGTACTCTCTTACTGATATACGTTTCTATACTACCCGCCAACTGCCACCACAAAATACTATTAAACAAGATATGTAGCCATGTGGTGTGAAAAAATATTGGCGAAAGTAAGTTGTAAGGTGCTGTAAATAAATACTCAATATTAACGCAATTAGGCAATAGCAGTAGCTGCCTAGCTCGAAATGGATCACCGAATATTGAGTAGAAAAAAGCTAACCAACAACAAATAAAAACAACTACCGTCAATGGTTTAGTAGCCAGAGATGCCTTTAGTGATAATATGTAGTTTTTTACGTTAATCAAAACGAGTTAAAAAAACATCAAACCAAAAACAATATTCTTTTTAGTTCTCAGTGTCATTGGGAAACGTACTTTGCCACTCGGTAAAGCCGCCATCGAGGGAATAGACATCAGTAAAGTCTTGGCCAATTAAATACTGAGCCGCTTGTTGGCTAGAAATACCGTGATAACAACAGACAACAGTTGGCGCGTCATAGTCAGCGTCGCGCAAAAAGTCAGTTAACGACTCATTGGTTAAGTGAAAGGCGCCGGGGATTCTGCCAGCATGAAACGACGCAGGATCTCGGGTATCAAGTACAACATAGTGTTGGTTGCTTAACTCTTTGTGTAAATCTTGAACCGATAAGTGTTTAAACGTCGTCATGCTGATTACCTTGTCTGTACTGCTCTAATAACTATTTTAGCGCCAATTTAGGATAACTTTACCCGATTGGCCAGAGCGCATAGTATCAAATCCCTGTTGAAAATCATCCACAGAAAATTCATGGGTAATAATTGGCGTTAAATCTAAACCGGATTGAATCAAACTCGCCATCTTATACCAGGTTTCAAACATTTCACGGCCGTAGATACCTTTAATGGTTAAACCTTTGAAGATAACCTTGCTCCAGTCGATAGCCATATCTTGCCCAGGAATACCTAGCATGGCTATTTTGCCGCCATTATTCATGTTTTCAAGCATATCGGTAAATGCCATTGGTACACCCGACATTTCAAGGCCAACATCGAAGCCCTCAGTCATGCCGAGTTCAGCCATCACATCAGTAAGCTTTTCATTAGCGACATTCACCGCTTTAGTGGCGCCCATTTTACGAGCCAGATCTAAGCGGTATTCATTAACGTCTGTAACCACAACATGACGAGCGCCAACGTGTTTGGCCACTGCGGCTGCCATAATACCAATTGGCCCTGCACCGGTAATCAAGACATCTTCGCCGACTAGATCGAACGATAAGGCCGTGTGTACCGCATTGCCAAACGGGTCAAAAATAGCGGCCAACTCATCTGGGATTTCATCTGGCAACTTAAATGCGTTGAAAGCAGGAATAACCAAATACTCGGCAAATGCGCCAGCGCGATCAACACCAACACCAACCGTATTGCGACACAAGTGGGTGCGACCACCGCGACAGTTGCGGCAATGGCCACAAGTAATATGGCCCTCACCAGATACGCGATCGCCAATGTCAAAACCGCGCACTTCTTGGCCGATAGCAACAACTTCGCCAGCGTATTCATGGCCAACCACCATAGGCACAGGAATCGTTTTTTGCGACCATTCATCCCAGTTATAAATATGAATATCGGTGCCACAAATCGCAGTTTTATTAATCCGAATCAACAAATCGTTATGACCTAATTCTGGCTTGGGTGAGTCGGTCATCCAAATGCCTTCTCGAGCGTGTAATTTGGCAAGTGATTTCATGGTTGTCATTAGATAACTCCCATTTCTTTACCGATACGAGTAAACGCCGAAATAGCGTGATCGAGCTGTGCTTTACTGTGCGCGGCAGAAATTTGCGTGCGAATGCGCGCTTGGCCTTTCGGCACCACTGGGAAGGAGAAGCCAATAACATAAATGCCTTCAGCTAATAAACGGTCCGCCATTTCACTGGCTAACTTAGCATCGCCAAGCATTACAGGAACAATGGCATGGTCGGCACCGGCACAGGTGAAACCAGCGGCTTCCATGTTGCTGCGGAAATACTGTGCGTTATCTTTTAACTGACGGCGCAAATCATCACCTTCAGCTAATAAATCTAAAACGCGGATAGAAGCGCTAACAATGGCTGGCGCAAGTGAATTTGAAAACAAGTAAGGACGAGAGCGTTGACGCAACCAATCGATAACTTCCTTTTTACCTGAAGTATAACCACCTGAGGCACCGCCCATCGCTTTACCTAAGGTACCGGTAATGATGTCAACACGATCCATCACTTGGCAGTATTCGTGACTGCCGCGACCTTGTTCACCAACAAAACCAACAGCATGAGAATCATCAACCATCACTAAAGCGTTATATTTATCAGCAAGGTCGCAAATGCCCTGCAAATTAGCGATTACACCGTCCATTGAAAACACGCCATCGGTGGCAATCAGTTTAAACCGAGCACCCGCTTGATCCGCTTCTTGTAAACGCGCTTCTAACTCAGCCATGTCGTTGTTGGCATAACGAAAACGCTTAGCTTTACACAAGCGCACGCCATCGATGATTGATGCGTGATTTAACGCATCACTAATAATGGCGTCTTCAGGGCCTAAAATAGTTTCAAACAAACCAGCATTGGCATCAAAACACGATGAATACAATATCGTGTCTTCCATGCTGAGAAACTGACTGAGCTTGTGTTCAAGGGTTTTGTGAATATCTTGAGTACCGCAAATAAAGCGTACCGATGCCATACCAAAACCGTGGTCGTCTAAGCCTGCTTTTGCCGCTTCAATTAAACTTGGGTGATTCGCTAAGCCCAAGTAGTTATTCGCACAAAAGTTTATCACTTGATTGCTTGATGTTACTGCAATTTCAGCTTGCTGAGCACTGGTGATAACGCGCTCTGCTTTGTACAAACCATCGGCTTTCACTTGCTCAAGCTCTTGGCTTAGGTGTTGATAAAAATGACCATTGTTATTGTTTGACATATTGCCCCCAAATATTCATACGCTTTCGCTCTAAAGAGTATTATCGTCAGTTTTGATTTTGCAAACTAGCGTCTAAATGATTAAAATTGCAAGCCATATATACCAATATGACACTTCAAATAGACATATTGACCAATAAAATTAGCAAATTGTATTAACTAAAGAAAAATAAGCGTGGAATTAAGGTAAGCTAATGGCGTTGAGTGAAAAAGATGAACAACTACTGGCAATCTTGCGTTGTAACGCCAGAGCAAGTGTTTCTGACTTAGCGCGCGGCCTCAATGTTTCTCGAACCACAGTGCAAAACCGCATTGCTAAACTTGAAAATAGTGGCGTGATTAAAAGCTACAGTGTCGAACTGGGTGAAACCTACGCCAGTGGTTTAGTGTCGGTACACGTTTCGTTAAAAGTAACCCCTAAACTGCGCCAGCAAGTGAGTATTGCACTGCGTAAAATCCATCAAATATCACAGCACTACTCAATTAGTGGTGACTACGATTTTCTCGCCATTATTCGCGCGCCCAGTTTAGCGCAAGTCAGCCAAATTTTAGATGATATTTGCCAACTGGACGGCGTTGAACGCACCAACTCATCACTAATACTGGAAACGATTTTTACCCGCTAGTAATGATTTGCTTTATTTGCCGTTGTCGCAGAGCGCGCGACTTTGTCTCACTTCGTCATTACGAGTATACTAAGCGCTGACAAAATTTCTCTGGCTGACAGCAAGTGTTCGCGTTATTTCTCTATCGATTATTGTTTTTACTGTTACTTCCCGTATTGCTAATCGCATTATTAGTTCGCTCGCGCAGTCAAAAGGCCTATCGAGCAAGAATCAGCGAACGTTTAGGGCTAGCTTCACTTGAACGCACCGATATCTTGATTCACGCGGCAAGTGTTGGTGAAGTACTGGCGTTAAAACAATTCGTTAATCAATTAATTGCTGAGCAGCCAGCGCTCAAAATCACTTTTACCACTTTTACCCCAACCGGCTCAGAGCAAGTGACCAAGCTCTTCGGCGATCGCGTTCAACATTGTTATTTGCCGCTTGATATCTGGCCGTGTACTCAGTTGTTCCTCGCTAAACTGCAACCGAAAACCTTAGTGTTTATGGAAACGGAGCTATGGCCTAACTTAGTCGCACAAGCGAAAAGTCGCGGCTGTAAATTGCTACTGATCAACGGTCGGTTATCAGCAAAATCAACGCCTAAATATAAAAAACTCTCTGCCTTAATTTCACCGTGTTTACAGCGTTTCGATGCGATTCTTTGTCAAAGTCATGAGAGCCTAGAACGGTTTTTATCACTTGGCGCTGCGCCAGCTAACACCCAATACTCAGGTAACCTCAAATACGATATTGAGATCACCAAAGCTATATCGGAGAAACAACAAGAACTCGCCGCTTATCTATCGTCTCAAGGTACAAGCCCAAATGATAGAAAAGTCTGGTTAGTAGCCAGTACTCACCCTGGTGATAACGAAATAGTGCTAGCAGCATTTAAACAACTGCTAGCCCACTGCCCTGATCTGCTACTGATAGTCGTGCCCCGTCACCCAGAGCGCTTCAATCAAGTTGCCGAACTTTGCCAACAAACGGCAAAAACAGTGCGACGAAGTGACCAACAAGCCGTTTCAGCGCATGACAATATTTGGTTACTCGACAGTTTAGGGGAATTATCTGCCGCTTTTGGTTTAGCGGATATCATCACTATGGGCGGCAGCTTTAGCAGTGTTGGCGGTCACAACCCGCTAGAGCCAGCGCTATTTAAAAAAGCCATTATCACTGGCCCTAATATGAGTAATTTTAGCGAGGTTCAAGCCCAGCTGTTAGCCGAGAACGGTGTTATTCAACTCGCTGACGACAACAATATCAGTGGTGAATTAGCTGAGCGTGTCAATCAGCTACTGACGGATAACGAGCTTGCCAAGACACTCGGCCAAAACGCTTTAACCGTGGTAAAAAGCAATCAAGGGGCGATTGCCAAAACGTTAACTGCACTGAACAAGTTACTAAACTAACAATCTAGCTGATAATCTACCAGCGATTGGTTAACTAAGCTTATTACTCACTAACCTAGTTCAGGATAAAAATCACTGATCAAAAGCGCTAGCTTTTCTTCGACTTGTTCAATCGTAATCGCCTGCATCAACTCACCACCTTTGGCTCTTATGCCCCAAGGTAACTGGCTAACTGCCTTTTGATATTGTTTGAAGATCGCCTGAGGGTAATCACTGACGACATATTTTTGATACAAATACGGACCGGTACGACCGGGGTTGGAATGGGCGTACAAACCTACCACGGGTGTGCCAACCGTCACTGCCATATGAGCTGGGCCCGTATCAGGGGCAACGACTAAATGTGCCAACTTCAACACCGCGAGCAGCTGCTTAAGCGATGTTTTTGCAACTAAGTTGACTAGCTCACTGCCACTGGCCGCGATAATTTGTTCACTAAGAGTTTTCTCAAGTTCTGTTGGACCACCACAAAGGACAACGGTAAAACCTCGTTTGACTAAACTATTAGCAATCGCGGCGTAGCCTTGAGCATGCCAATTGCGCTCTGCTTTACTCGCCGCCGGACTGATCACCGCAATCGGTTTATCGCCGCTAAACTGTTCACTCGCCCACAACTGGTCTTGGTCTGACAATGGCATTTGCCACTGCGGAGTGGCTTTGGACGATGCTTTGACTATTGGAGGCAAACCGAGTGCTTCGGTAAAGCCAAAAAAGCCTTCAAGCACATGAGGATGAGTTTGACTGGCAATTTTTTGGTTGGTGAAGAGCCACTGCCCTTCTTTCGCTCGGCTTTTGTCAAAACCAATTTTGACCTTAGCAGGAATACACAAGCTCGCTAAACTCGCACGAAACGCCACTTGCATGTGTAGTAAGACATCGAATTTTTGACCTTTAAAAGCGGCACGTAAGTCTTTAAAGCCCTGTAAACCTGCTTTTTTGTCAAAAATAACAAATTCAACACCCGGTAGACCCGCCAACAGATTTGCTTCGATTTTACCTATCACCCAGGTGATTTTTGTTTCCGGCCAATGGCGTTGAATATGCTGCACCATGGCAACGGCGTGACAAACATCACCTATCGCTGACAATCGCAATAAACACAAACTCTTCGGCATTGTCATTTTATCCAACATAGTATTTGACCCAACATCAAGGAATCACCACAATAGTGGCCAATTAACCGCACAGTTCTTTGAAGCTTTGAACAACCTTCTTTGAACGATTAATCACGAGTAACGAAATAAGTAGGTTATTATCTTGAACCCGTCGACAATTGTAAAACCCTGCCGCGAAAAAGTTCTTCATTTGGGCAACAACTACTGCTTATTTAGTCCGTCTTTAACGGAGAACTGCACCGTCGATTATTTTGTTGCTGACTATTGGTCACAGCAGCAAGCGGTTGTTGGCACTGCTAAAGGGCGTGGTACCACTTGGTTTGTCGACGCAACAGCGCAAGCAACAGCATCAGCGCCGCAGCAATGGGTGTTAAAACACTATTACCGCGGCGGCTTAATCGGCAAATTCAACAAAGACAGTTATTGGTTTAACGGTTTTGAAAACACACGTGCGGTGCAAGAGTTCAAACTGCTCAACACACTGGCAGATTTAAATTTGCCCGCTCCACAAGCGGTCGCCTGCAAAGTCAGTCGCCACCTATTGAGCTATAAAGCCGATTTGATCACAACCCGAGTAGAAAACGCGAGTGATTTGGTTGGTATATTAACCAAGCAAACAGTCTCTGACGACTTATGGCGTAAAGTAGGCGCTTGTATTAAAAGATTTCACCAGGCTGGCATCTATCACGACGATCTCAACTGTCACAATATTTTGATTGATAACCATGACAAGGTTTGGTTAATTGATTTTGATCGGGGTCAGCAACGAGCGGTTGAAAGCAGTTGGCAACAAGCTAATTTGGCGCGTTTAAAGCGTTCATTTGAAAAAGAATTAACGCGTTTACCGACCTTTTATTTTCAACAAACAAACTGGCAAACCCTATTAGAAGGTTATCGGGCTTAGTGCAATACGCCGACAAGGTTATCGGCGAGTCGTGATAAGAAATATTGGGGTATGCTACGCAACGTCCTGTGCGTCTTGGAAACGACGTTGATAAATCGCTTGAGCTTCGTTGAACTCGGCCAAGGCTGATTCAGTGACGTACGGACGTAAAATAACAAGAATTTTTAATACGCCTTGTAAAAATACCGAAGGACCAATATCAGTGTCTGAAGTTTGGGTTTGGTAAAAGCTCAACCAAAAGGTATTAATTAAGCGCAGAATACTAACAATATCTGCCAGTTCTTCATCTTCAAACGATACGATACCCGCTTTGCGCAATGACAACATCAATTCACCAACACGGGTGTTAAGTTGACTTTGTACTTCGATATATTTGTCTTTCAAAATTGGGCTTTTTGATAACAAAACTGGTAAATTTGCATAAAAAAAGCGGAACTTAGACATTGCTTGAAAAACCGCATCCATATACATAATTACGGTATCTAGCGGTTTGAAGTCTGCCGAAACAATTGGGAAAGTCTCAAGCAATAAATTACGAGCATATTCTTCGTAAATCGATAAAATAATATCTTCTTTGTTGCGAAAGTGGTAATACAGATTCCCTGGACTAATGCCTAAATGCGCTGCGATATGGTTAGTGGTAACATTGCGTTCACCTTGCTCATTAAAGAGCTCAATACTGGCTTGAACAATTCTATCGCGCGTTTTCATTCTAACTACTTCCCCCTTCACTTTCGTAGTCAAATTATCATACTATCAAACCCGCAATAACTTAAAGGCTTTTTCGAGCAAATGCTTTAACATTTTTAATCAAGTAATAACAAAAATGTCATAAATGCCGTACATCGCCGTAATAACAGTGCTTACTCACCAAATTAAAAGATGGCAAAAAAGCGCATTTTCGGTACACTTTGCAGCAAAATAACGAGAACAACGATAAAAGAACCTGTTATGACAATAAAAGCAATTTACCCTGGCACTTTTGATCCGGTTACTAATGGTCACACCGATCTGATTGTTCGTGCTAGTCAGCTATTTCAACACGTTATTGTCGGTGTCGCTGCCAACCCTAGTAAACAACCTTGCTTTGATTTAGACACTCGAGTCAAGTTGATTGAGCAAGTTACTCAGCACCTAGACAATGTTAGCGTTGTTGGTTTTAGTGGTTTGTTGGTCGACTTTGCCAAACAACATCAAGCCAAAGTGCTTATTCGCGGTTTGCGAGCCGTGTCAGACTTTGAGTATGAGTTCCAACTCGCCAATATGAATAGACGCTTGTACAGTGAATTAGAAAGTGTCTTTTTAACACCTGCTGAAGAAAATTCTTTTATCTCTTCAACCTTAGTAAAAGAAGTAACACTTCACCACGGCGATGTCAGTGAATTTGTCCACCCAAAAGTAAAGTCTGCTCTAGAACAAAAGCTTCAGCAGGGTTAATTACCCCGCTGAAAATTAATTTTTTGATTAACGACCTAATTTTTCTGACAGCTAGGACAATAAACCGATGCTCGATTCGATTGACGAATCTCCACGAGTGTTTTTTGACAAACGACACACTCTTCTCCGCCGCGACCGTAAACATTAAGCGATTGCGCGAAGTAACCCGGCTTACCATCAGCCTGAGTAAAATCTTTGAGTGTCGTGCCGCCTTGAGTAATAGCCGCCGATAGTACAGCTTTTATTGTGTCAGTAAGATTATCAAAACGTCGCTTACTAATATTACCCGCTAACGCTGTTGGACGAATACCACTGAGGAATAGCGCTTCATTAGCATAAATATTACCGACCCCGACCACAATGTCATTATTCATTAAGAAGTTTTTAATCGGGGTTTTGCGGTTGCGAGCGCGCTCATATAAATAGCCGTGGCCAAAGTCGTCGCTCAGTGGTTCTGGGCCCAGCTTCGCCAATATTCCATCATTATCGAGATGATTTTCAAGCCAAAGTACAGCACCAAAGCGGCGCGGATCATTGAGCCGGAGTAACTTGCCATTGCTAAACGCTAAATCAAAATGATCGTGTTTAACCACTGGGGTATCCGCCTCAATCACTCTAATGGTACCTGACATTCCCAAATGCAACAGCAAAGTACCGCTATCAAATTTAAGTAGTAAATACTTAGAACGGCGACTAACCGAGCGCAGCACTTGGCCTTTTAGGTCTTCAACTTCAACCGGAATCGGCCAGCGCAACTGCCAATGGCGAACCACGACATCCGTCACTGTTTCATCGATAATATGAGGACTAATGCCCAAACGACAAACTTCTACTTCAGGTAATTCAGGCATAAACACGCTATCCTAATTATTGTTTTGTTTAGCTAATATCAATTCGTATTAGATTATAGTTGTAGCGCTTTTGGCAACAACTGAAAATACAATGGTCGCGCTAATTGAAACCATTGTTGATTGTCGTGATTGAGCACTAACAGAGCATCTTCAAGTAAATACAAACTGTAGAAGCTAGCATCTTGTCGGCCAGCAAACCAGATACTAATAATAACCGCTTGATTGGGGTTTAAGCCTGTTTGTGGTGCCACTGCTTGACCTTGAACAATATGCCACGAAGCCATCATTTGCGCTAAACGCTGGCCTGATATATTGGCAGGTTGCGCGCGCCAAGCCTGACCAATACGTTCAATCTTTAATTGCTGATCAATTTCTAGGGCAACGATAACGTTTTCCCCTATTAATGCTTGTTCAGTATCAAGGTACTCAGGCTCACTTTCAAAGGCACCTTGCTGAGAGAGGTTGATGAGCAGAATAAAAGCCAAAATTGAAAAAATAATGACATTGTTCCAAGCCGGCCGAGAGAGTCTAAACATAACAGAGGGTTTAATGCAGTGGTTCAATACTATTGTAGATAGTCATAATACTGAATTTTAGGTAATAAAAAACCCAGCAAGTGCTGGGTTTTTGACAAAAAAGAAAAATTACTTAATTTTTGCTTCTTTGTAGATCACGTGCTTACGCGCTTTTGGATCAAATTTTTTGATTTCCATTTTTTCAGGCATAGTCTTTTTATTCTTGTCAGTAGTATAAAAATGACCTGTACCAGCACTAGAAACTAAACGAATTTTATCACGCATGATATGGCTCCTTAAACTTTCTCGCCACGGGCACGAATGTCAGCTAATACTGCATCGATGCCTTTCTTGTCGATAATACGCATTCCTTTCGGAGTTAAACGTAATTTAACGAAACGGTTTTCGCTCTCAACCCAAAAACGGTGAGATTGAAGGTTAGGTAAGAAACGACGACGAGTCGCATTTCTTGCGTGAGAACGGTTGTTCCCTACGACTGGTTTCTTGCCTGTTACTTGGCAAACTTTAGACATGTGAGTCACTCCAAAAATTAATTTCAGCTCGAGCTATCTTGCCCCATGGCCGTCGCCTTGGGATCCTGAAAAAGGTGGCATATTATAGTGAAAGAACTAGGGTATTGCTAGTCTTTAGCTTCAATTTCACTAAAAACCTAATAAAATCTTTATAAATCAAAAAAATAAAGGGTAAAAAAGTGGAAGAAAATTCACTGAAACTGACTATTTTTACATCATTAATGCGTTATTTTACCCGATACTCGCTGTTTATTCCGCCAAGTTAAGATTATTTGGATACTCTTAACTTGGATTATTTAGTCAATTTTAGTCGCGAGTAGCTTGGTTAAGCGTTGACGTTGTTCATCGCTAGCTAACTCATTGATCAAAATACGTAAAATATGTGATTTGGCGAGTTTAGTTTCTTCAGCAAGTTCAGATAGCTGTTTAATGGCTTGCTCGCTTAAAGTGAAAGTTGCATGTCTAAACGGTTTATCGCCCTTGCGCTTTGAACGAACATGCTGCTGTTCAGCGATATCGAGCGCTTGGTCGAGCTCCAGCTCTTGTAACTGCTTGCCTGCTGGAGCTGCCGTCGTTGAACTTACTAACTGAGGAACGCCTTTGGCATAGTTATCGGCGTCGTTAATAAAGTCGTCAACAGTAAACTTTTTGTCCTGTTCTGCTTTATCTCCCTTGCCTTTAGCGCCCTTTTTTAAATCAGTTAAACTCATGTGAGTTATCCGGTTTCATCGCTAATAATTCTTCGGCAATGGCGACAATTTCTTGCGACGCCTTGCCTTCTGGGTCAATTTCCAGCACTGACGAGCCACTCTCTTCACTGTCATCGTAAATATTGCGATTAAAAGTCACCGCATTGAGTACATTTATGCCGTATGAAGAACAAACGTCTTTCGCCTCTAAGATGCGATTGGCTTGATTGGGTAAGGCTGGACATTGAGTAATGACGAAAGATGCCAGTAACTTAGGGTTAACCATTTTACACGTGCTTAGCATATCTTCCATATGAGGCACTGTTTTTAAATCGCGACGTTTGGGGCGCAGTGGGATAATCGCGTGATCAGCCACCGACATTGCTGCCCGCAGCGCGAGGTTATCTTGACCACCACAATCAACAATGACATAGTCGTAATGTTGATTGAGACTCAATAGATCATTGCGAATTTTGCCATACAGTTGAATACAATTAATTGCTGGTAAGCTAGGGTCGGTGTTGCGTGCCTGAATCCAATCTGAAGTGGTGCGTTGCGGGTCGCAATCAACCATTAAGACAATGCCCTTTTTCTCTTTGGCAAAATACACTGCCAAGTTTTGTGCGAGACAACTTTTACCGCTACCACCTTTCTCGCCACCTACTAAAATCATCATACACTTTAGTCCTTCTATTTACTGCTCTAAGGTACTTTTGGGTTATGTTCAATCGCTATACCGATTTATCAGTATAGAACAAATCAAAATCAATCGCGGTTTATCGTTTGCAATGCTATGTGGTACCAACCGTTATCTTGTAGAGCACAGCGAATAACTTGAGCACTCAAACGTTGGCTTTGAGCTTCATGCGCTTTAAACGTAACGGCAACTTCAGTACCTACTTCAATTGATTGGTCACAGTCAACTTTAATACCGCCGCGAGCAAAGTCGAGACATGCAGTTTTTTTAACTTGGACATGGCCTTCGGCATCTTGCCAACTCAAATCAATTAATTCTTTTTCCATGTCTAAGCGAAATGACTGACGTCGTTCGTCGTCATCGCTATAAAGTTCATCACTCATTGAATATCCTCACATTACAACAGAAGCCCATAAAAACGCTTCTAAGGTTAGGTTCTGTCTAAAAATTTAACACTTTAACGCTAAACTGCAAGTAAATCGTTTAAAATTAACACGCTTTTAAAGTTTTCCGTGTTCGGCGAAAGAATAACTTTGATGTTGTGCAACAATGATGTGGTCTAGCACTTTAACCTCTATCAAGCGAAGTGCATCAATCAAACGTTGAGTAATTTGTTGATCGGCAACACTGGGCTCGGCAACTCCTGAAGGGTGATTGTGACAAAGAATAACGGCAGCTGCTTGCTGCTTTAATGCCAGCTCAACGACGACGCGGGGATAAATAGTGGCACTGTCTAAAGTGCCAGAAAACAGCCGCTCAAAGCCGATGATTTGATGTTGACTGTCGAGTAGCAGCGCCGCAAAAAACTCATTGTGCTCGGCTCTTAATTCAGCAATGAGATAGTTGCGCGTAGCTACAGAACTGGTCAGTGCGGTTTGCTCAGGTAATTGCTCAGCCAAATAGCGCTTGCTCATTTCCAAACACGCTTGCAGTTGAACAAACTTGGCCAACCCTAGCCCCTGTTTTTGACAAAAACTGAAGCGGTCGGCGGCGAAAATAGCTGAAATGCTACCAAACTGCTGTAACAACTGCCTTGCGAGATCAACCACATGGCAGCCCTTAACGCCCGTACGCAAAAATATCGCTAATAACTCAGCATCACTTAAACTATTCGCCCCTTGATGCAATAATTTTTCACGTGGACGCTCGTGCTCTGGCCAATCTTTAATCACAGTAAAATCCTTTTAATTTGTCGGTGCTAATACTCGCATAATGAGGTTATTTGGGTATATACTGCCGCTAATTTTTACCACTCTTTTAAGATTAGCAGCATATGTCAGAAATTCAGGGCAAAAATATTGTATTAGCGATTACTGGTGGTATTGCCGCCTACAAAACACCTGAATTAGTTCGCCGATTAAAAGACCAAGGCGCCAATATTCGGGTCGTGATGACCGAAGGGGCGAAAGCCTTTATTACGCCGCTAACCCTGCAAGCGGTATCTGCTAACCCCGTGTCAGACTCATTACTCGACCCGGCCGCGGAATTAGCCATGGGGCATATTGAACTGGCTAAATGGGCCGATATGATTTTGGTGGCACCGGCATCGGCCGATGCCATTGCTCGTATCAGCAACGGTTTAGCTAATGATTTATTAACCACTATTTGCTTGGCAAGCGAGGCACCGCTAGTGTTAGCACCGGCGATGAACCAACAAATGTGGCGCGCCTTAGCCACGCAAGAGAACATTGAGCGCCTGCAAAAGCGCGGCGTTACTATTTGGGGGCCAGGTGCAGGCGAACAAGCTTGTGGTGATGTTGGCCCAGGTCGAATGTTAGAAGTAGTTGAATTGGTTGAGCTTAGTGTTGGCTTTTTCCAGCAAAGCGGTATCCGTGCACTTGCAGGTCAAAAGTGGGTCATTACTGCTGGCCCGACGCGCGAAGCGATTGACCCAGTGAGATATATCTCAAATCACAGCTCAGGCAAAATGGGCTATGCGATTGCCCAAGCCGCAGCGCGCGCAGGTGCTGACGTTACTATTATTTCAGGGCCAGTTAACCTAACAACACCGACAAACTGCGAGCGCATCGACGTCAGCAGTGCCCGTGATATGCATAAACACGCACTATCTTTAGCATCA
This sequence comes from Endozoicomonas sp. G2_1, assembly GCF_017744155.1. Lineage (GTDB taxonomy): Bacteria > Pseudomonadota > Gammaproteobacteria > Enterobacterales > Alteromonadaceae > JAGHQT01. The sequence goes on along the minus strand of NZ_JAGHQT010000003.1, from coordinate 291,384 downwards.
CAAGCGGATATTTTTATTGCCTGTGCCGCGGTCGCAGACTATCGAGTTGCCGAAGTCGCCGAACACAAAATTAAAAAGACCGATGACAATGACGAAATGCGCATTGAGCTGGTTAAAAATCCAGACATCGTCGCCGATGTCTCCAAGCTCAACGATAAACCGTTTACCGTAGGTTTTGCCGCTGAAACCCAAGACGTTGAAAAATACGCACTTGGCAAGCTCACCCGCAAGAATTTAGACTTAATTGCCGCCAATAACGTTGCTACTGAAGGCCAGGGTTTTAACAGTGATAACAATGCGCTCACCGTTTATTCAAAGGACGATAAATACCCTCTGCCATTAACTAGTAAAAGCGAACTGGCCAGCCAGCTAGTCAATATCATTGGTCAACAATTTACTAAGCGCCAGTAAACTATTTTTATTGGCTCGCACTATAACCTTTTGTACTTGTTTTAAATTTAAGACTGATTTCAGCACAACAATAATAATAGAAACACCATTATGCCTGCACAACCAAAAACTAACCGCAAACAACAAATTTTAGAATGTTTAGCGCTGATGCTTCAAACCAGCCCAGGTGAGCGTATTACCACAGCCAAATTAGCGGCTGAAGTAGGCGTTTCAGAGGCGGCGTTGTATCGACATTTTCCATCGAAAGCGCGAATGTTCGAAGGTTTACTAGAGTTCATCGAAGAGTCGATATTCTCGCGTGTAAATTTAATCTTAACCGATCACAAAGAAGCGTTGGTTCGCTGTCATCACATATTACACGTGTTACTTATTTTTGCTGAGCGCAACCCTGGCATTTGCCGCATTTTATCTGGTGATGCATTAATGGGTGAAAACGAACGTTTACGAATTCGAGTAAATCAGTTTTTTGATAAATTAGAGTCGCAATTTAAACAAATCTTGAGAGAGCGTAAACTGCGAGAAGGTAAAAGCTTCGCCGTTAGCGAATTAGCATTGGCCAATATGTTAGTAGCCTTTGCTGAAGGCAAGATTAGCCAGTATGTTCGATCCGGCTATAGCAAAAAGCCGAGCGACCAGTTTAACGAACAATGGCAAGTAATGATGGCTGACAAGTAGCAAATATTAAGTCGCCATCGCCACATCAATAACGCTAGCCTTGCTGGCGTTTTTTATTTGAGATAACAGGAAACTAGCCTTATGACTCAACTTTCAGACCTGACCCCAAACAAACTATGGCAATTATTTGAACATATTTGTTCAATTCCTCATCCGTCAAAACACGAGCAAAAGATTTCAGCTTGGATTCAGTCTTGGGCACTTGAACTGGGCTTGAGTGTCAAAGAAGACAAAGTTGGTAACCTCATTATCAAAAAAGCCGCCACTAAAGGTATGGAAGATCGCCAAGGCGTTATATTACAGGCTCACATGGATATGGTGCCGCAAAAAAATGCCAATATTGATCATGACTTCCTGACCGATCCAATTAAGCCTTACATCATTTCAGAGGCCGATGGTTATTGGGTAACAGCAACTGATACCACGCTTGGCGCCGACAACGGCATTGGCTTAGCATCTGCACTTGCTGTATTAGCCAGTGACGATATCCCTCATGGCCCACTAGAAGTATTAGTAACCATTGACGAAGAAGCGGGTATGACTGGGGCGTTTGGCCTTGAATCAGGCTGGTTAGACGGAAAAATATTGGTCAATACTGACTCAGAGCAAGACGGTGAAGTCTACATGGGCTGTGCCGGCGGCATAGATGGCAATGCAGTATTCAATCTCGAGTTTGAACCTGTACCTGAAGGTTACAACGCCTTTAATTTGTCAATTTCAGGACTTAAAGGCGGCCACTCTGGTGTCGATATTGATACCGGTCGCGCTAACGCCAACAAACTGTTAGGACACTTTTTATTAGTTGCAAGTGAGCAGTTTGAGATAAGACTAACGGAACTTAACGGCGGCAGCTTGCGCAATGCAATTCCGCGTGAAGCAAACGCTAGTTTAGTGATCGCCGAAAAAGACATCGCACCATTCAAAGCAGCACTAGAGCAGTATCAAGCGAGTTTACAAGCAAACTTAAAAGTAGTTGAAGGCAATATTTCCTTCTTACTTATTTCACCAGAAGAATTTGACTTGTGCTGGACACAAAGCTGCCAACAACAAGTTTTAAGAGCGATTAACGCCTGTCCTAACGGTGTCATGCGCATGAGCGATGAAATTGAAGGTATTGCTGAAACGTCACTAAATTTGGGTGTTATTCGTATGAAGGGCAAGCGTTTAGAAGTGATGACCTTAATTCGAAGCCTACACGATGATGGCCGTGCACAGTGCCAGCGCAGTGTTCAATCTGTATTTGAACTCGCCGGTGCAAGTATCAAATTTAGTGGCGCCTACCCAGGTTGGAAACCTGACACTAATTCAGCCATCATGCAAACCGTGCGCGACTGCTACCAAGAGCTATTTAACAAAGTACCCGACATTATGGTCATTCACGCTGGTCTTGAATGTGGCTTGTTTAAAACTGCCTACCCAGATTGGGATATGGTGTCATTTGGCCCAACCATTAAATTCCCTCACTCACCAGATGAAAAGGTCGATATTGCCAGTGTCGAACGCTACTGGCAGTTGTTAGTAGCAGTATTGGCTAAAGCACCGAAGGCATAGGCTAATTTATCAACGGCCGCTATGTCACACAGACTGACACTGCGGCCGAGTGCCAAAGCTTTGTATAAACATTATAGATGAAACTTTTACCACAATTTTGGGTCTACTGAGCTATCGATAACATTGACAAGTCGATACTATTGAAAAAGCGATTATGACAATCGCAATAATAAATTGGTCAAATAGCTGATTTATTGTGTAGGGTTGATGACAACCTTGCAAATGTCACAATAGCGTCATGCAAATAAATTATGCTGATTTGTAAGCATTTGTAAGTTTTACTTGTCTATTAGGCATAATATCGCTATAACCTATCCTTCAGCACGGATGCATAGCAGTAAAGCTTGTGTTAAAATCGCGAGCGAATGAGTACAAAAGAGGTTTTAAATGAGTAATTCAACGCCATCTATGGCATTAACAGTTCCACAAAGCGGCAGCATCGAGTCTTATGTGCAATCGGCATATAGCATTCCTATGTTAAGTGCTGAGCGCGAACACGAACTCGCTACTCGTTTACATCAAGACAACAACCTACAAGCGGCACAAGAACTTATTATGTCGCACCTGCGCTTTGTTATTCACATTGCCAAAGGCTACTCTGGTTACGGCTTACCACAAGCCGACTTAATTCAAGAGGGTAACGTTGGCCTGATGAAGGCCGTTAAGCGTTTTGACCCTGAAGTAGGTGTTCGCCTCGTTTCTTTTGCTGTTCACTGGATTAAAGCTGAAATTCACGAATACGTATTGCGCAACTGGCGTATCGTCAAAGTTGCCACCACTAAAGCGCAACGAAAACTGTTCTTCAATCTTCGCAAAAACAAAAAGCGTTTAGGTTGGTTTAGCCAAGACGAAATCAACAATGTCGCTGAAACTTTAGGTGTTAGCACAAAAGATGTTGTTGAAATGGAATCGCGCATGAGCAATCAAGACCAAGCGTTTGAATTGTCATCGGACGACGACGATGCTGGCTCAGTAGGGGGTAACTTCTCTCCGGCTCAATATCTTGAAGACAAGCAATCAGATTTAGCGACAGCGGTTGAAGATGACAACTGGGAAGCTCATGCCAATCAGCGTTTAGCCAATGCATTAGTGACCTTAGATGAACGCAGTCAAGATATCATCAAAACCCGTTGGTTAGACGAAGACAAATCAACCTTACAAGATTTAGCTGACAAATATAGCATTTCTGCTGAGCGCGTTCGTCAGTTGGAAAAGAATGCTCTTAACAAATTAAAAAGCGCAATGGCTGCATAATAAGCCTCGAACCGCACTAAATGTTAATAAAAAAGCTGGCTTGCCAGCTTTTTTATTGGCTACTTTACAATACTTCACAAATATTTAACTTTTTATCTCAAGCCCCTAGCATCTTGCGCTGACTTTGTTAGACTGTTCGCTTAAAAATAATACTAACAACAAAACGGTGGATTTGCCTTTATGGATGACAAGGCCAAATTTGATGCTCATGCGAGCCGTCAACTACCAAAATTAAAGTCGCTATTAAAAAAGTATCGTCAACTTAAGACGATGCAAACGGGATTGTTACAGCTATCTGAATTGGCTAGTAAAGTAACGACCATGGACGCCTTTTACCCAGCACTTGTCGATGTTGTTAGTACCTTGTTGATTGCAGACAGTTTTCACATTGCGTTACTCAATAACGAGCAAAAACTGTCCCTCGCATTCTGTCACAACCCACAAGAACAAGACCTGCTCAGTAAACTAGAACAAGATGGCTGGCAGTACAGTCTCACTGGTTTGGTTTATCGCCAGCAAAGTGCTGTTCACTGTAACGCTGCCGAACAAATGGCGTTAGCTAGTGCCAATAAAATTCGCCTGCTCGACTCTACCTGTACCGATTGGCTTGGCGTCCCTCTTAAGCGCGGTCACCACACCATCGGCGTGATGGCGCTAAAGAGCTACGACAATAAACTTTACTTTGACGACAGAGATTGCCAATTACTCGAGTTTATTGCCGAACACATAGTCACGGCTATCGACAGAGTTAAAAATCGCGAGTACCTTGAACAAAGCATTATCGAACGCACCCAAAAGCTCACAGAAGCGAATCAAAAGCTGCAACAAGAAATACTCGAAAGACAAAAAATAGAACAGGTTCACACCGCCTTACTCGAAATTGCACAAATGTCATCAACAGAACAAACGATTGATGACTTTTATCGGAATTTACATCAGCGCGTAAAACCATTGCTTCCGGCCCAGAATCTCTATATTGGCTTACTAACTCAAGACCTTGATCACGTCGAATACCCGTACTTTGTTGATGAGCGCATGCTCAACCCAGGTCTACAGCCAAGCAACAGTGTACTATTACAGCTTGTGCTCGATACAGGCGCACCAGTGCTAGTCACCTCAAAACAAATCAAGAGTTTGGCAGATGTTAGCGAGCTCAGTGTTAAGGCCATTAATCAGCAGCGCCAACAAGATGATATGTCGGCCGCTTGGTTAGCCGCACCACTGGTTGAACAAGGGCAAATTTTTGGTGTCTTGACCCTGCAGGACTACCACGATTCAAATGCTTACCAAGATAGTGATTTGTCACTGATTCGCTTTATCAGTCAACACATTGCCACCGCAGTGGTGCGCAAACGCCGGCAACAGCAAGCGATGGAAAACAAGATTGCGCTTGAACGCATGGTTGACCAACGCACACAAGCCCTGCAACAAGCCAATGACAAGTTAGTCATGCAAATTGAGGAGCGAAAAAAAGCAGAAGCTCAGTTATATTTTGACGCCCATCACGACACCCTAACTCGGTTGCCGAATCGCGCCATGTTTTCCGATCGATTAGCACATGCACTGAGACATTTAAAACGCCATCCTAACCACAGATTTGCCGTGCTGTTTATCGATTTAGATCGCTTTAAAATGATCAACGATACCTTAGGTCATCAAGCGGGTGATGAGTTTTTAATCGAGATTGCCAAGCGCTTAAAGTATTGTGTCCGTGACAACGATTTATTAGCGCGCTTAGGTGGCGATGAGTTTGTCATTTTATTGGACTCGCCAAATAGCCAAGAAGATATCGAAGAGATCGCGACTCGAATTATAGAGCAAGTAAGCCTGCCATTTGAAATTCAAGAAAACCAATTGTTCTCCAATGCCAGTATCGGTATTGCGCCTTGTCGTCAACATTACCAAAGTGCCGACGAAATTCTGCGTGACGCGGATGCTGCCATGTATCAAGCCAAAGCATTGGGCCGCGGTCGTTACGTCTTCTTTGACGACAGTATGCGTGAGCAATTAATTGCAACAATGACATTAGAGCAAGAGTTGCGAGTTGCTTTAGAACAGCAACAATTTGAACTTCACTACCAAAAAATTTCTAATTTAAACGACCCTAGGCCGATGGCATTTGAAGCCTTGCTAAGATGGCGACATCCAAGCAAAGGTTTACTTAGCCCCGAGCACTTTTTGCTTACCGCGGAAGAAAACGGCCTCATTTTAGCTATCGAGGCTTGGGTAGTTGAGCAGGTTTGTCAGCAACTCCAGTACTGGCAACAACAAGATGATTACCAGCATGTCTTTATCAGTATAAATTTGTCTGGCAAGCACTTGGTACAAGCTAACAAAGTCAATCAGTTAATTAAACTGATCGAACAAAGTACACACCAGCCTGAACGACTTATTTTAGAGTTTAACGAAGCGGCATTTTTACAAAATACAGAACTTGCACTAAGAGGTTTGCGCAAGCTCAAAAGCTCTGGGGTCAAACTCGCGCTCGATGATTACTGCTCAGGTTTCTCATCTTTTAGTTTCTTGCATAGTTATCCGTTTGAATTTATTAAACTAGATAAGAGTTTTATCAAAGCGATAAATACCAATGATAAAAACTTAACGCTGATCAAAGCGCTTCATCAACTAGGTGAGCAGTTTGGTTACCGACTTGTCGCAGAAGGTATTGAGTCGCAAAAGATGTTGAACAAACTTCAGCAAGCCGGTTGTGAATTTGGCCAAGGTTATCACATCAGTCGACCAGCGCGCTTGGCGTCGTCAGAGCCCGAAAATAGCGCAGAGCTTAACGACGATAATTTATCTGTGTCAGCTTGAACCGCTCTTGGTAAAGTGGCCCTCAATTCTCAATGCAATTCCCGGTGTCGTTTTGTAATTATCAGCCTCAGGCCATTCTAGAAACGGCTCCACTTCGAAAAACAACCAGTCTTTAATTGCGCTAAAGCGATAGCGATAACTCAAGGTCGTATTTTCGGTGACAAAACCGCGCTCACCATTGCGCTGTCCTTCAATTTGCAACGCCCAAATAGCCGCTGATTGATCACTCCAGTGGCGCAGATGATAAAAGCCATGCTTCCAACGCAAACCGCTAAACGCCCCAGAGCCACGGGTACTATAGTCAAACCTAAATTGGCTCTGCGCCGACAGCTGATAATCGTATTCCAGCAAAAAACGAGCACCTAGTCCATCATCTAAAAAATAAAATAGCGCAGGTTCTAGCTTTAAACTGTGTTTATCAAACCATTGATAGCTCTGCTGATAGCGAGCTCGAGTAAAAATATCACCACCAGAAATACCGAGGCGGTAATCCATTAAGCTATCGTCATTTTTCTGTTCTAAATAGCGAATTGCCGCAGAAAAGCGCTCTTGCTCAAAGTCAGTATTGTTTTTTGACGACTCAAGCGGTAATTCACTGAGTACTTCGTTGCTATCATCAGATAGAATCAAATCAACTCGGTCTTCCAAATGAGGCAGGTGAACTTTAAGGCGAAAGCGCGCTTTAAATTCAGCAAAATCTCGACTCCTAGGTGCCCAAGCTAATCTGATCCTCGCTTTGGTCTCCGGCATTTTTTGATCATCGGGGTTATCATTGAAAAAGCTGTCAAACCAATAGGCTGACTGATAAACACCGCTGGCAATTGAGTCGTGAACTTGCTCCATCCAATCATCGCTGTTTTCGGGCTGTTGGCGAGTATTTTCAACCGAGTCAACTTCGACATTGGCGGTTTCTTGCTGATCGGCTAAACAGCTGCAAGCAAATAAACTCAGCGTCAATAAACTCATCGCTTTTAACCGAGATAATTCATCACCAAACAAACCCTACTCCTTGATAATGTAACAGCGCAAAACTTGCGACGAGCTTTCTTTACTGGGGCACTCGCATTTAGCCACTGCTTGAGTATAATGACCATACTTAAATTATAGGAGTTATTTATGTTTGGTATTAGCCCTGGCCAGTTACTGATTATTGCCGTTATTGTCATTCTAATTTTTGGCACTAAAAAATTGCGTAATGTTGGCAGTGACTTAGGCTCTGCAGTAAAAGGCTTTAAAAAAGCAGTCTCAGAAGAAGATACCAAGGATAGCAATCAAGATAAAGCAGTTGACGCGATCACTGAGCAAAAGAGCGAATCGGCAACTAGCCAACAAAAAGAAAAAGACCAGGCATAACCATGTTCGACATTGGCTTTTGGGAGCTCACGGTTATTGGCGTTATTGGCTTGCTAGTGCTTGGTCCAGAGCGTTTACCAACTGCAATTAGAACTGTGCGCGGTTGGATTCGCGGGGTCAGACAGTTCAGCAATAACGTGCAAGCAGAAATAAAAGAAGAATTGCGTGTCCATGAGCTGCACGAACACCTTAAAAAAGCCGAACAAGCCGATATGAAAAACCTCTCGCCCGAAATTGCTGAGTCAGTTAAAGCACTGCAAGAAGCAGCTCAGGCAGTGAACCGCCCTTACGCCGACTTGTCTAACCCTGAGCATCAAGCGCAAAACCAAAATAGTACTATTGAGCAGGAACCAGAAAAGCTGGACGCTGTTCAAGACACTAAGCCAGCAAAGTAAATTATTCAAATGACCACAGCATCAAGTCATTCATCATTATTCGATCACCTTATTGAGCTTAGAACTCGTTTACTGCGCTCTGTTGTTGCAGTATTAGTTGTATTTGCCGCCTTGTTTAGTTTTGCCGACGAAATTTATATTTATGTTTCTGAACCACTAAACAAGGTCATGCCCGAAGGCGCAAGTATGATTGCCACCGATGTTGCATCAACCTTCTTTGCCCCGTTTAAGCTGACGATTGTATTGTCAGTTTTTATCGTTATTCCCTATATTCTTTACCAAATTTGGGCCTTTATCGCCCCCGGTTTATACCGCAATGAGAAAAAACTGGTAGCACCGTTAATGCTGGGCAGCACCCTGCTATTTTACTCCGGTATTGCCTTTGCTTACTTTGTCGTATTTCCCCTAGCCTTTGCCTTTTTTACCTCGGTAGCGCCAGAAGGGGTGGTGATTGCCACTGATATCACTAGTTATCTAGATTTTATACTTAAGATATTCTTTGCCTTCGGGGTTGCTTTTGAAATCCCGATCGCGATTATTTTAATGTGCTGGACGGGGATGACAACACCAGCGAAGCTCAGAGCTAAACGCCCGTACATCGTCGTTGGCGCCTTTGTTATTGGTATGCTATTGACACCGCCAGATGTCATTTCTCAAACTCTACTAGCACTGCCTATGCTGTTATTATTTGAAATTGGTGTGATTGTCGCATCGGTTTACCAGAAAAATGACGATCAAGATAAAAATCAAGAACAAACACCTAACATAGCTCCAGAGGAATAATACGTGTTAAAAAAAATTACTTTATTGAGCGTACTCAGTACTTTGACTTATATTGGTACCAGCACAGCTAATGCAAATACACTATCAGAGTTAAATAAATGTTCAGTTGTGAAAGATAGTTTAGAGCGTCTAGTTTGCTACGACGAACTAGTCAAAAAAGTAAATCTAGGTAGCTTGCCTCAACCTCGAGCTCAGCAGAAAAGCAGCAGCTCAGTACCTGCCTCAATCAACACTGTAAACACTAAAAAATCAGTCGTAGATGATTTTGGCAAAGAGCATATTCGCAATCGTGTTGAACCAGATGTCGTTGACAACGTTAATTTTGTCATAGCAAAAGTTGAAAAGAATAAAAGCGGTAAGTGGTTAATTACGTTTGTAAATGGTCAACAATGGAAACAAATAGATTCAACAACCCTTCGACTCAAAGCAGGACAAGAAGTCGAACTTAAAAAAGGTGTTTTAGGTGCATTTTTCCTGAAACGCTTAGATGCTAAAAAACGACTTAGAGTTAAACGTTTGAAGTAGGTTGTCAAATGATAGATATTGGCGTCAACCTTACCAGTACTCGCTTTGCCAAAGATCTAGACGATGTTATTGCACGTGCAAAAGACGTCGGGGTTAGCAAGCAGCTCGTCACTGGCACCAATATCCAAGAGAGCGAGGCAGCCATTGTACTCGCTCAACGTTATCCTGATTACCTCTATACGACCGCCGGTATTCACCCTCATAATGCTGACGATGCAGATGATAATTTTGTTGACCAAATAACTAAACTGGCTCAGTCATCAACAGTAAAAGCCATCGGTGAATGTGGCTTGGATTATAATCGCAACTTTTCAAGTCCCGAAAATCAAAGGCGCGTGTTCAAGGCACAAATTAGCTTAGCCGCTGAGCTGAGATTGCCTTTATTTCTCCACCAACGCGATGCCTTTACTGATTGGTATCAGTTACTTGAGCCCTACTTTGGCAAAGTGCCGGCAATGGTCAGCCATTGTTTTACTGGCTCAGAGCAAGAATTACTTCAGTGTTTAGATGCTGGTATGTATATAGGGATTACCGGTTGGTTATGCGATAAAAAGCGCGGCCAAGCACTTAGAGATATTGTAGCCAAAATACCCTTAGAACGGCTGATGATAGAAACTGACGCACCTTATTTAACACCACAAAATATCAGGCCAAAGCCGAAAAGCAGCCGCAACGAGCCAGCTTATCTGCCCTATGTTGTCGATATGATTGCCGAGTGTACTGACTATAGCGCCGAGCAAATAATATCGCACTCAAATCAAAACGCCGCGCGAGTGTTTAACCTGATATGAATATCAAACTAGCAATGATATTTGTACTCGCCTTGATTGTTGGACCAGCCAGTTGGTTATTGGTCAACTATTTGTCTGCCGACCAGCTGCCAGTATTTGCCGTTATTAGTCTGTGGCTCAACAGCTTAGTTATCTTGTTTTGGTTGATTAAACGCAATCAACAATCAGAGCCAAACAATCTTGAGCAAGAACAAATATTTGACCTACAGCCATCAAGTCAACCAGAAAGCTCTGAGCTTGAGCTTGAGCTTGAAGCAAAAATACAAGAACGCACCTTTGAGCTCAATATTGCGCTGCAAGAACTCGAACAAGCCAACCAAGAACTAGCCGAACTCAATACCCGAGATGAATTATCGGGTTTGTACAATCGCCGCTATTACAACCAAAAAATTACCGCTGAATTTAGGCGTTGCAAGCGCAACCTGACACCACTAAGCTTGATTATTGTCGACATAGATCACTTTAAAAACATCAATGATCAGTATGGACATCAAGTCGGCGACCTTTGCATTGAAACAGTCGCCAAACACATTCAAAGTTATATGAAGCGCATCAGTGATGTCGGCTGTCGCTACGGCGGTGAAGAGTTTTGCTTAATATTACCGGATACTGAATTAGCGGGTGCGGTTGCGCTAGCGGAAAATATTCGACAAAAAGTCCCTGTAATTAATTACCAAGAACAACAAATTGCTGTCCACGTCAGTTGTGGAATCAGCTGTTATCAACAAGAGCAAGATGCCAGTCCAGATATGCTGTTTGCCGCTGCCGACAAAGCGCTATACAAAGCTAAACAGCAAGGTCGAAATCAAGTCCAGCAACTTGCTATATCCGAATTGGAGTCACAATGAACAACGCATTTGGTCAATACCCTGCCCGTCGTCTTCGTCGCATGCGTAAAGATGATTTTTCTCGCCGCCTGATGGCAGAACATCAACTCACAGTTAACGATTTAATCTACCCTGTCTTTGTTTTAGAGGGTGAAAACCAGCGCGAGAGCATTGAATCTATGCCTGGTGTTGAGCGCAAAAGCATCGACTTATTACTCGAAGAAGCACAAGAGTTGGTCGACTTAGGTATTCCCGCAGTCGCTTTATTTCCAGTAACACCAGCCGACAAAAAGTCACTGATGGCAGAAGAAGCCTACAACTCAGAAGGCTTAGCACAACGTGCGGTGCGCGCGTTAAAAGCAAAATTTCCTGAACTTGGTGTCATCACTGATGTTGCCCTCGACCCATTTACCACTCACGGTCAAGACGGCATTATTGACGAACAAGGCTATGTATTAAACGAAACCACCAAAGACATTCTAGTCAAGCAAGCACTGTCTCACGCTGAAGCTGGTGCTGACGTCGTTGCGCCGTCAGATATGATGGATGGTCGCGTTGGCGCAATCCGCCAAGAACTAGAGCAGCAAGGGCACGTCAATACCCGTATTTTAGCTTACTCAGCAAAATACGCATCGAACTACTATGGCCCGTTCAGAGATGCGGTCGGTTCTGCTGGTAATATCAAAGGCGGCAACAAGTATTCATACCAAATGGATCCGGCCAATAGCAACGAAGCGCTACACGAAATTGCCCAAGACATCGCAGAAGGTGCCGATATGGTGATGGTTAAACCCGGTATGCCCTATTTAGACATAGTCCGGCGGGTCAAAGACAACTTTCAAGTGCCTACCTACGCCTATCAAGTCAGCGGTGAATACGCCATGCATATGGCGGCGATTCAAAACGGATGGCTAGCGGAACAACCTTGCATCATGGAAGGTTTATTGGCGTTTAAACGCGCGGGTGCCGATGGCATTTTAACTTACTTTGCTAAACGCGTCGCTGTTTGGCTGAAAGAGCAAAACTAACGTATTTTTCAGGGCGTAGCCATACTATGATCAAGGCGCAGCCACACTCTGGCTTGCGCCTTACTTTTGCGCCCTGTCGTTGAAAATACTGCAACAACAGTTACTGAATTTGTAGCTCAATCCCCAGAGGCTTTAAGTAATCAACCTCTAACGCCAGCTCAGCGCTAATTAACGGATGTTGGGCTAAGCAATCATCATTAAACACAAGCGTCAAGCCTGAGTCATAGGCCGAGATCTGGTAATTTGGTGTGATAGCGTCATCGCGCAAATGACAAATCACAATTGCCAACCTCAATATAGCTAGTGCTCGCGCTGAGCCTGAAAAAACGAGCTGCAGTGCTTGCTCGACAACATCGCTAGTCAACTCGCCTTTTTGCCAGCGAATCAAATAACTCAATACTTGTCGTTGAGCACTTGAAAAACCCGGTAAATCAGCATTGTTCAATAAGTATTGACCGTGTCGCGGATGGTTTTTAAATTCCACTAACACGCCGACTTCGTGTAATAAACAAGCGTTAATTAATAAACTTTCTAATTCGCTGTCATCGAGTTGCCATTTCTCTTGGCATTGTTGCCACAGATAACGGGCGTGTTTAGCGACTCGCAAGCCGTGATTGCGGTCAATGTGAAAACGCTTTGCCAAACTTTTCACTGTGCGTTGCTGAATAGGCTGTTGGCCCATATCGGGTAATAATTGGTACAACAAGCCCTCGCGCAAGGCACCAAGCGACAATTGCATTTGATCAATTTCAAGGCTTTCAAACAAGGCGATCAGAATCGCGAGGCCACTGGCAAAAACAGGTTCGCGCTCAATACCTAAACCATCAATATCGATACAATCAAACTGACGGCAAGTAATTAGTTGTCGCTTAATGTCATACATAAAAGCCAAATCGATCAAACAGGCTTTACCTTGAGCGCTTAAGATTTCTGCTAGTGCTTGCATAGTCCCTGAGCCGCCCAACACCGCTTGCCAGCCGATAGTTTGGTAATCGCTAACATGTGGGGCAAGCATTGCTTTAGCGCCAGCTATTGCTCGATCAAAATGCTGCTCAGTCAATGCTTTATCGGCAAAATAGGCCTGATTAAAAGTAACACAGCCCATATCGAGACTAATGGCTTTGTCGGTTTCAAAGCCCGCACCGATGACCAATTCAGTACTAGCACCGCCAATATCAAGCACGAGTCGTTGCGGTGGCGCAGTACAAGTGTATGCAGCACCAAGGTAAATATTCTTAGCTTCGTCAATGCCGGAAAGTAGTTCGATTGGTAGACCTAACACTTGCTCTGCACGAGCTAAAAATTCATCGGCGTTAGCGGCGAGTCGAACGGTAGCAGTTGCCACTACCTTAATATTTTTAACGGGAATATTTTGTAAGCGATCCGCAAACAAAGCCAAGCAACTTAAACCGCGCTCTATCGCTTGTTCGGATAAAATATTGTGCTCATCTAAGCCCGATGCCAGTCGCACTTTGCGTTTTACTTTGTCGATGGTTTGAACACCATTGGCTAACAAAGTGGTTAGCCATAGGTGAAAGCTATTTGAGCCTAAATCAATAATCGCGTAATAATCACTGTCGAACTGTTGGGTCATGACTTAATTAACCACACTATCCATTGATCTAGCTTACAGGACATCTCAATTAAGCGCTTCTGCGTTTACTTGGATTACCAGAGCGACTGCGATTTTGGCCACCGTTGTGTGGCTTGTGGCGTCGGTACTTAGGCTTGGGCTTAGGTAAATCAGTTAACAAGGCATCTGGATCGTATTTGCTAACCGGTAGCGGATGCTCAATGTATTCTTCAATCGCCGGTAAGTTAAATACATATTCCTCACAGGCTAAGCTAATGGCGTGACCTTCAGCACCAGCACGACCTGTGCGGCCAATGCGATGAACGTAATCTTCGCAGTCGTCAGGCAAGTCGTAGTTAAAGACATGAGTCACACTTGGAATGTGTAAGCCGCGAGCAGCAACATCAGTGGCTACCAAAACATCGAGTTGACCTTCGGTAAATTGCTCGAGAATTTTCAATCGTTTCTTTTGGACAACGTCACCAGTGAGCAAACCAACGCGAATTTTGTCGGCGGCTAAATGAGCGTAAATATTTTCACAACTGTGTTTAGTATTGGCAAAAATAATCGCTTTATCTGGCCACTCTTCTTCCAATAACGTTTGCAACAATGTCATTTTGTCATCGTTAGAAGGATAGAATAATTCCTCGCTAATTCTGACATTGGTCTTTTGCTCTGGCTCAACTTCAATACTGACCGGTTCATTCATATGCTCGAATGCAAGCTCTTTAACACGGAAAGATAAGGTTGCTGAAAACAGCATGTTTAAACGGTCAGTCGCCGCAGGCATTCGTCTAAACAAATAGCGAATGTCTTTGATAAAGCCCAAATCAAACATGCGGTCAGCTTCATCAAGGACAACCGCTTCAATATTGTTGAGGTTGTAAACACCTTGCTTGAGGTAATCAATCAAACGACCACAAGTACCAATCAGAATATCAACACCTTGTTCGAGTTGTTCCCGTTGACTTTCGTAACCTTCGCCCCCATAAACAATACCAAGGCGCAAGCCAGTGCTTTTTGCCATTGCCAAAGCGTCGCGATGAATTTGAATCGCCAACTCTCGAGTTGGTGCCATAATAATTGCGCGTGGCTGGTTGTGTTTAGGGTCGGGTTTTTGCAATAAATGGTGGAATGTCGCTGCCAAGAAAGCAATGGTTTTACCTTCACCCGTTTGGGCTTGGCCGGCAATATCTTTGCCTTGCATTAAAACCGGAAGTGATTTTGCTTGAATCGAGGTGCAGTTGTGAAAGCCCATGGCTTCCAGTCCGGTCACTACTTGCTCTGCAAGCTGTAACTCAACGAACTTAGTATCTGTTAAATGTGTTTTTTTCATGGCGCTAAGCTTAACAGGTTAGCGGCCAAATAAGAAACAGTATCTGGTCAGTTGCAGTAGATATTAGTCAATTTTGCTTGGCGATGAAAAGAATCGTTATATACTCAACGTAGTATATTAAACTTGATGACGTTATACTCATTATCGTTTCGACATAACGTCAATTATGTCCCTAAGATTGGAGAAAAAAATGAGCGATAAAATTATTCAGCTTACTGATGATGGCTTTGAAGCCGATGTATTAAATGCCTCTGGTCCAGTACTAGTTGATTTTTGGGCAGAATGGTGTGGTCCATGTAAAATGATCGCTCCTTTACTGAACGAAATTGCTGAAGAATACGACGGTAAAGTGACTGTTGGTAAACTTAATATTGACCAAAATGCCGGTACACCTCCTAAGTACGGTATCCGTGGTATTCCAACATTACTACTTTTCAAAGACGGCAACGTTGCCGACACTAAAGTAGGCGCTTTATCAAAAACTCAATTGAAAGAGTTTTTAGACGGCAACTTATAATTGCCAAATGCGTAATTAGCAACGATATTATCGACAAAAAGCTCGTCAATTGACGAGCTTTTTTAATACGACTACAATATAGACGTTTCTAAGCTTTACCCATTGTACATTTAATGCTAAGTTACAATTCCGACCAAAAATAAAACATATCGGTCGTCATCTATTCACTCAACCTATAAAAGTGCCATCAGGCATGCATGAAAACCGTTTAAGAAACTCTCACTATGAATCTTACCGAACTTAAAGAAAAATCGATTAGCGAATTGGTTAGTCTTGCCGAATCTATGAAACTAGAGCACTTGGCAAGAACGCGTAAACAAGACATTATTTTCGCCATTTTAAAAGCCCACGCTAAAAGCGGAGAAGATATTTTCGGTGGCGGTGTCTTAGAAATATTGCAAGACGGATTTGGATTTCTTCGTTCGGCCGACTCATCTTATTTAGCAGGCCCTGATGATATTTATGTGTCACCAAGCCAAATTCGACGCTTTAGTCTGCGCACAGGTGATACCATTCAGGGTAAAATCAGACCACCTAAAGACGGCGAACGTTACTTTGCCCTACTAAAAGTCAACGAAGTTAACTTCGACAAGCCTGAAAACTCTCGCAACAAAATCCTCTTTGAAAACCTTACCCCAATTCATGCAAACTACCGTTTAGGTATGGAACGCGGCAATGGTTCTACTGAAGATATCACAGCGCGCGTACTCGATTTAGCATCGCCAATTGGCAAAGGTCAACGCGGCCTTATTGTTGCACCGCCAAAAGCAGGTAAAACGCTTTTACTACAAAATATCGCACAGAGTATTGCCTACAATCACCCAGAGTGTGAATTGATGGTATTGCTTATTGACGAGCGCCCAGAAGAAGTAACTGAAATGCAACGCTTAGTAAAAGGTGAAGTGGTTGCCTCAACCTTTGACGAGCCAGCTAGCCGCCACGTGCAAGTTGCTGAAATGGTCATTGAAAAAGCAAAACGCTTAGTTGAACACAAAAAAGACGTCGTTATTCTACTCGACTCTATTACGCGTTTAGCTCGTGCTTATAACACAGTGATTCCATCATCAGGTAAAATTTTAACGGGTGGTGTTGACGCCAATGCCCTACACCGTCCAAAACGTTTCTTTGGTGCTGCTCGTAACATCGAAGAAGGTGGTAGCTTAACCATTATTGCAACAGCACTTGTTGAAACTGGCTCTAAAATGGATGAGGTTATCTACGAAGAGTTTAAAGGTACAGGTAACATGGAATTACATCTTTCTCGCAAGATTGCTGAGAAGCGCGTATTCCCTGCTATTCACTTTAACCGCAGTGGTACTCGTCGCGAAGAATTACTGACTAAGCAAGACGAATTACAAAAAATGTGGATTTTGCGCAAAATTGTCCATGAAATGGGCGAAATTGACGCCATGGAGTTTATGATTGATAAACTTGCCATGACCAAAACAAACGACGAATTCTTTGATTCGATGAAGCGTAAATAATCCATCAAAACAGCTAAATAGTCTAAAAAGCGGAGCTCACTAGTAGCTCCGCTTTTTATTTGCTGGAACAACGGTAAAAGCTTATGGATAGGTCACCATAAACTCGGCTGCGTTATTAGATTGCGAGACAAACTCAACTTTTACTTTGCCACCAATTTCAATTGAGTGAGTTGCTTTTAAAGTATAAGCGACGTCATTTAGCGGTGGTGCTGCATCAATTAAAACAACATTTGGCGTAGTCTCATGGGAAATATCAACTTTGACGATTCTGACCAAATAACCGTCCGAATTAGCTTTTAAGCTATGGCTAACACCAGCTAACTCAACATCACCATTAAGACTTTGGCTATACTTGGCCGTTACTGGCGGTTCAAAGGTTAGGTAAGTCAATATTTTCTCATGACCAGTCTGCCCTGTTGATTCTGTTAACAACACTTTGAGCAATTGATTGCGACTCAAGCTGACCTTGCCGGTTTGATAGACAGGGACAAAATCGAGATTAACCCCCAACAATTCTCTCGCCGACGGTGATAACATTAACGAACAATCAGCATTGCCCATTACCGAAAAGCAATCGCCGTACGACAAGGTGCTACCAACAGTATCAGCGTAAGCTAAATCCTTTTTAATACGCTCAGAAAAACTCTCGCTCTGATGAATATCAACCCCATTATCGTGCGCGCCATAACCTAGTGCGTGAATAAACTCATGGGCAAAAATGCGATCAAAACGAGTAATTTTCAAATTGTCGGCGAGGTAAGCGTTGTGCTGATAAGCATAGCCAGCTGAAGTCGGATCAATCGGACTGTTGAGAAACACCAGCTTTTGATTCAAACCGTTAATTTTTTTAAGATTTGGCCACAGTACCGTCTCACCCGTTGCTGCGCCCCAAAAAGCGCCCGCAGTATTGGTGCTGTTAAAACTGGTACGTAACACCACAATATCAGCACTATTAAGTAAATCGATGTTCTGCTGACGTTTGATCCACTCAGAATTGGCAAGGGCAAACGATTCAGGGTAAACGCTCTCACTGTTATTTTGATTAAACAGGTTAACCATTTCAGTGCTCGACATCGCCGTTTGGTACTGCGCATATTTAACTTGGTAATTGTTAACGATTTGGTTGTCTGTCAGTACGGCTTTTACCAACTCAAACGACGCGTCTAACTCTTCTTTTCGCAATGCTCGTTGATCACTAGCATGGGATGACAAAATCAGCACATCTAGATTGCGATTGAGCGCTATGCTCGAATTGGGCTTCATCACTGGACCCGAGCCTTGCTGACCATTGCCAGGAGACGTATTTCCACCAGAGCCACTACCTCCTGATGAGTTATTTCCCCCTGTTGAACTATTGTCACCGCTATTACCAGCAGAACTGTTGTTAGTACTAGGAGCACTAGCACCAGTGTTGGGATTAGGCGCCGTAACAGTAGTATTACTACCGCTTCCGCCACCACAACTAGCAACGCTTGTGACTAGTAATAACCCGATAAATAATCGCTTGCACAACATCAATTTTTTACCTCGACACTATCATCTGCATTCGTTTAAACTCTCAACATATCAATTGAAAGCAACGATAATACAAAGGTACGGCTTGCGCATTAGCGAGTAACAAAACAACAACATTAAACAAACAATCGCCAGACACTTCATACATTAACTTTGAGACGAAGAGCTTGTTTAGTAGATTAGACAAAATAATCGCGAATCGTTTGCTCAATAAAGCCAGTGCTTTGATTCACCGCCGCTCGGCGATGACGACAGATATAAACAGATTCATAAGCCTGCTCAGATAAAAAATGAATATTGACTGCCTTCTGATCAGCAAACGCCTTTGCAGCATATAATGGTAAAACAGTAAAACCTAAGCCCAGTGCAACAGGTGTTAGTATTAAGCTAATTTGGTTAGAGCGACCACTGACGGTAAATTGGCCAATGTGTTCAAACTGCTCAAAGTTTCCAGAAAGTAGCAGTTTGGCATGATGATGAGCATCGGGGTGATCAATAATGCCTAATTGAGTTAATTCAGGCCAGGTTGGCCTAGTTAAGCTGCTCGGAGTTACCAGCACAATCGGCTCTCGCGTCAGTGATTTAGCAACAATATTGGTATCACTCGGCAATGCAGTCATCAAGCCAATATCAAGCTGATACTGACAAAGTGCCTGCTCAATGCCGCGATTTGACGAAAACTGGTAATCAATTGACAGTAGCTGATGTTGTTTCTGCAGTAATAACAGCTCGGGGTAAAGCTTCAAGCCCAAGCTACCGGGCGACATGATAGAAACTAAGCCTCGGTACTCGTCAGTCGGCTCAAAACTCGCCGACAAACTATTGATCTCGGCTAACAATTCAGTGCCTTCCCGGTACAGCCGATATCCCTCTTGGGTTAACCAAAAGCGTTTTCCTTCTCTAACAATAAGCTCGGTCGCTAGCGATTGCTCAAGTTTGCGAATGTGCTGACTGACCCCAGACTGCGTCATAAACAAACGCTCAGCAGTTTGCGTAAAATGCCCAACATCTGCCAGCGTACAAAATGTTTTTAACCAAGTCAGATTAATCATTACAAAATATACTTAAAACCATAATAAATGATAATTTTTAGACAATAATCATAGCCCGTATACTGCTGCTCATCAAATAACCCGAACGATTTAGGAGTTAACCATGACAGTAAATTACCCCAGAACATTTTCTCACATCGGTATTTCGGTGCCCGACGTCGACGCCGCAGTCAAGTTTTACACTGAAGTACTGGGCTGGTACCTGATCATGGCACCAACTGAGATTACTGAAGACGAAAGCCCCATTGGAGAAATGTGTACCGATGTCTTTGGTGCTAACTGGCAAAAATTCCGCATTGCTCATCTCGCCACTGGTGATCGCATTGGTGTTGAATTGTTTGAGTTTAAAAACCACCAAACTCCAGAGAATAACTTTGAATACTGGAAAGCCGGAGTCTTCCACTTCTGTGTCCAAGATCCGAACCTAGAACAACTAGCCGAGAAGATTGTCGCTGCTGGTGGCAAAAAACGCATGGAGAAGCCGCGCTACTATTATCCGGGCGAAAAGCCATACCGCATGATTTACATGGAAGATCCATTCGGTAATATCTTAGAAATTTACAGCCATAGTTATGAGCTTACCTACAGTGCTGGTGCATACTAAGCAGCCATCAAAGAGCAACTAGTGTCGCTGGATTTGGCTAATTTCAAGTTCAGCGATACGCCGGTTAATTTTACTTAACAAGGCTAAATAGGCTTGGCTATCAACACTACCAAAATAGCGAGTAAATTGCGCTTTGCTCAAGCCCTCTGGTAAATCTGTCGCTTGGGGAAACAACACTGCTTCACCGGATTTAGTCGCTAACACTTGTGCCAACTGTCTTGCCGTTGCTGGATTGCTGGCGATTTGCGCAAAGTTGACACCAGCTAGATCAGCCGCAAGGTCGACAAAACTAAAACCGCTACCACCACGCCCGCGGTCAACGAGCTCTTTAAACTCGCCAACAGCACTGCTAATACCCTGTGTTGATAGTACTTCGATAGCGGCAGAAAAAATAAAGTGCAATGCTAAATCTCGACGCTTCGCCAAAGTTGGTGGATAGGGCAATGAGTTGAGCTGCTTAACCTTAGCCATCGCAATACCGGAAAAGTGAGCAAAACGATGATCGCCCGTAAAAATAGCCAAGGCAATGATCGCCGCTTGATTGTGGACGGCAGCATTATAGGGTCGAGCATTGATGGTCACTTGTTGGAAAAGATGATGGATAAACCAAGCGAGAGATTGCTGGTTTCGATTTTGTCCTTTAGCCAACACAGATAAATGTTTTACATAGTCTAAGGTATACTCGGACAAGACCTCATTATCATCATGGCTAAACTGATTTTTTACCCGATTGAGCTTAACTAAATAGGCGTTGATCGGCTCAAGAGTAATTGTCATTGCTTGATCAGACATGGTCAGCTCTTGCACTTGTTCAAGTGTTGCGTCACCTAAGTCACTGCGAGTATATCGATTGACCGCCCACGCTAATAGTTCCAGCGTCGATTGACCAGAAATTGACAAACTACCCAGCTCTGCAGGCTGCAACGTCAGCCCTTGACCCGGCAGCACCACAGTAGAGACATTGAGGTATTGACCAAACCAGTTTTTTGGTACCTGATAGCTCACCGTTAGCGCCAAACCTTGAGTCGTCAATAGCGCTTGCACTTTAAACTCAGGCCGAGCTCGGGTGACTAGACCAAATAAGCTATTGAGCTGTGCTTGCGAAATGGTAATGCGCTGACTTTGCTGCTGTCTCTCTAATACGCGTTTGGCAATGCCAATCAGCTCTCTTGCCGAGTCAGCACTTTCAACTTGCTGCGCCGCGACTTGAGTCACCTTGGTATCAGCCGACAATAACAGTGCAGCTAAGCCACTAAGTAAAACAACAAAGATCAATAAAAAGGCCAGCAACCAACGAACCAGTACGCGCACAACATATCCATAAGATTAGACAAAAATTCGACCGCAGTTTATCAAATATTACTGATTTAGATAGCACCCGATCGAGGTTAAATTTTTCGACAAAATGCAAATAAGCAATGTATTTGTCAGCTCCTTAACACTATCGAACGGGATGCGTAAATTTATCACCACAAATCAATAGCGAGACTCAATATCTTAGTGTCGTTTTATATAAAAACTGGCGCGCTCACATGCTATAGTGATTGTGCTTTTGAAGTGATAAAGGACTGGTGTTAATCAAAAAATTGACCTCAGCCCTTTATTACTTTTGAGGACTTTTCTATGCAAACAATTGTTATCGTTGGAGGAGGGGCTGGCGGCCTTGAATTAGCAACCCAATTAGGCCGAAAACTAGGCCGAAAAAACAAAGCCAAAATTATTTTGGTCGATAAAAATCGCACTCACATCTGGAAGCCATTATTACACGAGGTTGCCTCAGGTACTTTTGACGCCAGCTTAAATGCCGTGGTTTATCACGCCCATGGTGCTCGTCATGGCTACCATTTTCAACTTGGCTGTTTGACGAATGTTGATCCAATCGAAAAAACCGTCACTTTAGAGCCGGTCAGTGACGAGCACAACTTAAATACTCGTCAACTCAAATACGATCAACTGGTATTGGCTGTCGGCAGTGTCAGTAATGACTTTGGCACCCCCGGTGTCAAACAACACTGTTATTTTCTAGACAGTCACCAACAAGCAGAGCGCTTTCACAAAACCTTGTTAAGTACGTTTACTCGAATTAGCCAAAGCGGCAGCAAGCAAGAATTACATATCGATATTGTTGGCGCTGGCGCCACTGGTGTCGAGTTAGCCGCTGAACTATTTCACGTTACCGAAATGCTCGGTAGTTACGGTTTTGAACACATGGCCGCAGAGCAACTCAAAATTCGCTTAATTGAAGCTGGTCCTCGAATATTACCGGCACTGCCCGACCGCATCGCCAATGCGGCAAAACGCGAACTTGAAAAAATAGGTGTCGAAGTGCTGGAACAAACGCGAGTGCAGCGCGCCGACAGCGATGGTTTCGTCACCAGTGAAGATAAGAAACTCGAAGCTGATATTATGATTTGGGCGGCTGGGGTTAAAGCGCCAGAGTTTCTGGCAAATATTCAAGGCGTTGAGACCAACCGCATGGGCCAAGTATTGGTCAATAAAGATTTAACGTCGACCTTTGACGACAATATTTATGTGCTTGGCGACGCCTGTGGCTTTCAAAATCCAGATAACACTTGGGTGCCACCAAGAGCGCAGTCAGCTCACCAAATGGCAACCATCGTACAACAAAATATTCTGCGCAAACTCAAAGGGCAAGCAGCACTTGACTACCAATATATGGACTACGGCTCTTTGGTTAATCTTTCCCGTTTTAGTACCGTCGGCAGTTTAATGGGTAACTTAACCAAAGGTAGCATGTTTATCGAGGGGCGAATCGCCAAACTGGTTTATATATCGTTATACCGCATGCACCAAATGGCGATTCATGGTCGTCTCAGAGCAGGAGTTTTGTGGTTCGCCGAACGTTTGGTCAAAGTCACTAGACCGAAAATGAAGCTTCATTAAACCACTCATAATAGTATTACAATACTTGCAAGAGCGTTCAGTAACCGCTGAGCGCTCAGCTCCAAAAGCTAACATTTTGTCACTGTGCAAATTACCTAGTAACTGTGTCATGATCTAGCACAGTTTTATCATCGTAATAGCGAACCAATACCGTTATAATGATTCAAACGCACAATAAATAACCCTATGAAATATAGTGATTTAAGAGACTTCATCGAGCAGCTTGAAAAGCTTGGCCAATTGAAGCGCATCAAGCAGCCTATTTCGACCGATTTAGTGATGACGGAAATTAGCGATCGCACCTTGCGCGCTAAAGGTCCTGCATTGTTATTTGAAAACCCGATTGGTTTTGATACGCCAGTACTGACCAATTTATTTGGAACACCTGAGCGCGTAGCGTTAGCAATGGGACAAGACGATGTCGGCTCATTGCGCGAAGTCGGCAAATTACTGGCGATGTTAAAAGAACCTGAGCCGCCAAAGGGCTTTCGCGATGCTCTCGATAAATTACCTATTTTCAAGCAGGTGCTCAATATGCCTGCTAAGTTGGTAAAAAAGGCACCTTGCCAAGAGGTTGCCTTAACTGGTGACCAAGTTGACTTAACTCAGCTGCCGATTCAAAAATGCTGGCCGGGCGATGCCGCACCATTGATCACTTGGGGCCTAACCGTTACCAGAGGGCCACACAAAGAACGCCAAAACTTGGGTATTTATCGCCAGCAGCTATTAGGCCGCAATAAAGTGATTATGCGTTGGTTATCACACCGCGGCGGAGCCTTAGACTTTTTCGAATGGAAAAAGCAGCACCCAGGTGAAAAATTTCCGGTTTCAGTGGCCTTGGGTGCAGATCCTGCAACCATTTTAGGTGCCGTAACTCCTGTGCCAGATACCTTGTCGGAATACGCCTTTGCTGGCTTGCTGCGCGGCAGTAAAACGCAAGTAACTAAATGTATTAGTAACGACTTACAAGTACCGGCTTCTGCTGAAATTGTCCTTGAAGGTTATATTGATCCAGACGAAATGGCACCAGAAGGCCCATACGGCGATCACACCGGTTATTACAATGAAGTGGATGACTTTCCAGTATTTACCGTTACTCACATCACTAAACGACAAGCGCCAATTTATCACAGCACATACACCGGCAGGCCACCAGATGAGCCAGCTATTTTAGGGGTCGCGTTAAACGAAGTGTTTGTACCTATTTTACAGAAACAGTTTCCAGAAATTGTTGATTTTTATCTGCCGCCTGAAGGTTGTTCATACCGATTAGCGGTAGTAACGATGAAAAAACAATATCCCGGTCACGCCAAACGCGTAATGATGGGGGTATGGTCATTCTTGCGTCAGTTTATGTATACCAAATTTGTTATCGTTTGTGATGACGATATCAACGCGCGTGATTGGCAAGACGTGATCTGGGCGATGACCACCAGAATGGACCCAGCCCGCGACACCACTATGATTGAAAATACGCCCATCGATTATCTCGATTTCGCCTCGCCAGTTTCCGGGCTTGGCTCAAAAATGGGGATGGACGCCACCAATAAATGGCCGGGTGAAACCGATCGCGAATGGGGTGAACCGATTGTGATGGACGAATCAGTGAAACAAGAAGTTGACAATATTTGGCAAGAACTGGCAATCTTGCCAACCGATAAACCCGCTAGCTAACGTATTAAGGTAAATGAATGACTGCAATAACCTGTCAAGTTGAGGCACTAACCTCACTTACGCCCTATGTCTACAAGGTCTTGTTAAAGCCAGAGCAAACCGTCAGCTTTAGCGCCGGCCAATACCTTAATTTTGTTATGGGGCCAGAAGACAAACGCCCGTTTTCAATCGCCAGTTCACCGAACAGCGAATTGATTGAACTACAAATTGGCGCATCAGTTGCTGATAGCTGGCCAATGCAAGTGATTGATCATATCAAAGCCAACCAATCAGTGACGATTGAAGCACCATTGGGCAGTGCTCAATTTCGCGAAGACAGCACTCGTCCAATTTTATTACTCGCTGGTGGTACTGGTTTTTCTTATATCAAATCGATTTTTGAATATCTCGCTGACCAAAAAACTGAGCGCCCAGTGACTGTTTATTGGGGCTTGCGCGAACCAAGTGCCTGTTATGAGCTTGAGCAAACGGCTGCCACGATTAATCGCATTGCCAATGCCGAGTTTATTCCGGTTGTCGAACAGCCAAATGATGACTGGCAGGGTAAAGTCGGCCTAGTCCACGAAGTTGCGATGGCCGATATCGATAGCTTTGATGCTTACGATATTTATTTAGCCGGTCGTTTCGAAATGGTTGGCAAAGTAAGAGAAGATTTTGTCGCCAAAGGTGCCGTTAAAGAGCATATGTACGCTGACGCCTTCGCATTTATCTAAAAACTTTCTGTCAGCTTATCCGAAGCTGATATCAAGAGTCGAGCTTAAGAGTTAGTCGCTTTAAGCTCGTCTTTTTTAATCCAGCTTTCTAACACCACTTGGTTGCGGCCTGCCCCTTTGGCTTGATACAAGCATTGATCGGCGCCTTTAAGCCAACTATCCAGCTCACTGAAACTATCAGCCCGACCAAAAACAGCCCCCATACTAACGGTGACCTGAAACGGCTGTAAATGCGGATTGACAAAGACTTGTTCAGCAATGGTCTGACGCAATTGCTCAAGTTTTTGTTGTAAGTTATCAAGATCGATTTCTGCCGCGACAATGACAAATTCCTCACCGCCATAACGGGCTACAATATCGGTATCGCGATCAAAAGCTTGCTTCATCAACTTAGCGGTTGCCACTAAACAATCATCGCCAGCCTGATGGCCGTGACTGTCGTTAAGCTTTTTAAAGTAGTCTAAATCGAGCATCACTACTGCCATTGTCGCTTCACTGCGCTGACAGGCTTTGCGAACAACAATAAACTGCTCAGTTAAATAACGGCGGTTAAAAACTTGAGTCAAACCATCAACCAAAGCCAAGGCTTGTAACCTTTGGTTAGCTTTGTTGAGGGCTTGAGTGCGCTCGGCAACCTTGTCTTCTAGTTGTTCTTGGTAGTCAAACAAAGCAGTGCGGCTTCGTTTAATTTCATCGTATAACTGCTCTATTTCAACGCCTGTCTCTTCATAAAGAGGCTTAAATTCGTGTTTAATTTGATGATCGTGATAACCAATTTGCTTATTAATAAAATTCAGAGGTCTAGTTAAACGGCGGCTAATTTGATTAGCGAGCGCAGTGGTCATTAACAAGCTGCCAAACAAAATAATAAAAATGAGTAAATACTCATTTTCTATTTGCTTAAGTATGTATTGGTAGTCAAGTAACGCGTAAATTCGCCACTGGTTTTCCAACTCGATACTATGGTAGGCAAAGCTCTTGTCGCCTGCGCTGGCCAACATTAGCCTTTGACCAGCTGCCGAGCTAGAGGTGTCCTGAAAGACAAAGTCATCTAACGGCTTAAGTGCCAATTCATCAGATGCAAAAATAACTTTGTTGTTTTGATCAACTAACACCAATCGAGTGTGCTGCTCACCCAACTTAGCCATGCTCATTTGCGATAATATATTGAGATCGAGAGAACCTTCAACAACTGCTACAGGCTGCTGTGGTGTTCCATTCATTGGCAGTACCGGGGCGCTAATGGCAATGATCATATCCATGCCAAAACCTTGGCCTTGAAATACGTCCGAAGTATACAAATCTTGCCCCGCCATTGGCTTTTGAAAATAGTCTCGATGGCTAACACTAAATTTGCCATTTTGATTAACCACAGCTAACAGACGTTCCGGACTTGCTTGTGAAATATTGCCATCAGCACCAGCAATCAACATGGTAATAAAACCACTGTGCAGCGCTTGGCTGGTATTGAGTAGTTCCTGCCATTGTTCCTGTGGCGTTGCCGATAGCCAGCTCGCCATCATAGTGATCAAAGTTTGATGCTCGTTTAGGTGAGCCTGCATCAAAGTCGCACTTTTATTGGCGTTGTCTTGCAAACTCTTACTCACGTAGTCTTGGGAGTTAACAATTAAGCTACGTGAAATAGTCAAACTAACAATAATTAACGATAAACAAGTAATTAGCACAAATGCATACGTAAGTTGCGCCTTAACCGTCCGCTTTAAGGTAGGTTGCTGTTGCCAGCTCAGATAACTGCGGCGATCGAGCATGAAAATCAGTACTGCCGCAAAACTGGTGTATAGCAAACCATTAAAACCTTGTTTGAAACCAATAAACAAGTAATACAGAGAAAAATCTGCTTCGCGCCACCAAATAATAGCGATAGTTAGCGGCATTCCTAGGCACAGCCAGTAAGCCAAGTCGGCAAAAAATACATACCAGCCTCGGCTCCTCAATTGAGCTAGGACATAGGCCTCGAGACCAAAGGTGAGATAGCCAAACGGATGACCCCAAGCAAAATAGAGCGGAGTTACCGCAATAAACATGGTTAACAGGGTGTATTTTGGCAACAAACGCATTGCCACCATGACAAAGGCAGCATTACCAAAAACGAGATCTACTTCGGGTAAGAATGGATATGTGAAGCTGTTGAGCAAAGCGCCAATACCACCGAGTATCAGCGCGAACATCAAGGGACGAAAATCAAAGTTAGCTTTCGTTTCTGACAAGGTCGTTTGCTCTTATTGTTATAAACTTCTTATTATTGAGCTATTAAACAACTAATTCGCTGTTATAACAACTATTTCACTAACGCCAAAAGCGTTTGGTGTGCCGCTTGGTAGTTGCCTTGTGCTGCTTGCGCTTTGGCCAAAGCGGCAATATCAGCCTGGTCGAAATCAGCACTAGGTTGTTGTAGTAGTCTCACCAAAGCTTTTTCCGCCATTTGCCACTGTTTACCACTTAGTGCTAAATGGCCATAACAAGCTAACCATTTGCTGCTATCAGTATTTTTTTGCAGATGTTTTTGCACAGCAGCTAACAAGTTATCTGGCTCGCTAACTGGAATACTGCGCAACGACTTTAAAAAACCTTCACTGGCGTCTTTTTTCAACAGCGGTAATAGTAGCTTGTCCAAACCTTGTGTCACCTTGTGGGCAGCTAATACTCGGCAGTAGGCCAATAAAATCTCTTCATCTTGTTTTTGCTTACGGGCCAGGTTCTGCCAATACTGAACCAATTTTTCATTACCGCCTTCAAGGTATAATTGCTCAAATAAACCCAAATAACCCTGATAGCGCCAACGTGCTAACTGCTCACTAGAAACAGCTTTTTGCTTGCCCGCCAACGCCAAGTATTCAACAACTTTAGCAAAGCGTTTTTCTTGTAAACACAAGTCAATTTCAAGGGTCAATAAGCGCGAGTCATGACCGATGAGCTTGTGGTTATTATCAATCGCTTTGCGGGCATCAGCAAATGCGCCTTGATTGACCAATAGTTTAATTTTTGCCAGATGTGCCGCCAACTGGTCTTTGTTGTTGTCTGTCAACAAAGGTTCAAGCTTGTCTAGATAGTGCTTATTGCCTGCCGCACTAGCTGTTTGCTCTGAAGACAATTGCTGCGCTTGTTTCTTTTCCGCCGCGCTCGCCGCAAGTAAATATGCGGTGCCACTGAAGTCATGACCGTGAGCACTATCGACTAGCAATTTTTCCGCTTGTGAGTAGTCGTCTAACGCAAAAGCCGCTAAGCCTTGATTGAATTGGCGCTCAGCTTTGCGCTTGCTACCCCAAAAAAACTTATGCCAAGTGTTTGCGCTAAGGTTTAAACCACCGCGCAATGCCTTTAACGAAACGCCGACAATAACCACAGCAAAAACAGTCATTAAAACAAATGCGAACACGGTTGACTCAACCACCCAGTCACCAACGCTAATCAAAATATAGCCTTGCTGCTCAATTAATTGGGCGCTGGCAACAACGGCAACCAGCAAAACAACAAGCAGTATGATGATACGAATCATAACAATACTCCCTGCTCGCCTTGTTTATTAATGGTTGGTTGATCATTGACTTGGCTTTGATCCGACTCGTTTTGATTAGTGTCAGCGTCATCACCGGTGCCATCGCTTTTCAGTGGTAACTCATTCAAGACTGGCTTTTTGGCTTGTTGCATTGCCGCGACCGATAGCAACAATGGTGGGCTCTGAAAACTAATGGTTTGGCCTTGCAGGGCTTTGACACTGTCGAGAAAAGCGATAACTTCAGCACTATCGAGATCATAATAGCGCTCTAACCAAAACTGGATATCTTGCAAGCTACTCAGATACAAAGCTTGTTGCTGATGGTTAACGGCTTGTTGTACTTGTTGAATCTTGAGCGCTAAATTTTGGCTTAAATTGCGGTGTTGCTCCGCAGACAATACCGGTTTTACAGCCTCACTGTCGGCACGGCGTCTTACTTTAACAAAGCCTTCAATAAATTTTTGTACCGTAACCAGTAAATTGCGCTGCCAATCATCTGGGTTTTCCGATAACACCAAATCAGGGTCTGGTGCAATCTCATCTGGGATAACAATCGGTAGGTTCAAAGACTGCTGCTGAAGCGCTAATAGCTTTAACAATACCGTCTCATTGTCAAATGCAGGTAGCCCTTGCAAGGTTTGGATATCTTGATGAATAGCAGCTCGCACCGCAAAGTATTGATCT
Source organism: Endozoicomonas sp. G2_1 (assembly GCF_017744155.1). Lineage (GTDB taxonomy): Bacteria > Pseudomonadota > Gammaproteobacteria > Enterobacterales > Alteromonadaceae > JAGHQT01. The sequence continues at coordinate 261,404 of NZ_JAGHQT010000003.1, read as the reverse complement.
TGATTAAGTGTCGCAAGGCGCTCATCGGCCTCATTTAGCAAAGCAATAGCCGCTTGACTGTCTTGTTTAAACAACAGGCTGCGACTGGCAACTCGCAGCAAATATTCTGCCTCAGAAACTAACCAATCGCTTGGTTGACGTTGGCTCAATCGCGCCATCGCCACTTCTAACTGTTCAATACGCCCTTGTTGTTCAACCACTTGTTGACCAAACTGTCGACTGGCAAATTCAGTAAATTTATCGGTTAACTGCTGCTCTTGTTGTTTTAACAAGTTTTCAAATTGGGCAACATTTTGCGCTTGTTGCTGACTAATCGCGGTATTGGCTTGTTGTGCCAATTGATTAGCTTGCACTTGTTGTTGGCTTTGTTGCCAGTAGTAATGCCCTGCGCTACCGCCAACTGCGACTAACCCCAAGAGTATTGCAAGCCACGCGACACCATTACTCGATTTACTTTGTGTTGCAGTATTTTGGCTTTTGCCAGTACTAGTTTTGACAACTGGCTTGGCTTTATTGACCGGCGCTGAGGTCTGCTGGTCTTTAGATGAAGAAGAGTTTGCCTCAGGAGCAGCTGAAGAAGAGGAGGCAGGCTGCTTTTTATCTGTCATTGGACATGTTCCGTATTGATAATAAGTGTAAAGGTCGCTCTGTTGTTTTTTGACAGTGTTTTATCGTCGGCTTTTACCATCAATAACACTATATTTTAGTCTTGTTCTTAACAAATTAATCTAGTCATTAGCCTAACAATGAGTTTACTAACGCGCTTGCTCATTATACCGACAACTGGGTGAGCTGTTGCAACAACACGTGATTATTTGCACCATCACTGACGGTTATCTCGGTTATCCCCATAGCTCTAGCTGCCTCGGCAATTCTGTTACTGACCACCAACCACTGGCAGTGTTGGCGCCAATATGAGTCAGATAAATCTAATTGCTCTGCTAAGTACTCAAAAATAGCGACACTGGTGACCACAATACAGTTTATTCCCGCGGCTTTCCATTGTTTCGCTATATTTTCCGGCAATTTTCGCCAAACACGTCGATAACTTTCAAAATATTGCACGAATGCTCGTCGTTCTTGCAAAGTTCTTGCGATTAACTCCCGACCGCCATCTCCCCGCACGATCAAAATGCGCTTACCTTCAACCTGCTCAAGCTCAGGCAGAGCCAATAAGCCTTCGCTGTCATAACATTCAGGTGCGAGCGCATCAATGCCAAAGCGAGATAACCGCTTTTGTGTACTGGCACCCACCGCAAACCACTGCTTTACCGGCCATTGCAATAATGCTTGAATGCCTTCGGCAAACTCTACCGCCGCAGGGCTGACAAAAATTGCGATATCAATAACTTGTTTAAAGTGGGAGACTAGTGCTTGTGAGGTTTGATTACGGGTGTAATCGAAGGGAATACAAGCTTGAGCAGCAATGCCATTCGTGGTTAATAAATTAACCAGTTGCTCGGCCGCCGTGTGTGGCCGAGCAACTAAGACATTTAATGATTTATCGGATACGTTATTCGCCATATACCTGTTTTAAAATAGCATCTGCGCCATCGGCTAATAACTGCTTTGCCAGCTGCTGACCCAGTTCGATACCATCAGCTGCCGGTCCCGAAACCTCTGCACGCAAGATTTTGCTGCCGTCAATCGCTCCGACCAAACCGCGTAAAAACAAAGTCTGGTCTGACAGTGTTGCATAGCTGCCAATCGGCACCTGACAACCACCTTCAAGTTCTTTGTTCATCGCTCTTTCGGCTAAAACTCGGCTACGCGTTTGGCCACACTCTAAAGGTGCCAACAAACCTTTAATGCGCTGATCATCAACTCGACATTCAATGCCAACCGCGCCTTGGCCATTGGCAGGTAACATCACTTCTGGCTCGATGTAATCGCTGATACGCTCGGGCATCTCCAAACGCAATAGTCCGGCCGCCGCTAAAATAATCGCATCGTATTGGCCTTCATCTAATTTTTTCAGGCGAGTATTAACGTTTCCGCGTAAATCTTTAATTTCAAGATCTGGACGTAGCTCTTTCAACTGACATTGACGGCGTAAACTCGACGTGCCAACCACAGCGCCTTGCGGTAATTCATCTAAGTTTTTATAAGTGTTTGAAACAAACGCATCACGAGGGTCTTCGCGTGGACAAATCACTTCTAAGCCTAAGCCCTCTGGGAACTCGACCGGAACGTCTTTCATCGAGTGAACCGCAATATCAGCTCGGTCTTCCAGCATGGCAACTTCAAGCTCTTTAACAAACAAGCCCTTACCGCCAACCTTAGCCAATGGTGTATCGAGGATAATGTCGCCTTTGGTGGTCATAGGCACCAATTCAACAACGAGGTCTGGGTGAAAATGCTCTAACTGTGCTTTAACATATTCAGCTTGCCACAAGGCTAAAGCGCTTTTACGCGTGGCGATGCGTACTTTATTCATGATTGTGTTTTCCAAATTTATTTTGACGACCGCTGTGGGCGAAATTTAAGGCAAAATTACTGAGCCGTTAACACGACATCGACGTCTGCTTGCACACTCACTGCAGCAGACAAGAATTGCCAGAGTTCATCGCTGCCGCGCTTGTCAAACCATTGACCATCGCGCATGGCAAAGTGGTGACCATTAAATTTAGTGGCAACCCAAATTTCGTGCAATGGCGCTTGTTTATTGATGATGATTTTACTGCCATTTTTAAATGTTAACGTTAACATGCCACCAACGCCTTCGTAATCGATATCGACACCGCAATCTTCAACGGCTTCTTCTATCGCGAGTAATAGGTCATCGGCAAGTAAGTTGTATTGGCTATCGTTCATTCATTATCCTTGGTTTGGCTATCACCTGATTTAACAGGGCTTGGATAAAATAACAGCAAATGGTATTGAACACCGCTGTTAGTATTCATTTACTGTTATCTGACGGTATAAATGTGATTATAAAACGTCTATGATGGCAATAATATAGTCGATTAAAGAATTTCTGAATAAAGTCACTCTTTATTACACTGGCGGTTAACTGAATGACAAAACACATCACTAAAATGGTCAAGATTAAAAAAACTTTATTGTTAGTTTCGCTAACTTGCGCAATTGCGGCCTGTGGCAACAAAGGCCCTTTGTATCAAGAACAAGAGCCTTCAGCTGGCACTAAACAGCCTTCAGCTGAAGAAACACAGTTTTCAGCGGATACTGTGTAGCTCAACGCGCAAACAGCAAAACATACGTTGCACAACAATAACTAAACACACCGACCATCAGCCGACAACATATTGAGCAAATAGGATAAAACAGTGGACTTTTTCAATCGTCAAAACCAGTCTTTATACGCCGAGCAATGTTCTGTTTCTGAACTCGCCAAACAACACGGCACTCCGCTTTACATCTATTCGCGCGCGACTATCGAACGCCACTGGCGCGCTTTCGAAAACGCCGCAGGCGATCGCCCTCACCTCGTCTGTTACGCAGTAAAGGCAAACAGCAACTTGGCTGTGCTCAATGTGATGGCGCGCATGGGCTCGGGTTTTGACATAGTCTCTAAAGGCGAACTGGCACGAGTCATTGAAGCCGGTGGCGATCCGAAAAAAGTGGTCTTTTCTGGTGTTGGTAAAACCTCTGACGAAATTGCCTATGCCTTAGACAAAGGCATTTACTGTTTTAATATTGAATCACCTGCTGAATTATTGCGCATCAATAGTGTTGCCGAACGTTTGGGCAAAGTTGCACCAATTTCGTTTCGCGTTAACCCTGATGTCGATGCCGGTACTCATCCATACATCTCTACCGGCCTCAAAGAAAACAAATTTGGCATTAGTATCGACGAAGCCGAAGCGGTCTATCAACAAGCGGCACAACTGGCTAATGTTGCCATTAAAGGCGTCGATTGCCACATCGGTTCTCAACTTACTGAAACTCAGCCATTTTTAGATGCCTTAGATCGCGTTTTACTGTTAGTAGATAAGCTTGCTGAACAAGGCATTAAGCTTAGCCATATCGATGTTGGTGGCGGTTTAGGGGTTTGTTATCAAGACGAACAACCACCACATCCAAATGACTATGCAAAAGCCATTGCCGAAAAGCTCGACGGTTATAATCTGACGCTAATTTATGAACCTGGCCGAGCAATTATGGCTAACGCCGGTATTATGGTAACCGAAGTTGAATTTCTAAAAACCAATGAAGAGCGCAATTTTGCTATTGTTGACGGTGCAATGAACGATTTAATAAGACCTTCACTCTACTCTGCGTGGCAAGAAATCATTGAAGTTGAACAAAACCAAGATAAAACCAAAAAAACATATGATGTTGTTGGCCCTGTCTGCGAAACTGGCGACTTTTTAGGTAAAGAGCGCAAGCTAGCGATTACCCCGGGTGACTTTTTAGCCGTCCGTTCCGCAGGAGCCTATGGTTTTACCATGAGCTCAAACTACAACAGTCGCCCAAGAGCTGCCGAAATATTAGTTGATGGCGACCAAGCATATTTAGTGCGCGAGCGCGAAACGATAGAACAACTGTGGCAAGGCGAGAGCATTTTGCCAAACTAATCTCAAAGCAGAACGATTAATGTTAGTAAATTTTTCTAAAATGCACGGTTTAGGTAACGACTTTCTCGTGCTTGATAACGTCACTCAAAACGTTTACTTATCGAATGATCAAATTAGACAGCTTGCCGATCGCAACTTTGGCGTCGGCTTTGATCAGTTGTTAGTGGTTGAGCCACCTTACGATCCCGATCTCGACTTTCACTACCGCATTTACAATGCCGACGGCAGTGAAGTTAGCCAATGTGGCAACGGTGCCCGTTGTTTTGCCCGTTTTGTCAAAATGAAAGGGCTGATTAACCGCAATAAAATCCGCGTCTCGACACAATCGGGCAAAATGACTTTGTACATTGAGCGCGACGGCAATGTTTCGGTCAACATGCCAGTACCGCAATTAGAGCCAAGCAAAATACCTTTTACCGCACAAAAAGTAGAAGGCACTTATATTTTGCGCAGCGACGAAGAAACCGTATTTTGTGGCGCAGTTTCTATGGGTAACCCCCATTGCGTGCTGACCGTTGATTCAGTCAAAGACGCGCCGGTCGAAACACTAGGCCACGCCCTTTCACATCACGAGCGCTTCCCAAAACAAGCCAATGTTGGTTTTATGGAAGTGGTTTCTCCTGAATATGTTAAACTGCGCGTTTACGAGCGCGGTGCTGCCGAAACACTCGCCTGTGGCAGTGGCGCCTGTGCCGCCGTTGTCGTTGGTCAAATTCAGAAAAAATTGGCCAAACAAGTTACGGTAGAACTGCCCGGTGGCAAACTAAAAATTTATTGGAAAGGCCCAGGTAACCCAGTAAAAATGACGGGGCCTGCGGTCCACGTATTTGATGGACAATTACATATATGAGTGAATCAAAAGCCTCTAGCAAATCAGAGGCATTACTGAGTGATGACCTACCATTAACTGACGAGCTTATTGTCGACTATTTACAGGCCCACCCTGAATTTTTTCAGCGCAACGGTGAGCTACTAACGCAATTAAAGTTAGCTGACAACCAGCGCGGTGTGGTTTCTTTAGTCGAGCGTCAGCAGCAACAATTGCGTAAAAAAGTGCATGATTTAGAAGAAGAAATCACTCAACTGATGGCAATTGCCAACCACAACGAACAGTTATTCTCGCTCTACAATGACTTGTATCTGCGCTTAATAGACTGCAACAGCATTGCTGAAATTGTCGATTGTCTTCACACCACCACGACTGAGTTATTATCGTTGGCCAATTGCCGCTTGTGGCTAAGCGAAGAGTTCGCCGTTGAACATCAACATTTGTCGAGCCAAGACTGCCGCGGCGTTATGCAAAATCGCCTGACGAAAGACGACTACTATTTTGGCCGTTTACAACAAAGCGAACACCAATTAATTTTTGATACACCCGGCACTGGTTCGGTGGTGTTGATAAAATTGACGCAAGCCAAACAAGAACTTGGCTTTATCGCCATTGCCAGTGACGACGCTGAACACTTTGACCCGCGCATGGATACCTTGTTACTGAGCCAATTTCGCAAATTGGTCGCCAAATTACTCAGTAAACAATCAGATTCAAATAAATAATTAGGCAAGCCATCCGTGCAGTTTTTTAGACAGTTAAAACCGATAAAAGCACTTAGCTTTGACTTAGACGATACGCTATATAGCAATCATCCTGTCATGCTGGCAACCTATCAAAAAATGCTTGGTTTTTTCGCCGAGCATTTGCCGATGCCAGCACCGACCCAAAGTGGTCAATACGACCACAGCTATTGGTTTAACTTTCGCAATCAGGCCATTGCCCTGCAGCCTGAGCTAAAACACGATGTCACTGAGTTAAGACGGATTAGCTATCGCTTGGGGTTGATTGAACTTGGGCTTGATCAACAGCAGGCGCTCACACTCGCCGACCTAGCGTTAGATTACTTTAGCACTGAGCGCAGCAACTTCTCAGTTCCTGACGATATTCATCAGTTTTTGAGCCAAATAAGTGCGCGCTATCCAATAGTTGCGATTAGCAATGGCAATGTTGATACCACAGCGATTGGTATTGATCGCTACTTTACTTACATCTACCACGCCAACTATCAAGACCGACAAAAACCGGCGCCAGATATGTTTAAACGAGCCTGCCGTGATTTAGCCATTGCCCCTCAGCAGCTGCTGCACGTTGGCGATTGTGGCAACTCCGATATCAAAGGTGCACTAGCATTTGGCTGCCAAGCCGCTTGGGTCAGTCAGTTTAATGTTGGTAAACCTATTAAAATCCTGCCGACATTGGCAGTTACAAATGTGAAAGCGCTTACAGCCTTCTGCTAAAAGCCGTTTACATTTTTTTTTATTAAACTTTAAAATACGAATTGATCCGAATTTAATTCAAGGAATTCAAATGGAAAGAATATTACCTGTTGTTTTATTTACTTTAGCCTTAACGGCCTGTGGTGGCTCTGGTGGAGGCTCTTCCCCTCAACCATCAACTCCAATTCCGGCACCTGCTCCCGCACCAGCACCAAATGAAGCACCAACAATCAGTGGCACATTTACCCTTAATGCCAAAGCGGCACAATCGAATAAAATTGTGTTAAACACGGCTGATAAAGAAAACGATCAGCTGAGTTTTTCAATTGCCGACAAACCTGACTGGATTAGCTTTCGCCTCACTGAAAACCAACTAGAACTAGACTTTCAACCGGGCTTTTTTGATATTGATGACTATCAATTTAAATTCAGAATTTCTGATGGCAAAGATGCGACAGAGTATGACTTTAACTTAGTAGTTGAGGACAACCGAGAAAAATGGCAAGAAATACGTATGACTGAAGCCGACACGATCGGTATTTGGTCAGACAAAACTGAAGCTACTCGCTTCATATTTCTTGAAAATGAAATGGGTATCTACACCTATAATGGTGAAACTAAATCATTATCGTGGTCGGCATTTAGTACTTTTGACATTTCTGTTTACGAAGCAGGTTGCTTTCAGAGTACATGTCCTCAAATAGATTTTTTTGAAATGTCTATCGTTGCTCAAGAGCAAGGCCGTATTAGGGTCAGACTTCTGAGAAACGATAATAGCGAGAGAGTTATCAATTTAACTAAAGAAAATAACACTCAAGCAACTGCTAAATACTACATACCATTGTCTGAAGCTGCTTTATATTCGACAAGTACCATTGACGTTGAAACCAATTCAGCGCAAATCCGCTTGCGCACAGCCGATATAGCATTTGGCCTGACTACTTTCATCACTCCTAGCTTTAATGCAACTAGTGAAGTCAACTTTAACAATCAAAATTACACGCCTGTAAATAGTTCACCTATATTAGTACGAGATGATATGGGCTTTACTTTCGAGAACAAAATCACAGGTGATTTTACAAGGCTTAACTTTAATGCATTCGCAACTAATCTTGTCATCCAAACATTAGAATCTGGAATACTCATCGCAAGTGCAGATATCCACTTAGAATTAAACTCAGATCTTGGTTCTTTTCAAATAGCTGACTTTGAAGGGTTATCTGCAGAGCTAACAGGCATAAAAGCCAGCACAGTATTACAAAGTGTGTTACCTGTTACAAGTGAGGTAGCCCTCATCGCAGGTAAAAACTATACAGGTAGAATTATTGGCGACGATATGCCGTTGACCTCTAGTACTTTATCCGAATCAGTGAATTATCAGTTTGGTGGTTCTGTGTTTCGAATTTTAGACGATAGCCAAGGAAGCATGACTCTGAAAATAGCTGGTATCAATGAAGGAATTCAAACCAATTTTACATGGCAGTTAGAGGGCAATACCTTGTCAACGAACGTCAATGGTGTTGAAGCGACTCACGAACTTTTAGCATTACCAAATGGAAAAATAGGAATGACTAGTAGTTTTGCCAGAGATGACGGCTCTATTGGTGTGAATATTTACACGCTAAACGAGCTTACCGATTCAACCTTTAGCGCAAGTGACTATTTAGGAACATTTAAACACAGTACCGTCAATTTATTTTCCAATAGAATCCGTTATACAAGAGTGTTAAGTGATCAAAGAGCAGATTACTTCGGCAGTTTGGATACCGAGCCTAGTGAGCTTTGGAAGTATGAAAGCGACGGCAGTATATCAATGATCAGAGATTCATATTGTTCAAACAGCATTGAATACGACACGTGTTTTAATGACCGATTTAACAATATAAATCGCAGTATGCTTGTGCGAAATTATAAACTCCTAGCTATTGAAAAAAATATTTATAAATTTCAATATTCTATTTTTCGACGAACAACTGATGGTAACTACTCAACCAGCCAAAGTATTCGTTATTTTGAAAAATTACCGGAGTAGACTAAAACAGTTATTTCTGACTAGCCGAGCAAGAGGCTCGGCTTTTTGTAACTTGTTGTCTGAAGCTAATCGACCAAAAATGTTCTAGTACTAGAACGCGATCTTCAATTGCACTAATTTAGGTCGATTTAACTAATTACTATTGGGTATTCATGAGCTTTTGCCATCTAGCGACTTCGATTAACCAAACCAATTTAGGCAAGCTAGTGAAAAGACTCAACAATGGCAACAATAGATGCGAAATAGGTCTTAGACTTTTGTTAAAGGTCTTTACTTTATCAGTTCACAAACTTTAAAATTTATATTTACAAACACTTACATCCAAGGATTTACCAATGGAAAAACTATTGCCCGTTTTGCTCTCTGCATCATTGCTAACTGCTTGTGGCGGTTCAGGCGGAGGCTCTTCTCCTCAACCATCAACGCCGACTCCAGCTCCTGCACCAACCCCAGCTCCAAATGAAGCTCCCACTATTAGTGGTACCTTCACCCTCAATGCAAAAGCGGCACAGTCGAATAAAATTGTACTGAACACTGCTGATAAGGAAAACGACCAACTGAGTTTTTCAATTGCCAACAAGCCTGAATGGGTTAGCTTTCGCCTTACTGACAATCAATTAGAACTCGATTTTCAACCGGGCTTTTTTGATATTGATGACTATCAACTTAAATTCAGAATTTCTGATGGCAAAGATGCCACTGAGTATGATTTCAACTTAGTGGTTGAGGACAATCGCGATCAATGGCAAGAAATAGACATGACTGAAGCCGAAACTATCGGTATTTGGTCTAATACCAAAGAAAACACTCGATTTGTTTTTTTATCAAATAAAACAGGTCTACATACTAAAGAGGGCGAGAGTAAACCGCTATCTTGGTCTTCACCAGATACTATTGATATGCGTTTATATAATCTTGGCTGCTTCCAAAATGGCTGCTCACAACAAGACTTTCTCGAAATGTCTGTTGTTGCTCAAGAACAAGATCGTATTCGCGTTAGAATTTTAAATAATGATAACAACGAAACAGTACTTAATTTAGTCAAAGAGCAAAGTGTAACTAACCAACACAAATATTATATCCCGCTTTTCGAAAGTGGCATTCACAACGCTACAATTTTCAATGCTGAAGCCAATACAATTGATACAGTTGTTGCATTAAATACTCTTTCGTTGGGAGAGCATGGACTAACTAACTATGGTTTTCGCATCTCTACCGCTATTAGTTTAGAGGATGGATTTTACCGAGCAAACAATAATGAGCCTATATTGTTACCGGGTCAAGTGAGCGTATCTTTTAGAAACAATGTCACTAATGACTTCAATCAGATTAGCTTTAATGCTTTTGCTGATAATATTACTGTAACAATATTAGAGTCAGGTTTACTTACTACATCTGCAGATATACGTCTTGAGCTAGCATCAGATTTATCACCTTACAGCGCTTCTGACTACTTTAATTTGCCAACAACAATACCAGTACAGCAAGCCTCAAATATTTTACAAGCAGTTTCTAAGACAAGTGAACAAATTCAATTAGTACCAGGTAATAGTTATAGCGGTCTACTAATTCCTGAAAGTCGAATAATAGGTGATACAGAGTATTTGTCTGGCGGTGCGACATATAAAATTTTAGACGATACTCAGGGTGAAGTTACATTGAATGTTGTTGGTACCGACGAACAAGAAACCCATAATTTCACTTGGCAATTAGATAACAATACCTTATCAGTAATGCTAAACGGTGTTGAGTCTAAACATGACATCATCAGCCTCCCCAACAATAACCTTGGTTTAACAACGTCATTTGAGCGCAGCGACGGTAGTTCAGGAGCAAACATTTATGGATTCAACCAAGTATCTAACGGATTCTCTCGACAAGACTATTTAGGTAAGTTTAGACATGCATTTTTTAGTGTTTTTGACGACACAGAACTTATTCTTATCTTAAATGATGACAGCAGGGGGAAATATACCGCAACGCCTGACAGTAGTAGCGATTTTATTGACGACTATTGGAAGTATGAAGATGACGGTTCAGTATCAATCACAGGTAGTTTTGGCTGTGACAATGCTATAAATTACGATCAGTGTTTATCGGCTAAATTGGCTAACCCTAACGTAAACACAACGGTAAGAAATATTAAACTGATATCTATTAATGGGGATACTTACAAATTCCATTATTCATTTTTTGCAAAATTTAGAGATGGTAGTCAACGAGCCTTTCAGAGCATTCGATACTTCCAAAAAATTACTGAATAGTATCTACAACTATCTCTTTACATTACGCCGAGCAAGACGCTCGGCTTTTTTGTCTTCATATTACAAGACCTGTAAATATAAACAGGTTTTTCGTGAAATTAGCCCTGTTTTAGCGCTATAATCTGTGGCAATTTTTCTCAATTAGAACTTTGCTATGGATGTTTCTGAATTACTCGATGGGTTAAACGATAAACAGCGCGACGCCGTTGCTGCACCACTGAGCAATATGCTGGTATTGGCGGGTGCTGGCAGTGGTAAAACTCGAGTATTAGTGCATCGTATCGCGTGGTTAATGCAAGTTGAGCAGAGTTCTCCACACGCTATTTTAGCAGTAACGTTTACCAATAAGGCGGCAGCAGAAATGCGCGCTCGGGTGGAGCAAACGGTTGGTGGCAATATTCACGGTATGTGGATTGGCACCTTCCACGGCCTTGCTCACCGCCTGCTGCGAATGCACTTTCAAGAAGCCAAGCTACCGCAAAGTTTTCAGGTCTTGGATTCTGACGACCAACTGCGGCTCATAAAACGCATTGTTCGCGCCTTAGAACTGGACGAAAAGCGCTGGCCACCCAAACAATTTCAGTGGTACATCAACGGCAAAAAAGATGAAGGTTTAAGACCTCAGCACATCGATAGCCAGTTCGATCCAACCGAGCAAACCTTTGTCAAAGTCTATCAAGCCTATCAAGAAGCTTGTGATCGCGCTGGTTTAGTCGATTTTGCTGAGTTATTACTGCGCGCCCATGAGCTTTGGCTTAACAACCCTGTGCTGCTAGCTCATTACCAACAGCGCTTTCGCCATATTTTGGTGGATGAATTTCAAGATACCAATGCCATTCAGTATGCTTGGCTCAATATGCTCGGTAAAGAGCAAAGCAAGGTGATGATTGTCGGCGATGACGATCAATCAATATACGGCTGGCGCGGTGCTAAAATCGAAAACATTCAGCGCTTTTTGAATGACTTTGATGCGACCACTATTCGACTTGAGCAAAACTATCGCTCTAGTGCCAATATCCTCAATGCCGCCAATAAACTGATTGCCAATAATAACAATCGACTGGGCAAAGAGCTCTGGACCCAAGACGATGCCGGCGAAAAGATTTCAATTTACACTGCATTTAACGAAATTGACGAAGCGCGCTTTATCGCAGGTAGCATCAACCAATGGCGCCAAGAAAACGGCTCGCTTGACGATGTAGCTATTTTATACCGCAGCAACGCGCAATCTCGCTTATTGGAGGAAGCCTTACTGCAACAACAATTGCCTTATCGCATCTACGGCGGTTTGCGCTTCTTCGAACGACAAGAAATCAAAGATGCCCTCGCCTACTTGCGCTTGATTAACAACCGAGATGACGACGCCGCCTTTGAGCGTATTATTAACACACCAACGCGCGGCATTGGTAACCAAACCTTATCACTGGTGCGCGATGCCGCCAGAAGTTTAGGTACAACCTTGTGGCAAGCCTGTCAGCACATGCTCAACCACGACGAACTCAAAGGTCGCAGTGCTAAAGTAATCACCACATTTATTGAGTTAATTGAACAGTTAGAAGATGACAGCGCTAACCTCAACCTCGATCAGCAGGCTAACTTCGTAATTCAACACAGTGGCTTAAAAGCTATGTATCAAGCCGAAAAAGGCGAACGTGCGCAAGCGCGCATCGAAAACTTAAACGAGCTAGTCACCGCTTGCCAAACTTTTGAACAAGATCCCGAATTAGAGCAAGAGCAAACTGAACTGACCGCGTTTTTAACTCACGCGGCACTTGAGTCGGGCGAATCACAAGCCGACGACTACGAACCTGCAGTGCAACTAATGACCATGCACTCAGCCAAAGGCTTAGAGTTCCCGTTGGTGTTTATCGCCGGTCTCGAAGAAGGCATGTTTCCATCACAACAGTCAGTCGAAGATCTGAGCCGATTAGAAGAAGAGCGCCGTCTATGCTACGTCGGTATGACCCGAGCAATGGAAAAACTCTACCTTTGTCATGCCGAGAGTAGGCGCTTGTACGGTCAAGAGAAATACCACAAAGCCAGTCGCTTTTTACGCGAATTACCCAGCGAATGTATCGACGAAATTCGCATGCAAAGCCAAGTCAGCAAGCCGGCAACTACCGGACGCTTTTCCAATACCATTAGTATGGCGACCTTTGACGATACTGGCTTTAGCCTTGGTCAACAGGTTATGCACGCTAAATTTGGCGAAGGCGTGGTACTCAATTATGAAGGTAGCGGTGCCCAAGCGAGAATTCAGGTTAACTTCGCCGATGTTGGTACCAAATGGTTAGTTGTTGCTTATGCTAACCTACAAGCGCTATAGTGAGCGAATGAGTACATACTCGTTCCACTTCAAGATACGTAATTTCAGCGTTATCGCAGGGGCTTAATATCAAGGCGTAGCTAGCAGGAATGGTTTCACCCTTTCAATTAGCTGCAACGCACAGAGTAAGTGCTTGCGAAACGCCCGAGTGGTTGGTTTAAAAACGATTTATACTGCGTTATTGACTTTAACAAGGGAACAACCATTCTTGGCAATCAATGCCTTGTCTAAATCGTTTTTAATTCCAACTGAAACACGCACTTTGAAGTGAAACGAGTATAAATAGTGTTTAATCCGGTCGTTTAAGCACAAATTATAATAATGAAGGAAAACCAATGCCTGAACGCCTTTTGGTCGTTGAAGACAGTAAACCCATTGCAAAAGTGATTAGCCAAATTGGCAAGGCACTCAACTTTGATGTCGTGGTTGCGAGTTCGCTTGCCGAAACTGAAAAAATTCTCCAAGGAGACAGCCAGTTTTTCGCTGCAACCATAGATTACGCTTTGCCAGATGCAATGGACGGTGAGGCAATTGAATGCGTGTTGTCACATGGCGTTCCTGGCATAGTGATCACGGGTAAGATGGATGAAACGACGCGACAAAAAATTCTGTCGCAACCTGTGATTGATTATATTCCAAAAGAGAATAGCCAAGCCTTTTTATATCTAAAGCGTGTTTTACACTGGCAACGGGCCAATCAAGGTAGTGGCGTTTTAGTGGTGGATGACTCAGTCGCTGCCCGAAGCCATATTGTCGAATTGTTAAAGCGTCGAAACTTCACCACCTATGTTGCTGACAATGGCGTGAAAGCATTAGAAATTCTCAAACAGTACCCCAATATCAAAATGGTCATTACCGACCTAGAAATGCCAGAAATGGACGGTATTACTTTAACTAACGAAATTCGCAAACACTATCACCGCGATAATCTGTCAGTCATTGGTATTTCTGGGGCAACCAGCGGCGTTCACTCAGCGCGCTTTATTAAAAATGGTGCCGACGACTTTTTGCGTAAACCGTTTTGCCCTGAAGAATTTTACTGTCGAATTACCCAAAATATTGAAAGCTTAAACAATATCGAGCAAATCAAACGCGCTGCAAACACTGACTACCTAACAGAGTTGCCAAATCGCCGTGCGTTTTTTCACGACGCCAATATCAATATTGAAAAATACCGCGCCAACCACGTACCGTTTGCCCTTGCCATGTTAGATGTTGACCACTTTAAGCGAGTTAACGACCAATACGGCCATGAAGCCGGCGATCACGTGCTAAAAGCAATTGCCTTATTTCTGCGCAAGCATATCAAGTCAGGAATTATCGCTCGTTTAGGTGGCGAAGAATTTGCTATTTTACTGGCGGGTATCGATAAAGATCAGATCTTAACTAAGCTTGACGATTTGCGCGCCGATATCTCGATAACGCCATTGAGTTACAATGACCAACAGCTCAACATCAATGTTAGCATAGGTGTTTGCTTTAACAGCACAGAAGAGCTGACTCAGCAAATTAATCAAGCAGATAACGCGCTTTATTACGCGAAAGAAAACGGTCGCAATCAGCTAGCGGTATCCGGTGAAGATAACGAGTAATTAATAACTATAAGATTTTATTCAATGAAAGCTCGCTTCCTAGCGAGCTTTTTTATTTTCTTGACAGCTAAACCACCTACTTTAGTAGGTGGTCATTGTTAAAAAGGCTATGCCTGAAATATCTACTCATGTTACATCCTCGTTTGATTTTTAGCGAAGTCAAATAGGAGACTAACATGAGTAGATATGAGCAAGCATCGCACGTATTTTGGCGGTGTCAATATCATATAGTTTGGACACCGAAGTATCGGTTTAGAATATTGAAGAATAATATTGGTAAGGATGTTTACCGATTTATTCATATTTATTGCGATAAGCTTGGTGTAAAAGTGATGGAGTTAAATGTACAAATAGACCATGTACATATAGTCGTTAAAGTCCCACCGAAGTTATCAATTTCTCAATTGATGGGATGTTTAAAGGGAAGGTTAGCCTTAAAGCTATTCAATAAATATCCGCACTTACGTAAGAATAAAGCATGGGGTGGTCGTTTTTGGCAACGAGGCTATTTCGTTGACTCTGTAGGTATTAACGAAGAAATCATCAGGCGTTATGTACGGCATCAAAACAAGATGGAGAAACAAGAAGAGAAACGTCAATTACATTTACTAGGATAACCCAGCCCCCTTGTTTAGGGGGCTTACGCAAAGCCACCTTCTTTAGAAGGTGGATTCTTTACTTTTGCTACTTGGTGATAGTTCGCTTAGCGGTATGCTTGAAAGAATCAACACTGAAGATTAACAAAGCGGTCCAAATAAAACCAAAAGTTAACAGTTTAGCGGGCGCTAGCGGTTCAAGATAAACAAACGTTGCCAGCAAAAACATTAAACTTGGCCCTATGTACTGAAAAAAGCCCAATGCTGATAAGGTTAAGCGCTTAGCCGCTGCAGTAAAGCACAAGAGCGGTGCAGTGGTAATAACTCCTGCCATCACAAACAAGGTGTTTAGCTCTACCGTGTTATTAAACATGTTTGAGGTCGAGCTGTTTAAAAAGAATAGCCAATAGCCTAAAGCAATCGGCAACATCAACAGCGACTCAACGAGTAATGCGACAAAGGTATCGATAGCAAGCTTTTTACGCAGTAAACCATAAACACTGAAACTGGCGGCTAGCGCTAGCGAGATAACAGGTAATGAGCCCAAGGTCACGACCTGCACAGCAACGCCAAGCAGTGCTAAGCCAACCGCAAATTTTTGCCACTTGCGCAAGCGCTCACCGAGGAAAATCATCCCCAAGGCTACGTTAAACAGCGGGTTGATGTAATAACCTAAACTGGCATCAAGCATATAATTATTATTGATTGCCCAAATAAAAATAAACCAATTAGATGCCAGCAGTAACGAGGTTGCCAGTAAGGTAAACAGCACCTTAGGTTGTAATAATATACTGAAAAACTGTCGATATTTATTAATGGCGAATACTAAAATGAATAGCAGTAGGCATGACCACACCACTCGATGCAGCAGTATTTCACCTGCTGAGATATGATCAATCAGCTTAAAGTAAAGCGGTGCTAATCCCCACATAAAGTAGGCACCGAGGGCATTAAAAACACCGGCACGGGTTTGCTCAGTTGCAGCCATTAAAAATTCTTTGTTAACAGTTTTGAAGGGCGCGCAGTATAGCACAGCCAAGAAGTGTAGACAGCAGTAGTACAATATTGAAGCGGGGTAACGTGAGCGCTTTTTTGGCAAAGTTTCACGCCAGAAAACAAAATGCCGCATTAACCAATGCGGCATTCAACGTAGCAACCAATAATTTGCTGATACCCCTGCGATACAATCGAACTAGGTATTAATGGTTAACCCGTACTTGTCGATGAGACTGTAAAGCGTTGGTCGAGTAATACCCAGTAACTCTGACGCCTTAGACATATTGCCTTCAGACAAAGCATAAGCTTTTTGAATGGCGATAGTTTCGGCTTGTTCTCGCACGACCCGCAAGTTTAAATCAAGGGCGTATTCACTGCCCTCGTGGTCAAAAAAGCCCAGGTCAAAGGCGGTCACCTGTACACCCGTACTCATGATCACCGAACTTTTAACTTTGTTTTGCAGTTCGCGAATATTGCCCGGCCATTTATGTGCTTTTAACGCGCTGATGCCGTCTTCAGAGAAGCCTTTGACATTGCGCTTATACTCTTGAGCATACTGGTTTAAAAAGTACTGTGCCAAAATAAGGATGTCTTCATCTCGATCTCTGAGCGGTGGAATGTTCAAGGTAATTTCACTGACGCGATAAAATAAATCCTCGCGGAAAGTCTTTTGTGCCACCATTTCTTCCAAGTTTTGATTGGTCGCGCAGACGACGCGAACATCAACGGGAATTTCTTGGCGACCGCCCAAACGCTCAATGCGTTTCTCTTGTAAAAACCTCAACAACTTAGCTTGAAGATTAAACGGCATGTCACCAATTTCATCGAGAAATAAAGTGCCGCCCTCAGCGCATTCTATTTTACCCTTAGTGGTTTTGTGAGCTCCTGTAAATGCGCCTTTTTCAAAACCAAACAATTCACTTTCAAGTAATGTTTCAGGGATAGAGGCACAGTTAATCGCTATAAATGGCTTATTGCTGCGATCGCTGGCAAGATGCACGGCATTGGCAGTCACTTCTTTACCTGTACCACTTTCACCTAACAATAAGGCGGTAATTTCAGTTGGCGCGATACGTTTTACCATCATCCGCAAGCGTTCGATTGCTTCGCTGTTACCGATAATGCCAATATCACTGCCAGCAATACTGCGCATAGTAAGGTTTTCTTGCTCTAACTTATGTAAAGCAAATGCCCGTTCAACAATAACGTTGATCACTTCTGGCTCTATCGGTTTTTGATAAAAGTCGTATGCCCCAGCGGCCACTGCTTTAAGTGCATTAGTGCGATCGTCATTACCTGTAACTACTATCACTTTAGTGTGAGGAGCAATAGTCAAAATTTCCTGCAACGCCGCTAAGCCTTCCGACGCATTGGCCTCGTCCGGCGGTAGACCTAAATCTAGGGTAACCACTTTAGGTTCGTGACGACGAACTGCAGCAACCGCACTATTGCGATCATCAGCGAGAATTACGTCGTAATCAGACAAACTCCATTTAAGCTGCTTTTGTACGCCAGCATCGTCATCAATAATTAATAGCTTTTCCATCTAGCAAGCGTCCTTATATTAACACTTCATCAATTTCATTTTTTTTCGGCAACGACAAGACAAAACGCGTACCAACATCAAGCTCACTAGTAACATCTATGCTACCTGCTATGCCTTCAACAAACTGCTTCGCTTCGTATACGCCAATACCCATGCCAGCATTACCCTTAGTGGTATCAAATGGCTTAAACAACCGCTTTTCAATAAATTCTTGCGACATACCACTACCGTTATCGTTAATATCAATAACCGCGTATTCTGATTGAGTGGTTAAACTAATTTTCACCCACCCGTCGCTTGCTGTCGCCTCTTGAGCGTTTTGCAATAGGTGATGTAAAACAGAGTGTAAAGTTTCGCCGTCAATTGCCATCACACAAGGTTGAGTTTGTTCAATAATCACTTGAGGCGCGCGAATATTGCACTGAGTCACTACTTTATCAATTAATTCAGCCAGATCAATATCTTTACTTTGCGATTCAGCAAGCTGCTTATTGCGCAATTGTTTGAGCATTTTATCTAAGCGCTCGGTCGCAGATTCAACGGTTTCAAAAACATCATCGACGAAAGCCGGATTATCTCGATGCTTTTTAGCATTCATATTGATCAAACTTAACTGAGCTTGAACATTTTTTAAATCGTGAACCAAAAACGCTGACATTCGGTTAAAAGCATCAAACTGTTTTGATTCAGCAAGTTTGTCATTAGCTTCGTGCAGAGAAATAAAGTTACCTAATTGCTTAGAAACCGCGAATAGTAAATCGCGATCTTCCCAGTTCAAGTTCTTAGCATCTGGACTCGGACCAATGACGAAAAGACCATAGAAGGCTTTGCCAATAAAAATCGGCACAATAGTTTTAACTTGAGAACTTTGATAGAAACTACTGGTTAAGTACAAGCCGTGATACAAATTAGGCGTTCTGCCATATTCTCTCAAGTCGACAATCCAACCCTGCTGCTGACAAAACTGCCCGCATAAAGTTAGCCCCGGCTCTAAGTCATCACCTAGCTCTAGACCTTTGCTGTACTTAATTTGATATTGATGACTGCCATGCCACTTTAAAATAGCACCTCCAGCTGCTTCGAGCTTAGCCATCATAATTTCTGTTGCCATTTGATAATAGCTTTCAGCACTGGTGGTCTCTATTTTTTCAATTAAGCTCAACCACTCATCGCGATATTCATATTTATTGGCAAAAAAGTTTTTGGCGATAAAAACCTTTACCTTTCTTCTCAAGGTTTCAGTCACTAACAAAACAACTAAAACAACGCTGGCAAACATTAAAAAGGTAACGCTGACCAAACCGCCCCATTCGCCACCTAAAAATCGAATAATGTAGCCAGCAAATGCCATTACTAACAGGTAAACGCCTGCGATCATTAGCATTGAGCTATAAAAAACAACCTGTCTGGAAACAAACACTCGCACTGTGCCATTTTGAATTCTTCTTGCTCCCACCAACATAAATGGCACACATAAACAGGCAATAAAGCCCCGGCTAAACCAGTAATCAAAATTAATGGTATTGAGCATAGAGGCCTGAGCATAAAGAACAAAATCAAACAAACTAAAGCTAGCAATACCAATAATAAATGGCCAAATAGCCCAACGAGCGGCATCAGGGGAGTTGCGGTAAAACTGCTCTAGCAAAACGAGTGTGATAAGGTTTAGCAAGGTAAAAACAAAAAACAAAAAGCTATAACCAATAGCAAAGAAATGCTCACCAAGTTGCCAGCCGACAAGCACAGAAAACAGCCCTACGACATATAGTTTACTGTAGCGATAAGAAAAAAGTGCCTTAACAGATTCAAGCTGATGACTAAGCGCCAAAATTAGCAGAGACCAACAAGCGATTTTTACTGAATCTACTATCATCACCCATATAAGGCTAAACCCCATACTAATTTGCGCAGCCCCAGTCGCATTAGCAACAAAAAATGTCGCTATGCTAAGCATCAACCAACGGCCAATAAAACTTTGATTGCGAGCAACAAAGACTAAAAAACCGAATATAAGTGTTAATACCGAAGCGGAGAAGTAGCCAACTAGTCCTAGAGATTCCACTGCTTTGTTCCAAAGTTATTTTATAGGCATATCATATGGCGATAAGGCAAGCCAAACAAGCGATAGCGAAAAATACTGGTTACTTTCCTGATGGATAAGCCGCTAGATTTGACTTTTTCTATCCAGTGAACTTTTATCTGTTCTAGTGAACAGCTCGATCAATATCGGTACAAGTATGAAGCTTGACAATGCAGACACACACAAGCCCGAGATGATAACAATTCCCAGAGGTTGCCAAAGTGTGCCACCGAGTGCTGTTAATGGCAGTAAACCACCTATGGTCGTCAATGTGGTCAATAAAATAGGTGTGAAACGAATCGCACTAGCATTGAGTGTTGCTTCAACCAGTGACTGCCCTTCTCTCATGTGTCGATTAGTGGTATCGATGAGAATAATAGCGTTGTTTACAACAATACCGAATAAACTGATTAAGCCAATAAAGGCCATCATTGAAAATGAAATGCCGGCAAAATACAAACCAACGATAGCCCCCGCAATTGCGAATGGAATTGAACTGAAGATTATTAACGGCTGACTGAAAGACTTAAACTGCAACACAAGCACTGCGAATATACCTATCGCTGTTACAGCCATTATTTGTGACAAGCCAGCAAAGTTTTCTTGCCGAGATTTCTCCTCTCCTCCTAAAGAGTAGGATACCCCTTGGGGCATACTATAATCATTGAGATAATTAACTACTTGAGCTGTCAGCTCGTTGACGGAATAACCCTGTTCGACATCAGCTGCAACTTTAGCCATACGTAATTTTTGGTAGTGAAAAAACTCAGCCTGCCCTTTTTGCAATTGGGTTTTGGCGATTTGATTAAGCGGAATATTATCACCGGTTCGACTACGAATATTAACTAGCTCTAAGCTTTCAATATCTGGGTACTTTTTTCGAACAAGGACAGGATAATTCTCACCGTTATCATCGTTAAACAAACCTATAACTTCGCCAGACAACAAGGTTTTAATTGTTCTTTCATAGGTATTTACATCGACATTACTCACGCCAGCCTGATCATAATCTAGAACTAAGGCGAGCTCAGTATTTGCTTGCCCGATAGGGTTATCAATGTTCACGATTCCGGTCAAGCTTCCCATATACTTGGAAACGTCATTGGCAACCTGCTCTAGCGCTGATAAATTTTCTCCCATTAAACGAATGGCAATAGGTTTGTCCGTAACAGGTCCTTGAGTAAACTCGTTGACGGTAATAACAGCTTCATGCCATTGATTAAATTCGCTCCTAAATTCTTGTACTAGATTTATGACTTTATCCGTTTGATATTCTTTCAAGACGACTAGGAGCTGGCCATAGTGAGTAACTCCTCGTTTAGGCAATTGATTGTAATAGATTCTGGGATTAGCATTACCTATATTAAGCGCTACCTCATCCACTAAAGCGTGCTGGCGAACTCTATCAGCCACTTTTTGTATAACGCTATTGGTATTTACTAATGAAGTATTTGGTGGCATTTCTACATCAACCATAATCAATGGCTTTTCCGCTTTGGGAAATAGGCTAACGCCAACCTCAGAAAACAATGACAACATTGCCAGTAATAGAGCTAATGCGGCGGTGACAATTAACCACCTGCGCTTGATCATAGTCACCAGCCATGCGCGATAGTAACGCCCAGAAAATTCGTTCAAATAGACTTGTAAGGTTTTCACCTGATGACTACTGGCACTAAAGCACTTACTTGCCAACAGAGGAGTCAAAGTCAATGCAACTAGCAGAGAAGCAAGCAAAACTAAGACCACCGTCACAGGCATAGACCTAACAAAATCACCAGTATTACTACCCAACAGCAGCATGGGTAGAAAAGCTAACATTGTTGTCACTGTACCACTAGTAATTGCCCAACCGACCTTACTTGTTCCACTTGCGGCTGCTTGCCCTAGACTATTTTGTACACTCTTTTCACGGTGAATACTTTCTGTAACCACTATGGCATTGTCTACAAGTAAGCCAAGCGCAATAATCAAACCAACAATCGACATTTGTTGCAAGCCAAAGCCAGTAAAGTCTAGAAACCCGATAGCAATAGCAAAAGACAGTGGAATCGCAGTAATAATCACTATCGACTCTCGAATTCCTAAAAATACCAATGCCATAACACCAACCAGTACCAAGCCTTGAGCTAAATTAACAAAAAAGCCATTGACTCTACTTTCAACACTATCAGCTTGTTTAAACAAAACTTCTAGTTGCATATCTGCCGGTATTGTTTGCTCAAACTGGGACAGCATCTGTTCAAGCTCTGCTGTTAATTCAAAAATATTAGTATTTGCTCGTTGTTGAGCTGTAATAAAAACAACGGCTTTGTCTTGATAATATGCTAAATAGTTTGGCTCTAGATTAGAAAAGCTAACTTGTGCGACATCTTCTAGTCGAAGGGTAAAATTATCTCCAGATTTAACAACTGTTTCAGAAATTTGCGTCAATTTGTCATAGTTGCCGGTAGTTTTAACATTAAACCTTCGGGTACTGGCATTAACAAAGCCTGGCGTTATGTTTTCAGCTCGTCCTTTTAGTACCCGATTGATATCAGTCACTGATAAATTATAGTGCTTGAGCAAAGCCAAGTTGACATCAACAGCGACAATTTGCGTTGGATACCCCCAGACATCTGCTTGGCGTACGGCGGGAATTGTTTCTAACTTTTTCTCTAAACGCTTAGCGTAAAACTCCATAGTTTTATAGTTAGTTGGCTCATTCCACAACGCTATTTGCACGATCGCGACACTGGTAGGAGTTGCCTTAATCGTCAATAATTCTTGGACACCATCCGGCAGCGTGGGTTCGACTTCAGCAACAGCTCTTTTAACATCTTTGTATGCCAGATCGGGTTCGGTGCCATAAACAAACTTGATTTCAATACGAGCACCGCCATTTTTTATCTGCGACTCGATACTACTGATATTCTCAACTTCTGAAAACTCGTCTTCGAGGGGGTTGATTACCAAGCTTTCGATATCCAGTGGTGAAGCTCCCGGATAGATAACTTCAATCATTGTGATTGGTAAATCAAACTGCGGATCTTCTGAACGTGGCATTGTAAAGTATGAAATTAGCCCAACGAGCACCAACAATAGCACTACAGTCAGAGTGAATTGGGCATTGTTGATCGCTAATCGAGGTAACTGCATGTTTATTTGAGTCCTCGTTGCAGTCGTTGCCAACCGGTTACGACAACATTTAATGGCTGAACGGTGTCTCCGGCAAGCAAATAAAGATAGTGACCATCAACGCTATGAACTGCATAATCTTGTTGGCTGTATTTCCCCTTATCCTCAATCATAATCAGTGCTCGGCCGTTATGGTTTATTGACATCAAAGCGTCGACTGGCACAGCATAAACTAACTGCTTAGTATTTAAATCGATTTCTACATGCGCAAGTTGACCAGCTACAATGCCCAAAGGGCGCTCAATAGCGGCTAATAAAATATCAACTGTAAAGAGGTTACTAGTAACATCAGCCATCGCAGGAATACGGCTAATAACGCCTTTAAATTGCTTCTGATTTGATAGTAATACCTGTACGTGTTGGCCGAGCTTAATTTGACCAACTTCGTGCTGGGTAAGACTCACTTTTACGACCCAATTGTCTTTTAACGGTGCTACTCGCAGTAACTGCTGCCCCGGACGTTGAAGCTCGCCCAGTTCAGCTGTTTTAGTTAGCACCACACCATTAAAAGCAGCGATAATTTTTGCTTTTTCAATATTGTAAGCAGAAATCTCATATGCCGCTTTGCTTACATTTACCAAAGCCTCTGTATCATCTACTGCTTGCTGTGAACCTATACCTTCATCTAACAAAGAGCGAGCTCGATTAAAATTTTGTTTAGCTTGCACGAGCTGAGCATACTTTGCCTTTTGGTCTGCAATAAGCTCAGTGGTGTCGAGTGATGCCAATAGATCACCTTGTTCAAATTCATCTCCTTCATCGACTAGTAATTTCATCAAATAACCCGAGCTCTTAAACGACAAACTAACCGTTTGCTTAAAGCTGAGTTCACCAACCCGTTTTACTTTATCTTGATACGACGTCACAGATACGCGTTCAGTATGAACCTGTCCAGCCTGAGCATAAGTCTCCATGAACATAAAAAAAGTGAAAAAAACAACAAGCGCTTGCATAGAAATGAAAAAGATTTATAAAAATATTTGCTTATACTTTATGCAGTAAAATCAACAAAGTATACCGTTTTCTACAAATTCAACTAGACAAACTGGTTGACAAGCTATAGTATTTGCGCGCTTTAAATCAGTTCACATTCCGCCCTTAGCTCAGCTGGATAGAGCGCAGCCCTCCGGAGGCTGAGGCCGCAGGTTCGACTCCTGCAGGGCGGGCCACCACCTCAAACAAGCTGTATTTTCATTTTGCAATATGAGCCTGCTTTTCGTACATTAGAACCATCGGCTCTGGTTGTTTCTACGTATGTCACAAGTTTTTGAAAATCATAATCTTTGTAAAGTAACTTTATTAGGTAACCTGGTAGCAAAACCAGAAATTAGATATTTGGCAAATCCAATGCTGGCTGTTGCAGAAGTAGTACTAGCAACACATCAAAAATGGTTTGATCAAACTGTGCAGCAATACAAAGAGTGGACTGACTTTCATACCATAAAAGTCATCGGCGATATTGTAGAAAAAGCATTGAGGTATGCTGAAAAAGGCGAAGTTATGCTGATCCATGGTTACTTGATTAACAGCAAAGCTAAGAATCGTGAGATTATCCACGCAACTTTTGCTCAGTCTTTTGCTAAAGGTTATGCCAATTCAATCAATCAAATCCAGTGCAGTGGTACCCTATCAGCGCCAATCACATTAGTACAAACACAACGAGACAAGTTCCTTGCCGAAGTAAGTATCGATATCTGTCATCAAGCCATTTCACCAACACAAAACAAAGCTTCCTCCCATCAACTAAATCGAAAGATTCATGTGTGGGGTAAACAAGCAAGCTATCTTCACGAAAATGCACAAGTAGGTGATCAACTTGTTGTTGAAGGAAGACTTAGTTACAGCAAAGACGAAAGCAAGTCTCAATTAATAGATGCCAAACACAGCGTCTTATTGAAAAAGCCTGAGCAATAACACGAGTGAGTGATAAGGAAATATAAAGCACATGGGTTACTGGTTAAAAAATTATCCTACATATTACAAATTACTCGCGACTATTGTCATCTGCTTAGTGCTAGTTCAATCCGCCAAAGCTGAATCTATCGATGCTGTAAACGTTGCCTCAATCCCTGTTGTTGGGCCCAGTAACCAATGGCATAACATTGTTTTTAATCCAATAGATGACCAACAATTGTATCTCAGTTATGGCAATGGCGAAGTGCGCGTCGTTGACATTGAGCACTCAACTAACGAAGTACTACTGAAACTGTCGAAACATGTACCCGACAACAATTTTCAATCATTGACTGCTTTTGCTCTGCACCCAAGTTTTCATCATAAAAACCAGTTGGGCTACCTAACTTTTTACACAGCTCATACTGAAAAACAAAGTGCTAAAAACCAACATCGCCCCTCGATTAATAGTATTGAATTAAAAGAAACAAATGTAGACCTTATCGTCAACGAGTGGCAGCTAAATGACAAGGTATTTAATACAGTAGAGCCAAACAGTAAAAGAGAAATATTGAGGCTTTCAACCTCTGAACCTGAAAACTCAATCAATCAACTTAGTTTCAACCCTTATGTTAAAACATGGCATGAAAACTATGGTTATCTGTACATTTCGATTATTGGTGGCAAAAGCTTATCGAATCACCCATTGCTTTCGGGCAGTATATTGCGTATTAGCCCGACTAAATTTGGCTTGCGACAATACACTGTCCCAAACGACAACCCGTTTCAGAACAATGACAAGATTAACAATGAAATAATCGCTACCGGCCTAGGCAAGATTCACCAGTTTTTCTGGCAAAAAGCACGTACTAATAGTCTGTTCATTAGTCAAGCAGAGCAAAATAGACAATCAGTTTTCCAGGTAAATTACGGCAACGACTGGCGGCAGTCTCGCCCCAAGGCATTAGCTCAGTTGGAGGGTGATTCAAATCAAACCTTTACCGCTGTTTATCGAGGCAAGTCGACCCCGGCATTTTGGCAGCACCACCTGAGGTTAATCAGCAGTGACGGCTGGCAACTTGAAACTATCACCAACTTAGCGCAAGGCAATGTTAGCCAAAGAAAATGGCCAATCCGTAATAAAAACCTAACTACACAGCGAAACCTTAGTCTTTTATTAGACCAAAATAGCGAGCCTTGGTTATTTTCGCCAGTAAATGGCAACCTACTAAAACTTGTAACTGATATTGACTCAGGCTTAAATGACGAAGCAAAAATTAGCGAAACAAAACAGCCAGAGCCTCAACAATCAAGATCCATTATTACCTTCTTGCTAGCTATCGCGATATCTGCTGCTGCCGTACTTATTGTTTATACCCTTAAACATTCATCAAAAAACAGCACTAAAGCCCAACTAAAACGTCAATATACTCGGCTTGAATTTAGCGTTGGTAACAATTTGGTATCCATGTTTAAAGGACAAGAAACGACCCCTAGTATAGAGCTAACAACTGATAACGTTGCACAAAGTGAGATTCTGCTCAACGAAAATAGCCTTAATATTATCAACCAAAGTCAAGGTTTTAACCACGTCCAAGAAGCTGCCATCAACGAGAAAATTGCGCAGGATTATCGCCAAAAAATGGTTGATGATAAGGTCAGAAAACTAACGGTTATCATAACAACCAAGAACAAGAAAAAACACGAAGTGTGTCTGTATCTGAGGAAGGGCAATAACAGACTAACTAAACCTTCATACGAAGAAAGCTTAACGCTCCTGCTTGACTGGTGTTGGTTTATTGCCATGGCAATTAGCCCCGACGACACAGAGGCAAGAGATACAAGCAAGCTACCTACTTTACCGAGCCGTAAAAAAAGAATCAGAGTGCCATCAGAGCCTATTACCTATATTCACAAAACTGTGCCTACTAACACCGCAGTAAAAACAAACTCAGACCACAAACCTAATGACTATGTTGATGAGCCTAGTACTATCGATAGGCAAACGACGATACAATCAGATTCAGAACTGATTAATTCTCTAGAAAAGCTGGTTAAGTTTAAAGAACAAGGAATTTTAACTGAAGCTGAATTCAATCAAGCCAAAGCAAAACTGTTAAAAGACTTGGTACAAAACTAAAAAGAGGAGCTTTTCAGCTCCCCTTTTACTTGAACAGCCTATACCCAAGCCACCTCAAGATGCTTGTTCAGTTGGAATTAAAAACGATTTAGGCAAGGCATTGATTGCAAAGAATGGTTATTCCCTTGTTAAAATCAATAACGCCGCATAAATCGTCTTTTAAACCAACCCTTCGGGCGCTTCACAGAAACTTAATCTCTGCGTTGCAGCTAATTGAAAGGGAGTAACCATTCCTGCTAGCTGCGCCTTGATATTAAGCTCCTGTGACAGCGCTGAATAGTGCATCTTGAGGTGGTTTGGGTATATATTAACTGGCTTTGCTCAGTTGTTGTCACTCACGCTTACTTGTCTAAAGACAACAAGTGATGAATTAACTCAACGTAGTCTTTTTCAAAGCTGTTGCGGTTTAACGCTTGATTGTTAATGCGGTATTTATTGTTAACAATCACAGTAGGAACACCAGTTAACGCGCGCTTAGCTGAGAAGTAGTCCTGCTTTTTCTTCATCGCTTTCGCTTTACTGTTAACGGCGAAGCTATTGAATAATTTATCGAATTTGGCACCGTCAACGCCATTTAATAAGAAGATGTTACGCAAGTCTTTTTCTTCAGTAATCACTGCGCGTTGTACTTGTAAATAGTTAAAAATAGCGCCAACTAGTTTGTCTTCCATTTTTAATTGCTGAGCCGTTACCAAGGCTTTTGACAGCATAAATTGTACTTCTGGGCTCGCTGCGCGCAAAAAGTCGACGTGATTGCGTTCAATTTTAGCACCCGCTGGCAATTGCTTTTTAACATTAGCCATAAACGGTTCAAAGCTAAAACAATGTGGGCAGTAAAAAGAAAAGTATTCTCTTACTTCTGGCTTTTTAGACAACTGCTCGCTAACTACCGTATAGTGTTTGCCAGCTTCAAAGTTAGCACTGGCGGCATTAAATGCAACCAGTGACAAGAATGTCGATAATACTAATCCAATAACTTTTTTCATTAACTGATTTCCTCGAAATAAATTGTGTTCAGTCGGTTAACTTATTTAACGCAGCCCTAACGTTATAGAGCTAGTTTAGCCAAATTAAACTGAATATAAACTTAACGCTGGTTGCTGCAAGGCAGATAATTGTTCTTTTAACATCAATATCTGTTGCTCCCAGTACTTCTCAGTATTAAACCAAGGAAAGTTATGCGGAAAAGCAGGATCTTGCCAACGTTTACATAACCAAGCGATATAATTAACCACTCGCATTGTACGCAATGATTCTATCAAGACAAGTTGCTTAGCTTCAAATGAATAAAACTCTTGATAGCCCTCAAGCAAGGTATCCAATTGTAACAATTGTTGTTGTCGGTCGCCTGACAGCATCATCCAGAGGTCTTGAATCGCTGGTCCGGCGCGGCAATCGTCTAAATCAACAAAGTGCGGACCGGCGTCAGTCCACAAAATATTGCCGGCGTGACAATCACCGTGTAAACGAATAATTTGATCGGCTTGTGGTTGATATTGGCTTTTCGCCTCACTAACCACTTGCTGTAAAATGGTAAAAAAAGCTTCACTGAGATGACTCGGGACAAAGCCCGATTGCTGAATAATATTGGTCGCATCAATTAAACTTTCTTGACTGGAGAAGGTTGGACGAGCAACAAAGGGCTTTTTGGCGGCAATGGCATGAATACGGCCAACAAAACGCCCCATCCACTCCAATTGGTCTAAGTTATCGACTTCGAAAATTCGGCCACCGCGACACGGAAACAAGGCGAATAGATAGCCTTGATATTCCAACAAACTAGTACCGTTAATCACTAGCGGTGCAACAATTGGTAACTCGTGTTCAACCAGCTCAAGGGCAAAATCGTGCTCTTCTTGAATCTGTGCCTTGCTCCAGCGCTCTGGGCGATAAAACTTAACAACATACTTTTGTCGCTGCTGGTCGTGAAATTGGTAGACCCTATTTTCGTAACTGTTCAGCGGCAATAAGCCGCTTTCAACAACAATACCGACACTTTCAATCGCATCTAGCAACAGGTCTGGCGACAGCTCACTAAAGTCGAACTTACTCGACGCCGATTGCGCTGATTCAATAATATTACCGTTCAAAATTACCTCTAACGCTTATTGAAAAAGCGACTTTCATGTTCAAAAACAACATCTGCTTCAGGTTCAACTTGTTCAATAACAAAGGTAATTTCGGTCATGTAGGCTTTGAGATCATACGGGTCAACAGCAATACTAATTGGCAAGGTATAAACCGCTGCGCCCTTAATCAAGACCTCTTGGTCGCCAATCCATCTGGCGTTTTCTAAGCCTTTCACCGATAAGCGATAAACATTGTCGGTTTGTGATTTATTGAGAATTTTCAACGTATAAACATTCTCAACTTCACCGTTGATATTCTCACGAGCCAAAGCGTTGCGGTCGCGAATAATGTCTAAACCAACCGGCACGCGATTTGAAATTTCCCACCCTAACAGGGCCGTCATAATCACTAATACTATGCCGTAGCCAATCAATTTTGAACGCACTAGGTGTACTTTTTTACCTTCTAAATCGTGCTCAGTAGTGTAGCGAATCAGGCCTTTTTCATACCCCATCTTATCCATCACGCCATCACAAGCGTCGACACAAGCACCACAGTTAATGCACTCGTATTGCAGGCCGTTGCGAATATCAATGCCAGTTGGGCAAACCTGAACACACAAGTTACAGTCAATACAATCGCCTAAACCGAGCTCTTTCGGGTCTTTCTTGCGAGATCTCGGGCCTCGGCTTTCGCCGCGATGAAAGTCATAAGTCACCGTTACGGTATCTTTATCAAACATGGCAGACTGGAAACGCGCGTAAGGGCACATATGTAAACACATCACTTCACGCATCCAACCGGCGTTGCCATAGGTACAAAAGGCAAAAAAGATTACGGTTAACGCCGCCGCCATTGACGCGTTAAAGGTGAAGAAGTCGATAAACAATTCGGCAATCGGCGTAAAGTAGCCGACAAAGGTTAATGCCGTTAATAAAGCAAAGAACAGCCAGCAAAAATGTTTTAGCGCTTTGCGCCAAAACTTATTGGCATCCATTTTTTGGGCGTCTAGCCTTTTGCGCTGATTCGCGGTCCCTTCGATTTTCTCTTCAAACCAGATAAAAATAAAGGTCCACACGGTTTGCGGACACATATAGCCGCACCAAACCCGCCCCAAAAAGGTCGTGACAAAAAACAGTAAGAATGCCGCCAACATAAATAACCACGCGAGCAAGGTTAAATCTTGTGGCCATAAGGTTAGCCCCCACAGAGTAAAGCGCTGCTCGGCGATATCAAATAAAATCGCTTGATTACCGTTGTAGGTTAACCAAGGCAGGATGGCAAACATAAACAAGAAAACAAAATTCATTTTACGGCGTAGGGTTTGGAAAAAGCCCGTAACTTTACGCACATAAATTTGATCGCGAGGTTTGTACTCTTCAACGCCCTTGCCTTTCTTGGCGGGATGTACTTTCACATTTTTAACTGGAATGCGAACGGGTTGTTCCGTTTTTGCCTGTGCTTTTTTTGCTTCTTGTTCAGATGTCACAATGGTTCCCCAACAATTATGAGATACATGAGGCAATAAATCAGCCGAGTTCTTACTCGCGCTTGTAAAGGGCTTAATGAAGAACCTATTTGAGCGCTGTGGCACACGTGATAACATGGGCTAACTTATTGTCACGAACGCATTATACGTGAAACCATGAAAAAATTATTGATCTTAATCGTCTCGGCCGCGATCTTTTTACATTTCTACCCACAGCCAGAGCTCACTGCTTGGTACGAACAACAAAAAGAACAAGTGCTCACTTTTTTTAGCGACGCCACCGACACCAAAGTAAGATTAAAGGCCAGTAAAATCTACGACGAGCTCAGCGCTGGTAAACACAGCTTTTCGAGTAATGAACTCAACACTATTCGTCAAATTAGTCAAAGCCGCCGCCAACTAAAAGATTTTCAAAAAGCGTACTGTGAAGGTAACAAGTCTCACCCAGTTTTTCACCAAGTGAACTTAAAAAAGGTTTGCACTAAAATTGGCGAATACCAAGGGCTACTTTAACGCCTTTTTTCGATTAGACTCGACTAAACAATTCTAGTGCTGGTATTTTGATATCGAGATACCACAACCGCAATAGACTTAGAGCTTGGTGTATCGCTACCGATCCCTCGATGCGCCAATGCCACTAAAGGGTTTGCCTCGGGAAAATAAGCCGCCAAATTGCCTTGCGGTACATCGTAAGGAACTAGCTTAAAACCTTCGACTTTACGGGTAATAGCATCTGGCCAAAGCGCTTCTAAATCAACTTTATCGCCCGCTTCAAAGCCCAAATCACGAATGTCATCAGGGTTCATCATCACTATCGTGCGTTCACCGCTGATGCCACGATACCTGTCTTCAAAACCGTAAATGGTGGTGTTATATTGGTCGTGAGAGCGCAAGGTTTGCAAAACAAAAATGCGATTGTCGCTCAAAGCCCGCACCGATGCTGGCACAATATCAATTGGCAAATTATGGGCCTGAAACTCAGCTTTACCGGTTGTCGTCAGCCACTGGCGCTGGGCCGCACTATTGCCAAGGTAAAAGCCACCGGGTTGATTGAGCGAGTCGTTAAAATTGTTAAAACCGGGAATCACTTGCTCAATAAGCTCGCGAATCATGCGGTAATCTCCAGCCAACGCTTGCCAATCGACAATTGAACTGATTGACGGCTTATCACTAAACAATGCTTGGCCAATACCAGCGATAATTGCTGGCTCAGAGCGCATATTACCGGTATCACTGGCAACCACGCCTTGCGAAGCATGTACCATAGAGAAAGAATCTTCAACCGTAACCTGCTGCGGCCCAGATTGTTGTATATCAATATCAGTACGACCTAAACATGGCAACACCAATGAGTCTTTCCCTGGGGTTAAATGAGTGCGATTGAGCTTGGTAGCAATACTCACTGTTAACTGACAACTCGACAGCGCTTGACGCGTAAGGTCAGTATCTGGGGTTGCAGCCACAAAATTTCCCCCCAAACCAATAAAAACTTTACTCTTGCCAACCAGCATCGCTTCAATCGCTTGTACGGTATTGTGACCTGGCGCGCTTGGCGGGGTAAACTGAAAAACTTCAGCTAATTTCGCTAAAAATTCAGCACTCGGTTTTTCATTAATCCCCATGGTGCGATCGCCTTGCACATTAGAGTGCCCGCGCACTGGGCATAAACCTGCACCAACTTTACCAAGCTGACCAAAAAGCAATTGCAAATTGGTAAACTCTTGAATAGTCGCAACCGAGTGTTGATGCTGAGTGATGCCCATTGCCCAGGTAATAATGACTCGCTGCGCCCCCTGATAGATATCGGCGAGTTGCACGATTTCGGCCTTTGACAAGCCCGATTGATCAGTGATGTGCTGCCACGATGTTTGCTCGACTTGCTTAAGATAATCTGGCAAGCCATGAGTATGCTGGTCAATAAAATCGAGATCAAAAACTTGATTGCCGGCCGGCAACACTTTTTGATGACGTTCATTGAGTACTTTTACCATACCGCGCACCAAGGCCATATCACCGCCTAACTTCGGTGTAAAATAACGCTTGGTAATGTTGGTCGCGCCACCTGTTATCATTTCAGTGGCCGATTGCGGATTAGTGAAGCGCTCTAGCCCTCGTTCTTTTAATGGATTAACACTGACAATCGTTGCGCCACGGCGCGATGCTTGACTCAAGGTATCGAGCATTCTCGGGTGATTGGTACCGGGATTTTGACCAAAGACAAAAATGGCATCAGCGTGCTCAAAATCGTCTAATGTCACTGTTCCTTTACCAACACCAATCGATTGTTTCAGCGCGACGCCACTGGCTTCGTGGCACATATTCGAACAATCAGGAAAATTATTGGTACCGTATAAACGCACCAGTAATTGATATAAAAAGGCCGCTTCGTTACTGGTACGCCCTGAGGTATAGAACTCTGCTTGATTTGGGCTTTCAAGTTGCTGTAGGTGTTTTGCTATTAGGGCAAATGCCTCAGGCCAGCTAATGGCGAGATATTTGTCGCTGGCACGATCATAACGCAGAGGTTCAGATAATCGACCTTGATATTCGAGAAAGTAATCACTTTGCTGATCGAGCCATGATACTGAGTATTGGCTGAAAAACTCGGCGCCAATACGGCGGCCAGTGGCTTCCCAGTTAACGGCTTTGGCACCGTTTTCACAAAAGCGAAAGCGGCCGGGTTCGTCTTTTTCTCCCCAAGCACATCCGGGACAATCAAAACCGTGATCTTGATTGGTTTTAAGCAAATTTTTAATATTTTTCGCTATGTTATCGCTTTTCAATAAATGTTTAGCTGTGCTGGCAAGTGCCCCCCAGCCACCGGCTGAACCCTGATACTTTCGATATGACATCACTCAAAACCTAACGTTAAACCTAATTATGTTGTGCTGTGCAAAAAAGCAACTCACTCACTGATTCGCCAATGGCCATGGTAAACATTAAAACACTCGGTGCGAGTAAAGCCAATCAAGGTGAGATCAAACTGCTGAGCCACTAATAACGCCAAACTCGATGGTGCACCAACTGCGACAATTATTTCAATGCCCGCTAAAACCGCTTTTTGCATTAAATCGAAACTGACTCGGCCACTTAACACCAAAACGCCAGCACTGATATTTTCACCACTAAACACCAATTGACCTATAAGTTTATCAACCGCGTTATGCCGGCCAACGTCTTCTTGAACATCTTTCATTTCGCCGTTGCAGTAAAAGCCAGCGCCGTGGACTGCGCCGGTTTGCTGAAACAGTGCTTGCTGAGCGCGCAATAAATTCGGCAATTGAATAATCTCATTGGCACTGACACTCAGTGGTTCACTTTCAGTCACTGTTTCTCGATTTAACGCCAATGCTTGAACCGCGCTTTTGCCACACAGGCCACAACTGCTATGACTGGCCAATTGTCGTTCCAAACTTCGCCAATCTAGTTTTGTCTCAGCACTAAGGGTAACGTCAATTTGATTGGCCTCAACCGACGCTTGATCAGTATTAACTTGATCAGTGTTGTTTTGATCGCTGCCAATGACTATCGATTGCACCTGACTGATTTCTGAAATCACACCTTCGGCAAGTAACAAACCATAAACCAATGCGCGGTCATTGTTGGGTGTACGCATAGTAATCGTCAGGCTTTTGCGCAGGTAATTAGCACACTTTGGGTCGTAATAATTAAGCCATATTTGCAATGGTTCTTCTAACACCAAAACGTCTTTAGATAAGTGAGTGCTCACATCAAAAAATTGGCTGTCGGAGTTGGATTGCTTGAGCTGATAGCGTTTCTTGGTAACAGCTTTTACTTGCTGTGACATTCATACTCCGACTTATACATGGTGAAAGTAGATCAATACGCACTAATCTTTGGCCAAACGCGCTAGCAACTTTGCAAAGCGCTCAGCAGTGCTGTTACTACTAGCCAAATCTGATTCATCTGATGTTAATTGTTCACTAATGTGTTGGCCGTTTTCCACAACCCATTGACCATTAACCATAACATCTTTTACTAAATTGTTTTGGCTAGCAAAGATCAAACTATCGAGCGCATATTGGTCGCTGGCGGCAAACAAATTGAGTTTAGCATCGTCTAGCACTAACAAGTCAGCCTGTTTGCCAACCTTAATTTCGCCGGTATTGGCGGCACAACTTTGCGCACCACCCAATGCCGCAGCTTGCCACAAAAAGCGACCTACCGACGGTTGTTGCTCAGTCGCTAATACTGCACGCTGCTGTTTTACTAAGCGCTGCGCATATTCCAACCAACGCAGTTCCTCAACGGGGTTAACCGAAATGTGGCTATCAGAGCCAATCGCGAAGCAGCCGTTTTCGGCGATAAATTCCTGGGTTGGAAAAATGCCGTCGCCTAAGTTAGCTTCTGTGGTTGGACAAATACCTGCGACAGCCCCTGAAGCGGTAATACCACGACGCTCTTGCGGGTTGATATGGGTGGCGTGAATTAAACACCAATGCTGATCGATCTCAGCATTGGCCAATAACCATTCAACTGGGCGCTGACCATAATGCGCGATACAATCGTCGACTTCTTTTTGTTGCTCGGCAATGTGAATATGAATGGGCGCTTTATCGTCAAGGCTGCGCACGTGTTCAACAGCGGTTTGCAACGAAGTTTTATCAACAGCTCGCAGCGAATGTGGCGCAATACCAAGGTTAGTATTGTTATATTGCTGCGTCAGGGTAAAACAATCGGAAACCAATTGATTAAACTGCTCAAGGCTGTGAATAAAGCGCTGCTGACCTTGAGTTGGCGGCTGTTGCCCAAAACCACTGTAGCGGTAGAGCACCGGTAACATGGTTAGGCCGATACCCGCAGTCGCAGCTGCGCTAAATATCGCCTTCGCCATATCAGGTTGGCGATAGTGTTCACCATTTAGGTTGTGGTGCAGGTAGTGAAACTCAGCAACACGGGTGTAACCAGCTTTCAACATCTCGATATAAAGTTGCTCGGCAATCAGCTCTACATCGTCAGCGGTTAATTTAGCGAGAAACTGATACATGATTTTACGCCAGCTCCAAAAGCTGTCTTGGTCTTGACTGGCGTATTCACTAAAACCGGCAAATGCCCGCTGAAAAGCATGAGAATGACAATTGACCATGCCGGGAATAACCGTACCAACTGCTTGATCAGCCGAAGCGGCTACACCCGGTTCAATACTAACAATAACCCCTTGCTCAATAGTCAGTAGCTGGTTTTGCTGCCAACCTTGTTCGGTTAATACGCGGGCACTAAACAGTTTCATCATTGCGCTCCTGTTCACTTTGCGGATTGTGTGGTTGATCAGCCAAACTATGACCATAGCCAATCAAACACTCCACTAACATCTTCAACTTCTTTTGCACCTGCGCCGCTAACTCGTGGTTATAACTGAGTTCAGCTTCACTCATATAAGTTGCTTGCGATAACTCTAGTTGAACCGCGTGAATATTTTGCTCAGGTTGGCCGTAAGCACGGGTAATGTAGCCACCTTTAAAGCGGCCATTAGTCACCGTTGAGTAAGGTGAAAAATCAAGTTGGTTAACACGATTAATCAGCTCATCACTGCAGCTAGCACCATTGCTGGTACCAAAGTTAAAGTCCGGCAGTTGCCCGTCAAAAAAGCGCGGTACATGTGACAAAATAGAGTGCGCTTCCAATAACACTGCGCCAGAAAAGCGCTGTTTAATCTCGTCGAGGGTTTGCTCAAGCGCGCTGTGATATGGCTGCCAATACTGCTCAATTCGACGCTGATTTTCTGCTGAATCTGGCTGCATGCCTTCGAGATATAACGGCGATAAATCAAACGCCGTGGTTGGGCAAAGTTCCGTGCTATTGGCGCCCGGATACAAGTTTTCACCGTCAGGTGCTCGGTTTAAGTCAATGACATAACGGTTGTATTTGGGAATTAACAAATACGCGCCGAGCTCTTGGGCAAACTGATAAAGCTCATCCATGTACCAATCGGTATCGGGTACTGCACGCCCTTTGTCGGTCATGGTTGCGGCAATATCACCGGGAATCGCTTGGCCGTTGTGGGGCATGCTAATTAGCAATGGTACGGAGCCTGGAATAAGTTGGTAACTCGAGGTCATGATTCGCTCTCTGTTGCTTCAGCTTTTTTAAAACCAAATGGTTAATGATTTGGGAAGCTGATTAAATTTGTATATACAAGTTGTTCAAAGAGTATCACGCTGTGAATTAGTCGGCAAATTAAGCGCATAAAAAAGCCCAGCGGTGTCGCTAAACAAAGCAGGGCTTATGAAATAAAACTATCAGTAGCTTAAGAAGCCTCTGATTATTTTACTGCTTTCGCAGCGGCTAGCAGTACTTGCTCATCTAAACGGACGCGAAAGTTAGGGTTAACATAGTTAAATTGAACCAAACCTTTGCTGTCGATAACGTAAACCGCTGGCGCAGGCAATACTAAACGGTCTTGACCAGCAGCATTTTTCTGCAATGGGTTGGCTAAATTCAAGCCAGCTAAGTAGCGCTTAGTTGTTTTCTCTGAGGTAAAAAACGCGATGCCAAAAGCCTGACTGAGTGTAGAGTCAAAGTCCGACACTAACTGATAGCCTAAATCCATTTTTTCAATGCTCTTCTTCAAATCAGCAGGGCCGTCAGTTGAAACTCCCACTAATTGAAAGCCCATCGCTTTTAATTGGCCTTCAATCGCTTTTAACTGACCCATTTGCGTATTACAAAACGGACACCAGCCACCGCGATAGAAAAACAAGACGGTTTTTTGACCATCTAAAAATTTAGGTAATGACTCCTTACCGCCATCAATTGTCGTCACTTCTACATCGGGTATCATTTGCCCATTGAGCAATGGCGCGACCTGTTCGGCAGACTCAGCAATTGACTTCGCCGGTGCTGAATAGCTGAGAAAACTGATGGTTAAACCAGCAAACGCCAGCAATGAAACAATAATTTTGCGCATAATTTTTCCTGTTTAATGTTTGTTATTTTACGATTTCTCTAATGCGTAACCCTCTAAAGACCTTGTCACAGAATAAAAGCTTTCAGTAATATCAGGGCGTGTTAATCTTTCGAGATTAAATTTTGTTCTATCTAAACGCTTTCTGATCGCGGCGCTCAGCTTGTAGCATAGTCGTTCTATGTAAAAACCGAGCACCGCTACCGCATCCTGCTATCGCTCAGTACCTACTTCCTGTAGGCAACAATAAGCAGGGAGCGTTTAGATGAACCCGCAGGGCAGCGCCTGTTTGGCTTTTCTACCGCGTTGTCGCAGGATTTGTGTAGAACAACTACACGACACCTGCTCCGCCTTGTATAAAAACCAAACAGACTGCTGCAAAAACAATCCTGAAAGATCAACACGCCCTAGTCTGCGCTAATCTTTGATCTTAATGGTCGCTTGGCGCTCTCGGTTGACTACCAGTTGGGTAACGTCTGGTCGAGAATAATGCCCTGCTGGATCGAAGTTCTGACGCTCTTCTCGCACTCTTTGATGATCAATAACCGCTGTGTATAAACCTTCTCGGCCGACTTGAGGTTCAATTAACCATTCACCATCTGGCCCCGCCAGACACGAAGCACCATTAGCGAGAAATTCATTGTTGAAGGCATTGAGGATATCATCTAAATGCGGCGTATCAGGAGAAAAGTCTTGTCGACGCATCAAACCACTCACCGACATCACGTAAGATCGCCCTTCTTTTGCGATAAATCGAGTAATATCGTGGGTGTTGTGATCGCCACCGGGCCAAATCGCAACGTGTAAGTCTTCACCCATGCCGTAAAGTGCCGCTCGTGGCAATGGCATCCAGTTTTCCCAGCAATTTAACCCGCCAACGGTAAACGCGCCCAACTTATGCACCCGCAAACCGTGACCATCACCAGGCGACCATGCCAATCTTTCTTCATACGTTGGCATTAGCTTGCGATGCACTGAACCGATCTTGCCCTGCTGGTCAATATAAACCATCGAACAATATAAACTGTGACCACCGCGATCACTCGCACGCTCGATAACACCTAAATAAAGGGCGACTTGGGTATCGGCCGCCGCTTGGCAAACGCCATCGAGATCGCCGCGCTCTATCACTACCGCTTGGTCGAGATAATAACTGTGAATGCGCTTTTGGTCCGGTGCATTAAAACGAGCACCATGAGTCAATTCGAGCCAGAACGGATAGCCCGGTACCAGTGCTTCACCAAAAGCAATTAGCTGACAATGGTCTTGCTGTGCTTGATAAAGCATATCAATGACTTTATCTAAGGTTGCTTCTCGGTCGAACCACACTGGCGCTATTTGCGCTAAACCAACAATTAACTTGTTTGATACTTCGCTATCCACGTTCACCTCTCATTGAATTTTTATACTCAAGCCACCTCAATATACTTGGGTATATTTGTTGACCATCGAAACAAATCGAATGGTTATATAACAAATAAGTACTGGCATCAGATGGGTTATTTACTTATTTTTATCCGATACATTTTCACATCACAAGTGAAACGACAAGCGACTTGTTGCTTTTTTGTTCGTAAATTTATCGCTCGTAAATACAGTTACACGGAGACCCAATGAGCCAAACCAACCAATACATACTTACCTGGCAATGTCCTGACAGCTCAGGTGTATTAGCAAAAGTAACACAAAGCTTATTTGAGCACGGCGCATTTATCACCGAAACCAGTCAATACAGTGACCCGTACAGCGATACTTTCTTTTCGCGCATTGTTTTTGATGACCGTGACTTAACTGTACCAATTGAAGAGTTTAGCGATGCCATTGACCAGCTCGCCAAACCTTTGTCAATTAGCTATCAGTTGCGCAATAAAAAAGACGTGCCCAACATTGTTGTTGCGGTATCTAAGGACGATCACTGTTTAGTCTCGTTATTAACCAAGTGGAAAGCTGGCGTATTACCTATCAATATTGTTGCTGTTGTCTCAAACCACCGAGATTGCCAAGCGTTAAGTGAATGGCACGGGGTACCGTTCCATCACTTGCCGATGGGCAAAGACAATAAGCCGCAACAAGAAGCTGATATGCTTAAACTATTTGCCGACTACAACGGTGATTTACTCGTGCTAGCTCGCTATATGCAAATACTGTCAGACGATATGTGTGAAAAGCTGCAAGGTCGAGCCATTAATATTCACCACTCGTTTTTACCGAGTTTCAAAGGCGCACGACCTTACCACCAAGCGCATGCTCGCGGGGTAAAAGTAATTGGTGCAACGGCTCACTACGTTACAGCCGATCTTGATGAAGGGCCGATAATCGTACAAGAGGTAAAACCAATTAATCACACTTACACTATTGAGCAAATGGTTCACTTAGGTCACGATTTGGAGGCAACCGCACTAAGCCATGCCGTTCGATTACACGCTGAACAGCGCATTTGTTTAAACGGCGATAAAACCGTTATCTTGGCATAATCAACACTGAAATACCTGCCGACATCTGCTAGAGTGAAGCCAAACGTATTACTTCGCGAAACTAGTTAAAAAGATGTCGGCAATTCACTACCAAATATCAGCTCCAAATCCCAACAATCATCAATTTCACGTTCAATTAAACTTTGCCGCCGAGCCGGGAAAATCGTATCAGTTACAGTTACCTGCTTGGTTACCGGGCAGTTACATGATTCGTGACTTCGCCAAAAATATTATTGGTTTAAGCGCGCACAATAGTAACGGTGATAGCCTAGAAATCAGCCAGCTTGATAAGCAAAACTGGCAATTAACCGCTACCGATCAGCAAGTGTCGGTCAGTTATCATGTCTTTGCGTTCGACTTATCGGTGAGAACAGCCTATTTAGATAGTGAACGGGGCTTTTTTAATGGCAGTTCAACCTTTTTAGCGGTTAAAGAGCTTGCCGACCAACCGTGCCTGTTGACCATAATTCCTGTCGATAACAAGCAAGATTGGCGAGTCGCCACTGGTATGCCGCGCAATAAAGGTACAGAAAAGTTCCAGTTTGGTGACTACTGCGCTGAAAGCTACGACCAGCTTATTGATTGCCCAGTGGCAATAGGTGATTTTGACGTTACTGAATTTACCGTTGAAGGGGTGATTCATCATTTAGTGTTCACCAGCCAGCATTACGGCGACACCCAGCGCATCGCGCAAGATTTAACTAAGCTTTGCCAACACCACATTAATTTGTTCGGCGAGGCACCATTTGACGAATACTGGTTTATCACGCATTTGCAGGCCAGCGGTTTTGGCGGTCTTGAGCACAAAAACTCAACGATTTTACAAGCCAGCCGTTTTGACTTGCCCAACCCAAATAAAGTAGAAGAACTGACCGAAAGCTACAAAACCTTTTTGAGTTTGTGTTCACATGAGTACTTTCACGCTTGGAACGTTTGCCGGATAAAACCTGAAGAATTCGTCCCCTATCAGTTACAAACCGAAAGCTATACCGAGCAACTATGGGCGTACGAAGGGATTACTTCTTATTACGACGATTTTTCATTGTACCGCGCAGGTATCGTCAGTTTTGATGACTATCTAAAGTTGCTAAGTAAAACCGCAACTCGCGTTTATCGCGGTCAAGGTGAGCTTAAACAAAGTGTCAAAGCATCGAGTTTTAACGCTTGGACCAAGTTCTACCAGCAAGGTCCTGATGCCGTCAATAATATCGTTAGTTATTACACCAAAGGCTCACTGATTGCACTCTGGCTTGATTTAACGATAAGACAAAAATCAAATCAGCAATACAGTTTAGACACGCTAATGAGAGAGCTGTGGATCCACTTTGGCCGGCCTGCTAGAGGCACCTGCCAAGATGATTTTATCAATATTGCCAACATCCTCTGCCAAGAGGATATTAGTAACGACTTTATCGCCTGCTTAGAACAAGCAGAGCGTTTAAGTTTAACTGAATTGTTGCAAGCGTTTGGCGTTAACTTCAATGCCGTTAAGTATAAACAACTCAACAGCATAGAAACGACAGATAGCCAAGCATATCAAGCTTATCTAGGTGTTCATTATCAAACTGTGCCAGCAGGCCTAAAAGTGACACAAGTCTTAGCTGATTCACCAGCCGAGCGAGCTGGCATTGCGGTTAATGATATTATTATTGCCCTTGCAAACATGAAAGTAAGTGATAAATCTTTGCAAAACTTGGTTAATTACTTGCCGCAGGGCAGCACGGTTAATTGTCACTACTTTAGAGATGATCAGCTACTCAGCGAACAACTGATCATTA
Source organism: Endozoicomonas sp. G2_1 (assembly GCF_017744155.1). Taxonomy (GTDB): domain Bacteria; phylum Pseudomonadota; class Gammaproteobacteria; order Enterobacterales; family Alteromonadaceae; genus JAGHQT01. The sequence continues at coordinate 219,220 of NZ_JAGHQT010000003.1, read as the reverse complement.
CCGATTCACCACTCGCCGGTGTCGCACTCAAAGTAACCGATCAGACATTAGCTAAAAACTGGCAGCAAATTATCGGCTAAAGACTTTCATTAGCCGTCACTCGCCATTGTCAGCGTTAACTGTAGCTATTTATTTACAGCTGTAGTTAATTGCTGACGCTAGCCCAATATCAAATATGCACTAAAAATAGCCTCAGATTTTCGTTTTGTGCTAAAACAAAACTCTATTTACTAGTGGTTGTATTCTATGATTAATATTAAACGCTTTCATCACGTTGCCTATCGTTGCATCGATGCCAAAGAAACCGTCGACTGGTATCGCGATAAACTCAATATGGAACTCACCGTTGCCATTGCAGAAAACGAAGTACCATCGACAAAAGAGCCAGATCCCTACATGCATATTTTTCTTGATGCTGGCATGGGCAACGTATTGGCGTTTTTTGAAATTCCAAACTCACCAACCATGGGGCGTGACCAAAACACTCCGGTTTGGGTGCAACACATCGCCCTTGAAGTCGAGAATTTTGATGCCTTAGTCGACGCCAAAGCATCACTAGAAAGCAAAGGGGTTGAAGTGCTGGGTCCTGTTAATCACGGCGTCTTTAAATCGATTTATTTTTTCGATCCAAATGGCCACCGACTCGAGCTTGCCGCCAACACAGGTACTGAACAACAATATCAAGAGCTCAAACGGGTCGCACCAATGATGATAGAAGAGTGGTCAAAAACTAAAAAAGCACCTCGTCACGCCGCTTGGCTTCACGAAATGGAATAGTGAACAGCAAAAGAATCAAGTGTATTCGTCCCGCTAAATTCTCCGTCAATCTTATTGCAGTAGCATAAAATTGCAGACCGTTTAATATAAACGTACTTTATGTTACTGCTCGCCATCTAAATCATTGAAGCTATAGACGATAAAATAATATTTTATCCGTGAGAAAATTGATCTATATCTTGCAAATTTTCATATGGTTACAGTACAGTTATATCTGGCCTTTAAGTTCTTTATTAAAAACTGTTTTTGTTGTAATTTTTTATCTGGCCTTATGGTCTGTTAATTACGTCCGTATACTAACAATAATTGGCAAGAACCAAACAACACGGAGATAAGCAATTGAAATTCTTACGCTATGCGCTATTTTTGCTACCGGCGCTCACTGCTCAAGCAGCGACAGAAGTTCAAGTATCGGATGCTAGAAACAAAGCAGTTTCCGACATCATTGTTTACCTTACACCGCTTGAAGGACAAACCTACGCCAATAATCCAGAAACTATTGAGGTTGGACAAAAAGATCTCGCCTTCACCCCCTATCTCACTGTTGGTCAAAAGGGACAAGCAGTGAGTTTTCAAAATGACGATGATATCACCCACCACATCTATTCTGCTGTTGGCGACAACAAGTTTTCGTTCAAAATAAAGGCAGGACAAACAATTAATAAGAATGACTTTAGTCAATCTGGCGTTGTTCCGATGGGCTGTAATATCCACGACTGGATGGGAGGTTATTTACTACTGGTCGATACGCCGTTATACAACAAAACCAATAAAAAAGGTGCTGCTCGCTTTGAGCAAGAACTATCGGGTAAGTTCAAATTAACGGTATGGCACCCTCAGCTACAAACGCCTGATAATCAACAAGAACAAATCGTCGAACTAGCAGCAGGCAAAACCATTGCAGTAAAATTAAACGGCAAATTAGCACCGATCCCGGAGCAAGTCAGTGATGACGATTTCGACTTTTTATCAGATTACGAGTAATCGGCCTGCACTATGAAAAGCTTACAGAATAAAATATTTCTGTTCTTTGTCTTATTGCTCATCCTGGTGCAAGGGGTGGCCTTTTGGACCATGTATTCATCGAATAAAGCTGATGAACAACTCACTATTACCAACCGCCTCAATAACGCTGAAACCCTGTTCCAGACTGAATTCGATTCGCGAAGTTTTTACCTCAATGGCTTTGCAGAAACCGTTGCTTTTGATTATGGCCTGATTAACAACTTTGATGAAGATGCCAGAAGTTTAGCTGTCGCTTTGAATAACCACCGCAATAGAATCGCTGCGAATCTAGCGATGATTGTCGATCAAACAGGCTTAATTCGAGTACAACTTATTACCGACAAAGACGACAATGGTAAAACCAGGATCCGTAGAGGTAGCGAGCATCAAAAAGCCTTTGGCGACTTAAGTGCTTTAATTGATGGCGAAACGGGTCGCTTTTATCAGTTAGACGGTAATATTTATAAAATTAGTTTCTCAGCGATTAAAACAGGCCCTGCCACTATAGGTTGGGTTGGTTTTGGTTTCAGAGTAGACTCAGAACTAGCAAGTAATCTCAGTAAAACGACCGATTTAATTATCGACTTTGTTGCCAATGAAAATGGCCAGCTGCGCAGCTTAGGTTCAAGCCAGACTGACGTTGACTTGGAATTATCTGAGCGCATTATCACTAACCAACAATCAGAAGAAGTGATCGCTCGTGCTTATAAATTTGCTTCTGTTGGTTCTGCGGACTACCTCGTCCTGATGCACGGTGCCCGTGACGATTTTGTCGCCCTACTGCAAAATCGTTGGGTACAGCTACTTTTATTAACAGCCATGACTTTGATGCTGTCGCTAACCGGTGCTTATTTGATTGCGGCAGGCATCACCAAGCCGGTTAAAGCATTGGTTGAACAAGCGAAAAAACTCGCTGCGGGTGATTACAATCAAACCGTGAAAATTGCTGACAAAAGTGAACTCGGCCAGCTTGCTAACGAGTTTAATGTGATGCAACAGGCGATATTGGCACGTGAGAATACTATTTCCCACCGCGCTTACCACGACCAATTAACTGACTTGCCAAACCGCAATATGCTCAAGTTAACCTTGAGTCAGCTGGGCAAACAGCACGAAAGTTTCTGCTTAATGCACCTTAATATATGCCGACTAAAAGATGTTAACGACACCTTGGGGCACGATGCCGGTGACAAGGTCATTATCGAAGTTGGCAAACGCCTTAATCAAATTAAAGCATTGAATTTAGTCGCCCATTTAGGCGCTGACGAATTCGCTATTATTTGTCAGAGTACAACCGCTGATAATATCAATGCGACTATGGATATTATTCACGACAGTTTGCACAAGAGCTTTACTTATCAAGGTATTGCCCTTCAGTTGCAAGTAAGAGTTGGTATTGCTTTTTATCCAGAGCATCAGGCAGATACTTTATTGCTGCTGCAAAAAGCTGACACAGCATTGCACCACTGTCGTCAAAAAAGACATGATTTTGAAATCTACGATCCAAGCCAAGATAGCAACACGGTAGAGCGTTTGAGCTTGATCAACGACTTAAAAACAGCGATCAGTGACAACCAACTGACATTATTTTATCAGCCAAAAATGAATTTACAGTTGCAAAAAGTCACCCATGTTGAAGCATTAGTACGTTGGTTCCACCCAACTCTGGGTATGGTGCCACCGGATAAATTTATCCATCTAGCTGAACAAACCGGTCAAATAAACGCATTAACTCGTTGGGTTTTCCACGAAGCAGTAAGACAACACCTAGCATGGCGTGAGCAAGGTATCATGCTCAATATGGCGATTAATATTTCAGCTGAAAATTTAAAAGACCCAGAATTTTACCCACTTGTTTGCGACTGTTTTACCGAGCACAATTTAGACCCAAGTTGTTTTACCCTTGAAGTAACAGAAAGTGCCGTCGTTGATGACCCAGAAGCAGCCATTGCCCTGTTATCTCGATTTAAAGAGCACGGGATTCATCTCTCTATTGATGATTATGGCACAGGTTATTCATCTTTAGCGCAATTAAAACACTTGCCAGTTCATGAGCTTAAGATCGATAAGTCATTTGTCATGAAATTAGCCAATGACCAAGACGATCAAATTATAGTAAAATCAACTATTGAGCTAGCCCGAAACATGGGACTAACCATAGTTGCCGAAGGCGTTGAAGACGAATTTAGTTTAAAATGGCTAGCAGAACATCATTGCACGTTGGCGCAGGGCTTCTTTATTAGTCGGCCTGTGCCAGCAGATGAACTCAGCACTTGGCTGGCTGACTCTGCCGAGCAATTAACGCAATACTATCCACAACTGGCCTAATGAAGAAACTTGCATTACTTACATTTTTATCCGCCCTCACCTCTAATTCAATTATTGCGCAATCCCTGAGTATTGAAACCAAAGGCATTATCGATTTTCGACTGACATCAACTTCCTCTAGCGACAGCTACATTAAAGGTGGTTTAGGTAAATTCCGCTACTCAGATGGCACTCGCTTGTCAATTGCACACGCAGGCCTTGAAGCTAACATCGGTATAAATGATCACTGGTCGGCTCGGGTAGTTGCCAATGGCTATTTAGACGGTGAAGACGATGCCATTGGCCTAACCGAAGCATTTTTTAAGTATCAAGGATTGCCATCAGAAGGGGGCTATCGCTTAAGTAGTCGCATTGGTGTTTTTTATCCTGCAATTTCACTAGAGCACGTTGCTACTGGCTGGGCCAGTAAAGACACCTTGACTGGTTCAACGTTAAATACTTGGATTGGCGAGGAAGTTAGAGTTGCAGGCCTTGAAGGAAAGTTAACGAAACTCGGTAAATTTGCTGGTAAAAGTTATGATTTATCACTAACTGCGACAGTTTTTAAGAATAACGATCCAACAGGTGCTTTGCTCGCTTGGCATGGCTGGACACAAAGTGTTAGACAAACGCTTTATCACGAATCACGACCATTTCCACCGAGGTTATCGCCAGAGTTGGTAGACCAAGCAAGTGAATCGGATCCATTTCGAGATGTTGATGGCAATCCCGGTTTTCACGTCAGTGGTGAATGGAAAAAGCGCCGCAAAGGCAGTTTTTCATTTGGTTACTACGACAATCAAGCAAAACCATTTTTGATTGAACAAGGCAACTACGGCTGGAAAACGCGCTTTTACCACTTAGGTGGTCGCTGGCGATTTGACCATGACCTAGAGCTAACGTGGCAGTATTTACACGGTGATACGCTGATGCAAAACTTGCAAAGGCAAGACATTGTCAATGCTGGTTATGGCAGTGGCTATGTCATGCTCAGTAAACGCTGGCAAAAAAAGCATCGCTTTAGCGTGCGTTTAGAAGAGTTTTCTGTTGATGATAGAGACTCAACCGAGCTAGACAATAATGACGAATACGGTAAAGCTGCAACCTTCAGTTATCAATATCGACTGTCAAAAGGTTGGTTTTTGAGCACAGAATACAACTGGATTGACAGCTGGCGACCGAGTAGAAGTTACATCGACCTACCTGTTGACACCACAGAACGCCAACTTCAGCTGTCGGCACGCTACTTTTTTAACCACTAAGTTTCTCTAAAAATCATAAACTTAGCGAAAATGGTAAAAAAATGTTAAAAAAAATGTCATTTAACGCTTGATGTATAAATTAATTTGAGTAGAGTATAGCCAACTGTTATGAAAACAGCGCAAAAACGGACAAGGTGCACGGATAGCAAAATATCAAAGTTGTAACTGATGAAATTTTTGTAATACGGATGGTTGTATTTTGAACAGGACGATTAATGCAGTCTAGGTGACAGACAATATACGGATAGCACAAAAAGTATCAGGAAGATCGATAACAAGAAATATATAAGAATAATAACGGAAGCCAATAATAATAAGACGGAAAACGTCAAATATAAGGGAAAAATAATAAGGTTAGGATAACTCAGTATTGGAACCAACTCTCCGAAAGCGATGACATTGTCATCGCTTTTTTCATTTCTATCTGACCATAATTGCCGTAAAATAGCGGTATAATCTTCGTAATAGCAAAAAATATGACTCGCCAAAAGAAATCTAGAAAGCCAAAGGCTACTATTATTAGCACGCCAAAAGATGCTTTATTTTCGAGTAAAGACAAAAAGCCTAAGAAAAAAACTGGCTTAAAAAGTGGCAACAAGCAGCAAGTCGCGGTTAAAAAGCAGAAGCAACCGACAAATAAAACGGCAAAAGATCCTCGTATTGGTAGTAAAACACCAATTGTACTAATCAAAGAAACGCCGAAAGCACCAAAGTCTTCTAACAACCATAGTGCTATTGCCGCCATTAAAAAAGCGCCTGAGCCTATGAGTTTGGCCGAACAGCTGGCAGCTATCGAAAATGATGAGCGCTTGTGGTCGATCACTGAACAACAAGAAAACGGCCAAGAATTGAGTCAAACCGATGTTGATTACTACAATCAACAAATGGATGAATACCAGCGCATTAGCGAACAACTCGGCGCCGATCAAGATAACGACGAAGCCCTGGAAAGCACGCAAGACAATGATGATGATTCACTCTCTGAAGAAGAGCTCTGGCAGAAGTTCAACAGTGATGACTACGACTTTTCTGAAACTGAATAAACGAGTCTAATACAATGTTGTCATCTCCGTGGTTTTATCTCAGCTTAGTCGGTGTTGCAATCATTATTGGCTTAAGCATTTATGCTGGCCGCTTGCTTTCTCAAGTCAAACAGCAGCAACGCGCTCAAGCAGAAGCTGAACGTGATAAACAACAAGCACTCAAGAAACACGATAGCAAAGTACTCAAGAGTGTCACTATTATCGTCAAAGCGATGCAAGAGCAGCAGTGCGACTTGAGTGAAGGCTGTTGGCGCTTGAGTGTTTTGCTTGAGTCACTCAAGCTCAGTAGCGATTTGTCGAGCCAGTTCCCTGCTGTTTTTGAGTTATATAGCCGCATCCAAGCACTCGATATTCTCGATGCCCGCAAAGCACTCAAGAAAAAAGAGCGCATGAAGCAAGATCTAGTGCGCATGAAAGCTGAATCAGAGTTAAGTGATAAAATTGATGCTGATTTAATTTTATTAGCACAATACAGCCAAGAGCGTTTATCGGCATTGAGTGAGCCTAGCTAAGCTCACCTTTCCCAGGGCCTGAATGCCTGCAAAGCCCAAAACCAAATCTGACGTCCAAAAGTGTCAAAAGCTTGCGCTTGATCAAAACCCGATAAGACCAGTTTGATAAAATTTCATCATGTCTTATCGGGTAATACAACTATGCAAGCCAGCCAATTTTTTGATCAAACACTCCTACAAAAGTACAACACTAGCGGACCGCGCTACACCTCGTACCCGACGGCACTAGAGTTCAACGATCAATTTAACCAGGTTCAGTTTGCTCAAGCGGTTGCCAATTCAGCTAACAGAGAATTATCGCTCTACGTTCATATTCCGTTTTGCCACAGCCTTTGCTATTACTGCGGCTGTAATAAAGTTGTCACTCGCCACCGCGACAAGGCTGATATCTATCTCGAATTCCTCGCTCGTGAAATTAGACAACGAGCGCCGCTTTTTAAAGACTATACCGTATCGCAAATACACTGGGGTGGCGGTACGCCGAGCTTTTTGACCAAAGCACAAATTAGCCAATTGGTGAATTTACTGACCGACAACTTTACTTGTGCCGACAACATGGAAATGAGTATTGAAGTCGACCCGAGAGAAATCGAACTGGATTTGGCAGACCATTTAGCTAAACAAGGCTTTAATCGCCTGAGTATCGGCGTGCAAGATACCGATGAAAAAGTGCAAGACGCGATAAACCGTAGACAAGATACCCAATTTATCGCTGATTTCATTAAACAAGCACGCGCCGTTGGCTTTAATTCAGTCAATGTAGATTTGATCTACGGTTTGCCCCATCAAACTGAACAAACCTTTGGTAAAACCTTAGCTGATATCAAATTAATGGATGTTGATCGCATTTCGCTGTTTAGTTATGCGCACTTACCACAACGCTTCGCCGCCCAGCGCAAACTGAAAGACGAATGGTTGCCAAATACACAAGAAAAGTTCAATTTAATGAAACTTGCAGTGGAAACGCTTTGTGATTATGGCTACGAATTTATTGGTATGGACCACTTCGCCAAGCCTAACGATGAACTCGCCAAAGCGCAGCAGCAAGGTAAATTGCATCGTAACTTTCAGGGCTATACCACCCAGGGGCATTGCGATTTATTAGGTTTTGGTGTGTCGGCGATTAGTGCTATTGGCAATAGTTACAGCCAAAATATCAAAGAGCTCAAGGGTTACTATCAAGCCATTGAACAACAAGATCATGCCCTAGAAAAAGGTTTGATGCTCAACCACGATGACCTAATTCGCGGAGAGGTGATTAAGTCATTAATGTGTAACTTATTTCTCGATAAAAACGCAATTAATCAAATGTTCAATATCGATTTTGATCAGTACTTCGCCGCTGATTTGCCTTTGCTCGAGACATTTATTGACGATGGTTTAGTGATTAACACCAAAGATCACATCGAAGTAAAACAAAAAGCGCGCTTATTAATTCGCATTATTTGTATGAGCTTCGATGCCTACATGAAGCAACACATTAACCAACAACGTTTTTCTCGCGTTATCTAACACCTGATTAGTTAAGCAATCATTCTCTTAAGTGGTTGCTTTAACTAATAGCGACCGATCACAAAACGGTATTCGCCACTATAAAGGGCTAATTCATTACCGGTCTCTGTCGCTTCATCTTGGGCAGTTTCAAGCCATTGGTAATATACGTTGCGATGAACTCGCGCCAGCAAATTTCTTCGCACTGTGACATAAAGCTGATCGTCTTCAGTAAGCAATAACTTGTGTTGCTCATTCAACACGAGCTCATCGTCTAAATTAGTTTTGCACTCAATTAAACCGTCGGCACTTTGTTGCCATTGCGTTAATACAAATGGCACGTCTTCTACTTCGATACCGACTTTTTCAACAGGTGTCACTAAAAAGTACTTCTGTTTGCCATTGGCTTCTTCTAACTTTAATACAGAGGCAAAAAGTTTAACTAATGACATTCGCTTAAATGACGAGCCACCATAAAACCAGGTGCCATCAGCTTTAATTTGTAGATCAATATCGCCACAAAACTCTGGGCTCCACAATTCTACCGGTGGCAACTTCTTCTCAGTGGAGGGCTGACCCTTGTTATCTAGCAATTGTTGAGATAAGTGCTCTAATGACATAAAAAGAATGGACTAATGATGTTAATGCAATAATTTTAGCAAAATTAACAAAATACGCTTGCCAAAAAAAGGCTAAATCTATAGAATTCGCGCACTGTTTACGACAAGCTCATAAACAGTACAGACCTCAGTGGTGGCTGTAGCTCAGTTGGTAGAGCCCCGGATTGTGATTCCGGTTGTCGTGGGTTCAAGTCCCATCAGCCACCCCATTTTATTTATTCCTTTATTCTATTTCCATTAAGCACATCTGCCACGACTGCGTAACCACCTTGTGATTCTGCTAATTTTGGTTGGCGTGAGTTAAAACTTCATCAGCTACCCCATTTTATTGATTCTTTTATTCTATTTCCACTAAGTACATCTGCCACGACTGCGTAATCACCTTGTGATTCTGCTAATTTTGATTGGCGTGGGTTCAAACTCCATCAGCCACCCCATCTTACTTCCTCAATTTTATTTCTTTTTTGTCGATACTGCACTGTGTAATCACCTTGTGATTTTACTAGTGCTATTGCTTCTTTCGATTAAATTAACCTTTTGCAACAATCAAGACATAGCGTCAACATATACACTGCTTTAATATTAACAATTTAGAAACCTTGTTAGAGAATCTTAATGAAGTCGGCCAGTGTTTTTCTGTTAGCAACGTTATTATTTAGTTGCAGCAATACCAATCAGGTTGAACGCATCGAATCGAGCCAGTCGGTCATCGTATACCAGAAAAATTCGCCTGACCGAGTCCGCTTTGACAATTTGCACCCGAGTGAAAAGCAATACCCTATTACCTGCCAAGAAGACTGTTACCCAACAAGCAGTGTAATTGAATGCCAAACTCACGGCGAAAACTGTCAGTTTGTTGGTCAGCAAACCAATCCTAACCTCAACGCTGGCTTCACAGTCCGTTGGCTCGGCCACGCGGGTTTTCACATTACTAGCGCAGATGGCACCGGCGTATTATTCGACCCTGTCAGCAAACAATTTGATTGGCCGGTCAATTGGGCGTTTCGTCTTGCTGTTGGCTTTAACCGTAAGCCCGGCGCCTGGCTGAGTGAAAATGCACTTGAACAAATAGATGCCGTAATGTATTCACACATTCACTACGATCATTTCAATAAAGCCGATATTAATGATTTAGGGAATAGTATTAACTATTACACGCCGCTTGGTTTTGCCGACCATTTCGAACAAGATGGTTACAAGATAAAAGAAATGGCCTGGTTTAGCGACACTAAACTAAACGAACTAAAAGTTAGTTTTGTTCCTGCTCATCATTTTAGTAATCGAATTTTAGTGCCATTTATATACGAAGATAACGATGCCAGCTTATGGGGCGGCTGGTTACTAGAACAAAATGGCAAACGCTTGTTTTTCGCTGGAGATACTGGCTACTCAAAGCACTTTAAAGACATTCAACAACGCTATGGCGATATCGACGTTTGTTTATTACCGATAGCTTCATACTATCATCCAGACAATGGCCGTTGGTATCGTTATGTTCACATGACACCAGAAGATGCTCTTGTTGCCGCCGACGATCTAAACTGCAAAGTTATTGTGCCTTGGGGCTACGGTAATGCCAGTTGGAAAATGGGCGATCACAGCAGCCACTCAGCCTTGTTGCGTTTGTTAAAAATGCACCGTCAACATACAACTCAAAGACCTTTGTACATTCTCAATGAGGGCGAAGAAATAAAGTTTTAGCGTCAACTAGCCGTTATTTCGCTGCTTTTTATCTCCAAATCGGTTAACTGTTTTATGATAAAAAGGTAAACAGGCTTGATTAATCTTAGAACAATAAATTAATATAAATAGAAATCATTATCACTTTTATAATTAACAATGTTCATAGGATTAATTTCAGCATGGTTTGCTTGCCTGACACTATACAGTGGCAGTGAACGTCAACAACTATGGTCGAAAAGGCTACCAACACTATACAGCTACAGCTTATCGATAGTATTTTTTACCTTCAGTATTGCCCTAACCAATACTAATTTCCCTACCACAAGTGCAGTGATTGCATGCTCAATAGCTGTTTTTACCTTTCTGCCATTGCAAACCATTGTCAGCGCTTACCACAAACGCTACACACTTTGGTTAACAGCAGTCGTTACATTAATGTGCTTATTGTTAACACTAATGGAGGTTCAGTAATATGCTACACAAAACCTTATTAGGGTTCTTTTTGGGGTTGGTTATTTCGGCGTCGATAGCACTTAACATCAATCTGATCTTGCCCTTAAAAGTTGATACTTTGCTGTTAATTGGCTTAATCATTTCTTTTCCTATTTGGGCTGGTATTCAAGTTTGGTGCTATAGCAGTACTTCAAATAAACAAGCTTGGTTAAGGCTAACCAAGGTTCTTGTGCCCTCTGTTGTTCTTAATATCATTTTACTTTACGTTAGGTAGCTAAACCGTGAAAAGAGAATCTTTATCAGCGCTTACCAATGCGCACGCTTGGGTTGGTTTAGTGATATCAACCGTATTATTTATTGTTTTTCTCGGTGGAGCATTTAGCTTATATCGAGACAATATTATTGCCTGGGAACGCGATACCGTTTACCCACAGGCAATGCCAGGAACCTTAGTCAGTTTAGACAAAGTCGTTGCCACTATAGATAGTAATTATCAAATAGATCAGCATCATCCAATTTTCATTCGCATGCCTAAGCCAAGTGCCCCACACTACGAAGTTTACTTTGCTGAAGAAGACGAGCACGGCAATGAAATTGACTACAATGTGATTGTTTCAAGTGAAACCGGAGAAGTGCTTGCTGATGGCAGTCGTTTTACCTTTGGTGACTTTTTATATGAACTTCATGTCAATTTAAAAATACCAGGCTATGGCTTGTATATCGTCGGTACTATTACGCTGTTTTTCTTCATTGCGATTATGAGCGGTATCGTCATTCATTGGCGCAAAATAGCGAGCAACTTTTTCAAATATCGAAAAGATGGCAAAAAAGATAAATGGCTCGATGGTCACAACCTCATTGGAGTAATGGGCTTACCATTTCACATTATGTACGCTTTCACCGGCTTAGTATTTAATATGGTGATTGTTTATCAAATCGCTTATGCAGTAGTGTTGTATCAGGGCGACCAAAACGCCTTGCTAAAAGACGCAGGTTTTGTCATTGAACCTAAACAAGAGCTCAACCAACCAATGCCAATGAGTAATTTGGATTCACTATTGGTCAAAGCGCACCAAGAGCTCGCGCCTGTTGAGATTCAATTTGTCAGTTTTGATAACTTCGGCGATCAAGCTGCAACAATGACCTTTCGAGCCAAAGATCCGACTCAATTTTCTGTTCGGAAAGAGTTAAAAGTATCGGTTAAAGACGGTGAAGTACTCTACAAAACTCTCGACAACTACGATAACGACGTTCGCGGTGGCTTAGATGTTATCGCTAATTTGCACTTTGGCAGCTTCGCAGGTTACGGTTTGAAACTCGTCTTTTTCGTTTTAGCGATTGGTACCTGCTACATCATTTTAACCGGTAACTTAATGTGGTTAGCAAAACGAGCGAAAAACAAGCGTCAAAGTAAAGCGGGATTACACCTTGTTAGAGCAATGACCACAGGTATTTTTTTGGGAGCAATGTTAGCGACAGCACTTGGTTTTGCCAGTGCCCGGTTACTACCAGAAACCTTTGCTGAGCGCAGTTTTACCATTGAACTGATTTGGTTTATCACGTTACTGCTATCACTTGTGTTGGCATTTAGCAGTAAAAAACAACAAGCCTTATCCGTACTGCTACTGAGGGCAAGTGCCGCGGTGATGCTATTGGTGCCAGTGCTCGACTGGTCATTAGCAAGCCGAAACATTTTAAACTTGCTTAGTCAGGGTCGATACGACGTATTGCTCGTCGAGAGTATACTGGTCATTTTTGCGCTTTGTGCATGGCGTATTGCGAAGAGTATTGCGGTCAAAAAACCAGAGCAAACAATTGAAGTAACTGAATTCAGTCGTCCTCAAACCGCATAATGAGCAAAGTCACAGATATCTAAAACAGAGTCGTTATTGAGTGCAAACAACGACGAATAACCTCAAAGACAGACAAAAAAAACCTCCTAAGTACAACTCAGGAGGTTTTTATTTAACCAGAAATTAAGGCTAAAAATTAAAATTTATAGGTAAGATTCAAGCTAACTTGTCTTGGCTCACCAAGTACTTGTGAACCCTGATTATCGCTATTCGCACCGCGATCGCGGCCGCGATTGATATTAGCTGCGTCAATAAAGTCTTTATCAAATAAGTTAGTCACAGAGGCAAAAACGCCCCAATTTTCCCAGTTGTAGCCCAATCTAGCATTTACTAAGATACGCGCGTCATTTTGTGGATCAAAACCTTCATCACCTTCGGTTAAGCCATTTCGATATGGGTTATTGCTGGCGTCATGACTGTTGGCAAAGTTTGCATTGATGTTGCCAAATAAACCTTCGCCACTGTCGTAGTTTAACGCAAAATTAGCTGTCCATTCAGGTGCGCCACCAAAAGTGCGACCAGACAAATCAATAATAGGTTCGCCAGGCACTGCGACGATAAACTGATCAAATTCGCTTTTTGCCAAACCGACACCCGCTGTTAAGCGCCATTGGTCATTAAGGTGATAAAACACTTCAACTTCAAAACCTTTGAGATTTGAGCTACCAACGTTTTCAGTTACGCGGTCAAAGCGATTAGAGCTAAGCTGAGTATTAACTTGCTGATCAGTCCAGTCGAGATAAAACACATTGGCATTAGCGACCAAGGTGCCATCAAGCCATACTGAACGCAATGAAAGTTCATAGTTGTCAGTGTATTCTTGATCATAAGTAAAAATTTCACTTCGCGCGATGTTAAAGCCAACACCACCAGAGCGATAACCTTTTTGATAGGTAAAATGTGCCGATAAATCGTCATTCCACAAGTAAGTAACGCCTAATTTAGGCAACCAAGCGCTAAAGGTTTCATCAGTCAGAGGTTCGTTGCCTGAAGCATTTCGCGCGTTTTGTAAAATAGCACCGTTTAAGCCAGTAACAATTTGAGTGGTCAATGGATCAAGACCAAGTGTTTGTGGGTTTGGCAGTAAATTCTGGTTCAATATTTCAACCGAATTACTGGTGGCATTTTCCTGTTCTTCTCGGTCATAACGCAAACCACCAAAAACTCTCCAATGATCATTGAGTTGATACGTAAAATCTGCGTAAAGTGCGGCACTAGCGACTGATTGCTGCAAACTTTGCGTTAAATTTGTCAACGCAGGATCAAATTGGCGGTATAAGGTCAAAATTTGATTAGCCACTTGATTAGCCTGCGCAACTGGCAAGCCTTGTTGCACCAAACTGCCAACTAATAATCTCGGTATGCCAGCATCACTTAAGCTCACTTGTGACGTACCTGCGTAATCATCATTGACGTCTAAATCGGTGTAATAAGCGCCAAATACTGCTTGTAGATCATCACCTTGATAAATAAAACGCAGTTCTTGGCTAAAGGTATCGTCACTGCGATCATCTGCTTGTGTTGCCAGCGGTTGAGGTCCGGTATCGTTATCCCAAACGTAACCATAGTAAGCATTTATATGAGTGGTTACCGATGCTAATGACCAGTATTCATCAATGTCGTAGTCAACTTCTAAGTTGTAGATGTTATTTTTAGTAAACTCAATGATTGGATCATTAAAAAAGACACGACGATTCTCAAATAAATCAACATTTTCTCTAAATTGAGTCCACTGCGGACCTATTTCACTTTCGTTGTAGGTATAGCTGAATAAAAACGATAAATCTTCTACGCCTTGCGGCTCATATAAAAACTTTAAGCGATAGGTTTCATTGTCGTTAAAGTCCGAATCTTCATTGCGAGTAACATTGTAGTTAAAGCCGTCAAAACTGTTCTTTTCACCACTAAACCTAAACGCGACTTGGTTGTCGACTAGTTCGCCACCAACGGCAACAGCGGCATCGCGACGACCGTACTCACCAGCAGCAAGCCTGGCTTTACCTTGCCACTCATAAGTCGGCCTTGTCGTGCGCATCACGATTGCACCTGCGAGCGCATTTCGGCCCTGTAAAGTAGACTGCGGACCGCGCAACACTTCAACTTGTTCAACATCCCAAGCAGAGAAACCGCCCTGCTCAATCATTCTCCGTGGCAAAATAGCACCATCAACGTAGACGCTAGTTAAAAAGCTATTACCGCCGCCAGAGACATTAAAGGCGTCAATACCGCGAATAGTGAAACCACCACCCAAATCACCCGAAACATTTGGCATTTGCTCCAAAACATCGAACATATCAATTAGGTTTTGTTGCTCAATTTGCTGATTAGTGACAACCGCAACACTAGCAGGCGTCTCTTGTAAGCTTCTATCGATTTTTTGACCGGTAACGGTAATGGTTTCTATTTTTTCATCATCAGCAATTGCGATGTTAGAGGTGAGAATGGCTCCTGTTAATGCAAGTTTAACTGCACAAGTAATATTTGAGTATTTCATGTTCATCCATATAATATTAATGATAATTGTTATCATTAATATTATTGATCATATAAATACTTAATTAAAGTTTAGATAATTATAAATTCCTTTAATTTCTATATAATTAGCCTTAATAATCCGCTAGTATCTAAACACTAACTAATTAGACAACTTGTCACTAAATTTGCGTAAGTGCAGGATACAACTGGCAACCTTTTAACCGATATGCTTACTAATACTATTGAAAAGATTACCCTCTTTTTTTCTTTGACTGCCATCGGTTTAATGACATGTGCCAGCAGCTATGGCAATCAAGCCATAATCATTAACAAACCTCTCGGTCCTAATGATCCCAGATACCAATACACCTATGAATTAATGTCACTGATTGTGAAGGCAACTGAAGCTGAATTTGGTCCAATAGAAGTGCGTCATTCCGACATTGCTATGACTCGCAAGCGCACTTTGAATGAGCTCGCCTTGGGTGAAAAAATTAACGTTATGGCCGAAGCGCCAAAAGCCGATTGGGATAAAAGGCTTTTGGTAGTACCAATTCCGATTAGAAAGGGCTTACAGGGCTATCGGTTATTTATCATCCACCAAGACAATAGAATATTGATGAACGGCGTGACCAATTTTGCCGATTTACAAAAATTGGCCACCGGCTCAGGCAGTTATTGGTCGACAAGAAAACCCATGGAACAAGCCGGTATGAAAGTGATCACTGGCTCCAACTACCAAGGTTTGTTTACTATGCTTGCCAATAAAAGGTTTGTGACATTCGGCCGCGGTATCAACGAGGCCTACCACGAAGTTGCAGCATTTAAAGATAAATACCCGGTTTTAGAAGTAGACAACAACCTGCTGTTACACATTCCACTCGCGACTTATTTTTACATTTCACCCAACAGACCTGAACTGGCAAAACGCATTGAAAAAGGCTTGCTTAAACTAATAGAGAGTGGCGATTTTGATCATTTCTTCTATCGAAGATTCTGCCCAGACATTGTCAAAAGCAAACTCGATAAGCGCAAGACTTTTCACATAGACAATCATCAAGTTTCTGTTGAACGCATGACCAGTCTTGTTGGTAGTGAGTTTTTAATCGACACCAACCACAATTACAACAGCATCTGCCAGCCGTACTTGAGTAAAACTATGCTGAATTAATTTTTGTAAGAAATTAAGGGTTAAATGGCCAAGTAATCGCGTTGACCTCGCCAGTTCTCGTATTGTACTGAATGGCTGGCACACGCTCATCTGCTAGCCCCGAAAAAGCGCCATTATTAAACGCACGGGTATAAACGTAATGGCAGAAAATATCACTGGTTTCACCAAGACTACCAACCGGTGATGCGTTTGATGACCAATCCACTTGCTGAGCTCTAGTACTCCAGCCTCCGCCGCTAGGAATAAAAGTTGGGCTAGTAACATCTGCTAACACGTCTTGCCAAATAGTACGACAGTCACCTTCACCAACTTGAGTTAAGTCAGAGCCACCAACAGGAAAACCCTGAGGAGATGGTGTACTGTTAAAGCCAACAAAAGCTTGATCTGGTTGGCCTTGGGTTTGCCAACGGACGTGGTACAGATTAATACCGGTTCGAAACGCACCGACAAAACTGTCAAAACTCGCTTGCTCGGCGTCGCGATTGAGATTAATAAACCTAGGTAGTGCAGTCGCGGCTAAAATCCCTAAAATTACTATCACTACAACCAATTCAATTAGAGTAAAACCTTTACTGCTTTTTACTTTCATCGTCATCACTTCAACTTAGACAAACGTACTTAACGTTAGTGATTATCATTAAATTTTGAACAATGTAAAGTGATAAAAAGTGAATATGCGTAAACAATGCAATACTCAATCACTAACATCGATTATTATTAACACTCGCTCACAACTACCGATATACTGTGGCTACTTTTGACATAGCAGCAAGCTCAATGACCAACCAATTTCACTATGGCTTAGATATTGGCGGCACTAAAATTGAAATCGCCATATTCAATTCAAAATTCGAGTGCCTAGGGTGTTTACGCGCGCCAACGCCCACGAATAATTACGTTGACTTTATCAATAGCATTAGTGATTTGGTCAACCAAGCAGACGACTACTGTGATAGCCAAGGTAGTGTAGGCGCAGGTATCGCTTGTACATTAAATAGTGAGGGGCTAGCGCAATCGGCGAATATTGATTGCCTTAACGGGCGTCAACTGATTAACGATCTCACCGAAAAATTAAATCGCCCTATCGCCATAGATAATGACAGCAACCTGTTTACCTTATCAGAGGCCAACGGCGGTGCCGCTGATAAAGCTGATGTTGTGTTTGGTGTCATTGTCGGCACCGGTTTAGGTGGTGCATTATCAATTGGTCAAAAGATAGTACCAAGTGCACAAGGGCTCAGTGGTGAATTTGGCCACACCTGTATTTCAGCAAACTTGCACGCTAAATATCAGTTGCCTTTACATCAATGTGGCTGCGGCTTAGTTGGCTGTTACGAGTCATACCTTGCAGGTTCAGGCCTAAGTAGGCTTTATCAACACTTTGGTGCTGAGCAGGCAGACACTATTAGTTTTGCGCAAGCACTTAAGACTAAACACCCCGTCGCGCAGGCCACTTTCGATTGTTACATCGATATTGCTGGTGCCGCTTTTGCCAGCTTAGTACTGCATTACGATCCCCAGGTTATTGTGCTTGGCGGTGGCTTATCAAATATCCCAGAAATTGCCGCTTCATTACCCGAAGCGATGGCCAAACACTTATTTAACCAAGTTACACTCCCCAAAGTAATAACGGCGAAATTTGGTGACTCTAGCGGTGTCCGTGGAGCGGCAATAATAGGAGCACAACATGCTGCAAAAATTACCTGATCACTATTATCTAAAAGCTGCCAAGGTCTATACCGAACGAGCGATTTGCGAAAATTACTATGTCGAGATAAAACACGGCCAAATTAGCGCCATTATAGAACAACCAAAGCTTGCCATTACTATTGTTGATAGCGGTGATATTAGCCTGTTACCCGGCTTTCTCGACTTACACATTCACGGCCGCGAAGGCAGTGACGTGATGGATGCAACACCACAGGCACTTGAAGTCATTTCTACATCACTGGCTAAACATGGTGTCGTTGGCTTTTTGGGTACTACCGTAACCTCCACTTGGCAAAATACACTCGATGCGTTTGCCAATTTAGGTTATGTCTATCAACATCAACCCAGTGGTGCCCAACTACTTGGCGCATACAACGAAGGCTTGTTTTTCACCCAAGATCACAAGGGTGCTCACGATGATAACTACTTCTTACCGCTAGAAATTGAAACCTTAGATCAACTTATACATGCTGCCAACGGCGCCTTAAAAGTTGTCGCACTAGCACCTGAACTAGCCAATTCAGCCGAGATCATTAGCTACCTAAAAGACCAAGGTATTCGCACCATGCTCGGGCATACATCGGCCAATTATCAACAAACCTGTGACGCCCTATCGGCAGGTGCCTGTGGTGGCGTTCATGTGTTTAACGGGATGAAAGGCATACACCATCGCGATCCGGGCTGTGCTGGTGCAGTATTGTTAGAACAAGACGCATACGTTGAAGTAATAGCCGATGGCGTTCATTTACATCCGGCAATCTTGCAGCTTATTTATCGCCTCAAAGGCCCTGAAAAAATGGGCTTGATTAGCGATTGTATCGTCGCTGGCGGTCTGCGTGACGGCAGTTATCAATTGGGTATGCTCGACATCGAAGTCAATCATGGCATTGCTCGAACCGAGTCGGGGGCTCTAGCTGGCAGTACATTAACATTAGAAAAAGCGGTCGCAAATTTAGTGGATATGGCAGGTATCCCTGCCCTCGACGCTGTTCACAGTGCCAGTTTAAGACCAGCAGAATTTCTTGGCCTAAATGACCAATTAGGCAGTATAAAAGTAGGTAAGCGCGCTTGTTTTGCTTTGGTTAATGAAAGTTTGCAAGTACAAGCAACCATACTTGACGGCCAGTTAATTTACCAAAGCGAAAGCTACTCATTATCGAGCTAACGACTCGCTAATCGATGGCTCCAAAGCCGCTGAAAAGACAAAACCATGATAAATATTTTTCGCCTTTTCTAGGGTTAGCAATAAAATTTGTTTACAATGAAATCAACACTAATAATTGAGTATTTGAGATGATCAACGCTAAAAAAATTGAAGACATCGCCAAGCAAGTCAGTGAAGCGATTCCTCCAGGTTTAAAAACTATCGCCCACGATATCGAAGACAAAACCAAAGTCGTATTACAAAAAAAATTATCTCAGCTTGACGTAGTTACTCGTGAAGAATTTGATGTTCAGACTCAAGTATTGATAAAAACACGAGAAAAGCTCGCGCAATTAGAAGCAAAAGTTGCTGAGCTTGAAGAAAAGTTGGCGGGCTAATCCGCCAATTACTTTGACAAAGCCATATTATACATTCACCAAAAAAATAGAATAAGCAATTTATTTAAATTGCATTTATGTACCAATTTAAGCAATAGGGAACCTTTTGATATAGAATACATTTTAATAAAACACCCGACTCAAGGTTCTCGTTCTCTAACGCTTTATCTAGACCAAATTCACTAAATACAGTAATCCCTCATAAATTTCAGGGTTGAATCTTCCCATCATTAACATCAGAATACGCCAAATTAGAGCATAGACTCAATTCTCAGAGATGTTATCTGTCTTGCCACCATTTCACAGGGTGCGAGCAACAAACAAATCTAACGATGGCTTCAATATCGCCAATATAGAGGTGCCTTATGCAAAACAAAACTCTTATTAGTGCTTCAATAGCAATGCTAATTACGTCAACCACACATGCCGCGGGTTACAAAATTAATGAACAAAGTACTAGTGGTATGGGCAATGCTTATGCAGGTAGAGGCGCTGTTGTTGAAGATGCTAGTATCGTCTTTTCGAATCCAGCAGGCTTAACAAAACTCTCAGAAGCAACGTTTAGTTTTGGTAGTGCTTATTTGCACGGCAAATCTGAATATCGTAACACACAAGCAACTAATGTTCTTGGTCAAGGGGTTTCTGGACCAGCAAATGGTGATTTCGATATTGGCGAGGTTGTGCCTTTTGGCTACTATGCTGCACCAATCAATCAAGATTGGGCTTGGGGTATTGGTTTATATGCACCAGCGGCCATTGCCGGTAACTACGATCAAGACTTCGTCGGTCGCAACTTTTCCCAAGATACCGAACTAACGGTCATTAGCTTACAGCCGACACTCGCTTATCAAATCAGTCCTAAGCTATCGCTTGGCATTGGCATCAATATTTCATTTTCAGAGGGTCGGCTAAGTGCATTCAAAGACCTCGGTGGTATTTGTGAAAATGCCGATGCGATAAACACAGCATTTGCCCCTGTCGGTTTAGGTGACGTACACAACCCAGCATTTTGTGATGTTCAATACAACTATGAAGCTGACGACTGGGCAGTGGGTGCTAACCTCGGCCTTTTATGGCAGCCTAATGGCACCACTAGCATAGCTGTTACCTACAATTCAGAACTCGACTTTAACCATCAAGGCGACTTCGAAGTAACCAATACGCCAATTATTGGCGCCAACGCAGGTAATGCAGACAATTTATTGGTAGTCGCACCTGAACTGCCAAGTATAGACTTAACCACTGGTCTGCTAGCCGCAACCCCGTTAACAACTGAAGCGGCAACCTTAGAGTTGCCAGTGCCGCAAAATCTAACCGTTAGTGTTGATCAAGCACTTAATGCCAAATGGTCTATTCAAGCTTCGCTGCAATGGATGGATTGGAGTGCATTTACCGATATCAGTATTATTAGTGAGCAAGATTTAGGACCAGTCTCTGATGTTACCGACCAACCCAACGAGCTAGCAAGTCCTGGCTTTATTGGTTATATCCCTGAAAACTGGCGAGATACGCTAGCCGGGTCGATTGGTGTTACCCACCAATGGTCAGATAGCATCAAAATTAAATCTGGTATCGCTTACGATCCCAGCCCAATTCCTAACCAGTATCGCACAGCTAGAATTCCTACCGAAGATCGCATTTGGTGGACAATAGGCAGTAACATCACACTGAACCAAGATTGGAGCCTAGATTTGGCCTATGGTTATATGTGGATGAAAGAAGCGGATGTAAATGAATTCGAGTTTAACGCGAACAATCAGCGTTTCAATCAAGCGAGTTTGTCAAGCCAACACCACACTTATGTTCATGTCATCTCATTCCAGCTCAACTACACCTTGTAGGGTTGCCACAAATAGCACCAGTGCTTTGTCACAAGTCACTGGTGCATTGTGGATATCCCTTCGAACAAATCTTTGTGATCACCACAAGCTAAGTTAGAATAGCGGCAGTTTATTCTGCACACATATTTTTCTCTTGACTAAAACACCATCCGACGCCACTGAGTTGCACCAAGCATTAAAGCACTATTTTGGTTATTCGTCGTTTCGCGATGGCCAACAAACCGTCATTGAGCAACTACTGCAAGGCCATGACTGCTTAGTCTTGATGCCAACCGGCGCCGGCAAATCGCTGTGTTATCAATTACCAGCAACACTATTGCCGGGTTTAACCATTGTTATTTCACCCCTGATTGCCTTGATGAAAGATCAAGTCGACGGGTTAAATCGCCAAGGCATTAGCGCAGCATTTATTAACTCCAGTCAAACCCCTGAGCAAATCCAAAGCATTTTTGCTCAAATTAGCCAAGGGCAAATAAAGCTGCTCTACGTTGCGCCGGAACGCTTAAAAAGTCGCTACTTCCTTGAAGACTTGCACAACTTACCGATTAGTTTATTCGCCATTGACGAAGCGCACTGTATTTCGCAGTGGGGCCACGATTTTAGACCAGCTTACACTCAGCTCGGCTGCTTAAAGCAGTATTTCCCTCATATTCCAGTGATGGCATTGACGGCAACCGCCGACGTTGCCACCCGACAAGATATTCTTCAGCAGCTGAATTTAAGACAACCCTATATTCACATCGACAGCTTTGATCGCCCAAATATTCGCTTTACCTTAGCCGATAAATATCAGGGCCTAAGCCAAGTGATTCGCTATATTCAGCAGCGCGGCGACGACAGCGGTATTATTTATTGCAACAGCCGCTGGCAAGCAGAGAAACTGCGTGACACCTTGCTCGACGCCAGCATCAATTGCGATGCTTACCACGCCGGTTTAGAGGTCAGTCAACGCAATCGCGTTCAAGAAGCCTTTACCAAAGATAATCTACAAGTTGTCGTAGCAACGGTTGCTTTTGGCTTGGGCATTAATAAACCCAATATTCGTTACGTGATTCACTTTGAGCCACCGAGAACGCTCGAAGCCTACTATCAAGAAATCGGCCGAGGCGGTCGTGACGGACTGCCCGCAGAAGCACTATTACTATATGACGAAAAAGATGCGGAGCGCATTAAAAAGCGCATCAACGATAACGACAACGAACAAAGAGTAAAAGTTGAGCTGCAACGATTTCAAGCAATGATGGGGTTTCTAGAATCGCAAACGTGCCGCCGCCAAGTCGTCCTCAACTATTTTGCCGAATATACCGACTCAGGCTGTGGTAACTGCGATATTTGCTTAGACCCACCCACTCAGTTTGACGCCACAATTGAAGCGCAAAAAGTGTTGTCTTGTGTCTACCGAATCAACCAACAAGGTGATATTCACCACGTTATTGATGTCTTACGCGGTGTTAGTTCGGCTAAGGTTCTGAAGTACCAGCACAGTAAAGTCAGTACCTTTGGTCTAGGTCAAGCCAAAACACCAGGCTACTGGTTTGCCATTATTCGCCAGTTAATTCATTTAGGTTTTTTACAACAAGACATCACCAACGATTCTAATTTATGCCTCACGGAAGCATCGCGCTCAGTGCTAAAAGCAGAGCAAACCTTAATGCTGGCCTCACCTCGTTTACAAAAAGCGAGCTACTGGCGCAATAGCCAAAGTCAACCGAAATACGACAAAGCACTGTTTATCAAACTAAGAGAATTGCGCAAAACTATTGCTGATGCTGAAGACATAGCTCCGTTTATTGTCTTTAACGATGCCACCTTATCTGAACTCGCCCGAATAAAACCGAGAAATAAAAATGCCATGTTGTCGGTCAATGGCATCGGTGATACAAAGCTTGCTCGTTATGGCGAACCATTTCTCAACTTAATTAACGAGCATATCTCGTAAAACTAGGCTAATTTTGGAACAAACTGCTCTGAACAGTTGAAAAACCTGAATCTAGGTTAAAGATTGAGTTTTACACTTTTTGGCGAACCGTTTAATATCAATGTAACAAAAAAATTGGAGCATAACAGTAAGTTATGCCATACCAAAAGTTATATACTTATGGTTAACTCGACGTAAGGGTTTACACCACGAAACGTTAGAGGCCTTACTGGGAACGAACAGGAGTGACAAATGAAGGTCGGCAATTTGAATAAATGGCTAATTTCGGGTTTATTGACGTTTTTACTCATACCTCTTGCCCATGCCAATACCCCCAATCACGTTTTTCAAGCCGCTGACGACCTCGCTGCCAATATTAATAAAATTAGGCAGCAGCAAAATATCACCAGCGAGGCGCGAAAACCCGGTGTTCAAATTGCCAAAACCCCCATTCACGCTTATACCAAAGCACTTGAAGTGTTTGAAAAACTTAATCGCTACAAGCAAAGTAAAGGTCTAGCGACAGCCACTTTGCCGACCTTGCCAAGTAAAAAAGTAGTGCCTGCCGATGTCCTTGCTTTAGTTCAACAAATTGCTGATGAGTTAACCGACATCAATCGCGAACTAGGTATTAATTTTACTGCAAATGCCAAGTTGCCTGCTGGCAAAACCCCGTCGGATGTTTATGAAAATTTATGGCAATCGTCTTATTTGCTCGACGATTTAGTCGGTGCCATCAGCCCCACTTTTGTTCATCGCAACACTTTACGCATCGAGCAAGCACTCATTGCGATAGCGAATAAATTGGGTAAAAGTAGCCAAATTACAACGCCAGAAAAAACACAAGGCAAAAAGCCTATCGACGCCAATATTCAAGGTTTTAAAGTACTTTATAAATTGGTTGAATTAGAAAAACAGTTAGATTTGCCACCGCTTAGAGTGCCGAGTTTTCCGGCAGGTAAAATCTCTCCATCGGATGTCTACGACACTACTAATAACGTGATTGCAGAGCTCACTCGCATTAATGTCAAACTAGGCTTGCCAGCCGTACCACAAGCCTCTTTAAGCACAGAAAAAATCACCCCGAATGAAGTTATTTTCCAGTTCAAGAAAATTCAATTGTTGCTCGACAAGTTAACGTCGTAGGGTAGGTTTAACATGTTTAACAACTTGTCCATTAGCAAAAAGATTATCGTTGGTTTTTTACCAATGATCGTTTTATTAGTTGGTTATTTAATTTACTCAGTTATTCAAATTAGCGCCGCTAACAAAAACTTATCAAGCCTAAAAAAACATATCGATGACCAAGCAACTTACGGTACATCGCTATTTTTGTTAAATAATATTAATCGTCGAGAGCAACTTAGTCAGCAGTACTTAATTTCTGGCCGCAGTCAACTCACCGAAATTATAGAATTGTTAGAAGCTGATTTTGACTTGCTACTCGAAGAACAGCTCGCCCATGCGAGTGCCGAAGAACGCCTCAAAATTAATCAAATTGTCAATCAAGAACAAAGTTACAGCCAGTTATTACACGAACAACTATGGCCAACTAACCGTAAGCTCAACCAACTATTGGAGCAATACAACAGCGATGTTGGCCCCAACTTGGAAAAACTAGCGTTAGTAACCAGAGATTTAGGTATTCAACGCAGTAATATAGCAATTACTGACATTGGTAGTAGATTAGCCGCTGGTGCATTGTCCGCGCGCGCCTACTTCAATCAGTACATTGCTAACCAAAGTGATACTAGCTTGCAACGGGCTTTGCTTGAAATTACTGCGGCTAAGTCTGCTTTAAGTGATTTTAGCGCCGATATGCAAACCGACAGTCATTACTCTCACGGACAAATTCGCCAATACCTACAGCAAGTTGAAGAAATTATTGCGCAAGGCCAGCAATACACACAAGCAATTGCCAGCACTCGCAGCCAAGCGGAAGATTTGAGCAATGGCATTATCAATGAAATGCTCAGCCAACAAATTGCTCAGTGGCGAGTGCTCAACTACGACGCCGGGCAAATTTATCGCTTTATGCAGGCTTACCAATGGCAAAGTGCCGCCATTCTCACTGCAGCATTGGTGATTGGTATTGTCGTACTGTTGATTATCGGTCGTGCAATCGTCAACAGCTTAAACATATTGCTATCGAGAGTTTCTGAAATTAGCGAAGGTGAAGGCGACCTCACCAAGCGCGTTAACATCAGTAATAACGATGAAACCGGGTTACTGGCCAAATCCCTCAATCAATTTATCGAATCAGTACAAAGCATTGTTCGCAGCGCTCAAACTAATTCGAGCATCATGATCGACAAATCAGAGCAAAATCTAGCCAATGCCACCCAATCAACTGAGCTGCTCGACGAGCAACAACAGAAGAACCAGTTGGTTTTGTCACAAGTTGAACAATTATCAGTGGCCTCGGGGGAAATTGCTGAAAGCTCTGTACAGTCTAATCACGCCGTTGAAGTGACATTCAGCTCACTTGAACAAGGTGTTGAAGTGGTTGAGCAATCGGTGCAGTCGGTACAAAAACTCAATGAACAGATGGAAACGACCAGCACGGTGAGTCAAGCATTGGCAAAAGAAACCGAAGAAATAAGCAAAGTACTCGACGTCATTAAAAATATGACCGAGCAAACTAACTTGCTTGCGCTAAACGCTGCTATTGAAGCTGCTCGAGCCGGAGAAGCGGGTCGAGGTTTTGCCGTGGTTGCCGATGAAGTGCGCAGCCTAGCTAATAGAACTCAACAATCAGCAACTGAAATTGACCAGAGTATTTCCCGTTTACAAACCGAATCACAGCGTGTGCTAAGTTCAGTTTCTGAATGCTACAGCTATTCAGCCGACAGTGCTGATGCTGCCGAGCGCACTCAGCACATCTTTAGTGAAGTGAGAACATCGGTCGAGAAAATGCAAGCAATGTCAGCGTCTATTGCAACTGCGTCAGAAGAGCAATCACAAGTAACAGCAAATATTCGACAAGATATTGAAGAAGTGTTCAATTTCAGCGAAAGTATTGCTCAGGCGGCGCAAGCGAGTCAGACCGCGAGTAAAGAGTCAACCGATTCGGCATCGGAGCTCAATCAAGTATTAACCAAATTTATTGTTTAAAGTTAGAGAATAACTATGAAAAAAATGGCGAAACAAGGTTTACTATTACTGGGTTCGTTACTGTTGTCATCGACAGTACTAGCGACAACAACAACTCCTGCAAACTGGAAGTTTTTGCGCCAAGACGAAGACTGGTCAAAGTATTACAACAACGACTTTAAACACATTAAGCTCAACGAAAAAGGCGACTACTGGGTTAGCGTTGGTGGTCACGTGAGATACCGCGGCGAGTTTTGGAACAACGTCGGCTTTAACGACGCCAACGATGACGCCTTTCACTTAGGCCGCGCTCTGCTCCACGCCGATTGGCACTTGGGCAGTAACTGGCGCATTTTTACCGAGATTAAAACCGCCAATTCAACCGATAGAGCCCTACCAGGTGGCCGTCGCCCGCTAGACGTTGATACTTTTGCCCTACAACAAGCATTTGTCGATTACAGCGCAGGCAAGTCGCGTTTTCGCATTGGTCGTCAAGCCTTGAGCTTTGGTCGCCAGCGCTTAGTGAGCCCATTACCTTGGGGTAACGCTTTGAGAACATGGGAAGGTGCTCGTTATGACTATCTTGGCGATACTTGGCAAACTACTGCTTTTGCTACCCGCTTCGTGCCAGTAAGACAATACGATCGCAACCGTTCAGACAAAAACAATAAGTTCGCAGGTATTTATACCAAAGGTAAAATCAACCGCTGGCGTACAGATTTCTATGTTTACAACTCATCAGATCAAGGTGATCGCAACTTGTTTACTTGGGGTAGTTTGATTGAGCGTCGAACTCGTGATTGGGACTTCAACGTAGAAGTAGCGGTTCAAACAGGTACAGACGCACAAGATCGCGATGTTTCAGCGGCTATGTTAGGTTCAGAACTTGGCTTTAAGATTGACCACGACGTTGTTAAGCGCGTTTCTGTTGGTGTTGATTACGGCTCAGGTGACGACAACCCGAACGATAACGACAACAATACCTTTGACCAATTATTTCCACTCGGCCATGCTTACCTAGGCTTTGCTGACCACATTGGTCGTCGCAACGTAGTTGCCGCTAATATCGCAACTAACTTGCGCATTTCTCAAAAAGTTACTACGAAAGTTGCCTTGCACACCTTCTACAAAGCAGAAAAAGAAGATGCAATTTACAACGCAGGTGGTATTGCCATCCGCCCGGGTAACGCCAATGGCAGCAGCCACATTGGTAACGAAATTGATGTTGTTACGAGCTACAAACACGATCGTCACACCAAAATTGATTTTGGTTTAAGCTACATTAAATCGGGTGACGCAATTAACGAAACAGCAAATGACGCTAATGTTGCCTTTGCTTACATCAGCGTTAACTATTTATTCTAAAAGCGGTGATAGCACGCTAGCCAGGTATTAGTGTTTGGCGCCTCGGTCATTGAAGGCGCCAAATGTTTAGTAACCTCAGCGTGAATAACAGTGTGGTTGCCGTTAAACCGATAAATAATATCCCGAGTAGCCAATAAAAAAGCCGCTGTAGTTTTAGTTTCAAGCGGGTAAAGAAACCTTGTTTATTGTTTACTGTTTCAGGTAACTGTACGAAAGTACTGGCAATAATGTAGGCAAGTAAGCTCCACAAGCTCAACGCTAACAGCGGCAGTAGATAACCTTCACTGTTCGCGTTGAAACCGCTAACTAAAATAAACGCCAATGAAGCTAAACTTGAAATAGCAAGCACTAGCCATGCTTTTCTCAAAGGCGCTAACAGCAACGCCAGCTTGTGTAGTGCATTTAACATCATTAAGCCTGCGGTTTTAAGTGCTGTGCTAAAAACGCCAGCAGTACTTCAAAAAAAGCGATTGTTCGCTGGTCATCCCCAAAGCTATGGGTTGCTTGCTGATCGAGATACCATTGATAGTCAATATTGTGTTTATCGAGCATGAGTTTTAACCGATACGCGTGTTCAATATCGACAACCCTGTCTTTACTGCCGTGCCCTATCAGTAGTGGCCGCTGTAAATTTTTTACTTGATAAACCGTTGAAATCTCAATTAAGTCATCATAGTCCTTAGTGCTATCGCCAATGTATTCACGACTCCACTCAAGCTGCTTCGCCGTCAAGCTTGTGCTGTTAACATACAAGTTAACATCGCTGACACCAGCCCAGTTAGCGGCGCACTGATAGCGTTCAGGATGTTTAATGGCCAACATGATTGCCGCATAGCCACCATAACTCATGCCAAAGAGACAGACCTTGTCAGGACTGATATCAGACCGTTTTACTACCGACTGTACCGCTTGGTCGATGTCGGTAAGCATTAGCTTGCCCCACTGTTTTTTACCCGCCTCTTTAAATGCTTCGCTGTAACCCGAAGAACCGCGAAAGTTAACTTGCAATACCGCATAACCTTCGTTAACTATCGCTTGTCTTGTTGCATCGTAGTATCGTCCGTCGAAAACGCCAATCGGGCCACCATGTGGCATCACTACCAAAGGTTTAACTTTTTCACCATCAGTCGGTATCGACAAGATGTAAGGTATTTCCAAGTCTTCAACCACAACTTTGCCCACGACCTGCTTACTGGCCAGTTTGTCTTGTAAACTGCTAAAGCGAAAACCAATCAGTTTCGCCGGTGCTTGGCGGCTATTCTGATTCTTTTCAAGTAAATAAAATGCCCCCGGATTGTTATGGCGTTCGCGATATTGCACCGTAAATTGCTGATCGGCACTTTGATTAATCTCGACCTTTAACTCTGGCGCCATTGCTTTATTATTTGCCAATTCGGCAGAGTCTTGACCAACAAATTCAGTTTCAATTTGGCCGTTGTTTAATACTTTAACGCCAATCAGCTGTTGTTGTTCAGTTAACACTAAATCGACTATACGATAGGCTTTTGACTGATAAACAACTTGCTTTTCGCCACTTTGATAATCGACTTGGTACAACGAGCGTTCATCCTGCTCATTAATAGCGACACAATAAAACTGTTTGGCAACACTAGCCATTGCAATCGGTAAACAGAGACTATCTCCGCTAGCTAAATCGGCTTTTGACCAAGTTTTTAACACTTGTTTATTACCATCTTGATCATAACTTGAGAGCTGCAATGCTTGCCCTCGATTAAAGTGCAGTACCGATTGTACCTCGCCCTTGTCCGAGAAAAACCAGCGTGTTGCGTAACCTGCGACATCGGCAACTTGTGATGACTTTTTAAACTGACCACCATCAATTCGGTCGAGTTTACTAAGCCGCTTTTTATAGGGTGCAAGTTTATTGATCGCTATTTTATAAACTTTTGAATAAATACCACTCTTTGCGTACAGAAAAACGCCTGCTTGCGCTGATAACGGGTTTACCAGCCAGCCATTGGTTCGAACACTATAAATAATTGGCTCTTGGTTTTGTTGAGGTAGCTTAACAATCAACAGTTTGCGGACCATTTTTGTGTCTAGTAAGTCTTCAATTCCCTTTTTACTTTCCACTAACTGTACAGCAATGTGCTGTTCATCAAGCCAAACCATGCGTTGTAACGACGCTTTGTCGTTGTCAGACAGCTGTTCAATATCAACAAGTTCAGTAATTTTATTCGTGGTGACACTTTGGACACTCAAACGCTGTTTTTGATCGTGAAACTCTACCCTAGCTATGTGTTGACCTTGCGGGCTTACTTTCGCCATCACTATGCTTGGACGCTGGAAAAAGTCAGTTAGCGTAAGAGATTGCTTCGCTTGAGCAACCTGACTAACAATTAGCAAACACCATATCAGTATATGAGTCACGCGCTTCATTGTTTTTGCTCCAAAGTCGTTAGAAACTGATCGCGATAACCGAGGTTACTGACCAGCGGGTAGCGAGTTAATAGCTCTGCCAACTCTTGACCAATGCGTTGGTAGTGCTGTGCAATGCGTGGATGTAAGTTAACGTCGATAGTGTTGGTAGCACGCGCTTTAGCAATACTGATTTCACCAATAAAGTTGACCTTGTCGGCTTCAATAGCAAAGCGCCAACTTGCGCGATTATGAGTCGTTAGTGAGAAAGGTAAATCATAAAAAGGTGCGTTAACTTCAGTAATTTGATAGTTACCAGCAAACATAGGCACTAGGTACAAACCAGCGGGCTTGTCTTTAAAGCTAATTTGATAATCGCGATCAAACTTGAGTTTTTCAGTTAACTCAGACAAAGGCTTTTTGCATCGAATACGACTTAGTGCTATCGAAGGTGCTACACCGTCAGCATTGACATAGAGCAATAAATAGCCTTGTTCTCGCTCTAGCTCAGAGGCTTTGTCTATGGTTTGCAAAGGTTTGTTGATGACATCTGCATATACCATTGACGCCGGTGCCAGCCAAAAGATCAAACCAATTAATCTTGAAATTATTGCCATTAAACAATCCTAGTTGCAGTAATTTTATGCTAGTGTAAATTCAACAGGTTAGCACTGTAAAGCTAGTATCAAACAAACAAAACACGGAGTCTCTAAATGTTAGTAACCGACTATTTTAAACAAGCGGTTAAGCAACTAAGTACGGTCGCCATTGTCTTGGTTTTAGGAGGCTGTGCCAGCGGGGTCAATATGCTGCCGAGCCTCACTGAAACAACTGTATTGTCGAATCAACAAGGTGTTGTGGTTGCCAAAGTGATCAACGCCAGCGCCTACCCATTGCCTTTTAACCAATTAACCATAGCGCCAAAAAACCTCAATGAATCAGATAAAATTAAACCCGAGCGCTTACAGGCCATAGATACGCCATTAACCAAAAGCACTGTATTTGCTGCTCCGGTAAATGCCGGTAGCTATTCACTATTCAGTTTGCGGACCTTTTATACGAGAGGAGACTATTGGTTTTCACGCTTTGCTCCTGCCGATGCAAAGTTTGGTACGTTTGAGGTAAAACCTGGGCAAGTCACCGACTTAGGCACAATTATTTATTACCCTAAGCCCGACAAAGACCAATATCTTCACACCTTAGTGCGAGTTGCTGAAAACGACAGCGGAAAAACACTAAAAGACTATTTTCCCTACTATCAATACCAGCCTGAGCAACTACTGGCCTGGAATAAAGACGAGCGCGACGAAGAACGCCAAAATTACTTTATTTCCATCGCACAAAACCCAATCACCTACAATGAAAAATACTTAGCGCCAGATAACAGCATTTATTTTGTTGGCAAACTTGGTGTCATTGTTAAGCGCACAGCTGATGGTGAGTGGTTGATAGATGCGGTTGATACCAACAGCGATTTAACCTCAATTGCGCAAAACCAAGCTGGCGATGCCATTGTTGCAGGTAATGAAGGACGGGTATTTATCAAGCGCGCTGATGATGAACAATGGCAAGATGTCTCTGTCACCACTAACCACGATATTGAACGCGTGGTAATACAAGACAACGGTGACCTTGATATTATTGCGCGCCAAGAAACTAAGCTGATTGTCTATCGCACCAACATCAATCAACCAAACTGGCAAATTATTGCTAGTTACAGCACAGTTGGCGGCTGGCGAGATGCCGACGGCAATAAACAAGTGGTGGTAAGTAAAGACACTAAAAAAACAACCAACAAAAAACCAAAAGCAAGACGCATTGTTAATGCCACAATCGAGCAAGTCAACGACCAGCACTTTATCGAAATCGTAACACAGTCACTAAACAGCAATTACGTGTTTGCTGAGGGTGACAAGGTTACCTTTACTTATGCCCCTAACACTTGGCAAGCGCGTTTAACTGAAGATGAGCAACCTATTTCAGCTGTCTTAAACGCAGGCGCGACTAAGTTAGGCATAAAATACGCTGGATTTTGGTCTTGGGACGGTCGACCTGATTACTTCAGGTTAGACAACAACAGCCAAGAGTGGATTGAAATTAATACTCACGTTAAGAGCTGTAAACAAGGTACCGAGCTCAAAGGCAATAATTGTACCGGCGGTGATAAACCGGCTAAGGCCAGTAAGAAAACTTTTAACTTTACATCTGTGCCTTGGTTTTATAGCGATCTAGAAGCAGTAGCCCTTGTTTCGTTTTCGGACTTCAACTTTTGGACCGGGCAATCAAAGCGTGAGACCAAGTTCGTCACAACTTCTGACGGTGGTAAAAACTGGCAGATTACCGACTACGAGCTGCCAAATAAGTACTGCACTGACTTAATCGCGGAAGCAAAAGACTATATGCTGCTTTCGTGTAAGGGAGTTAGCAGTGACTTTTATGAATCTTATGATCAGGGTCAAACGTGGCAGCACGTTAGAGAGCAAGAGAGTTTTTAAATAAACCTGTGTATTACAAGCTTTCCTTTAAATAAGAATACAAACGCCAGAAACCAAAAAGCCCAATGCGAAACATTGGGCTTTTTATTGTTATCAATTAACTGATGATAAGACTATTTCAAGCTTGCCATGTACTGAGCTAATGCTTCCATATCAGCGGGCTTCATGCGCTTAGCAATGTTGCGCATCATGCTGTTAGTGTCATTAGCGCGCTCGCCTTTACGGAACTTCATCAATTGAGATTTTAGGTAGTCTTGGCTTTGACCAGCAATCGCAGGGAAACCGGCACTGTCCATACCTTTACCATCAACGCCGTGACAGGCAACACATGCTGTAATGCCCTTAGCTGCATCACCACCTGTGTAAAGTTTTTGACCTAAATCATTGTGCTCGCCTTTGCCAGGCTTGGCCGTTTGACTTGAAAAATAAGCCGCTAAGTCAGCCATATCTTGCTCAGATAATGCTGCAACCATGCCCATCATAACTGGATCTTTGCGGCTGCCGTCTTTAAAGTTGCTCAACTGCTTAGCAATGTACTTTTCACCCTGACCAGCAAGATTTGGGTAAATAGGCACTAAACTATTGCCGTCAGCGCCATGACATGCGGCACATACTGCTGATTTAGCTTGACCAGCAGCGGCATCACCTTCAACGGCTTGAACACTAGTTACTGAGGCAAGGCCCAAGGCCAAGGTTAAGATCATTTTTTTCATAGCTGACTCTCACTACTCTATGGTCAATGGTTCACTGACACTATTTAAACTATTTGATGGGTTTAAAATGTTTTTATTATGGTGGTTAGTTTACCCAATCACAGCCGCTTTTAATAGCTTGTATGCGCGTAAGATCAACAATTATCAAGCGTTAAAAACAAAAACAGCGCCTATGGGCGCTGTTTTTTAACTCGTTGTCGTCACTATTTATTTTAGTGATGACATGTATTGTGCTAACGCTTCAATATCTTCGTCTTCAAGCTTGATCGCAATGTTGCGCATCATAGCGTTGTTGTCGTTAGCGCGCTCACCTTTGCGGAACAACTCTAACTGAGTTTTCAAGTAACCTGAATGCTGCTTAGCAAGTGCAGGGAAGCCAGCACTTGGCATACCACTACCGTTAATGCTGTGACAAGCAACACATGCCGTGATACCGCGCTCAGCATCGCCACTTAGGTATAATTTTTGGCCTAAGTCATTGGCTTTACCGTCACCTAATGTCGATTTTTGGCTTGCGAAGTAATTGGCTAAATCAGTCATGTCTTGCTCAGACAATGCTGCTGCCATTGGCGCCATAATGGCATTGGCACGACTACCGTCTTTAAACGCTTTTAATTGCTTAACGATGTAAGTTGCACTTTGACCCGCTAATTTAGGGTTCATAGCAACAACGCTATTACCGTCTGCACTGTGACAAGCCGCACATACTGCCGCTTTTGCTTTACCAGCAACTGCACTGTCAGACATCGCGACTGGTGCTACCGGCTTTCTCACTTTGATATTAGCAACTGCTTCAGTGTCAGCGAAATAAGCCGCTACGTGTGCAATTTCGTCGTCTGTCATCGCACCCGCAAATTGATTCATTGCGTAGTTTTGACGATCACCTGATTTGAAGTTCTTCAATTGCTTAGCAATGTATTCTGGGTGTTGCTTGTAAAGGTTCGGGTAAATAAGGACATCACTCTTACCGTCTTTACCGTGACAGCCAATACATTGACCAATTGCTCGGCTTTCGTCGCCTAATTCATAAAGGCTCTTACC
Source organism: Endozoicomonas sp. G2_1 (assembly GCF_017744155.1). Classification (GTDB taxonomy): domain Bacteria; phylum Pseudomonadota; class Gammaproteobacteria; order Enterobacterales; family Alteromonadaceae; genus JAGHQT01. The sequence continues at coordinate 184,471 of NZ_JAGHQT010000003.1, read as the reverse complement.
AATGGCTGGATCTGGTTCAAACGCCGGAGCCGCTGGTGCAGCTGCTGTTGCGCCGGCGTCAGCACCACTAGCTGCTTGACCGCCGTTGCGTGGCAAGCTTGAAAAGTAAGCACCAAGGTCTTGCATGTCTTGCTCAGACAAACCTGCAGCCATTGGGCCCATTACTGCATCAGAGCGGTTGCCGTTTTGAAAGCCTTTTAATTGCTTAACAATATAGTCTGCATGCTGGCCTGCTAGGTTAGGAAAGCTGTCAGAAATACCAATACCATCTGTGCCGTGACACGCAGCACAAGCGCCTGCTTTGGTTTTACCTGCTTCTACGTCACCTGCGGCAACCGAAGTATTGATAAAACCCAACCCCAATAAGAGTGAAAAAATTACCTTTTTCATTAATACATTCTCTTTTTCGACCAGCTAAACAACGCGCACACTCGTTGTATAACTACAAGTTTTGATTAAAAAGTGGCAGCATTTTACACTAAAGCTCGCCCTGCTGTAATGCTCGAAGTCAAAAAACCCGATAATTTTTAAGTCTTTTCCTTCTTTACACAAAAAAATCGCTATAATAGCCAACAAATTTTCGTCCAAGGTGTTGTTCGTGTCAGAATCTACCATCAATTTACATAAAGCCCATTTCACTATTAGTGCGCCAGATATTAGGCGGCTACCTACTGATTCAGGCATCGAAGTCGCATTTGCTGGCCGCTCCAATGCGGGTAAATCAAGCGCGCTTAATACCTTAACAAATCAAAAGTCATTAGCGCGTACCAGTAAAACGCCTGGCCGAACACAATTGATCAATGTTTTCGAAGTTGCACCAGAAAAAAGACTTATTGATTTGCCGGGATACGGCTATGCTAAAGTCCCGCTGGAAATGAAAAAGAAATGGCAAAAAGCCTTGGGTGAGTACCTAGAAAAACGCGAAAGTTTGCAAGGCTTAGTGGTGCTGATGGATATTCGTCACCCACTAAAAGACCTCGACCAAGACCTTATTGAGTGGGCAGCAGACAGTAATTTACCGGTATTGGCGTTGTTGACCAAAGCCGACAAGTTATCTCAAGGAAAAGCCAGCGCAGAAGTGTTATCTGTTAAGAAAAAACTCAAAGCACTTAACGCCGATATAAAAGTACAAGCCTTTTCGTCGTTGAAAAAAACGGGGGCTAGCCAAGCGACACAAATTATCTGTGATTGGCTCAGCCAAGATTTGCCAGAGCAACCGGCAGAAATAGAATAGTAGCTTCCCTCCGTACCACCTAACCACTTTTTCAAGCGTCAGCTGAGCGTTCACTAAGCGCTCATTGGCGCTTAATCTTGCCAAATAATTACCCACAGCAAGCGCTATATTAAAAAGCGTAATCAATTGATTGTGCCAAACACCAAACCCTGAATTTCGGGCAAAAAAAAGCCGATGATAAAATCACCGGCATAGCTATATGGGGAAAGCTAGAATATACAAATTGTTTACAACAGGCGTTCGCTAACGGAACAATTTAATTATAGAGTACTAGCTCTACAAAAGTAAAGCACTTACTCTAAAAAACTTATACAAAATCGTCAGAAAAATTATAAGCACATGATATAAAAGAAAATAAAAATTAACTTTTTAGTCAGAAATTTATTTTTCTGTTTGATTAAAAGGCAGAATATGATTAAAAAGCAATTAATTATGAAATGGACAAATCGCTTTTACACCGTTTTCGACAGGTAATGCTAAATCCTCTGGCTCTTCTATTGAGCCGCCAGATCGCGACTTAAAACTACCCTCATCAATAGTTAATTTCATCAGAGCAGTGACTTTCCACTCTTTGTCATTCGGCGGCCTAATTTTATCCCAACGGTCGACTTCAATTTGGTTAATACAGGTTTTAAAACTCTGATTAAATTCGTCACGATCTAGCACCTTAGTGCCTGAGCAGTAAATCACCGCTGAACGATAATTGGCGCTATGATGGTAGGCTGATTTAGCCAACACCCACTCCTTCGATTCACAGACAGAAATACATACCTGCTTACCCGACTCTAAATAGCGCTGAATTCTGTTGTTGTTAGCTAAGTGAATATAGAGATTGTTTTCGTGCGCCCACAAAGTGATTGGCATCACCAGAGGCTCACCATCAACCACCATCGCCAAGTGGCCCAACTTAACGTCTTCAACCAACCTAATAATTTGGTCGCGATCATAACTCGCGCGCTTATTAGCTCGACGAACTTTAGTTCTTCTGGTGTGTTTAACTTGTTCAGACATACATTGCTCAACGAAATATGAAATCAATGCAGCTATTATCAATATTTTTGGTATGCTAAAAAGTACCAATAAAATACAAGTGATAGATCCAGTTTATTTGCGGAATTATCTTAAACGAGATGGAAATAACCAGCTTACATGACATTGTTTTAAACAAGAGCCAAAACCTACAACAACAGTTGTACCGTCAAATTGTCGCGAAAATTATCACAGGTGAATTAGCACCTAGTATGAGGCTACCTTCATCAAGGCGACTTGCTGACGAGCTCAGTATCAGTCGAAATACGGTGATTAAAACCATAGAGCAATTATGTGACGAGGGCTACACAACAAGCCTGCGCGGCAGTGGCGTTTATATTCACGACAAGCTCAATCACCAGCAACTTACCAGACACCGACACAAACCAGCCCAAGTATTTGCACTACCCAAGCTAAGCAACAAAATAGCTCAACTGAACTCATTAAAACGAGATGACAACAAAAACCTCCCTTTTTCACCCGGCTTAACCGCAATTGACCAATTCCCCTTTGCGATTTGGCAACAACTACTAAAGCATCACGCCAGCCGAAAGCTGCTGTACGGCTATAACGAAATCAAAGGTTATTTGCCACTGCGTCAGTCGTTAGTAAACTATTTAGCACATTCTCGCGGGGTAAAATGCGATGCTGAGCAAGTTATTATCACTCAAGGTGTCCAACACGGAATAAATTTGTGCGCCCAAGCGTTACTCAATCCCGGCGACCGAGTTATTGTTGAAGAGCCTGGCTACATCAGTGCTAAGCGGGTATTTGAGTCCTACCAAACCGAGATAAGCACAGTGCAATTGGCTCAACAATCAATCGATGTCGACCAGCTTAACCAGCCGAAATATCGAGACGCCAAACTCCTGTATAGCACGCCCACGCATCAATACCCGATGGGTGGTATTTTATCTGCTGATCAACGATTAGCGCTATTGGCGTGGGCAGCAGAAAACAAGACATGGTTGCTTGAAGACGACTACGACAGTGAATTTAACTTTTGTCAAAAGCCGGTGGCGGCCATTCAAGGTTTGTCTGACACTGCCCCTGTTATCTACCTCGGCAGTTTTAGCAAAACCCTATTTCCCAGTATTAGGCTCGGGTACTTAGTGGTGCCAAAAGCTGTCAGTCAACACTTTAGTTATTTGAAAGGTGTCAGTTGTGGTGAATCGCCATTGGTTGAGCAAGCTGTGCTCGCCGAGTTTATCGACGAAGGCCACTTCACACGTCACATTCGTCGAATGAGAAAACACTATCACGAAAAATGGCAGCACCTTCAACAACAACTAAAACAGTTACCCAATAACTGCCAAACAGTTGCTTACAGTGCGGGCATGCATTTGGTATTGAAGATTAGCGGCATTGACGAGCATCACTTGTGTCAGTTTTTGCTCAATTATGGCTACGCCCCTTCAGCATTATCAGATTATTACTACAACAGCGACAAACAAACGGGCTTAGTACTTGGTTTTGCCAATACTAACGGCGAACAGCGAGAGCATATCGTGGAATTAATAAATCAATATCTCAAACAGCAGCAAAGTTAGTAAATTTCAGGCAAAAAAAAGCCGATGATAAAATCACCGGCTCAGCTATATGGGGAAAGCTAGAATATACAAATTGTTTACAACAGGCGTTCGCTAACGGAACAATTGCATTATAGAGTACTAGCTCTACAAAAGTAAAGCTTTTGCTCTATAAATTTTATAAAAAACAAACACAAAATATCAAACCATTGATTTTAAATAATTTTAACTATCAACTTTTGTTCTATTTACCACCAGATATTTATTAGTTAGAACAATTGATAAGTAAATTCCTAAACTATTGGCAAGCAAATCGAACAAATCAAAACTTCGACTTAAAATAAACAACTGAGAACACTCTTCAACAACAGCAACTACAAAAACTAGCACTGCGCCCAAAGGCCAGTGATTTGACATAATTTTTAGTGTTCGAAAATTAAAAGCAGTAATTGTTAATGTACTCAAAAGAAAAAACAAAGTCACATGACCTATTTTGTCGCCCCCAGGAATCCAACCCACTATAGCGAACAAGTGAGAATCGTTGCCAAAGTTGGCTTGAGTGATAACCCAAGCCATAAACAAGCCAAAGATAACTGCAGGAATGGCTCTATACATTGTCTTGGTGCTGACTTGGGTTCGGCTTTGATAGCTCATGCCCAACCATATACCAATCTATATTCCGAGTCGTAAACATAACAGTTGCCAGTACCAAGAATGTCAAAAATGATCCCATCATTAACGCTAAATCTTCCATATTAATAATAATATACAAAATCCCATATAAACTGGCTAAAACGGCAGAAAACACATAAGCATACATATCATTTCTTAAGATTGGCTTGAGATAAAATACCAATAGTGCAACACAGCAGAAGCTGGCAATAAAATAAGCAAGTCCAAAGTGAATGTTTTCAGACAACGAAATTAGCAATAAATAGAAAATTGCATTTGCTAATCCAACTAAGCTGTATTGAATTGGGTGAATTGGTAACTTCATAATCGTTTCAAAGATAAAAAAAGTAATAAAGCATAAACCAATAAACAGTAAGCCATATTTGACTGTGCGCTCAGACTGCAAATATACATCTACTGTCTCAATATGTTTGACACCAAGAGCTCCATGGAAAAGACTATCACAGCTCGATTTCTCGCAACTCAATACCTTGTCTTGAATATTGTTGGCAAACGAATTGATATTCCATTTTGCCTGATACCCTTGCTCACTGACTTCATTTTCAGTTGGCAAAAAGTCACCAATAAACTGAGGGTGAGGCCACGATGAGGCTGCATGGAAAGTGTTTTCTAAAGCAGCAGGAATAAGAGACAACTGTTCCATTCCTCTCATTTTTAAGACATACGAAAATTGATTAAGCCCTTTTTCTTTAATATCAGGTAAATAGGCATGAATACCCGCGTTCTTCTTAGGTAACTGACTACCTGGTTTAAACTCGACAGCCTGGCCCTGCCAAGTAAGTGATGGAATACTGATTATTCCTCGCGGATCAGATACAAAAGCCGAAAAATACGGCGCTTTAAATACAACCTTATCGTGCTGCTCGACTAGTTGTTTTTTGTACTCATTTATCAGGTTACCGCTAAATGCACCGCTAACATTAACTTCAGATGTGTAAACAGGTACCTTATAAATACCTTTTTGCCTGATACTGTTGTCTATAGTCGCAGATAAGAATAGCTTATCTGGCACTATCAGTTTGTTATAACTAGTTTTTTGAATTCGGCTCGTGACCTTTTTGCTGACACTGTCAGTAACGTATACTTTGCGATGCACTTCATACGGTAAAATCAGCAATGCTGGTAATAACAGCTGCTCTGTCGTCCAACTATCACTAACAGCTTGTTTAGCTTGCGCTAAATAAAATGCTCGTTCGTCTATTTTTCCTGAGATCATTTGTAACGGTAACATCAAAACCAATGTAATGAATGCTATCGCGCTCAATTTGATGGCAAGTTGTTTTTGCATGTGTAACCCTCCTGATTAGTTTAAATCAGGATAGAGTTCATATATGTGCTGGATGTGTTTTTGTTGTGTGTAGCGCCTAGAAATTACCTTTTTATTGATAACACTGCTTTTACACCGTTATCAGTATTCTCAAGTTGAATGCGACCTGCATGTAAAGTAGCAATCTGCTTTACAAAGCAAAGTCCCAGGCCAGAACTTTTGTCGTCACTATTAGGGCGAGGTAATGAATAAAACCGGTCAAAGACTCTTGCCAAGGCATAATCTGGAATCAATGCACCCTGGTCAATAATCGACACGTTCAATACCGCATGATCAGCACCCACCAAAACGCTTATTTCACTATCTGGATTAGCAAATTCAATCGCATTTTGTATGAGATTATCGATGGCTTGATTGAGTAAAAAACCATCGCCCTGAACCATAGAACTTTGCGCAGACTTAAGTTCGACGACTAATTTTTTTGCATCTAGTTGCACCTGTTTACTGGCGATAACATCAAGGCAAAGCTGTTGCACATCGACAGGTTCTATCACGTTCAACGCTTCTTGTTTTTCAACAGCCACCAACCCGAGTAAACGATTTACCATATTGTCCATTCGATCAACTTCTTTACCAATGTTATCAATGAACTTGGCTTGGTCGACCTCAGGCATATGTGGTGACAACAGCTCACTTGCCCCTTTGATAGCGGCGATAGGGCTTTTTAGTTCATGTGTCAGCGCATGCACATACTTTTCAACATAATCTTTACCCTCTAATTCCACACGCATATTTTCAATGGATATTGCAAGCTTCGATAGCTCAGCTTCATGTACTTTAGGCAATTGAGCGCTGGTACCACGACTGGCATTGTCGGCATAAGTAACTAACCTGCGTATTGAACGTGTCAATAAATAAGCAATGGAGAGCGCAACAATTAAAGACAACACGATAAGCACGAGCCCTTGCTGAATAACCTTTTGATAAGCAATATCAATAAATGGCTGTACTGAAAAATTGGGTTTAGCCACTGTAAGTACACCAACGATTTTACCCTGACTAACAATAGGTGCAGCGACATGCATTACCGTACTAAACTCGTCATCTGGATCAGACTTGGTACTGCGCGCACCATATCGACCTCGAAGTGTTAAATAGACATCATTCCAGCGTGAATAGTTGGCACCTATATCAATACCTGACGAGTCATAGCGCACAATACCTTTAGCATCCGTAATATATACTCTCAAAACACTGCTGCGTTTATTAACAGAAAATATTTCGGCTTTGTATTTGCGTTCTAAAAACTTAGCCACTGCTGGGGTAAACGTTTGTAGTTTTTCTGGGCTGTGAACAAACTCTGGGGCAACAAGTTCCGCTAGCAAGTTAGCCATGTCAACAAGACTATCTTCTGACGATTGTCTCATCCCCGGTTTAAGCTCTGACATAAAAACATTTAAGAAAATGGCGCCAGCAGCCACTGCGATAACAAAGTACGCTAAAAATATTCGAAGCGTTAAGCTCATATTACTTACCTAGCTTAATGCTATAGCCAACACCTCGGTGTGTCGCGATCGGGTTGTATGTCGGGTCAATATTTCTTAGCTTTGCCCGAATAGTTTTTATATGCGTATCTATCACACGATCAAAACTCTCTTCAGGAGTCTTCCAAACTTTATCCATCAGCTGTGTACGCGAAAAAATACGATCTGGTTGACTGAGCAGCGTGGCTAAAACACCATACTCATAGTAAGTAAGAGACAGTAGCTTTTCCGAAAAATATATCTGTTGTGCTTGAGGCTCAACTCGAAACAACGCCGGCTCAACACCCTCTATTTTATGGCTGTTAATGCGCTTTAAAACGACCTTAACACGAGCAACTAACTCCCTAGGACTGAAAGGCTTTACAACGTAGTCATCGCCACCAATTTCTAACCCTACGACCCGATCTATTTCTTCACTTCTGGCAGTAAGAAAAATAATAGGAACATCAGACGTTTCTCGAATCGCTTTGCAAACTTCAAAACCATTAATGTCGGGTAAACCGACATCCAAAATAATTAAGGCAAAATCAATTGAATTGGCACGGTGAAGAGCTAAAACTTCACCACCTAAAGACTTGCAGGTTGGAACAAAGCCCTCTTGTTTTAACGAATAACAAACATTGTCAGCAATACTAGGCTCATCTTCAATTACCAAAATGTTCTTATTCATCTTGCTACTAATTCCTTGAATTTAGATAACTAAATCAACTTATTTTACGAATGGCAGGCCTTGTTAAAAGTTCCTATCGAGATTAACGGTCTCGAGTTCAGCCTTCAGTTTTTTATTAAACCACGTTGGCCCAACCCACATATATACAACAATGACAAGCCAAAAAAGTGAAACACCAGTACCAATAGCACCATAACCAAAATCAACCAAAGCGACAGAAGTCACTCTGAAAAAAATATAAGCCGAAATTAGCAATACAATTGTTCGAGCATTGTTACCACTAACCAGCCAAGTATTTATGCGCCACCAAATTCCCATTAGCGGGCTTTGACGAGCTTTAACACTAGTCAACAAAGCCAGTGCAGTACTATTATTAGGCTGTTGTTGTAAGGCCCAAATTGCGTGTTCTTTTGCCTCTATCACATTGCCATTACGCAATAAAGTGCGCCCCTTACCAACAAGAGAGCTAAAATGTTGAGGTTCAATACTAAGAGCTTCGTTATAGTAAATCTCAGCCTTGGATAGTTCATTCAACTCATACCAATAGTCGCCAAACAAGCCCAAAACTTCAGGTTCAGACGGGGCAAGTGCCAAAGCCCGCTCTAGGGTCACTTTAGCCTCCTGCAATTGCCCAACGTCCAATTGTATTGCACTTAACAATACCAAGAAGCTGACGTTATCTGGAGATAAAATCAGAGCATCGTTAATGTGTTGTAAAGCTTTGTCAAAATCTCGCTTTAACTGGAATAGATTTGCTAATGTATAGTGAGCATAAGCTGAGTTAGGCTCTAACTCTAGGCCTATTATTGCCTCGTGCTGTGCAGCAAATAAGCGTTTTAAATTAATTAATCCAAAAGACAAATAGCTGTGTAAAAAACCATTGTCAGGTTCAATAGCTAAAGCTAGTTTTAAGGCTTCTACTCCGCCTTGAAAATCCCCGTAGCGATACCTCTGCTCAGCTTGCTCAACTAACCGTTCAATAGAATCAGTGCCATATGCCATTAAGCAGCTCCCGTCAGCAATAGGTTTATAATGAAAATTTCCACTTTTTTACCCGCGAGAAGAGCCAAGACTAAGCCTACTGCTGGGCTAGCAATATCACCGTTAAAATACTCATAAAGATCAAAACTTGGCTGCTGCATAAGATAGAGTTTGTAGCAAAAAATAAGCTCTATACTAGTAATACATATCTTAATGTATTGAATATTGATATCGGCTAGAGCACCTCCTTCAATCAAGGCTCCCAAACCAATATACATACAAGTAAAAACTAATAGTGCAGCGCCTATGATGAACAGCTCTTTGTTGCGACTAGAGCTATTTAAAGCGATGCTGTTTAGTGCATACCACAACCAGCTAAAAATCGCCCCCCCAAGCATAAAAGCCAACAAAGGCCACATCGGATCTACGGATTTTTTCGACCAACGACTAGCGCGAGGCTCATCAACTATTTGGTAACTATTCATGCAATTACTTACCGTATTTTTTCAAAAAAGTGACAACGTCATCATACTGGCCAGAATCATTAGCATACTTCGCATAGTTTCTCGCCATGGTTAACCATTCTAAAGTCGTCGACTTACTGTCTTTTAACGCTTGCTCAAAATGACCTTCGCTTAGAGGGATTTCTCGGCCGTTTTCAATTGACTCGTCAATTGCTTCATCCACAGCTGATTCCACCAAGTTCATTAGATCTGCACCAGAAAAACCGCCTGTTTGCTTTGCTATTTTTCTCGCATCAATAGAATCACCACCGGGTCTATCTCTTAACAATCCTTGAACAATATTATTGCGAGCCTCTTGATCTGGTGGTGCAATGAAAACAACTCTATCAAAACGGCCCGGACGCCTAAACGCAGGATCTAACGCCCAGGGTACATTGGTAGCTCCCAAAATTAATACACCTTGGTTGTCTTGGGCAAAGCCATCGAGTTCAGATAAGAATTGGCTGACAAGTTTTGATGATGTGGCTTCTCTCGTATTCTGACGTTTAGCTGCTAACGCTTCTATTTCATCAAAAAAAATTACTGACGGTGTATTCGCCCTCGCTTGCTCAAAAATAGCATGAAGCTTGCGCTCTGACTCACCAATATACATATCGAGAATATCTGAAATAGCGACATTATAAAATTTTGCATTGCATTCGCCAGCCGTTGCCCTAGCCAACAAAGTCTTACCGCACCCAGGAGGACCATAAAGCAAAATACCTCCGCCTATTCGTTTTTTAAACCGACTAAACAGCGTTGGCTTTTGAAAAGGGGTGATTATTTTTTTCCGTATTTGCTTTTTGACATGCTCTAAACCGCCAACATCATCAAATGTTACTTTTTCGTCTTGAGGGTGGACTAGCCTAGTGATTTCGATGTCATCCGTATTATCATTTGAAATAACGCGCAACTTCATTCTTGAGCCACCTGGTGTCTTGACTGTCGCCGCTTGTAAAAGTTTTGCATATTCAAGATCTTCTAATGCCGGATTCTCTTCTACAGCAAGTTCATAGAAAGCTATTGCACTCTCCCGCTCATTCAATGCATGATGAATTTTCGACTTCAGTAGATCACTTTCTGGTGAGGCCTTTGTTAAAGTACTCAACGCCTGTTCATATTGCGCTAAAGCCAAAAATACTCTAGCTGCAATTAGTTGTTGCTCTATTTCTAAATCATCAGTTTTAACTTCCGCGATAAGTTCAGCGCAACGTTCAAACTCATCAAATTCAAAATACTGATAAATAATGGTAAACCTCAAAGCCGTATTTTCAGGAGACTGAGACAAGGCAATTTCAAGGTTCTCAAGTAAGCTTTTATCCATAAGGCATTTCTTTGGTTGAAAATCATTCAAAAACAACGGACTAACATAGCTCAAAATTCTAACCTACAACGCTAATCACGCCTAGGTTTATATATCCAAACTAGTGGAGGTTATTTCTTTTAATTAGAACTAGTGTCACGGTTTAAAAAGCGCTGTTGGTGATCAGGCTCAGGTAAAATACAACAGTCATATTTGCCAAACAACGCATATCGATTTAATGCGATGCGATCATAAAACCAATCTCTGATACGTTTAGGGATGAACTTAAAAACAGTAAGTAATCTGAATGGCCACTTCAGTTGCGCCATAACTTTTAAAAAGGCGTCGCTCTTTTCAAAGCACTGATTGCCTTCAACGTAGAGCATGGTTTCAAAATAGTCAGTTGGCATTCCAAAGTATGCAAGTATCTTTTTTCCTTCAGGTGACTGCACACTGCATAGTTTAAAGCGATGCTGAACATCGTACTTAATAATAAATTGGCTCCAGAAATTACATAACTTACAAACACCATCAAACAAGATAACGCGATCATTCGCTGAAATGTTAGGTGGATAGTCGGTACTTGCCATGACGCTTCCTCAAGGCTTTGCCAATTGATTTCCTTGTTTTAATTCATGTAACAGAATCAAACTGAAGCCAATTAGCGCGATGTTAGTGGTGACAGGATTAAACGCCTCAATAAGCAACTGTGGCTGGTAAAATGCGACAAAACCAAGTAACCCAGTAAGCCCCGCAATATTAGCGAGGTTAAGCCATAAGTTGCGATAGAGAATAAAAAACAACACGCCAAATATTACTTCACCGACACCGGCAAATTTAGTTAACCAATAAGAGGTTTGATCTGAAAAGCCAATACTTGCGGTCATCAGTTGCTCCAAAGGCGCAATATGTATCAGTTTAGGGAAAATTCCGTGGTACAGCCAACTAAAAGCAACTATAAATCGAGCGATTTGAATGGGTGGCAACCTTGCTCTCCTCTGTCTAGATTATCTATCGATAGCGCTAACATATACGTAACCAATAAGTACAAAAATCGGTATGTTTTTGGTTAATGGCCCAAAAGGATGTAACCAGAAACTTGCGTCAATTATAGTCAACAGCGCTGTATATACGAGCATCACAACAACTTGTACAAGGCAGCACAATTTGATTCTTTTTGATGTTAGCAGCCACAGTCCTATTACTATGTCTAACACACCACCTCCCCAAACGGCGAGATCTGCTAACCAGCCGGATATCATAGCGTTAGCTAGAATTTCATAACCGAAATTTGGCGACAAGAATATCGAAGTAAGCCCAGTAAATAGCCACAAAAACGATAAGGAATATAATGCAGCTTTGTTCAACATTAACTGTTTAGTTGCTGTCATTCATTTACCTCAAGTAACTGGAAACGGTTTAAATACCATTAGCCAAAATATCACTAAAATAGCGCAAAAAGCCGGAATACCGAGCAGTGTCCAAGTTCGCATTAACGCGTTAAATTGTGCTGAAATACAATTGGTTTCGACACTGCGTTTAGCCAGTGCTCGTAATTGGTATTGAATACGAAGTACTGGTAACCAACAAAAACCAATAACGCTAATTAAGCCTACAACCCAATAAAACCAAAGTGAATCAAAGGAGTAATTTTGTAGTTTCATCAACAGTATACCCGTTGTAATTTGCGTAACGACAGCAGGTGTTGTGAAAAGCCAATCTGCGAGAATAACGTGTTGCGCGGTAACATATATTGCTTGAGGGTTGTTTGAACGATTGGCCATAAACATGAAAAAAGCGATACCAATACCAGTTCCGGTGACAATAACTGCCGCCAAAATATGTATTAATTTTAAAGCCAAATAATAGTCCATGTTTTCTTGTTATCGCTCTTCGAAATGGATGTCAAAAGCATCGAAATAAGGTTTGAAATCGCTTATTTCGAACAGATCAACGCAAGGCCTCGCTCCATTATCGATGTCCTCCATTTGCAATAGCTTTTTAGCTAAAATAATCGTCGAAAGTGTAGGAATATAGGGCCCATTGCCCTTAGGAGCGTATAAAGTCCACCTAACGGTTTTATCTTGCCCGTTAACTCCAACGCCTCGAAGTAATACTTCCATCGCGCCTTTGTCACTGCCAAAAGGTAAGAACAAATTACTTGTGGTGACAATTGATTTAGCCAGCGGAGCCCAATTTTTTACCACTCCCCGTTTTGCTAAGGCCGCCATAAACACCATAGTTTGATGCAAAAAAGTAAGCTCTAAGCCTGCCTGAAAGGTCACTCGTTGTTCAACGTTATAATGCTTTGGAAATAACTCTAGGTCTGGCACATCGACATTGGCTAAATGGCGCTTGCCAACAAAGCCGCCAAAATTATTTGTTTTCGAGTCCATCCAACCATAAATATTTTGCCAATCACCGTTCTTAAAAACACTTATGGGATGGCCAGTGTACGACAAAATTGCTTCTACCGTCGCCAATCCGCGCTCTGCTTTGTTGCCAGGTGCAATCGATAAATCAATGGAGGTCAAAGTGTCAAATTGGTCTCGATAGTGTTGAATTACGGTTGACGATAAACCGGGTACAGAACTTGCCCCGCTGACAACTACAACACCATTATCTTTGGCGTATTGGTCGAGTTCAGTGATATCGCAAACAAACCGTCGATCGTCAGCTAAGTCAATGTAATTTGCCCCTGAGGCAATACAAGCTTTTGGTACTCTATAATCTTGTCCTTGAAAAGGGCCGCTTGTATGAATAACCAAATAAGGTGACAGACTTTTTATCTGCTCTTCAAAATCAGCTGCAAAAATATCAATCACTAGCGGTTTTAAAAGAGCTTTTGAATTAACTGGCAAATGTTCAATACATTTAAGCGCTTTCTCTTGGCTTCGGCCCGCAACATAAATAGTGAGTTCATCGATACCAACGAGGCTTTCAACAATTCGCTTGCCAAAGTTGCCATATCCACCGAGAACAACGACCTTTTTCATTTCACTCGTTCCTTGCAAGGTATATCAAAATCGACATGATAATGTTCATCATGCCTCACCCAAGAGCGTTTTTTGGAAAACTCAATATGTGTTTTAAGGTAATCGCCATATTCAGTAGCAAATAACTTGGGTTGCAGCTTGGGATCAAAAATCACTCGCCAAATATCAACGCCATAGCGCTGTGACGACTCGTGTAATGCAACTAAATGAGCCGCCAATGCAGTGTAGTCGATGCGATATTTTTGGTAGCGATCATTTTCATCAAACTCTATGTTGTAACCAAACTTATTTAAGGCATGTGTCGGTAAGTGAACCGATTTTCCTGATTCATCAACCACAGGAGTCATAAAGTCTACTGATAGCCCATTGCGATGCGTTTTATGTGGCTTAAATTGTCCACCTTGCTCAAAGCCTGTTTCAGCATACTTAAATACTTTATTGGGTAATTCGCTGCGTAAATCTTTATAAGCCTCAACAACAATAGACTTAACAACAGAATGAACATATGTTCGCCCCGCCAAACGAGCTACATCACTATAACCAACATAATTCTCTCCAGACGCTGGCAACTTGACACCATATTCGAGATAGCCATTTGATGTAGAGCCATAGCAAACACTTTCTTGAGCCGCTAGCAGCCATGGCACCAATAAAGTAGTAATAATTACAAGTTTAATCTTGTTCATTGGTTTTTATACAACTTCCAATTTAGGGCAAAGTAAATAGCAGCGCCCACTAGCCCAGTATATAGGCAGACTTTGTGTAACATAGAAACACTGATAATACGCCAAAATGGATTATCGAGAGATACAGGAAAGAAAGGTTCAACGTCTGAATGCATGATGCTATCGAGAAAAACATGGCTAACACTCCCGAGCAAGGCGCTTATTAGTGCCACTTTCCAGCTAATGACAATCGTTTTACTGTCATCAAAAATACCTAAGACTGTTAGACCAAACTCTGAGAGGTATTTTCCCGACAATGCAGAAAATGCTGCAATCAATAGTGCGCCAATATAAGTGTGAGTAAAACCGTGTAAATGCCCCTCGCCAGTGATAAGAACAATCAGCGGTTGCAGATCCATCACAATTTGCGTCCAACCAAACACCATTAAACTAAAGCTAGTACCGAGTATGGCTTTAATCAGTATCCCCGGCCCCATATGAATCGGCGTAAATGGCATTAAACTGGTCTCCCACTAATGTTCATAAGCACTGTCAGTATCAGTTTGATTGGGCTGATAAACAACCTCACTCAACTCAGCGATATAACCTGATTTATCGAGTTCTTTGTCGGCCTTTTTTAGAAATTTGCGCAAATGCGGCTTCAAGTGCACAAGTGCGTATGAAATCGGTAGCTGTTTGAGTTTTAAAAAAATAGCTAACGCATAAATGTGTTCTTGCTCCGAAAGGTAACCACTAGTATTGGACTGCCAACCTTGTGACTCAGCATTGCTATATTGCCTAAAATTAAATGCCGAGTTGGCCATAAAGATACCAAAACCGAGAAATGTTGCTGTTATATCAGTAGCAAATTCCCAATTTTCCCAACCACCTGGCGGTGGCTCTTGAGCGGTCGCAGTCAAGTAATGCGACAATTCGTGGGCAAGTGTTGCAACCAATTGAATTGGCTGGCCAATTAGACTCGGCTTGTATGTGATAACAACATTATTATCTTCAGTGGCTTGAAAGGTACCATTAGGTTGTACGGGAGCATTTTGTACCACCATAGTCGGCGACACAATGGGGTTTATGTCGTCATCTTGAGCAACTAACTGACATTGCCAAGTTGCCATACCCGCGTGCTGCTTAACCGACTCAAACGTTGCCAGCGCGGCTTGTTTGGGCTCGCTTACCTGTTCAGGAAAGAACGAACTGGTCGGTAATACTAATTGGGTTGTTTTATAAAAGTCATCGCCGCCAAAATGCTTAAGTAGCCAAGCATAGGTAGCTACTTGAAAGGTTAAGTCGGCTTCTGACAACAGAGGTTCTGATTTGAAGAGCTGAAACATAAATCCGTTTAATAACACCATGTGAGCAAATCATCATAAATGTCACTTTACTGATAATTTTTTCAATAAGCTACCGTATTTCTTAGTCAGCTATAAGCTCAAGCATGAAAAGAGAGCGAATGCCCTCTTCTTCATATTTACACAGTATCAAGCTTTATTGGTTTTAATTCCCAACAGCACGTATGCTGGACAAAACTTAAACAACCCGGTCACCAAAAACACGGCGCCGATCCAACTCCAAACAGGGCCGCCCAAAATCGCCCATAACACTAACGCAAAACCCAGTAAAACTCTTAATACTCTGTCAATTGTACCAACGTTAAACGACATTTATTTGTCCTCAAGTAAGTGAAACTGAGGCCAGTATAAAAAGTTAAAAAATCGCTTCAGTGACTAAAGTCACAATTGGCTATCAAGCAGCAACTTTAATTGATTTACATCAATAACCCGAATCAGCTTTCGCGAAAGTTGCAACCATCCTTTTTCTTCAAACTGTTTTAATAACCTGCTGACCATCTCGCGAACACTGCCAAGTTCATCTGCAATGGCTTGGTGTGATAGCGCAATATCAGGGCCATGTGCTATTAGAAACTGCGCCAATCGCAAGTCGAGCTTTTTAAACGTGACAGCGTCGAGCAGCTGCATTAACTCAGTAATGCGGTAAGAAAAAGTTTGCAACACTTGTTCTCGAAAACTTGCTTGTTCGGCAAATAACTCCATGAATAAAGCTTTCGGAATACTAACGCCTGAGGCTTCTGACTCAGTAATGGCATTGGCAGGATAACGGTCTCCACTGAGCAAGCAGCTAATGGTTAAAATGCAAAGTTGCTGTTGATTCACTCGGTACAGAGTAATTTCGCGACCATTCTCGCTCTCTGAAAAAACTCGAATATCACCAGATGTCACAATTGGCATCATCTGGCAGGTGTCACTGGTTTCAAATACTCTAACACCTGCGCCAATAGTAAACGGCTGGCAGTGCTGAGCGATTTTCTCTTTTGCCGATTCCGACACAGAATCAAAGATCCCACAGTTGAGCATTTGGCTTTGAACACTAGGCATAAAACTTCACTTTATTGCAGAAAAATATGTGTGTTGGCAAAACCTTTTATCAATAAATCGCCTTTTAAACAATGCTAAAACAAGCCACCAATACCAAGTTACTAGCCTATAAAAATCACATAAAAGGTAAATTAGGCCAAGACTATTGCGCTAAAAAAGCCGATAATTACGCCATTATTTTTTATTGTCGTGCACTGGTGAATAACTCACCCAATTTAGCACGGTAACAACAGTCATTTACTGTGGAAATTCCTATGGAAATCAAAGTTAATTTTCTTGAAAACTTAAAAGTTGAAGCCAAATTTGACGACTTCACTGTGGTTGCTGACCAGCCAATTCGCTACAAAGGCGACGGCAGTGCGCCAAGCCCATTCGATTATTTTTTAGCATCATCAGCATTATGTGCCGCCTATTTTGTGCGGGTTTATTGTTTGTCGCGTAATATTCCAACCGAAAATATTCGTTTGTCACAAAATAATATTGTTGATCCAGAAAACCGCTACAACCAGATTTTCCAAATTCAGGTGGAATTACCAGAGAGTATTTCTGAAAAAGATCGCCAAGGTATTTTGCGCTCAATCGACCGCTGTACCGTTAAAAAAGTGATTCAGACTGGCCCAGAGTTTAAAGTTGATGCGGTTGAGAGCTTAGATGACGACGCCCAAGCCATGTTAATGGCAACACCAGCCGATGACAGCAGCACCTTTATTTTGGGTAAAGACTTACCACTCGAGCAAACCATTGCCAACATGACTGAAATTTTGGCTGAGCTTGGGATGAAAATTGAAATTTCATCGTGGCGCAATATTGTGCCAAACGTTTGGTCGCTGCATATTCGCGACGCCGCTTCGCCAATGTGTTTTACCAATGGTAAAGGTTCAACCAAAGAAAGCGCGCTGTGTTCAGCCCTTGGTGAATTTATCGAACGACTAAACTGCAACTTTTTCTACAATGATCAATTCTTTGGCGAAGAAATTGCCAACAGCGAATTCGTTCACTACCCGAACGAGAAATGGTTTGAACTGACCGAAGATGATGCATTGCCACAAGGCTTACTCGACGATTACTGCCTAGGTATTTACAACCCTGATGACGAACTTTGCGGTTCACACTTAATTGATACCAACTCAGGTAATATCGAACGCGGCATTTGTTCGATTCCTTATGTCCGTCAGTCAGACGGCGAAACCGTTTACTTTCCATCAAACCTGATTGAAAACTTGTTTTTAAGCAATGGTATGAGCGCGGGTAACAACTTGCACGAAGCGCAAGTGCAGTGTTTATCGGAAATTTTTGAGCGCGCGGTAAAACGTCAAATTATCGAACAGGAAATCGTCTTACCTGATGTGCCACAATCAGTATTAGATAAGTACCCAAGTATTGTCGCAGGTATCAAAGGGTTGGAAGAGCAAGGCTTCCCAGTAGTGATTAAAGATGCCTCGCTTGGTGGCCAGTTCCCTGTGATGTGTGTCACCCTAATGAACCCAAGAACAGGAGGTGTATTTGCCTCATTTGGCGCCCACCCAAGCTTTGAAGTTGCACTTGAGCGCAGCTTAACCGAGTTGTTGCAAGGTCGTAGCTTTGAAGGCTTGAACGACGTACAAAAGCCAACTTTCAACAGCATGGCGGTGTCTGAGCCAGAAAATTTTGTTGAACACTTTATTGACTCAACTGGCGTAATCTCATGGCGTTTCTTTAGTGCTAAGCACGACTACGAATTTGTCGAGTGGGACTTCTCGGGTACTAACGAAGAAGAAAACAACTCACTGATGGCTATTTTGCAAGACTTAGGCAAAGAAGTTTACGTTGCTGAGTTCAACCAAATTGGCACCGCCTGTCGTATTTTAGTACCTGATTATTCGGAAGTTTACCCGGTTGAAGATCTTATTTGGGACAACACCAATAAAGCCCTAGATTACCGCGAAGATATTCTGACAATTCACTCGCTCGACGATGACGCACTTGCCAGCCTAGTTGAGCGTTTAGAAGAAAGTCAGCTCGACAACTACATTGATATTCGCACTCTAATCGGCATTGAATTTGACGAAAACACCGTATGGGGTCAGCTCACGATTCTTGAGCTCAAAACGCTCATTTACCTTGCCCTAGGTGAACTTGAATCGGCGATTGAATTAGTTGAAGAGTTCTTGCAGTACAATGACAACACAGTGCAACGTGGCTTGTTTTACCAAGCGGTTCATGCAGTATTAGAAATTAGCCTCAGCGATGATTTGGAACTTGAACACTACGTTCACAACCTAACTCGTATGTATGGCGAAGAAGTCATGCAAGCCGTGGTTGGTTCAGTCAATGGCAAAGTTAAATTCCACGGTTTAACTGAAACTAGCATGAAGTTAGAGGGCATTGAACCGCACCTGCGCTTAATTGAAAGCTATAAAAAACTTCATCAAGCCAGAGCGGCTTTAACTAAACTAAATTAGCACAGAGCTATTTTAGTAATTGCCTCCTAAGAATGTTGGCTACCTGATTAAACGAACTGGGTAGCCAACATTTATCACTACTTACATTGCACACCTTCAACTCTGTCGTTATCACATCAATGCGTCATAGGTTTTGTTCACAACCTCAACTGAAATATTGTTATTTTGGTAATTGCCAACAATACGATTAAATTTGAGCTGTTTGCTTCGAATAAAGTCAATAAAAGCTTTAGTGTAACTGGGGATGACCTTAGGAATAGTATTGTCGAAAGCAATGTTTAAAAAGTCCGCTTGGAAAATTACGCCGCTTTCTTTGAAGTAAACAAAACTTTGTCTTTTCGCGTGAGTACTCTCTAAAACATAAAAGTGCGCACCATCGATCAATTGTTCATTTTCAATTATCCGAAATTGAAATTTATCGATGTTATTAGCAAAATCAGGGAAAGCTTTGATGGCCTCAATAGTGTACTGGTCGGCAAGTATTTCAATACCTTGTTCAGCGTATACACTAAGGCCACCAATATCAGATTTATGTGGATGGGTAACGTGAACTGCACTAATCGTTTTAGTGGGAAATTGCTCACCAATCTGCTTAATAATTTTATCTGCTAATTCGGGGTAACCACTTGCGCCAAATACGGTAATGCTGTCGCCTGTGACTTTAAACAAGCTGTTGCGCCACGCGGCAGAATCGGTAATCAGATAAAGGTCTTGGGCTATTTCTTTTGTCACCAAAACACCATCGCCGCGAACCATTTCAGGGCCATACCCCGAAGGCAATTGAAGCTTGCCCGAGTCAACCTGCTCAATAACATCGAACTTGTCATTAAAACTAATGTAAGCAGGCTCAGATGACCCGTTGTAGTACTTATTTACCGAACGCGCAAAAGTAATGCCTCTGGTTGTTTGGTAATCATCATAAAGATAGCGAGCTTGCCGTGACTTATTGTGAAGTGAGACCAGTTGCAGTGGGCTAGTATTAAATTCATAATCGATAATACTATCTTCCGAAACTTTATGAGTAACAACTGTTGTGCCACGTTTAGGGTTTTGGTGAACACTAATAGTGTTAGCTATATCCATTTCATCTAATAGCGGTCTTACCGCTAAAAAGTCGATATTTATCGCCATAAAACTCATAAATCGGTCGAAGTTTCCCATGCCTCGATTAAAAAAGCGTTTACCTAAAAAGTTACCATTACGCTCGTAATAATAACTATGAGTGTCATTTTGAAACTGAACTCTATCAAGTATTTTACCGCCGGGAGCGTACAAGATGTCGTTGTCATAGAAGTGCTTCTTTTCCAAATCCACTTCAACCATTCTGAGCGACATGACTCTATCTGGCACTCGATAATCCCAATAATCGTATGATCGATATTGTTTATTTAAAAAGTGATAATTCAGAGAAAATCTTTTAATTGAGCGCGTTTTTTCATAATGCGATTTGAGCTTATTCATAAAGCCATCCGCTTCACTCGCCCAAGCATTGACACCAACCAACGACAACGCAACCATAGCGACACTTAAAGAAGGTATCGAGCGTAACCTCCTAGCGAGCAACTTCAACATAATTGTTATTTCCTTGTTTGATACAGTAAGTTCTAACAGTTTGATAAATAGACTATAAAACATCACTTCCATGTGCTTTAAATATACGATAACAAGCAGGGATTGTGCGGTTGATGGCGCTTTTGTCAGTAATGCAGTTCCATAATGGTCTCGTCGAATTCATCCTGTTCAACCACTTCAAACCCGAAACGCTCAAAAAACTTTTTCATTACGTCGTGCCCCTCAACATAACAAATTGAAATGGCGTTAAAACCCACGAGCTTTTTAATTTCATCAAGCACGAGGCTAATAGCCTTAGTGCCATAACCGTTGCCTTGGTGACCGACATCAATCATCAATTGATCAATAAATATTTCATTGGGCTTACCATCGTCAAAGTTTGGGTAATATTGAATAAAACCAACGGGTTTATCACCTAAATAAATACCGCGATTAACGTAGTAATCGTAAAATTTAGACGCGGCGATCGCCTCTGAATTCAACGCAACGTAATTCTCTTGTTCCTTGGTGATTTCGAGTTCTATCATATCGAGCCAGTTGTCTTTGGTAATTTCTCTTAAGTTAATTTCCATCTCATTTTCCTTTTATTTCAATGGTATTACGCTAAATAAGATTGAGACGACAACTATTAATTCAAGTATCTAGCTGCTAGCAGGGAACTGGTACAATAAAGTTAAAGACAATAAAAAAGGGCTATTTCAAACAAAATAACCCTTTTCAACACTATCGACTAAAAGAATAATTATTTTTCTTTTTTAGCTTTCTTCTCAGCAATTTTTACTGGGTCGTATTTAGCAAACCACCCCATAATATTGTCGGTTTTAGCGATTAATCGGCTTGGTCTTGAAGCGATGTAGTGCGGTGCTTCTGGCACTCTAATTAGCGCAGTATCAACACCGTTCATTTTCAAGGCAGTATAAAACTGCTCGGCTTCCCATGCAGGTGTTCTAAAGTCTTGCTCACCCACCATCATTAAAGTTGGAGTACTGACTTTATCCATGTAACTGATTGGCGAACGCTTCAAATATTCCTCTGGGTTTGACCAAGGATCTTCGCGAATCCAGTGGCGACGCACGTATTGACCAATGTCAGCAGCAAGTGCCATGGTCATCCAGTTAATTACAGGTTTGATCGAAGCCGCGGCGGCAAAACGATTAGTTTTTGTAACGATCCAAGCCGTTAAAATACCGCCACCAGAGCCACCAGTAACAAAGAGGCGTTTGTCGTCAACATACTTACGGGCAACAAGCTCATCAACCACTGTCATTAAATCGTGGTAATCGTTACCCGGATAAGCGCGGTCAATTGCCTGCGCAAAGTCTTCACCGTAACCTGTTGAACCTCGTGGGTTTGCCCACACTGTCACATAACCTTCGGCAGCAAAACGCTGAATTTCACTGGCAAAATAAGGGCCGTACATAGTGTGTGGACCGCCGTGGATCTCGATAATCATCGGGTAACTGCCATCAGCTTTAAAGCCCGGAGGCAGTGCTACCCAAGCTTCAATTTCTTTGCCGTCGTGGCTCGATTTCACTTTGATTTCTTCGATTTTTGCCATCTCTAAATATGGCAAAACATCGTCGTTTAGCGCGGTTAACACCCGTTGCTTTTTACCTTTAAAATTAGCAACCGCTAAATCAGCCGGTTTGTCGGTAGAGCCTGCTGTATAAGCAATGGTCGGCTTGCTTGATTTGCTAATTGAAAAGCTACCGGCAGCGTAAGGGCGACCAATGGAGGTACCGCCAATGTTGGTTAGCAGCTTGGTCACTTTACCTTTTAAACTGGTTTTATAAAGACTTAATACGCCGTAATCTTCCGACAAAAAGACGATGTTTTTACTGTCTGATGTCCAAGCAACCTGACCAATTGAACCCTCAAAATCAGCAATAATTTCACGTTGCTTTGAACCATCAGCATTCATCAAATAAAGATTTTGCTGCTGATAAGAAAGCACTTTGTCGTCGTAACCGCGATAAGCGATTAACTTACCGTTTGGCGAGACCACAGGTGAGCCGTCTGGGCCGTCGCGATCGGTTAATGCCTTGATTGATAAGTCGGCTAATTCAACTGCATAGATTTCACTTTCAATCGGGTCCATGTCTCGGTTTTCACCGCGGTTACCCGACACTAAAATGGTGTCGTTATCAAGCCAGCTTGGTGCTGACATATCCGCTTCACCAAAAGTCAGTTGCCTCGGCGTGCCGCCATCAACCGGTAAAACAAAAGCTTGCGTAGCACCTTCTTGCAAATAGCCAGCACCGTCAAATCTAAAGGTTAAGTCATCGAATACTTTAACGCCGGGGTTCCACTTAGCACCTTTCGGTGGTGTTGGTGGTGTCGCAAAACTCGGTTTTGCTGTTTTCACAAACATGTTAAAGGCAATGTGTTTGCCATCTGGCGACCACGTCGCTCGCGATGGGCTTTGGCTAAACTGCGCCAGCGAGACACTGCGATTATCAGCAAGATAGTAAACTTTAAGCTCAGGTTTTCCATCGCTTACCGTACCGTATAGTAAACGACTGCCATCGGGAGACCAGCGCGGTGAATACGAGCTCGCGCTACTATCAAGTAACGGCAAGTGAGTGTTCTTTTCTAAGTCGTATAACCAAATTCGGCTAGTATCTCGGTCGGTCATTTTATCCATTGAATGACGAATATAAGCGACCTTTTTGCCGTTTGGCGAAATTTGTGGATCTGAGGCGTATTCAATATCAAAAACGCGTTCAGCGCTAAAACGCTTTGACGGTTGCTCGGTTTGATTGCTCATATCGCTGCCTGCAACAGCAGGGCTATTCACAGCTAGCAAACCACAAACAGCAGCCAACACACTAAGACGGTATCCCATCGGTGTCTCCCAGTTGTTATTTATGTGAAAAAAAGGTTAATTTAACCGATTTAGCTTAGGCGAATAGCCAAGTGAATGCTAGTGCCGACAACAGACATTTCGACCAAGTGCTAGTTATTGTCGCTGTATCGACAATTCCAGAATTACCGTGTTGGCATCAGCATTGGCCCGAACTAATTAATGGTGCTGCAGCCTAACACTGCCAGGTGAGAGTCCCGTCCAATTAGTGTAGGCGCGAATAAACGAATTAGGCTCGTTAAAGCCAAGTAGAAATGAGATTTCAGAAAGCGAAAGTTCCGATTTACACAAATAGTGATCAGCAAGTTCAGTGCGAATAGTTTGCAGCAAGCCTTTAAAATTTTGTTGCTCTGCGTTGAGCTTACGCTGCAACGTTCTTGGGCTCATTGCCAGTTTACTTGCCACCGAGTCAATATCCGCAGTGCCACTCGGTAGAGCTTCCAACAATACTGCCCGCACCCGTTCAGAGGTTTGTGCACTTTGATCTAAATCGGCTAATTTACAATTGAGCTTGTCTTCAAAAAATTGCCACATAGCAACATTAGCCGTTAAAAAAGGCCGTTGAGCATCCTCAGTACTAAACTGCACTTTCACTTGTTCACCCTGCTGTAATTTACAACCAAAGTAGTCTTGATAGGCGTCAATATCGTCAGGTAATTCCGGTAAAGTAATTGCCAGTGGGCAGACATGGGCTCGGGTAGCTAAGCGCGCCAACTGAGTAAAAAAAACACATTCGGCCAAACACAGTGTTTTTGGCAACACGCCTTTGTTGCCGTAATAGCTCAAGCTCAATTCAGTTACGGTCGAGCTTGTCTTCAAGGTTATTTGTACAGGGCCAATCAGTGGCTTATAGCGCTGCAGCCGTCCAAGCGCCATTGCTAAGTTGTCGCTGCAAATACTGGCAAAAATCGGTGCATCGAATACCTCAACACTCAAATGTTCTGCCAGCAACAGAGGCAACTCTTGCCCCGACAGTGCTTTCTCTATCCCGATCCACAACCGATAATATTCACCCGGCGACAAAGTTGCTCCAGCCCGTGAGAATAAATCAGCAGGCAGTTGGCCAAACCGGAGCACGTCACTTGGCGAGGCGCCTATGTCGTTGAGCAACAATAGCCAATTTGGCGATACTGAAAATTTTGCCGCGAATTTCATCGTTAAATAATCTAGTCGTTATTCATATCCATTTATTACGCACTTTTTTCCATAAATTGTCGAGAGATCTTCAGTACTCGCTTACGTGAAAGCAATGGTGTTATCCAATTCAACATAAACTTTAAACCACTTTCGTTAAACGAAACCAACGTGCCTTTTTCCATATCACGATAGCCTACTTGCGCCACTGATTCGGCAGATTTTGCTTTATCAAATGCCGCGACTCCCTGTAAATCACCTGCGTCAACAAAGCCAGTTGCTACCGCACCAGGACATAGTGCAGTTACCGTAACATTGTGCTCGGCAACTTCTTCAGCGACTGCCTGACTAAATGACGTAACATAAGCTTTAGTAGCGTAGTAAACCGCTTGTAATGGTCCCGGCATAAAAGAAGCTGTCGATGATACATTGAGAATTTTTCCTCGACGACGTGCCACCATGCCCTGCAAATATAAATGAGTTAAGTTTGTTAGTGTTGTCATATTCACTTGAATCATTGACTGCTCAGCTGCTAGATCGCGTTCGTGAAAAAAACCGTGACCGCCAAAACCAGCATTGTTGATCAACATATCAATGGTTAAGCCGAGCATTTCTGTCTGCTGAAAAACTTGCTGGGCGGCATCAGGCACTGACAAATCAGCAACAATAACCGTCGCATTAATACGATGGCGTTGCTCAAGTTCTCGTTTAAGTTTGTTGAGCTTGTTTTCGCTGCGAGCAACGAGCACTATATCGCCGCCTCGTTGTGCGTGAATTTTCGCAAGCTCTAAACCAATGCCGTTTGAAGCACCTGTAATTAATGCCGTATTTGTCATGCCATACTCTCTCTGTATTACTAATTGATAAGAGAAATTTTAGCGAATCAAACTACGCCAAACACTGGCAAAAGACGACAACAGGCTCGCAAAAAGCGACATTTTTAGTAGCCGGTTATACTAAAGATTAAAATATATAAGCATCGCTACAGCGCAATTTAAGCAAATTAAGCCAACATTATTTATTTAGATTTGTTACCCTTAAAACACAACTTCAATAACAAATAAAAAGGTTGTCTTTATGTCAGATAAAAACGGCTTAAACAAGTCGGTATTTTATCCCTCCGCATTCATTATTACCTCTTTAATTTTAGCCGCTGTACTCTCGCCAACCGTCGCTGCAGAAGTCTTCAATCAAGTTCAGGCTGCAATTATTGCCAATGGTAGCTGGTTTTACGTATTGGCCGTTGCTGCAATTGTTACCTTTGTCGTTTACCTGTGTGTATCGCGCTATGGCTCAATTAAACTCGGCCCCGAGCACGCCAGCCCCGACTATAAACTCTCAACTTGGTTGTCGATGTTATTTGCCGCTGGTATGGGCATTGGCCTAATGTTTTTTGGCGTTGCTGAACCATTAATGCACTATTTGTCGCCTCCCACTGCGGAAGTCGGCAGTCTAGATGCCGCCAAACAAGCGATGAAAATCACCTTTTTTCACTGGGGTTTAAACGCTTGGGCCATTTACGCGATTGTTGGCTTAATTCTCGCCTACTTCAGTTATCGTCATAAGTTACCCTTGACCTTGCGCTCGGCTTTGCACCCGATTATTGGCGATAGAATTTACGGTTGGCCAGGGCACGTCATTGATATTTTTGCCGTTGTTAGCACCGTATTTGGCGTTGCTACTTCCCTTGGTTTAGGTGCAAGCCAAGTAAATTCTGGCCTTAATTACTTATTTTCGTTGGAGGTATCAACCACCAATCAAGTCATTATCATGGTCGCAATTACCGCATTGGCATCAATCTCAGTGGCAACGGGTTTAGACAAGGGAATTAAAATTCTTTCGGAAACCAATATGTTACTCGCCGTTGCCTTGTTAGCCTTAATTTTTATTCTCGGGCCAACGGTATTTTTATTGCAGGCTTACGTCCAAAATATTGGTACTTACTTATCAGATATTGTTCGTGACACTTTTAATTTATTCGCCTATGAAAAGAAAAGCTGGATTGGCGGCTGGACCATATTCTATTGGGGCTGGTGGCTAGCATGGGCGCCATTTGTCGGTTTGTTTATCGCTCGTATTTCAAAAGGCCGAACCATACGCGAATTTATTGTTGGCGTAATGCTAGTGCCAACTGCATTTACCTTATTGTGGATGACCATTTTTGGCAACAGTGCTATCGCTCTTGTTGTTGAACAAGGTGTCACCAATCTCGCCGATATGGTTAATGAAAACGCCGCAGTCGCGCTCTTTGTTTTCTTAGAAAACTTCCCGTGGTCGCAAGCGTTGACCTTTTTATCAGTGATCATGATTGTAATTTTCTTTGTCACCTCTTGTGACTCTGGCGCCATGGTCATTGATATGCTGTGCTCTAACGGCCAAAACAATACTCCGTTGTGGCAGCGCTTGTTTTGGGCCTGTGGTGTAGGTGTTGTCGCAATTATTTTATCCTTTGCCGGTGGTCTTAGCGCGCTGCAAACCATGACTATTGCCAGTGCCTTACCGTTTACTATTGTTTTACTAGTCGCGATGTTTGGTTTAATGCGCGCGCTTAAAGTCGAAATGGCCAAGCGTGAAAGTTTACAAGCCAATACTGTGTCAATTAACACCTATCAACAACCGGAAGATTGGCAGGACCGACTGGAAAACATCGTTACTCAGCCAAGTAAAAAAGACGTTGATAGCTACATACAGAATAAGGCGCTAAAAGCGCTAAATACTGTCCAACAACAGTTTACTGAACTTGGCCTTAGCTCTACCGTTAATAATACTCAAAACGGTGTTTATTTAACTGTTGAGCACGGCAGTGAGCATGACTTTGTTTACGGTATTTACAAAAAAGCGCGCACTCAGCCGGATTTTGACATTGATGAAGACATCGATAACGGCGACGACGAAAATTACTATCGCGCCGAAGTACACCTTGGTGAAGGTGGTCAGGATTACGATATTATGGGTTGGTCACGAGTTTCGGTGATTAACGATGTTATCGACCAGTACCAAAAACACATGCACTTTTTACATCTGTTACGAGAGCAACCAACACCCGGTTAAACACACAAAAAAACGCAGCAAAAATGCTGCGTTTTTTTATGCTTTACGCACCCAGTAGCATTACTGATTAACAATTGTGTTGCGCTGAATACCTAAGTCAATTTTGCCATCATCGCTTTTTATTGACGCTTCAATTTTATCGCCCGATTGCAAATAGTCGTTGTTTTTTGCTTGTTTCTTGACAAACAATTTCCATTTTAGCGATTCTGGTAACAGTCCCAGTAACTTTACAACTGGTGCTGGAGGTACCGACAATGCACAGCCCCCTGGCGAGCCGGTAAAAACCATATCGCCCGGCGCTAAATCTTCAATTTGCGAGAGTTCAGTTAAGGTTTCATGGGGCTTGTAAATCATGTTACTGGTGTGGTCAATCTGCTTGACTTGACCATTAACACTCAGTTGTAAATTGAGCTCAGACAAGTATTTTATCTCATGTTCTTTTAATAAACACAGATACGGTCCTGTCGGACAAAAGGTGCGATAACTCTTACCTTTGTAAAACTGAACTTGTGGTATTTGAATATCGCGAGCCGTTACATCGTGCACCATGACAATGCCAGCAATAAACTGGTGAAGATTTTGTTCGGTGACATTAACCGACTCAGTGATGTTGCGACCAATGACCAAAGCCAGTTCAATTTCATAATCGAGTAATCTTACGCAACTAGGTTTAACAATATCAGCGTTTGGTCCAGTAATACTGGCGTCTGATTTGTGAAAAAGCGTGTTAAATTCCTTACTATCTGGGTCGGCACCGGTTTCAATGCGTGCCGCAGGATAATTAGAACCCTGACATAAAATTCGACATGGTTTGGTGATTGGTGATAACAGTTCAATAGACTGTTCATCCAGTTTTTGTGCTTGATAACTGCTCAAGTTGTCAGCCTTTTCAAAGGCCAATGCTCGGCAGTTATTGATAAAGGATTGTGTATCTTGGCTGTTGGTTTCAATCGCGTAAAAACCATTGCTCACTAACGCCCAACCAAATTTTTGAGTGGCTTTATCTCGGTATCTTGCAATATGACAAGGCATAGCAGTTCTCTTTGTTAATATGAAGGCTGTCGATTAGATTATTGCGTTTGTTTCGAGTGCGACTGACGCATTTGTGCTGGAGTGACACCCCACCATTTTTTGAACGCTCGTAAAAAACTGGCAGACTCAGCGTAATCGAGCTTTAAGGCAATGACCTTAATGGGTAGTGCCGCGGCCAATAAAAGTTCTTTCGCCAACACCATTTTGGTTTCGCTAACCACAAGTTTAAAGCTGTGCTTTTCTTGGTGTAGCCTTCGCCTTAACGTTCGTTCACTCAAAAACAATGACTTGGCTACGTCTGGTAAGCGCGGCGAAAAATCTTTGTTGTGAATCATGTAGTTTCTGATTTTTTGAGCGAAGTTTGGCGTACCATCACTATCCTCTAACATTCGATCACACTCAGCGACAAAGTGAGCGTGAGCAATAGGGTCAGTATGCGGCAACGGCATATCCAACAACTTATTAGGTAACGCAATGGCGAAATAAGGTTGATTGCTGATCACCTTTAACCCAGTTAATTGACTCAACTCAGTGGCATAGTTAGGGTCAAGAAACGGCAGATACAATTCAATTTCTTGTAAGCTGCAGTCTGGGTTCATCTCTTGCAAAAACTGCACAGTCATATAACAGTAGCGCTCAAACATAAACCGATGAATTAACGCTGGTAGGTGATCTGCATCGAGAATAAACAGGGCTTTTGAACCCTCTTCTTTAAAGCTGATATGGGAAAGTGCGATTGGCGAATGGGTAAAGTTAGACATTGCTTTAACCGCCGCTCTGACGGTTGGGCTCGTGACTATCGCTAAGCCCCAAATCCCCAAATGACTTATCTTCAACGCTTGACCAATTTGAATGCCATAGCCCGCTTTCGGCGGCAACAAAGAGAGCGCGCTATTTATCACATCAACTTCGAGTTGATTAGATACCTTAACTTGCTCAGCGAGCACTTGTTCTAGTGATAAGTTATGTGGTTGCAAACAAAGAGCGGGATCAATCCCCTCCCGTTGCAACAATCTAACAATCTCTTGAACAGTAACTTTTGCTCTATTTTGTTCTTTCCAAGGCATTCAATACACACTTACTCAAATTCAAAAAAACACCACTAACTGATGCAGTTGTCGCTTAAAATAAACCTTGAACACTTACGGCAACCGAAGTGTCACCTTCAACGCTAACATCACCTTCCATTACAGCACCCATAGCATCGACTTCACCAGCAATAATCTGCTGCATGGTCTCAAGTGACATTGTAATAGTACAAGATGCTGGTCTATCTTCTGCGATAACTTCCTTATTGTGAACGAAAATAGTACTTTCTTCACCAATCACGAATTTTACCGAAGAAGGAAAACCACCAAATTTATCTACCGCTGGAATTAGTACATCGACAAGTTGTTGTGTATTCATCAGATAATCTCTCTATTATTTTTTGTTATAAGGCGAATGGACGGCCGTCTTTTTCTGAAATTGTGGTGCGGTGTAACTCTCTGCGATAGCCTTCGTAACCACCCGTTGCTTTGTGTAAAACACTGCGGTTATCCCACATCACCAACATGTTTTCTTCCCACTTATGGGCATATACAAATTGCTCTTGAACTTGCCAACGTTGCAGTTCCATAATCAAACTCATGGCTTCTTTTTGCGGCATATCTGAAACGCCAATAATGTAGGCGATTGCAGAGCCATAGATTGACTGTTTACCACTAACCGGGTGAGTGATAATAAAAGGGTGGGTTTCTTGTTCTAATGCTTCGTCTGAAGGAATAACCTCCATACTCTTACTTTCATATTTATCGCCGTAAGAGCCTTTTTTCGAGTAACCCATTTTAGCAGAGTGAATTGCGAGTTGACCTTCCAAACGAGCACGTAAGTCAGCTGGCATTTCTTCCAATGCTAAGACTTGATTAGAGAACAAGGTATCACCACCTTGTGGAGGAATTTCAATACTATATAAACACGTAGCAAAAGGAGGATCGGCTTTAAAGGTCCAGTCTGCGTGCCAGATTTCAGCAAAAATTGCCGCGGTTTCATCAGCTTCGCGCTGAATCGAGATCATGTGTTCACGACCCGGAATTGAAGTAACAAATGGATCAATGGCTAAATTGCCAAATGACGCTGATACTCTTTCTAAATCATCATCACTCAGCTTTTGATCGCGAAAAATGATAACGTGGTGCTGTCCCCATGCTTGACGAATATCTTCTACATCTGCACTAGTTAGTGGTTGTGTGAGGTCGACTCCGTCAATAAATGCGCCACATGCTTCACCGGTTGGGGTTACTGTTATACCCATAACGAGCTCCTGTCTATTATTGTTGTATTGCGCTTGCTTATTCAACACTAATAGAAGTGGCTACAAACCAACATCACACAACAGGCCACCAAAGTGACACAACAGGCCAAAAGTTCAAGTTTTGAGCAAAAAAATCTAGCTAAATACCTCGCGCCCCTCATCCGTATTACAAAATACTTTTGGGAACGATACGCCTAAGTTTGACTTTTAAACGCTTGATTGCACTCACTTCACTGTCAGGGTTAAAGTCCTTGCTAATACGCCAAGCATTTTCTGGCTGCATTTCTTCAAGCATGCCTTGCTTTACCGATTTAGCAACCTCAATGGAGGGGATTACCGTGATACTTTCAGTATTTAAATGAATACTGCGTGGGTCTAGATTAAAAGTGCCAATTACCGCAATTTCATCGTCGATCACCATCGATTTAGCGTGTAAGCCGAAGATCGGACTGTCAGCGAGTTTTTTGTCTAACACTTGCGACATAATCTTTTGTCGAATCGCTGCATCCGGCTTAAATTCATAAATTTCGACACCGGTGTTAAGCAGCGCTTTGCGGTCGCGTTGATAACCGCTAAACGCTTCAAGGTTGTCGTTCGATGCCAAGCTATTGGTCAGTATTTTAATTTCAACACCCCGTTCAACCAGTGCTTTAAAAACCTTGCGAACATCCTTCGTGGTTACCAAGTACGGGGTTTGAATCGTAATAGAAGACTTAGCTTGTTGCACCAATTCAAGTAACCGAGAGGTGGTTGCACCGCCACCGGCTAAAAACTTGTTAGCGGTGTTTTTTCCTGGAATATCAGAAATGTACTCAACGCCATTTAACCAATGCAGTTGGCCTGAACGTTCAATTTCGACAAAGGTTTTCGGCAAATCACTAATTTTTTGTCGAATGCTCGCAACAAAGTTCTCAGGGTTACAAGCGTATTGATGAAGGCGCTCGAAATCGGCGGCAATCGATGTTTTTCGCTGACGGCTAGCAAGCTTATTAACGTCGACACTAAGCTCACTCTGCCAGAATTGTTCAAAAGACTGCTCAACGTTAGCAACGACACCGCCTAGCATCAACACATCGCGATCGCGAAAATTGTACTGGTGATCATAGCCAAAATATTCATCTGCAATATTGCGGCCGCCGGTGATAGTCACTTGACCATCGACAGTAAAGGTTTTGTTGTGCATGCGTTGATTAAAATCGTGAAAGCGGGTCGTTAAGTTATAGAGCTTTTGAACAATGTTTTTACCGATATTGGCGAGCGGGTTGTAGACCTTAATCTCGATATTTGGGTGCGCTGCTAATACCAGTAACTCGCTGCCTTTAGCTTCAATCATAATATCGTCGACCAACATGCGCACGTTGACACCGCGCTCAGCAGCTTTCACTAAATAGTCTGTCGCGATCAAACCAATGTTGTCGGTGGAAAAAATAAAGTACTGAATATCAATACTGGTTTTTGCGTGTTCAGTTAACCAAGCGCGGGTTAACATCGACTCGGCATCTTCTTCTAAGACATAGATACCTGTTTGTGTCGCCATTTGCTGTGAAAATGGCGCTAAGTAATGGGCTAAAGGCTTATTTTTAGATTTTACGATCTCAGCACAATAATCTTTTGCTGCGGGTGTTTGATAAATTGATGGCTGTGCTACCGAACAACTGGTCAGTAACACAATAATGAGAAAAAAGAGTGTTTTGGCTCCGTTAGTTTTTATGCTCGCGAAACTAGTACGAGTGGCATTTAAAGTGCTTACTCCAGCCATTGAATCGTTATTATTAAAGCAAGTGATTGGTCCATTGTGCACAAAGCAATTAACAAAATAAAGCCGTGTTATTGACTCAATGACAAGGCCAATTGTTGAGTGTGCTTGAGTAATTCAATACCACCACTGGCACCATGCCCAGGAATAACGCGCTTAGCATCACTATACTTTTTCATGACTTGCTCAATTGAACTCGGCCAGGCCTCGGTATCGCCATCAGCGGTATAGCCTAAATGTGTAGAACGGCTAGATTTGACAAAACAGCCACCGTATAAGGTTGATGTTTCTGGCAGCCAAACCACAACATTATCTGTGCTATGACCAGCTCCGGGGAAGAATATTTCTAACTGATGGCGTGAAACACCAAGGCTTTGCCAACGAATTTGCGGGTTAACGGCAAGTTCAAACTTAGCAGTTGTTTTGCCACGTTCTAAAAGTAATTTATTGGTTTGTTTACTGGCGTAAGTTCTCACCCCAGCTTGTTGTAAAAAACCAATACCACCCGCGCGATCTTGGTGAAAATGAGTGGAAAGACTGGCGATTATCTCGATGTCTCGTTTGCGAAACCACGCCAACAACTTGGCTGTGTCGTTATCAGTCCAAGGCGTATCGATCATAACGCCTTTGCCATCGGCAATAGACACTAGGCCATTGGCTGGTACTAAACCATAGCCTTCAACTTTGGCATAAGACACAAACTGATAAAGATTATTCGAGATTTCAGTGACAGCTAACTCACCCTTCTCTGTTTGGTGTGCAACAGCAAAAGTAGCACTCAAACAAGTCAGTAAAATAAAAATTAATCGCAAAGGTCGCTCCTCAGTTGTCCGTATAGCTTAGCGATAGTAAAGGTTAATTCTGACAGTAAAATGGCAAAAAAGTAGCAATCATGTGTTATTGCATTTGATACCAACAATGTAGATCGAACATAAACAAAAAAACCCGCAAATTAATGCGGGTTTCGCTTTTTACATAACTACTTTGCTACTTAGGCAGTTGACCAAAGCCCATGTTGAATAAGGTAAATGCATAAATATCAGCATATTGTTCAATGGTTTTTGATACCGGTGTACCAGCACCGTGGCCAGCATTGGTTTCAATGCGAATCATAGTAGGTGCATTGCCCGACTGTTTGGCTTGCAGCTCAGCCGTAAACTTAAATGAATGCGCCGGCACTACGCGATCATCGTGATCACCCGTAGTCACTAGAGTTGCAGGATAGCTAACTCCCTTTTTAACATTGTGTACTGGCGAGTAGCCTTTTAGGTACTCAAACATTTCTGCACTTTGTTCAGCAGTACCGTAGTCGTACGCCCAGCCGGCACCAGCAGTGAAGGTGTGGTAACGAAGCATATCAAGGACGCCAACCGCAGGTAATGCGACTTGCATCAGGTCTGGGCGTTGGGTCATCACTGCACCAACTAAAAGACCACCATTTGAGCCACCGTTAATGGCAAGATAATCGCTTGAGGTGTAGTTTTGCTCAATCAAGTACTCACCAGCCGCAATAAAGTCATCAAAGACATTTTGTTTTTGTAACTGAGTACCCGCTTTATGCCATGCTTTACCGTACTCGCCACCACCACGTAAATTAGCGACTGCGTAAATACCACCTTGCTCTAACCAAACCGCTCGAGTCACACTAAATCTTGGCGTTAAACTAATATTAAAGCCGCCGTAACCATATAAAATAGTTGGGTTCTTGCCGTTGAGTTCTAGGCCTTTTTTATGGGTGATCATCATCGGGACTTTAGTACCGTCTTTAGAGGTATAAAAAACCTGCTTAGAGACATAGTCATCACTGTTAAATTTAGCGCCCGACTCGCGGTAAACATCAACTTGACCTGATGCTGGATTAAGCTGATAAATAGTGCCCGGTGTTTTATAGTTAGTGAAAGAGAAATAAAGTTCTTTATCTTCTTTACCACCTTCAATTTCACTGGCACTGCCCGGCCCTGGTAAGGCAATTTCTCTGACCTGCTTACCTTGATAGTCGTACTGGTAAACCTTTGAAATTGCGTCAACCATGTACTCGGCGAAGAAGTAACCCGCACCTGTTGATACCGATAACACATTGTCAGTTTCGGCAATTAAATCCTGCCAGTGTTCAGCCGTTGGCTTGCTAGCATCAACCGTAACAACTTTTTTATTCGGCGCGTTTAGGTTAGTCACTAAATAAAGCTTGCTACCTTGGTTGTCGATAACATACGTATCTGACTCAAAATTATCTAACACCGTCACTAGTGGGCTATTCGGCTTAGTGAGATCTTTTAAGTAGAGGTCATTACCCGACGTTGAGGTAGCGCCACTGATCAATAGATATTTGTCATCTTCGGTTACTTGTCCTGAGACATAGCGGCGCTTCTGCTCGGCATTTGCGCCAAAAACCACGGGGTCGTCTGATTGTGGCGTGCCAAGTTGGTGATAATAAAGTTTGTGTTGGTCGGTTTTAGCAGATAACTCACTGCCTTCTGGCTTGTCATAACTTGAGTAGTAGAAACCTTTATTGCCATACCAAGAAATGCCTGAAAATTTGACGTCGACTAATGGCTGTTCCAGTACTTTTTTGCTTTCAACATCAATAATGATGATTTTGCGCCAGTCGCTGCCACCTTCAGAAATCGAATACGCTGCAATTGAGCCGTCTTTTGAAAAACTCAACTGTGCTAAAGAGGTGGTGCCATCTTCGCTGAAGCTATTTGGATCAAGAAAAACTTCTGGCTCGCCACCGTCTACCATGCGGTAAACAACATACTGGTTTTGCAAACCATCGTTTTTGTAGAAGTAAGTATATTTACCTTCTTTAAACGGCGCGCCGACCTTTTCGTAGTTCCAAAGCTCAGCCAAACGCTCTTTAAGTTGTTCGCGGTAAGGAATTCTGTCTAAGTAGTTAAAAGTGACTTGGTTTTGTGTTTTCACCCAAGTACCGGTTTCTTCGCTGCGATCATCTTCTAGCCAGCGATATGGGTCAGCAACTTCTTGACCAAAGTACTTATCGACAACATCGCCTTTGCGGGTTGTTGGATATTGCGCATTGGCAAAGCTACTGTTCACTTGCGTTGATTGTTGTGCGCTTTGCTCAGTTTCACCTAAATCTGCGCAACCAGCAATTAAGCCTGCTGTAATAACACTCACCGAGAGTAGTCCCGTGACTTTTTTATTCATTTTGCCTTCCTATTTTTATCCGTCTTGGCATTCGTTAGGCTCTAGTCTACACAAAATCGTAAAAAAGCAGAAAAATTTAACAATAGATTAACCGAAGAGATGCCAAGCTATATTTACAGGGCAATTAGATCGTAATAAAACTACAAATAAAGTATAAAATAGGTATTTTTATCAGATAAAAAAATAGCCGGACTAGATGCCGGCTAAACAGTTATATAATGCTATAACATGAAATAATGAAACAAGCGTTCACATTGAGGAACAAGGTAATTATAGAGCAAATACACTATGTAAGTAAACAACAAATGTAATAAAATTACATAACTTTAGCAAAGTAAGTTTGGTTGACTAAAAACGGCAAAAAAAAACCCTTCTGCATTGCTGTAGAAGGGTATAAATCACACTTGTTTCAAAGGGATAAAACAGGTTCTTTAATAAAGACCCGAAAAGGATAATTATCTTTCACCAAGTGTTGAGTTTTTATTCATTCAAGTTAAAGGTCTAATGTGCTTGTTGCCAGTTGTCACCAATACCGGCTTCAGCGATTAGTGGTACTTTTAACTCAACCGCGTTATTCATGATCTCAACTAGCGTCGCGGTTGTTTGCTCAACAATATCTTGGTGAATTTCAAAAACCAGTTCATCGTGCACCTGCATGGTCATACGAATACGGTCATCAGCTTGTTGGACAATCCATTCTTGTACCGCGATCATCGCTTTCTTGATAATATCAGCGGCGGTGCCCTGCATCGGCGCATTAATTGCCGCACGCTCTGCACCCTTTTTACGCATCTGATTTTTCGATTTAATATCCGGTAAGTACAAACGGCGACCGTATAAGGTTTCAACGTAACCTTGCTCGCTTGCCTGCTGACGAGTGTCCTCCATGTAGCTTAGTACGCCAGGGTAACGCTCAAAGTATTTATCCATGTACTCTTGCGCTTGATTACGAGCAACTCCAATTTGCTTGGCTAAGCCAAAGGCCGACATACCATAAATTAAACCAAAGTTAATCGCTTTAGCACTGCGTCGTTGGTCACTGGTGACTTGCTCCGCATCCACAGCGAAAATCTCAGCGGCAGTTGCTTGGTGAATGTCTTTGCCGTCAGCAAACGCTTTTAATAAACCGGTATCATCAGATAAATGCGCCATAATGCGCAGCTCAATTTGCGAGTAATCAATCGCGACAATTTTGTAGTTTTCTGGCGCAATAAAAGCTTGGCGAATCTTACGACCTTCTTCACTGCGAATTGGGATGTTCTGTAAGTTAGGGTCAGTTGATGACAAACGACCTGTCGCCGCAACCGCCTGATGGTAAGACGTATGCACGCGATCAGTTTTGTCAGTGACCATCAAGGGTAATTTATCGGTGTAAGTTGATTTTAACTTACTCAAACCGCGGTACTCTAAAATAAGTTTTGGCAACGGGTAATCTAATGCCAATTCCTGCAACACTTCTTCTGCTGTTGACGGGGCGCCTTTAGGCGTTTTCTTAATCACCGGCAGCTTCAATTGTTCAAATAGAATTTCTTGCAATTGCTTAGGCGAACTCAAATTAAAACTGTGACCCGCAATATTGTGGGCTTCAACTTCAAGCTCCGCCAAGCGATTGCCAATGGAAGCACTTTGTTCAATTAGCAAATCACTGTCTATCAAGACTCCTGTTTGCTCCATCGCCGTTAATACGGGCAGCAAAGGCAACTCAATGTTTTCAAAAACACTAAGCTGCTGTTTTGAAGCACTCAACTGCGGATAAATCGCTTGATGTAAGCGCAAAGTAATATCGGCATCTTCAGCGGCATAGTGACCGGCTTTATCGATCTCAATTTGATTAAAGGTCAACTGCTTGGCGCCTTTACCGGCAATGTCTTCAAAGTGTACAGTTTTGTAATCGAGATACTTTTCTGCCAATGCGTCCATATTGTGACGAGTAGCAACGCTATTTAAACAGTATGATTCCAACATGGTGTCAAACGCAACACCAGATAAAACAATACCGTAATGACTTAGCACATTGGCGTCATACTTGAGATTTTGCCCCAACTTGGCCTTAGTTTTATCTTCTAAAATCGGTTTTAGCTGATTGAGTACCCAATCGCGATCAAGCTGGTCCGGCGCGCCCGGATAATCATGTGCTAACGGCACGTATACCGCACGCCCCGGCTGAACACAAAACGACAAGCCAACCAGTTCAGCCTTCATATAATCGAGACTGGTAGTTTCAGTATCGAAGGCAAAGTAATCGGCTTTTTCAAGCTCGCGCAACCACGTATTAAATTGAACTTGGTGGTAAACCACCTGATATTCTGGCTTGATGTCACTAGCTGCAGATACGTCGGCACTATTGTCACTGTCACTATTCGATTTGCTCTGCTCGCTTGTAGCATCTGTGCTCCCAGCGTTGAGTTCAGCGAGTAGTCGGCGCAATTCAAATTCTTGGTATAAGCTTCTCAACGCTTCATTGTCGGGCGCTTTTGCGGCTAATTCATCAACCGCCATCGGCAATTCAACGTCTAATTTGATGGTTGCAAGGCGATACGACATTCGAACAATCTCTTCGTGTTCGATCATTTTTGGTTTTAAGCTCTTACTGCCTCTAAAACCAAGACCGGCAATATCATCGAGATTGTCATAGATCTTACTGACACCACCGATACCGGCGATCAATGCTTTCGCAGACTTGTCGCCGACCCCAGGCATACCGGGAATATTGTCAACTGAATCGCCCATCAAGGCCAAATAGTCGATCATATGTTCAGGACCAAAACCGTATTTCTCTTTTACCGCGTCAATATCAGTAATTTTTTCCTTCATGGTATCTAACAAGGTGACGTGCTCAGTAACCAACTGAGCCATATCTTTATCACCGGTAGAAATAACCGTTTCAATACCTTTTTGGCTGGCCTGATGCGCTAAAGTGCCAATAACATCATCAGCCTCAACGCCCTCAATCACCAACAAAGGCAAGCCCATTGCTTCAATAATATTGTGTAAAGGTGCTATTTGACTGCGCAGCTCTTCTGGCATTGGCGGACGGTTGGCTTTGTATTCAGGATACCAATCGTTGCGGAACGTTTTTCCCTTAGCGTCAAAAACCATCACCATATTGCCATTGGGGTAGTCTTTTTTAAGACTTCTCACCATATTCAAAACACCGGTAATAGCACCAGTTGGTTGGCCGCTGGCTGTCGATAACGCTTGTAAATAGGGTACGTGGTAGGCGCGAAATAAATAAGAAGAGCCATCGATTAAAATCAATGGTGACGAGTCAGAACTAGCCATGGAAGCAGTACCTTAATAGTGATCTCAAAAAATTGTGCTAAGGATGCCATATTAACGGATTTGGCACTAGCACAAGCTAACCGTCAAAAACCGTAAAAGGCTGTGGATAAGTTTGTTGAAAAGCATAGCAAAACTTCACGTACTTATTAACAAGCACATGAGGGTAAGTTTTTAAGTGTTTGTTTATTATGAAAAAAGGGAAAGCAAAGTCCTGTTTTTTTCACAATATTATGATTTTTATTTTTGTGAATAAAATAATATTGCACTATTTTATTTTATACATCCTTTGCGGCTAATTTTTAGACAGCAAAATTAACACGGAGGAAAAGATTACCAGATTAAACCCGCTTTACCAGCAAATTATTAAACTATTTTTAAAGAATTATTGACTATTAAAAGAACAAAAAATCATAAGCACTGTTTTTACTAGGCTGAGGCAAAAAACGCCAAAACGGCGTTTTATTATGGTCTGATTTTCGCTTAATTGGGTAAGTAACTAGCTTAGTTAAAATTGAGTGTACTGTGCGGCTTGAACTAAGCTTGATTTGTCATAACAAAACACTTGTGAACCTATTTTGCAGTTTCTAACTCAGATATTTCACCCGTACGTGAATTTAAAAATAAAATCACACGCATCTCTTTGTCTGTTCCTCTAAAAAGAATTCCATCAGCGAAACCTAATGACGTCCCGACTTCATAACCCGAATACTTGACTGAATAACAGTACGGATCACCACAGTCACACTCTTCTATTACACAAAGCTTTTTGGACTGTTCTAAGTATTTAGTTTTTTCTAAATCAGATAAGTCAGGTTCTTGAAAAATAGCTTCTTTAACTAATTCCTGCTCAAATACGGATAATACTCTATTCATAACTAGGTAAAATTATTGACTGCCAAGCTCTTCGCACAAAGCCGTGTAGGTTTCTTCTTGTTTATTTGTCAGCTTCATCGCACCAAGCGCTTTAACCGTTTGCTCCGCCAGTAGTTGATGCTCTATATCTAACACCGATTTACGCTGACTGGCGACCAGTACCTTCAAAATACTAATCAATACGCGTGCACTATTGGGTGTTAGCGCCAGCGCTTGCTCCAAAGCCATAATGGCTGCGTCATAACGACTACGGTTAAAGTGCTCAACTGCCATTTGATTGAGCTGCTTGGCGGTAAAGTGAATTTCACTACGGGTTTCTAATTCTTTTTCGATAAAGCGACTGACTACCTGGCCAGTTAGCCCATCGGTAGCAATTTGCTGCTGAACGGCTGATAGTAACACTAAAGCTTCTTCTCGTTGACTGAGCTCGTGAAACACTTTTACTTTGTCGAGGTTGTCTTCAAGGCACGCCGTTGGCCTCACAGAGACATGGCCATCAACTAAGCGCTCGGCTAATTCACGCTGATCGCGCACGTTATACAAACGCGCTTTGGCAATAATTAATTGCTCGCGCAGTTCACTAACAGCATGAGGTGACTGCTCTAGTTCCGTTAAGTACTTTTCGGTTTGTTTAACAATTTTAGCCGAGTGTTCATTTGGCAGTGTTGACGCAAAGTCGATACCAGCGCGAATGACATTGAGCGATAACTGAGGTGAGTCGTGAATAGAATTTTTGGCGTATTTAGCCATCGCTTGTGTTGCTAAGTATTGGCCTTCGTGATCTTGATTTAGTCGAGCCAAATCCCAGAGCTTTTTATTGCGATCGATATTGCGTGGCGCCAATTTAACCGCTTTTTTAATCTCTTGATAAGCCAAGCGATAGTCTTGCTGTTCAATATAGTACTGCGCCAACAAGTCATAAGTCGCAAATCGAGTTTCAAGTTTATCCTGTAACGTTTTCAGCAAATCGGTAATTTCTGCGAGCTTGTGTTGCTTTAACAACGACTTCACGTACCCGAGATAAACCCAAGAGTATTTGTACTGCTTCAAGAGGTCCTGAAAAAAGGTTTGAGCCGCATTAAACTCGCGCAATGCCAATAACGCTTCACCTTTCATGCGCTGTAAATTGGCGTGATACTTCGCCAAGCTAGTGTCTAGTAAGTGACGATCTGCATAGTAAATCACTTTGCTAAATTGCTTGTGATCGAAGGCGCAGTAGAGGTTATACAGGGTTTGCTTAACATCCAAAATATGGGTTAAGCGATTTTGAATATAGCCCGGAGAAATTGGCTTTACCCAAAAATCATCTGGTTGCAGTTCTATGATGCTATTTACCACAGTTTCTGCGGTGTCTGCACTCAAGAAAATCAGCACGGTTCGCTTAGTGACGTAACCTTTAAACTTCATTTCTTCGAGCAAATGAAAGCCGTCTTTGTCGCTCTTTACATTAAAGGCACAAATGACTACGTGAAACTGCTGTTGCTCGCACAAACGCAATGCGTAATAAGCATTTTCCGCGTACTTAATGTTAACAACCCCAAAATCGGCAAGCGCATTGCCCAAACTTTGGTGAACTAAAGTTTGATCGTCAATAACTAGTACTTTTAATGCTGAAAAGTCGCTTAACTCGTGTTTTTCCATTAACTGTGATTGCGCAATAATTTAAAAATAACAACACATGCTAACAGGATTCGACGCTAAACCGAAGCCAGCGCTCGACTATAGACAACAAATAGCACTGGTTGACCTTAGCAATAAGTAAAATCAACACAGTTGTTAAAATAATTTAGTTTGAATAAATAGCAATGCCTGCTAACTTTTATAAACAAACAGGCAATTAAAAAACAATAAATGACCATATCACAAAAGCTTATCTCCGCCTTTATCGCCACAATAACGCTTCCGTTATTGGTGATTTCATCAATCATGATCAACAAAATCATCGACCAAGCTTACGATGACTTTGGCGTAAACAACACGCGAGAAGTAAAGCAAATAGACCATGCTATTGAGCTTTTCTTTAAAGAAATAGCTAAAAACGTCATCTATTTAACGGAAAAAGAAGAGCTGCGCAGCGCCAGTAAAGATATTCAAACATACATGGCTAATACTGAAGCGGTTGAAATGACACCGCTACAAAACAGCCCATTGGAACGAGAAATTTTTACCATTTTTGATAACTTTGCCCGCAGCCACGAAGGTATCTCATACATTTACTTAGGCAACCAAGCCGGTGGTTATTTGCAATGGCCACAAGGCAGTATGAACGCCAATTACGATCCGCGACCACGCCCTTGGTTTCAAACTGGCCTCAAAGGCAATGGCGAGCCCATTAGAACCCAAGCCTACTATTGGGAACCTGATGATGCAGTAATTGTCTCAACCGTAAAAACCATTACCAACAATGGCGAAGTGATCGGCGTTTCGGGTATGGATGTTTCTCTAAAAGAACTGACCCAAATGGCGAAAAAGGTCAAATTTGGTGAAACTGGCTACTTAATGATTATTGAAGACAGCGGCAATGTTTTAGTTGATGCTAAATTCCCTGAATACAACTTTAAAAAAGTCGATGAAATTGCCGACGGCACATATCGCGAATTAGCACAAAAGAGCGCAGGACAACTTGAGCTAATCATAAACGACGAAACCTACCTCGCCAACGTTTACACCTCACCAACGATGGGCTGGAAGTTTATCAGCTTAATGGAAAAATCAGAGGTACTCGCTTCAGCAACGCGCATGGCAACTGTCATCGCAATTATCAGTGTCGTGCTATTTGCCATCTTCATGACTATGGGAATTTACTTAGCGCGTTTAATATCAAAACCTATTGTCCAAGTGACCAATGGTCTTGAAGAGATCGCTCAAGGTGGAGGCGACCTAACCAAAAGCTTACAAATAGATGCTAAAGACGAAACCGGCAAACTCGCAACGAGCTTTAACCGAATATTGAGCTCTATTGCCCAGTTGGTGCGTGAGATTAATGAAAGTTCAGTTAACGTTAATCAGTCTGCCGACCAAACTTCTGCGCTATCAAACAATCTCAACAACGCCATCCAGCAGCAGCTACAGTCACTCGACTTATCCGCCACTGCGATTAACGAAATGGCCGCGACAGCCAACGAAGTGGCAAGTAGTTGCTCAACCGCTGCCGATTCAGCTAATAACACCAAAGTTGCCGCCGAAGAAGGTCAACAACTCATTGAACAAGCTGTGGTCAGCGTACAAGCTTTGGGTGAACTAACACAAAAATCTGCCGAAAATATTCAAAACCTCGACGCAGAAAGTGAAAACATTACCTCAATACTCGATGTGATTCGCGGTATTGCCGAGCAGACCAATTTACTTGCGCTAAACGCGGCAATCGAAGCAGCGCGGGCAGGTGAACAAGGCAGAGGCTTTGCCGTGGTTGCTGACGAAGTGCGAGCGCTATCGCAGCGAACATATGAATCCACCGAAGAAATCACCAAACAACTTGGTAAGCTGCAGATGATGACGCAAGAAGTTTCCGCAGATATGAATACCAGTGTTGAGAAATCGAAACAAACGGTAAGCTTTACTCAAGATGCCAAAACCTCGTTTGATAGCATCACAGAATCTGTCGACGCCATTAGTGAAATGA
Source organism: Endozoicomonas sp. G2_1 (assembly GCF_017744155.1). Classification (GTDB taxonomy): domain Bacteria; phylum Pseudomonadota; class Gammaproteobacteria; order Enterobacterales; family Alteromonadaceae; genus JAGHQT01. The sequence continues at coordinate 140,562 of NZ_JAGHQT010000003.1, read as the reverse complement.
ATACCCAGATTGCAGCAGCTGCAGAAGAGCAACAAGTGGTGGCGGAAGATATCAGTAAAAACGTTGTTGAGATAAAAATGGCTGCCGACGATGTCGCCGGTATTTCATCAGAAGCAGGTGACAATGCTCATCACTTAACTGAATTATCTTCTGACTTAAACGGCTTAGTGAAAAAGTTTAAGGTATAAAATTAAAAGCAATAAAAAAGGAGCCTGCTGGCTCCTTTTTTATTGCATTGCTCATAACTAGCGCATAGTAACAAATTCTTCTGCGCTGGTTGGGTGAATAGCAATGGTGTTATCAAAGTCTGCTTTGGTTGCGCCCATTTTTAACGCAACTGCGAAACCTTGTAGCAATTCATCACTGCCAAAACCAATACTGTGAATACCAACAATTTTCTCTTCTTTACCAACACAAACTAACTTCATGCGAGTTGGATCGCGATAGTCTTCAGTAATCGCTTGATACAAAGCAGTGAACTGTGAGGTGTATACTTTTACTTGATCTTCACCGTACTCGGCAATCGCCTCGGGTTCAGTTAAACCAACAGTGCCAATCACTGGATGACTAAAGACAACCGTTGCGATATTTGAGTAATCTAAAAATTCATAAGGCTTGTTGTTAAACAAACGCTCTGACAAACGACGACCAGCAGCAACAGCAACTGGCGTTAACTGAGCGCGACCTGTATTGTCACCAACCGCGTAAATACCCTCTACGCTAGTGTTTTGATACTTGTCTGTTTGAATATAACCGCGCTCGTCGAGTTCAATACCAGTTGCTTCAATATTGATATTGTCGGTTGCTGGCACACGGCCAATCGCCCAAACTAACTGGTCAACTGGACCTAACACTTTGCCGTTTTCTAGATGTAATGACACTTTGCCATCATCGTGCTTTTCAACTTTACTCGGTGTGCTATGAGTATGTAGTGTTGGGCCGTGTTTTCCCATTTGCTCAACTAAGGTATCAGTCAGCATAGGGTCAAAGTTGCGCAGTGGCTTTTCTTTGCGCACCACTAAATCTGTTTTAGTACCAAGCGCGTGGAAAACACCCGCAAGCTCAACGGCAATATAACCTGCACCAACAACAATGACACTTTCAGGTTGCTCAGTAAGAGCGAAGAAACCATCTGAGTCGATACCGTGTTCAGCACCTTCTACGTTTGGTAGCTGCGGGCGGCCACCCGTCGCGATAGTGATATGATCAGCTGTATATTGCTCGCCATTCACTTCAATGGTGTTGGCATTTACAAATTTTGCAAAGCCGTTAATCACGGTCACTTTATTGCTGTCAAAGCCGCGTTGATAAGCGCCGTGAATGCGCTCAATGTAAGCTTCGCGGTTTTTAACTAGGGTACCCCAGTCATACTTGCCTTGTTCAACCGCAAAACCAAAATCTTTTGAATATTTTAAGGCATCGGCAATTTGACCTGCATACCACATTGCTTTTTTCGGTACACAACCAACGTTTACACATGTGCCACCCACCGCTTTTGCTTCTACTACAGCAACTTTTTTGCCATACATAGCAGCTCTATTAGCAGAGGCAATGCCACCACTACCAGCACCAATGGCGATATAATCGAAATGTTGCGTCATAATTCCCACCTTAAAATAATTTATCTTGCACTTAATATGGCGCTATTGACACCAAATTCAAGCATTGACTCATGCGATACTAAAAACTCTCATTTAAGACCAGCATACAGTAAGTTTTATTCAACAAAAATCAGAAACCTTGAATAACGCGTAAAACGTCACTACATCTGAGTTAAATATCTTTATTAAGGCATTCTGTTTATGAGCAATCCACTACTTTCGAATACTGACGCAAAAAGCGCATTACCGGCCTTCTCAAAAATCAAACCTGAGCATGTTTTGCCTGCCGTTGAAGAAGTGATCAAAGAATGTCGCACAACCATTGAACAAGTGCTTAACGACTACAGCACCTATACTTGGGACAACCTAGTAGAGCCGATTGACGCCATCGACGACAAACTCGGCAAACTGTGGTCGCCTGTCTCGCACATGAACTCAGTCGTCAATAGTGATGAACTGCGCCAAGCTTATGAAGCGTGTTTACCATTACTGTCAGAGTACAGTACTTACGTTGGTCAACATCAAGGCTTATATCAAGCTTACCAACAACTGGCCGACAGTGACCAATACCAAGCGCTCGACACGGCTCAGAAAAAAGTCATTGATAACGCCCTGCGCGACTTTAAGTTATCTGGCATCGCGTTACCTGAACAAAAGCAAAAACGCTACGGCGAAATTGTTAGCCGACTTTCAGAATTAGGCTCTAAATTCAGCAACAACTTACTCGACGCCACCCAAGCATTTACCGTTAATATTACTGAGCATGAACAGCTTTCTGGCTTACCACAAAGTACTGTTGATGCCGCTCGTGCACTGGCCGAAGCCAAAGAGCTCGACGGCTGGTTGTTCACGCTTGATTTTCCAAGCTACTTGCCGGTAATGACCTACAGCGACAATCGCGAATTGCGTGAAAAAATGTATACCGCTTTTGCCACCCGCGCTTCTGACCAAGGGCCAAATGCCGGTCAGTTCGACAACAGCGAGATCATGAATGAAATTCTGCAATTGCGCCACGAACTAGCAAAATTATTGGGCTTCGACAACTTTGCTGAAAAATCACTGGCCACAAAAATGGCTAACTCTACCGACGAAGTGTTTGGCTTTTTACAGGACTTAGCCGATAAGTCGAAAAACCAAGGTCGACAGGATCTCGATGAGGTAAAAGCGTTTGCTCAAGCCGAATATCAAGCAGACGATTTACAAGCGTGGGATTTACCCTACTACAGTGAAAAACTAAAACAGAGCCGCTACAGCATTTCAGACGAAGAACTGCGCCCGTACTTCCCTGAAACTAAAGTTGTGCCGGGCTTGTTTGAAGTGGTTAAGCGTTTATTCAACATTGATATTAAAGAGCGCGCTGGCGTTGACGTCTGGCACCAAGACGTTAAGTTTTACGATATTTTTGATGAGAGTGGGCAGTTACGCGGCAGTTTCTACCTCGATTTATACGCCCGCGAGAAAAAGCGTGGCGGCGCTTGGATGGACGACTGCGTTGGTCGTCGCGGTTTACCCGACGGCAGTATTCAACTGCCAGTGGCATACCTAACCTGTAACTTTAATGGCCCTGTTGGCGACAAACCAGCGCTTTTCACCCACGATGAAGTGGTGACCTTATTCCACGAGTTTGGTCACGGTATTCACCACATGCTGACCCAAATTAACGCCAGTGGTGTTTCAGGGATCAATGGTGTGCCGTGGGATGCGGTAGAATTGCCGAGCCAATTTTTAGAAAACTGGTGCTGGCAGCCAGAAGCGCTAGCCTTTATCTCTGGTCATTTTGAAACTGGCGAGCCATTGCCACAAGCCATGCTTGATAAAATGCTCGCCGCTAAAAACTTCCAGTCGGCCATGCAAATGCTGAGACAACTTGAGTTTGGCCTGTTTGACTTTACCATGCACGCTCAGTATCAAAGCGATAGCGACGCAAGCTACATTCAAACCATACTGAACCGCGTACGCGAGCAATACTCTGTAGTAAAAGCACCTGATTTTAACCGTTTTCAACACAGCTTTGGCCATATTTTTGGCGGCGGTTACGCCGCGGGTTACTACAGTTATAAATGGGCAGAAGTGCTCTCTGCCGACGCTTTTAGTCGCTTTGAACAAGAAGGTATTTTTAATCCAACCGTTGGCCAAGATTTCTTGCACTGCGTTTTAGAAAAAGGCGGTAGCCAAGAGCCAAGTGAATTGTTTGAAGCCTTCCGAGGGCGCCAACCCAAAATTGATGCGCTGCTTGAGCACAGCGGTATCACAGGTTAAGTTGACTAGCGTTTAGCTGTACGATAAAAAACTGAGCAAAAAAGTATGAATCAAGAAAAAGTCTCTGCCCTTTACCAACGGGCAGCAGATAGAAAAGGCGGTGAAGCCGCACTCCAGTTATTACTCGGTCCTGCGCCGAGTGATAGCGACTTACTTAACCTCAGCGATGACAGATTTCTCTCTGCCTTTACTAAAAAAGTCTTTCAATCGGGCTTTGTTTGGCGTGTGGTAGAAAACAAATGGCCCGATTTTGAGGAAGTTTTTTTCGAGTTTAACATTGAAAAAGTGCTGATGATGCCGGCCGAAATGCTTGAGCGCAAAGCGCAAGATCCAAAAATCATTCGCAACTTTAACAAAGTCAAAACCATTAAAGACAATGCGCAAATGATTTTTAATGAACAGCACAACGGTCACAGTTTTGCTCAGTTTATTAGCCAGTGGCCAAGCGATGATATTATTGGCTTGTGGGACTATTTAAAGAAAAACGGCGCTCGCCTTGGTGGCAATACTGGTCCGTATGCCCTTAGAGCATTGGGCAAAGATACCTTTTTGCTGTCGCGCGATGTCGAAGCTTATATGCGTGCTCACGAGATTATCACCGGTGGTTTGCAAACTAAGTCGAGCTTAAAAGCGATTCAAGCGTGTTTTAATACATGGCGCGAACAAAGTGAAGCCGATGGCATCGCCATGTCACTAACACAACTCAGTCGACTAGTGGCTTATGCAACGGGCGATAATTCAGTGCAAGTAGGTTAACAATGAGCGCAACAAATTCAATCGCGGTTGCTTATGTTCACAGCTCAGACGCCGACAAAGCCAAGAAAATTGCCCAGCATTGGCAATTTAACTATATAGGTGATCGCGCTGCCGCGACTAAACAACCTGCGCTTGAGTACTTACTACAGGTTAACGACCAAGTACTTGAGCTAATCAAATTAGATGAGCCCAAAACCGGTGCGGTTAAAGTAGATTTCGTTGATGGTGCGGTTGGCCACAGGCGAAAATTTGGCGGCGGCCGAGGACAAGAAATTGCCAAAGCGGTAGGACTAAAACACGGTTTTTGCCCACATGTATTAGACGCAACCGCGGGTTTGGGCCGCGACGCCTTTGTCTTAGCCAGCTTGGGCTGTCAACTGACCTTAGTTGAACGCAACCCTGTGGTTGCGGCACTACTTGCCGATGGTCTTGAGCGTGCCAGCCTTAACTTAGAAGTAGCCGAAATCACCAGCCGGATGACACTTATTCACGCGCCAGCATTAAACTCACTAACTGAGCTCGCCAATGCCGACGTCGTTTATCTCGACCCCATGTACCCCGCCAAAGAAAAATCTGCCGCAATCAAAAAAGAAATGCGCCTGTTTCAAGGTCTCGTCGGTAAGGATTTAGATGCTGATGACTTACTAGCGCCGGCGCTCGATCTCGCTAAATACCGGGTGGTGGTAAAAAGACCGAGCTACGCGCCGCCACTAGCGGATAAAAAACCGTCAACCAGTATTAACATGAAAAAGAACCGCTTTGACGTATATGTTAATCAAGCCATCCCAAAACCAGCAGAAAGTATATAAATGCTCTAAAATCTGTAACAGTAGTGGAGTATTGTGTTATGGCTAAATCACTTTGTAAGTGGAAGAAAAAAGATATTGAAAAACAAGTCCATGAGCTTTTTCATATCGTAAATAAACCTAGATTTATGTGTAAAGACTGTGCACGAGCGGCCCATGACAAAGGCTTTTTGTGCAAACCAATAAAAATAACCTAGCCCGTTGGCTAGAACAATTAACAACAAGCAACTTAAGTGGAGCCCGTTCTCATGACACAAGCGAAAATGATCGAACAAAATGCAACTTTACCGCAAGGCCAACTACAGCAATTGGTTGATGGCGGCATGGTAAGTCACGATACAGCTGAGCTTTTTTCAGGCAAGAAAACCGTGCTATTTGCTGTTCCTGGTGCTTTCACACCAACCTGTTCAGCTGCCCATTTACCTGGCTTTGTTGCCTTAGCTGATCAAATTCAAGCCAAAGGCGTTGACCAAATTATTTGCCTTTCGGTAAACGACGCTTTTGTTATGGACGCTTGGGGCAAAGCACAAAACGCAGAACACATTATGATGCTTGCCGACGGCGATGCTGGTTTCACCAAGCAAATGGGCTTAGACGTTGACAGCGGCGCTTTTGGCGGTGTTCGTTCAATTCGGTACGCCATGATTATCGAAGACAATACCGTGAGTCAGCTTTTTGTTGACCAACCTAAAACGTTTGAACTGAGCACCGCAGAGAATATTCTCAAGCACTTGTAAATAATTCTGGATAAACACAACTAAAGTCAAAAGCTAAATAGCAATAGTTAACATTAATATCTATATGATTTTATTTAGCTTTTTATAGTTTTACTTGAAAAAAAACGCCGTAAAAGGCATGATCAGCCACTATTGATATCAGTGTATTCAAGCTCGGCGTAAAAGAGGTAGCAGCATGTTAAAAGCAGAAATGGTTAAAGAGCTTAACCAACAAATTAACCTAGAATTTTATTCTTCAAATCTATACTTACAAATGAGCGCCTGGTGCGAAGAAAATGGCTTTGAAGGTGCTGCTGAATTTATGCGCAAACACGCACTTGAAGAAATGGATCACATGAACCGTTTATTCACTTACGTTAGCGAAACTGGCGCGTTGCCAATTTTAGGTGCCATTGATGCTCCTCCGCATGAATTTGGCTCACTTGCAGAAGTATTTCAGCAAACTTACGAGCACGAGTGCATGATCACAGAGCGCATTAACAGTCTTGCTCACAAAGCGTTTACAACGCAAGATTATTCAACGTTTAACTTCTTACAATGGTACGTTGCTGAACAACACGAAGAAGAAACGTTATTCAAAAGTGTACTCGACAAAATCAGCTTGGTTGGCCACGACGGCCATGCACTATTTTTTGTCGACAAAGACCTTGCTGAAATGGCCAAATCTGGCGGTAGTGGCAGCATTATGACTGACACCACAGCATAATCACTCAAATGATAAAGACAGCTTACTAAGGAGCCTAACGGCTCCTTTTTTATTCCATATACCCTTTATTCTCTTAGCCCTTTTATTCTTTTATAATTAGCCCTTTAAATTGTTTGGCAAGTAATATGATCACCACAGATGTTTTAGTCATTGGCGCAGGTGCCGCGGGATTAATGTGCGGGGCAACCGCCGGCTATCGAGGCCGCAAAGTGGTTGTGGTGGATATGGGTAAAAAGCCCGGCCGCAAAATTCTTATCAGTGGTGGTGGTCGTTGTAACTTCACCAACCAAAATGCCAGTCCTGAAAACTACTTGTGCCAAAACCCACATTTCGTCAAATCTTGTTTAAGCCGCTATAGTGCACAAGATTTTATAGACTTAGTCGACCGACACAGTCTTGATTATCATCACAAAACGTTAGGCCAATTATTTTGCGACAACAGCGCACAGGATATCGTTGATATTTTGATGACCGAATGTGATTGGGCGGGTGTCGAGGTCCACTTGCGCAGTGAAGTCATATCAATACAAGCAAACGACCAAGGCTATAGTGTTCAAACCAGTGCTGAAAGCTATCAGTGCCAATCGCTGGTTATCGCCTCAGGTGGTCTAACTATGCCAAAATTGGGTGCAACACCGATCGGCTACAAAATTGCTGAACAATTTGGCTTAAACGTACTCCCGACCACTGCAGCATTAGTGCCATTTACCTTACACGATCACGACAAAGCGCGTTTCGACGGGTTATCTGGCATTAGTATTCCAACAGTCGTGAGTAGCGAAGACGGCACAAGTTTCAAAGAGAATATTTTATTCACCCATCGCGGCCTTTCTGGCCCTGCTATTTTGCAAATTTCGTCGTTCTGGCGTGCAGGTCAAGCAGTGACGATAAACCTATTGCCAGAATACGACCTCGCTCGTTTTATTGAAGACATGCGAACAACTCAAGGGCAAAAGTCACTCAAAAATACGCTCGCGACTATCCTCCCAAAACGCTTTGTTGAAACTGTGACCGAGCACAATGAAATCCCTGATAAAGCGATTAATCAACTCAGCCATAGTGAAATAAAACAGATCAGCAGCTACTTGCACCAATGGCAGATAAAGCCAAATGGCACCGAGGGCTATCGCACTGCCGAAGTGACCTTGGGTGGCGTTGACACCGACGAACTCAGCTCAAAAACCTTTGAAGCGAAAAAAGCCAAAGGCTTATTCTTTATCGGCGAGGTTACCGATGTTACCGGCTGGCTTGGCGGCTATAACTTTCAATATGCGTGGAGCTGCGGAGTTGCTTGCGGGCAAGCGTGTTAAAGAGGTATATACTAACAATATAATTTGCATTTATTGTAATTAGTTTGCATTTATTAGAACAATGTATTTTGCATTTTTATGCTCATGATACTAAAGTTGAATTTATTCAAAGTCGATTTATTTGATTAGTTAAATGGGTAGCGGCAGGAAATACGACAGTTATGATGCATATGTAAGACACCTAAAAAATGGTATTGGTATAGGTGAATACGAAGAGTATTCACCGTGGTTACGAGTGCAAGATGTTCGGGAATCTAAAGCGACTGGCGATAAAATCAACGGTATTAAAGTAAAACGTGTCTACCACACCCTATCCCCCAATGAGTCTAACTTTTTCTACTTAGCAGAGTTTGATAATGACGTTTTAGACATACGTGAACAATTTCCTCTTCTTCCCCTTACATTAACAACTGCAATTGCAAAACATTTAGGAGTAAAACATCCTCAGGTCCCATTTGTAACAGGTGGGATGTTAAATCTAATGACGACTGACTTTCTATTAACAACAAAAACGGGATATGTTGCAGTATCAGTAAAGCCTCCAAATGAATTTGACATCAATAGTAAAAACTTAAAGCGCACACTAGAAAAAATAGAGATAGAACGTGTATTTTGGGAGCTATTAGGAGTCGAATTTAAACTATTTGCACCTGACGAGGAAAGTAAAATAAAAGCAGGGAATATCAGTTGGGCAACAGACCCTGTCAGAAATAAGCTTTTTATTCCTGAATTCCAAGTAGATAGCCTAGCTCAAATAATTACTTTAGGTGAGCATGACTACGCATTATTGGTTGATAAAATATCCTATATTTTGGGCTTCGAACCAGTAATGGCCGCAAATGCGTTGAAACTGCTAATTGCAAAAAAAGTCATAGAAGTAGATTTAACTCGTAACTTTTTGCATAGCGGAATCATAGAAATAAACACGTTGTCAGAGCAAGGAGATACAAGTGTCTCAAATATTGCCTAATCAAATCTATGAAATACCGACAGTTATGATTGCAAAGTCTCATAAATATCGGATTTTAGCAGTTTACCCTGATAGAGGTTTAGTCGCTTTATTTCCTCTAGATGACGAATCTAAGTTAAAAAGGCCTACTTTAAAAAAAATTGCACAAATAGAAAGGTTGATAAAACAAACCAAAGAGCTCGAAGAGCTAACTCCGATAAATTTTCTGACCGCAAGTGACGATGCGATTTCCGAATCGCATAAACGAAAAAGAGATAAGAATTATCACCTTATAAAGGGATTGGTGGAAGGTGAATATGAGGAAACGGTATTTCAACTGGCAGCTTCTAAAAAATCCTTATTACTCAAAGAGTATGCTGCTAAACATAATTTTGAATTAACGTCAGTATACAGAGCGATAAATCGATTTTGGTATTATGGACAAACTAAGAATGCATTGCTGCCACATTACTTTAAGTCAGGCAACTTAGGCAGGGAAATGCCTGACTCTAACAAAAAAAGAGGAAGGCCAATTGCTAGCTATTCTGGACTTATTTCTTTTGAGCAAGGAAGAAGCATTACAGAAAAGGATAAAGAGATATTCAAGCAATACATCAAGCAGTACGTAAACATCCCTCACCCTCTGCCAATTGCAAAAGTTTATCGACTAATGATTGATTTAGAAGAGTCATATAGCAGTGAAGCAATTATCGCTGAAAAGAACGGCAAAAAAGCTAACAACCCGACTCTAGTGCAGTTTAGGTATTGGGAAAAAAAGTTAAATAGCATAAATGATAAACTGAACACGCAAGGGCCGGCATATAAACGTAAGCAAGACAATCGCGACTCATTAAAGGGTGTCAATGCAATGAGTAGCCTTCCCGGAGACAGCTTTCAAATTGACGCTACTGTTGCCGATGTCTATGTAGTATATAAGTATGATAGGTCTATAGTTTTAGGTAGACCGACTATATATTCAATCACAGATACTGCCACGAGAATGATCGTTGGCTTACATGTCACACTCGGACACCCATCATGGGAATCTGCCCGACAAACAATATATAATACATTCACACCGAAAGGTGACTACTGCTCTCGGCTTGGTCTTGAAATAGAAGATGAAGAATGGCCGTGTTATCACGCACCTAGAGAATTGATCTGTGACAGAGGTGAGATGATAGGCTTAAAGCCAGAACATAACTTACCTCTGTGTTCTTTAAGATATACTCCTTCTGGGAGACCAGAGATGAAAGGTGTTGTTGAACGCGTATTTCGTATCTACAACGATGAGCAACTACATAATATGGATGGAACCACTAGAGGTAAGGGTTATTCGAGAATGGATGCCAAACCTGCAACCACCGCGACGTATACACTCGATGAAGTGGCGAAAACACTTGCAGCGGAAGCAATAAAGCAAAATAACAAAAAAAATAATGATGTTAAGAATTTAAAATTAGTGATCCAATCTGGTATTTACCCCTCAGCTATAAATGCTTGGAAATTATATTTATCTCACCATCGGCATTCATTAAAAATTTATAGCCCTCAGCAAGTATTTGCAAACTTATTACAACCAACCAAGGTTTCTGTCACCGAATATGGATTTGAGTACAGCGATTTATATTACACTTGCACCGAGGCACAAAACGAGAACTTGTTCACGCTCTCCAAAAAGTTTGGCGAATATCAATTAGAAGCTCGTATAAATAGAGATGATACCAGCTATATATTTGTTAAATTAAATAAAGTTTCACCATTTATAAAGTGCCATTTAACACCTCGTTCAACTAATTTAGCTAATCTACATTTTTATGATTTTAATTATCTGAGGGACCTAAGAAAGCTTCATGGGCAAAATGATGGGGCGTCAGCAGTCAGGTCTAAAATGACCAAAGAGCAAGATCAGCTGAAGAGAGAAGCGAAGGCTAATAAATCAAACTCAGGAATTAAAAACAAAGTTACAAAAATTAAGGAAAATAGGAAAAAAGCAGTTAAAAATGAAGAATCTATATTTAAGCCAGCTGTAGAAAAACTTCCTGTAACACAAAGAGATCTGCAAGCTTCTTCATTACCTAATCAATACAATATTGTTGACCTGTTAAAAGTCAAGCCGAGCAGGAGAAAGCGAAATGAAGAGTAATTACAAACTTGCTGAGTACAAAGAAGTAATACTCCCTGAACACCAAGGAAATCCTTTACTAGAAGCTTTGCCAAATAAGATAAGTGTTCAAGAGATAATCAAACAATTATCATACTTTCCTGACTATAGCGAAGAAATAAGTGAAGCCAAAGATGAAGTAAGGCTTGAGTATTTATCAAGATTAGAGTTATTCCGGCAACCTTTAAAAGAATACGTTGCTAGCTTTAGAATGATCGAAAAAGGAATTAAACGAAGTTTAAGTTCAAAGAATCCACTTTCCGCTGCCACAAATTATAAACAGTTTTATAGCAAAATAGATACTGAAAAAAAATATTCTGCAAAATACCCTTTCAATAGTGATGGCATTGGAATGAGTTTGATAGGACCTAGTGGTGTCGGAAAATCCAAGATGCTTGAACAAATCTACAATTTTTATGACCCTGTTATTCAGCATAGATCATATAACAGCAATAAGCTTAATATATTGCAGGTACCTATTCTTTTTGTCGAATGTCCGAGTAACGGAACTCCCAAAGGTTTGTGTATTGCCATAATCAATAGCTTCCATAAAGTTTTACAGCTGCCACTACGGAACATAGCAAGAAAGACTCTAGATGAGTTAATTATTGAAGTGGCCGGATATGTTGAAACCTACTTTTTAGGTGTATTGATTATTGATGAGCTTCAAAAGCTATCTGAAAGTAAAGTTGGAGCTATTGCAATTCAAGACTTCTTATTGTCTTTAATAAATGAGTGCGGTGTATCAGTTCTTTTTTGTGGTAATAATGAGCTTGAAAATATTCTTACTACGACATTTCGAAATGCTAGGAGAGCTGAGGCTGGTGGTGTTGTATATATGCTACCAATGGTTTACGTGGATAACTTTGAAGACGACTCACTCAGTGATGAGCAAAAAGAAAAAGGTGCAGCATGGGAAGCTTTTACAGATGCTTTATGGGACTATCAGTGGACTCGAACTTATACAGAGTTAGATTGTTCATTAAAGTTTAAACTGTATGAATTAACTAAGGGAAATGTAGATTTAGCTGTTAGAACCTTCCAGAAAGCACAAGAAATACTCATAAACTCAGCTTCTATTGATGAAAGAATTACAGAAGCAGTATTAGAATCGGCTTTTAATGAAATCTCTAAACTAACAAGATCAACACTTGATGTTACATTGCTATCAATTGCAAAACCTGCGCGGCGTAAAAGTAAGCAAAAAGCAGTGAAAACAACAAGCTCGCAACCAAAGAATATTGTAATTCCAGGCGACTTAAGTAGGCCGCAGCATTCAGAATTTGCATCAAAAATTGATGAAGTGCTTCACGATGGCTACACTTTCGATAGAATAAAAAGCAAAAACAAAATCCGAAAGGCAATGGATAGCGATGATGCTATTCAATATTTTAAAGATTCAAATATGTGGGCAGAATACTAGACATTATTGCTCTTTCCGAGTAGTTTGTAGTAGCATATTTTTTGATCGTGTAGTTATTCTATATAGTGTATGCTGCAACCAAGTAGCAGAATCAAACATGCTCTGCAGCTCCATCTACATTTTGTCTGCCAATGGTTACTCCGTTTAATATAGAATAAGTATGTTAAAGCAAATAGCCACAATCAGAAAACATTCCGAATTAAACAAAACTCTGCGACCAACAATGTCTATAACACTAACACTAAGACTAAGACTAAGGTAGCTTTTGGGTCAGCTCATTTAGGAATTACTATGCTTACATTGTTGGATGGGGAAACCATATATAGCTTACTCAGTCGATTTTTCAACTCATTAAATCTAAGCTCTGCTGCTGAACTTAACCTAATGATCTTTGGTAAAGAGAAAAAACGAGTTCATTTCTATTTACCATCACAGATACAATTAGTAGCTGACTTCTTCGGGTTAAATAGCCATGAATTGCTTCACAATCACACACTATACGATTTATATTGGCAGTTTTTACCTCGTAAAAGATCTAGAGTCCTTAAAAGGTTAATGCTTGCAAACAATGAACGCAGAGTACCATCGAGCATTATCGAGTCCAATAGTTCATTGAACAGCCCTTATTACATAAAATATTGTCCCGTATGCACTACGCTCGATATAGAAAAACTTGGCGTAACTTATTGGCGACGGATTCATCAGCTCCCCCTTTTGAACACCTGTCCTTATCATAAAGTGAAATTGTTAGCTTTGAATGGAGGTGATGGCGGTGTTGCACACCAATATTTAATACCCATAGCTTCTGATAAACCCAACAAGAATTGTGAAGAGAAACTTCAGCTTAAATTTTCAGAAATAATAATCAATTTACTATATAAAAAGAATAAAAAAGCACTCAATATATCTAACTACTATGATGACTTTTTAGCTAAACATAACCTTAAAAGAAGTAACAGCTTAAATTTGGCTAAGCTCGATCGAATGTATGAAATAACGATGCATGATTATGATAGTTTTAAATATGCTCTGAGTTATAAACAATTTGTACGAATTTTAAGACACCCTTTAGCTCCTGTTCACCCTGTGAAACATCTACTGACTCTAACAATACTAGATTTATCCGCTAGTGAAATCGAAAATACTACTGTTTTTCCCAATAAATTATGTGACAACAAGAATAAGTCAATACAGAGCGTGGATTCTAAGAGTATTACTAGTTTTTATCGAAAATGTGGCTCAATTAACCAAACATCTAAAAATTTCCATGTATCTAGACTAAAAACCAAGAAGATACTAAAAGTTGAAGGAGTAATTCCTTTAACTCCGCTGGAACGCACGGTTTGTTTAAAGGCCTTATTAGGTCAGCATCGAAAAGTTATAGCGAATGAGATGGGCCTTAGCATTGGCTATATTGAACAAATCATCTCTTTTCAACCTTTGCTTGTTGAACACCGGAAAAAATTAAAATATAAAGCTCTAGAGTTCGAGTATAAAAACTTAGTGATTACATACATTGATAAACATCCTAACGGGACAATTAAAGATCTTAAAAGTCAAATATATAAAGAGTATTATTGGTTGTATCGTAATCAACACAAGTGGTTATTAGCTAATACTTATAAACTGATGCCAATTCATAGATCATGTAGTAACACATCAGAAGAAATCCAAAAGTCAATTGTGTGCTTCATCCTACTTTACAAACCTCACTCAAAAAAATTCTTGCATTAATCTATCCGTTGCCTGCTTTTCAATCGAAAAAACATCCAATAGAACGGGTTCCTTCTCATTGCTTACGAAAAACTACAAACAAATCCGGTTTTGAGTTTATCAACGAGATTCACTCATAAAACTTCATGCTCATTATTGAGCGTACATCTTTTTTCGTTCTCCTAGAATCTATTCATAATAAATTCAATTTCGTGTTTTTACACAATTGACTAACAATGCTTAGTAGCAATTAAAGATATCAAACATTTGTGTCGAATTAAGCTTGGAAAATCCAAGTAATAAGAAACACTGCAATTTAAAAAAGTGAAGCTCTAATTATGACCAACAATACTGCTCTCGTTACAGAAAAAACTAACACAATTATCAAATTGGAAAACGTTTCCAAGGTTTTTTCAAATAAACAAGAAGAAAATCGAGTGTTGCAAAACATCAGTTTTGATATTTGTGAAGGAGACTTTATAGCTATTGTTGGCCCCTCTGGTTCGGGAAAATCCACACTATTAAACATATTAGTAGGATTTGATACACCAACCTTTGGTGAGGTAACACTCCATAATAAAAAAATCAGTGACCTTAAAAGCAAGCAATTAACAAATTGGAGGAAGGAGAACTTGGGGTTTGTTTTTCAATCGCACAACCTTATTCCTGTTTTATCAGTATACCAAAATGTAGAACTGCCATTACTACTTAACAACGTACCAAAATCTGAGCGATTTACTACTGTCCTAAATACCCTAGAGGTTGTTGGGTTAAAAGAAAAATTCTTCAATCGTCCAGCGCAACTATCAGGTGGAGAAGAGCAACGTGTCGCAATCGCAAGAGCTATGGTTCACAATCCGTCAATTATAATCATGGATGAACCTACAGGTAGTCTAGATCGAAAAAACGCAAATCACATTTTAAATACATTAAAAATTATCAACCAAAAATACAATACTACTATTGTGATGGTAACACACGATGTGAAAGCCACAGAGTACGCAAAAAGCGTAATTGATCTAGACAAAGGGAGCTGCTAATGGAAAAGCTAACCTTGATACTGGAATACATCAAATACAAGAAGCTCAGATCTATAAGCATCATCACAGCGATTAGCTTTGTTATTTTGTGTTTCCTACTTTTACAAACTATTTCTCACGCTTGGGAGCTATCATTGGAAAATCGTCGCGATGACCGAGTAGCCACTTGGAACAAAGCAACTTATGCATTGACACTACCAAGAGAGTATGCCAATGAAATTAATGCTTTACCAGGAGTTCAAAAAGCTACTTTCGCAAATTACTTTGAGGGAGAGGACATAGGGAATTTGTACAATCAAAATATGTTGCTGAATATTTTTGCTGTCGACTCGAAAACATATTTCGATGTATTTCCCGAAACTACATTAAATCCAGACGAGCTAGCTATATGGAAACAGACGCCCAATGGAGTCATGGTTGCCAAAAGAGTGGCCAAAGCATTCAACTACCGAGTAGGTGATATCGTAACAATTAAGGGAAAAACATTTCCTGGCACTTGGAAGTTAAAAATTGTAGGTACATACGAATCTAACTTTAAAACCTATGCTGACAGCCTCTTTCTATTTAGCTGGGATTATTTAAATAGCAGCTTACAAGAGTCTGATCCTCGTAAAAATGAGATTAGTTGGGTGATGAGCTTAGTTGAAAACTCTAACAGTCTGGAGATAGTACAAGAGATTGACAATCATTTTAGAAACAAATCAGTCTTAACCCAATCGATGACCGAAAAAAATATGCTGAGTATGTATATGTCGGGGTTTATAGGTATTCTTGATGTCATAAACATCATAGGCGTCTTTTTAATGTTAATAATCGGCGTGCTTTTAGCAAATTCCATGTCTTTGAAAGTAAGAGAAAGGAAATTTGAATTTGGTGTATTAAAGACCATGGGATTTACAAAACAAGATATCTGTTCATTAGTACTAGGCGAAGTTGTTCTGTTAAGTATTTTGGCAAGTGTTCTCGGTTATTTTATTTCAATATTTTTCATTGATTTTACGTTAGGACCAATGATCGTAAAAAATATGGGTAATGTCTTTCCTATTTTTGAAGTTCCCTTATCAAGTGCCGTAATAGCTGCTTCAACTGTACTTATATTGACAACGTCTTTTACACTCATACCGGCCTACAGAGCATCTCAGGTCAATATTACGAATCTTCTTAAGGCGGTTGAATAATGCTTCCACTCTCTTATATTTTAAATGGTTTAACAACCCGATATAAAACAACAATATCATTAGTTTTAACAATTTCGGTTCTCGTATTCATGGTTACTGCACTACAAATGTTCAGCAATAGTATTCAAGAAGTCATTGTAAGCTCTATCAGCCCGAACAGCATGATAGTGACCTCTCAAAATGCCACGAATGAGATGTCCAGTGTTATTAGTGATGATCAACTAGATATAGCTAAGCAATATTTATCAGCGAATCAAATAGCCTTTAATGAAAACTTTGTGATAATTAAATATTTCAAACATAAAAATATTACTGGCGGAGGTAATATCACCATTCGAGGTCAGTCTCCCACAGTTTTTGAATATTTCACTAAACTGAAAATAGTAGAAGGGAGACTACCCGTCCTGTCTGAAAATGAAGTTATCGTGGGTAAAAAAGTCGCTGAACGTTTTCAAAACATGGAAGTGGGTGATGTCCTCGAGTTCGGTAACCAGAATTTTGTTTCGATTGTTGGTATTTTCGAAAGTGAAAACAATTCCCATGAATCTGAAATTTGGGGAGGTATTGAACCTGTCCGATTAGCATTTGGCAGAAACGCGGTCGTCTCTACTTTAAGATTTGATAACAAAGGTGAACACATACATAATGCTCAACTAAGTCAGATATTGACGGAACAAGGATTAAAACTTGACTTGGTGAAAGAACAAGATTTCATTAATAAACAAGCGCAAATTTTAAAGATATTCATTAGGATAATTGGTGTTGTCTTGTGCACATTCATTAGTGTCACAGCTCTGATAGTATCTCATTCCATTTTTACCGGATATGTGGTTAATCGCTGCAAAGAAATAGAGATATACCGAAAAATAGGTTTCACCAATACAGCAATTATCTCAACATTTATTATTGAATCAATTATTCTAGGCGCATTAGGTGGTATCGCAGGCGTAATACTTTCTTTTATTCTTCCATTTTTTAGCATTTCTGTTTTCAATATAAGTAGCTATTCTCAATTAGTAGTAGGATTCAGTATTAATGCCCAAATAGTGCTAATTTCTATTCTAATTGGCATGTTGGTAGGTCTTATTAGTGGCTTAGTCCCTTCCATTAAAATATCTCGCAACTACAATAATTACTTAACTGATTATGTCTAATTTTTCCTTGTTGTAAGCGTATTTACGTAACACAAACTTAGGTTTTCAGACACGGTCTAGCATTAAACGACTGTGTCTGAACTTTTCACCAATAAAATGCAATAATTCGAGATATCCGATGGATAAGCCTATAGTAAAAAGCCCAAGAAAAACACAATTAAAACTAGGGATGACCCTTACTATCATACTCGTTCTATGTATTTACCTAGGAGTGTTTAATAACCTCGATACACTAAAAGTAGATGCGCGAGAGATGCAAACTTATACCACTCACAAAGGTGATTTTTCAGAATACCTGCCGATTATAGGTAAAGTTTTTCCCATTAGAACTGTATATCTCGACGTAGTTCAAGGTGGTCGTGTTGAAGAAATATTTGTTGATGATGGTCAATACGTTGAAAAGGGCGACCTCATTTTACGCCTGTCAAATGATCGCTTGTTACAAAACTCAATAAACAATGAAAGTCGCTTCATTGAGAATATGAATAGCCTGCGAGATAGAGAGTTTCGGCTATCAACCCAAAAGCTTAATTTAAGAGAACAATTGCTGGAGTATGAGTATAGAGTCTCTCGACTACAAAAAGAATTAAATAGACTAAATAGCGTGGAAAATAGCTATGTCGTTCAAAAGGATATTGATAATACGACAGATGAGTTCAACTACTATATTAGTAAAAGAGACATTCTCAAAAAACGCATTACACTTGAAGATGATTTGCGCAAAAAACAATTACAACAGATCCAGACATCAATAAGCCAAGTGGACAGAAACTTGGACCTCATTCAGCAAACTTTAAACAACTTAAATGTCAAGGCACCAATATCTGGTCATTTGTCGACGTTAAAAACAGAGCTAGGCAGGAATATTCAGCAAGGAGAAAACATTGGACAAATAGATATCATTTCAAAATATCTAATTAAGTCGGAAGTCGATCAATACTACATCTCGCGCGTTTTTATTGGTCAAAATGCCGAATTAAAATTCAATAATCAACATATTAATTTAAAAATTAAAAAGGTTTACCCCGAAGTTATCAACGATAAATTTCATATCGACTTTGAGTTTCAAGGAAAAATACCAAAAAATCTCAAATCAGGTCAGTCTCTCAATATTAACTTAATCTTATCCTCGAGTGACGATAGATTGCTTTTAAGTAAGGGGAAATATATGCAGCAAACTGGAGCGAAATGGATTTTCAAGATAATTAATGATGGTCAGGCCGCCATAAAACAATCGATTCAGATAGGCCGACAAAACCCTAAATATTTCGAAGTACTTAGCGGGCTTGAAGAAGGTGATAAGGTTATCATTTCAGATTACAAAACATTCAAGGGTTACGAAGTAATTAACATTGAATAATCGTTGTAGCAGAACAATACAATAATAGTCTAAAAACATTAGAAGGGAGTAGCCATGCTCATAAAACTGGAAGGCCTGTCAAAGTTTTATAGAACAGAAACTATAGAAACAGCAGCACTTAATGAAATAAATTTACAGATTAACGAAGGCGACTTCACTTCCATTATGGGCCCTTCTGGATGCGGTAAATCTACCTTACTCAACATTCTGGGATTAATTTCAAAACCTGATGCAGGTGATTACTGGTTCATGGGCACAAATGTTAGCAAATGTAACGAGTCGAGTTTAGCTCAGATTCGCAAAGAGAATATTGGTTTTGTTTTTCAAGACTTTAATCTAATTCACGAATTATCAGTATTTGAAAACATCGAATTACCTCTGGTCTACAAAAAAACAGCTTACAAAAGACGTCAAAACATTGTGAAAAATGTCATAGAAAAACTCGATTTATCTCATCGATCTGACCATTTGCCACACCAATTATCAGGAGGTCAACAACAGCGAGTAGCGATTGCTCGGGCCTTAGTTAACAACCCTAAAATCATTTTTGCTGATGAACCAACAGGCAATTTAGATAGTAAACATAGACTAGAAGTAATGGACATCTTACGTGATATCAACCAAGAAGGAACAACCATAGTAATGGTGACTCACTCTCAGGAAGATGCAGCTATGGGCAAGAATATTGTGAGAATGGCAGATGGACATGTACTCACTTGATAACGACGAACATCATAATAATCACGCTTTCTAAATATAAATGATAAAAAGGCGACTTGACATGTTGGCGATTACAAACTTTGTTAAGAGATGTTTTAACAGAGACATCTTTTACACTCTAACGAATTTATTCGGTCTAATACTAGGCGTAACTTGCTCTATAATACTCATTCTGTTTGTTTATCACGACCTCACATATGATACTCATAACAATCATGAAGATAGAATTTACCGAGTCGCCTTTAATTGGAGTTCATCCAGTCAAAAGTCCCTAAGTGCAACGACGTCTTCGGGTTTGGGACCAATACTGGAAAGGAATGTCGGTCAAGTTGAGTCATTTGTTCACTTTAGAAAAAGCACCGAATCTGAGTTATTGTTTAATAGTGACAATTTGTCATTTTATGAATCTAACTTATATACCGTCGGCAATAAGGTATTTGAAATTTTTAGTCATACTATTCTCTATGGCGATATCACTAATGCTTTGACAGCTCCTCAAAGTGTGGCTTTGTCCTCGAGCCTAGCAAACAAATACTTTGAAAAAGAAAACCCTGTTGGCAGTACTATCAAAATTGATGGAATCCCATATAACGTGACATTGGTATTTCAGGATCTACCAGACAACAGTCACCTAAAATATGATGCATTGCTATCTCCCACATCGCCTGGTTACGGGAATAGCAACCACTTATGGAGTATTAATGACGGTTTTACTTATGTTATGATGCAGGATGATTACCCTCAGCATGGGTTTCACACCATTTACGAAGACTTTTTTGAAAAGCACATGGCAGCCATTACACGTGCTGGAGGATATCAAGCCAGTTTACTGTTGGAGCCACTAAACAAGATTCACCTCTATTCTGAATCGACGTCTGATTTGCCTAGAGGAAATCAGTCTTATGTGTTAATCATGTGTGCTATAGGCATTTTCATCTTGTTGGTGGCATGCATAAATTATGTCAACCTCTCCGTAGTTCAGGCAATAAAAAGAGAAAAAGAAATTAAACTTCGAAAAATTATTGGAGCCAATAAAAAAGAGATCTTTATCGGCTATTTTAAAGAATCACTCTTGTTTTCATTTATTTCTGTCACCACTTCAATATTGCTCGTCTTTGTTGTTACCACCTACCTACCTATTGAGCTATTATTTGCCAAAAAGCTCAATCTAACTATATTTTCCCCAGGTCAATTGATTTCCTTCAGTATTGGATTCTGGTTATTGCTTGCAATGTTCTCAGGGCTTTATCCGTCTTTCTACATATCCAAGATTGGGCTTAACAACATGCTCTCTTCAGACGCTGGAGCCATAAATAACTACCTGACAAAAGCACTAATAGGATTTCAATTTATCATTACCATCGGTGTTGTCGCGTCCAGTATTCTTATGTATTTACAAGTACAATACTTAACTGAAAAACCACTTGGCTTTTCCGCTTCCAATAAATTAGTTTTCAAACTGCAAAATGGCGAAAATTTCCCTCGAATACCTTCGATCCTGGAGCAATTAAATCAACACACCGCAATTCAACAAACAGCTGTCACAAACAACACTCCTTGGCAAGGAAGCTTTGTAACCGCAATCGAGTTACCAGGTATAGACAAGCTTCACTCGATGGAGATCAATCGAACGGATATCGATTCAAATTTTGTTCAAACTATGGCGATTAACATTGTTGAGGGACGCGATTTTGACCAAACCAGGGATAATTTTTCAGGACAGAATATGAGTAATAATGTTTTGGTAAATCGCGCCTTTGTTGAAGCGTCCACCTGGGATGATGCAATTGGGAAATCGTTTATGGCGGGACAACGTAAGTTCACGGTAATAGGGGTAGTGGAAGGTTTTCATTTTCAAGATTTACAAAGCAAAATATCGCCCTACGTCTTCTACCCATTTAATTTCGATTTAAGTCATTTCCCCAAGAACTACCTACAGTCCATGTCGGCACAGCTTATCGTTCACCATGTGGACGGTGAATCTGCTGATGCAATACAGCACATAGAACAGGTTTTAGCTGAAAATGGCATCCATGAAAATATAAATATCAAAAATTTAGATGAAATATTGGCTGTTAAATTTGATGTTAATGCGAATCAAACCCTCTTAATGGCGCTATTTTCATTTATCTGTATTTGTATTTCTTGTCTCGGGTTGTTAGGTCTTACTGGATACACAATCGAACGCAGATCAAAAGAAATAGGCATTAGAAAAGTACTGGGTGCAACCAGAAGTCAGATTTTCTTGTTGATTAACAACAAAAACATTGCGCTTATTGTAATCTGCTCTGCGGTAGGGGCAACGCTGGCGCATTTCGGTGTATCCTATTGGTTAGAAAGCTTTTATTATAAAGATGAAATTAACTTTATGGTGTTACCCCTGTCCGTCAGTTTGGGGGGCATATTATCAACACTTACAACAGCCTTGTTGGTTTTTAAAATAACCAACATCCATCCTTCAGAAACACTTTATAAATAGGCATGTCTTCATGCACTTGCATACAATGCGAGTGCATGAAACAAATAGCATGATATTGATAAAAATATGCAGATATCTCAACGCCTCAGATATTGTCGACTTTCGGTGCTATCAGAACAACGGTAACGACAAACTATGCTTAGGTATTGGTTAGTGTATATTACAGTCCCTCGTGACCAACGTTCCGATTGAGCGTGACCACAAACAACGATAGAACGTTGCCATTAAAATTTAATAACCATTTGGCTAGTCAAAATTGTTAAATTTGAAAATTACTCATCATATAGAGCCGTCTTATTGCGATTAGTATTAATTCCACGCACTCTTAGCATCGATCACAAAACTCTCCAGCATCTGCTCCATTTTATTTGCGCGCGGATTCAGTATTTCATTTGCCTGATGATTTACTGTCAATACAATTAAAGCTGTGTATTGACTATAGTTTTCAGAGTATATTGATTTAACAATACATGGTTGATGGACATGACAGTGCAGGAATTAACACAAGGCGACATTAACGTTAAATTACAAGAATGGACGAGTGCTGATAATCACTCGATTAGCTTACTATTGTCGGTTGACGACGGCAGCTTTCATCTCGGTTACTACATGGGAATGGGAAACTCAGATAACACGCCCATTGAAAGCCTTGAACCGCTATACAAAAAAACAATTGAAGAGCTTATTAAAGCGAATAAGTTAGCTTCTGTAGGCCAAGCATTTACACTTTACCCGGGTAGTCCGTTATTTCGTAAGTTAGTTTTCGTAAAGCAAAACTATGAGTAGCGTTTACAGTGCCTGATATTAATCTATACGAAGGTACCAGTTACCTCAGACATGTGAGGGTTAGTCATGATAAAAGTCGCAGATTACCCAGCATTAAAAATGCTGCTTTGGTATTACCACGCACCCGAAATCAAAGAAGAACATGCGTTTTACTATTACGAGAGAGACCTGGCAAAATGGTTTGATAAGCACGAAATCTCAGAGACTGAAATGAAGCTAATTAATGAATTGATCGCTTGTTACGGCAATGGAGTGAGTCTGTTTTAATTGATATAAATATTTTTAAGATTTGCCTACTAATAGAAAAGGCTCATAAAATTCGCTAGTGTGATTGGCAATATTAATCTAGTTTTGGACCGACCATAATTTACTCCATGAAAGCTATTGAAATAATATAATTCACTTTAACAAGATAGCGCTATAAATTCCACGGCTGGCCGCCCAAATGATTAGTACTGAGTGTACTCCTCACCGTGATAAACACTCTTTTCTTTGTCTATTCTAAACCTAATTGCTTATTTCTACGAATACATATTTTTGAGCTAATCGTTCGAATGAAACGAGTGTAAAATAGAACCTAACACTAGCTATCATCAATTTAGACATAAGCCCAACGGTAATGGATTTTTCGATTAGCGGTTGCTACATTGACGTAAAGTCAAACGAAGAAATAATCGAAATGGATAATCTTGAATGGTTTGGTATTGGCTGGTACATATTAATTGCTATTGTACTCTTTCCGACGATAGCGTTTATCATGTACACGTATTTACTCTCTAAAGATATTCGTAAGCTAGCAGAGAGAATGATTGAGAAAAATCTCAATCATTAAGATACTTTGTGTCATGATAATCACACATTGTAGTGGCATATCTGACGGGTGACTTATTAATTTTGACATAATCACGCTCACAAAAGGCTCTGAGAAACGTTCACCAAGCGAATCATCGTAATCTAAGTAACCAAACCATCCTACTCTCCAGTAACCATCATCATGGTTAGTTAATGTTTCAAATTTAAACTCTTCCCTTTCCTTTAATGAGCGCTCCTCAATATAACTTCAAACCTATCCAGCACACGCTAAAATTGTGGGTACATATTTACTATGGGCTAATATGTTTAATTGAACTTAATTTAACCTTCTATGTGTTTTTTGTTTTATTGAGTCGCTAACTTCATCGCATATCAAAGCTTTCAGTAATAAAGTTGTAGAAAATTTAAACGTTATATTCTAGAGTATTGACTAATTGAATATATCTTAGGGAAAAGAATGATGGTTTTGGATTCATTAGCTCTATACCTTGCTGCACCTTTTGTATCAGGCGTGCATAGTCAAGTAAACCCTGCGCCACGTGCAGCCGACAAATGGATAAAATTTTGCTATGGCTTTGGGTTATCGCTCACCATAACAACGTTTCTCTGCTTAAATCTGCATAAAGCAAAATTCGATCTAGTCGTTTCTTTTTTCGGCATGCCAATCAACCTAGTTGTACTTATCCTTCTTCATGTAGGCGCAATCATTTTTATTATGAACTTTTTTGTGACCTTTTTGAAAGATTTGGATGAAGCTACTAGCAAAGAGTCCATATTACTTCAAAACAAACTAAAAACTTTAGTTTCAAAAGAGCTAGAAGAAAACTTTGAATTAAATCATGACGCTCTGGAAAAAGATAAAAATATGCACTTCAAGCTGCAAAAAGGAGAATGCGTAAAGCGACTACATTCAGGTATTGATGAAAGCTTTGAAAAAAAGCCCCCCACCACAGAGAAGAAGATATGGGGTTGCTTATGGAAGTGCAGATTGGCTGGTTTGATAGCTGTTTCAATATGCATGTTAATTGCTAGTAGTGCAGTTTTAGCACCGCAATATTATGTAGCAACTGTAATCAACTAAGGGCGTAATAATGGAAGTAAACAACCTTTTAATGGCTGCACCTATTGCTTTATATGTCGCATTTCTAATCTATGTAATGGCAAGGCTTCAGCTTGGACATGAAGTAGAGTCTGGTAAAAAATTCGCGATAGGATCTGGCAATCTTCGATGGAAAATCATTTTTGCTACTACTGCAGCAACAATGATAGGCCCAGCATATTCTTTAGCGGTAGTGGATAAAATAAATAGTACAGGCTTATATTTTGTCTTTTTCTATCTACTAGCAACCGTACAATTCTTCATATTCGGAAAATATTTCAGTGCAAGTATTTATGAGAAATCAAGAAACAGTAAAACAATAGGCCAGCTTTTTTTAAAGGAATTTAATAAGCCTACTCAGTTGTTTGTAGGACTTATAACTGTCGCCCAAGCTTTGGCCATCGTTGGTGTTTTATGTCAAGCAGGAGCAATTGTTCTGAATAACATATTTGGTATCGAGCCTAGCTGGGCGATTATAGGAATAGCTGTTTGCGTAGGGTTCTACTCCACAATAGGAGGAATGCCCGCAGTAATAAAAACGGATATTGCACAATTTGGTTTACTCTTATTAGCCCTAATTATTGGTGGCATTGCTATCTTTCAACTGCCTAATACTCAGCCCGTGAACCTATCGCAACTATCATCAAATTTGATGGTTAGTGACATTGAACCTAAAGTATTATTCGGCCTATGTATTGCGTTTCTTCTAGGTGAAGCTCTTATTCCTGCATACGCTATAAGAGGCTTTATTGGAAAATCTGCAATGGATATTCGCAAAGGCTTTTATGCTACGGGTGTCTTCGCTACATTTTGGTTCATTTCTCTGGCTATTATTGGCTACTTAGCAGTCGGAACTGGCCTAGAAGGAGAGGGATTACTAATAAAAATTGTATCCACTAGTTTTGAAAATGATGCTATCAGAAGTATCGCCCTAGGTATTTTGGCTGTGTCATTTCTAGGGGTCATAATGTCAACATTAGATTCGATATTAAATGCTGGTGCAGTATCGCTTACAACAGATGTGATGGCTAATGTGTTTAAATCCGTCAGTACTGATGACATTAATGAACAAAGAAAATCTGTCTTAGTTATCGCATTCTTAGGTATAGGCTTTACCGCATACAGTACTGATATTGTAGATATTTTGTTATTAGCATATGCTATATGGGTACCAACAGTGCTTTTCCCTTTCGCATATCTCCTACTATCCAAACAACCATTTAAAAATAATTGGTCCGCACTAATAGCTATGGCTATGGGAATTATTGGTTATAACATCAACGATTTATTGAGCCTATCTTGGCTGCCAGCAATTTTAACAGGATTAGTTTTTAATATTGTTACACTCGCCTCCATAGAAAAATTAGCTTCAGAGAGCCGTATTAAGGAGACCGATTAGCTTTTTATGGTGAATACAAACAAAGAAAAAAATATTTGCCAAGTAAGAGCCGCTGTCGCTAAGGCAATAAAGGGGCACGCTGAGTCGGTAATTTTATGTGGTCACTACTTATTAAGATGGAAAGATAAAATTTATTCAGACCATTTAGGAGAGTGGCCTAATGAGGATCATATCCAAAGCTTTTGTTCCGAAACTTTTGATATCGGATGTGAGCAAGCAAGTGCAACAGGTCATCAATCTGTTAAGTTGTTGTTATTAGCAAACGACTGGCAGAATTTAAATTTAGATAGGCGTATAAAAACTAAAGAAAAACAAATATTAACGCACGAACTTTTAAGCAACTATTACAGTTCTCTTGAATCTATACCAAAGTTTCTCTTAAAGAAGCTAAGTGCTTTCTCTTTAGAGCCATCCTGTATTGAAAAATATGGTGAGCAAAATTGGATATTCTCTGAATATGCATTAAGAGAATCTTTTGCTCAATACATCAATAGCATAGAATCATCCAATGACTCTATTTTCACTTATACCCAAAATAGCCAAAAAATCACTGCAATTAATACAAACTCATATGATATTGAAGAATATCATTCGAACCCACAATCGGTGCCCTTATTATGTGAGAATTCTGCTAATTGCGCTGGTGAAGTAATAGAGCTATTAAAAGAAATGGAAAATAGAGGTGTTAATAGCATGGTTATTATCTACCCATTATCCTGCTTTAATTTTGTCAATTTAGGTACACTAGTCTTTAAAGAGTTATTTCCAAGTTCTAGCATATCCATAACCAATATCGCACTCCCTGTTACTGAAGGTTCTATTGGTAACGGTATGAAGTTGAGAAAGTTCTAGGCCTCCTTCTGATCTTTCATACCACCACATTGCAAGGTACAGCAAAGATTGTAGCACCTTGCATAACTTGTGCTAGCCTATTAGGTGCTTCATTTTTACACCATCTTTTTTAAACGAAATAGTGATAGAGCCTGTAATACCCTGCGCCGCCATTCGATCACTTCTCTTAGTAATTGCCAACAACGCACCAACAAAGCGAAGGTAAAATAAATTACCACCTAAATGCTTCATCCCTTTGTAAGCTTTTTGAATTTCTTCGTAGCCTTTCTTATGAGTGATTGCATTATAAAGTGAAGCTAAACCATCAGTAAATTGTTTAGTCCTCAGACGCCATTTCGGGTGTTTGTATACAGTGTATAAGAAAGTACCTTGTTTTCTATTGGCATGTTTATGGTATTCAAATTTTGCCAACTTTTTATCAAGATCTTCTATAGCCTCTTCCCAAGATATTTTCCATGGATAGTCTTTCTTTTTATTAAGTAAGTGTTCAAACATTCCACCAAACACTTCTTCTCGCAGGTCTGCATTGTCCCTATATGGCTTGTCTACATATGACAGCGCTCTACCAAGCGCATAGCCTAAGTCCTCGTTATCAATGTCACATAACAACGATAGTACATGTTCAAAATAATCATGACTGACATTACACGTTGATACACAAGAAATATCTTCAGCACCGGCAATTGCATTTTCGAGTGAAGCTAAAGCTGAAGGCAATTTGTCTGCATCTATAATGCCCCAGGTATGCGCCAAATCTATTGCCTTATTAGGGCTAAAGTCATCACCACTCGTTTCCAGTCTAGTAGAAAACCCAATATTAAATAGATCAGCCGTTGGTGAATGCTCTGGCGAAAACTCTGTCATGTCAGCATCAAAATCAAAGTAATACGTTGAGTGCCGGCTACCATAAAGTTTTTTATAGCCACGTTTGGCATCAAAGGCGATCATTTTATGGTTGTTCACGTTAAACGTGGTTTTCTTTTCAACCTCTTCGAAGTCTTTGCCGAAGGCTGTTATATCGCCTATTGTAAATGTGAAACCGAAACTGGTGTTCGTGGTATCAACCTTTTGATTGAAAAAGGCTGTAAGCTCACAATCATTGTTACTAACAAAGAGTTCAACAACTTCCTTAAACTTTCCTTTGATAGCACTAGCATGCATTTGTTTCAACACATTAACCGATGCAACCGGTATTTTCCCTTCCAATAAGGCATCATGCTGTTTTACGCGTTTATACTGATATGCAAAAGCGGCGGTAGCTTTGGTCGTTGCGACTTCTTTAATCGATTTTTGTAAATCAGACTTAACTTCTGCTAGGCGTTCCTTTAACTCTGCTAACTCCTTTTCAGCAGTATCTAAGCCTAATTTGTCAAAAAGCTTATCTACACTCGGCTGAAGTCGAGTTGGTAATTGATCATAAGAGACCGCTGTTTGTAGCTCTTCTTCTATTTGACTAATTACGCTATCACCCGTTGCTATTGCATCGCTAGGGAGTTTGAATAATTGATCTAAGTGCTCTCCTAAAAACTGCTCAACTTTACTGGGGTCGGTAAATTCTGCACCGACAGAAAGGCCCACATCAGCGCCAAATGTGTAAGCGGAGCCTTTTTTAAGGCCAATGTAAAAGTTATCTTCAGTAGGTTTGGCAAATACAACTTTAAAGCCTCCCGCAACTTTAAGAGAGAGACCGACAGATGCCGCAGCTTTTACGGTGATGTTTAGTGCATCGTCATCAACAATGTCGCTTAACACTCTTAGAGAGTCTTTCAGCAAATCTGACCAAGAAAACTCGGCTCCAACTTCAAATTCACCCGATACATCTAAATCTAAAGCACTGCCTGTTGTTAGCTCCTTAATATCATCAAATGAGAAAATGACAGGAAATGAACCCAAGTCGTTTTTGACTGCATCAAGTAAAGTAAAATCATTAGGGTGAGAACGGTAGGCACCTAACGAAAAGCCAGCTGCAATATCAAAGTTAAAGCCTAACTTGTCATAAGTCGAGGACCCTTTCGCTTGGCCTTCTGCGATAAATTTGTAGAGGCAATGTGGCTGATTTGCATCAAATGTTATGGGTTTTGATAGTACTCCATCCGATGGCGTTGAATTATGCTGCTGGACGATAGGATCATTTTTTAAATCGTCTACAGAATTAAGTACATGGAATGAAAGTAAACCGGTTAAGTTAAACGAGGCTTTATCTTCATATTCCCATAAGTTGTTATCATCATCCCCTAAATCCAGTGACATTGGCGAGGTATGTGGATAATCTGCGATGCTTTTATTGAATACAGCCAACTCTTTAATATCTTCTAAAAGCTGTTCTGCATTAAGTTGCTTAGGCATTTTCATTCTCCTT
Organism: Endozoicomonas sp. G2_1; assembly: GCF_017744155.1. Classification (GTDB taxonomy): domain Bacteria; phylum Pseudomonadota; class Gammaproteobacteria; order Enterobacterales; family Alteromonadaceae; genus JAGHQT01. The sequence continues at coordinate 110,899 of NZ_JAGHQT010000003.1, read as the reverse complement.
GTTGTAAAAAAGCCGACTTCCTACTGGCTTTAAAATGCTTAGTTCAATTGTATTTTGGCTTGCCCTTATTAAGTTTTTATTACCTACTTTTCATCTTTCCAAATAGTAAAAAGTAGTAATTAATATAATTCTGTAAAGCTACGCTATTTAATTTAGCTGAGCCAACAAGATTTTATATCACCGTGAACTAAATATCATAGTTCACTTTTCAAAGAATGTGTTACATGGTGTTATGGTAGGATGTTAATGTTATCGTCTGATTTCTAATGGGCAAAGAGGCTGTAGTACATATTAGGTGGGGTACTAAACATATTTAAAACATGGTTATTATGCCAATGAGGAATTTATAAATGAAATGTCCAGCACCTATAGTTTTTCAACAGTGCGACGACTTTATTCATTATTTCAAGATAAGTTCTGGGTACACGCTTTCTATGTCTCTCCTCCAATATTCGACGCCTATGAAGGCTATACTTAGCTTTTTTCTTGAATAGGAGCTTATTGGATGCTGCTATTTTTTTCATATGTGAATAGATACCCCAACGCTGAATGGAAGGTTATAATTCAGTAGCTGTTGCTTTAACCGCTTTAAACAGCTAAGTATAAAATCCCATCCAGCATTAATTTCTAAGTGCAGTGTATTACTGATAGCCATACTTAGATGTATCGCTTAGTCTATATTGTTTCGACGTCTAGCAATTACATTCAACTTCCTTCTGTATATTGACATAGAATGATCAGAGGCTAGCTTCGATAAAGGAGATAATCGATGAGCTAAAGCTCTAACTCTTCTCCAAAAATGAACAGAATATAGAAGCTTTACATCGCTAAACTTTCCAGTCTTACAATTACTTAAAAAGCGCATATTACCGCCATGCATGTACCCTGAAAAGTTATCTAATAACCACTTACTGATGCCATCACCGTAGACTGGTATTAGCTTTGTTAGCCACCCGATAGTATCAATAGTCATCCCACTTGGGGGAAGCATAGGTACAATATCTGCCGAATTTACAATACGGTAGACAGGTGTCTTTATTGTAGCCACCCAATCTTCATTTCCTACCCTAGGAGCACCAAATGTATACGTTGCAGCATGCCCACCTTGATGTTTTAACCGTTTGGTAGCGACCGTAGCAATTGCACCGCCCAAACTATGACCTGTAATATACAAAGGAAGGCTGCTATATTCTGGTTTTGAAAGTTCTTTGACGACTCTACTGCTAATCACTTCATAAGCATTTGAGAAGCCTCTATGAATACTTCCTGAAGTACTACAATCTTCTTGCACGCCATCTAAATCAGACTTGATGTCTTTAACTCGATCTGGTTCAGTGCCTCGAAAAGCTAAAACAAGCATACTCCCATTAGACACGAGCATTGCTTGCGTACCTTTACTATCAAAAGTTTCCCTAATTTCAAACTTTAACGCAGATAGCTCTGATATAAGGTTTTGCAGGTTTTCCTCATGATCGTAGCAAACGTGTCTTAAAGCCTTTAGCATTTTTTCAGTTTTGGGATTTTTAAGCATTTCATCAAGGCGTTCAATAATTCGCTTTTCGTCAAAACCTCCTTTAATCAACGGCTCAAAACGAATATAAACCAGCTCACTTATACAAGCCATTAACCAAGCAGTTCTATCTGAGTATGCTTTACGATATTCAGGGGTTTTCAAATTTAACAGTTGTTCATCAGGTGTTTTGGGCATGTAATTTCCTCTTTACTCACAATATTTTCAAGTGTACTTAATCCACAGTAGCCATTACACCTCGATGGTCGCTAATAGGACCAAGATCGAAGGAGCTAAATGTAGCGCCATTGAGTAGTGAATCAGATACTAGGATATGGTCTATTAACTGTTTTTCATCATTGTATATGTAACTGTATTCATCCTTATCAATAATATTTAAGCCAACTTTATATAATTCTTTAAGAGTGTTTGACGAGTGAACATCGTTTAAATCACCTATCACAATTTTATGACCTGTTTGGCTTTGTATTAGTGTGGCAATAGCGTTAGCTTGGGCGGCTCGCTTCTTGTCATTGTTTCCACGTTTTGATAGCAAGTGTGCCACAACAACGTAGTATTCTTTAGTACCATTTTTAAGGCTTACTCCTAATGCTTTAGAGGGGGTCTTTTTGACGTTTTGGTACTGGCCTTCAATTTCTGCAAAATTATTAAGTGTGCTATTTACTTTATATCGAGTAATAATTGCCACATCTTGTCCTGTTGCGTGGTCTCGCCCTTTTTTAAATACCAACTGATATTCATCAGGTAAATATTTTAATATTTTCTCTGCAACGTTTTGGCCTTCAATCTCTACTAACCCTACAATATCTGCTTGGTGTCTTTTGATTACTTCTGCTACAGCGTAAGCTTCAAGTTCAACGTATTTTGCGGAAGGTGGGTTTCCAACAGCTCCGAAAGCCGCTCTGCCTTCATGAGGTTCTTCTGAATCCCACATAAACTCAGTATTAATGGATAAAATAGTTGTCGCGAGTGACTGAAAGGATATTAAAGATAGTAGAAAAATTATTTTTTTCATTGGCACGTCCTGTGTCTTTATTTAATAAAAGCTATAGAAGAAAAAGTAATTAATATAGGTATTTCTTTCTATGTAACTAGCTTATCAAAGTCTTTTGTTGATATGCAAAAAAACTACCAGTTATAGAGGCATAAACACCTTGTTACACTACACCAATGTCATTACATAATAATTATGTGTATTCTTGTTTATTTTTGTAAATGACATTACTCTCTAAAGATATTCGCAAGTTAGCAGAGAGAATGATTGAGAAAAAACTCAATCATTAAGATACTTTGTGTCATGATAATCACACATGGTGTTATGAAAAACGGTAGCCCCCTTTAATTGACCTACCGTCAACCTCTACTAATCAGCACTATCAAGCTTTACGTTTTTTAAATTACTAATTGATTGGTCTGTATTAATATTATGAAAGCTATATCCTTGGGCTTCATAAAACTTCAACTTCTCAACAAAGCTAGTTAAAAGCGCTTCGCTCCAGTGTTCGAATTGATAGTGCTGTATGTCAAACCAGCTAGCATTATCATCTGAAAGATTTTCGTCAAAATGCTCAAATAACGTCAATGCTTGTACTTGTTCATCGGTATCATTGGAAACTGTTAGATGAACAAATTCACCGAAAATTGATAGTATTGCAGCCTGAGTCTCGATGGGTGTTTTCTTTTGATTCAACTCTTTACTGAGAAGCCTTGAAAGTGCGTCTTGAGACTTGTTTGGTATCGATTTAAACAACGTGACAAGCCACGTTTTATCATTAAATAAAGCGAGTTCTCGCGGCTCTGTATCTTTAACAAAGCTCCTAATAGCCGACACTAAGTTTGAGCACGAAACAAATTTTTTATGTTTGCTCTCAAACCAATTCTCAAATATATAACGAATATTGTTATTTGGAGACTGAATTTGTGTTAGCCACCATTTTGCATTAGCTGATTCCGAGGACAAAAGATTTAAATACTTCTCTCTAATAGCTGTGTTTTCTTCGATATCAAAAACCGCTTCTACAAAATTGCTGTTAGTGTTTTGTAGCGAGCCTAGTTGAAGTGATTCTTGATACTTACTGAAGCTACTAAGCCATACTATTATCTCAGTCTTAGACAGCCCTGTTTTTACTAACTCATCCATGTGAGAGATGGTATTACTAACTTGTTGCTTGTTAACTCGTTTGGTTCGGACTAACTCTTTCACAGAGTCTTTTAAATATTTATTGATTTGGTCGTCGCTAAGAGCTTCAAGAATTCTGTCAAAATCACAGCTGATAGTAAGATAATTAGTCAAATAACGACTAAAGTCTTCTGACTCGTTCAGATACGCTTCAAATTGAGAAATATCAGAATAATATTGATGATAAATAATATGTGCTATGGACAAGGCTAGCCATTTTTGTCGAGCATTACTATCTTCAATATTTGAATATTGAGACATAAAATGATGATCGTTATAGTCTGAGTACCAACTGGAATAGTAAATGCATTGTTCAACTGACAATGGGTTGTTATTAATTGTGCTTGAGTCACCCCAGGTGTTAAATACCCTATCTAAAACTTTGTTTCCTTTAGGCCAACCAACTTTATAGTTACTAGCAACATGTGCAAGCAAATCGTCGTTTATGTATTTGGTCGTAGCAGCGTTGTCATATAGCTCTGTTACGAACTCTTGAGTAAGCGTTATCTTGTCGATTTCCCAGTAAGAAAAGGTGTTACGATGGGGCCAAAGTTCCTTCATGAATAATTCGGCACTCAGTTGGGTAAAAAGTTTGGGCGTAAAACATAGTAACTTACTAAGGCCATGCAAGCTTTTGAGGTTTTCTAGAGGCTCGTTTTGCCTTGCATATTGGTTTGAGGTGAGATCTAGCATAGAGAACTCTTTTTTCAAACGACTAGAGTTAACACTAATATTGGCGTTTTTTAATGTAGCGTGATTGTCAATCCAGCTATTGATGTCTTTAATGTTGTTATCATCTTGCCCGATGAACCCATCGATAACAGGTAACCATTTATCAAACCAACGCCCAACACTTTCTTGAGTTTTCGCTTCATCAGCCATGTGAGCCATGACACCGACAATATCTTCTGTGGATTCTTCAGCTAATAAGCTTCTTAGTGTTTCTTCATAACCATAGATGTTTTGTTTTTCAATAAATGGCGCTGAGTCACCATTGTGTAGAGCTCTTCTCAATGGTTCGCCAAGTAACTCACTTTCGGCAATTTCAAAGGATGTTTGGTAATGAATAGCGGCGAGCTCTTTTGACCATTGCTCAAAGCTTAATTGCTGTTGAATCAATGGAAAGCTTTTCTTAAGTTTGGCATCTAACTTTGCAGCTAAAGTCTCCGTGTTATCGGCATCAAAGGTATGGTCTATATTTTTACTTAGAACCTTTTCGAGCGGTATTTCGCAAAACTGAATCACCAGCTGATAAAAGAAAGCGCTAGTAACACTGACGTTTTCATTATCTGTAATTTTAATACTTACGACAGAGTTAATCAGTTTCTTTAAATAGCGAGGCGTGATTTGTTTGGTCATAAACTCAGACCATAAATCAATCAATTTAATAATGATTGGTAGCTCATTTCGGTCTATATTCTGAATCGATTGAGCTATCATTGTCTCGCATTGATTTTTCCAATCAGCGCTAGTTATAGGTGAGACTCTAAACGTTACAGGGACGCGTTTAGAGATAAATTCTTTTCCTTCATTTGCATCGGAATGTTCGCCTTTTTCGGATAATGCTGATGCAATATGTGTGTTTGAATAAGGCAAAATAAGCTGGATTTTGTTTTGGGCTATTGATGTAAAAACTTCAATATCGCTCCATACTTCACGTAACTTCTCTGAAGTAACTCTATCTAGGTTATCAATGACTAATATGAATCGGCTATCGTCGGGAAGCTCGTCAACAAACACCTGAAGCGCTTCTTGAAGTTCATAAGAGCCAACTTCTTTGGTAATTTCAGTTGTCTCGCTTATTTTGTCTCGACTATTGCGTTTGAACAGCTCACCAACTGTTGGCGGTCGACTAAAGTACCCAAACAGCTTTTTTTCTTTACTAGAGCAATAAATGATGTAAGCGGGGAATAGAACGACAGCAAATGAAAAAATAACGAATGGTTCAACGGTTAATTCGCTTACAGTCAAGTCACCAAAAATTAAATTAAACAGTATTTTTATCGTATTCCCCAAACCTACGGAGGCTTCTATAAAGACTTTAGATGCCACCAATAACGATAATGCAAAAACAATGACCCACATACTGATTGAGCTTTTGACTTGCGATGTATACTCAAAATAGTTACCTAAAGCCATATCTTTTGCTTTTTTGACGCGGTCTTTGCTGTCAGGTGTCGGTAATACTTTTTTAATGTTGTGGTAAAGTGTCTCAATCAACGCCTTTTTTGTTGCTCCATGTTGAAATCGTTCCACATCAAACTCTATAAAGTCATATTCTTGATTAATACTTTGATTTTTTACAAACTCTATAATTGTACTTTTACCAGAGCCTAGTTCACCTTCAACGCCAATTACATTAATGTTATTGTCGTCTTTTAGCGTTTGATACACAGATTGAGCAATACGGCTGTGACTGCCGCCATTAAATAAATCTTCATTTGAGGGCTTTTCTAGTAAGAATTTATAGTCAGACATAGTGTTTTGCTCTAATAGTCTTTAGTTTCGTAACGAAAAACGTTGTCACTCAATCAGATAGGTTCAATATTTAAATTGTGAAACGATTTTAAAAAGTCTTTTTTGGTTTGTTCGAACTTGATGTGACCGCAGTGGTTTAAAGGTCTAGTATTGTCATCAAAAGCAGGTGCTATAAAGCCCCAGTTAGAATTTCTAGCAAAATAAACGACAACGTTTATATGACTGTCTTGCCAGCAATTTTCGACAATGTGTTGCTCTCCACTGGCCTCTACCGTTTTGACTTGGATACGATGAAAGTTAGGCCCATCAGAAATGAGAATGTCAGTTTGGTGACCGTTGTCGATAATAGGTGTAAATACCTGCCAACCGTCTTGCATCAGCCAGCTAATCACCATGCTTTCAAATGAAATGTTTTTAAATACTTGGTGGGTTCCATTTTTTATTGCCGTCATGCGTCTTGGCATACTCAATAATCTCCTTTGATTAGCACAGAGATTAGAGCAAATTCAATAGTTCAAGGCAACAAATTTTGATTTATCTACAATGGATGCAAATTCCACTCACTTTCGGCATCAATTACAAAACTACTTAGCACCTGTTCCGATCTATTTCAGCGACCATTCCGATAAAATCAGTAAAAGAATGGCGAGGGTAGTATTATCTATCCATTCGTCGGCGGTAAATCATACCGTTATAAAATATTGTCAAGTGTTTAACAAACTGCTTTACCAAGGGTATGTTTCAGAAACGTTGGAATTAATTGTGACCTTTTTCAGGCCATAAATAATGTTTGTCTGTAGGTAACATCGATTTCTCAAGAAAGAATCGATATGAGAGGATTTCGTTCGTTTTACGTGAATGAACAGGGACAGTCATCGTCTGTTTTTCACTATCCCATTCAAAGTTTTGCCAACACAGTTTTGTACCATGACGCGACTTTCTTTCAACTGCTTTATACTCTGACAACTGCTTTTTCAATGTTAACCAAAAAGCCAAAGATAAATCGTTGCGTCTCGCGGCTTTTAGGTAAGATGATAGCTTTAGTTTGTTGCGCTTAGTCAGCAGTTTTTTCATAGGGTAACTCATTCATCTAGGTAATCAGGACTGCCATATTCTCTTCCAACTGGACCACCAAGGGCACCATGAAGTTTTCTTTTCTTGCACCAAGCAATGGCAAGTTTATCAAACTCTTGGGCATCAATCGCTAACGTAATTTTTTGATAATTATTCTCTTTACACACCGAGTATTTTTCAGGGTTTTCAACTTGAATAATGACAGAGTTATGGTTTTCTCGTTCAAAGGTTATTTCTTGATAGCCACCAACATCAGAGGTTTCAGTGACATAAAACCATTTTTTTTTACTCATATGATTTCCTCTTAAATTGTATGATTACTAAGTACGTCCCATGCGCCAAAATGCTAAATCTACACCAAGGTCTTCGGTAATATTTTCAGCCTCCCAAATATCTCTTATAGACTGCATGTTAAGCCATATATTGACACTCGTCCCAGTTGCTAACGCGAGCCGACGTACCATTATAGCACTGTACCTAGCCAGGCTATCTGCAAACACCGTGAGAATATTTTCATCAACTCCTCGGTGTCCTAAATTGTATGCTTGTCGAGCATTTCATGTTTAACGAATATACCCAGGAGGGTCGGCTGTCTTGTCATGTTAACTGGGGGCATTTTAGTCTCTAGGAAATTCAATCAGCTTTGATAGTATAGACTTGTTTAACACGATAGCTCGTCGCAATTTAACGAAGATTAATTCATCGCATGTTCATTGATATAACAAGCCTGCTTGCTAAAAGGCTTATTATCAAAGGCTACTCCTAAGCCATGATAATACTTATTACCCGGGTCATTTGTATCAAAAACAAATCGTTCAAGTAATTTAAACGCCCGCGCGCGCTCACTTATACAACCCCATTTTTCTTAATGACGACCGAACGGTATAGTTTGCGATAATACCTTTATCTATCAAATGTTGAATACCCCCAAGCTCTGTCGATATTTTAATTAACTCCGAAAACTTTGTGTCTGACTTGTTAAAAATCTCATGATTATTTTTAGAGTCTTGAATATCCAGCTCACTGTCATTCAATGCCGTTGTGCTTCCTAAGTTAAACTTAATTGCGTGATAATAGATTTGGTAACCGATGAGCTTATAGGAGATGGCACTATCATTGTACCAAGCTAAGTCGTACTTGATACTATCGTCTTTATTCGCATCCATTGCTGAATTTAAATGTTTTTTAGCTTCATCTAGGTAATCTTTATTGCCATACACATCCGCGGCAATAACATAAGCAACACCAATATTGCTCTGTAAAGATAAGTACTCTTCAGGGTTGTTTTTCTTTAATTGGTTTATATCAATACGAGACTGTGCATAGAGCATATCTCGCATTTTTTTAATGAGCTTTTGTCTATCATCATTGTTAATGCTCTCATTCGAGAGGTTTTCCCACGTATGAATTAATGACAATAGCTTAGTTGAGATAATCCTAGCGTCTTTGGCATTTTTCTCAATTTCCGATGCAAATGTTGAGTAATATATGTCTGTTTTTTTAAACTGCCCCCAGCCCTGGAAACTAACAAAAAGTACGATAATAATTATAGCTGAAACATACAAAAAATTACGTAAAAGTCGGCTTTTATAGGTGGTGTATAAGACATTGGAAATTGACTCTATTGATGAAGAAATCAGGTTAAGCATAGCCACTCAATGAAAAACACTGCAAGATGCAGTGTTGTAAAGGATTTGTTGATTTATTGTTGTTTTTTTATTAAGAGAAAGCAATCTCTATTTATGAATAATTTGATCAGGCGGCTTAACACCACCAAATCCACCAACCCTTTGCTCGCCCATTTGTTTTAAGAAAGTATCTTGCTGTTCACTTAAAGCTGAGGGAGCTATATTTTTTTCAATGATAATATCTGTCTCTGACGCTGAAATGTCGGAATCTGAGAAACCAAAGGTGAGGCCCGCAACGCTAATTATTGCGGCTAGTATGAATGATAAAAGATCTGAAGCCATTTTCAATCCTTAAAAGTTATTATTTTTAGTACGTTATAAAGTATAAACCAATAAACCCTTTAAAAATAAGCAGACATGCTTAATTCCTTGCACTACGCATTATAGTTTTCATCTTAAAGTTGTCAATATTTAGACAAAAAGTGGACAAAATATATTGTGTGTAAAGGCTTAAACCGTTGCACCAGTCAAGTACTGTGTTCATTCGTATTACTCTATATACTCTGAAATCAGGGAAGCTCATTTATTTGAAATGAATGATTCCATAAATCCAGAAGCTCTTTATATTCGTTTACTTGTTCTTGCGTTGCCTCTTCGGCTAAGACAAGCTCTGCTAATTCATCTAATCGATTTTTTTGCTCTAACGTCATAATTTAATATCCATATTAAACACTGTAACGTTGTTCTTGTTATTATTGGTTACTGCCAAAGGTCGAGAAGTCTATTGTTGAAAACTGTTTAACTTCTACACTGTAAACACGGTCAATGTATGTTTGAAAGAACCAAAAACTCATTGCGAGTATACTAAGACCTATAACTGAGCTATTTATTTCAATACCATCATTACCCAGCTTCAAATGAACTGAGGATTTAGTATTATTCTTACCGTCGCGTTTAAATTGTAAGTAACTCAACCAGAACCCAATCGCCACCATTATAAATACCATGATAGCTACACCACTTATAACTCTAGATTGTTTGAATAAATATTAGAAGCGTTAGCTTGCCTGATTGGACTTGACAGGTTTAGAAAAGAACACGAAAAGTGGATTTTTCTTGGTACAATTATTCCTGAGATTGTTTACCTGATAGCAATAAATTCTTATTTACTTCCTATTGTACTGATTAAAGACCGATTCATTAGCTTTTTGCTCGATAACTATTCCCCCCTTCTAAATAGTCATCAAAAGTTGGAAGAATTTGAACTTCAATTAAAAACCGACTGTCATAAGCAATTTGAGATATATAAGCTTTTTCTCGATACAGATCTTTATGCTTATAATATTAGCCGATTTGAAGTTCATTATTGGGTAGAGGAGCTAGATATAGAGCAAATTAAGCAAGACCTTCATGAGCTCAATAGATATTACTCACTATTAGAAGATCGCTCCTATGGGTTAACACGATTAACCGAAAAACTTAACTACAAAAAAAGAGCTAAAAGTCGTTTGGGACTCAGTGCATTTAAAAAAACGCAATATTCGTCTTATTTTAGTGAGGCTCAAATACGCTATTTTAAACGACAGTCTGGCTGGTGTTGAAAAGGACAGTCACCAAAATAAAACCAACTAAGTATTTGCTTATATTGAAAATTATTAGCTTTATCTGTCAGATTCGAGTAGTAAAACTTAATCAAGCCTGACGATCGCCAATGTGTCCGTAGCGGACAATTTACACCTAATTCAGAGGCCGTAAAATAGTTGGTCAAAATAAGCGAGGTACGAGCAAAAACCAACTACTTTTATATCCTGCTTCAATGACTAGTATGCATTTATATATGACCTAAGTGAATATTAAATAACACTTCTGTTTTTTTATCGTATGCACACAAATCAAGATTATTTATGTACCACTCAAAATTGTAGTTGCTCGGATGATATTTGCGTAAAAATCAGCCATTCGAACTATATAAATTGGGTGGCCTGAAGTAGCTATAGGGTGACTTATATATGCAGTTCCAGGTTCCATTCCTAGCATTGCATGTTTTTCGTGAAGCCTCCACATTCTAGAGCGTTCATCATTCATATTACCGTTGCTATCAGCTGAATCGAACACAGAGTGATCAAAAATACCAATAGCATGAAAGTTTTCTCGTGTTACGTATGCAAAAAGAACATCATCTGTTCTCTCAGAAAGCCCTGTACTCTGGACATTCATATTTAGGTGAAAATGGTGAAAACCTTTGGTGTTTAATATTTGATCCTTATCTTCCCAAGAATCAACCTCACCGTCCTTTATTCGCTGGGCTGGGGTATAGCCATAGTAATGCGCCCTTTTGGATAAGTAAGGAAAAACATCTTCTTCGTTGCGGATTTTGTGTAGTAAAGCGTTTATATCTTCTTTTAACCTTCTCCACCTCTTGTCAGACGTAACTTCAGGTGCTATCTGTATTCGCCGCCTCCTTGCTGGGACTAGTCTTGTTTTCCAGTGAAGATAGTGAATTAAGATCCCATTTAGACTTTGAGATTCTAGGTCGGTTAATGTTTTCTTATTATTTGGGAAAAAAGGGAGCTCTTTTATTAATCGCTTTTTAAGGCTTCGTATCCTTTTAGATTCTTCCATAAAAAATCAATCGTCCCATCTATGGTGATGTATAACGCTTCGCCTCAGAAGTGCAAAATTCTTGGCTAAAATTAGCGATGAAGGAGCACAAGCCAAGCGTATTCCGTCCTTTATTTTAGGCGTTAGTTAACAGTTCTGATGCACGAAATTTATATTTTTTGAACTACTCAATGTAATTTGATTAAAGCCACTGCGATTAAGCAGTCGAATCATAGCCTTCGACTTGGGTATACACCTCGCCAGAACACTTTTACCTTTAACTTCTTCCAAAATTAGCTTGATGGCAGCTTCACCGAAGCCTTTTTTCCTACGATGAGACAAAGTAGAGAAAAATAGTATTTCACTGTCAAACTCAGGTACAAGGCTACTGCATACTACAGCAAAGCATACTGGATTGTTATTTTCGCGAAATACTAAAATTAAAGCAGAACCAGGGTAACCAATGATTTCTGAAGTATTACTAATATGAGTTAAGTAATTTTTGTTAAATGCCAAATCAGTAAACTGTTTATCATAGTGTCCTTTAGCAGAATCCTGCTTCAATAAGCTAGCGAAAATATCTAACTCTTCTTTTGTTATGTTATCTGAAATAACCACATACTTTCCTTAACTGCTAACAGCTTATTGTGTAGACGCCTTAGTAATTTCCATCTACCTTATCCTTTTTCAAACTACCAGAATAAGTAAAATTATCAATCAGTTAAAATAAAAAAAACAAAGCGATTTTAAAAAATTTGGGATCTTAGTGAGAATTCTGACTAATATCCGAGTTTGATTTAGCAAATTTATCTAAATTAAAACAGGTGTATATTTACTGAGAGTTCTCAGTAATGTGAAAATAATGGCGCTTTACATTTTATTCAATATCCGACTTTCGCGCATAGCTGCCTGTCAGATGAAGTACAACTCCATTCATCGAAACTTTAAGATCAGATATGAGCAAATGCATTAAGCTAAACTTGCAGATTTGTTAAACAACCATTAAACCTCTTAATATTTCTTTTAATTTCTTCGGGCTTAATTCCCTGATGCTTACGGCGTAACTGGTTTGAAGAGTAACTAACTAAATATCCCTCCTAAGAAGTAGGTTCTGAATTAGCAGAAGGGCTTGCCCCGGGGATCTTTATTAGTGGCAATGTTTCGCTACTTATGTTGGCAACACCTGATTGTCTCACTTGGCCAAAATCACTGTAATATACAGTTAGATAAGATTCGCCATTTTGTTTAAGGTATTCAGGTTTCGGACAGTAACTTTCCCACCCATCAACTTTTCCACTTTACCTATCATTTTGGATTTTTTAAGTCCTTCTGGCGCATGTAAATACATGACATCATCCAGCCCAACGAGTTGCTCAGATGGCAACAGTAGTTTATTTAATTCTTCGTGTGGAAAAGACTGCTCTTCTTCTACATTGAAAAAAGCGTGAACCTGATTTGCTATTTTCTCTTTAAACGGATTTCCTTCTAATGTCGTCATTAATAGAGAACAAGGAAAAATCCGGACAGGGATTAAAGCGCCAACAATATCGGAAACTTGCTCAGTCAATTTTTGCGCTAAATCTGTTATCGCAATACCTTGATAGTCAAACAGTGCATTACCACTGCGTATGTAGGTGGAGACATTTTCACATTGTTCTTTTTCAAACGTTTTTTTTAATTTCTCCATGGATAGCACATTGTGCTTCCCTACATTTATACCTCTCAACAATGCAAAATATCTAGCCATATTCACTACTCTTCAACTGAACAAGTTAAATCCTATCGCGACAAAAACTAATGTGGAAACGCGGTCAAAATAGCGTCTTCAATTTTTGGATAGGCCTCATTTAGAATAACCGTCCCGTGACCGGGAACGAAATGCTTAAATTCCACTTTAAGTAGATTTTTGTAATCGAGTGCTGGGATTTCCAGGTTCTTAACCCAGTTTAAATCGATATCTAAAGACTTAATCATGCCATACTGACTCATTTTTTCTCCACTTTCAGTGCTGAAGAACGCATCCACAACATCCCAGTTTTTAATACTGTCGCAACTCACCAGCACGCCACCATGGACCTTGAGTAGCAATAGTGCTTCAGGTTTATTCTTTGTATTCAACTCATAAACGGAAATAATGTCACTTGGTGTATTCGTCTTACTCAAAACTTCATTAGGTCTTAAGCCACCTTCATGCTCATCATGCGCTAGCATCCAATACTTTGCACCATAATTTCCAACATAAAAAGCGTCATCAATACCATGAGCAGAGCCAAGCTTGATAACATTCTTAACTGTACCAAGGTTTTCCAATGCTTTTAATCCTGATTCATTCAAACGAATGCTATTAATAATTGATAGTTCGTCGTTTTCTCTCAGAATGACCATGTTACGGCTGAATTGCCAAATATCATCGCCATATTGTGCTTTATAGGTACCTTTGACTATAAAAACATTTTCCAATAGTTCGGTTATTTCGCTGTGCGCTAAAGTTTCAGCACAGTTAATTTGAAGACTCATTTTCATTTTTCCTTTAATAGCCTAGAGAATTGTAATTCAGTTATATCGTTGATTACTTACCTTAACGATAAGTCATTTCTAATTTTGGAAAAAACGTCAGATTCCGCATTTCGCAGATAAAAGTGATCACCAATAAAAACCTGACTCTTAAATTGACCATTTGTTAACTGTTTCCACGCTGCCAGTTCGCTGCAGTTAACCTCTGGATCACTATCACCACACATTGCGGTAACAGAGCAATTAACTCGGCGTTTCAGGTTTGGTTGATAAGTTTCAATTAATTCAAAATCAGCGCGTAAACAAGGCAAAAACAGCTCCATTAAGCTAGATTCTTGCATTACCGCCTCAGGCGTACCATTGAGGCTATACATTGCATTCAAGAAATCATTTTCTGCAAGATCATAGACTGGACGACGTCTTGCAGGAAGGTGAGGTGCCCTTCTCCCAGAGACAAACAAATGCTCAGGGCCTTTTCCTATCGATTCAAAATGGAGTGCAACCTCATAAGCAATTGCAGAGCCCATACTATGTCCGAATAAAACATATGGCTCATTTACTAGCAGCTCAAGTTGCCCCACTACATCTTCCAACATATCGGCCATTATTGTTTTAGCCTGTTCTTTTCTTCGTGTTTCACGACCTGGTAAAACAATGCGGGTAAGTTCAATATTTGGGTGTATATTTTGCCATTTAGCAAAAAATGAAGAGTTGCCACCAGCGTGTGGGAAACAAACTAATTTAATAGGTTGAGACAGCTTATTGAAATCTAAAACACGCCGCTTCGATGAATTTTGGCCATCGCTTGCTGCAGGATCACTTGGTTGTATAAAATTATCCACCTATTCCACTCCTCTGACTCAAGGGGCGGATATCCAACCATTGCGTTTCTATATAATCCAAACATTCTTGATACTTCATAGCTACACCAACCACATACCAGCCATCAGGAAGTTTCATATTTTCAGGCCAAACTGACATCTGTTCTTCAAGATTTTGCACAACGTTATGACGCAGCTCCCGATAATTGTCTTTTTGCATTTCCGTGTGACCTCTTAAATCCATATGTAGTTGCGGTAATAATCCGTGATATTGTCCAAAACGAGAATCTTCCTGCGTTTGGACACCCTATCTAACAAATGTTGGTACTTTGATACCGCAAGTTGACGATTCTCCACTGGAACCAAACATTGTAAGTTTTCTTCTAATAAACTTTCGTATTCGGCAAAACTCAATTCTGTACGAGCGCTTAGATAGTCACCAATTTGCATAGGCTTCAAATGATTTTTAGAATCTCTGGAAAGCAATAAACTAAAGAATTCAGATGAACATCCAGACCCATAGGAAAATAACCCAACCCGATCTACATCGTTAACGTGAATGTGATCTATGGTACTCGCTAAGGCCAAATAGACTGATGCCGAACACAAATTCCCCACCATTGAAGGGTAGTGCAAAGAAGGCGTTAGCCGACGCTCAAAATCTTCTGAAACAAGCGC
This sequence comes from Endozoicomonas sp. G2_1, assembly GCF_017744155.1. GTDB lineage: Bacteria > Pseudomonadota > Gammaproteobacteria > Enterobacterales > Alteromonadaceae > JAGHQT01. The sequence continues at coordinate 95,395 of NZ_JAGHQT010000003.1, read as the reverse complement.
GACATCTGCAATGCCCGCTTCCCTCAACATTTTTTTATGCGCCGATTTGACCAAACCGGCAAAGGGCGTGTGAAATGCGAGATGGTTAAAGGTGTTTAGAAAGTCGGCTCCAGTCACTTTACTTTTGTAATTCTCAAAGCTTTTACTTAAACAATCTAAATAAACAAAAAGAGAACCATCTACGTCAGCAATTTCATGTTGTGCCGTTGGCCGAGCAGAATCAAGAACTTCAAAACTGTGTAATCCAAAAGCCCCTAGATCAAATTGGGCGATTTTTGGGTTATTACTCAGTAACAAGGCTGAACTTCCAGCTCCAACAGTCGGCTCCATGTACTCTGCACGAGCGTTAACAATCGCAACATCAGTTCCAATTACCATCACTTTTGCATTGCTTGAAATACCAGAAGCCAGGTAACCCACAGCCAACTGAATCGCAGCTGTTGATGCAAAGCATGCCTGTTTCACTTCCAACAGGCGACATGTATTTGCAAGACCTAGGTGCCGATGCACATAAGAGGAAATAGATTTGCTCATATCTATTCCCGATTCACTCGCAACCACCAAAATCTCTATTTGTGCGACTTCATCCGCAGTTAAGTTATCAATGATAGGCTTTGCTGCGTTGACGGCATTAGTAATGGGATCTTCGAACGGAAGATTGATCGCCCTGTTTTGCATACCCAAATTATTCATCCGTTTAAAATCCAAGCCACGTCCTTGAAACATCACTTCAACGGAAATTTGGGCTATTCCGCAATAGACATTCATCGCTTCTATGCCGACAACAGTGTTTAACTGCATACTCATCCCTTCATTTCCTTTTCTAAAAAGCCAACCATCTGGTTGATGTTTTTAAATTTGCTAAATTCAAATAAAGGAATGTCGGCACCTAATTGTTGTAAAATAGTGGACATAATTTCCACACGGTCTACAGAATCAGCGCCCAAATCGGATAAATGAACAGAGCCTAAAATTTCACTTTCTGGAACGTGGGGAAGGATGAGTTGAATAGTCCCCATCACCACACCAGCGATATCGGTGTTATGCATTTAATTTCCCTGAATTAGCTGTTGTACAGTCGCGATAGCAACATTGCGGTTAGAAATGCTGTCTTTAATGACTACATTAAAATAGTCAAACTCTGCGTCTTGCCACAATGTGACATTCAATGACAATATTGAGTCGAAATTAGCATTACTCACAAAACAAATTTTATGGTCGAGGACTATGCGTTCTAGGTAGGAGTTTTTATCACGATCTAGTCTTTTATACGTCTGCCAGATTGCTTTATCCACGATGGAAAAATAAGAAGCGAAGTAAAGCAAACCCACGCCATTTAAGTCTCTCGTGACATCTATTTCATAATCAAACTCAAACACTTCCTTTTGCGTTAATTCCCTTTGTTTATCTATCGAAAGAAATGATCCAGTACGTCGCGCCAGATCGTAAATAGCTCGAGGGGAATGCTTTACAGGTAATACAGGTAGTTCGCTGACATCGAATCCAATGGGGCTGGATTTAACAAGATTCTCATTACTTTTAGGTGCCGTTCTGGCAATCCATCGATTAAAATTTTGAATATAAATACTGTTTTCTTTTGGCGACTCATAGAACTCCTGAATAGAGAAGTCTTCGTGACTTCCCCCCGCAGACTTCTCAATTTTGTGCAGAGTTAAAATTGATTCGCTGCCAAAACTGAACAGTTGTGTCTGTATATTTAACAGATCACCAAAAGTGAGTTTCCCCAGATGAAATTTTTCATTTGCCTTTATATGGTAATAAAAAAAAGAGAGATACGTCGGCGCCCCCACCTCATTGTGAGCGTTATACACGTCGACACCGCAATGTTCATTAACCGCATCCCAAGTCCAGTCTCCGACACGACCTACAAACAAGGAATTATGTCCACACATACTCGGTTTGATAATCTCTTGCCTAATCACTTTTCCCGGCATTAGAGTCATTTCTCTGCCCTTTACACCTGCTTCGGCAACACTCATAGTTCTACCTCTTCGGCCATATTTTCGACACTGTGAATTTGCGCTGTTGTAAGCACAAAATCAGCGAGTATGGTGTTGCACTCACGAGCGTGAGTAAGCGTTGGAAAATGTCCTGCAGTTTCAATTTTTATCAATTTTGCACCCGTTATTTTTTCAACTAAGTGTTGTGTTACTTCTTCGTCAATTACAGAGTCCAGACTTCCTTGCAAAACCAAACAAGGAATATCTATTTCAGCTAATTTTTCTTTTAAATTCGGTAGGTTAGCTAACTCATCAATATACCTAAGTCCGGTTTTCGGATCCATGCTTTCGCATCTCAACAAGATATCAACGAAGCGACTTTTGTCATTAATAACCGCTTTGCTTTCAACTTTCTGCTCAATTTTGGCAAAATCCTCTTCAATAACTTCAATTAATGGGCTGACTTTGCCATCGCGGTTGCCAACTTTGTAAGAACTACAAATTAGTGTAAGTGAACAGCAAAGCTTTCGATGACGCTGAACAAACACTTGAGCCTGCAAACCACCAGCTGATGCGCCAACAACGTGTATAGGATGTCGGATGTGGAGTTTTTTCAAAATCTGTTGATATTGATCCGCGATAGTATCTAGTGACAACTGTTGCAATGATTCTGTTTCCCCAACACCAGGATGATGAATACAAATAACTTTGAAATGTTTACCCAATTCGGAAAATTGCTCAGCAAACAATCCAGCACCTATGTTGAATGGATGCATTAACAACAAAGGTTTTCCTTTGCCAATCACAAAGACTTCAAACTTGGCATTGTCTAAAGGAATAATTTTACGCCCTACCTTTGGCGCTTTTTCCTTGATAAGCAAATAGTTTGCGTCCTTAGGTCGCTCTGCCGCATTGGCGGCAGTTTTAACCATTTGACGATATTCATCTGGCGAATCTAATTTAGGTTTCGCCGGTGCCAGAATGTCAAATGACGCCAACAGTGGTGAGGCAGAATTGGATGTTTCTTTAAGAAATGGAATTAACGTTTTCTTTTTAAAGATTGTCTGTATTCGAGCTGCAACTTCCTCAATTTGAAGTTCAGACAGACCGAGTGGAATTGCAACCCTAATGGTCTCACCGTATTTACCATACTGTTGGTTTAAGTGTTTAGCAGCTCTGACCCCCGTATTAATATAGAGCCAGTATAAAAATGCATCGACTCGCTGCTTTGAGTTGGAATCGACAAACTCAGGTGCATCAAATAGTGACACTTTCGAAACGTCAACGATAAGACAATGACCACATACATGCTTAATAAAAGGTAAATCTACCTTCGTAAGCTGTTCTGCTAATAGCGAAACATTCTCAATACGCATGCGACATTGCGCTTCGACATATTGAAAATCGTTGACCGCATAACTAATCAATTTGCGACTTTCAGCATTCACCCAATGACCACGAATAGATATCTGTTCATTCAAATATTCGCCAACAAACTCATCATGCGTCGCCACCAAGCCGCCAAAATTGAGTCCATAGTCTTTTGATAAACTCATCGTTAAAGAATGACAACAGTTGATAATTTGTATAGCGATCTCTTGTACACTTTGGGTTTTATAACCAGCTTCATATTGCTGAATAGCGATAGCATTTTCCATCAGCCTTGTTGCATCCAGGACAAGTGGAATGGCGTTTTCATCGGCAAGTAACTTAACTTGCTGCAAATTGGATAAGGATAATGGCGCACCACCTAAACTGTTGTTATTAAGTTCTAGACAAATAAAGGCGACGTCATGGTCGCTGACGAGATACTCTCTCAATTTACTAACATCTACATTGGCACCAAATACTGGCTCATTTTTATCTAGCTCCAATTCAGCTGGAGACAAACCTTTGTCTAACAATGAGAAGTTCCAGCTAGGGAACAAACCATTGTTTAACACTTTACTTCCTTTTGTTGGAAGTGCTTTACACAGAGCAGTTTCAGCTTCCTTACCTGACGATGTGGCAACGGCAAACTTGGTTGGCAGCCAAAATGGTTTTTCTACATACGTTGAACGATTTACCTGTTCACGCAAAAACCGCATTCGATCATAGGTGATGCTGCTATTCTGCTCCGTCCAAGAGTCGCTTATGAAATCAAAATCAACTTCTGCAGACTGCAGCCGTATTAGGTTGTTGTCTAGGGTTTGTAATAATTTGCTCCTTTTTTGAATTGTATCTAAGTGCTCCTCAACAGAACCAGGCAGATTAACATTTACTACCGGTACATTTTCCAATTGCGGATTTGCTATTGTGAGCAAGATATCGGAAACGGATGTCGCATCTGGTTCGTCTGGTCTACATAAATACACCGTCGCATTTGTCGTACGGAATTTGTTTTTAAATTGAACATTACCGTCATTGTTTATTAGGCCCAGTGTTTTCAGGTCTTCTAACTCTCTAACAGCGTTGGAGTCGGCATTATCAGACTCGCCTTCAACCACACCAAAGGTTCCGCCAAAGCTAAACATGTCGCATTTTTCTTCAATGAGTCGTTCAAATATTTCGACTATTGCGAACTCAAGACCTCCTATGGGTTCGGATTTGTCGTAGAACTCCAAATCGAGAAGGTAACCGTTTTCCGACGGAATTTTGGTAATGATTATCGCGTTTGACAACCTACCGTCCAAGCGCGTTAGAAACATCCTATGACCGGTCCCCAAGATCCCATTCGAAATCTCTTTTTTAACACGATGAACATAAGGGTTGGTCATTTTCTTACCACTTGCCCAATTCTCTATCACTTCACAGATTTCCAGATCAACATTGGCGTCAGATCCTACTGCATACTCAGAGGTTTCAACTCGCTTTGCCGACTTTGAGAACTTGTTAACCAAATAACGTAATTTACGCATAGCCTGGCCTTTTAGAGTGAAAGAAGGCAAATCAACAAAACGCTGTAATACGCCGAAAGGCGTCGAAGTAAATGGAATTCCTTGGGCATTATCGATAGGTATCAGGGAATTAAAATTCGCCTTTATCCCCTGTTGTTGCGCGTACTCAACATACTCTCTGGCAATTTCCGGCAAATATTCCTCACTTCCTACATAACTAAAAGAAAAAAGGGCAATATGATTCTGAGTAAAATTAAAGAAGCCTTTTTTTGATGAACCCAAAAAAATCAATGGGGCAATATCACGACCCGGTAAGCCCCCCTCTTTGCCAAATTGCAGCAACAAGTCGTCAATAGTACGCTGTAAATCTTTATCAGAAGGTAGCGTTCGCTTGGGAATAACGATTGGTTGCTTGGATTCCACGACACTGTTAACAGTGACACACGGTGCATGAACTTTTCGATTTTCTTGCTGTTTGTTTGACACATCCAAACTGGATAAAAACACTTCCAACTGTGGTAGAGTCGAACAATCAAATAACAAGCTTTTACGCAATGGACCAAAGTCTTGTTCCAAACCAGAAACGGCTTTGAGCATTTCAAATGACGATAGCTGTTCTTCAAATGTTCTGTTTACCTCTATATCTTTTGACAAAATTTCCGCGATTTTTAAACCAATATGACTTTCAGCCTTATCATGTTCAACGTCGAACGGTGCTAAATTCTGAACGTCGCTCGGTACGCTATCGCTGAAGGTTGATAATGTTTCATTTTGAATAACCGCGTCATTAACACCATCGTCGTCCCCATTAATAAAACGAGCTAATTTCTCGATGGTATTGTTTTCAAAAAGAATCGTTTTGCGTATTGGTCCCGTCACTTTTTCTATTTCTGCCACCAGCCGCAGCATTTCAAAAGAACTGATATATTCAGAAAACACCGCGTTCTGAGCTAGCTCTCTTGAAGTGACGGAAAACACCATCTGCTTAATTTGAGATAGAGATATTTTTTCTCTTTCAGCCGGCTCTGTTAACGATTCCTGAGTGACCTCTAATTCCACAACAGTTTCTGGCTCAGGTATTGTTTGCGTGTCGTTTAAAACAGTTTCTGGGTACATGGAAAGGATGTGCTCGGTTAATGCTTGAACAGTACTAAACTCGTAGACATCTGCTGCGAGGATCTCAGTCTCGTACATTTCATTAATCTTACGAATAAATTGGATACCAAAAATTGAATCTAGTCCCAGCTCAACAAAATCTTGTTCATGGGACACTTCATCAACTGGTAAACCTAACAAGTCACTGAGTGTTGCCGCGACAAACGCTGAAACAGAAGCTTGCCCTGTTGAAACTTGGTTTTCCCCCGAATGGACCGACGTGCTTTTTTGCAACTTTTGTTGAGTAATACTTTCATCAGGAGTATGTGACAAAGTGACAGCCGCGCTTGTCGGTGGTGAGATTTGCCCCGGCTTTGCAAATACCTGAGATAATGTCACCTTTCCGTTAGACTCATTACTTTTGCTAGTCGGAATAATTGCTTCATTTAAATTCATTTTATGTTCACTTGAATTGAACACGTTTTTACTGTTGCCAGCTTCCAGACTATCTCCTGTCGTTAAAGATTGGGCAACATCCTGAAACCAGAAACGCTTCAATTGCAGTGGAAAAGAAGGAATACCATTCACTCTTTTAACCTTGCCATCTACTAATGTTGGCCAACTAACCTTATCGCCATTCAACCATTGCATTATTTGTCTGCCTGTAACATTGCTAGGGAAGAAGTTAGCTTGGTCGCCACGTTGCCATTGACTATAATCCTGCGATTGACCTTGAGCATATTGTCCCAGGTGATACATGAGTTCTTCGTGATTTGTCGCCACAAAAGCAACCCTGTATTGCTCCTCCTTTTTTCCATACATTAGTGTGTTAGCCAATGATTTCAGATCAACTTGAAGGTTGTTTTGAAGGCAGCGCGTTATTAAATCTACATAGCTATTGAGGGCCTCTGGAGTAGGCGCAGACAATAGAAATACGTTCTTAGATGATTGGGGGCTATCAGAAACCGCTGCATCCCGCCCAACCGCCTGTAAAACAATATGCGCGTTGGTGCCACCAAAACCAAATGCACTCACACCAGCACGCCTCACCATCTTGCCGTCCTCAGCTTCAACCGCCTTCCAATGCTCTGTTTGCTGCTGTACATAGAATGGTGTCTGTTCTAAATTAAGATATGGATTTTCTTCCTGGAAATTCAACGTTGATGGTAACACCTTATGTTTCATGGCGAGCAACACTTTGATGATACCCGCGATACCGGCAGCAGCTTCCAGATGACCAATATTGGTTTTGACTGAACCAATGGCCGTTGATTTCCCTTCCGAAAACGTATGTCCAAATTCGGCATATAACCCTTTCATGGCAATTTTCAGCCCTTCAATTTCTACGGGGTCCCCTAATTGGGTACCGGTACCATGCGCTTCGATATAACTCACGGTTTTTGGATCTATATGTGCGTTCTTATATGCTTTTTGTATCACGCGTGATTGAGCCGTTGGACTAGGTGCCGTCAACGAATTTGTTCGACCACCATGGTTTACGGCGCTGCCTTTGATGACAGCATAAATATCATCGCCATCGCTCAAGGCTTGCGAATAGGGCTTTAATAAAATTGCGCCAACGCCTTCACCTCTTACATAACCATTTGCGGATTTATCAAAAGTCTTACACTTATAATCGGGACTCAGCATTCCCGATTGTGAGAATGCAGAAAAAAGCCCTGCACCTAAGAGTGCGTTAACACCACCCGCAATCGCTGTAGAACATTCACCATTTTTGATCGCCGTCACAGCTCTGTGGATTGCCACCAGAGAACTGGAACAAGCAGTATCTACAACTTCACTAGGCCCTTGTAAGTCGAACATGTAGGAAACTCTATTCGCCAAAATAGAATGTGCAATTCCAGTTGCGGTATGAGCTTCAACATTAACGCCATGCTTGCTCATTAAATCATTGTAGTCAGTGGTACTAACACCTGCGAAAAGTCCGGTTTCAGACCCAGCAAAATCACTAATTCGATAACCCGCGTCGTTCACCGTACGCCAGACAACCTCCATAAACAGACGTTGTTGTGGATCCATATTGGTCACTTCTGCCGGTGATACTTTAAAGAACTTAGCGTCAAACTCCGCAATACGCTCGACAAAACCCGCCTTCATATTCTTTAAATATGAGTCCGCAAGGATATCGGTTCTATCCGACGGTACTTCGGCAATTAAGTCTCGATCATTTGCTAAATTTTCCCAGAAATCAGATAGGTCATCTGACTGTGGAAAAATCCCACCAACACCTATAATCGCTATATCTTGATTATCTTGTACTGGGGGTAATTGTTGTTTTATCGGCGCATGATCGACTGATGTATCGTTTAAGTTTCTGGCCGCAGCTGAGTCAGTAATCTCGAGCTCTGTTTCATAAGTGCTATTGATTGCAAGTGAAGACATATCGCTCGTCTCAAAACTCGCGATAGTGTTTAACGCCTCTCGATGCTCTCGAAGAAGAAATTCAGCGATAGCATATAGTGTTGGGCAATCAAACAACATTTGAGGTGTAAGGCTTAAATTGAGTGAAAGATTGATATCTTCCAAAAGCTCCACCAGTGACACTGAGTCAAAACCCATCTCAAGTAGTTCGGCGTTTAAGTCAACTTCACTTCCTTGCACCATCAAAAAACGCGCCGCTTTTTCTTTTAATAAGGATAAAGCTATAGTCTCTATATCTTGGTTACTTCTGTTTTCAAACTCATTTTTCGCTTTCGCTGAAGTTTGCAAAGCACTCTCACCGTTTACGGATGCTTTTTTTGCCTTAGTTTGAGAGGGTTGAACTACTTCTCCAGTGTAAGAGCTATCTTCAGCCAAATCGTTACTAGTGGCAAAGACATCAAGTTCTGATAGATAGACTGCGAAACTGCGTAAGGTAGGATGATCAAACAATACCTGTGGCATCAATTGAAGTTCAAATATCTGATTAACTTCTTCCAATAATTCAGTAATAGAAACTGAATCAAAGCCAAGTTCTAATAGTTCCGCATCAAGGTCAATTTCCTCTTTACCAATCAATAAGAACTGGCTCGCCGCATCTCGGATTCGACTTTCAATATGCTCTTTACTCGTTTTCTTCGTTTTATTGGCCAGTTTAGGAACAGCCTTTTTACTGTTCAAAAGGTTTATAGCTATCTCTAATCCTTTCATTTCCCCGATGATGATTTGTTCATCGTTGAACACAGTTAAGTTGAACAGGCGCTTTCCTGTTTGGTGGTCATCCGCAGTTACTTCGGTAATATGCACCCAAGCAGGTTTGTCAATTGCATCGAAGAGTGACAGGTGGCGAATACCAGATGGAATATAAGATAAGTCACTATCATCTAGGGCTGCGACCGCTTGCAATGCCCCATCTAATAGTGAAGGTACGATTTGTATACTTTGGTTATTTACAGCTGAAAATTCTGCATTGTCCAATCTAACTAATAGTTGTTTATCACCAAGCCACAATGCGCTTACAGATTGAAATGATGTATCGTGATTTAAACCGGCTACATTTAACCTTGCGTAAAATTCACTGACATTTAACGGTTCCGAGCATGATCTTTTTATTGCAGCTAAATCCTTTGTGACAATTTGTTGCGTTTCTCTCAGGACCGACCCAACACACAACACATCATCGTTATTACCATCGCTGAATCTAAATAGTTGAGCGTTAACAGGTGCCACCAGTTCCAACTCAATCGTTTTCTCACTGGCATTCATTCGAACTGGATTGACCCATTTAACGTCTTTAAAAGTGAGTGTGCTATCACTTCGTAAGTCGCAATCTAAATGTTGTCGACACAACTCAAAGTAGTATACACCCGGCAACCAAGTTTCATTATTAATTCGATGCCCTTTGCAATAATATGCATTCGCCTCTAATACAATATTGACGCTTTCGGTAAAGGCGGATTCGGAAGAAGTGCCCCCTTGTTGCATCACAGTATTCTTTGTCGCCCCGGTGTTTGCTTCGGGTGCTTTTATATCTAACCAAAAGCGCTTTCTATTGAAAACATAGCTAGGGAAGGCACATATTTTAGGTCGTTCATCTTGCCATAACATACGCCAATCTACATCGATTCCGCGAACCCACATTTGAGCCAACTTTTTCAGACTCCCCGAATCTAGAAGCTGTTGAATAAAAGTGCTGCCAACCTCATCATTAAAAATCGACACATCAGAAGAAAATCGTTCCAGGTCATCTTGCCAATACAAATTTGATGCACGTTGTTGTGTAATATCATTCAAAGTCATCAAGAGAGATGGCACGTCGTCAGCCAAAATCGCAAGTCTTGCAGACATTTCAATGCGACCTAATTGAGAGCTGTATGCAAGTGACGCGATATCAAGCTGCTGGCCAGCTTCGCTTTCTAAATAAGTCTTCGTTACCTTTGCCAGATTCATTAAATCGTTTTTGGATTTCGCTGAAAGCAAAATCAGCTGTTGTTTGCGGTTGTGCTCGCTTAAACGACGATCAACATATTCCTCAACAATGAGATGTGTATTGGCGCCACCAGCGCCAAATGAACTGATCCCTGCGCGTCTGGGCACCACCTGTTTAACACCGTCAATTTCTATTTCTTGCGTTTCCCAAGGCGTGAGTTGGTCCTGAGGTTTAAAAGGTGAATTAGCAAAATCGATTTTGGGATTAAGCTTGTTCAAGTGCACATTAGGTGCAAGCTGTTTATGTTTCAGCTGCAGCAGTACTTTAGTTAGCCCAACAATACCAGCAGCCCCTTCTAGATGACCTAAATTGGATTTAACTGAACCAATAGCGCAATAATGGGTATCCTTAGTTTGCCCTTTGTATGCACGGCTTAAACCTGCGATTTCAATGGGGTCTCCTAAAGACGTGCCTGTTCCATGCGCTTCCACATAGGAAATGGTTCTTGGATGCACACCTGAGCGCTCCAGAGCCTCAGCTACTAAATGACTTTGAGCATTCGGATTGGGAACCGTATACCCGGCTGTCTTACCACCAGCATTAACAGAACTGGCTTTTATGATACCCAGTATCTGATCATTGTCTTTCTCAGCTTGTCTTAACGGCTTCAATAACACCGCACCAACACCTTCCCCAGGAGCGAAACCATCCGCCGATTCATCGAATGTTTTGCTTCGACCTTGTGGAGACAACATTTTCAATGCGTTCAGTGAAGCAAAATGCGCTGGGTGTAAAATGACATTCACACCACCGGCAATTGCCATATTGCACTCACCCCGTCTTAAGCTCTCGCAAGCGAGATGTACAGCCGTCAAAGAAGAGGAACAAGCCGAGTCGACACAAAAACTGGGACCTTGCAGGTCAAAAGTGTAAGAGACTCTGTTGGCCAATGACCAATGAGCAGAATGTGGACCTGTCAAAAGCCCTTCGTTCCATCGCGTCGCTGCAAGCTGACCGTAGCCGGCGTACATCGAACCGACAAATACACCAGTATTAGCTTGTTTGCGGTATTTACCCAAATAGCCAGTAGAGGCGAGTAGTTCCCAGCTTGTTTCTAGAAACAGACGTTCTTGTGGATCAATGTTCACCGCATCTTTTGGTAATATATTAAAAGGTGCCGGATCAAACTCATCGATATTATCAAGAAACGCCGCAGGCCCGGGGCCCATTCCTGCTTCAACATAGGGGTGCCAATCTTTTCGGTCCTTGGGTAAGTCTCCCACCAAATCGGTACCTGAAGCCAGTTTTTGCCAAAAAGTCTCCAAATTGTTTGCTTGTGGGTAACGGCCACTCAAGCCAATAATGGCAATGTCTGTTACATCCGATTTATTCCGATTGTTCAAAGATTCGTGTCGTTGTTCATTTTCTTCAACAAGTGCCTCTTGTACCTTTGTGTTCTGTGCTTCAATATTCTCAGATGCTGGTTTTGCAATCACCTGCGTACTCGGAGCTATGAGCCGCATCAGTTCACTCAATTTCTCCTTTTGCATATATAGAGCAAGCTCATTCAAGGTTAAATGTTCAAACAAGAGGGTTGCCGGTAGGTCGCCTACGTCCTTCTCCAGTCTGGATATCACTTGCTGTCCAACTAACGAGTCGATACCAAAACTTTCAAAAGTAGAGTGCTCATCTAACAATGATTCATCACATTCCAATACCTGAGCGAAGAGCGAAATCAAGTACTGTAAGATGTCACCTGTAGAGATTGAAAAAGCATTTGTTTCAGAATCAGAAGTAACGGCATCAAGTTGCGTGCTACTTTCAGACTCAGATAAGCGACTCTGCTCGCTAGTCATTTCTCCAAACAGGTTTTTCATTTTCACGGTTTTGTAGGTCATGAAAAAATCGGCAAGCTGTGAAATGTTTAGATACTCAAACAGCAGTGTGGCAGGCAGCTCGCCAAAATCTTGCTCTAACCTCGCTGTGAGAGTTTGTCCTACAAGCGAATCGATACCGAATTGTTCAAATGTATCATCTGCGCCTATGTCCTGCTCTTGATAATTAAGTACGTTTGCGAAAACAGAAGACAGATACTTTATCATTTCCTGTTTTTTGCCGAGTCCCTGAGACGCTGGCTGTGCGATTGAATTCAGGCTTGCTGAGCGCAAACTGACAATGTTTGCTTCTGGAGGCATATACGCGGCGCTAATAATGCATTGTTCCAATGCCTGACCGTCGGTACCTGGGATTCCACTGATTTGCGTATTGTCAAACCCGCCGTTTTCCAACAATGACTGCCAATTGGCTGGACTCAGAATAGGCGTGTGAGCAATTCTTCTTTCACTGTCGTTAAACGCCCACCAATCTTGCAACAACCCAAAAGTCAGAGTGAGAAAGTCATATCGTTGCGTCACTTCATTTATGATCACAATACCTTTAATTTTTAACAACTTACTTATATTATTAACACAGGTTTGCATATCTTTGGCAACATGCAAAACCATTGTCGCCAAAACTATATCGTAACTGCCCAAATCAAAACCCTGTTCCTCAAGCGGCTTTTCAATATCTAACAATTGAAACTTCATAAAGGGGTGCTTGGGTAAATAATGGGTTTTTCCATGTGCTAAGAAAGCTGACGACACATCGGTATAACAGTATTCCACATCCAACCCTGCCAGCGCAGGTAACACAAACGCACTAGTGCCTCCAGTCCCGGCTCCTATCTCCAAAACTCGAACTCGACGCTGCTCAGTTTGATTCAATCGCGAAACTTGCTCCTTCACCTGAATTGCCACTATTTCATTGTAATAATTAGCAATCGGCTGCCCTTTATAGATGCCCTGTACCAGCTCAACTGAACCTTTGGGGAAAAGAATATCAGTGCCTTTCACGGTTTGATTAAACATCGCCGGTAAAGAGTCAACACAAGTAGTTAACAGATTCAGATGTGCAGACATATCGGGATAATCATTAATAAATGAGTCGCTAATATCGGTAAAATTGTTAAGGGTGTAGAGGGTTTTGATTAAACCATTATTGCGCTCTATGTAACCTGCACGCTCCGCCATTTCTAAGATTGCACTGAACAACGGCCATAAATACTTAACACCGCCAAGGCGTAATTTTATCGCTGATTCAGCAACAACGCCTCCTTGCTCAGGTAACCAACCACGCTGGATCAGTGTTGTAACAACGCGCATTTGCCCCAGTTTTTCAAGTTCACAGTATGCACTTCGGGAACGAATTAGCGCCGGCATATCACGGGGTTCCCTTTGAGAATCGATGATGCCAAACCATTCTTGCAATCGCTCTTTGGCAGCTTTGATAATTAGCCTTTGAGTTTGTTCACCACGTAAGGCCTGCTCCATTGCATTCATCGCCTCAGTCGGCTCTATTGACCAAAGGCCAATTTCATTCATTCTTCTTTGATAACTAGGATCGGACACTGCGCCGACACTGCCCCAGTACCCCCAATTAATCACTCTGGTTCTATATGGTTGGGTTGTCTGTAGATAATGTCCAATAGCATCTTCGAATGTGCTGGCTGCGGCATAATTTGCTTGACCAGGGGTTTCAACAAAAGAAGCAGCGGATGAAAATAACAATAGAAATTTCGGATCATACTTAGACAAAGTTTGCGCTAAATTTGAAACGCCCTGTAATTTTGGCGCAATGACCCGTTTAAAGTCATCATCCCCCATTTTTAACATCGACATATCATTGAAGATACCGCCAGCATGAATTGCTCCATCCAACCTTAAACCGTTCTCAGTCAAACAAGTATCGATGCTTTTTGATAAAGCCGTCTGATCAGTGATACTGGCTTGAATATAATATGCCGTCCCACCTCGGCGTCTAATATCTTCAAGTTTATTGCGGATACTTTCGTCAATTTGACGACGTCCAAGCAATAAAACGTTTGCTGAATAAGTTTGTGCAAGGTATTTACCGACTTCGAAGCCAATTCCACCAGCGCCCCCAACAATCAGATAACATCCCCCTTGCTGAAAACTGATATTGTTGTCCGTAGCGTATTCGCTCTCTAATTTAAATCGACGTCCATAGCGTTTACCGTCACGTATAGCGATTAAACCGCTTATTTGTGGCTCATTAACAATCGTCAACGCCGTGTTTGCAACATCGAACATAGCATTTGTGGACACATCGACGATTTTTACATTCCATAGTGGATACTCAGCCGCTATCGCTTGTGATAGCCCAACCAACCCTGCACCAGAGACGTTGACTTGGTCACTGCCCTTAACCTTGAGTGTTTGTTCACTCACAAAAGTTACATTGATGGCATTTCTTGCGTTGGACGCCAAAAGTAATTTAGTTGCTTTGTAAGCTTGGAAAACACCCGAGTCATTTAAACCATCCTCACTTGAGCCAATAAAGTAGACAGCATCAACATCGAGCCCATTCAATTTACTCTGGAAGGTGGTGTAATTCAGAACAAGGGCATCAGAATATAGTGCTGAAATAGCAATACCTAACGGATGATTCACTTCAGGACTGATAATCACGACTCGATTCTCATCCAACAACCTCGCCATGACTTTGGGTTGTTCGATCCATTCTGCGACATATGAATGATTTTCTGCAGGCATCTGGCTGCCCGATTTAGTCCCCAACGGCCTTAATAAAAATCCTTTGCAAGCAACACATAGTTCACCTTGCTGATTTAAAACTTCAATATCGTATGTCCAGCGACCCGTTTTCTTTATGTACGCAAAAGAATAAACACCATTTAAGGGTTGTATATAAGTGAGTTCTTCCAGCATATACGGCACGGCGGGACCGACTTCAGAGCGTCCGTGAAGCTGGGAAATACTTTGGAAAGCCGCATCAAGAATACCAGGATGCATGAAGTATGGGTGATGCAAAAATTCGGATAGCTGAATCTCACCTACTGCTTCGTTATCACCGCAGTAGATTGCCTTTAAATTTCTATAGCCATCACCGTATTCGATCCCTGCCTCACTAAACGCTGTGTATATATCCGTAGAATCAATCTGTCTGCTACAGCGTTGCTTTATTGCCTGAATGTCCTTTTTGGCAGCACTTTCAGTATAAGATGCATTATTCACAACGCGCCCTTCCACATAGGCCGTGTTAGATTCCTCCAAGACTAGGCGAAAAGCCTGCTCCTCAGCTTGTTCCAAAGCTATACGTTGAGGCTTTCCAAGAATTGGCATTTGCCACTTAACTTTTGAAAGTGTTACTGGCGCCTCTTTTTGAGACACCATTGCACTTGCAACGGCCATTTCCAGACTCACTACCCCTGGTAGGGTCGGCTTGCCATTCACAATATGATGTTCTAGTAACCATCCATTATTTTGCAGATCTCCGATTAATCCATTCTGTAAATCCGTTTCTGCCAAATTGGCGTAGTTGTTGATAAATACGTGCTGTCCAAATGTTAACTGCGCCATTTTGCTTCTCCTGTGCTGGCTTTTTTCTTCTGAATGGAAGTCTTGAGGTACCGGATGCTGAGTATTGAATGTTGATGACTCTGAAGAGGCTGCCTTGTTGCTTTGGCTGTCTATCCAGTGCCTGTGTTTAGTAAACACATAGCCAGGAAGAGAAACTTTTCGGCCATTATCTAGACCTGGGATGAACTCCCATCGTAAACTCCCCCCTTGCATATAATGAATCGCCAACTGTTCCAGTCCCCACCTAATGAGTTCGGGAGATGGCATGCCTTTTTTTAGTTGAGGGTACACTTCTTTTTCATTAGCCTCAGCGGCATGACTGCGCAGTACAGCAAAACTCTCTGTGCGATTTATTTGTCCCAACCGCAAAGATAAGTCTTGTTTATCATTTGCTACCAACGCGAGCCTGTAACGAAAATGGGTTCTTCCCCGCGCCAATGTATAAGCAATATCTCCAAGCGAAACGTCAGGCTCGTCTTTTAGCCATTGTTCCAAATCAACCACCCGACGTTCCAAAGCTTGTTCGTCATTCGCAGACAATAAGATTAAAGTCGGGCAACTCTCACCAAAGGATGTTTTTTGTTGTGGAGGCGGACTACCGAGTATCACACAAGCATTTGTCCCACTAAATCCAAAACTACTAATTGAGGAAATTAATCGACCTTGGTCGTTAGCAACCCAATCCATTTTTTTCTCTACCACGAAAATGGGACTTTCGGAAAAATCTATTTTTGCATTTGCTTTGCTGTAATTCAGACTTGGAGGTAGCTGACGATGTTTAATGGCCATCAATGACTTCAATAAGCCTGCAATTCCAGCAGCCATGGTAGTATGCCCAATATTTGATTTGACAGAGCCTAGACCAACTCGCTTCTCCTGCGATTTTCCGTACACATTTTTAAGTGCATTAACTTCAATCGGATCACCTAAATTAGTCCCTGTGCCGTGAGCTTCAATATACCCAATGTCTTCAGCCGTTAGCTGGGCTCTAGACAGCACTTTGTTCATCAGCATTTCTTGCGACTCACCACTAGGAGCCGTTATGCCATTTGACTTGCCATCATTATTTATCCCTGACCCATGAATAACAGCATGAATATGGTCACCGTCTTCAATAGCTTTAGAGAGGCTTTTTAGCACTACGACGCCTGCCCCTTCTCCCAGAACCGTGCCATTAGCTTTTTCATCAAAAGGCGAACAATGACCGTTGTCAGACAAAATGCCCATTTGGGAAGATCGGATTTGCAGCTGTGGCGTTAACATAAGGGCGACACCGCCGGCTAATGCGACTTCACAATCACCACTGCGAATACTGTCACATGCCATATGCACCGAAACTAAGGAAGAAGAACAGGCCGTATCCACCGCAATAGCCGGCCCACAGAAGTTTAAATGGTAAGATATACGGGAGGCTAATATAGACGGTACTAACCCCAGAAATGCTTCACCTGTGTTCCCCTTACCCGATGCCATTAGCCAATCAACATAATCACCCACTGCGCATCCGACGAATACACCAATATTTTGTTTCTCTTTTGTTCTAACGGCGTAACCGGCATCTTCTAAAGCGCGCCAGGACTCTTCCAAAAAGATACGCTGTTGCGGGTCCATCAATTTTGCTATCAATGGAGAAATTTGAAACACACCTGAATCAAAAGACGCGACATCATCTAACAGGGCAGCCCATTTATTGCCGATTTTTAGAGGGTCTGTGCCAGAGGGATCATAATAACTATCCAGGGGCCAACGATTTTCGGAAACAGGTGAAATGCTGGAATGTCCATTGCTCAAATTTTCCCAGTACTCATTAACATCCGACGCACCTGAAAAACGCCCTGCCATTCCAATAATAGCAATGTCGCTTTCATGCCCTCCTTTGGACACATCTATTGGGGAATGGGGGCTATTACCTTTTTGGGTACTATTATCCTGCGCCAAAATGTGGTCATTCTGCCAACCAATCCCTTTGTTTTCTTGCACAATATATTGTGCCAACTGTTTTATACTCGAATAATCGAATACTGATACAGCTTCCAATGCCATGCTGTAACGGCTATTTATCTGCTCAACTAATTCAACAACACCTGTCGATTCTAATCCCATATCACTAAAGCTTTTATCGATATCGATTTCGCCTTGGTCCAGGTACAGTATTTCAGCTAATACAGTTGCAATATAATGTTCAACACTCTCGATAATAGAAGACTCATTCTCCACGTTGCTTTGTAATGGGACTTTCAGACTATCCGTACGATCGGAAGTATCTATAAACAGTTTCTCAGCCTGTGTAGTAGTTTTCTCGTCAGCACTTTCAAGAGAAATTAACGGGGCATCTTCAGACAACAAACCTTGTCTAATACCTTTCCAACGCCCTAGCCAATAAGGTTGCTCGTCAAAAGGATAATTTGGTAACGCTATTCTTGCCGGCTTTTCAGAGTAGAATTTTTGCCACTCAACTTCACCTCCCTGTTGCCAGAAAAAGGCCAGTTTTCGGCACTCTTCGATGGACAGTTCAGCCATATTTTGCGGCTCTATATTCGGATATTGAGAAGGAGAATCTGCGCTTTCGCTCCAATCCCACTTGGCATTAAATCCATATTTCCTGTCGGCAATGAAGTCCCGAAGAGCATGAATGAGCTCATTGAGATCTTGTGTAATAACTACTAACCGCGTTGGCATTGCATCTCGACCAACCTGAATGCTATAAGCAAGGCTTTGTAAGTCAAAACTGATCGGTTCTTCTGCAGTGGAATGGTTTATTTCCCGTAGCAAGCTACCCGCTGTAGAGTCCAAGTTTAACTTGACACTGATATTGCCGAACCTTTGCTCAATTTTGGTTTGTAAACGCAATAGAGCATGACCATCAACACCCAAATCTTCAAAACTTTCAGCAATTGACTCCCTGTCAACATCAATATCTGCCTCTTGGGAAAGAAACTGAATAAGCTCTGATTCAGAGACTCTCTGAGTATTGGTGCTTTGGTTTTTTAACTTGTCTACTAACCAACTAACAAGTTGCTCAGCTTGTTGCTTTAATACCTTTGCAGAGCGCCCCGACAATGCCACAATCACCGGACCAGAAAGCGTTGAATCCTGTTTACCCTCTTTCTGATATTGCTCAATTACTACGTGAACATTACTCCCACCAGCGCCAAACGCACTAACTCCTGCCCGAAGTGGAGCCCCATTAATTGGCTGCCAAGGCTGTACTTGTGTTTGTACCGACACCGGCGCACGATCAAAGTCTATTTGGGGATTAAGGGTTTCTGTATGAATCGACGGTACCAGCGTCTTGTGCTGTATTTGTAACAAAACTTTTGAAATTCCTGCAATGCCTGCGGCGCTTTCCAAATGTCCAATATTAGATTTAACCGATCCAATTTTGCATTTGTCATCGTTAGAATCAGTGTCACTGTTAAATTTGCTAAAGGCTTGTCTGATGCCTTCTATCTCAATGGGATCGCCTAACGAGGTGCCGGTTCCATGAGCTTCAATATAGCCAATAGAATCTGGTGTCAATCCAGATCGAGCCAAGGCTTCAGAGATTAAGTCAGCCTGGGAACTTGGGCTTGGAACCGTATAACCACTGGTTTTACCGGAGTGATTGAGGTATGAGGTTTTGATCACACCAAGAATATTATCACCATTTTTTTCCGCATCAGCCAGTGATTTTAGTACTATAACACCAACACCTTCGCCCGGCACATAACCGGTTCCACCTTCCCCAAAGCTTTTACATAAGCCGTCATCCGACAAAAACTGACTCTGTGATAACTGCAAATATTTTGCCGGATGTGTAATAACATTTACCCCTCCGGCTAGCGCCATGCGGCACTCTCCACGTCGAATGCTTTCACATGCCAAATGCACTGCAGTTAACGAAGAAGAACACATAGTATCAACGGTTAAACTGGGGCCCGTTAAATTTAAACAATGAGAAACACGATTAGCGACTGAAGCGTGAATCGCTGTTGGAATGCTCGCTTCAAATTCAGAAGTCACCTGCTGATAATGGTTCCACATTACACCTGCAAATACGCCTATTTGAGAACCACTTAAACTACGCGGAGAGTAAGTTCCGTTTTCCAATGCCTCATAACAAGTTCTAAGAAAGAGCCTTTCCTGAGGGTCCATAAGTTCCGCTTCTTTGCGAGATATGCCAAAAAATTCGGCGTCGAAGAATTCAATATTGTCAATGAAGCCTCCCCAACGACTGTAAGTTTTTCCAGCTTCTCCTCTTCGAGGTGAAAAAATAAAATCATGTTCCCAACGGGATTCTGGCAGCGCTCTAATCGCGTTATGACCTGATTTCAAATTTTCCCAAAATTGTTCGATATTTCGGGCCCCGGGATATTGTCCAGCAACACCCACAATGGCTATTTCTGAATCTTCACTTGTATTCGGTCTGTTTACTTCTTCGATTATAGCCTTAGATTCCGGAGCAGGACCAAGTATTAGGTCTAATTGCGCTTCATCACCATATGTTAAGATTTGGCAAGGCGATTCAGACGATAAACAAACTTCCAATGCATTGAGCGCATCTGGTGTGGGCAAGGGTATTAGTCCCGTCGTCTGACTCGTCCTTTGCAACACATCTTTTAAGACCTGCATTCCGCCATCGGCCCAATAGGGCCAACCAATGGCCAAAGATTTTCCTGTTTTCTTGACTGCTCTTATTCGACAAAAGGATTCCATAAAGCCATTAGCAAAAGCATAATCACTTTGACCTATATTTGCGAAATTAGCCGACAACGATGAACAAGCTATAAAAACAGATAAATTGTCTCTACTGGTTACCTTATCGAGATTTACCAATCCTTCGGTTTTAACCTTTACAACTCGCTTTACTTGCGCTGATGTTTTTAGGAAATGTAAACCATCTGCTATGACCCCTGCTGTATGAATAATTCCTGCTATAGCCCCCCATTGCTCTCTTATCTGCACAAACGCTGTATTTAGGTTGTCATAATCGAGAATATCCGCCTGAACATAATGCACCGAATTTCCATTTCTTTGCCATTGATTTGCATAAGATTCAGGGGTGTTTAGGGATGACTTTCTTCCAATGAAAACGACCGTTGCTCCCAGCTCCTGCATTAGATAATTAGCGATATGCATACCGATAGCTCCAGCCCCTGCGATAACATAAACGCCGTGAGTTGCCATTACACTGGTAACCTGATGGTCAGATTTGACGATTTCCCGTTCACGCGCAAATCGCTTCACCACTCTACCTTTGCTGGTATAGCGAACAGCGGGCTCATAACCCACTTCGCTATCTTCGAATTCAGAGTGTAAATAAGTTTCTAATCTTGCAGCTGGCAGGCCAAGTGAATCTCCAACAATGGAGAATTGGATGTCGGGAGTTTCTTTAGCCACCGTGCGAGCGAATGACGCAATCGCCTCAAAGGAACAGTCTTGATAGGAATTTGTTTCCCGATACAAGACTTTAATTTTATAACGGTTAACCGGTTTGCTACTCACCAAAAATTTGGATAATCCGTAACAAGCCAAAATAGCTTCTGTAGCTTCAATTTCAGAGTCAAACAGTACAACCAGGTTTGATGGTATCTGGCGAGATGCAAAAAATCTGTCCAATTGCTCTCTAAGCCTTTCCAGCTCTACGCTTAACAACACATATTTATTAGGGTTTACAAACGCTTCCAGCTCCGATTTCAAACGTCGACAATCAAGAATGGCGATAGTAGAACTGTTATCTGAAGTGGGAAGATATGGTGTACGTTGCCATTGTTCGGTAAATCGCACCAATTTGGCATTACTGGGAGTTTCTTTAGTCTCCGTTGCAACTTCACTCAAAATTTGAATGAAATTGTCTTCTGTTGAAAACTGACTTTTCAAAAATTCAGCCAAACTTTTTACATTGGAATATTCAAACAATAATGTGGGATACAGTGGCTGGTTGAACACCTCTTCAAGTTGTGCCCTCAAATTCAGAAGGTCAGCACTGTCCAAGCCCAGCTGATAGAATCCTTCATCAACATTTATATCATTGCTTTCCACGCTTAATTTTTCTGAAATTAACTGCAACAACAGTGTTTCAATAGCGTGGTTCTGCTCTTCAGTGTGTTCACCTGTCACTTCGGTTAAAAGAGTGATCTCAAATTCAGAATCCAGATAAGTGACTAATCGCTGAATAGTGTTATGTTCAAACAATAATGTCGGATATAGCTTGTGTTCTATCAGTGATTCAATAGATTCACTTAGTTGCAGTAAATCCGTCGAATCCAAGCCAAGGTCATAAAACCCTTTATCAAGAGGTATATTTACTGCATCTGTTTTTAGTATTGTGGCAATCTCCTCCTTAATTGCCTTGACCAGAACCCCATCGCTAGGCAGTTCCTGCGACACAATTGTTGTTGAATCAGTAGTAGTTGTTGTTTCTGCAAGCAGTTTTTGAATATGCTGAGATTGCCTAATTCTTTTGCAGGTCAAGTTTTTAAAATAGGCAATCGCCTGGCCAGTTTCATCCACTAAATAGTAACTGTTGGAAATGATATCCTTTGAATCAGCCAATTTTTCTTTTTCAGGGACATAAATGGCACACTTACCCTGCGGACGTCTAAGTACCGCAAATTCTTCAATATACACAGGAATAAAGGGCTCACCGGGATCAAACTCTGTCCAGGCGTAAGCTAACAGCGTTGAGCCATCAAGAGTTGCCGGATGAAACACGAAATTTTCACTAAATACTTCAGCGCTTTTTGCCAGGTTTAGTTCCGCAAAAAGATAATTGTCACCAATGTACATCTGACCAAAACTTTTCATTTGGTCCCCATGAACGATGCCTTCTCGCTTTGCTATGCGATAGACTTCATCATTATTGCGAACAACGTTCGCTTCTGCTTTTAGTTTTGCGATTGAAAATGTTGGAAAACTCACCGATGAGGACAAATCTAATTTTGCAGTAAAATTATCTTCCCAGTGTGCAGTATCGTCTGCTGTTGAGTTTTGGCTCTTACCTGTAATACGAAATCTATTTTCAGACTCAGGTTCCAAATTAACTGCAATGTTTTTGTCAATACCAGGCCCGGTAGCAATTGCCTGATAAAACAGTACGTCGGTTATTGTGACATTTTCAAACCCAATACCTTTTGCTTCTAGTACACGTAAAACAATGTCTAAAAAAGTGACACCTGGCATTAGGGATACATCATGCACATGATGATTTTGCATAATGAAATCATCTTTTTTCAATTGCAGTTGGCAGCTAATTCGTTGTTCGTTCATAATTTCAGTCCATTTGTCCAGATATGACGTAATCAAATGTGATGAGCGCACTTAGGCACTCAATCAAAATTGAGCGCTAAGATTGGCTTCTTATTATTCTTTTGTGTTGTGCGGTTAACCGTAGGCACCGAAGGCATCGCGTTTGCCTCTATCCAATGTCTTTGTTTTTCGAACTTCGGATAAGGTAAAGGCTGGCGTTGAGGAATATAATTGCTCAGTTGTGCGGCTTCGTCAGACACTATGACGTGAACATTACTTCCGCCCAAACCAAAAGCACTTATACCAGCGACTCGATTTCCGTTTATTTCTTGCCAGGGTTCGTTTTCTAATGGCAAGTACAGTGACGATGATTCGAAGTTAAACCTTGGATTGGGTTCATCACAATGCAATGTCGCTGGTATCGTTTTATTTTCCAAGGCAAGAAGCACTTTACACAAGGAGGCTATTCCAGCTGCACTTAGCAAATGACCAATATTGCTTTTAACACTGGCGACGGCACAACGGTGATTCTCGCTGGCCTGCTTGTTAAACACTTCGTTAAGGGCTCTAAGTTCAATCGGATCACCAATTTTCGTACCAGTACCATGGGCTTCGACCATTCCAACGTCTTGCGCTGTTAAACTGGCGCGCTTCAGGGCCGTTTCAATAACCTGCTGTTGTGCTTTCGGATTTGGGGTAGTCAGCCCCATGGTCTTGCCATCATTATTAGAAGCGACTCCCTTAATGACACCTAATATCCTATCTCCGTCATTCTTCGCCTGTTGTAAGGATTTGAGCAGGACAGCTCCGCCACCTTCACCCGGTACAAATCCGTCTGCGGACTTATCAAATACCTGACATCGCCCCTTTGACGATAGCGCTTTGGCTTCAGTAAATTCCAAATAATATTCTTCATCCAATAGCAAATCTACGCCGCCGACAAGAGCCATTTGGGTATCGCCGACACGAATACTCTGACATGCCAATTTAAGTGCGTTCAACGAAGAAGAACACGCAGAGTCCACCACCAGGTTCGTTCCATGCCAATTCATAAAATGTGCAATCCTGGCAGCAATGAAGTTTTGATCTCCTCCCAAGCCAGCTGCACCAAGCTTTCCAGCCATCCGCTTGCGATAATTCGAAATTCTAGCGCCAACGTAAACATCTATGGCTTGACCATCTAATTCCTGTTTTTCGTAACCCGCGTTACAAAGACACAGACAAGCCTGTTCAAGCATCATCCTAATCGCTGGATCAGTTTCCGAAGCTTCCTTCTCAGACATTTCGAAAAATGCAGCGTCAAAGTGTTCAATATCGTTTAAAAAGCCGCCCCATTTGCTCACACTTTTACCAGAATGTCCTGCCGGATCAAAAAGCATTTTAGTGTTCCATCGACTTGATGGAACTTCATCAATTACGCATCTGCCCTCAGCCAAAATTTCCCAATACTCAGCCAAGTTGTCTGCACTTGGAAAACAACCGGAAGCACCGATGATGGCTACGTCTCCAGTAACATATTCCTTATTCTTATCAGATGTTTTTTCTTGCACACTATCAATTTTTAATTCGCTTAATGCCAAGTCTAACTGTGATAGGAATTGTTCGAGTCGTGCGATGCTGTCGTGTTCCAGTAATGCGGTTGGCTCTATGAAAACACCGAATCTAGCTTCCAATCTGGACATCAGCTCTGCCAACATCACTGATTCTATGCCGAGCTGACTAAAGCTGGCATTGCGATCCAAGTCCCCCGACGCAATTTCCGTCACTTGTGAAATGATCTCTACCAACGCTCCAGTTAAATCCGTGGTTACGCGAGGAGGCGTTGGATTGCCATTACCTTTATCAACAGGTCGTGACGGATGAATTGCAAGTTGTTCACTCAACTGATTAACTGTTGGATAATCCAACAACAAATGTGGCTCTAAAGAAAACCCCACATGGTTTTCTAAATCAGAGAGCAGTTCGGCCATCATGACCGATTCGACACCGAGCTCTGCAAATTCAAGGTTTACATCTAAACTCTCTGAAACCATTCCTAAACGTTGCGCAATGATGTGTCGAACCTGCTGTTTCAGAGCGTTGTCTGACGCTTTTTCAGTACGTTCAACCTGTGGCGTCACTTTTTGTTTCTGCGGTAAATTTCTCGAAACTTTTAACCGCTCATTCAAGTCCGCCGGTTTATCTCTAGATGGCAAAAATGCAACGTTCGGCTCAACGTTATTGTTTAGCAAAGTGTCAATAAACTCTATGCCTTGAGCATCAGAAATCGGCTTCAAACCAAGCGCCAAGCATGCCTTTAAACTGCTTTCATCATCCGTACGCTGCCAAAACGGCCAATTGATTGAAATGAGTTTTTTGTTTTTTTCTTCTGCGACGGCAATAGCATATTTATCCATCATACTATTCGCCAAAGCATAATCGCTTACTCCTGCCGCTAACTGCGGAAAAACAGCCGAAACAGATGAAAATGACAGGAAGAATCGATAGTTAACTGGCATAAGAGCCGAAACGAGATCTTCTAATAGGCTTATTTTGGGTTTCAGTGTGCTTTCAAAATCTGCCTCTGATTTATGGGTGAAAGCTGGTGAACCGTTGCTACCTGAGCCGGCGCAATGAAAAACGCCATCAATAGGACCCAGTTGCTTTTGAATATCTTGTACGCAATCCGCCAGTTCGATCCTTTCTAGCCCAGAGAAAACCTTTACAACAGCGCCCATTTTTCTCAATGCCATAACATTTTCTTTTGCTTCTCGCTCGAGAGAAGAAAGCAGTACATCTTCCTTTTCTGACCATGACGTGCTGCTCAGAATAACCAGTTTCCTAGCACCTCTTTTGACCCATTCTTTTGCGATCATGGCACCTATTCCTCGGGTTCCGCCTGTCAATACATAAACGCTTTCACTATCAGGTATAAACGGCTCACCGCGAGTTAATTCCTGCCACCTCAAAGACGGCACTTCTCGAGCGCCGTTGATATACCGAATTTGACGATAATCTGGTTTTAAACTGCACTCACTTTTGATGATCTCTGCGACTTCATGAGCACAAAGCTCTGCGTCCAGCTCAACAGAAAGGCTTACCGTCTTGATATGACTGCTTCGGTGTTCTTGCGCGATGGCTTCTATGAGAGACGCCACTTTAGCTCCTACCCCGAGCTTTCCACTGCACAAAGGATTAACCGAAGTACTCGTTAGATGTAGTATCTGGGTAACCATAGAGGCTTGTTTTAGCATAAACTGTAAAGCTTGCAGTCGGTGCTCGAAGTGTGTGTTGTTGTGTGTTAAATCAACTAGATCAAGAACGATAATTTGCTTTTCATTGTTAATTAATCTTGTTAATTTGCGCAGAAAGTCAATACAATCAACATTTATTGACGTCAATCTTTGCCATGGCAGCGAGCCTTTCATTCGCTTAATAAGACGCTCAGTTATATCATTCACTATTGCAATGCAGAAACTTTCAGAGTGTTCAGGCTCTACAGCCAAGTGTCCGGCGCTCTCCGTCCAACTCTTTTGTACAACCTGTACCTTATTTGCGAAATATTGTTCCTTAGTATGTGCTGATTGTTTTATCCAACAATGATCCTGCTCAAACGGATAATCAGGTAGCGTCAAAATATGAGGAAAACCATCGGGATAGAGCTTTTCCCATCGCACTGAGCCGCCAACAAGCCAATGTTCTATAATTTCCTGATGATTTGTACTTGATGGTGTTGGCTCAAGAACGACTTCACTTTTATCCTTTGCAATTATTGGTGTTGAGTTTGATTTCCCCTCTAAATATTGCTTAATTTTGAACTGAGCATCTTCAATGTCGGATACCAAGAAACAAACTCGATGCTTAAATGCTTCTCTGCCAACCTGTAAAGAAAAGGCCAATTGCTCAATAAGCAATGTATCGTGCCTTATTTGGCTACCCAGTTGCGCTAGCAAGCTGTCAACCACACTCAGATTTACGTCACCTGAAGTTTCCTGCCAACCTAACGTTGCTTTTTTCCTATACGCGGTTAAAGCGCTAACGAGTTGCTGTGTATCACTGTTCTGAGTCGATTCTCCCTCTTCCAGGCCTGATAAATAACTCAGTAGTAATTTCAGATTTGATGCTAATGCACGTTCTGTGTGTCCAGATACTGGCAGGTAAAAATAAATTGTACCGTTATCACTATGCGAGCTTAAAGGTGCTGCAGACTCTTTAACTCTATACTCCTGAACTACAACGTGAGCGTTAGTGCCTCCTGCACCAAAAGAACTGATACCCGCTGCCATTAATTGCTCTGGCTCCGTTTCCCATGGCTGCAGTTCAGTTTGAACCTTAAAGGGTATCTGTTCCCAATTTATATTTGGGTTAAGCTCTGTGGCATGAAGTGTTGGCACAATTTGCTTGTATTGCATTTGCAGCAACACTTTTGTCAACCCAGCAATTCCCGCCGCGGCTTCCAGGTGACCAATAGCAGATTTTACGGAGCCAATGTTGATCTCCGGAGTACAATCTCCCAGCGCATTATATGCTCGAGTTAACGCTTCTACCTCAATCGGATCGCCTAAGCTGGTTCCTGTACCATGGGCTTCTATATATTGAATATCTGCAGGATTTAAATTAGCGCTTTGCATAGCCTTTTCAATCAAACGTGACTGCACATCCGCATTGGGCACCATGTATCCATTGCTTCGACCGCCGTGATTAACTGCCGAGCCTTTGATGACGGCTAAAATACGATCACCGTCCTTTTCTGCCTGTGCTAAAGTCTTGAGTAATACAGCGCCAGCGCCTTCACCGGGTATAAAGCCATCAGCATCTGCAGAGAAACTTTTGCAAAGGTTATCAGGAGAACGCATTTTTAGTCTGTCAATAGTTACAAATTTATTGGGATGCAAAGACAAATTCACACCACCCGCTATCGCGAGCTCCACCTCGCCACGCCATAAAGCTTCAGCTGCTAAATGAATTGCTGTTAATGAAGACGAGCACATGGTATCGATAGTCATGCTAGGACCATTAATATCCATGAAATACGATACGCGATTGGCTATATCAGCATTAGATGTATCAGATGATTCAACATTTCCACGAAGGGTTTCTTCCACACCAAAATAGCTGTATTCACTGTACATTGAACCGACGTAAACACCACAACTTCCATTGTGAACATCTCGAATCCGACTCGGGGGATACCCGGCATTCTGCAATGTATTCCAGACAACCTGTAAAAATAACCTCGTTTGGGGGTCGATTAATGCTGCATCTCTTGGAGCTATATTGAAAAAGAGCGGATCAAATTTATCGACTTGTTCTAGAAATCCTCCCCACATCTGGTCAGAAGACCAGTTTGCTTGTAATCGGTTCTCGGGTATTTGTCGAACGCTATTTTTGCCTTGTGCTAAATTACGCCAGTATTGATCTAAAGTATCGGCTTGAGGATACTTACCAGATACACCAATGATGGCAATATTTCGAGTACCATTTTTTGCTGAAGAAAAACCTGACGACATTTTAGTACCTGCCGGTGCCTTCCCATTAGTCTTAGTTAGCAGAGCAGACTCCTTTGACATCGGTAGCAAACCAGTGAGATGCTCTGCGATCTCCCCTAAAGTTTTATACTGATAAAACAATGAAGTAGGTGCGTTTTTATAGCGCTGCTTAATCACACTATTCATTTGCAATACAATGGCTGAAGAAAGCCCGTAGGAGTCTAAAGCAATGTGCGATTCAACTTCTGTGACAGGGATTTGAGTTACATGAGCGAAGTGTTGCTGCAACCAAACGTAAACCTCATTTTTAACAGCAACGTCGTCAGTCATTTTCTCAGCGATACAAACATTATTTGAATATGACGGCTTGTCCAGCCAATACGAAACCATTTCGAAGGGATAACTGGGTAATGCAATTTTGACTGGAGTTTGACGCCAAAATTGAGTCCAATTGATTTCCTCACCCTTCAACCACCTTTGAATTTTTGAATTCAAATTCAAAGAAAGCTGATTAGCATACTCTAAGTGTGTATGAGACTCGCCTTTACTCAAACATATTAAAGCCTGTTTTAAAGTTCGCATGTCATGGGTCCTGATGACTGCACGTTTGCTGAGCTGTCTTCTCCCTTGTTGCAAAGAATATGCTATTGAAGCCAGTTTATTGGCTTCTTTTTCGACAACACTAACGTCCACAAACTCTGCTATTCGGGATGCTAACAATTGCAAGCTGGTCTGTGTGCAGGCGCTCAACGGAAAGAAGTAATCACCATCATGAGAAAAGATTGTGTCACCTGTTTTGCTTTCTAATGCAGGAGTAATCAAGGCATGTGCATATGAGCCCGTCGCGCCAACTGCGTTAACCAAACAGGCATTCTTTGCATTTCGTTCCAAAATCTCAGCCGCAACACAGGGTATTAGCTTAATGTTTTGCCAATCGACTAATTCAGTGCCAAATTGTGTGGGCGCAATTTGACCTTTCTGCAATTGCAAAATAGCCTTAGTTAACTGTGCCATACCGGATGCGGCTTCTAAATGACCTATGTTGGGTTTAATACTACCCAACCATGGGTGGCAACCCTCTCGATCGAATACCTGCTGAAGTGCTTCCAGCTCCGCAAGGTCAGCCATATTGGCACCAGATGCAGCAGCTTCAACGTAACATATATCTTCGGGCTGAATATTTCCAATTTGTAGTGTTTCTCGAATTGAGGCTGTTAACCTTTCCACGTTCGGCGTTGCGTATCGATTTTCACTGCCTGCATGTGAAACATGCGTCGAGTTTAACCAGGACAAAACTCTGTCCTTTTGTGTCACTGCTACTTCTTTGTTCCTTAATAACAGTGCGCCACAACCTTCCCCTGGAATCCAACCATCATTTGAACTATCATACGCGAGACCCGAGCAATTAGATGAGGCCAATAGGTTTAAATCTTTGAGAATTTGTCCGTGATATTTATCCGCAAAGAGATTCACGGCACACACAACTGCTGATTCGCATTCACCACTTAGAATGCTCTGTCGTGCCAAATGCAAGGCAGTCAAGGAAGAAGAACAAGACGTATTAACAGCAATACTTGGCCCGGTAAAATGGAAAAAATGCGAAATACGATTTGCAATATCAGACCCCAAAGAGGCAACTACTTCTGATTTATTAGCTCCTTGTTGTAGATAGTCATGCCACATCACTGCGACAAAAACCCCAACCTTAGCCCCATTAGTATTTAGGGAAATACTGTTGTGGGAACTTTGCTCTAAACATTCCCATACAGTATGCAATAATAAACGGGTCTGGGGATCTAAACTAGCAGCTTCGCTAGGTGCTACGTTAAATAATTGACTATCAAAGCCGGTGATATCGTCAAGAAACCCGCCCAATAAACCGGAGTTGGCATTACCATAAATTTCGAGGCGTTCAAGCGGGTTTCTAACTTGCTTTCCTGTGAGCAGGTTTTGCCATAACTCTTCCGTATCATTTGCCTCTGGATATCGACCCGCAACCCCCACAATTGCCAATTCTTCTGGTGTTGAAGTATTTAGAAAGGGTAAGTTTGGCTGTTGATTCTGATTGCCAGCGCAGTTCTCACCAGTATGGTTGACGCTCCCTCCTACAAATGATTGCAAGTATAAGTGCCCCTCATCGATCGGCAGAGCTTTTTGCAGTCGCTCCACATTCATATCACCAATAATCGTAACACCAATATTACAACTAGCCTGGGCCAACATAAGCAGCTGTCCCATGTAGCCAGCTTCCAACATCAAATAACGCTGAGCAGACTCTCTATATAATGGCTTAATCGCATTTTGCTGACCCAACATAAACAAGCTGAAACTGGCACCTGAATAAATGTCTCGGTTATAGAAGAAGTGGTCGCTGTGCTGTAATCGTTCCTCACTTGTTAACGAATGCAGTTGATGCTCCAGCGGATCATAGTGATACCAACCACAACCAAAACCTTCAACAGCATTGTCATTGAGATACAGAAATATCTGCACAGCATAGGTACCGCCAGCCGAAGGATACAGCTTGCCTCCTTCCACTGCACAGAGAACAGATAAAAATCTCTCGAAATCTTCTCGTGCAATAGTTTGTTTTTCAAATTGTCTTTGGTTTGCTCTCCAAGATTGCCAACTTCCTTGTTTTCGCCAATTGTGTAATGGCGTTGCTATGGAATCAGGCTGTCTAAGTAGTTGGTTTTTGTTCAATGCCTTAAACTTATCAACCGCCTCTTTATCACATAAGTCTATTGAGTCTATATTTACAGTGCTTCCGTGTTCTCCTTCACATTCTACCTGCGCTACTGAGGCTCGTTCCACATGTCCATTGTCTTCTAAGTGACTTAGCACTTCTTTGGCTACTACCTCATACAAACCATTGAGGGAAGGATCATTCATAAGTGCCGATACATTGACATTACATTGATAACGTTTCCGAATGGCGTTCGTGACCTGAATCATATTGAAAGAAGTTAAACCCAAATCCCATAAATCCTGTCCACCTTGAATTGAATTAGAATTTAATTGTTTACAAAGCAAGTCTTTGATGAACTGAAAAAGTTGCTGACGCACCTCATCGCTTTCACTACTTTTAGTCCGGATAGTAGAGCTTGATTGTTGGAGGGGCCAAGGTAGTGCCTTGCGATCCAATTTCCCATTACTTGTTGAAGGAAATGTATCAATGTAAAAAAAGAAATTTGGCACCATATATTCCGGTAGAAATTGGCTGCAATAAGCCCTTAATAATTTAACCTCCATCTCACTGCCATTGGCAATTAAGTAAGCGATTAACTTTTTATCTCCTAAGTCGTCTTCCTTAACCTGAAGTGTCACATCTTCAATATTAGGATGAGCGCGCAATTGATGCTCGATTTCCCCCAGCTCAATGCGATAGCCGTGAATTTTAACCTGTCCATCTGAACGACCAATAAAGGAAATATTGCCATCCGATAAATACACTGCTCTATCCCCAGTTTTGTACATTCGCTGTCCAGGCTCAGAGGAAAAAGGATTAGGAATAAATTGTTGCGCCGTTAAACTGGGTCGTTTCCAATATCCAAGCGTTAAGCAATCGCCGGCAATGTAGAGATCACCCTCGCGTCCAATTCCGCAAACTTGTAATGACTCATCCAGAATGTAATATTGGCTATTATCAATGGGTTTACCGTAGGGAATACTTCTCCACTCATTATTCACCGATTCAACAGGGTAATAATTCGACCATACCGTGGCTTCTGTAGCACCTCCCAGGTTAATGAGCTCTGACCGTTGAAAGCATCTCTTTACCTCTTTCGGTAAACTAAGTGGCGTAAAATCGCCGCTTAAAAAAACCAACCTAAGTGTTTGATCAGCCAAAGACAAATCACTACTTGCCATCCTCTCTTTCAATTGAAATAACATTGCAGGTGAAGAATTCCAAAAAGTAATCCTCTGTTCAACCAAGACATCAAATAATAAATTCGGGTCCTTACGCTCTTCTGTATTAGCAACATACAGTGAACCACCACATCCAAGCACGCCAAATATGTCAAAAACAGACAAATCAAAACTCAAAGAGGCAACCAATAACCCCATGTCTTGGGCGTCAAAATTGAATCTGTTTTTTGCCCAGTTAATAAGGTTCAACAGTCCATGATGAGCAACCAACACACCTTTAGGTTTTCCCGTTGAGCCAGATGTGTAAATTAAATAAGATGAATTTTTCACACTTGAGTTGATCTGTGGATTGACGCTTGTTTCAACATCTTTTGGGACTTCTTCATTGAGTAGGATGAACTCACAATCAAAGTCACAAGTGAAATCTGACTTAGCTTGCTCGTTCTGTAGATAAATCTTTGCTGCTGAATCTTTCAAAATATCTTGTTTTCTGGAAGAAGGCAGCGTGGGATCTAGAGGTAAATACGCAGCACCGGCTTTGTGAATAGCCAAGACGGTTGCAATCATCAGAGGGCTTGGTTCTATTGACAGCGCGACGATAACCTCCGGAGCAGCGCCTTTGTGTATCAGCATGTTGGCTATGCTATTCGCCCAATTATTGAGTTCTTTATATGTGATTTCTTGATTTGCAGACACCAATGCAGTCTTCTTAGCGTATTTGTCAACCTGTTGCTCGAATAACTGAATAGGCAATTTATTTTTACTGTACGCTGTTTCAGTTGCATTCCAGTCATAAATAATTTTCTCGAACTCGGCTGCGGGCATCTCATCAGCTCGATGCTCTCCACCCTTACTATTTTCCTGCACAGGCAAAGCAAACATTTCATGCACATCGATATCGTTCCAATTTTCTTTTGAAGACAGTAAATCAATAGCGCGTTGTAAATCCTCAAACCCTTCTCTTATCGCCCCAGGCGTAAAGTCGCTTTCAACGGCATCCCAAAATATATTCAGCTTGTCATCCGTTTCGACGCAAATCATATCTAATGAAACGTCGGGAGTAGCGGTTAACCAGTCAAGTGCCCTCACATTTTCAGGTAATCTATATGACGCCTCATTCCATAGGCTCGTGTAAACTACGGGAAATTGAAAATCAGAAGAAGAGTTAAAACTCCTTTTCTTCAAAATGCCCAACCCCTTGGAAACCGCCCCTTCGACTCTTTCGATTAAAATTGTGTTACACTCCCTAACAAAGGACACAAAATTGCTAGCATAAGCCAACGCCTCCAAAGAACAAACCAACCAAGTCAAAGAGGTATACTCACCAGGTCTGAATCTATCGGTTTCATCGTCCCAACACACGACTGGAATGGTAAAGTTACTTTGCTTAGCATGTTTTGCGATTGCCAAAGCAAATAACGCACTCAAAAGTGCATCACAAGACACCCCCAACCTTTGAGTACCGCGACGCAATAGAGGCCACTGGGTTAACTCTGTTGTCAGGCGCGTACGTTTAACAGGTCGAACTTCGTGATCAAGGCTGGGTCCTGACGGTGCTGTACGTAAGTGCTTTTGCCAATAAGACTCCCAATCCGAAGCAAGAGGAGAGTTTTCAACAACTTCCTTTCCCTTATACCAATCATGTTCACTCAACAATGGTGTGAAATTAAAATTTTCATTGGCGTAAAATTCAAAAAGCTGATGTGCAATTTGTCTGATACTTATCGCATCAATCATTGCTAAGTCCATGACAATATGGATGTATGAATCATGTTGTGACTGCTTGGTAACTACAATCTCAAAGCAAGGGGTTATCCCCAGAACATTGTATTTTTCAATCAGATTCGACTTTACCTGTGACAACGCACCTACACTATCATCGGCAGATGTGAGGTCGATAACTGCCACATCCCAGGTCGTCAACTCAGCTGCTAAGCATTTTTTATTGGCATCTTCAGCAAAATATGTCCGCAAACATTCGTGCTGATTAATCCATCTTACTACTGCTACTTGAAAAGTTTCATAGTCAAAGTCTTTGACATGGAAGCTTTGCAAGATATTGCAAGCGCGATTTGACCTGGATAACGAACTTGATTCTGAAAAACGGCTAACTAGATATGCTTGCTGCAATGCATTAATGTCCGCACCCGATTTCGTATAATCATCCAGAGCAAGAAACTGTAGCGTTTGGATTAATCGAGAAAATAAGCGTTCGATTTCGCCAAGGGCAAAATATTGTGGCGCATAATCCCAATGAATTTTTAGCGCGTTGTCTTCCTCCCACATTTCGTGTTCCAACCAAACACCGGTGGTATGTGAGGATCGGCAACACAAACTCTTTTGGAAAGGGTTTTCGGGAACACTGTCCAACCCTATATCCAACAAGCTGGTGAATACTAATGGCATATGGATATCTTTTTTATGCAGTGCTCGATACCGCCTTATCACTTCGACACCGTCTAAAGCATTATTCGATAGATCTTGCCACAGTAACTTTTTTATATGTGTGGCATTTGTTTCGAAATCAGAACTTAACTCACTAGCACTAAATAATAAGCTTCCGGTAAAAGGGCCGATTAACTGACGGCTGGCCTCACTTTGCAACCATGGTCTATTATTTGTGGTTAGCAATAAGCTAACGTCTTTGTTGTTTAACCGTCCGCGCAGTACTTCGCAAAATGCCGTCAACACGAATACAGTTGGTGAAACGGAGCTCTGTTCGGCAAGTACCTTTAGTTTTGACCAGGTATCAGAGCCAATTTCAGTGGAAATACTGTCTCTTGGAAGCAGATTTTGCTGAGCGTGCTCTTGACTTAAAAGCGAATTGAAATTGGGTTGAAAGCTACACAGCCTTTCATCCCAATAGCGTTCTACCTTGTCATCATTGAGTTGTTTTCGTTTGGCAGCGACTTGAAGCAATGCCTGTTTAATATCGCACTCCTCAGCTGGCCACTCGATAGATAAATCAAGGTAAGCCTGATACCACTTGGACAACAAGATATTAATACTCAAGCCATCAACCAAAATACCATTAATGCTTAAATGAACGACACTGTCACCGTTTCCACGGTGCGAAACGGCAACCCGAAAGCCATACTCTCCATTCGAGATTTTTTTTGTAAATTGTGCTCTGATATCTCTTAAGTGATTTTGCCATGAGACTTCCGTCGAGAACGCTTCGTTGTATACATGGATTAGCTGATTTGAAATTTTATCTTTGATGCTCAACTGTCCATCAGCGTCAACGCACATTCTCAATACTGGCGTTGCATTTACCAGTTTGCTCCAAGCGGAACTCAACCGGCTTAAATCCAAATCTAACACCTTAAATGAATAATATAGTAGGCATCCAACAGCGTCTGGGTCTGATTTATTTTGTGCAGCAACCCAATATGATTGTTGAATAGGTGACAAAGGAAGTGATTTTTCGCTGTACTCTGTTGCCGTAGGATGTTCAGCAGTTACAGGAACAATAATGCTAATCTGCTCTTCAACCAATTCACAAAGCTGGTAAACGGTATCAATACGATTGAGCTTTTCCATATCTAACTTAACGGAAAAATTATCTTTGATTGCAACCCATAACTCTAACTGTCTAATAGAAGAAAGGTTGAGAGTTTTTAACTCTGTCTCGGGAGTGAGTTCTATATGAATACCAAAACAATTGTTCAATACAGCACAAACGCGAGTAAACACGCTGCGTACATTGACACTTTGTGTATACTCATTTTTCTGGCCATTTGAATGAACATATCCATTTTCGCTTTGCATAATATCATTTCCACGCTGAACGATAAATTTTTACCAAATGCACATACTACAAAAGCAAGTAAAAACAACATGCTCAATATTGATAATTTGTATTTATTCCTTATAAAGAACTGGAGTCTGAGATAAAAAAATAAAAGCTTTAAAAACGAACATTCTATCGTAGTCAGTAAATATCAAAGATTCGGCACTTTTCTACTCAATCAAAACCCAATATTTTGCTCACATCATTACATTCACGCTCAATTTTGAGCTTTTCTAGATTCGCACGAGGATATATTTAAAAGCGAATAGAAGAGACACCAAGTCTTTCTATTCGTTAATTAAATAAATGAAATTACTTTTATAGGATATATAAAATGAAATTAAGTAAAAAAGTCGCAGCTCTTTTTGCTGTTACAATGATGTTCGGCGCAACCGCAACTTTCGCTTCTAATAGTTTTTCGTCAGCGAAGGATGTAGTTCTAAGTCATCACTCAGATGTGCATATCCCGCCACGTTAATTAGATGTTAGCCTGGATTTTTCCAGGCTTTTCCCCTCGATAACCAAAATCAGATTGATTGCTAATTTGTTTCAAGATACATGTCCCTGAATCGTTACCAGAGATGTACATACACTTTTATAGGGGCGAAAATTTCAAAAAACTCTTCAACAGTTTCAAATAGTAGTATTATTTTAGTTCACCTGCTTATTGTCTAAAAGTTAACAAAGAACTATTCATTAATTTATTACATAAAAATAGCAAGAAGACTACTAAAGCATTCACTAGTGCCAGCCTTCCAGAAAAGTAAAAACCTTCCCAAATTGAACTTTCCAACTAATGCAATAAAACTTATTCAGATCATACCTTTTCAGCAGGTATTCGTTTAACTTCAGTGTTATGCAGTTATTTGAAATGGAAAAATCGCTGACCATAGAAGTATTAAAGTCTAAATAATGTCTTACGATGGGATAAATAGCCTTGAACAAGGATTCTTTCGCGGAAAACACAATAGTTAACAGTATCTCATAAGGAAAGTTCAAACTTAAAAGTAATTTTTTTTCCTGTAGGTTAATTATTTGTCGACCTATCTTCTCAGCTGTATGTGTTGCGATTATATTTTCAATGTCTATTCCAATAAAGCGCTGATTAGCACGTTCAGTAATGGAACACACAGCAGTATCATCGGTATGAGAAAGAGAACCTATAAGGTGATGAGGCCATATAGGTTCTCTATGGTCGCCTACCATTACTTGTGCGGATGTCTCCCCCATTTGTTGAAATATGATTGAGGCAGTCAAACGGCCAGCTAAAAATTCCGATTGTCTTTTAATTACAGCATCGTGAATATTAACTGGTAATTGGATATTATATTTTGTGTACAAAGTACGGCGATATTTCTGCACGTCAAATATACATTGCGCAAAATGAGTCTGGTGGACGAAATCGAACCAATAAGTTACTTCCCTGATAAACCCTTCAGATGAACGCATATATTTCTTAGTCCGAAGATTTCTCGTACTCATTATTTACTCAAATCAACCATTTTTTAACTAACTTTAGGCATACCTGATTGCGGTGTAATTATATTATTTAACGAATATTGTAAAAGTTCGTAAGCCTCCTGCATCAAGTAAAGAGCTATTTTATCCACATTTCGGTTTTGCCATGAAGCAAATATCGTGTCTTTTACAGCGTCGTTAAATGCTCCCATGGCAGGTCCACAGTGAATCTGAAAGTTTGCAACCTGAGTTTCATCGCCCGACATAGCACTTTTGATAGAATGGGCGAAGTACCAACGAAATATCAATGCCATCTTGTGTTTTGGTGTACACTGAGCTTTTTCGATTTCAAAGCCTTTTCCTACCTTTCTAAAGTATTGACTTGTTTCGTTCCAGACATCATCGATACTTTTCTTAAAGTACAATTTTTCAATACTTTCCCTAACAGTTATAGGGATTTCGTCAATTCCATTATATTGTCGGTACAACTGATACAGCTTGTTTGCTCTAGGAGCAAAAAGTGTTCCTTTATTCAATACCTGTACTTTAGCGCCCAATTCAAACATATCTCCTGCTGGTGCATAAGTAGTATCATATACACTTGCTTGAGAAAGCATCTGCTTGACCTTGTCGGACGTCCCCGACTCTACACTACACTGGTTGATCGAACCTGTTACTATATAATCAGCCCCGAGGATGAAAGCTGCAGCGATACTTTCAGCGGTGCCAATACCTCCAGCAGCGCCCACAAAGATATCTCTAGTATAGTTAAATTGTGCTTTAGCGCTTTCAACCTGTTTTTTGATAACAGGCAATAACGCTGAGATATTTCCACCATCAGTGTGGCCTCCAGAATCAGCTTCGACGGTAATCACATTTGCAGTTGGATTAGTACGGGCTATTTGAACTTCTGATTGTGTCAATCTTCCTTCAGATAAAAGCTGAGAAAGAATCTTTTCAGAAGGAGGGGCTATAAACGATTTTGCAATATCTGGACGAGATATTTTAGCAAAAACAGAATTTGGAATAATGGTATCCCCACTAGGGTCAATATACGCACCATGAAATCGAAATTGCACCACAGCACTTGTAACACTAATAAATCCAGCAGCTTCGACTAAATTGACATTTTCCTTCAAATACAATTCAACTACTTTAACTTCCTGATCGTTGTCATTTGGGAGGTGTAAAAGATTCGCCCCCCACTTAGCATCTTGTCTAGAGTTAGCTTTTATTTTATGAATTGCCACTTTAAGATCCTGTAAAGCAAGCCCCCCAGAACCAAAGAACCCAATCATTCCTGCATTTGCCATTTTGCTCACTATTTCGGTAGAAGATATCCCTCGAAACATCGCTCCAGATACCACATTGTATTTAATACCAAACTTAGCTTTAAAACTTGGACTGCCTAATGCCATAACATTTTTTAGCTGAGCATCTTTATTCAAATGGACTCGGTTGTAGCTATTTTCATAAGACACATCTCCCCTCCCCCTAACCAATTTTTTTTTATCAATTAACAGGCCTTTTTTTGAACGTTCATCCCGAAATTCATTCCATAGTTTCGTCAGCACATCACTATTAGATGTCTCAATCACCTTAGTGATTTGATGGTCGTGTAAAAAGCTCATTGTACCTTTCCAGTTAACTGGAGAGTATATTTGCTTGGTAATGAGTTGAGAAACTTTAGAGGCATCTTCAATAGGCTTAGCTTCGACGTTTGAAATGACGGGCGTATGAGGTTGTTTGAAAGTAAAGAGGTTGAGATAGTTCGAAAATTGTCTTGCAGGCTCCTGCATGAAGCGAGAATGAAATGCAGCACTCACATTTAAGGGAATTGACTTTCCAAGACCCTGCTCTAACAATTGGGCTGAAAGAGCGGCCAATTGAAGTTTGTCACCAGATAATACAATCTGATGAGTACTATTAATATTTGCAATATCTACTCGGTCTAAGCTAAGTTCACATATTAAGCTCTGCAATTTTTTCTTATTGGTGCCAATAATTGCATACATGCCACCACCGTTAGCCTGGCTTAGAAGTTCGCCTCTCTTTATGACTAATTTTAAGCAAGAATTGAAATCTAAAATACCAGCTGCATGCAAAGCGTTATACTCACCTAGTGAGTGGCCAGCATAAAACCTTGGAGTTTCTCCTCGCTCTATTAATTCAGCGTGGGAAAGGGCATTGACCACAAAAATAGCAGGTTGTGTATAACGTGTATCCTTCAACCTATTGTCTGTATCGTTGAGACAAAGATTTTTTATACAATAGCCCAATACACTAGAAGCCTCTTCAGTTAAGCGAGGAAAGCGGGAAAAAAGTGTTTTGCCCATACCTCTTCGTTGAATGCCTTGTCCCGGAAAGACAATTGCTGATTCACTAGAATCTATAGAATGATTTAGGTTAGTTATGTTTCCCATGAAAATTTACCTTCCTGTATAAACCTAGTAATATTATTCAGAACAGTTTCTTTAGACATGACTGTTGTATATTGATCTATGATTTCAGACTCTCTGGTGATGTAGGATTCATTAAAAGAATTAAATAAACTCTTAATTTTGTGAAGGGAGTTGATTTGAAGTCTGCTTATTCGATTGGTCAATTTTCGAGTTGCAAAATTAGGGTTGTCGACAACTTCATCAACCAATTGTTTTGTATATGCTTCTTTTGCACTAATTTGTTGAGTACTTAAAGCGAGTGTTTTGGCATTTTGTAGTCCCATCCGTTTTACTATAAAAGGTGCAATACAATAAGGAACCAAATCCCACAATGCCTCTGGCAATGAAAACTTACTATTGGTTCCAGCAATAACAAAATCACAAGCAGAGATTAAACCAACCCCGCCAGCAGAAACAATACCATTTACTGTCGCAACAATTATGAGACGACTCTGGCAAAGGCGAGATAGTAATTCATAAAACTGCTTACCTTGCTTCTTTATTTCTTCCTCAGACATATTGCTTATTTGGTGTACAATACTAAAGTCCATCCCAATACAAAAAGTATCCCCTTTTGCTGAGATACTCATAACCCGACAAGCTGGGTTTTGCTCTGCTATTGTCAACTCTTCATTTAATCTTTCGATGAATTGACTATTTATACAATTTCGCTGTTTGGTATTATTTAGTAATACTTCTGTTATATTTTTATCAAAACGAACTTCGATTATTTGATCTTCTACCACAAAGAATGCTCTGCTGTATGCCGTACTAAAAAATTAAAACAATGAAAGATAATTTAGCGCTCAAGTTTGAGCGTCAAATCTAGAAAATTCTGGATACAGTATTTATTGGAGAGTTATAACTTATTTACATTAGGTATCCAAACTAGTGCAATTGTCAAAATTTCAAAGCATCAATTATGAAGATCAATACCTTTCCCCTTTACAATGGTTCCATTATTGGGCTAAAACGCAACCTAATAAAATCGCAATTGTTAATGATAATGTATCTATCACATTCTCTGAGATGGACCGTTTGTCTGCTGCATTAAGCACTAAACTCAAAGATAGAGGCTTTCTAAAAGGTGAAAGCCTTTTATTGGCATGCGATAAAAACGTTTATTCAATTGTAGCAATGCTGGCAGCATGGAAAGCTGGGGGATTCTACATACCTATTGATGCATCTACACCGAAAACTCGTTTAAATAGCATTCTACAAATAACGAAAACCCGTTTTGCAATTGTTAATGAAAATCACAATATCGAGGGTTGTATATGTATAGAGCAACATGATATCAAAAAAATGAAGAGCAACATTGATATCAAAGAAGATAGTATGTTACGAGAACATGATGTTGCTTATTGTATTTTTACTTCTGGTTCAACAGGCATTCCCAAAGGTGTAACAATTTTAAATCATAGCCTATGCCATTTTATTACCTGGTGTCGAAGCGCTTTCAATTTAGATGGTAAAGCTAAGGTTCTCAATATCGCAGAATTGTCATTTGATCAATCCGTTATGGATATCGCGTTTTGGCTAGGAGTTGGATGTGAATTACATCTTTACTCGAAACCAAAACACCCGAATGCGATTGCAACTTACGTTAGCTTAAATAAAATTACGGTTATTTCAAGTGTTCCAACAACGTTTGGATTGATATTGGATGAAAGGTTTCAAGTTAAACTCGATGATTTTGTAACAATTTCACATCTATTTATTGGAGGGGCTGCTTGCCCTGCTAAGTATATCAATCAAATAGGGGTAAGAATACCACAAGCTAGAGTTTTCAACATGTATGGACCTACCGAAGTGACTGTTTATTGTATGTTTCATGAATTTTCAAAACACGAATTGACGACGGAAGTAAATGAAATTCCACTTGGAAAGCCGTTACAAAATCACTTTTATCGAACACAAAAAAACGAGGAAGGCGCTGAAGAACTCGTTATCTATGGGCCTCAAGTAATGCATTCATACTGGGGTGACAGCAAAAGAACAGAGAGTGTCAAATTATTTTCTGAGCAAGAAGGTATCTATGGCTATAAAACCGGCGACATAGTTAAAAAAGGACAAAATGACGAGCTTTACTATGTGGGCAGAGCAAATGAAACCATCAAAAGTGGAGGGTACAGAATTGACTTGGGTGATATTGAGATGACGCTAAGCAAGCAATCAGAAATCAGCTTAGCATCGATAGTCTCATTGCCAGATAAATTTTTAGAAAATAGTCTGCATGCATTCATTGTCCCTGCACATAAAGTTAATCTAAAGTTAAGTGATGTCCATGCAATAATACAGTCATCACTGCCTCTATATATGCACCCCAAGAATGTCACTATCTTAGATCAATTACCTCTTAATACATCAGGGAAGGTTGATAAAAAGGCCCTGTTAGCTATGCTACCAAGCAGTAGCGTTTAGCAGTGTTTCTAATTTCTAACCTAGTTTAATGGATCCGCACACTTTTGTAGCGGGTAATAAATCCATAACAAAGATGCGAAAATGACTCAAAGAAGAAAACCGAGAAAGTATACACACTAGCTTAAAGAAAAAAGCCGTTAAAATCCTTCAAAACAATGACATACCATTGCAGAATCGGCTAAATCTTTAGATATTACCACTAAGCGGCTTTATAACTGGAAAAACAAATTAGCTAAACAAGCTGCAGGTGAAGCACTAGGCAAAAATGAAAGAGCTGAACTAGTGATGCTCAAAAAAGAAAATAAGCGCTTACGGATGTAGCGTGAAATCTTAAAAACGACGCCCTCTTTGTAAAAGAAATGAAGTAAAGTTCGAGTACATCCAAGAGCAGTAGTGACGCTTTCCAATTTGTGCGCCACGTGAGGTGTTAAAGATAAGTCGCTCTGCTTATTACGCATAGTTAATAAGACCAGCTAAAATCGTTACAGCCGATGAGCTAATGCTTTTTCGTCATATGAAAAGGATATTTGATGATAGCAGAGGTAATGCTGGTGCTAGAATACTGATGAAGCTGCTACGCAAATAAGGCTTTGATATTGCTCTTTGTCGAATGAAAGCCTTGATGAAAAAGCTTGACTTAATTGTCAAGCAGCGCGTGGCTTATAAAGTCACGGCAATGTGAAAGCATAACCATGCAGTTGCAGATAACTTGCTTAATCTGTGTGATTCATAGAGATCGTTTCAATTTTGCGATCTCTAAATCTCTTCGGTAATTGGATAATTGAACACGCTCATTATGGGCTTGATAAAATTCCTCAACTTCATCTGAAAATGGCGTTTGTTCACTAACTTCAAAATATCTTTCTATCGGTGTTTTTCCATTGTGAGCGCTATGTGGCCGCTCCCAATTGTAATAGTGCTGCCACTCAGCAAGTTGCATGTGAATATCTTTAGAACTCAAATCAACAGTGACATAAAACTCAGCTTTATCAGTTTTTTGTGAGCGTTCAACTTTGCCATTTAAGTGAGGTGATGCTGGCTTATTTGGTCGGAGTTTTATCTTGTATTTCATCAATAATTTTTGCACTTTTTCAGAAAAAACTCTGTTCCTCGGTCAGTCTGAAACCGCTGTATAAGGAATGGCATTTCTTCAATTACAGACTCTACAAAGTGAATGGTATTAGCCGCTGTACGGTTCTTATAGAGCCTTAAAACCCGATAGCGAGTGCAGTCATCAATAGCGGTGTACTGGTATAAGCTAGGAGCAATTTTACAAGTGTCCATTTGAACCCGCTCACCCGGAATTGGTTTTGAATAACGTTTAAAGTCAGGCTTTCTATGGTAAATGACTATTGGCTCAACGTTATTATTTTTAAGTACTTTGTGAATGGTAGCCAGACCCAGTTTGATTTGCTCATTCCTGAGTAGCCCACTTTGAATGCGTCAAGCACCTAGATTTCTTGATTTCCTTAAGGTCAGAATTAGAGACTCAACTTCTGGTGTGGTTTTCTGGTTTGGCGAGTGGTGAGGCCTTTTGCTTAGGCTTTTAAGGCCATCTAAACCGTATTTTTGGAATCTAGGCCACCACTTCCTGAGCATTGGCCTAGATATTCCACAACGAAGGCAAACTAAGCCCGCATTGTTAGTTTCTTGGTTAAGCTTGATCCACTTTAATCGTTGCTGAATGTCATTGTTCATGACAACCAATTATAGAAAGGATCTCTATGAATCACACACTTTAAACTAACCAGGTAACTCGATTTTGAAAGTAGTATTTCAGTTCGACACTTCTATACATCAATTAAGTTATTTGACAAGTGTCGGGAACAGGCGAAGATATCACTTGCCCTGAACTCAGATACTCTTGTAACGGATTAATGTATTTCCTTTCTAACCCATCTTCCAAATGCGCAACCTCCCTTTCTGGAATACCTTCCTGATACCAACACAATCTAGTTTTTGAATTGATCTGTGTAAAAGTTAAATTTAAAATAGAATACTCGCCGTCTTCCCAGTTGTAACAGTCTTTCCAAGCCATAATGAGACGTTCACTTTTCTTAAATTCGATAAAGTACCCCTTTATATAGCCATTGAATAAGGAAGCTTCGCCACCTGGTGATAGGTCTATTTTTACAGGCATACCGGTAAACTTCTCGAACTCCGATGCTTCCGTCAACGCTTTGTATACTGCATCAGAAGATGCA
This sequence comes from Endozoicomonas sp. G2_1, assembly GCF_017744155.1. GTDB lineage: Bacteria > Pseudomonadota > Gammaproteobacteria > Enterobacterales > Alteromonadaceae > JAGHQT01. Next base: position 50,771 of record NZ_JAGHQT010000003.1, on the reverse strand, counting down.
TCTATCATGAACTCTTTACTGATTTGAGCCATTGCATTTCCTTTTAATCATTTCTTTACCAAATTTGCGGAACAAAACTATTATCTTTCATTGAGCCTTCCACAAACATTTTACTCCAATTTCCACCACCTTTTTCTTTCGGCAATGTCTCTTTGAAGTAGAGTTCTCTAACTTCAGGGTCAGCTGCATGAATTTGTATTAATGGATAATAAGAATCAATCTTATCCATATGAATCAACCAATGAATCTTATCTGCATTTCCAAAAGCTTCTTCATACAAGAATGCAGTAGCCTCTCCGCGTGCTTTTGTGTTGATAGAATCAACAACATCTCGAGCAAATTGTCTTCCCTCAGAGCGAAACTCATATTTCAATTGCGCTTCTCGATGTATCATTAATCCGGCATTACCACTGTGAATAATATTTTCTAATGGTAAAGTAAACTGGTGAAACGCTGGTGGTAGCCCTGTCAACGGCTTTTGGAACGTCATTTCAGTTCCTGAATCATTCGCACCATACATTCTTCTAAACTGCGGTAACAATGTCTGCGAAGCTAAGGTTCCTGACTCAAATAGTTCACTCCAATCGTTAACAATACCAGAAATCTTATCATTGATAATCGTACGCAGCGGACCACAATTCATATCAATTTGCATAATATCGTAGTAATCCTGAAGAGTCTCCACTTGAAATAATAAATAAATTGTATTTTTAGTACCGAATAATTCTTCAAATACAAATAAAGAAGCTCTACCTTTATAAATGTCATTAATATAATTAGATATCGATTGTAAAACTTTGCGAGTTTCTGAAACTAAGCTTTGTTTCACCAACCCTTTCAATTTTATTACTGCACCAGCGCTTGTTGTTGTCAACGTGTCTTCAGGAGACAATGCAATCTGTTGTTGAGCTCTATAATTTTCTTTCATATTCATTAACTCAAACACTCCCTCAAAAGTCTTTAGTCGGATGTTGAGGGCAAACTAGTAAGTCTTTAATACTACTTTGTTTAAAGTGCCCAAAACCGGCAGTTGAAACTTCACCATCCATTCGAATTCTTTCAACCATCAACGCTTTTAAGCCAACATCCAAAGCACAAAACTCGATGAACTCTTCATAATCTTCATACTTCTCAAAATTTAAGTGCCAATGAATACGATCGACATTACCAAAGTGTTCTTCAAACATGAAGCACGTTACATTGCTAGGGCAATGACTATTTATGTAATCAGCATATTGTCTGCCAAAGAGCCTAGCAGCTGAACGGTGTTTTACTTTTACATCAGCTGAGCGCATCAATACCATGCGAGAATTCGCGGAATGGAATACCTGCGACCGTTGATTCTCGACCTGTTGATTTGCAATTATTTGACTAGAATCAGCATCATGAGGAATGTTGGTTCCGCTGCTTCCCCAACGATGTGGTACTATCACTGTTTCATTAAAAGTCGCTTCAGGGAACATGTTTATCCAACTGGCATATTCTCCCTCGAAATGAGAACGATTACGCATGAATATTTCACCAAATGCAGGATCCTGATTGGCAAGCCGATGGAATCGCATATAATCAGATAATGATTTCAGATGAATAAACCAATATATCCTGTCTTGCTGGCCGTAGGTCTCTTCGTAAATATAACTAGAGATAAACCCCTTTTGAGTTTTATTGGTGTGCTCACACACTTCCAATGCGCACTCTCTTGCTTCATTACGGTAGAGATTCGTTACTTGGCCACTACGCATAATAATTACTCCAGCATTTCCTGAGTTTAAAAGCTCCTCTTTGCTGACACTAGTTTGTTTAGTTGCCGGTGGAAGATAACTCAATAAATCTAGTTTATCTTCGCTCATATTTTCCGTCTTCATCATGTTTCCCTATGCTGTTTAACATATATATTTTCGATTGCACTGACGTCAAATTATTCAGAAGCAGGTCACGATATATATGCAGTTTTTAAACATCATAGAGTCTTTTTTCTGAGTTTGTATGCTCACAATTGAGCATTCCCATTTAGTACCCTTCGCTATATTTTTAGCAAAACGTACTATCTATATCTTACGTAAGGGTTGTTATGCACAGGGAAAGGAAAAGCGTTCTTCTCACGGGAGGAACAAGGGGAATTGGTCGAGCCGTAGCCACATACTTAGCAAAAAATAATTTTGATCTCATCCTCACTTACAGGAACAACGACGAAAGTTTAAGTGAGCTATTAAATGAGTGTAATCTAGCTGGAGCGAATGTTTTTCCTATCAAATGTGATCTAGCTAACTCACACGATGTGGATTCAACAACCGAGACTTTATTAGCAGAAAATAGAATCCCATATGGCATCGTATGTTGTGCAGGCATGAGTTCAGATAGCCTGAGCTTCCAGTTTAATTCAGATAGCGTAAAAAAAATATTTCAAGTGAACCTTTTTTCGACAATGCAGCTTGTTTCAAAACTAATAATGCCAATGAGCCGTATGGACTCAAGTCGCATCATCTTCATAAGCTCTGTCGCTTCAAAGCATGGTAACCGTGGAAATTCGATATACAGTGCAACTAAAGGCGCAATACAAAGTTACATGCGCAGCGTGATCGAAGAGTTTTCCAGAAGAGGTCTAACCATGAACGCTATTTTACCCGGGTTTATAGACACAGAGTTGACTCAGGGGCGAGCAAATTGGGCAGATAGCATGCTAAATCGCATTCCAGTTCAACGATTAGGTAAACCCAATGATATAGCTACATTAGTAGATTTTTTACTATCACCCAACGCAAGCTTCATCAATGGTTCAGAGTTAATTGTTGATGGTGGAATGACCGCAACTCTTGGACTCAACTAACACAAGGCCAGTTTTATAATTATGTTCAGAGAATTCGCCTAATGCCCGCCTTTCAAAAGATTAAAAAGTTTGCACCTATTGAGTCAGATTTTAGTAAGTGGAAAAAACTTGCACAGGAAAAGTCGAAAAATCCAGCTTTTAGTGAATCAGGGAATGTCACTGAAGACGGAATAAAAATTAAGCCACTATATACACAAAACGATGTGGCCGGTTTACCCCATCAAAATTCAATGCCAGGTCTGGCTCCTTACATAAGGGGCCCTTATCCAACGATGTATTGTAATAGGCCATGGACCATAAGACAGTATGCGGGTTTTTCTACAGCAGAAAAATCAAACCAATTCTATAAAACACTTTTAAAAGAAGGCGCACAAGGTATCTCAGTTGCTTTTGATTTGGCTACTCATAGAGGGTACGACTCTGACCATGAGCGAGTAATCGGCGACGTTGGTAAAGCTGGCGTTGCAATTGATAGTGTAGAAGACATGAAAGTTCTGTTTTCAGGTATTCCTTTGAACGAAGTCAGTGTATCGATGACTATGAATGGTGCGGTACTTCCAATATTGGCAGCTTATATTGTAGCAGCAATTGAACAAGGTGCAGATCTTCAGGAACTTCGAGGAACAATTCAAAATGACATTCTAAAAGAGTTCATGGTAAGGAATACATTTATTTACCCTCCAAAAGAGTCAATGAAAATCATTGGTGATGTTATTGTGTTTCTCTCACAAAACATGCCCAAGTTTAATTCGATTTCGATTTCGGGTTACCATATGCAGGAGGCGGGTGCATCACCAGCAATGGAGTTGGCATATACGCTTGCAGATGGTAAAGAGTATATTGAGACAGCCTTAGAATCAGGATTGACCATTGACGAATTTGCACCTAGGCTTTCCTTTTTCTTTGGAGTAGGCATGGACTTCTATTCTGAAATAGCCAAGTTGAGAGCCGCTAGATTACTTTGGTCTGAAATAATTAGAGGTTTTGGCGCCAAAGATGAAAAATCGTACTTACTTAGAATGCATTGTCAGACCTCTGGCTGGACATTGACCGAAAAAGAGCCACTAAACAATATTGTAAGAACAACAATTGAATCAATAGCGGCAGTCTTTGGTGGAACTCAATCTTTACATACAAACTCATATGATGAAGCTGTCTCTCTTCCAACTATAGATGCAGCTAAAATCGCTAAAAATACACAACTGATATTACAAGAAGAAACCGGAATTTGCAGCACTATTGATCCTTGGGGAGGATCTTACTTTATGGAAAGCTTAACAAATGACATAGCTAATAAGGCTAGAGAGTTAATTCGCGAAGTTGAAGTTTCAGGAGGTATGACTGAGGCTGTTGAAAAAGGAATAACAAAAAAACAAATAGAGCAAAGAGCTGCGATCACACAAGCAAAAATCGATAGTGGAGAAAAGGTAATAATCGGTGTCAATAAATACCGCACTGATAAAGAAACTCCACTAGAAACATTAAACATAAATACAGATCAAGTCAGATCTAATCAAATTGATAGATTGACTTATATAAAAAGAAATAGAGATAAAAACAAACTCAAATGTGCATTGCAAAAGCTGAAACATTGCGCCAAAACAGGGCACGGAAATTTACTTGCCATCAGTATAGAAGCTATGAGGTGCAGAGCAACAGTTGGGGAAGTATCAGAAACACTAGCAAAAGTTTGGGGGAGATACAGCCCCAATTATAATGAAACAGCCAATACTTACCAAAATGTTTATCAAAAGAATGATGATTTACAGGAGGTCCTGTTATGTGTTAAAAAATTCACAGAAAGAAAATCGAAAAAGCCAACCATTTTAGTAAGTAAGTTGGGGCAAGACGGTCATGACAGGGGAGCAAAAGTCGTTGCTTCAGCTTTTTCAGACTTCGGATTTGTCGTCACACTTTCCCCTTTATTCAGTACTCCAAAGGAAGTAGTTGATCAAGCTATAGCAGAGAATGTAGATATTATTGGCATTTCATCACTCGCGGGAAGTCACCTTAAATTAGTTTCATTGTTACTGGAAGAAATCAATAAGCACGAAAATTTGAATATTACTATCTGCCTTGGTGGTGTCATTCCATCGCAAGATTATAAAAAATTAGCATCCCTTGGCGTTAACCATATTTTCGGTCCTAATACCCACTTGCCAACTGCGGCAATAAAACTAATTCAGTCATTAAACAAACCTAAGTAATAAGGGAATTTTTAACACCTACAGAAAAGTTCTGTTAACGCTAATTATATATATTTAATAAACACATAAAATTATTCAGCTTAATAGAAATTAAATTATTTACAAGACATATAAATGGACAAAATGACATGGAAAACATAGCAGTTTTTGATCAAAATAATAAAAATGTAAAACTACTAAACGATTTATTTGAGGGGTTTCAGCAAACCCTTGTTCTTGATAAAGACTCTTCTATACACATAGATGACAAACACGATTCCGTATATAAAGTAGAAGAAGGGTTTGTAAAAATTGTCAGGTACACATTCAGTGGAAAACGATGTGTACTGGGTATTCATTACTCCGGAAGTATCTTATGTGAATTCAGTCTATCTAACTCTAATTGTTGTTATTACTTAGAAACTGATACTAAAACCAAACTTAAACGTGTAAGTACGGAGCGGTTTATTGAAACACTTGATTCTTCTGAGCTCAGACATGCTTATATACGCTACATGGCAACTTTAATCTCTGAGAAAAATGATAAAATCACCAGTTTTATTACCAGTAGTAGTGAAGAGAGATTATTATTTTTCTTACTTAAAATAGCAGAGAAATACGGCGAGTTCAGTGAGCAACAATTGACTATAAGAACTAAGTTGCTTATTCAAGATCTCTCCGACTATGTTGGGACAACAAGATCTCGAATAGGGTTTTTCATTAAAAAGTTATCTAATTCGGGACTATTGAAACATCGCTCAGACGGTTCTATTTCGATTAAACTGCCTGAATTATATGAGTACCTCAAAGTCAACGAAAACATATATCCTGACTTTTTTGAAAAAGTAAGACATGAAAGCATAGAAATATGATCATCGATTCATTTCTTATGGTAGTGCCTAGAAATCTGTGTCATTTCAGTAATATTAATAAAACAAGAGTGACACATGAATTTGCAAGCTAACTTGCTTAAGAGAATGAGTCAATAAAAATAGAATTACATACTCACCAGAAGTACGTGAAGGTGTAATACACATGGCTTTTGCATTTAAAAATAAGCATTCGTCTCATTGGACAGCCATTCAGTCCATCTCTAGAAAAGTTAGTTCGCACTTGAGAGCTCGGCCTTCAAAGCATTAATATAGGTTTACCCGGTATCACGACGATACCATATGACCAACCCAGTTAAGCTCTTAAGTTATGTGAATCAAGACTTTACTTGTCAAAGCCTAGTCAGCTTTGGGTGGTCGATATTACCTACTTTGCGACATGGCCAAGCTTCATCTATGTGGCGTTGTTACTCAATGTTTATTCACGAAAAACTATTGACTGTAGGGACATAAAATTAATGAAAGATTCAGCTTATACTTAGTGCTTTAAAGCAAGCATTTTGGGCAAGAGCCAAGCCTAAAAGCCCTATTCATTACATTTTTAACGCTAGTCAATATGACTCAATACGCTATACCGAAATACTTAGCAATGCTAGTTTTACAACCTCAGCTGACAGCGCTGTCGACTCATACGATAACGTTCTAACTAAGTCGATTAATAGCTTGTAAAAAAAGGTAGTCATTCACAAAAATTAGGCTTAAGCGAGTTAAACTAGCGATATTAGATTAGGTTGATTGGTTTAACAATAAACGACTCTTAAATTCAGTTGGTGATATTCTACCAGAAAGATATGAAGAAAATCATTATAGAGTGTTGCCATATGCTCGGACAACATAAATCACGCAAATCCAGTTTTGAGTTTATCAGCGCGATTAACTTTGGCTTAACCAGTGAACAAGTCAATCGTTAAGTGCCGTCACTTCCATCAAAAACAAAGAACATAGTGCAATGAATTTTGATGATCTGGCAAGTATTGGTCAACATATACTTAGTTAAGTTCCGATGGTAGTAAAGTATATCATGTCACCCTGTAAATAAGTCTCCAAAGTCGATAAATTACTTTTATTCATCAATCAGGTAAGGAAATTATTACACTATGTGGATTAAGCCAGGTGAATTGTTACAAAGCTTTATCTTTCGAAAGTCATTACTATTAAATGAACTCAACAAAAGCATAATTGTAGAGTTGTTAATAAACAAAAAGTTTTGCTGGAGATTCAACTTTGGCTTAACGGAAAGTACATTTCTGCACTTTCAAACGTATGATATGACAGAGCTACTTACATTAGTCGAAGAACATTCTATACTAAAGTTTTTTAAACTAGTCAATACACCCGATATTTTTCTAAAAAAAGCATCGAATATATTTAATAACACTGATAAATACATCACTATAGAAATGCCGAAGACATTGGCATTTCTTAATCTAGAAATCCAATTTTGCCCTATTTGCTTTAAAGAACAAATAAACACTGATGGATTTACCTGGTTTAAGTTAAGTTGGTGCCATCACGATGTCTGTGAAGTGCATCATATCAGCCTGTTTAAACATGGATGTCACTGCGATTCAAACAAACTAAATAATTATCAAAAATTAAAGTCTATCGTAACTGGAACTTGTAATGTGTGCGGTTTTGATATTTGGAATAAACCGGTAACAACACAAAAAGTAATTAATAATTGTCATCTTGATTTCAATTACTATGTTACGCCATGCTATTACTGGTCATTTAACGAATACCTAGAGTTGATCAGACGAGAGCTACATAAGGCCCGCTTATCAGTGGAATTCAAAAAAAACGTTGAGGATAAGTTACATAGTAAAGCCGCGATAAAAGCAATGAAAACATTATATACTCCAAATAATTTTAACTTTCCACCAAATAGGATTCGAAGTTTATTACCCCATTTAGAGAACTTTCCTGAAACGCACTACAGAAATGGGAGACGTATTCCAATTACAATTTTAGAGTGGTGTCATAGATATGTATACTTTAAAGAAAACTTTTCCTTAGAATGGAAAGCTTTCAGGAAAAGTAAAATTGAAGCTCTAAACTGGCCTTTCCAACAACCTAATCAAGGCATTAAAAGAAAAGTATTTGTCGATAAAAACAGAGAATGCGATAAATGCAAGATACCTAAGAATGAATGTATCAAAAAATTTGAGTAGCATAGTAGAATAACTCATCATTAAAATGCAAAGATCATTATTACAACAAGTGCAAACTACATTATGATAGTACAAGAGGTTCACAACAAATTAAATTTGACTTAAAGTGAACAGAACTACTGATTGGCTGTGCAAACGCATAACAGCCTCTAAAAAGGACATTTATGCAAATGCTACAAAAATACGCGGTTTACGTTATCAGTGTATTAACGACACTATTTTTAACCTCGTGTAACCAAAGCAACGACGCAGAAAACTGGAATAAAACGGTTCAAAAAGTCTCTTCTGGTGTCGTTAGTATTCAAACAGATATACCTGTAGCATTCGATGGTAAGTCGAATCGAAGTAGCTATGCCACCGGATTTATTGTCGATGCTAAAAACGGCATTATTTTAACCAATAGGCATGTGATTAACCCGGGGCCAGTCACCGCCAAAGCGATTTTAGTGAATAACGAAGAAATTGACTTAACGCCACTTTATTTCGACCCCGTTCACGATTTTGGCTTCTTTAAGTATGACCCTAGTCAAATTAAACACCTCACTCCTCATCAATTTACCCTGAGCGACTCAGACCCAGAAGTGGGTGAAGCAATTCGCATTATAGGTAATGACGCTGGCCAAAAAATATCTATTTTAGATGGGACTATCTCGCGTTTAGATCGCGATGCGCCGAACTATGGCAAAGGTAAATACAATGACTTTAATACCTTCTACATCCAAGCGGCGACATCTTCTACCGGTGGCTCATCTGGCTCTCCGGTCATCAATATAAAAGGCGAAGCCGTCGCTCTAAATGCAGGCAGCCGTTCTAAGTCAGCAACCGCGTTTTACTTACCACTAGAACAAATAAAAATTGCCTTGGTTCAATTACAAAACCAGCAAGCGATTCCTCGTGGAACCATAAAAACTACCTTTCAATCAACCTCATATACTGAACTAACTCGCTTGGGGTTAACGTCTGAGCTCGAACAACGCTATCGAGAGCAATATCCTGACTTGAAAGGTTTACTTGTTGTCAGGCATATCATCCCTCAGAGCAACGCTGACGAAAAACTCAAAGTGGGTGATATTCTACTGAGTATAAACCAGCAAAATGTTATTAATTTTTCACAACTCGAACACAACCTAAACGTTAACGTTGGACAAAACATTGAAGTAACTGTGATCAGACAAAATGAGCAACACTCGTTCAATATTGCAGTTGATGATTTACAAACGCTCAGCCCACAGTCAATCGTGCGATTTGACGGTAGTACTTTTCACACTTTGTCATATCAACAGGCGCGTCACTTTAACAAACCCATACAAGGGGTTTACGTTGCAAGATCCAGCAGTTCATTTAGCAAAGCGGGGGTACCAAGTCACGGCGTGATTACTGAATTCAATGGCGTTAAAGTGAATACCGTTGAAGAATTTAACCAGCAACTAAAAAACATAAAAAGCACGCGTAAAGTCAATTTGCGCTACTTTGATTTTTCTACACCAAATACGACCAACTACGCCCTTGTCGAAATAAATCGACAATGGTTTGAGCACAGCTATTGCGAAAAAACTGCAGACCAAAGCTACTGGCCTTGTCAAAAATTTAAAGCCCAAGCGAGCCTGACACAAACAAGTGAAAGTTCAACGACAAACTTCACTCCTGTCGATAGCGAAAATATTGAAAATGCCTTGGTTAACGTGTCATTTTCTAGTCCATATTCAGTCCAAGGGCGTAATGGTGACAAAAATCACTATGGCACAGGTGTTATCGTAGATATCGAAAAAGGCTGGGTTGTCGTGGCTCGCACCGTAGTATTTAGCATGCTAGGCGATGTCAAAATCACCTTTAACAATCGCTATGAAATCAATGGGAAAGTCGAATACATACACCCATTACACAACCTTGCTTTAGTTTCCTATACACCTTCAGATTTAGCCAATGCCAAGGTCTCGCAAGCCACCTTCAGTGATAAAGCAATGAGACGAGGTGACCCTATTTTACAAGTTGGCCTCAACTACGACGGCGTTGTTGAATACAGAGAAACCATTGTTAATAACACCGAAGAACTTTGGCTATACAATTACAAAGTGCCACAGTTTATTGACAAAAACATTAAAGGTACTTCTTTAGTTAACCCAAATAGTGCTATAGACGGGGTGCTTGTGAATACCGCCAATGAAGTTGCTGGTTTATGGATTGTCTTTGACGCCAGTAATTCCGAAGGTAACGAGCAAAATAACGCTATTTCTGGCTTGTCAGCTCAGTACGTAACAGAGCTGCTTGATACTTTTGCCAACCAGAAAACAACCTATTCTTTGGATATTAACTTAACCATGATTCCGCCGGTTAATGCCGTACAAATGGGACTAAGTGAACAGTGGATTAACAAGATTGTTCAACCGGGCACAGATGCCAATAAGCTCTTGGCAATTTACAACGTTTCGACAAGCTCTAAAAGCGCTATCCACTTAAAACGAGGCGACCTATTGCTTGCCATCAATGACATCCCCGTGTCGACCTTCAAACAAGTAGAGTCACTTAGCCAACAGCCAAGCGTTAAAGTCACTTATTTTAGCGAGGGGCAAATAAAAGAGGCTGATATTGAGACAACGGCCCTACATGGCGTCGATATTGAACAAGTCATTTATTGGTCTGGTTTATACCTACACGCGCCTCATCGAGCCGCACAACTGCAAGGTAATGTTAGTTCAGAAGGCGTGTATGTTGCCAGCTATACCTATGGCTCTCCGGCAACTCGCTATGGCATTTATGCAATGCAACGCATTGTTGAAATAGATGGTAAAGAAATAACTACCACCCAAGACTTTATCGAGGCGGTTAAAGGCAAGAAACATCAAGAGTCAGTGTTGATAAAAACCATAAGCTTCAACAACACGCCAACAGTGACAACGTTAAAGGTAGACAATCACTATTGGCCATTTTTTGAAATGAAATACAACAATGGTACTTGGGAAAAAATAGATCACACACTGAGAAACCCAATAAATTAGACATCATCACGCTGCCTCAAGTCAGGTTATTTTGATTTGAGGTAGTTCAAAACACTCTCCCAGTCAGGATACTCAGTTGAGCCAAACTGTATTAATTCGCCCTGAAAACAATCCTGACCATGACCATGAGTTCGGTCATCAATTAAGACATCGCCGCAAAGTAGGCTTTTGTCTGGGCTGATAATCAGTCGTTCAACAAACGCTAAACCCAAGTGCTTCTCTACCCAAATACGTTTTTCGGTATAGCATAAAGGGTTTAATATTGAAGGTGCTGTAAGAATGTAAGGGGTGAATTTTTCAGAACTCAGTAAGTCGATAAGTGCTTCAATTGCCCCTGTCAGAGGTGTTAAGTTAGCGTAAAAACCATATTGAGATTGCGGATAAGTGATCTCTGGATTAACGCTAAGTGCGCTATCAAACGCCCCAGAGAAATCACACAAAACATCATCCATATCAATATATACAATCATAAATTAGCCACTACATACTCAAGTTTCGTTCAAAGTGGGCAATATCAACATCAGGCTTAACTTTATACACCTGGGCTAAACGACCTCCTGATTTCACTTTTTCATCAAGAGCTTCAAACATTTCTGATGCATCTATCCTGCGGATTAAGCTCTTGCGCTGAATCTCTTTGCCAATAATCACTTCGATCACAGACTTGAGCTGTGCAATAGTAAATAGCTCAGGCAAACAATAAACGGGCACCATTGAATACAGCGCTTTTTGTTGTAAACGATGTTGTGCTTGCTCAATAATAAAACGGTGATCGAAAGCAACGGCAAGGTCATCTAATTCTTCAAGATCAACCCACTTTGCATCATCCACAGTATCAATGTGACAGCTAACCTCTTGCTCAGCGACTAGTGCGTAGTAAACCAACGTAACGCTAAATCCTCTGGGGTCTCTGTAAGCGCTAGAAAAAGCTTGTAACTGCTCTAAATACTGTGGTGCAACACTGGTTTTTTCCTTGAGTTTTCTCAATGCTGTCTCATCTGTTGATTGGTCTATATCAACGTCAACAAAACCTCCCGGCAAACCCCATTGATGAATAAAAGGTTCATTTGCCCTTCTTACCATCAACACCTGAAGCCGCCCTTCTTTTACAGTGAATAACACACTATCAACAGTGAATAGTGGATTTTTGAAATCATTAATATTGTATGGCTTAGTCATGCTGCTCAACTCAATTATGTCTATAAGACACAATATAGAAATATGCGAAAAATTGCAATTGCTCAGCTTGTTAACACCACTAAAAATGGCAATAAACAGGAAAGTGTCATAAAGACACAAATTTGTATTGCATAAATATTATCACCCTGCTAAATTAAATAATGTCATAGGGACACAAACAATAAAGAGAGCATCATGAAAATATTTAGTCACAACTCTGCAGGTAAAAAAACAATTGTTAACTATGAGAGCTTTAGTTTTTCAGGTGGTGAAGAGCACATTCGCTTTGCTCTCGAAGATTTGGCGAACTGCAAAAAAATAGAAATTATTGAACGCTTAACCAACTCGAGCAAAATTGTTCGACTCATGATGGCCGTTGATGCACTAAACAGACTATTCAATGACAGCGTTCCTATTGAATTAATCGCGCCCTATTTTCCATATGCTCGACAAGATCGTGTTTGTGTCACGGGTGAAGCATTAAGCGCTGCAGTTATGGCAAACATAATCAATAGCCTGAATTTTGCCAAAGTAACAATTTGGGATGCTCACAGCGATGTAACACCAGCACTGTTAAACCGAGTAACTAATATCCCTCAACTAGAGTTGCTTAAAAAAAATCAAGAGCTCACGACTAAGCTCCGCAGCGGTGAACTAACGCTAATTGCACCTGATGCGGGAGCAAGTAAAAAAACGTTAAAAATTGCGGAACAATTTGGCAGCGAAGTTATACAGGCGCAGAAACTAAGAGACTTGCGTACAGGTGCTATCGTCAAAACAGAAATTATTGGTAACGTTACGGGCAAGAACCTAATCATAGCCGACGATATTTGTGACGGTGGCAGAACTTTTATTGAGTTAGCCAAAGTATTAAAGGCCCAAGGCGCAAACGAAATATCACTATTTGTTACCCACGGTATTTTTTCGCAAGGTTTAGAAGTATTTGAAGGCTTAATCGACCACATATATACCACCGACTCATTTAGAGCAGCCAACGAGTTTCAAACGACTCAAAAAGTAACACTTAACATTATTGAAGGGTAAGGAGAGCAAAATGACAATTACCGCAGCAAGCATGCAAAAAGATGTTTATAAAGAGTTTCACAGTCGTGCATACCATCCTGACGTAACCGAGGTTTATGCTAACTTTACCTCACGCAACGGCAAGCTAAGTAATGTTGAAAATAACGATAAAGTGGCGTTTGTTGGTTTGCAGTACTTCATCAAAAGTTATTTACAAGAAGAGTGGGCAGACTTTTTTAGTCGTGACAAAACTATTGCCGTTGCTGAGCACAAACGCATTATGAGTGCCATGCTAGGTTACCCAGTAAATGTTAAGTATTTAGAAGATTTACACGATCTGGGATATCTACCACTGAAAATTAAGGCACTGCCTGAAGGTACTCTTGTACCTTATTCAGTACCGCCAATTACCGTAGTGAATACCAAAACGGGTTTTCAGTGGCTAACCAACATGATCGAAACGGTTTTAAGTTGTGAAAATTGGCCAATCCAAACTAGCGCAACCACCTCTGTCGCTTATTTCAAGGTATTTAAAGAGTTCGCTGAAAAAACAGGATTACCGATGGAATTTGTCCCCTTTCAAGGTCATGACTTCAGTTTTCGGGGGATGTTTGGCAAGCAAGCAGCTGCGATGAGTGGTTTTGGGCACTTAGCCTCTGGCCTAGTCGGTACCGACACTATTCCCGCGGTATTATTCGCTGAGAAATACTATGGCGCTAATGTTGACCAAGAGTTAGTTGGCTGTTCAGTTGATGCCACCGAGCACTCAGTGACTTGTTCATGGATTTTAGAAGGTGAAATTGAGTTTTTTAAATACTTGATGCGAGAGCAGTCACCAACCGGCATTTTAAGTGTGGTTTCTGATACTTGGGACTTTTGGACCCTAGTGACCGAATATTTACCACAACTTAAAAATGAAATACTGACTCGCGATGGTACTTTGGTGATTCGTCCTGATTCAGGCGATCCCGTCAAAATACTAACCGGATATAAATTATCACCAGTATCCGAATACAGTGAACTGTTCACAGACCAAAAACAAGCTCAGCTCGACGCAGTTAGTAGTGGCTACGAAGCTTACCGTTGGTGCGGCGAATACTTCGCTAGCAATGAGCAAAGCAACAAGCCACTAATGCTATGTGAAATAAAAGGGTTGATAGAGTGTTTATGGGACATTTTTGGCGGTACGACAACCGACAAAGGCTTTAAATTGCTAGACGAACACATTGGTGCTATTTACGGTGACGCTATCACCCTAGAACGCCAACGCCAAATACTACAAAGACTGATGGACAAAGGTTTTGCCTCTAAAGTTGTACTTGGCATAGGTTCGTACAGCTATCAATACGTTACTCGCGATACTCATGGCTCAGCGGTTAAAGCAACTAGCGTGGTAAAAAATGGCGAACGAGTCGCTATTTTTAAAGATCCCAAAACTGACACCAAGAAAAAATCAGCCAAAGGGTTGTTAAAGGTCGATAACGTCAACGGTGAGCTCACCTTGTTCGACAACGTAAGCGAGCAAGAAGAAAAAGAAGGTCTACTCGACATTGTTTTTCAAGATGGCAAATTGATAAAAGAAACAACACTAGCTGAGATTAGAGCGCTAATCAATGAACAAATATAAAGCGATTAGCGCGCAAGGATTGAGAGATAAAACAAAATGAATATAAGAAATAATCAAGAATTGCTGCAAGCACTTGCAAATGGTGTTGCGGTTAAATACCTTTTTTTCTGGGGGCACCAAAGCAAAATGACTAGTAGTGCACCTGTTGTCACCAAAAGCTGTTTTAGTCAGTGGTATCACGCTCCTTTTACCAGCGATAACTGCCACTTTCAAACTGCAGAGCACTATATGATGTTTGCTAAAGCCATGTTATTCGATGATAAAAAATCAGCGAACAAAGTGCTTGCCGCCCAATCGCCCGGCGAAGCAAAAGCCATAGGTAGAACTGTCGCCAACTTCAATGACCAAGTTTGGCAACAACATAGGTTTGATATTGTGATAAACGCCAATTTGGCTAAATTCAGGGCTCATAATGAGCTTGCCAATTTTCTTATTAACACCAATGACAGAGTAATCGTTGAGGCGAGCCCTGTTGATTCGATATGGGGAATAGGCATGGCCCAAGACAATCCGAAAATAGAGCAACCTGAACACTGGCGTGGTTTGAATTTGTTGGGCTATGCCTTAATGGAAGTAAGAGAGCGACTGATCAATGACTAACCCAATAGTAGGCATCACAGAAAAGCAGCTCACCGCAATATCCAAATATTTGAGCTTTGTTTTACGACACAAACCCGATGCTATTGGTTTAAAGCTAGACAGCTGTGGCTGGGCCTCAATCGATGAGCTTGTCGATAAAACTACTGAACATCCACTGACAGCTGAACTTGTTGATTTAGTCGCTGAAACGAATGACAAACAGCGTTTTGCAATAAACTCAAACAGAACAAAAATCAGAGCGAACCAAGGTCACTCTATCGATGTTGATCTGGCATTAACACCACTTATACCACCTGAGAAACTGTTACACGGAACCGCTGAACGCTTCTGCGCAAGTATTCAGGAACAAGGACTCAGTAAAGGAAACAGACACCATGTTCACCTTACCGAATCAAAAACGGTGGCGGCGTCGGTTGGCAGTCGATATGGAAAACTTAAAGTGCTCGAAATCGATAGCAAAAAAATGCATGAGCAAGGTTTTATCTTTTATCGCTCAGCAAACAATGTTTGGCTCGTTGACAATGTACCAACTGAATTTATTCACTGGCACATTAGCTAACCAAAACAGAAACACAACAAAGGAATAATACATTGAAAATTGATCAAGAGTCGTGGCTTGAGGTTGAGCCATACTACCAACAGCAAGCATTTTGGCCGGATAGTGGCAAACATATCATGGCTCAAAGTTGCCAAGATTACGTAATAGTTTACCAAGCTTATCGCCCTAGTATTGGCAACTTTGCAGCAAAACAACAGTACTTTGGCGGTGACTTCAGTTATTCGAGAATGAGCTGGATTAAACCCAACTTTCTCTGGATGATGTATCGATCAGGCTGGGGCACCAAAGAAGGTCAAGAGACCACATTAGCCATATTTCTCAAACCTGAATATTTCGAATATTTACTACAAAATGCTTTTCCGTCAACTAACGTATTTGGCTTAGCACAACAAGAGTGGAAAGAAAAAATAGCCACTACTGATGTCCGCCTTCAGTGGGATCCCGATCATAACCCCTATGGTGAAAAGCTCGACCGCAAGGCAATTCAGCTAGGCTTGAGAAACAACTATTTAGCGCCGTTTAAAGGTGATGGCATTTTTCGCATTGAAGATATTTCACCCTTTGTTGCCGAGCAAAGAAAATTTGTCGAAGCTGGTGATTTAACAAAATTACTGACGCCGAAAGAGCGAGTGTTTTCGGTCTCAAAAGAAATTCAGAATAATCTGTGTATGTAACAGACACCGCAATGAATGCCAATATGGTTCACTTTTTTTGCGGTGAAAATGAGTCGAAATATAGGAAATTTTAGCAATTTATTAATTTTAAGTTTGCTTTCACAAATTAAACTGATTATTATGCGCTCGCTTATTTAGTGAGCAACTATCATTTTTCAACTAACTGTAGAGGAGTAAAAAACATGAAAAATACATTATTACCCTTTGCAGATCTTTTTAGCTAGCAACAAGCTACGCCAACATTCTGTAATTCTTTTTAAGCTGAACTAAAGCAACTCACTTTAGCACTTCGTCGCTAGAGCCTGTTTGTTTGCCTATGGTTTTTGTTCAACGCTAAAAAGATCTGCCAAACCGTATTCGTTTTAAAAAACCAAATTTTCAAATGAACAAAGGAATTGGTGTTATGGACAAATCCGTCCAACAAATTACTGACAAAGTTAGCCTTATTGCCTCAAAAAATACGTGGATTGAAGGGCTAGCAATACAACAATTAATTAAAACAGCCGAATTAACCGGTATGGAACGCGTCGCGGGTATGCCTGATTTGCATCCGGGCCGAGGTTATCCGATTGGTGCGGCATTTTTCACGCGCAGTAAAATTTATCCGGCCTTAGTCGGTAATGACATTGGTTGTGGCATGGCGTTGTGGCAAACATCGAGCAAAGTTGCCAAAGTCAATCTAGACAAAATGGCTAAACAATTCAAAACGATTGAACAGCCACTTGACGACAACTGGGCTGATGACATTGCTCAAGGCAAACGCGAGAAAAATATTACTAACAGCAATTATGATCATGCGCTTGGCACTATAGGTGGTGGTAACCACTTTGCAGAGTTTCAGGCGATTGACCAAGTTTACGACCAAAGCCAATTAGATCAACTGGGCATAAACAAGAAGCAGTTGCAGCTTTTAGTGCACTCGGGATCTCGCGGTTTAGGGCAGTCGATTTTGGTTAAGCACATTAGTGAATTTAACCATGATGGTTTGGCGACAAATAGTGAGCCATTTAATCAGTATATTGCTGAGCACAACCATGCGGTGCGCTGGGCTGAGCTTAACCGTTCACTTATAGCCAAGCGCTTTTTAGCAGCGATAAAAGCACAAGGTGATTGCGTACTTGATGTTAACCACAACCTCGTTTCACCCAAAACAATCGATGGTGTTAAAGGCTGGCTTCACCGCAAAGGGGCGACGCCTAGCGACGCTGGTTATGTTGTGATTCCGGGTTCACGCGGTGATTACAGCTATTTGGTGAAACCGCTATTAAACCAGCAGCAGGAGCTAAACCACAACTTGTGTTCTCTTGCTCATGGTGCGGGCCGAAAGTGGAAGCGCGGCGACTGCCAAAGCCGATTAAGTCACAAGTACAAACGCGAAGACTTATACCGAACAGCATTGGGTAGCCGAGTCGTTTGTGGCAACAAAGAATTGTTATACGACGAGGCGCCGCAAGCCTACAAAAAATGTGAAAGTATTATTTTAGATATGGCAGCGGCAGGTTTAATCGAGATTATCGCGAGGTTGCGCCCGGTACTCACATTTAAAACTAACGGGAGTTGTAGCAAATGATTTTACTTCAATTTTCCGCCGGCCAAGGGCCAGTTGAGTGCTGCCAAGCGGTTGCACTCGCCGTTAAAGCCATTGAAAAGCAATGTAAAACGAGCGATCTAAATTGCACGGTAATTGACGCGAGTCAGGGTGAAAACAAGTTAGGTTTTAAGTCGGCCTTACTGCAGATAGAAAGCAATCAAAAAGCAACAGCTTTAGCGTTTGCACAAACGTGGCAAGGAGCAATGCTTTGGGTTTGCCAAAGTAAATACCGCCCACAACACAAACGCAAAAACTGGTTTTTTAGCGGCCAAGTATACCAAGTAGACGAAATGACATTTGATCGCGAGATTGTTTACCAAACTTGTCGATCATCTGGTGCTGGCGGGCAACATGTCAACACAACAGACTCGGCTGTGCGAGCCACTCACACTAGTTCAGGAGTTTCAGTGCGCGTTGAAAGTGAACGCAGCCAACACGCCAACAAGCGTTTAGCAAAAGCGTTGCTGTTTCAAAAACTGCAAATGGCTCAGCAGCAAAAAATGAGTCAACAAGAACAAGCGCGCTGGCAACAACATTGGCAATTGCAACGAGGTAATCCAGTAAAAATATTTAAAGGTGAAAAGTTCGTGTTAAGTCAATAGTACATAACCAATTTAAGGAGAGTAACAATGTTAATTTCACAACTAAAAGGTGCTCTCTTCTAGATTCAATTCTAGTGGAGAGCAAAATGAAAAACTACATTAGAAATCAACAAAAGAGTAGCTACTAACCACAATAATACAGCTACTCAAGGAGAATATAATGACTGTTATTACAGCAGCAATAAAAGATGGCAAAGTATGTATCTCTGCCGACACGCAATTAAATTTTGGCTCGTTAAAAGTACACGCAAAATACGTTAACGATCGCAAAAAACTTTTTCCGGTACAAGACAGTGTTATAGGCATGACTGGCTGGTCGGCAACCAGTCAAATCCTCGAGCACTTAATAGAAACGGAGCCGAAACTATTTAACCTAAAAACGAGGTGGCAAATATTCGAAACCTTATTGGCGATTCAAGACAAGTTGAAAAATGAATATTTTATTGAAACCAATGAAGACAGTGACCAGCCGGTTGAGTCAAACCAACTCGACGGCTTGATCATTAATTCCTCTGGCATTTTTCAATTTGGTAGTTATCGCGAAGTACATCAGTATGAGCAGTTTTGGGCGCTCGGCTCAGGCAGACGTTTTGCATTGGGTGCTATGCATGCTCTTTATGAGTCTGGAGCAACGGCACAACAAATCGCTGAAACAGGTGTTCATGCTGCCGCTGAATTTGACGATGGCTGTAACCTACCTTGCCATAGCATAGTCTTAGACATGGAGAAAAATACTGGTAATGAGTAAACAACGCGTTTTATTTATTTGTAGTCGCAATAAATGGCGCAGCCCAACAGCAGAGCAGGTCTGGAAAAACTACCCTGCTCTTGCCGTACGCTCAGCAGGTACTAGCCCAAAAGCAAAACGAACGGTAAATGCCAGCGACATACAATGGGCAGATATTATTTTTGTGATGGAAAATAAACACAAATGTCGATTAAAGGCGCAATTTACTCGACTGTTACATCATACAAATATTCAGGTACTCGATATTCCCGACGAGTACCAGTACATGGATCCAGAACTAGTTGAGCTTATTACTCAATCAGTCAGTGGTAGTTTGAAGATTAATACATGCTCACAGTAACTAGGTAGTTGCGATAGGCATAACTAAAGTGAGGATAGAACAATGTAATTCCGCGATTAATACCGCACACACTAACTTTGTCAGCAGCGCTGGCAAAGCGTGTTGTTGCACCGCAAATTTACAGCGCCGAATTATCTGCATTGCAGAACATACCCGCTGTAAAAATAGTCGTTACAATTGGAGTTACAAAAATGAGAGTTAAATACCCGCGTACCCCACATTTGCCTTGGTCACCAGGAGCTACGTCAGACGACATACACCAAGGCAATGCCAGCCCTTTTGAAGGCAAAAAGGTTGTCGTTACTGAAAAAATGGATGGCGAAAATACAACGCTTTATTCCGACTTTATTCACGCGCGATCCATCGACAGTCGCTTTCACCCATCTCGCACTTGGGTTAAAGCACTGCAAGCTCGTATTGGCTATAACATTCCAGCAGGCTGGCGCATTTGCGGTGAGAACCTTTATGCACAGCATTCTATCGCCTATGACAATCTACCGAGCTATTTTGTCGCTTTTTCAGCATGGAATGAAAACAACATGTGTTTGGATTGGCAAGCCAGTAAAACGCTGTTTGCTAAGTTGGGGCTAGAACCACCAAAAGAACTTTATACTGGTTTGTGGTGTGAAAAAACGATACGCGAACTCACGCTAGATCAAAGCAAGCAAGAAGGTTACGTGGTTAGACTTGCCGACAGTTTTCATTTTGATCAATTTGCTCAATCGGTGGCCAAATGGGTTCGTCCCAACCACGTCAGCACCAACAAACACTGGATGCACGCTGAGGTTATTGCCAACGGTTTAAAAGGCGCTGATAACTAGGAGGTTACCATGAACAAACTAACTACTTGGCTACAAAGCTTGGCAGAGAACCATACGCCCAACTTTGCAGAATGTGTTGACTACTTAGGGCAATATTTCCCTTTGCTGCACCAGTTCGAGAATACCGAACAAGACTCGGATTGGCATGCAGAAGGTAATGTTGCTATTCACACAGAGATGGTCTTGCAAGCACTTTACACCCAGCTAGAGTCAGAGGCCAAACACATTCGGGGAGTTGCTCGCCAAAGCTTGATACTAGCGGCATTGCTCCACGATATTGCAAAGCCGTTAACAACTCGGCGCAAGGAAATTGCGGGAAAAATACGTCTAGTTGCTCCCAAACACGAGCAGATTGGCACTAGCTATTTAGCGACTCGCTTAATTTCTTTACCGCTTGATCAACAAAGTGTTTTAACTATTATGGGCTTGGTTGGTTTTCATCAAATGCCTAAATTACTGGTATTGAGAAATAGCGACTTTAAAGACTACTTTAAGTTGTCGTTAAACGTTGATTTAGCCCTGCTTTACTGGCTCGAAATTGCAGATATGAAGGGACGAATTTGTCCTGATTTATCAGTACAACTCGACTTTTTAGAACAGTTTCGGCTATATGCTGAAGAGTATCAGCTCTGGCAAATGGCTACTCCAGCATTAGCTCACTTGGCACAAATCCAGGTAAAGAAAAACACCGCTGAGCAAGTGTTTTTAAATAGCTATGCAACCACTCAACTTGCCAGTGGAGACATTAGCACAGCTGAAGAAGCAATAGCTAAACATTACCAAGCGTGCCAACAATACAGTCACTTATACGTTATGTGTGGCATAAGTGGCAGTGGAAAATCGACTTGGATTGAGCAAAACCTAAGTAATTTTGACGTCATTTCGCTCGATGAAATAAGGCGTGAAATTAATGGCAAACGCTTGAGCCAAAAAAATCGAGGACAAGTATTGCAGCAAGCTAAAACAAGGCTTAAGCAAGCACTAGCACAAAAGCGTGATGTAGTTTGGGACGCCACCAATATTCGCAAAGACTTTAGAAAAATCATTTGCGATTTAGGCACAAGCTACAACGCGCTAATCACTATGGTTGTTTTTCAACAAAGTGAAAAAGCCTTGCGAACAAACAACCGACATCGCAAGTTTGCCGTTAGTGACGAAGTTATTACTGACCAGATGAATAAGCTGGAATGGCCTTGGTTTAGCGAAGCGCATCGCTTGTTGATCATTGGCGAAAAAGGCAAAGAGCTTTATCGCTATGGTTCGTTTGAGTAAAGTCTGAGCGCGCCAGCCAAGTTTGACGTGATATCGAACTTGGCTGGTACTCAAAAAGAAAAATGCCAGCCGTATTATTAGGCCTCACTCCAACTCAGTACATTGACATATTTAACAACTATCTCCGCAGATTTTTTTGGTTCTATTTGCAATAAAAAATGCGGCCCTTTCAATTCTTCGTATGTTAAGTCACTAAAAGCAGCTGAAAACTCATTACCTTTTTTCACACTAACCAGTCGATCTTTAGAGGCTCTTAGATAGAGTATTGGTATATCACATAGTATAGGAGGTAGTCGCTGGTGCAACATGACCTCTAATCGAGCCTTTAGTGTTGTCTCAGGTACAGACTTAACCAGCCTTGTAAATTGACAGAGTAACTCACGCGAAGCTCTACCATCAAAAAATAAATGTTGATGTAAAATGCTACCACATGATACAGAAGCTAATACGTGAATGGGCAACTTCAGCGCTAGCTTAATCATCACTTTGTTAGGGCTGCTTAGAAAGCTAGCAACAAAGATGATACCTTTGACTCTCGTACAAATGTTTAAATCACTTTTGATAAGCTCGATCGCAAGGCCACCGGAAAATGACTCAGCTAGTAAGACAATGTCTCCATCAGGTAACTGTTTAGCAACTCGCTTAGATAAAGATACATAGTCCTGTGCACCAGATTGAGGTAGTGAAATAACTACGCAATCGCTTGGATAATACTTAACAAAGTCAGCAAATAACTCTCCTGTACCGTCCATGCCGGGTAGTAATACTAGTTTCAATATACAAACCTCTCCATAGCGTTTATAACAATTAACCTAACAACAAAAAATAATAGTGCAATGAACCTGGCTAAAGACAATAGCTCAGACATTTTGAAGTCTTATTGGTTTAACTGTGATAACTTTATGTCCTTCAAGACTATCAATTCAAGTAGGGAGTACTTACCTTGCAGATCACAAAAATACAAATTAAGGATGAAAATGGCTTTGGCCAAGTTTATCAAGAATTAGAATTGTCGTTCGATCGCATCCAAATCACTGTTAAAGACTTAATTGTAGAGCGGGTATACCAAGAAGTCGTCCAATACAATGAAAAGCAGCAATCTAGTAGACATTCTCTGGTCAAACCGAAAACTCTAGAAACCACTCTCAACGGCTCACCGAAAAAAAAACATCAAGTAGATCCTGAAAAACAAATTGAAATAGCATTTAACGCATTTGAAAGTAACGGCTTTTTCATTCTCATAGACGACATGCAAGCAGAAAGCTTAGACCAAACCATCAAGATAACCGCGAATACCTCTATCAGTTTTATCAAACTAACCCAACTAGTGGGAGGCTAAAAAGACCGATATGCTAGAAAAAATTTTACAAAGGCTTAGAAACGCTAAAACGTCGGGTGCACAGCCACAAACTTCTGAATTTGATCACTACTTCAACGCGATACAAACACAAGTCATAGACTCGACCGAGTACCTCTATAGTTATCATCATTTGCCTTTTAAAGACTGTGAAGAATATCAGCAGCTAAAAAAATTACCTGCATTACAAAAAATTGCGGCGCTTGAAGCTTTGATGAACAAAATTAACAGCTATGATCTTGATACACGTGACTACAACAACCCCAATAAGCAAGCAAACTATATTTACTCAAGATTAATCGAAGCTTTACTTAAAACGAGAATAGATTTTCCAATCGATTACAGTTTTAGCGATTTGTTTTCTTTGCTTTATCACCAAGGCCGCAAAAATAAACTAGCATTGAACGATGGTCCTTTTGGTTATTTCGCCACTCAAATTGAAAAACACGTAAAACGACATGGCCCACAAACGCACATTGCTGAAGATATTGAAGAGCTTTTGGCTAATAAACTAATTAAGCCTCATATAAACGGCAATGAAGGCAACTACTATTGGGGGCCAGATATCGGTAAAGCCATTCAAAAACTCCAAAATGCTCTTACTAGTGCCAACGCTAATGGCGAACAACAAGTTCCTTCTTACAAGTTTAGCAGTGGTCGCTTTGGTCAAATAGCAAGACAAGCTTTCGAGACAAGTAACCTGACAAACGATAACAATTGGAATAGCTTACTGCGTCACTTGTCGACTGCTAAAGCTGGCAAACCGAGCAAAAAATTCTTAACCACCTCGAGCCAACTAATCGACCAAATTGGCATTAAACCATATAAAAAGTTAGTCAATCAGCTATTCAAGCAGTTGGTTGAGTTAGAGGTCATTATTACGCAAAGAACCAGTAACTATAATGGCCAAGAATATGTTTACCACAACTATGAATATATAGAGTCAGGCTGTTATCAGTTGTTAAAAGGGCTAATTTGGTCGATGAGTCGCTTTCATGATCAAGAAAGCGTGCAAAATATCGCTAAACTGACGGAAAAGTGCTTCGAGAAAATACCTGATCACGGTCCTGTTGCTTTAGCAGTCGGCAATGCGGGAATTTATACCTTAGCTCAATCAAAAGGGCTTGGAGGAATTGGTCATTTATCTAGGTTAAAGCTCAGAGTAAAACAAAA
The DNA here is from genome assembly GCF_017744155.1 of Endozoicomonas sp. G2_1. GTDB lineage: Bacteria > Pseudomonadota > Gammaproteobacteria > Enterobacterales > Alteromonadaceae > JAGHQT01. The sequence goes on along the minus strand of NZ_JAGHQT010000003.1, from coordinate 26,135 downwards.
TAGTACCCAAAAACTGATCCAAACATACATAGATCAACAGGCAGAAAAACTTGGTATAAAGCCAGCTCAGGTCGAGGAAATATCTGTCCCTGATTTCAACCTGATAGAGGGAAAAATTAGCATACCGTTCAATGATTTTAGTTTACAAATAAAGGTATCAGGCGTTAATCAAGTAGAGCAAATTTGGTTAAAGCCTGATGGTGTACAACAAAAGTCAGTGCCTGCTTTCGTCAAAAATGATAAAGCACTTAATGACAATCTCAAAAAAGCAAGAGCCACTGTCAAACAAATAAAGCAAAACCTATCTACACAAAAAGATCGCATTGACCGAATATATACCGATGTTATGGAATGGACCATTACAGATTTTGAACAATACTATTTAAAGCACGGCTTAGTTAGTGTTATCGCGCAAAAATTAATTTGGTCATTTGATGAAAAACCTCTGTTATACATTAACGAACAATGGCAAGACGTATCAGGCAACGCCGTTAATATTGATCCAAATGCTAAAGTTACTCTGTGGCATCCGCTATTTTCTGAAGCAGAAGAGGTTTTAGCATGGCGAGAACGCCTGGACTATCTAGGAATTAAACAGCCGATTAAACAAGCTTTTCGTGAAATTTATTTACTTACGGATGCCGAAATTAATACTCGTATTTATTCCAATAGAATGGCTGCACATATTATCAAACAGCACCAATTCAACTCTCTAGCTGCAACTAGAGGTTGGAAATATACACTACAAGGTGCCTTTGATAATGGAGCTGACGGCGAACTAGCACAAAAGTATCTACCGGCACACCAGCTCACCGCCCAATTCTGGATAAACGAATTGATAGATGAAGACGGCCAATATACTGATGTCGGTATTTGGTATTATGTTGCTACTGACCAACTCAGGTTTTGTGATCAATCCGGTGAAGCCGTTGAACTCGCTGATGTCCCACCTCTATTGTTTTCCGAAATCATGAGAGACGCTGATCTATTTGTAGGTGTCGCCAGTGTGGGGAACGACCCTCAATGGCAAGATGGAGGGCCTGACGGAAGAGCAGCATACCGTGACTATTGGCACTCCTACTCTTTTGGTGATTTAAGTGAAGTGGCAAAAACTAGGAAAGACGTGTTAGAAAAACTATTACCACGCCTTAAATTGCGAGATGTTGCGCACATTGATAATAAGTTTTTGATCGTTAAAGGTACAAAACACACTTATAAAATTCACATTGGCAGCGGAAACATTTTAATCATGCCTAATGATCGCTACCTGTGTATTGTCCCGAGTCGGAGCAAAGATAAAAACCTCAATAATGTATTCTTACCATTTGAAGGTGACAATGGTCTATCGATTGTACTTTCGAAAGCGTTTTTACTCGCAGAAGATAATAAAATTAAAGATCCAACGATTTTGAGTCAGCTATAAATTATTAGTTTGTTTATAGAGAATAGTTACTTCAGTTAACGAAGTAACTATTCTTATGTCAAAGCAAGGAGTACTAAGCTTGTACTATTTCGCGCCAATGTTCCTGTTCAATCAATCTTTCAAGTTTAGCTTTTGACATTCTCACTATAGGTTTACCATCGGTACTACTTCTACTTGTAACCCTCAATTCATTAAACGGATATACAGATAGCTCTATATTGAACTCGTTTACAATATAAATATGTTGATAAACTCTAGGCTTGTTATTCTTCATGATAAGCACTTCATTTTGCTCAAAAGAAATTTTCTCATCGTTTAAAAATGTAGTTAACAACTCAATGTCATCACAAAATACGTGCAAGTCGATATCGCTAGTTCGCTTTATTTTACCTGTACTAACAGACCCAATTAATCTGGGAGAAAAACAGTCTAATAGCTCCATAATTTCTAATGCTTTTATTCGCATTCTAAAAAGTGTATGGGCTCTATCAAAGCTCCGATCCTGCATACTTAATTCATGTACCGCATTGACAATTTCGCCATTAGTAGGGAAAAACTGATTTTTGCTTTTGCAAATGCGCTTAGCCGCTATCCTTTTAGCGTCGAAATACTGGCTAACGCCTTCAAAGTACATAAGCTTCGCACACTCTTGAATCATTAGTGTTTTAATGTGTTGTTTGTTCATGATAAATGGACCATTTAAGGTCGGGTTTTAAGCTTTAATAGAAGAAAAATGCTGTAATATGTAGTCGACTGCAAATTCTGGCGTACAAACCACACCATATGGATCGCGACCATTTAAATCTAGATGACGCAATACAATCAACTGCTTCAGTCTGGAACTATTTCTTAGAGCTCGTTTTGTTTTTGCTGGGTGGGTTAATAAGTCCAAATGATGACGAATTAGCCAACATATATTCTCGTTAAAGATGCCACTAAGTAGCTCAGCTCCTATTTCTGCGTGAGTGGGTCCATCGATCGCTTTTCCAATATCATGAAATAATGCTGCAGCCCATATTTCAGGATCATTGGAGAATTTAAGACTAAGTTGGAACACCTGCAAACTGTGAAACAGCGCATTACCTTCTGGGTGATATGTTGGATTTTGTTCGACAAATTCTAAATCAAGGAGGGTATTTAATAAGTATTTACGCAATAACTTTCCGGTCTAGCCGGCTGTCATGGTTAAAAGTAATAGCCACAGATTTGTGACTAACTCGACTATAGTTGAAGGGCTAGCGCAGATCAAGTTTGTTGATTTGTTATTGCCCTTCAACTATGTGTTTATGCTATCAAAACTAATCCAGCAAAACCCTTTTAAACAACTGATTTAGTAACTCAAAATCGGCATCTCTGTCTCCGGCACTAGGAGGGTTTTCTTGATGTCGGCTAAGCTCAGATTCAATAAATTGATTGATTATCGGCACCGCTGGCGCATATTCCTTTTCTAAACTCACTTTTTTGCGAGCAACCAATTCAGAAATAGCTTCATCTAACGCTTCATTGTCAGCAACCAGTTGACGCAATACATCAAACTCTATCGGAGCTGGTTTGTCATATTTTTCTAGCCACATTATTGCCAGCAGCGGCCTGAGCACGTAAAAGTATTTTTTCAACGGCACCACATCTTTTTTCAAGTACTCGCGAAAATTACCGCGCGCCATGTGCAAGTAGTGATAAATACCTTTGTGAGACGATGCCACACTGGGCATTAAATCACGAGCCGTTGGCGCGAAAAAGCCATCGTCGAGATAAACAATTGGTGACTGTAACCACTCAATAAACGCGGGATTTGATTTCCAAAACAGTTTTAATGCTTTGCGAATATCCCAACCATTAATATCGATTTCATCAACAATTGGGTATTCAATTACATCGCGCTTGTCTTCAATGTCTATCGTTAGATAGTAGTCTTTGGGGTGCGCATAAATAAAGCGCACATCGTAATCGCTATTTGGGCTAGCAAAACCCCAAGCACGGCTGCCTGACTCTACCGCGTAAAGCACCTTTACGTTGTGCTCTTGTTCCGCAGCTTTGATTCGGCGCATTATTTCTGAGTACACGTCAGGTGCTATCACTTGCTCTGCTGTTAACATCACCATTTTATCTATCCAATCAATTAAGTTGTTGTTAAATCAATGCGCCAACGCTGTTTAGTCTGTTGCTCTATGCGTACTCTGACAGGTAAAAAGCGTTTAATTACGTCGATATTGGTCAGCGTGTGTAAACTTGGTTTAGTCGTGGTAAAACTGCCTGAACCAGCCAAGGCCATAGGTACCAACAATTGATCGGCTAAGTGCTCTTCTACCGTCGCTTGTGCATTCAAAAACTGTTTTACTCGCCCAGCACAACGCTTGGCAACGCGTTCAGCTGAAACACCAAGTTCGCCAACCGTTTCAAAAACGCTGGCATGAGAGTGAGTCGAAACCATCGCCTGAAAACTGTTTCCAGGGCCTGCACTTTCAACCAGCTCAACGTCTTGCGGTGCTTGTTGCCAAGCCAGTATTTTTACTGCAGTTGCTACTTCTCTGTCACCAATGTGCTTGGGCAGAGAACTTATCAACGCTTTGAGCTGGCATTGCTGTTCAACACTTGGGTCAGCTGCACGCGCATCTAAACCATCTATCGGCTGTAAACTAGCGGTCGGCTCTACCAGCATTTGCCATTTGCCACCACCAGCGGGATAAAAGCCTAGCTTCTCAATGCATACTCGACACGCTACTCCCATTTTGCGAAGCAGCGGTAAATATGAGTGTTGTAAAAAGCAAAGTGAAGGCGACATACCGTTGTGAGTGCCGCCTTCAAAGGTAACGGTGGAAGCGCTATTAGCTAAGGCCAATACCGGTAATATGGTTTGGCAAACCAATACCGTGCTGCCAGCAGTACCAATAGAAAAATGGTAATCACCGCCAGTTAATTCACCCGGCGAGAATCGAATGCTAGTAGCACCTAATTCAACACCTTCAACCTCAGCATTTGACACTGTTTTAGCTGCCATCACTGAAATATAGTGCTGGCGCAATAAACCGGGCTTTGCTCGATTGGCGCGAATATTTACTAGCTCAATTGGCTGCTTGGTTAAAATTGACAGTGTCAGTGCTGTCCTTAGCACTTGGCCGCCTCCTTCGCCTTGGGCACCATCTATGGTTATATATTTCATTTGTACTCCTTACCCTTTAACACAAACAATTTGCTTTAAGGTATAAACCACTTCAACCAAGTCTTTTTGCGCCGCCATAACTTGGTCAATATCCTTGTAAGCATGAGGAATTTCGTCGATTACCGCAGCGTCTTTACGACACTCAACGCCCTCGGTTGCGGCAATTTGATCATCAATAGTGTAAACCTTTTTCGCCTTGGTTCTCGACATCACTCGACCGGCACCATGGCTACAACTGTTAAAGCTATCAGGGTTTCCCAAGCCTCGAACAATAAACGAACGAGCACCCATACTACCTGGAATAATACCCATTTCACCTTTTTCTGCGCGCACCGCTCCTTTACGGGTCACAAAGCAATCTTTGCCAAAGTGGCGCTCGCGTGAAATATAATTATGGTGACAATTAACTGCCAATTCTGCCGTTGAAAACTCAATTGGTATTTGCTTTCTCAACGCTGCGATTGCGTTAAACATCATGATTTCACGATTTTTTGCCGCAAAATCTTGCGCCCATTCAACCGCTTCAACATAGTCGTCAAAGTACTCACTGCCCTCTTCGAGGTAAGCAAGATCAACGTCTGGCAAATTAATTTGATGACGCTGCATTTCTTTTTTGGCTAACTCAATAAAATAAGTACCAATACGGTTGCCAACACCGCGGCTGCCTGAGTGCAGCATAATCCAAACCGCGTCGTTTTCGTCTAAACAAAGCTCCAAAAAGTGATTACCTGTTCCCATAGTGCCCAAGTGTTTAACGTGGTTACTCTTGCTGATGGCTGGGTGTTTCTGACAAATTCTTTCAAAGCGAGCTTCAAGTTTTTTCCACTCGCCAGCAACTACCTCTGGAATATTATGCCAAGCGCCGCGATCGCGCGCTCCGCGTTTTCCACCTGTGCGTCCGTGCGGCACAGCCGCTTCAAAAGCGTGACGAATACCCGCTAAATTATCCGGTAATTGGCTTGCCGTTAACGTAGTTTTCGTCGCCACCATACCGCAACCAATATCGACACCAACGGCTGCTGGAATAACGGCATCAACCGACGGAATTACACTGCCAATGGTCGCACCTTTTCCCAAGTGAACATCAGGCATTACCGCAATATGTGAATGCACCAATGACATACTGGCAATGTTATTTAGCTGATCTTGCGCTTGTTGCTCAAATGGCACACCTTTAGTCCACGCCTTAATTGGCACCTTGCCTTCATTTTCGATCAAGTTATAGTGTTTATTACACATAAGTTTTCCTTAATTCTTTATTGATTGGCGCTAGTCCTTACTGCGAACTAGCGCTCTGTTAACTGCGCGTTAGTAGCAGTGCACTAGGCGATTTTGACCACGCCATTCATCAAACCTTCAAGCCCGCCGTAAACGGTTAAGCTCTCAATTTTGCCCGCTACTTTTTCGAGCGCTTCAAGCTCCTTCAAACGCATTAGTGTTGGGTTGTTCTCCATCACTTTTGCGGTGTTGTGTAAACTTCTAGTCGCCGAGGTTTCTTCTCTTCTTTTAATCACGTTGGCTTCAGCTGCTTTTTGTGCTTCAACAACTTGGTTCAGAATCGCTTTCATTTCACCCGGTAAGATGATGTCTTTGACCCCGACACTGACTAAGCTAATACCCATAGTTGTTAAACGCTCAGTCACTAACTCTTGAACGGTTTCGTTAACGTAAAGCTTGTCGAGCAAAATATCGTCAAGCGACTTAGTGCCAACCGCTTCACGCAAGGCCAATTGCAGCATTTTATAAACGTACTCTTGAGCGTTGTCGACACTACTCGCAGCAAGCTCTGCATCGTGAATTTTAATACTGGCGCTCAGGTTAATTCGCAAACTAACGCGGTCTTTACTCAATATTTCTTGGCCAGAAATTTCCAGCATTTGCGTTCTACAATCAAACGACTTTACTTCAATCGCGTGATTAAACTGCCAGAAACCATGGCTACCCGGCGCTAGTCGCTTAGACAATTGCCCATTGACGTAAAGTAAACCAATGTGGTCTTTGGCAATGTTGATATCGGCTACTGGCTTAATGGCAACGGTGCGTTCACTGCGGATTAGCCGTGATGCGGTATTGGCACCAGCGCGATTGATTTCAACCAAGGTCTTTTCATCAAGTTCGATGTTGTCATCAATAGAGACTCGCTCAACCCGAATATCACCTGCGTCTTTCCACAAGTATAAATTCTCGCTTGGCGCAACAACCCCTCGCAGTAAATCATTGATATACAGCATACCCACTTCGTTGCTCGCCATTTTCCAATGGCCAATGTGTTCGCGCAGTTGCTCATTATTTTTATATAAACGCTCTGCATTTTTTTCTGCAAAATAGAGTTTGTTAATATCAAAATAAACAAAGTCGAGTTCATCGCGAGTATCCCAAACTTTGTGCTTACCTGTAGATAGAACCTTATCTAAGGCTTGATTTTTAAATACGAGTACTCTCTCGTACTCTGCTACTGTCACAATTTTTCTAAATAAACTTTTTTTAATCATGTCTAAATTCCTTATTTTACGCCGACCTTTTTAGGGCGTTGTTAGTAAGGGTTCACAACTTAGTTAACAAAGGCTTTTAGTTTCATCTCTTGGGGGAGCTTCCTGCTTACCCGTGTTTATTCACTTCAGCGTTTATTAACCATTGGTTGCAACGGCTTACTAACTTTTTCTTCATTTATGGTTTATAGGGTGGGATTTGAACCCACAACAAACGAATTACTAGTTCGCTGCTCTACCAATTGAGCTACCTGTAATTTAAGGGAGGATTCGAACCTCCGACAACGGATGGAACCGTCACTCTGGCCTCTGAGTTACTTAAATAGTTATTGAGATGGGATTCGAACCCATGTCTAACGAAATCTCTTCGCTGCTCTACCCCTGAGCTACTTAATAGTGTTTGATTAGGTATACGCAGTCACAATGTTTAGCGCACCGGAGTGATTGTTGAGTCACTACCTCATAATCAGACAGGCTACCTATATCAAGTGATGTGCCAAACCAAGAAAAACCTCGTAAATAAAAATATAAGATGATGATTTTTATATATTAAATCTTGTTTTTATCTTTTTATACTTAAAGTCAGCTTGCGAGAAAAAACAACAAAAGATATCTTATTAGATATATAAATATCTTTTTGGAAACAAATAGTGAGAAGGAAAACAGTCGCGGTCAGCTTGATAGGTACTCAGTTAGACTTTGTTGGCAAAAGGGTCGATCGCTGGGCAAGATGGCGACCCAATATCAGTTTATGTAGCCAAGAAGACTTAATTATTGATCAGCTCCACATGCTGCACGACAATCACAGCAGCCGTTTAGCCAACAATGTCGCGGTTGATATCGAGTCGATCTCACCAGAAACAGAAGTGATACTTCACACCGTTAACTTTAACGACCCTTGGGACTTCGAGGAAGTTTACGCAAAACTTTTTGACTGGTGCCAACAGCAAAGTTTTGATGCAGACGAGAATGACTATCTGTTTCACATCACTACCGGCACTCACGTAGTGCAAATATGTAGTTACTTACTCACTGAAAGCCGACATTTCCCCGGCCGCTTAATTCAAAGTTCGCCAGACAAAACCAATAAAAACAAGTCGGTTGGTAAAACCCAAATTATCGATTTAGATTTATCTAAATACGATCAACTTGCCACTCGATTTGATGTTGAACACCAAGCCGGTAAAGACTTTTTAAAAGGTGGTATAAAAACCGAGAACAAAGCGTTTAACAAACTGATCAGCCAAATTGAAAAAGTGGCGATTCGCTCTCAAGATCCTATTTTACTGACTGGGCCAACCGGAGCCGGAAAAAGCCAGTTAGCCGGCCGTATTTATCAGCTAAAAAAGAAGCGCGCGATGCTAACTGGCCCATTGGTATCGGTGAACTGTGCAACCCTAAAAGGCGAAAATGCAATGGCGGCATTGTTCGGTCATACCAAAGGCGCTTTTACTGGCGCTCAAAAGAGTCGCGATGGTTTTTTACTTGCCGCCAACAACGGCGTGCTATTTCTCGATGAAATTGGCGAACTCGGTATAGAAGAGCAAGCAATGCTGCTACACGCTATCGAAAACAAAAGCTTTCACCCAGTTGGTAGTGACCATTTAGTATCAAGTAACTTCCAACTAATCGCCGGCACCAATAAAAACTTAGCCGAAGAAATTGCTCGTGGCGCCTTTCGCGAAGACCTACTGGCACGTATCAACCTGTGGACTTATCAACTTCCGGCACTAAAAGATCGCAAAGAAGATATTCCCGCCAATATCGACTATGAAATAGAGCTATTCAGTCAAAACAACGGCGAACGAGTGAGATTTAACAAAGAAGCGCATAACGCATTTGTTCGGTTCGCTTGCTCAAGTGAAGCACTATGGTCGGGCAACTTTAGGGATCTTAGCTCAGCCATCACCCGGTTGTGCACGCTCGCTGATTCATCTCGAATCACTACAGATGATGTTCAAGAAGAAATTGAACGCCTCAAGCGATTGTGGACGCCAACATGCACTCAAACACTAAACCAACATTTATCGCGATACTTGTCTAAACAGCAAATTGCCCAACTCGATAGCTTCGACGCGAAGCAGTTAGACTACGTTCTCTCGGTATGTAGCCAACACAATAGTATGGCGTCGGCTGGTCGAGAGTTATTCAACGTTAGTAGAACGCTCAAAGCCAAGCAGAACGACTCTACTCGTTTGCAAAAATATCTCGCAAAATTTGAGCTAAAATGGAGCGAATTGAACGGATAGTTAATCAATAATAAAGCGGCATACAAAGCAAGGTTTCCATAGCGGAAACCGCTTTTAGTTTATTCCTACGATAATAATCGATAAACTTGTACTCAGTTAAACAATCGCTAACACAAGGCTTTTAGTAATGAATTTTTCACGAATATATTTTTGGTATCACATTCTGACATAGATTTCCTGAGACCCAGTCCTAGGAGATCCTCTTCTGGGCAACCTAAATATATTCCTGACGGCAGCCCAGTTTATCAACTGGGCTTTTTTGTGCCCAAGAAAAGATATAGGTAAAGCAATGAATATGGGTATCAATACTCGAGTGAAAGAGCTCAATACTGAAGAAACCAAACTAGACGTGATCGCACTTATGCTCAATGTCAATAAATCTGCGGTCAGCAAAATGGGCAATAAAACGGTTGGCGATACCAACCTATTAAAGCTGAAAGAGTTTGTAGAAGCTGCCGGTGGTAGCTTTAGCACTGAGATCACTTTAGCAAACGGAGATATTATCAAAATCTAATCAGATTTTCGGAGGGTTAGCACGTAACTGGTAGCGTCCCTGACTGTAAATCAGGTAGCCCTAGGCTCTTGAAGGTTCGAGTCCTTCACTCTCCACCAGATAAAATAGCGAAGATACTGGGTATCGGCTGGCCTCCAAAACCTTGCCTGTAGGGTTCGAATCCCTATCGCTATGCCAACCAATGGCCCGTTAGCATAATTGGTTAATGCCCTCGCCTCATAAGCGAGCCGATGGGAGTTCAAATCCCCCACGGGCCACCAAAAATAAAACTAGCCTATAGCTTTCAGTTCTGGTCTTTCAGGTAAATCTTGTGGCTCTTTAATTGCCCACACTAAACCGAGCTTTTTGAGTATTTTTAAAACTTCCCAACCAAGATCGAGTTGCCCTGGCTTGATTCCTAATCGCGCAGAGCCAGGAAATGCGTGGTGATTATTGTGCCAACTTTCACCCATGGTTACTATCGCCGCAAAGCGAACATTGTGCCCTTGTATACTAGCCCTGTTTACGTGCCAGGTTCTCTCTCCTCTATTATGAGCAAAATAGCCAATCAGCCAATGACCTAACACAGATACAACAACCCGCATGCATATGCCCCAAATAACCCATGGCCAACCACCAAATATCCAAAAAACTATCGCCCAAGGCAACTGTTGTAACATCCACGTACGCTCCATAAAGTTGTATACGCGATCGTTTTGAACGCTACTTTCAATGTTCAACGATGGAGGCTTTTTTAATTTCAAATCGCAAAATAATTGCCAATACGCATCTTTAAGCATCGGTTGCTGGTGACCAAAATAGTCATGACAACTTTGTTGCCGCTGCGCCCAGTCTCGCATATCGTGCGTTTTTATCATTCCAAATGGGCCAGCCAGACCAACAATAACACCAAGGTGGACAAAGAAGTACTCAAGCCATTTAGGGCATTGGTAACTCTGATGGATTAACCTGCGGTGCATGCCCAAAGAATGTCCTAAGCAAAGTGATAGGCCAGTAAAGACAATAAACAAAATTAGCGCACCAAAAGAAAAAGTGAGTACTCCGCCAACTATCGACAAAACAAGCATGCCACCAAGCCACAATAATTTGAGTTTCGATAACACAACAATCCCATCAACGGCATTTGCGCTGTTGGAATCATCAACTCGTTCATTGTGGTATGCGCGTGAAATAGTTAATTCAGTCATGTTGATCTCCAATTACTTGGGGGTAATCATGTCATCTAATAAAAACTGGGCGGTTCTTTTTACGGTGTACTCCTGCAATGGACCAAAATACCAAACGGGGTCTAGAAATCGGTGATAGTTAATTGTCAATGTCACTTTAGTTTGCTTATCACCGATTGGTGTTAAGTAAATTTCGGTTCCTTGTAACTCTAAGTAGTTAGAGATATAGCTCGTATCATCAACAAATGTGGTTCGAATATAGTTGTCCTTAACCTCACTGATTTCCAACTTCATGCTGCCTTCATGAGTGTTAGTGACAAACCAACGATGATAGCGAAAACTAATTGTGTGAATATCCCCAGGACTAAGGCTCTCTGCCTGAACTTCATAGGGCATTGGAAATAATTCAAGCATCCAATGACGAGAGTTATTTAAGTTAATAGGCTGAATTAGCTGGTTTTTAATATCATCAACACTACCTAATATGATCTTTTCACTTGTTACCTGATAATCGCGCTCAAAACTAAACTCAGGTAGAACTCCTTCAAACGCACCAAAAGCGATAAATAATGGTAAAACATGAACATAGTTTTTACCGTTTCGCCTGCGCTTCAAGTATTCTCCCAGTGCTTCAAACAAGAACACTAGCAAGATAACGCCAAAGTAAATTGGCATAAACATGACAACGCAAATGAAGCCTTCAAATAGCACAATTGAACTGCCCAGCATAATTGCTAACGACAAAATAACGAGATTTAAGTAGCTGCGCTTCCAATTATCAGAGTGCTTTGGCCTATCGATAGTAAGTAAGAAAATTGCGATTAAAAATGGGATGCCAACATATAGCAGTGCTGAGCGATCAAAGTCGTACTGTATTAGTAATCGAATCAATATTGACGCGACACCAATAGCTAATAACGTTTGGACATTCTTATTCTTTATTCTGCTGAACATCGACTTAATCATAGCCTTCCACCTTAAATTCCTTTATTATTTGTACATCAAATACAAATTTAGTTAATTAACTATTTAGTTAAATATATAATCCAATGAGCGGCGTATTTCAAGCATTATCATCTTCAGTAAGACGAAAAATATTGGCTTACCTGTCAGAGGCAAGTCTAACTGCTGGAGAAATAGCAGAGCGTTTCGATATAAGTAAACCTGCACTATCAAAACACCTGAGTATCCTTTTGAGTGCAGGTGTAATAATTGCAGAAAAGAAAGGCCAGTATGTTCACTACAGCCTAGATAAAGAAAACCTGTTTGCTTCTATGAATGACTTTCTAGTGGATTTTTGTCCTGAAGGTAAACCATTAAAACTAGAAAGTGCAGAAATAGCGAAAGAGCAAAACGATAACAACCCTATAGACAAATCAAGTAAGAAGTAATTTATATGAGCGAAACTCTACCACCGTGCCCAAGCTGTCAATCAGAATACGTCTACCCAGATCAATCACTCCTTATTTGCCCTGAGTGCGGCCATGAATGGGATCCGAATGAGGCCGAAGAAGTGATTACGGCAAAAGATGCCAATGGCACTGAGTTAGTTGACGGCGACAGGGTGACTGTTGCTAAAGACTTAAAAGTAAAAGGCAGCTCGCTGGTGATTAAAATTGGCACTAAAGCCGTGGTTAGACGCGTACTTGATAAAAAAGACCACGAACTCGATTGTAAAGTTGATGGCGTTGGCGAAATGATGGTGACAGCCAAATTTGTTAAAAAGGCATAGTTCATAAAAACCACTAATTTTCAATGACTAACCTAGTCGCAATTTACCTATGTAAATTCATTTATACCTCTATCCGAAACAGTGATTACAGCTAAAACCACCTCAGCTGTAATCACTTGTTACATCATCAGATATCATTTTTTGCACAACTTACTTTCCAACATGGAAAGTTACTGCTATATTACTTTCCACGTTGGAAAGTAAAAAAAGGAAAGTAAGATGAGTGATAAAGAGCAAGACTATTCAGTACAGCAAGCCAGCGAGGCATTAAAGAGTATTAGTCAAAGCCAGCAACAGCTATTAAAGCGCAAACCACCAATGTTGTTGACCCTATTGATTAGCCTTAGCTACGCCATCATTATTCTCGGGTATGGCATGACCGAACACGAAAACATGTGGGCACTGGCAATATGGGGAGGCTTTGCCGCTTACCTGATATTTTGCTTTGCCTACTGGTACAGCTATCGATTATTGGGAATGAAATTGAGTTTATGGCCAAAGTCGAAACACTCTGAAAAAATGCAAATTCTCACTGGCTTAACCTTAGCGGCATTGCTGATTATTGGCAGGCAGTTAAGGCTCAGTTTTGATTGGTCGTACTCGCCACATGTCTGTGCGGCTCTATCGGGATTGTTGTTGTTTTACCTTTTAGTAAAATACCCAACCGGTGAATATGTTGATCAAGGTAACTCAAATGCTTGAGCTAGATAGCGTTATCCATGCCCCCAACCGCTTAAAAATATGTGCGATGCTATCGGCAATCTCTGAGCTTGATTTTCAATTACTCAAAGCCGAGTTAGATGTGAGTGACTCAGTACTATCAAAGCACATTAAAGCGTTGGAAAGTGCTGGCTACTTAATCGCAGAAAAGCGCAAAACCTCAGGTAGACCGACAACTTGGCTTAAACTGACTGCTGCAGGCCGCAAGGCATTTAACGAGCACGTCGCAGCACTTAAGTCGATTGTTGGTGAGCTATAAACACAGTCGCCCCGGGATTAGCCAAGGGCGACTGTGTATACCCAAAGACAAATACTCGTTCTTACTAGGTGTAAGAACGATTTACTCTCAGCCAGTAGGCGCTATACAGAAACCCAGCCGCCAACACTGTGCCACCTAAACTTACTTTGTCGAGTAAAACATTGAACGGTGCCATACTGACATCACGAGCACTCGACCAGCTGTGTTCAATAAGTTCAGGCGTAATCGCAAAGTATTCAGCAAATACTGGTAAAAACATATACGACGACAAATCAAAATACTGAACAACTAACACTTCAGCCAACAGCAATATGGTAACTGGCAGCACGGCCCACAAAAAGGGGGCTTTTCTCGCCAGCATCGACGCTAGCATCAGCCAAGTGTAAATCGGTAACAACCAAACTAAATAAGGTAATAAGTTTAGCCAAACCTTAGCAAGATTCGAGATTAGGCCGATGCTTGCCCATAATGACCACAGCGAAACGTCGTAACCAACTTGCAAAACAAGCGTCGCAAGTAAGCCAAGTATGACAAATACCAGTAAAGTTGCCGTTGCTGCTAGCATAAAAATCGCCGGAATCACTAAGGCCCCCGTGAGCAACTTAAAACCGATAGTACTGGCGTCTGAGACAGGTAATGATCGCCAAAAGTAGATGGATAAATCACGTCGTTCATCAAACAAGCAAGTGGTAAAGTAATAAAGCTGAACAATAAACGAGGTGATAATAAACGGCGTGAATAAGCCAGACATAGTGACAAAGGCCATTTGTCGAATCTCGTTGGCTCGATGGCCAGCAAGAATTTGTTCACCGTTGCGCGTAAAGAAATCAATAATGTTCTGACGCTGATAATCTTCAATCAATAAATATTGAATAACCGGCAATAAAATCGCAAGACTTGCCAGAATAACGGGCAGCCAAAACAAAATTTGCTGAAACTCCCAGAGTTCCTTTTTAATACCGGCGTTAAAAAATCGCATATTCATTAGCAAGCCTCCTTGTTCATTACACCCACAAAAATATCGGCCAAACTCGGCACACTCAATTGCCCTAACTCATGCAGTGGCTGACTATGATTATGGTCTGTACCTTTGCTGCTGTTAGCACTGTCGAATAGCATACTAGTCAGTCCCATTAAACTATTGGCATACAGTGGCTTTAACGACTGGGCTTGTGCTAACTGATCATTCGCGACAGTCAGTAATTTAAATCGTTCTCTAACACTGTCGACGTTATCCGCTAGCACCACTTTACCCTCTTGAATAAAGGCAACATCAGTCAATATGTGCTCTATTTCTTCAATTTGATGGGTGGTAACCACTATGCACTTATCCTCGTCGTAAAAATCTTCGAGCAAATGATTGTAGAATTGGCGACGTGTCAAAATATCGAGTCCGAGGGTTGGTTCATCGAGAATTAACACTTTGGCATCGATTGCTAAAATTAGTGCTAAATGCAACTGAGTCACCATGCCTTTTGACAAGCTTTTAACACAAGCACTGAGCTCAATATTGGTTTTCGCTAAAAAGGTTTCAGCTTGTTGATGATTAAACTTGGGATGAACATCAGCCATGTAACTCAGCGCCTGCGACACTTTCAACCACTTTGGTAAAACGGCAACGTCAGCAATATAGGCAACTTCCTGAAGCATTTTTTCTCGACTTTTCTTCGGGTTGAACCCCAGTACATCAACTTCGCCCTGATAGTCAATCAAGCCCAAAATCGCTTGCAAACAGGTCGTTTTACCCGCGCCATTGGGGCCAACTAAACCGAGGATCTGTCCGGCACTTACCGATAAACTAACACCGTCAACAACCTGCTTATCGCGGTATTTCTTTGCTAAATTTTGTACTGATATTAGTGGTGTCATGATTACTTCTCCTCAGTACCTTTTTCGCGGGTACTCAACAGCAATTGCTCAGGTGAAAGCTGCAAGCGCTCAATTTTTTCGATGATACTCGGCCATTGTTGTTCGAGAAATAGCTGGCGCTCTCGTGCCAAAATTAGACCTTGCACACCCGCCTTAACAAACAAGCCCTTGCCGCGCTGTTTTTCAACAATTTGCTCTTCTTGTAGCATTTGATACGCCTTTGAAATCGTCAGTGGGTTAAGCTGATATTCAGCCGCAACTTTGCGTACTGAGGGCAGTGCTTCACCCTCTTGAATATTGCCATCGAGGATCCGAGACACCACTTGTTGATATAGCTGCAAGTATATTGGCGTATCGGATTGCCATTGCTGTGCCATTAATTAAACTCCTAAAAAGTCAGGCTAACAATGGTGTTATACATCACCAACACACTAGTGACAAATTTTTTCGATTATCGAAATGTAAATGCTTGTTTCAGCAACCGTATTTTGCCCTCTACTCAAGGGCAAACCGGTTATAGGTTATACAAGGAATGGAGATAGATTTGAGCTAGGCTTAATGACCTAAAGTAATAGAGCGAACATTACTTAGTTTTGCGCGCCTGCTTATTCAAATCAAAGTCAAACTCGTCGGGAAATACTACTAAACCTTCTTCGGCTTCATTGGGAAAAGCAACAATTGCTAACTCGTCATCGAGTAGCCCTTGCGTCCAGCGGCTGTGCCACTTGTTGAGGGAAATAGCTTCGGGTTTGCAGTCTTGCCAATCACCTGTTGCCCAGCTTTCGGCAAATGCTTGGCTTGGCCATACTGGCACACAATCTTCGTCTTCGGTATTGAGCATCACACAACCGTGCTCGTCAGTTAAAATCCACACTTGACGCTGACTCACCACTTCTTTTAACAAATACTGATAGCGCTGCTCGACATTGTATTGGCTAATGGTTTTCAGTTGTTCGGCGGTTAACGGCTGGTTCATCAAAGTAATCTAGGCAAGAGGAGTGAGTGGCTATTGTCGGTGACTTCACAATGAAATACAACTTTTGCGGCTACAGGCACTCGCAATCTGTCACGAGTGCCTGACAAAATGGTCAATTATACCGTTCTGGTTGCAATCGCGGGTGCAATATTGGCCGCTTTCTTAGCTGGGCCATAAACGGCGAGCTGACCAACTAGCCATAGGGTAATCATGCCTATTGGAATATAAAACCAATCAATTGCACTGAGGCTAAAGGCATTTACTAAAACGACATTTAGTCCGACAGTTAACGCTGCGCCAAAGGCGACACCAACAGAGCTAATTAAAAAATTTTCCAGCATAAAGTAGCGCAATATCGCCCCTTGGCTAGCACCGAGAGCGCGGCGTGTACCAATTTGTTTTTTGCGACGATTAACGCTAAAGCTCGCCAAACCAACAATACCAAGTGCGGTAACCACGGTAAGAATTATCATGACCGTGGTTAAAATTTTGATCATAGCACTGTCGCCGCGATAGCTGCGCTCGCGATCTTCGGCACTGGTGCGCAAACCGCGAACAATACGACCTTTGTTGCTGGTTGCTAACGCCTGTTCTACTTCTGGCATCAATTTATCTCGCATACCTGGCTCTGTGCGAATCAAGTAACGTACCGTAGGAAACGCCAAACGCTCAGGAGATAATAAGGCGTGTTCGACATTGTCCCAACCGACCCAAGGCGCTTGCAGCTTATCGACAATACCTTTGATAATCATCGGCTCATTGTCATTGATATAAATTGTTTTGCCGGCCACACTGGCCCACTCGCTATCGGGAAATAACTTTTCTGCAAACGCTTTAGTGATAATCGCTTGCTCGGGCCAATCGGTTTGGCCTCGTTGTCGCCAGCGAATATCACTGGCAACAAAAGCTTCACCGGCGATTAATTCAAGGTCGAGGGCATTCAAACCATTTTCATCAACCATATAAATCGCCGAACCAATACCGTCATATTCGGCACCTGCTTGGGTTTGCAAGCTCATCGACCAACCACTGCCACTAATTGGTACCGCATTAATTTGAATGGCATCAACAACGCCAGGCAAGGCTCTCAACAACGCCAAGTCCTGTTCAATACTCACTTGATGATTAAAGTTAGGGGCAAAGGCTGAGCTGCCGATGTGAAAGGTATTGGCTTCATCAATACCACTTTCACGGGTCATTTTTTGGCTGCGTTCGACAATAATAAAAACCGAATTAACAATAATGGTCATGGTGATTGCAATTTGAATGGCAATCAAAATGGCACCAACTTTATTGCGCATCAACGCGCGAAAAATAGGGCCAATCTCCAAGTTTGAAGCTGACATATTCATTCTCCTATTGGCTCTTTAACTGACTAGCTGGTGCAATGTTACACGCTCGCCACGTTGGGTATAGCCCAGCGGCAATACTGGCAACCAGCGACAAACCAAGGCCGATAACAACTAAGGTGAAATCTAACTGAGTTAAGTGCTCAACAAAGCTGCCATAAAGTGCACCTATGCCTTGCAAACCAAGTAGTGCTAGCGCTAAGCCCAAAACACCACCGCACAAACCGATAACGGCAGTTTCAACTAAGTGCTGAATAAATAAGTTGCTTTTGGTAGCACCCAGTGCCCGACGCAAACCTATTTCTGCTGATTTGCCAGTGAATTTTGCCAATAACAAACCTATGGTATTGAGCAAACAAACCGCTAGGAACATAAACGATAGCCACAACATAATTTGCGCGTCATCGGCGACCACTTGTTGGTTTTCCATCCATTCCATGACATCTGATAGGCGGTTGTTCATTGGCCGCGCAAAGCGACCAAGCGCCTTTTGTTCACTAACGTAACTATTGAGAAAGTCGAGATACTCAGCTTCTTGCTGACTATTTTCTAGCTCAACCCACATTTGAAAGTTGACACATTCAGAGCGCAAGAATGCCTTAAAACCTTCACCCTCTGGCGATTTCCAGCAGTTAGTATTACCCCAATTCGGAAGCTCTAACTCCTCCTTAAGGTAAAATGGCATAAACAGTTCTTCGGTTTCGTCGAAAGCACCGTTGTTAACATCGTAGAACTTAGGTACGGGTTGCCAGTGATCAAGCACCCCAACAACGCGAAAGTTTTGCCCCATGATCACGATGTTTTTACCAACAGAGTTTTCACCACCAAAAACTTTGTCGTTAATTTCCCGCGTGAGCACCACCACGTAGTCGCGAGCTAAATCAGACTGCTGATCCCAACCATTACCGTATAAAAATGGGGTATTAAACATCGGGAAAAAGTCAGCAAAAGTTAACCGAATTGACGCTTCAAAAGGTTTGTCATCAGGGTTAGATGGCTCAATAACTGCACCCGATTTTGCCATAGCAGTTTGTCGTTTTGCTTTTTTCGCGGCCATCAAATTGGTCGCTTCAGTCCAAGTCAATTGATTGGGCGGATCATTATTGTCGTCGTTGTAAGGGCTCGTTGGGTCCCAGCTGTCGACTTGAACATAAAAAAGTTGCTGACTCTTTTCTGGTATCGGGTCAGCCGACATTAAGTAGTTAACAGTAATCGTGGTCATGCTCGAACCAATACCCAAGGCAATGGCAGCAACCATCAGCGCACTCAGTATTGGGTTGCGCTTGATACTTTTAAGCGCCAGTTTTAAATAGTAGCCAAACATAAGCGTTCCCTTCCCTTATGCGCTTGCTGCCGCAGCCAAATCGGCAACCGAGTGCAACTCACTGACCTTGCCATCGCGAACATAAATATTGCGTTTTGCTTGTTGGGCGAGTTCACTGTCGTGGGTTACCATAACAATAGTGGTGCCGTTGCGATTAATTTCTTGCAATAGCTCCATCACGCTTTGCGCCATTTTCGAATCTAAATTACCGGTTGGCTCATCCGCCAGTAGAAACCTCGGCTCACCAGCCAGTGCCCGGGCAATTGCCACCCGTTGTTGCTGACCACCCGAAAGCTGGGCAGGTAAATGTTTCATTCGGTTCGCTAAACCGACTAATTCCAAACTCTGTTCAATACGGCGGCGACGCTCAGCACTGCTAAAGCCCCGATAACGTAATGGCACATCGACATTGTCGAACAGATCTAAATCAGGAATAAGATTAAAGCTTTGAAAAATAAAGCCTATTTTCTCGTTGCGCAACTGACTGCGCTGCTTGTCATTGAGATGACTAACATCCATACCGTCGAGTTGATATTGGCCGCCGTCAAAGGTTTCTAACAACCCGGCAATATTTAAAAAAGTGGTTTTGCCTGAGCCTGATGGGCCAGTGACGGCGACAAAGTCACCTTCGTCGACGGTTAAGTTAAAATCGCGTAGGGCATGTGTTTCAACGGTGTCGGTGCGAAAAACCTTTTTTACATCCATCATTTTAAGCATGCTATTTCTCCTGTTGGTGCCAAGTTGCTCGGCTTAATTTGTTATATGTATTTTTTCGGCACCGTTAAATTGGTCAGTACCTGAAACGATAATGGTGTCACCGGCATTTAAGCCCGCGATAATTTCAACATTGGATAAACTTCTCGCGCCTGTGGTAATGGTTCGGCGCTCAGCAACGCCATTGTTAACCACGTAAGCTATGCGACCGCTGCCACTTTCGAGGAACTGACCCCGTTGCACCATAAGGACGTTTTGTTTGTTTTCCATTAAAATGCGTGTTGTTAGGCGCTGGTTTTGGCGTAAACCACTAGGCTTGGCCAGTGGCTGACCGTTTTGATCGTGGCTGGCAAAACGCACCAAACCCGTTACTTGATTGTTCTCAATTTCAGGTGAGATAGTAACGAGCTGCGCAAGGTGCGTTTCACCATTAAGGGTAACTTCAGCTAACATGCCGATGGTCAGGTCATCAGCGTAGCTTTCTGGGATATCGACTTCTAATTCAAATTCAGATAAGTCAACGACACTCAATATCGCTTGGTTTTTAGCCACTTGATTTTTCTGTTCAACCGCTAAATTACCGACAATGCCATCGACGGGTGAACGCAATACTAACTCGTCTACTTTGCGGCTTAGTTCAGCCACGAGTAATGCCTGTCGGTCCAGTTCAAGCTGCATGGTTTGAATTTCAAAGGTTAAGCTTTCTTTGTTGAGTTCAGCGTCTTTTACCGCGTGTTGATGAACCAGTTGCGCGTTTTCTAAATCGTCTTGCGCTTTTTCAAAATCAATCTGGCTAATAGATTTACTTTGATAGGCTTTATCGGCACGGCGCTTTTCTCGATCAGCTGCGGTTAAGGCGACTTTTGCCAAATCAACCGCCTTTTGGTTTTCAAGCACTTGCTTCTTGGCTTGAATGCGCTGGCGATCAATGGCTATCTTTTGCCGTGCTAAGCTCGCTTGTTCTTGCTCGAGTTGGTTAGTGAGCTCAGGGCTTTCAATACTCGCCAATACTTGGCCAGAACTCACCGTATCACCGGCAGCTACTTCAAAAGTAATTGTGCCTTGGGCGGTGCTGTAAAGTTTTGGGCTAACTGCAGCAACCACTTGTCCCTGTACCGACAAATCGCGAATAAAATCACCTTGGGCAACGGTTGCAACTCTAATGCGGTCTCTTGCAACACTGGCATCAGAGCTCGACCAATTGCTCAGTGCCGGCGCAAGTAAAAACCAACTACCGACTAACACAATCGTTATCAGTGCAAGCCACCAAAGGCGCTTACCGTTATTTTTAGGAGTCAGTACTACATCCTGAGCACTGGTATCAGAAATCTTCATCTTGTGGTCCTGAAATTTGAACAATCACAAGATAAGTAGAAGAAAGGTTAAAAAAGGTTTAAATAAAATTAAGTTTTTCAGGTGTAAAAACAAAAAAAGCAGGCCGAAGCCTACTTTTTGATATCAATTAAAAGCGTCATTACTGCTCAATAACAATCTCTTCTACAGCGTTTAACACCTTGATGTTATTACCTTTACTATCTTGGTCAATACGCGGCTTTTCGGCTTTATTGGCGAACTGATCACCTATTTTCAATTCAATTGAATTTACCTGGCCACGAGTTAAACCTGCGCTAGTAGTAAGCTCAGTAAACACATTGAGGTAGTAAGTACCATCTTGAGCGCTGTGAAGCGTTACAGGTACCTGATAGTTCGATTGACCTAAGGTATATTGTTTAGCACCTGTGCCTGAGATGATATCAAGTTCAGGAGCAGTAATAGCTACCTTGAGTGAGCCTTCTGTTTGAGTCGGAGAAAACGATAACTCAACAGTAAAGCTATCTCCCGCTTCGATTCGCTCAGGTAAAGTATATGCAAAAGCAATACTGGCATTTGGTTTAGTATAACCAGAAACTGTGTGAGTCACTTTTGCCGCTGTTTGCTCAACGACCGCTTCTGTTTGCTCTTGGTTACATGCACTAAGGCCAATAGTCATTAAACTGGCGAATAAAATACTATATTTCATCATTGTCTTCCTTTTATTCCTTATTGCACAGTAACATTAAAACAACTTACGCTATCGCGTGGACTGCGATTGCCGACAAAATTAAAGTCACTCAAGACAATGACATAATTGCCCGCAGATAAGTTAACACTGCCAACTTCAGTATTGGCTGCGGTACCTTCAAAGTTTCTAATGGTATTGCCTTGTTGTAATATCGAGATATCAGGATCACTGTTATTTGAACCTGAAGGACTTCTCACAGCGCTAAATTGATAATTACCCGCGCTTGAAATATTCAGGGTAAGAAAACGTCGATTACCAGAGCGATTTCTAGTGCCTAGTGCGTCAGTCAAACAAACATTCACAGGGTTACCGTTAGCACTCACTTCAGTATAAATAGGTAACAAATTGGCATTACCGGCATTATTAGTCTCTGTTGAACCTCTAGCATCAATGGTATTACTGACGATATTTTGTCCCGAGACCAAAGTATCTATAGCATCTGCACTCTGTGGATTATTAGCCTTTAATGCACTAACAAAACTAAAAATACTCGTCACTAACTCCGTATCTTTCTGCTCGTTAGTCATGACTTGGTAAATGGGTCCAAAGCCAAGTGCAACAGTATCAATACCAGCTTCTTCTTCAGTGTCGAAAAGATCATAAACAATCGCTTGCACAGAACCTTCACTATACCAGCCAGGGTTATCCGCTGGATTATTGTTTCTATCTACATCAAAGTTAAAACCGCTTGCTTGACGAGCACCCAGGCTATCGTGATAGACGGGATCTTGGTGAATAATACCCGCAAGGCCATTGCCCCAACCTTCACCGAATGCCAGCCTCATATCTAATACATCACCTATAGAGTGAGGACCCCCCGTAGAATCAGAGCGAGAAAAATTAGCTTCAAAATAATGACCCCACTCATGGGCAATGACGTGGCGATCATATTCATCCGTATCAGTACCTTCTGCACCTAGAATGAATAAGTCGTTTCGATTATTACTTCGCCTAAAGAAAGAAGTGCCAATGTTACCCGTAGATAAATCACTACCAGCTACCGGACGGTTATTAATACTCCAGTTAATATTCAGTTCAGCAAAGCTTGCTGATGCATCGACAGAGCGGACAAGTTGCATCGCGGAATATACAGTATCAAGCATAGCTAAAGGTGCAGCAACTCGAGCACTAGTATATGAGCTGCCACCCCAACCTGAAGGCGCGTGAATATTGCGCTGAGAGTTACTGGTGCCGCTAGAGACTAACCCACCATCAATAACATAAACCGCATCGCTACTGGTATTATCAATAATACGGGCTTGCCAACCTTCGCCGAAGCCAGCTAATTCAGCGACAATACGCACTCTAACGTTAGTATTTGCACTTACATCAAATGAATATTGACCTTGCGCATTGGTTTCTGATGTTGCCAAAACCGCTTGATTGGCGTCGAGCAATTGAACAGTAACACCCTTAGATGTTCTAGATTCAATCGCGTTATAGTTTAAGCCTACTGAACTGTTGTGTGGAACAAAGTCATAACTAACGACGCCAGACACGGTTACCGTACTCGGTGTCGGAGTTGGTGCCGGAGTTGGTGCCGGAGTTGGTGCCGGAGTTGGTGCCGGAGTTGGTGCCGGAGTTGGTGTTGGCGTTGGACTTGAAGAGCCCCCACCACAAGCGCTTAGCACTGAGGCTAATACACTTATTCCTACGTATTTACGTACAGTCATATCGATCCTTTGTTCACTTAACCTTATTGTCATTCCAAGTAATTATACGCATAGATGTGCGCGAGCAAAAGTGCAGCCTACCGCAATCTTCGTAATTTAATCGACCCACACCATGTAAGTTGTTTCTGGTTCAACTTACAGTTATTTAATCGTCTAAAACTGTTATTCACCATTAAACTTGCTAAGATAGCTCAGCTAAAACCGATGCTAGAACAAAGCTAGCCTGTTATTTTCTCAAATCAAGTGCGAGTATGGATTACGCAAATTACCGATTTCTGATTGTCGACACTATCAAACAGTCCAGAGACAGCCTCAAACAGTTTGCCTATAACCTTGGCGATGTCAGGGTCGATATAACGGCGTATGTAAGAGATGCCTTGTCCTTCTGCCAAGATGTTCGTTATGACGTGATTTTACTCGGCTACGATCTCGGAGAAAAACAGAAAAACGGTCAGCAATTGCTTGAAGAGTTGCGAGTAAAAAACCTCGTTAAGCAACAAGCTATTGTCATCATCATTACCGCTGAGATATCGCAGGCGATGGTATTAGCCGCGTTAGAGCACAAACCTGATGAGTACTTAACCAAACCCTTTACTCTAAAAGATTTAAAGCGAAGACTAGATAGATCGCTTGCCAAAAAACAGGCAATGAATAACGTCTACAGAGCGCTCGACAACGAACAACACGATAAAGCGATTGAACTTTGTCAAAGTGTTATTGAGAAATACCCACATTATCGCAACGAGTGTTTAGGTATTATCTCTAGGCAATATTTTGAGCTTAAGCAGTATCAAAAAGCTGAGGAAATTTATCAAGGTTATAAGGATAAGCCAAACTGTCAGTGGGCTGCTATTGGTCTTGGAAAAATCGCGCTTGCACAAGAAAACTATCAGTCGGCAATCGAACATTTTGACAGTATCATTGAAAAGACACCACGTTACCTTAAAGCCTACGACTGGTTAGCAAAAGCATATCAACTCAAAGGTGAAAAAAAGAAAGCAGAACAAACCTTAGAACAAGGCTTGGTAGTTTCTCCCAGGTCAGTCGGCCGTCTAAAAAACTACGCCTTACTGTGTTTAGAAAATGAAAACTACGAAAAAGCAACTGATGCGTTTAAACAAACTAATGAATTGGCACTTAACTCAGTTCATCACAAACCTGAAAACGCTTTACTGTTTGCGACCTCATTATTAGAACTGTTTAACAAACTGCCAAGCCAAGAAGCCAAGAAACTTGCCAATCAAGCCTATCAGGCACTACATATCATGGCAAAAGAGTTCAATCAGGAAGAGTTAATCATTCGAGGTCACTTGCTCACCGCTTCTCTGCAGGTAAAGACTAAAGAGCACACTACTGCCAACAACACGACCCGTAGAGCCGAAAAGTTACTTGAGACCCTACGCCATGACCTTTCGGCAAACGGTACCATCGAAATATCTAAATCACTGATAAACTTAGATCGAAAAGACACGGCTACTGAGCTACTTACCACCTTAGCGCAAAATAACCCAGAAGATAAAAAGCTTCTCGAACAAATAGATCAATGTGCTGGTAACAAAATCAGCTCAGCGGTCACGCAAGCACAAGAATCAGTCAAAGTTGCTATGGCTCACTATCAAAGTAAGCGCTATGAGCAAGCAATTGATGAACTCAACAAAGTATTGTCAATGTTCCCTGATCACAATGGAATTAAAATGAACCTGCTACAAGTGCTTCTTGTAGCTCAAGAACAAGCGCAAGCACGTGCCCAAGACTTGATTCAAAGTAAATCTCTAATCACCGAATTTGAACAGCTATCCGCAAAGCACTATTCTCTTGATCGCTTTCAAAAGCTAAAAACCAAATACATAAGCCTCAACGAAGTACAAGAAGAAAGTTGATTAGTGGTACATCACACTAATACGACTCAATAATACATAACAGTCGATCATTAGCTAAAGATTTTTTGCTTGGATTTAGATACAAAAAAGCCGCCCATTAGGCGGCTTTTAGTATGATGGTGGAGGGAGGTGGATTCGAACCACCGAAGGCGGAGCCGTCAGATTTACAGTCTGATCCCTTTGGCCACTCGGGAACCCCTCCAAAACAGGGAAAAGCCCAGTAATAACACTGGGCTTTAGAATAGAAGCTTAGCGATGACCTACTCTCACATGGGACCTCCCACACTACCATCGGCGCAGTTGCGTTTCACTTCTGAGTTCGGCATGGATTCAGGTGGTACCACAACGCTATTGTCGCTAAGCATAAACAGTTACAATCTTGGAAAACGTCTTATATATCTTATTCAAGTATCACGTTGAGTACGTGATGTGCTTTTGCAATTTGTTTGTCAGCACACAAAACCACTTGGGTGTTGTATGGTTAAGCCTCACGGGCAATTAGTATCAGTTAGCTCAAGGCCTCACAACCCTTACACACCTGACCTATCAACGTCGTAGTCTCCAACGACCCTTTAG
>NZ_JAGHQT010000039.1 GCF_017744155.1 Endozoicomonas sp. G2_1 | reverse complement strand
CACGTTGACCACGGTAAAACAACGTTAACTGCTGCTATCTCTGCAGTATTAACTAAAACTTTCGGTGGTGAGACAAAAGATTTCGCACAAATCGATAACGCTCCAGAAGAGCGTGAGCGTGGTATTACTATCAATACTTCTCACATCGAGTACGACACAGAAACACGTCACTACGCACACGTAGACTGTCCTGGTCACGCCGATTACGTTAAAAACATGATTACTGGTGCTGCTCAAATGGACGGTGCTATCTTAGTATGTGCTGCAACTGACGGCCCTATGCCACAAACACGTGAGCACATCCTTTTATCTCGTCAGGTTGGTGTACCTTACATCATCGTATTCTTAAACAAGTGTGACATGGTAGACGACGAAGAGCTACTTGAGCTTGTAGAGATGGAAGTACGTGAACTTCTTTCTGAGTACGATTTCCCAGGTGATGACTTACCAATCGTACAAGGTTCAGCGTTAGGTGCTCTTAACGGTGAAGCACAGTGGGAAGAGAAAGTACTTGAGCTTGCTAACCACTTAGACACTTACATTCCAGAGCCAGAGCGTGCAATCGACGGTGACTTCATCTTACCAATCGAAGACGTATTCTCAATCCAAGGTCGTGGTACTGTAGTAACAGGTCGTGTTGAGCGCGGTATCATCACTGTAGGTGACGACGTAGAAATCGTTGGTATCAAAGAGACTACAACTACTACTTGTACGGGTGTTGAGATGTTCCGTAAGCTGCTTGACGAAGGTCGTGCAGGTGAGAACTGTGGTATCCTTTTACGTGGTACTAAGCGTGACGAAGTACAACGTGGTCAAGTACTAGCTAAGCCTGGTTCAATTACTCCACACACTAAGTTCGAATCAGAAGTATACGTTCTTACTAAAGACGAAGGTGGTCGTCACACGCCATTCTTCAAAGGCTACCGTCCACAGTTCTACTTCCGTACAACTGACATCACAGGTGCTGTAGAGCTTCCTGAAGGTGTAGAAATGGTCATGCCTGGCGACAACTTGAAGTTTGTTGTTGAGCTAATCAACCCAATCGCGATGGACGAAGGTTTACGCTTCGCGATTCGTGAAGGTGGTCGCACGGTAGGTGCTGGTGTTGTTTCTAAAATCATCGACTAATT
>NZ_JAGHQT010000038.1 GCF_017744155.1 Endozoicomonas sp. G2_1 | reverse complement strand
CTGTAGTGGCATAGTGAATTTGGCCACCTAATTAGAGATGTTATTATTCATCTCAGAACTATTTAGGTGAGACAAATGGCAAAGAAGAAAAAACCGAATTACGCCCCTGAGTTTAAATTAGAAACTGCTCAATTAGTGGTCGACAATGGTTACACTCATGCAGAAGCAGCTAATGCAATGGGCGTTGGTTACTCAACGATAAGTAAATGGGTTAAACAGCTAAAAGAAGAACGTGCTGGTAAAGTACCTAAAGCGTCACCAATGACGCCTGAACAAATAGAAATTCGTGAGTTAAAGAAAAAGATATAACGTATTGAATTAGAAAAGAAAATTCTAAAAAAGGCTACCGCTCTGTTGATGTCAGACTCCCTGAACAATTCGAATTAATCGAAACACTCAATCAGAGCAATAAGGCGAAGTACAGCATAAAAATGTTATGCGAGGTGTTTGAGGTTCACCGCAGTAGCTATAAATATTGGCATCTCAGGGATAAATCAATTTCAGCAGATAAGCTTCGTTTGCTTAGTGAAGTTAAGCAAATTCACCGAGAGAGTAACGGGTCGGTAGGTGCTAGAACCATAGCAGATATAGCAACTAACCGAGGATTTGATTTAAGCCGTTATCGCGCAACCAAGCTGATGCGAGAGCTTGAACTCGTTAGCTGTCAAATGCCTCAGCATAGCTATAAAAAAGGTGCTAAAGAGCATGTTGAGATACCGAATCTACTTGATAGGCAGTTTGATGTTATTGAGCCAAATACCGTTTGGTGCGGTGATGTCACTTATGTATGGGTTGGTAATCGTTGGGCTTATTTAGCCGTTGTTATCAACTTATTTGCTCGTAAGCCTGTTGGCTGGTCAATGTCGTTATCGCCTGATAGCGCATTAACGAGTAAAGCTTTAATGATGGCTTATGAAAGCCGAGGTAAGCCTTCTGATGTGATATTTCACTCAGATCAAGGTAGCCATTATACAAGTCGTAAATTTAGACAAACTATCTGGCGTTATCAGATAACGCAGAGTATGAGCCAACGTGGTAACTGTTGGGACAATGCGCCAATGGAGCGCTTCTTTAGAAGTTTAAAAACTGAATGGATACCAACAACGGGTTATTGTAATTTTGCGCAAGCTAAAAAAGAGATTACTGATTACATCATTGGCTATTACAGTCAGACTAGACCGCATCGTTATAACGCAGGTTTAAGTCCGAATGAATCAGAACAAAGGTATTGGAAACAATACAAAACCGTGGCCAATTTAACTTGACCACTACA
>NZ_JAGHQT010000036.1 GCF_017744155.1 Endozoicomonas sp. G2_1 | reverse complement strand
ATAAAAAGTAATTGCTGTAATTACACATAACAAGCCAATAAAGTTGGGACTGCTAAAGCTTGGCTCGGTTCCGCTTCGCTTCACAGTTTAGCCAAGCATTATCAGCCCCTTATTGGGGCGTTATACGAATAGGGAATTATGGAGTTAACTGAAATATTGGAAGCTATTCTTTTAATTTTATTAATAGCTTTTTTCGGTTATAAAGTGCTTTCAGGTGTTCGTGCATCTAAAAAATTTAATCGTGAATGGAGCAATATTTCTGATTCTCAAAAAGAGGAATTCCTCAAAAATAAAGGTACTCTATCTAAATGGGAGTTAGGCTCTTTCACTAAATTGCCTAAACCGTTAGCTTGTATAGGTAATTTGCTAGCATTGGTTGTTATATTGTTTATTGTGGTTGTGGCGGCAGGTATTATTTTCCAGTAATGCGTAATATTCGTATAACAAGCGCTTTAACGGGACAAATAAAGCTTCGCTCCCGTCGCTGCGCTCCTAATTTTAGCTAAGCTAATTATTTGCCCGTTAAGCGGGCGTTAGCTGTATAGGAAAGTATGAATCGAATCTTAACCATCGTCGGATTAATTTTAACCTTGATTTACGTTGTAGGAATTTTGCTAATCCTAGATGGAAGGTTAAATCAGCTATTCACAATGCCTCTGAATGAAGTTGGTGACTTTTTCGCTGGAATATTTGGCCCTGTTGCATTTTTATGGTTGATTTTAGGCTTTCTTCAACAAGGTAAAGAGTTACAACAGAGTACAAAAGCCCTAGAGTTGCAAGCTACGGAGTTAAATAACTCTGTTGAGCAGCAACGTGAACTAGTTGAAGTAACAAGATCCCAAGTAGAAGCGGAACGCGAAGCACTGAACATAGAACGAGAAAGGCAATCAAAAGCAGCTAAACCTAACTTTATATTTCATGGGGTTGGTGGTTCACATAGCGCTGGTAAAAGTAAGTTTTTTACGACAATCAAAAATACGGGTAGCACCTCAACACATGTGGCTATCACTTCGAATGTTGTTATGGACTCTCTCCATCCCTCTGAGGTTCCCGCATGGGAAACTAATCGCGACATACGTTTAGAGTTTAAATTTGAAGATGGCGGCGCACCAGAGGAAGCTATTTTTAAATTAAACTATACAGATGCTTTTGGTAATGTTGGATGTTCTGAATATAAAGTAGTCAAAAAACAAGATGACGGAAGGCATCCAAGTTTCAATATTGTGCCAATATACAGCTAACAAGCTGTTAAAGTGGGACTGCTAAAGCTTGGCTCGGTTTCGCTTCGCTTCACAAGTATAGCCAAGCATTATTAGCCCCTTATTGGGGCGTTATAACTCTCTTTAGGAATGCGCATGGGTTCAATGGACGAATACAAATCATTGATTGACGAATTAGTTGAGCGAAGCAGTTCAACCAAAGCTGAGTGGGTTAAGAAAGGCCAGTTTCCAAATACAGCTGAAAACGAAGCGATCAACAAAGTTTTATCAAGTTTATCCACGGAACAGAGGAATGTTATTGCTGATTTGGTAAATGATGCTAAATCTAGTGGGGTTCATGATACTTTGGCATATTTAAGTGAGCTTCAAAATTTAAATAATCTCAAAATATCAATCAACCAATCAGAGTTGCCTGTAGAGCCTTTTGGTACAGAGTTGAATTTTGACTATACCGCAAGACAACCTGGGGACGAGTGGCCTGAGTTATAACAAGCCAATAAAGCGGGACTGCTAAAGCTTGGCTCGGTTTCGCTTCGCTTCACTTCACAAGTTTAGCCAAGCATTTATCAGCCCCTTATTGGGGCGTTAGTGTGCATATGAAATATTTAAGTATATTTGCCTTTTTCATCATTTTTAGCCCACAAACTTTAGCTTGCAGATACGCAGCTAAAAGTATTCAGTCGCATTATGAAAATTCCTCTTATGTGTTTGAAGCTGTTATAACTGGCGAGTATTATCCAAGTTTCGAAAAAGCATTGATTAACCGTTTCAAAAACAATGCTGATAATGATGAAGTTCAGCTTCCTATTATGGTTGGTGAAACTATTGAATTCAGACTGTTACCAATCAAAACTTATAAAGGGAATGAGCCGCCTAAAAAGGTTTTCTTTAGTGGTTGTGGTTCAGGAAGTGCCGATGTAAAAAATCACGTTTTAGTTTTTGTAAATGAATATGAAAATAATTGGTATGGTTATTTTATTCGAAAAGGTGATATGAATTACACTACAGCAGTTAATACAGTCTCGAAACTTACACACTAACAAGCGCTTCAACGGGACAAATAAAGCTTAGCTCCCGTCGCTACGCTTCTAATTTTAGCTAAGCTAATTATTTGCCCGTTAAGCGGGCGTTATATTTTAAGGATGAAATCCACTATGAAAGCTGTAATCTCTATTTTATTAACTATCATTTCTTTGTGTTCTTATGCTGATGAACATGGAGAAAAAGGGTTTAAACTGGACGTAACTGTATCTGGTTTTTTTAGTCCTGAAGTTAAAAAAGCAATAATAAAACCTGTTGTTGAAGGTTCATCAGCAGAAAAAGAAGGCATAGAAATAGGTCATGAACTAGTTGCAATTGATGGCTGTAAAATACCGGGTTGTTCTGCTTCAAAAGCTAAAGGTATGTTGCAAAAAAATGTTGGTGAGACTGTAACCTTAACTTTAGTGAAGCCAGATGGTAAAACATATGAAGCCTTAGTTTTGTTGCAATAAAAATATAACAAGCTGTTCAAGGTGGGACTGCTAAAGTTTGGCTCGGTTTCGCTTCGCTACACAGTTTAGCCAAGCATTTATCAGCCCATTAAGCGGGCGTTAGCTTTGCCACCACTATTCTAGTAAAAATAGTTTTGTGGTTTGGCTGTAGAATTAAAAATTAGCACTTGTTGCCGTTCTTTGATGTGGTTAGTTTAGCGGTACAATTTA
>NZ_JAGHQT010000035.1 GCF_017744155.1 Endozoicomonas sp. G2_1 | reverse complement strand
CATACATTTAGTTTGGGATTTGTCTCCCAAACACTTAAGACGTTCTTTTTATAAGACCGCTTGGGGTTGTATGGTTAAGTGACTAAGCGTATATGGTGGATGCCTTGGCAGTTAGAGGCGATGAAAGACGTGTTAATCTGCGATAAGTCTAGGTAAGGTGATAAAAACCGTTATAGCCTAGAATCTCTGAATGGGGAAACCCACTTGCATAAGCAAGTATCTTTATCTGAATACATAGGATAAAGAGGCGAACCGGGAGAACTGAAACATCTAAGTACCCCGAGGAAAAGAAATCAACCGAGATTTCCTTAGTAGCGGCGAGCGAACGGGAATTAGCCCTTAAGCGGCGCAGCGTTAGTGGAATGGTCTGGAAAGGCCAGCGATACAGGGTGATAGCCCCGTACACGACAACAAAGCGTTTGTGAAATCGAGTAGGACGGGACACGTGAAATCTTGTCTGAATATGGGGGGACCATCCTCCAAGGCTAAATACTCCTAACTGACCGATAGTGAACCAGTACCGTGAGGGAAAGGCGAAAAGAACCCCTGTGAGGGGAGTGAAATAGAACCTGAAACCGTATACGTACAAGCAGTGGAAGCCTTCGGGTGACTGCGTACCTTTTGTATAATGGGTCAGCGACTTATATTTAGTAGCAAGGTTAACCGATTAGGGGAGCCGTAGCGAAAGCGAGTGTTAACTGCGCGTACAGTTGCTAGGTATAGACCCGAAACCCGGCGATCTACCCATGGGCAGGTTGAAGGTTGAGTAACATCAACTGGAGGACCGAACACACGTATGTTGAAAAATGCGGTGATGACCTGTGGGTCGGAGTGAAAGGCTAATCAAGCCGGGAGATAGCTGGTTCTCCCCGAAATCTATTTAGGTAGAGCCTCGGACGAACACCATTGGGGGTAGAGCACTGTTAAGGCTAGGGGGTCATCCCGACTTACCAACCCTTTGCAAACTCCGAATACCGATGAGTGATATCCGGGAGACACACGGTGGGTGCTAACGTCCGTCGTGGAGAGGGAAACAACCCAGACCGCCAGCTAAGGTCCCAAAGTCATAGTTAAGTGGGAAACGATGTGGAAAGGCCCAGACAGCTAGGAGGTTGGCTTAGAAGCAGCCATCCTTTAAAGAAAGCGTAATAGCTCACTAGTCGAGTCGGTCTGCGCGGAAGATGTAACGGGGCTAAACTATGCACCGAAGCTGCGGATTCAAACTAAGTTTGAGTGGTAGGGGAGCGTTCTGTAAGCCGTTGAAGGTGTGTTGTAAAGCATGCTGGAGGTATCAGAAGTGCGAATGCTGACATGAGTAACGATAAAGGGGGTGAAAAACCCCCTCGCCGAAAGACCAAGGTTTCCTGTCCCATGTTAATCAGGGCAGGGTAAGTCGGCCCCTAAGGTGAGACCGAGAGGTGTAATCGATGGGAAACAGATTAATATTTCTGTACTTCTTTATATTGCGATGGAGGGACGGAGCAGGCTAGGTGAGCATGGCGTTGGTTGTCCATGTGAAAGTGCGTAGGCTGGGAAATTAGGTAAATCCGGTTTCCTAAGGCTGAGACACGAGACGATACGCTACGGCGTAGAAGTCATTGATGCCATACTTCCAGGAAAAGCTTCTAAGCATAGATATAAAGGAACCGTACCCCAAACCGACACAGGTGGTTAGGTAGAGAATACTAAGGCGCTTGAGAGAACTCGGGTGAAGGAACTAGGCAAAATAGTACCGTAACTTCGGGAGAAGGTACGCCGGCTAGTGTTAAACCCTTGCGGTGTAAGCACAGGTCGGTCGAAGTAACCAGGTGGCTGGAACTGTTTATTAAAAACACAGCACTGTGCAAAATCGAAAGATGACGTATACGGTGTGACGCCTGCCCGGTGCCGGAAGGTTAATTGATTGGGTTAGCTCTGCGAAGCTCATGATCGAAGCCCCGGTAAACGGCGGCCGTAACTATAACGGTCCTAAGGTAGCGAAATTCCTTGTCGGGTAAGTTCCGACCTGCACGAATGGCGTAATCATGGCCACACTGTCTCCACCCGAGACTCAGTGAAATTGAAATTGCGGTTAAGATGCCGTATACCCGCGGCTAGACGGAAAGACCCCGTGAACCTTTACTATAGCTTGACAGTGAACATTGCTCCTACATGTGTAGGATAGGTGGGAGGCTTTGAAGCATGCACGCCAGTGTGTGTGGAGCCATCCTTGAAATACCACCCTTGTATGCGTGATGTTCTAACCTAGGCCCATTAGCTGGGCTGGGGACACTGTCTGGTGGGTAGTTTGACTGGGGCGGTCTCCTCCCAAAGCGTAACGGAGGAGCACGAAGGTTGGCTAAGTACGGTCGGACATCGTACGGTTAGTGCAATGGCATAAGCCAGCTTAACTGCGAGACAGACACGTCGAGCAGGTGCGAAAGCAGGTCATAGTGATCCGGTGGTTCTGTATGGAAGGGCCATCGCTCAACGGATAAAAGGTACTCCGGGGATAACAGGCTGATACCGCCCAAGAGTTCATATCGACGGCGGTGTTTGGCACCTCGATGTCGGCTCATCACATCCTGGGGCTGAAGTCGGTCCCAAGGGTATGGCTGTTCGCCATTTAAAGTGGTACGCGAGCTGGGTTTAGAACGTCGTGAGACAGTTCGGTCCCTATCTGCCGTGGGCGTTTGAGAATTGAAGAGGGCTGCTCCTAGTACGAGAGGACCGGAGTGGACGAACCTCTGGTGTTCCGGTTGTGTCGCCAGACGCATTGCCGGGTAGCTACGTTCGGAACTGATAACCGCTGAAAGCATCTAAGCGGGAAGCAGGCTTTAAGATGAGTTCTCACTGGGACTTTAAGTCCCCTAAAGGGTCGTTGGAGACTACGACGTTGATAGGTCAGGTGTGTAAGGGTTGTGAGGCCTTGAGCTAACTGATACTAATTGCCCGTGAGGCTTAACCATACAACACCCAAGTGGTTTTGTGTGCTGA
>NZ_JAGHQT010000034.1 GCF_017744155.1 Endozoicomonas sp. G2_1 | reverse complement strand
CAACTTGCTCGACAACCGACAATTTAAAAGCGAGTGAGTAATCCTTTTGAGTTCGTTTAGTGGTTGATTTCATGGCACTCTCCAATTCATTGATTGAAAAGTGTCAACCTTATTTAGGACGGGTCAAACAAACGTAAAAAAGCGCCCGTTGTTCAGTTATCAACGGGCGCTTTTTTAATCGCACAACTGCCCTCTAATCAGAGTTATTGTGTTAGCTGTGATTTAGCATACCAAGTTCGGTTTGAACCTGAGCTTGCACTAGCTCATGACTGATAAAACGCTCATTATATGCGCTTAACTTAGGCCATTTTTGCGCATCAATTTGGTAATCTGCGTGAATAAGCCCAACTAATTGTGCGCCAACAGCAACATCAGCAGAAGAAAACTGATCTGCCACTAACCACTCGTCTGCCGTTATTTGGCTCTCTAAATAATCAAGAACCGTCGGAATCAACTTGCTAATTGCCAATTCAACTCGTTCGTCATCGGTCGTGTGATTAAAAAACTTTGGCCCAACAACCCGTTCAAAATACAAGGCACCAAATGCTTCCATCATTTTTGTATCGCTGTACTCTTCGTACCACAACGCCATCGCGTAGTCTTCGGCATCGCTTGGGTATAAAGCAACATCTGTCGATGTTTTTTCAATATAAGCAATAATCACTGATGAATCAGCAAAACCGGTGCCTTTATCAGTTTGGTAAGCGGGTATTTTGCCAAGCGGGCTTGCTGCTTTAAAGCCTTCATCATCACTGCCCGGTGGAACAATCTTAAGTTGGTAAGGCAGTGATTTAAAAGCGTGGGCTAACATGACTTTGCGTACAAATGGTGAAGGTGGAGCACCGTAGAGAATCGACATTGTTGTTTCCTTGTTGTTATTGATGTAAATATCTTACTGCAAGTTATCAAATAAGACCTCAGTATAGCGAGACACTTTCGCCCGAAAAACAAAAACGAGAGTATTTTGCCAAATACTCTCGCTTTCTAATACGCAAACTAATTTTCTATGTGCGATAAGTGTTAGTCGTCTACTCTAACACCCCAAACGTCATGCTCATCGGCATGAATGATTTGTACCCAAATCATGTCACCCGGTTCGGCGTCGTAGTCATCAGATAAATACACTTTACCGTCGACTTCAGGTGCATCCATATACGAGCGCCCAACAATACCTAACTCATTCACTTCATCAACTAAAATTAAGTACTCTTGGCCAATGCGTGCTTGCAGCTTAGCCGCACTAATTTCCGCTTGAACAGCCATAAAACGCTGTAATCGGTCTTCCATCACCTCTTCAGGAACATGGTCCGGTAAGTCATTGGCGGTTGCACCTTCAACGGGTGAATATTTAAAACAACCAACGCGATCAAGCTGGGCTTCGCGTAAAAACTCAAGTAATTCTTCAAACTCTTCTTCTGTTTCTCCTGGGAAACCAACGATAAACGTAGAGCGAATAACAAGCTCAGGACAAATCTCTCGCCACTTTTTAATCCGTTCTAAAACGCGATCGGAACTGCCCGGGCGTTTCATCAGCTTTAAAATGCGCTTGTTGGCGTGCTGAAACGGAATATCTAAATACGGCAGTATTTCACCTTTTGCCATCAGTGGAATAATATCGTCAACATGCGGATATGGATAAACATAATGCAAGCGCACCCATATGCCTTGCTTAGCAAGTTCTTGACACAAAGCCTTCATATGAGTTTTTACCGGTATCCCATCAAAGAAGTCCATTTTGTGTTTTACATCAACACCGTAAGCAGAGGTATCTTGCGAAATAACCAACAACTCTTTAACGCCAGCGTTGGCTAGTCGTTTTGCTTCACCTAAAACATCACCAACCGGACGCGAGTCTAAATCGCCACGCATCGATGGAATAATGCAAAAAGTACAACGGTGATTACAACCTTCAGATATTTTCAAATAAGCGTAGTGCTTTGGCGTGAGTTTAACCCCTTGATCAGGCACCAGATCGATAAATGGGTTGTGCTTGGGTTTAGTAACGTGCTGGTGTACTTGATTGAGTACTTCTTCGTACGCGTGTGGACCAGTAACCCCCAAAACATTGGGATGAATTTCGGTAATTTCGTCTTCTTTAGCACCCAAGCAGCCAGTTACCAATACCTTGCCATTCTCACTGAGCGCTTCACCAATAGTATCAAGTGACTCTTGTACCGCTGAATCAATAAAACCACAAGTGTTAACAATCACTAGCTCGGCATCATCATAGTTATTGACAACATCGTAGCCTTCAGTGCGCAATTGAGTAAGAATACGCTCAGAATCAACGAGGTTTTTTGGGCAACCAAGAGAGACGAAGCCAATACGGGAAGCACTAGATACATTCTGGTCTGTAGCGGAGTTTTTGTTAACTTTGGCAGACAACTCATTACTCTGCTCTTCAATCACTTTGGCAGGTGTTTCCATCGTGGTTGTTTGTTTCGGATCGAATGTATTAACTGTCATGCTTCGTCGTTCTGCCTATATTTTGCCCCTACCAGAGACACTGAAAATTTCGGGCGCCGATTATACAACAATTCTTCAATTAATTCACCCAGTCAAATTTACTTAGGACTTTTATTCATAACCGAAAAAAGTCCTAAGTTCGAGGATTTGTCTTCCTCGGCAAACTTGAGCGTAATTCAAAAACAACGGAGTTATAACAATGTCTAATAACGTTCAAGTATATTCATATGTTCGTTGGTCAAGTGATCGACAAGCTGACGGTTCAACTAAACAACGTCAATTAAAAATAGCTGAGAAAGTTGCACAAGAAAAAGGCTTTGAGCTTGTTACTTTTTACGATAAAGGTGTGAGTGCATTTAAAGGAAAAAAGCGTGTTGATGGTGCGCTTGGTAATTTTATAAGGAAAGTAGAACTTGGTGAAATTCCCAATAATAGCTGGCTTGTAGTAGAAAACCTTGATCTGTAGTGGTCAAGTTAAATTGGCCACGGTTTTGTATTGTTTCCAATACCTTTGTTCTGATTCATTCGGACTTAAACCTGCGTTATAACGATGCGGTCTAGTCTGACTGTAATAGCCAATGATGTAAT
>NZ_JAGHQT010000033.1 GCF_017744155.1 Endozoicomonas sp. G2_1 | reverse complement strand
TACTTTGCTCACGTTTTCCCTCTAGGCATATAACGCCCGCTTAACGGGCAAATAATTAGCTTAGCTAAAATTTAGGAGCGCAGCGACGGGAGCTAAGCTTTATTTGTCCCGTTGAAGCGCTTGTTATGTAATGGTTTAACTTGAATAGATTACTTTAAAGTTACTCAAATCTAGTTTAGTTTGCTCAATTATTTTATTTTTTGTACTTTTTACTACCGCTTCTTGCCCCACGTTTGCAGAAACAAGAATGGTGACTTTTTTATGCTGCTCTAGGAGCGTTTGAATTTTTGTTATTACGTTCTCAATCGGTGGTTGAGGCTTAATTGGTTTTAATAGACCTCGTTCAGAGAGTTTAATATGAATTTCAACCTCAACCTGATCAGCAAAGCTAGCTAAATGAAAAAAAGCGATTGAGAAGTAGAATAAAGCTAAGAATTTTTTCATGTCACCAAGATTACATAACGCCCGCTTAACGGGCGAATAATTAGCTTAGCTAAAATTAGGAGCGCAACGACGGGAGCTAAGCTTTATTTGTCCCGTTGAAGCGCTTGTTATATGCAGATTACCGTTTAATATTCTTTGACAAAGCTCGATGAAATTCCTCTTCAAACTGCTCTGTTTTTTCATCGAAGCCTAATATTGTAGAAACCTTTTGGAAAGATCTCCAAAAGCCACTTTTACAGCCACTATTTCTAGCAATTTTTTCTAATCTCTCAAAAGCTTCTAACAACTCTAATTCTCTAGTGTTAAACCTGTACTCTGCAAATTCTTGCTCAGCTAAAACGAAAAGAGTTGGATCATCTAACAATGTTGCCGCTAAATTAAGCTGAGCCTCGACCGACTTCCATTTTTTAACTATTCGAGCTTCATTCATAGTCAAGCTTCCTTAAGGCATATAACGCCCCAATAAGGGGCTGATAAAGCTTGGCTATACTTGTGTAGCGAAGCGGAACCGAGCCAAGCTTTAGCAGTCCCGCTTTATTGGCTTGTTATGTGTTTTTTACACGTTGCCCGCGTAATCTTACATTAAACTCCGACCCACGCCAGAGAACAATAAACCTAATTAATTCATAGTCGTCATTTTTTAAGGTATAGCCTTCAGATTGTAACTGGCTAAAAAACTTATCGAAATCTTGAACTGTGCCACTGGAATACTGCTTTTGAAAATTGTTAAAGAATTCTGAATGTTTTACAAAGTTCTCATTTGGGATGAATTCACAATTTAACCAAGGTTGATCCACGCTAACGATATTTAATTCGGCAATTAAAGTTGAGTGATGATTTAACTTTAAAACATTATTTGAATTCACACTCAGTCCTTAAGAAACACATAACGCCCGCTTAACGGGCAAATAATTAGCTTAGCTAAAATTAGGAGCGCAGCGACGGGAGCTAAGCTTTATTTGTCCCGTTGAAGCGCTTGTTATGTTTGAAACTAACTTGAGAGCTTAATTATTTTAATCGCAAATTTGTCGAGAGCTTTATTAGGGGCAAAAGACAAAACAACCCCCAAAACAAAAAATAAAGCACTAAAAATGACTGCAATAAGCTTGTCACTAAAATCTTTGGTTGGTACTCCATTAATTTCAATTATTGCATTTGGATCTAATGCAGCTTGTATAAAGAAAAAAACTAAAATACTTCCAATAATAATTAACGTGCCACCAGCTAACCGGCTTAACCCAACCACGATATCTACTTTTTTCTTTAACTCTTGATTCATATTCAATTCAAACATAACGCCCCACTAAGGGGCTGAATACAGTTTGCTAAAATGGTGAAGCGGAGCGAAACCGAGCAAACTGTTAGCAGTCCCGCACTTCAGTGGCTTGTTAGAGTATTATTGCAAAGATTTTTTATGGTTATCAACGATATCTTTATGAGTAATAATTGAGTCCTTCGTTAGCGACAACTGAGATTCACCATAACCAAATAAATCATTTTCAGATAAAACATTAGTCCAGTAATGAATAAATGGATGGGACGAATTAAAGTTGATTTTTAATTTACTTAAACTTGGTACGGATGAAAAAAAATCTAATTCTTTTGCTAAATACCTATCTTCAATCTTTATCGATATTTTTCCGCCAACCCAATTATTACGAAAACTCTGAGGAATAAAGTCTATAGATACTTTCTGATTTGATATAGAACATTGAAAATTATGTTTCCCACTGCCGATTCTAAATAAGTTTTCACTTTTTAATTTGTCTACGATATTTTGTTTTATACCATTAGAGCCATATAAATTATTTGGCGATTCCACAGATAATCTTTCCACTTGAAAAATGCCCAATGTGGGCAAGCACGTATATTTTATGAAATGCTCATTCCATGATGCAATTGAACCAAAAGAACAAGACATTAAAATTATAGGAATATATCGAATCATGATGAAAATACTCTAACGCCCCAATAAGGGGCTGATAATGCTTGGCTAAACTGTGTAGCGAAGCGGAACCGAGCCAAGCTTTAGCAGTCCCATTTTATTGGCTTGTTATATGCCAATTACTCAAAACTTATTAAGCCAATTTGAGGCTCCGACTCTAACTTAGATTTAAAATATAATACACACTCATCTGAATTAGATATTTTTTCTTTTCCGAAGAGCTTTTCTATGAAAGTGCGACTTTTATCTATTTGGAGAATCCACTCTAGTTCTGACTTTGGGTCATCACCTTCCTCAAAGTAAGTTGAGGCTCCAAGCATATATTGACGTCCTTTCCAGTCAATATAGCTATACCAACCCCAGTCTTCAGCATCTGGCTCAGAAATATCAAAATCTGATTCAACTTCAGACTTTAACCACTTTAACAATGATTCACCGAAAATAGGATTAATAGGGTTTTCACGCTCTTTTGAGACATCGAACTTAGAAGTTTTAAAATTTATAGCAATATGCACGATTCCCTCCTAGGCATATAACGCCCCAATAAGGGGCTGATAAATGCTTGGCTATACTTGTGTAGCGAAGCGGAACCGAGCCAAGCTTTAGCAGTCCCACTTTATTGGCTTGTTATATACATTTACGGCTGGGCTGGAAGTTTTAGAGACTTACTAACTTTACCGCATTTCTTACAAATTAACTCAAAGTTAAATTTATAATTAACACACAAAAAGAAGAAACCGTATATTTTGCTACCTACTTTTATAAAGGTTATTAAAAATGCAGTAGCAACTAAAAGACTATATGAATATAAACCTAGCTCATAAAGCACTATATCTATAAGAAGCTCAATGGCTAATATTGCCACTATTTTATATTGTTTACTTAATACTGCTAAATAAATTGTAATCAGAACAATTAAGATAGAAATAAAGTCATACTCTTCAATCAAAGATGTTATAGCCCATACTGGAGCAGTTAGTAATAAACTTAAAAAAATAAAGCCAAATGCATCAATTTTTGAAATCCAAAAATCAGCTTTGATTCTATTAGGGCTTTTACAATAGCCACATCTATATGGCAACACGATATCCTTGATGTATATAACGCCCGCTTAATGGGCAAATAATTAGCTTAGCTAAAATTAGGAGCGCAGCGACGGGAGCTAAGCTTTATTTGTCCCGTTGAAGCGCTTGTTAGCAGTTTAACTAACCTTTTGCTTGAAGTT
>NZ_JAGHQT010000032.1 GCF_017744155.1 Endozoicomonas sp. G2_1 | reverse complement strand
TCACCACCGAAAGTTTTAGTTAATACTGCAGAGATAGCAGCAGTTAACGTTGTTTTACCGTGGTCAACGTGTCCGATAGTACCAACGTTTACGTGCGGTTTCGAACGTTCAAATTTTTCTTTAGCCACTTTATATACCTCAAGGGAAAATAAAATTAAAAATAAAATAAAGAAGATAAGAAAGGATAGAA
This sequence comes from Endozoicomonas sp. G2_1, assembly GCF_017744155.1. Taxonomy (GTDB): domain Bacteria; phylum Pseudomonadota; class Gammaproteobacteria; order Enterobacterales; family Alteromonadaceae; genus JAGHQT01. The sequence goes on along the minus strand of NZ_JAGHQT010000032.1, from coordinate 3,644 downwards.
GGGTCTAGGAACTGGTGCTGATAGGCAGATTTGAACTGCCGACCTCACCCTTACCAAGGGTGCGCTCTACCAACTGAGCTATATCAGCACTAAGATACAAAGATGGAGCGGACGGCGGGAATCGAACCCGCAGCTTTAGCTTGGAAGGCTAAGGTATTACCACTATACGACGTCCGCGTTTCTATCAGACTATCTCTGCATAAAAAATGGTGGAGGGAGGTGGATTCGAACCACCGAAGGCGGAGCCGTCAGATTTACAGTCTGATCCCTTTGGCCACTCGGGAACCCCTCCAATATTTTTTTACTCTTAGTAGAGTATTAATGGTGCCGACTGCCGGAGTCGAACTGGCGACCTACTGATTACAAGTCAGTTGCTCTACCAACTGAGCTAAGTCGGCACTACATTAAGTGGTGCGAATTCTAGAGTAATGTTTTCTTGCATGCAAGCACAAAAACAAAAAAAACTGGCGTTTTAACTTGTTTGCTGTTTTTTTACTCATGAGTGATTAAAAAAACGCGCTAAACCAACAAAAACAAGCTGTTTTTCGATGAGATAATCGTTATTGGCGAACCCTAACAGCACCTCTGCATTACCACCTGTAAGGACAATTTTATCTAAGTTCATCCCCAATTGTCGCGCTTGGTCGATGGCAAAGGCGATGCCGCCATAGGTTAATGACCAACAACCTTGGTTAACGTTACTTTGAGTATCTCTGCCAAATGACTGATCAGTTGGCATTTGCGCACTGATGTTTATTCGGCTGGTTTGTCGATTCAAGCTATCACGCATTAATTCAATACCGGGAACAATCCAACCCCCTTGGTGTTGGCCGGTATTATCGAGCAAATCATAGGTGGTGGCCGTGCCGCTATCGACGATTAACACATTTTGCTGTGGATATAAGGTTGCAGCACCAATAATCGCTAACCAACGATCAATACCAAGTTGCTCTGGCTTTGGATAACCACAGTTAACGTTAAATGCGTTACGCTGTGTTTCAACTTGTAAGCAGTTAATTTTCTGCTCTCGTGCCCACATAATAAGTAACTTAGCTAACTCTTGTTGAACACTGGCAAAAACAATGTCAGTTGCTTGCGCAAAAAGAGATTCAAGTGAATTATAACTAAGCTCGGTATTATCAACGCTAGACACAGCTATGCGATTTAAGTCATGTAAATAGATATATTTGGTTCGCGTGTTTCCAATATCAATTAGCAGTTGCATTTAGTCCTCGTAAACTCACCTCACCACCGTAAATAGGTGTGACTTTTTGACCTTGAAGTAAAAGTAACGCACCTTGCTGATTAATCCCTCGGCTAATGCCTATTGTTTCTTTACTACCTGTAATAATTTTCACTTCTTGATCTAAATACATATCTCTTTGATGCCAAGCCTCAAGCATAGTTTCTAGGCCTTGCTCTTTGTGTTGCTGCAACCTAGTAGATAAGCGCTTGATCAAGGTTGCGGCGAGTTGGTTACGATTAATGTTACTCGCAACGCTGCTGCTTAGATCAGCCCAAGGTTGATCAATTTGCTGCGCTTGGCTTTCGGGCATAGCGACATTAACACCGATACCAATAACACAGTGACAGTCTTCTAATGGCTGCCCTTCTAAATCAATCAAGATACCCGCTAATTTTTTTCCATTGATATAGACATCGTTTGGCCATTTTAATTGCACATCAAGCTGATACAACTCATTAATTGCATCGCTTATTGCTAACGCAGAGACAATATTGAGTCCCATAGCTTCTGACATTCCTTGTTCCAAATGCCAATACATAGACAAATAAATATTACTGGCAAATGGTGAGATCCACTGCCGACCTCGGCGACCGCGACCTGCACTTTGATACTCCGCCAAACAAACTTGATTAGGTGTTATCTGCTGTCTAACCTGTCCCAGTAAATAATCATTGGTAGATTCAATAATGGTATGTACGTCAACTGAATGTTGGCGGCTATCGGGCAAGTATTGGTTGATTTTATCTCGATTGAGTAAATCTAAAGGTGTTGACAGTTTATAACCTTTACCAGATACGCGATAAATATCTAACCCCACTTCTGCCAGCGAGTTAATATGCTTAGCAATTGCCGATCGAGACAACTGGCATTGTTCAGCCATTTGCTGACCTGAGACAAAATCACCTGATGCAAGTGCGTTAATCAATAATTGCTTGGTCTGATTAATACCATTATCTCTCGGCTGATTCGACGTTTTAGTCATTAGTTTGCTCTCGCTCAAGTTGTACTAACGAAGTTTCACCATCTTTGGCAATAAAACGTACTTCGTGTTCTAGCATGACACCAAAATGCTGAAAAACAGTAGTTTTGATATAACTCGCTAAGTCGACAATGTCTTTACCACTGGCATTGCCGTGGTTAACTATCACTAATGCTTGTTTTTCGTGGGTGGCTGCGTCGCCTAAGCGATATCCTTTTAACCCGGATTTGTCGATGAGCCAAGCGGCAGCAAGCTTCACTTCAGTATCGGATATTGGGTAGTTTGGCACATTATCGTATTTACGTTCGAGCTCACTAAGCACCGAAGAGTCAACAACGGGATTCTTGAAAAAACTGCCCGCATTCGCTAAGTGATTAGGATTAGGTAACTTTGCGCTCCTAATTTCAATGACTCTATCCATAATGGTCTTTGCGCTTGATGTTTTGTCTAAATCATCCAAACCAGCATATGTAAGCTTCGGCTGCCATCGCTTGGATAAGATCAAACCAACCGACACTATTAATCCTTTGTCTTTGAGTGATCGTTTGAAGATACTATCGCGATAGCCAAATTGGCAATCACGGTTAGATATTTTGACAACTTGCTTAGTGGTAAAATCAAACCACTTTACGTAACGACAAAAATCAGAAAACTCGACGCCATAAGCACCTATGTTTTGCACCGGTGCCGCGCCAACACTGCCTGGAATAAGGGCTAGGTTTTCTAAACCGCCAAGGCCTTTATCAATAGTAGTTAACACCAGTTGATGCCAATTTTCACCAGCTTTAACCTCTAGCTCGGTATACTCTTCATGCTCGTTCAGCTCAATTCCGGTAAAAGCAGGCTTAATAATAACTGGCGTTTGAGTATCGACAAAAAGCGTATTACTTCCTTCACCTAATACATAGGCGCTTTTGAGATCAATGTCATCAACTAATGACAAGTCAGATATCGATTCCAACTCTATAATTTTTGGTGCTATGGCGTTTATCGCAAGGGTATTAAAGCAGGATAAGGATTGGTGATTGGAAACCTTCATAATAAGGAAAAGATAAACACGACAATAATAACGCCAATACTATCACGATATTAAGCTAGACAATAAGCTTAGCTAAGATTAGTCGTATCCCAAGAGTATAAGATAATATTTTTGCCACAAACGCAAAAAACCCGCAGCGTTAGCTGCGGGTTTCTCTTAATAGAAGCTTAGCGATGACCTACTCTCACATAAAGAGCAACCTACCCACACACTCTCAATTCGGCGCAGTGGCGTTTGACGTACATGGATGTAATAATGCCGCGAGAGCATGGATGCTCAAGAGCGGTCACTTCTGAGAATCTGTGACGGTATAAGCGCATGGATTCAGGTGTTGCTATCGCCGTAAAAACAAAAAACCCGCAGTGTTAGCTGCGGGTTTT
>NZ_JAGHQT010000031.1 GCF_017744155.1 Endozoicomonas sp. G2_1 | reverse complement strand
TCAACTTGCTCGACAACCGACAATTTAAAAGCGAGTGAGTAATCCTTTTGAGTTCGTTTAGTGGTTGATTTCATGATGCTCTCCAATTCATTGATTGAAAAGTGTCAACCTTATTTAGGACGGGTCACTGTAAAATAAAAGAGGCTTGAAGTGTATACTTCAAGCCTCTTTTATTGCTATAAACGTTTGTTTAATCAGCTAATTAACCAAACTGGTTCATAGTGTTGTCTTTACCACCAGCTTTAAGCGCAGCTTCACCAGCGAAGTATTCTTTGTGATCATCACCGATGTCAGAACCAGCCATGTTTTGGTGTTTAACACAAGCAATACCTTGACGGATTTCTTTGCGTTGAACACCTTTAACATAACCTAACATACCTTGCTCACCGAAGTACTCTTTCGCTAGGTTATCGGTAGATAACGCAGCAGTATGGTAAGTTGGCAATGTGATTAAGTGATGGAAAATACCCGCTTCACGCGCCGCATCCGCTTGGAAGGTACGAATCTTCTCATCTGCTGCTGCTGATAGTTCACTGTCGTCGTATTCAGCGCTCATTAAGTTAGTACGCTCATATGCTGATACGTCTTTGCCTTCTTCTGACCAAGCATCAAATACTTGCTGACGGAAGTTTAACGTCCAGTTAAACGATGGTGAGTTGTTGTAAACAAGCTTAGCATTCGGGATAACTTCACGGATGCGGTTTACCATACCACCGATTTGACCAACGTGTGGCTTCTCAGTTTCAATCCACAATAGATCTGCGCCGTTTTGTAGTGAGGTGATACAGTCAAGTACACAGCGATCTTCACCAGTACCCTGACGGAATTGGAATAAGTTACTCGGCAAACGCTTAGGACGAAGCAACTTGCCACCGCGATTGATAACAACATCACCATTAGCCATATCCGCTACATCAACTTCTTCACAATCAAGGAATGAGTTGTATTGGTCACCCAAATCACCTGGTTCAGTGGTGTAAGCAATTTGCTTAGTTAAGCCAGCACCTAACGAGTCAGTGCGAGCAACAATAACACCGTCGTCAACACCAAGCTCTAAAAACGCGTAGCGAACAGCGCGGATTTTAGCTAAAAAGTCTTCATGTGGTACGGTTACTTTACCGTCTTGGTGACCACATTGTTTTTCGTCAGACACTTGGTTTTCAATTTGAATACAACAAGCACCAGCTTCAATCATGCGCTTAGCAAGCAAGTAAGTCGCTTCTGCATTACCAAAACCAGCATCAATATCAGCAATAATTGGTACAACGTGAGTTACATGGTTATCAACTTTATCTTGAATTTCAGCCGCTTTAGCAGTGTCACCTGCTTCGCGTGCTGCATCTAATTCGCGGAACAGACCGCCTAATTCACGCGCATCAGCTTGGCGTAAGAAAGTGTATAACTCTTCAATTAAGCCAGCTACTGACGTTTTCTCATGCATTGATTGGTCAGGAAGAGGACCAAAGTCAGAACGAAGAGCAGCAACCATCCAACCTGAAAGATATAAATAGCGACGGTCAGTGTTCTCAAAATGTTTTTTGATTGAAATCATTTTCTGCTGACCGATGAAACCGTGCCAACAACCTAATGACTGTGTGTATTGCGCTGGATCTTTGTCATATGCTTCCATGTCTTTACGCATGATAGCAGCCGTGTATTTTGCGATATCTAAACCCGTTTTAAAGCGGTTTTGAGCACGCATGCGCGCTGCATATTCAGGGCTAATTGCTGACCAAGATTCGCCTTGAGCATTAACTGTACCAGCTAATTGATCGATTTCTCCAAGATAAGTTGTCATGTGTATTCCCCTCTACGGATTTCAGATTTTTTAAAACAAAACTCTTGTGGCTGAAAATATATGACACCGCAAAAACATTTACTAAATTTATAATAAATATTCACAGCATTCACAAAAAAAATATAGAGTTTATGCACTAAAACAGAGCAAAGTTACTTGCCATCGCAAAATAAGTTCACTATAGTCGTTATCCATGTAATTTATATTTTATGAGTTAGGCATTTCATCGATGAATATTTCAAAGATCGACCTCAATCTACTTATCTACTTGGATGTATTATTAAGAGAAAAGAACGTTACCAAAGCGGCTAGTCAGCTCAATATTACTCAACCAGCCATGAGTAATGGTTTAAAGCGATTGAGAACACTGTTCAACGATCCGATTTTAGTAAGAACGTCTGATGGTATGGTGCCTACTGAGCGCGCACGCAGCCTTGCGCCTATTATTAGAAAAATATTGCTCGAGTTAGAGGAAGCTTTGCAAGGCGAAGAAGAATTTAACGAAGCGAGTAGTACTCGAGTGTTCAGAATCATGGCGAGCGACTATGCAGCATCGACCTTAATTCCTGGATTACTCAAGAAACTCAATAGCATTGCGCCGAATATTACCCTTGATATTATGACCCCAAGTGACGTCACCTTCCACGATGTTGAGGCGGGTAAAATCGATATGGCGATCAACCGCTTTGACGAATTGCCACAATCGTTTCATCAAAAAGCAATTTGGCGAGATACCTTTTCCTGCCTATTGAGTGCTAACAATCCGTTAGTGAAAAATTTTGATCTCAATAGTTATCTATCTGCTAAACACGTGTGGGTATCAAAGACCGGTTTTGGCGTAGGTGTTGGTATGGATCCACAAGACGTACAAAAGCTCGGCTGGGTTGACGAAGCACTCGCACGATTAGACAAAAAACGTGACATTAAGGTATTTACTCGCAACTATCACGTCGCCATGCAGCTTGCGCTTGAAGATAGTCTGATTGCAACACTACCAAGTAAAGCTGCGTTACTACACAAAAACGATAGCAACTTTACAATAGTAAAACCGCCATTTGAGATCCCTGAAATAGAACTCAAAATGATTTGGAGTCCTCTGCTACATCACGATGCAAGCCACATTTGGTTTAGACATTTAGTGATGGAAGTTGCCAATGAATGTGAAGCTTAAACGCTCACTCTACTCTGCTCACCATCAAGTTAAGTGATCAGAGCGCTTAAACGTATATATGTTCAAATTTATATAAAATAGGCTTTAATACCAAATCCGATCAATAGACAAACACGTAGGATATACCGTTATTACGCCGAACTCTTAAACCAATCATGCCGATAAACAACTTATGCCGAAAATCATACACTTTATTTACAGCCTAAGCTGGATACTCGCGTGTCTATTATTGGGGAAATTACTCGCACATTATGTTGATATCCTGCCAGCAAGCCTCTACGGCATGGTGTTTTTTGCTTTCGCGCTCCATTTAAAGTGGGCTGATGCCAACCGTATAAAAGACAGTATTCAATGGATTGTCAAAAATATGAGTGTTTGCTTTGTGCCGGCCGGCGTTGGTTTAATGAGTCACGTCGGGTTATTGAAAAGTCATGGCTTGATGATGTTGTTGATATTACTGGGCACAACATTAGCTTTAATCACGCTAGTGGCTTATCTATCGGTTAAATTTATTGGCGATGATACTTAATGACAATTTTTGAACCAGCTTTTTTACTGCAAGCAACTATCTACTGCCTGTTAACACTTGGCATTTATCGCATTTTTTTCGCTTTGCAAAACAAGCTCCAAGCGATTTTGTTCAACCCAATGCTATTGAGTATATCGGTAATCATTCCACTACTTTTGAGCCAGCAAATTAGCTATCAAGACTACTATCAAGCAACGCAAATCTATACTTATCTATTGGAACCTGCAATTGTCGCGCTTGGTTTTCCGCTCTATCAACAACTCAATACCATTAAGCATGAGCTAAAACAAATCACGGCTATTATCGTCATCAGTATCATTTTAGCCATTGTCAGTACCTACTTTATTGCGCTTGTTACTGTAATGCGGTCAGATATTGCGGTATCGCTTTCTCTTAAAGCGGTAACGACACCCATTGCGCTGGTGATCAGTGAGCAATACCAAGGACTAAGCTCAATAACCGCGGTCGGTATCATGTTTGCGGGCTTATTTGGCGCATTACTAGGACCAAAGTGGTTAAGTCTACTCGGTATTAATTCAGCGAGGGCTCAAGGACTCGCCATTGGCTGCGCAAGTCATGCATTGGGCACTGCAGAAATCACCAAAAAAAGTTTAACTCATGGCGCATACAGTTCTTTATCGCTGATTTTAACCGCCTTTTTCACGGCTATCATTGCACCGCTTGCATTTAGTATGATGATGTAACCAGTCGTCGTACTGTAACACCCACTCGATTATAGATTTAGTTAATACTAAAACGAGTTATCATTAAACCTATGAATGATAGCTATCAAATTTTATAATATTGCCTGACACCTGTCCCTAAAACACAAAAAGTTGTTATATTTCAACAACTAAATGAGAACAACCAGCCATCGATAGCAATATCAAAAAATTTCGGCCTGTTCAGGCTATTGCACCCTTGTTTATTTGTTCTTACATTGCTAACCATTGAACGCGCTACATTAAGGTATTTACTATGACCGCTAGAATTGAAATTGCAGACTTAAATATATGCCAATCATTCTATCAATTCATTGAACAAGAAGTGTTACCAGAGACTCAAATCGCATCAGACAAGTTTTGGAGCGAACTTTCGAATGTCATTGTTGAGTTATCACCAAAAAACTTAGAACTACTCGAAACTCGTGAATCATTGCAAAAGCAAATTGATCAATGGCATCAAACCAATAAAGATGCCGATTTTGATACCTACAAAGCTTTTCTAACCGAGATAGGTTATCTCGCGCCTGAAGTTGATGATTTCAGCATCAGCACAGAGAACGTCGACCCTGAAATTGCCACCATGGCGGGCCCGCAACTTGTTGTGCCAGTGATGAATGCTCGTTTTGCGCTGAATGCGGTTAATGCACGCTGGGGCAGTTTATACGATGCCTTATATGGTAGTAACATTATCGCTGAAGATAATGGCTGTGAAAAATCAGGCCCCTATAACCCTGCTCGTGGTAACAAGGTAATTGAATATGCACGTCAGCGTTTAGATCAATATTTACCTCTTGCTGGCGGTTCACATAGTCAAGCGACCAGTTATCAAATTATTGATAACCAACTCAAGGTTGCCCTTGACGACAATACCGTGACAACCTTGCTCCAATCAGAACAATTTGTTGGCTACACAGGAACGGTCGAGCAGCCTTCGTCATTGCTTTTCAAACAAAATGGCTTACATATAGAAATTCAATTCGACGCTGACAAACCATCTGCCAAGCACGACTCAGCGGGTGTTAGTGATATTTTACTCGAAGCGGCATTGACAACCATTATGGACTGTGAAGATTCCGTTGCTGCCGTTGATTCTGCCGATAAGATCATCGCTTACCGAAACTGGTTGGGTTTAATCAAAGGTACACTGAGTGAAGACGTTAAAAAAGGCAGTGAAACCTTTACCCGTACACTTGCACAAGACAAGCATTATACTGCCGTGTCTGGTCAAGAGCAGAGCTTAAAAGGTCGTAGTCTAATGTTCGTTCGCAACGTTGGTCATTTAATGACAAATGATGCCATTATCGACAAACACGGCAACCAAGTGCCCGAGGGTATTTTAGATGCCATGGTGACATCACTCATTGGTACCATAGACGTCAACAAAACGAACAAGTTAAGCAACAGTACAAAAGGTTCTATCTACATTGTAAAACCCAAAATGCACGGCCCAGATGAAGTCGCTTTTGCTAATACCTTATTTGCCAAAGTAGAACAATCACTAGGCTTAGCTGCAAACACAATTAAAATGGGGATTATGGATGAAGAACGTCGCACTAGCGTAAACTTAAAAGCTTGCATTAAAGCTGCGAGTGAACGCGTTGTTTTCATCAATACTGGTTTCCTAGATCGCACAGGTGATGAGATTCACACATCAATGTTTGCAGGTGCTATCTTACCGAAGAATGAAATAAAGCATACTAAGTGGATCAGCGCGTACGAAAACAACAACGTTGATATCGGCCTAGCGTGTGGACTAAGTGGTAAAGCACAAATTGGTAAAGGTATGTGGCCGGTACCAGACGATATGGCAAGTATGATGGAAGCTAAAGTTGGCCATGTTCAATCGGGCGCCAATACGGCTTGGGTACCATCGCCAACGGCGGCTACTTTACACGCATTACACTATCACGATATCGATGTTTTCAACCAACAAAAGTCACTTGCTGAGCGCGAGCCTGCCAAGGTTGATGACATTCTTACCATTCCTGTTGCTGCAGAAACTAATTGGTCGACTGAGCAAATCGAAAAAGAGTTAGACAATAACAACCAAGGTATTCTGGGCTATGTAGTTCGCTGGATTGACCAAGGCATTGGTTGTTCGAAAGTACCAGATATTAACAACGTTGGCCTGATGGAAGATAGAGCGACCTTGCGTATCTCGAGTCAACACATTGCTAACTGGTTACTTCACAAAGTCTGTACCCCTGAGCAAGTTATCTCAAGCCTGGAAAAAATGGCCAAGATCGTTGATCAACAAAATGAGCATGACCCGCTATACCAAAAAATGGCTGACAACTTCAGTGCCAGTATTGCGTTCCAAGCAGCCTGCCAATTGGTGTTTCAAGGTGTTCAACAGCCTAGTGGTTACACTGAGCCATTATTACATCAATTCAGAATTCAGAAAAAAGCGAGTTAATTTTTACGCTTCCTAACCAATACAAGGATGTATGCCCTCATAAAAAGCCAAGGCAGTTCTCAAAATAGAACGGCCTTGGCTTTTCTGTAAGCTTGGGCGGCTAGTGATTGAACTTCATCATGTGATTAGTCCTATAAAATTTGCTGTTTATCTAAACAAATTAGCCTTTACAGAATATGACAGGTATAGTTAAAATGTAAGCAATTACGAAGAGATGTGTAATTTGTTGCAGTCTACTAACAATAGTCGCAAAATCGCGAGGATGGCAAAATGAATGTAAAATTAAAACCTTTGTTTGTTGCAAGCATAAGTGTAGCTGTTTTATTTGCAAGCATGAGCCACGCAAGCGCTGAAATAAAGAAATCAGATTACCAACTAAGCATCAACCAAGAGTATTCGTACGAGTTATCAACGTTAAATCTTGGTAACGATAACCTATTAGTAAGCATTGAGCTTAACAAACCACATTCAACCTCACCAAATAGTCCCTTTATCAAATTGGCCAGTAAAGAAGTTGCTGAATATATGCCGATGACATCAAGCAGTAAAGGCAATCAACTCTTTGAACTAGCGACATTATTTAACGATAAACTTCAACAAATACTCGCTTTTTTCCAAGCTAAACCCGACTTTGAAGTAGATACGACTACGAAGAAGCGACAAGATAAAGAAACCTGTCACACTAGTACTTTACGTACATAACAACTAGTTGCTGTTTGGTTAACGATAACGACAACCACATAAGTTAATTATTCAAGCCTCTAGTAAATAGGGAGAGGTCATGGCTATAGTATAACTACCGCCATACTGAACAAACCACCTGTTAAATATCTCAAGCTCCACTCCTTTACCTCCTTTAATCAACAACGCCCTTAACCTAGTTTTGAGTCCGTGCAACAGTTGCTTTAAAGCAATCGATTAACTAACGTTCTATTTGACTAAGAGTATCGGATCGCCACTTTGGGTTTGGGTAAGCAAGAATAACCACATGCAAGCCTGAGATGATAAGACAGATTTAAATTAACGTTTAGATCAACAACTTTCACAGCCTTTTGAGAGGCAATAGCTAGAGAATATAGATGCAAAAAAGCCTAGCGATGACCTACTCGCACATAAAGAGCAACCTACCCACACACTCTCAATTCGGCGCAGTGGTGTTTGAAGTACATGGATGCACTAATGCCACGAGAGCATGGATGCTCAAGAGCGGTCACCTCTGAGATTCTGTGACGGTAATAAGCGCATGGATTCAGGTGTTACTGTCGCTATAAACGCAAAAAACCCGCAGCGTCAGCTGCGGGTTTTTCTTAATAGAAGCCTAGCGATGACCTACTCTCACATGGGACCTCCCACACTACCATCGGCGCAGTTGCGTTTCACTTCTGAGTTCGGCATGGATTCAGGTGGGACCACAACGCTATTGTCGCTAAACATAAACTGGTACTTGCTAAAATTAATTCACTAACTAATAAGCTAATTTTAGTAAGTATTTAAGTAAAAAACCCGCAGCGTTAGCTGCGGGTTTTTCTTAATAAGCGCTTAGCGATGACCTACTCTCACATGGGACCTCCCACACTACCATCGGCGCAGTTGCGTTTCACTTCTGAGTTCGGCATGGATTCAGGTGGTACCACAAC
>NZ_JAGHQT010000030.1 GCF_017744155.1 Endozoicomonas sp. G2_1 | reverse complement strand
AATTGGTTGCGGGAGCCGGATTTGAACCGACGACCTTCGGGTTATGAGCCCGACGAGCTACCAGGCTGCTCCATCCCGCGTCCGGATGACTTCATTGAGAAGTTAAGCCACAACAGTTTTAATTCGTGTTGCAAGAATTGGTTTCGGGAGCCTGTATTTAGTATAAGCGAACCGACGACCTTGTTTTTGGCTTGTCTTAATTGGTTGCGGGAGCCGGATTTGAACCGACGACCTTCGGGTTATGAGCCCGACGAGCTACCAGGCTGCTCCATCCCGCGTCCGGATGACTTCATTGAGAAGTTAAGCCACAACAGTTTTAATTCGTGTTGTAAGAATCTAAGCTTTTAACTATCCAGAATTGGTTGCGGGAGCCGGATTTGAACCGACGACCTTCGGGTTATGAGCCCGACGAGCTACCAGGCTGCTCCATCCCGCGCCAGATAATTCTCGGTAGTGTTTTAGCACTGCCTTGAAAGCGAGGCGTATGATAGAGATAGCGAATTAATAATGCAAGCGCTTTTCTTGTTTTTTTTACTGTTTGCAGGATTATTGGACAGTTTTTTGCTTATCCCCGCTATTTTGTTGAATAAAGCACCAGAGGTCGGTTGACAAAGCAGCACACCTTGCTGCTGGCAACGTTTTACTATCAAAATATTTGTAATTTTCCATCTAAATCATTGAGTGAGTTAATTTGGTCGATCAAACCGGATAGTTCAAGGATTATAGTTTAAGTATAGCTATGTTATTTTTGCTTATAAGATCATTCGTTATCTAGCTAGTAGCCAAACGGCTTCTTATTTATTACTGGTCAAGCATGCACATTGGGTCGGAATGAGTATATAATCCACGCCATTATTTTATTTGGACTTATAGTCAAATTATCATGTATCAATTTTTAGCCCTTACTTCGCCAGGCATTGAAAGCTTATTGGCTGAAGAGTTGGCAACGATCGGCGCACAAGCTATTCAACAAAAGCCTGAAGGCGTTTATTTTACTGGCAATTTAGCGCTAGGCTACAAAGTGTGCCTGTGGACTCGATTAGCAAGCCGAGTGTTGTTGCAGATCGCAAGTGCACCAGGACAAGACAAAGAGCAGTTATTTACTGCAGCGGCCACTATTGATTGGTCAGATATTTTTAGCAGCGACCAATATTTTGCCATCGATTTTGTTGGCAAAAGTCAAAGTATACGCAATAGCCAATTTGGTGCATTAACAGTAAAAGATGCGATTGTTGATCATTTTAGAGATAAAGGTTTAGCCAGACCTAATGTTGATAAGTCGTCACCCGATATTCGCTTTCAAGCGCGTTTATTAAAAGGCGAGATCGCGTTTTATTTGGACTTTTCTGGTCGTGGCTTATTTCAACGCGGTTATCGTAAAGACTCAGGTGCGGCACCATTAAAAGAAAACTTGGCAGCAGCGCTAGTGATGCGCTCTGGTTGGTTAGCTGATACCAGCAAACCTTTGGTTGATCCTATGTGTGGTTCTGGCACTTTGTTAATCGAAGCGGCAGCGATGGCGTATAAACAAGCACCTGGTATTGATCGCGAAAGCTGGGGCTTTAGCCAATGGCTTGGACACGATCAAGGTGTCTGGCAGCAGGTGTTTGATGATGCTGTGGCGCAATCAAGGGAAAACAAGTCTAAACAAAATCAGTTAAAACAAAGGAGCGAAGGGACAACACTTAAACTCTTTGGCAGTGATTTAGACAGCCGAGTTGTCAAAACCGCCCAGTACAATGCGCGACAAGCTGGCTTTGCCCAAGATATCGACTTTCAGTGTCGCGACGCTAATAAACTCACTAATCGGTATGCCGAGTTAGGTGAAGGTACGTTGTTATTTAACCCGCCTTATGGTGAACGCATTGGTGAGCTACCAGAACTTGTTGAAACCTTTGCCTTGCTTGGCGGTATCGTTAAACAGCAGTTTATCGGTTGGCGGTTGGCGATTTTTACCGCCAGTGTTGAACTATTGAGCTTGTTAAAGTTAGCAAGCTTTAAGCGTTACAAGTTAAAAAATGGTCCGCTTGATTGTCAGTTGGCCTTGTACAACCTAGATGAAAAACAGTCAGCGAAAGACAAAGCCAACGGTCAAGCACTTGATTTATCCGGTCAAGATTCGGCATTTGCTAACCGCTTGAAAAAGAACATCAAGGCGTTAAAGTCATGGATTAAAAGTGAAAACATTGATTGTTATCGCCTATACGACGCCGATATTCCGGAATACAACGTTGCGGTTGATGTTTATCAAGACCATCTGATTATTCAGGAATACGCCGCGCCAGCAAATATCCCGCCAGAGAAAACGGCGAAAAGGTTGCAAGAAGTCATCTTTTGGGCGCCAAAAGTATTGGCGATTGATACCGCAAAAGTGGTGTTAAAAACCCGACAAAAACAAAAAGGCAGCAGCCAGTATCAACAGCTTGCTAAAAGCAAACAAGCGTTAGTGGTTAACGAGTACGGCGCAAAACTAAAGGTTAATCTATGGGATTATTTGGACACTGGCTTGTTTCTCGATCACCGAAAAACTCGTCAAATTGTCGCCAAAAAGGCCAACAATAAGCGCTTTTTAAACCTATTTGCATATACCGGCTCGGTATCGGTACAAGCTGCGTTGCGGGGTGCTAGTCATGTTACTACCGTTGATATGTCGAATACTTATTTGCAGTGGGCACAAGAGAATTTTGCTTTAAACAAGTTGGTGGGTTCGCAGTACCAGTTTGTGCAAGATAATTGCTTAGCCTGGCTAAAACAGCAGGGGCAGTTAGAGCAACAGCCTTATCAGTTAATTTTCATTGATCCGCCGACGTTCTCAAACTCGAAGCGCATGGAAGACAGTTTTGATGTTCAGCGCGATCATTTAACGCTGCTCGCTGATGCCGAAAAGCTATTGGCTGAAGATGGCGAAATTGTCTTTACCAATAACAAGCGCAACTTCAAAATTGATGTTGATGGCTTGGCCGAATTAGGCTTAAAGGTGCAAAATATTTCGGATCAGACCCGAGATCGCGACTTTAAACGCAACATTCATATCCACAATAGTTGGCTAGTAACGAGAATATAATGTCGAGACCGCCACTGTTTTATTTATACAGCTCTGAGGGCTGCCACCTTTGTGAACAAGCTTGGCAGCTTTGCTTAGCGCTTGGTATTAGTAACGAGGTTACTGTAGTCGATATTGTTAATAATGACGATAGCGAACAATTGGTAGAGCGTTACGGTATTCGCATTCCGGTGATAAAAAAGTTAGCTGACCAAAGTGAGTTAGGCTGGCCATTTGATATTGAACAACTACAAGAGTTTGTTAATGGAATTAATTCGAATTAGCCAAGGCGAGTTAGCGTTTGGTGAAGGTAAAATTTTAGACAAAGCAGATGTCCGCATTTTTCAAGGCGAACGCGTTTGTTTGGTTGGCCGCAATGGCGCTGGTAAGTCATCATTGCTAAAAGTATTGATGGGCAAGCAAAACCTCGACGACGGTCAGCTGATTTTCTCAAATAACATTCGTTTAGCGATGCTAGAGCAAGATCCGCCAGAGTCTTGTCCGATGTCGGTATTTGATTATGTTGCCCAAGGTGTTGCCGATAACGCTGAGCTACTTCAGCAATATCATCACTTGGTGACAGAGGTTGCCGAAGACCCAAGTGAAAGCAACTTAACTGAACTTGCCGATGTTCAACACAAGCTTGAACAAGCCAATGCTTGGCAAGACGAACAGCGCATTGAGCAAATTTTAACGAAACTCTCACTCAACGCTGACCAGCTCATCAGTGACTTATCAGGTGGCTGGTTGCGCAAACTGGCACTGGCGAAAGCACTGGTCACCAACCCAGATGTGTTGCTACTTGACGAACCCACTAACCACTTGGATATCAGCAGCGTATTATGGCTTGAGCAGTTTTTAAAAGAATTTAGTGGCACGATTATTTTTATTAGTCATGACCGGGCGTTCATTCGCAGGCTCTCGAGTCGAATTCTGGATTTGGACCGCGGTCAATTAACCAGTTACCCGGGTGATTACGACAAATACGTTGAGCAAAAACAACACGATTTACAGGTTGAAGCGCAGCAAAATGCTTTGTTTGATAAAAAGCTTGCTGAAGAAGAAGCTTGGATTAGACAGGGAATTAAAGCCCGCCGTACCCGCAACGAAGGCCGGGTTCGAGCGCTAGAGAGGCTAAGAGTTGAACGCCAACAGCGTCGAGATTTAAACCACCAAGGCGATATGACCATTGCCAGTGGTGAACGTTCCGGCAAGTTAGTTTTTGAAGCACAGCAAATGGTGATGAGTTTTGCCGACAAAACGGTAATAAATCACCTCGATTTGCTTATTTCTCGTGGCGACCGCTTAGCCTTGATAGGTGCTAACGGCACTGGTAAATCGACACTGATTAAGCTATTGATGGAACAGCTTAAACCAAGTGGCGGTAAGATTCGGGTTGGCGTTAATCTAGATATTGCTTATTTCGACCAACACCGCGAACAACTGGACTTAGATAAAACGGTACAAGATACTGTTGCTGACGGCAAACAAGAGGTCATGATCAACGGTCGTAGTCGTCATGTCTTAGGTTATCTGCAAGATTTTTTATTTAGTCCTAAACGGGCTCGTACGCCAGTGAGAGCACTTTCTGGTGGTGAGAAAAACCGCTTGTTATTAGCGCGTTTGTTTTTGCGTCCGAGCAATTTGTTAATTCTCGATGAGCCAACCAATGATCTCGATATTGAAACGCTAGAGCTCTTGGAAGAAGTTGTTGCTAATTATCAAGGTACAGTGATTTTGGTTAGTCATGACCGCGATTTTGTCAATAACTGTGTAAGTAGCTGTTTATACTTCGACGGTAGTGGCCACATTGAGCAAATAGTTGGTGGTTACGATGACGTTGACGCTTATCTAGAACGAAAAGCATCGCAAGCAAAAGCATTAGAAGAGCACGACAAAAAACTTAAAGCGCAAACAGTATCCGTCGATAATCAAAATGGTGATAGTAGTAACAAAGTTAAACAACAAAACGCTAACAATCCCACTAAGAAAAAGTTATCTTATAAGGAAGTACGCGAGTTAGAAGCTTTACCTGGACAGATAGATGCGTTAGAAGAGCAAATTGCCGACCTTCAAGAACAAGTCAATCAACCAGACTTTTTTACCCAAGAGGTTGAAGTCACCCAGAATATTTTGAACCAGTTGCAAGATGCTGAGTCAAAGCTCGAAGCCGCCTTTGATCGCTGGCAAGAATTAGATAATTAGTTTTACACAAAAATTAACAACGAATTAAGTAAACACATATAAAGTGATAGCAATAAGAGCTAAGTAGTTTCAATGAGCAAATTTGTAAAATCTGTTGTGGCACTGACAGTAAGTAGTGCATTAGCCTGTTCATTCGCGCAAGCGGCAAGGTATAACTTGGTAGAAATAGGCGAAGTTTCAAATCATGAATTTAGTTTTGGTCAACATATAAACGCACGTGGTAGTGTCTTTTCAACAGATCAAACATACAATCTACCTATTCAGTTTGATCAACTTACTGAAGCAAATTACAACGCTATCGAGGTGTTAGCTAGAAATACAAACCAATCTGTTTTTGATCTGAATGATATAGAAGATTCTGCAGCATTGAGGGCTGGTAACCCAACAGCAAATGATTTTGCCTGGGTTGTTCGTTGGCTTCAAACCGATCCCAATACAGATAATGTTGGAGTTCAACAGTTGCTTGATATTAGTTCTTATGTCGACTTAGGCTCTGGAGCTACTGAATTTAATGGTTTTGATGCTCTCATTCCCAATACTCAAACATTATCTCGTTCAACCAGAACTTTTGTTAACGATGTTAATAGTCAAGGCTGGCTGCTGGGTAATGGCAGTGCGCCGTATTTGCCTCTCGATTATACTTTCACCGATAGTACTCAAGACCCAGCTGTAACCACAACCACTCGCTTTTGGCTCAGAGCTTTTGTCGATAAAGCTTTTGTATCGATTGATGGCGGCACTAACGTATCGAGCATAGATGCACCAGAGGTGACCTTTGGTGGGCAGTCAGGTATTTTAGGTGCCACAAATAATACTGCTGTTGGTTATGCCAGTACTGCAATTTCTTCTATTCGAAGAACCAACATCGATAATTGTATTTCTGCCAATATAATTCGTTTAAGTACAGATAGCGATGGCGATGGAACCAATGATCCATTATTAGACAGCGAAGGAAATGCCGTCAAACGTCGCCCCGATGAAGTGTGTTTTCATTTGAATCGCACGGCACTATATGAAATATCTGCTTATCAATGGCAGTTTGACGACAATGGACAAGTTGTAAGTGCTACAAATTTAGGTCGGTTGGTAACACCAAACTCTGAAGACAATCGCGTCTTTGAAGCTTATGCTACGGCGGTAAACAGTCAGGGAATTGCAGTTGGTCATGCCCACAATTGGCGCGATGAAAATGTCACAGAACCATCGGCCAATCAGAGTTTTGCATTTTATCCTACTTTGTATCGAAATGGCACAGCTATAGAAATTCCGTTATCACACAGCGAGTTTATTGACGGCCGTATGTTTGATATTAACAACAGTGGTATTGCTGTAGGGCAAACAGGCTTTTTCGTTAATGGTGTTCGTCGTGATCGGTTTATCTATGTTGATACTAACGCAAGTGAGTTATCCCCAGTATTACCTGATACCTTTTTTAGTGGTGCTGGAAGCACTGCAAGAGCAATTAATGATAATGGTTTAATTGTTGGCGACGCGGATTTTGAAAACTTAAATGGTAATACTCTAAGACGTCGTCGAGGCTTTCTGTTCAATACTAACGATAATAGTTTCACGGACTTAAATACGTTTTTGTCTTGTCAGCAAAGAACGAACTATATTATCAATGAAGTTAGAGATATCGATGAAAGTAATCGCATTATTGCGACCGCAATAGTTAAAGTTCCACGTCGAGACGCTAAAGGAGAGTTAGTCACAGATGCCAGTGGTAATCAGCTAACAGAAGACGTATTTCGCGCTGTAAGACTTGATCCTGTAGATGGAGAAATTGAAGATTGTTCAACTGCGGGTAACGGTGAAGGTAGCGTTGAAGAGAGAACTGAGCGTAAAGGAGCAACAGCCGGCTTAATAAGTACTATTGGTTTAGCTCTATTGACAGTGGTTCGTATTAGACGTAGAAAGTAATAAGCTAATTGATTGATAGAAAAGAAAAAGCGGCTAATGCCGCTTTTTTATTTTAGAGGTCAAAGTGAAGTTTATTTAATTTAGAACGACGAAGTGTCGGTAAATAAACCTACTTTTAAATCTGTTGCGGTGTAAATAACACGACCATCAACAGAAACTGTACCGTCTGCGATACCCATAAATAATTTGCGTTTGATGACGCGCTTCATTTGGATGTTATAAGTCACTTTTTTCGCCGTTGGTAATATTTGTCCGGTGAACTTTACTTCACCAACACCTAAAGCACGGCCACGACCTGGACCACCTGACCAACCTAAATGAAAACCGACTAACTGCCACATTGCGTCGAGGCCTAAACAACCTGGCATTACTGGGTCGCCCTTAAAGTGACAATCGAAAAACCATAAATCTGGAGTAATATCTAATTCAGCAACAATTTCACCCTTGCCAAACTCACCGCCGTCGTCATTAATGAGGTTGATGCGATCCATCATCAACATATTATCTGATGGTAGTTTACTGTTTTCTGGTCCGAACATTTCGCCGGTACCAGCTTTGATAAGATCTTCTTTTGAAAATGAATTTTTTTGTTCCATGGGTGCTTCTTTAATGGGAGTAAAAATACCACGCTACTTTAGCGAACACTTGTACACTAAACAACTCTGAACAGTTAAATAATTGCTTTTTTTATGGTTATGCGTAACCATGTTATCGTTAATTACGTCGATTAAATCATATTTTGAGTAGTGAAATGACAGATAATATAGAAGAAACAGAGAAAAAGCCGTTTACCAATGCTGAAAAGCAAAAGCGTTATCGAGAAAGACAAAAACTTAAGGGGATGAAAGAAACACGTGGCTATTTATCACCAGAAGCGCTGAAGTGCTATCAACTCATCGCTGAACAAACCAATTGGTCGGACAGTGTAATTTTGAGTAATGCGGTTAGATTAACTTATGCGGCCTACAAAAATGGTCAAATTGGTTTGTTAAACAAATGGCTTCAGCAACACAAGTTGTAGTATTGAATAAACATTCAACAAACGAGTTGAGAAAAATTGAAATGGCTTGTTTTGGCGTCTTTTTAACGATATATTCAAGCTCATAAGAAAAATTTCGTATTTTTGATATTCTGCAAATTAAATCAATTAGATACTTTAATTTAATTGAGTTTAATTATCTTGTTTTATGCGTGGCTTAGCGACTTGTATAAGCACTAACAAATGATAAACGCAAAAACTAAACCATTAAAAATTAAAATGGCGAATAAATAAAATAAGCATTAGGGCGCATCCAGTGATAAATATTTTGTTAGTTGATGATCATGAACTTGTTCGTACCGGCATAAGGAAGATTCTGGATGACGTAAAAGGCTTTAAAGTAGTGGGGGAAGCCGAAACGGGTGAAGAAGCAGTGCAGTTTTGTCGCAAATCTGAACCGAATGTTGTGCTGATGGACATGAATATGCCTGGTATCGGTGGTCTTGAAGCAACGAAAAAAATTATTCGCAATCACCCTGACACAAAAGTGATTGTCTTAACTGTTCATAGTGAAGATCCAATTCCGACCAAAGTCATGCAAATTGGCGCTGCGGCATACCTTACAAAAGGGGCTGCGCCAACCGAAATGGTCAATGCAATTAAAACGGTTAACAGTGGTCAACGCTATTTGACGCCTGAAATTGCTCAGCAAATGGCACTTAATCAACTCAAGAGTAAAGAAGAGAATCCTTTTCAAAGCTTATCTGAACGCGAATTACAGATTATGATGATGATCACTCGCGGCGAACGAGTGCCAAATATTTCAGAACAATTAATGCTGAGTTCAAAAACCATTAATGCTTATCGTTATCGAATGTTTGAAAAGCTTGGTATTAGCAATGATGTTGAGCTAACCCACTTAGCAATACGACATGGTATGATAAAAACTGAATCACTGTAGTTTTACACTATGTTTAGTAGTTAGTATCTTATAAGTCTTATCACCTTGTTAAATTCCTTTGATCATCAAGCGTTTCTTGCGGCGGTTAGTCAACAGCCGGGCGTTTATCGCATGTACGATGATCAGCAGGTGGTTATCTATGTCGGTAAAGCAAAAAACCTCAAAAAGCGCCTCGCCAGTTATTTTCGCAAAGACGTAGGTAGCAACAAAACCAGAGCCTTGGTTAAACAAATTGCCGCGATTGACGTCACAGTAACGCACACTGAAACCGAAGCCCTGTTGCTTGAAAATAACTACATTAAGCAATACCAGCCTAAGTACAACATTTTGTTGCGGGATGACAAATCTTATCCTTACTTGTTGATCACCGCCCATAAACATCCCAAGCTTGGCGCGCATCGCGGTGGCAAAAAAGTGAAAGGCGATTATTTTGGTCCATTTACTACCGTGGGTGCGGTCTGGGAAAGCTTGCGGTTAATGCAAAAACTCTTTCCAATTCGTCAGTGTGAAGACAGTTATTATCGCGCTCGCAGCCGACCTTGTTTACAGCATCAATTAGGTCGATGCTCAGCACCTTGTGTTGGCAAAATTTCTGATCAGGAATACCAAGAGCAGGTTAGTTTTGCCAAATTGTTTTTGAAAGGTAAAAGCTCTCAAGTGGTCGACAATTTAGTGACCAAAATGGAGCAAGCCAGTGCTGAGTTGGCTTTTGAACGAGCGGCTAAATATCGAGACCAAATCGCTACTTTGCGAAAAGTTCAGCAACAACAGTTTGTTAGTGGTATTGCCTCTGAGCTTGACGTGATTGGTTTATATCGCCAAGGTAGCCAAGCATGTTTGCACCTACTGTTTATTCGAGACCACAAAATACTCGGCAGTAAGAGTTATTTTCCTAGCGTACCTGCCGAAACGACCGATCAAGAAATTGTCCAGGCCTTTGTTGGTCAACATTATTTATCCGATGCGGTTGAACAGGGCAATATTCCTAAACAAATTGTCATGCCGTCAGCACTGGACGATAGCGAGATGTTGACCCAATTATTGTCAGAAAAAGCAGGCTATGACGTTAAGCTCTCGTGGCAGGTCAAAACAGAGCGTACGCAATACCTGAAATTAGCACAAACCAATGCCGAGCAAGCGCTTAGTTCTAAAAATAGCCATAAAGAATCAATGCAAGCGCGTTTTGCAGCATTGGCTGAAGTCTTTGAACTACCTCAAGGGTTAACGCGGCTTGAGTGTTTTGACATTAGTCATACCATGGGGCAACAAACCATAGCGTCATGTGTTGTTTTTAATACCGATGGACCGTTAAAAAGTGATTATCGTCGCTATAATGTTCACGGTATTACGCCAGGTGATGATTACGCGGCCATGAGTTTTGCGCTCAACAAGCGTTATAGCAAAGTTAGCAGTAAAGTGAGTAGCAAGGTTTCAGACAATGCTGAGCAGGAAAAAATGCCTGACATTGTCTTTATCGATGGTGGCAAGGGGCAATTGGCACGGGCGGAAGCTTTTTTTGCTAAGCTCAACTTACCCAAAACGCCTTTATTGGTGGGCGTTGCGAAAGGGGAGTCGCGTAAACCGGGTTTAGAAACGCTCATTTTAGCGGGTAGTCATCAACTAATTTCATTGCCAGCGACATCATCAGCACTTCACTTGGTGCAACACATTCGCGACGAATCTCACCGTTTTGCTATTGCCGGACATCGCGCTAAGCGCCAAAAGCAAAGCAAGAGTTCAACCCTTGAGCAAATCCCGGGTATTGGTGCGAAAAAGCGCCAAGCTTTATTAAAATACCTCGGAGGTTTGCAAGAAGTCCAAAACGCAGATTTTGCGACACTAATGACGGTACCTGGCATTAGTAAAAACTTAGCCCAAGTCATTTATGACGCTTTGCACGAAAGTTAATACTCTCGCATTTAAAGGCCGTTTAGGTATAAAATGCAATAAAATGTTTATTGCAGCAGTACTATGTGGACTATTCCCAACCAAATAACCTTATTTCGAATCATTTTAATTCCCGTATTCTTAGTTGTTTTTTATTTACCTGTCTCTTGGCACAACTTTGGCGCAGCCTTTATTTTTTGGTTGGCATCAATCAGTGACGCGCTAGATGGCTATTTAGCTCGTCGCTTAAAACAATCTACGCCTTTTGGTGCTTTTATTGATCCTGTCGCAGATAAATTAATGGTAGTGTCGGCATTGGTAGTTATTGTTGAGGACTATCAATCATGGTGGATAGCCGTGCCGGCGCTGATTATGATCGCTCGTGAAATTATTATTAGTGCTTTGCGTGAATTTATGTCTTCACGTGGTAAACGGGATGTTGTCGCCGTTTCTTGGTTAGGAAAATATAAAACGGCTGCTCAAATGTTAGCGTTAATAGGGTTAATTTGGCAGCCGAGCTACGACATTCCATTAATTTTGTTTGAATTTCCTCATCAAATTTTAATGTTTGCTGCTTATGGCTTTTATTTTATTGCCACCGTACTAACTTGTTGGTCGATGATTGAGTATTTTAAAGCCGCTTGGCCTGAATTAACTGCCAAGAACAGTGGTTGATTATCAACCATAAAATCGTCTGAACTACTTGGATTTGTTAAAAAATCCATCACATTAGACGCTTTTTGAGCACTTGAAATATTTTTGAAATTTAATTGTTGACTCAAGTGATTTTCAATGTAGAATGCGTCCCCAGTTGACAGGGAGTCAATTGGAAAAGCGGCTGTAGCTCAGTTGGTAGAGCATCACGTTGCCAACGTGAATGTCACGAGTTCGAGTCTCGTTAGCCGCTCCAATCTCTTTTAGAGATATTCATGGAATACTACCTACTCGTAGTGAAATTGGCGGGTTGGCAGAGTGGCTATGCAGCGGATTGCAAATCCGTGGACCTCGGTTCGACTCCGGGACCCGCCTCCACTTTGCCCGGGTGGTGGAATTGGTAGACACAAGGGATTTAAAATCCCTCGCTGGTAACAGCGTGCCGGTTCAAGTCCGGCCCCGGGTACCATTTCACTGTGGCGTTAGGTTGTATCAAGAAATACTATGCGCTAAAATGCGCAATCCAAATATTAAGCGGCTGTAGCTCAGTTGGTAGAGCATCACGTTGCCAACGTGAATGTCACGAGTTCGAGTCTCGTTAGCCGCTCCAATATTTCGCTGAAAAGCAAGATTTAAAAACTTATATTAAGCGGCTGTAGCTCAGTTGGTAGAGCATCACGTTGCCAACGTGAATGTCACGAGTTCGAGTCTCGTTAGCCGCTCCAAGTTTTAATCTGTTATGTCAGCAAGTAAGTGACCAATACTTACTATAAAAAATATTACCCTATGCCCGGGTGGTGGAATTGGTAGACACAAGGGATTTAAAATCCCTCGCTGGTAACAGCGTGCCGGTTCAAGTCCGGCCCCGGGTACCATTTGGTAA
>NZ_JAGHQT010000002.1 GCF_017744155.1 Endozoicomonas sp. G2_1 | reverse complement strand
TACGGCATCAAGACAAGATGGAGAAACAAGAAGAGAAACGTCAATTACATTTACTAGGATAACCCAGCCCCCTTGTTTAGGGGGCTTACGCAAAGCCACCTTCTTTAGAAGGTGGATTCTTTACTTTCAGTAGTTTACATTTTTCGTTTCAGGAGAATGTTAATAGTGTCGAAAATAACTCGAGATCTTCGTGTATTATAAAAAATTGTTCAATGTTTGATAACGAGGCGTGGTATGAATAAACAACGTTGGAGTTGGCTAATGGAGTCGATGGGGCTAACGGCTTCATTTGACTGTTACGATTCGTTAGTAACAGCCTACTCAGAAAAGCATCGCTACTATCATACTAGTAAGCATATCAATGCTATGCTCAATCACTTTGACAAAGTGAAACACGTGTCAAAAAAGCCTGATGAACTTGAGTTGGCAATATGGTTTCACGATGCTATATATCAGCCTTTTTCCAAAACAAACGAGCTTGATAGTGCTAATTGGGCTAAAAATTTTCTTATCACATCTGGCATTGATTCTCAGATAAGTGAATTGGTTCATAGTTTAGTTATGGCAACAGATCACAGTAGTGATGTTACGACTAACGATGAGAAGCTGATTGTCGATATTGACTTAACAATTTTGGGGGCAGGAGCAAACGTCTACGATCAGTTTGAGCACAATGTTCGTAAAGAATACAAATTGGTGCCATCTTTTGTTTTTAATAAGAAGAGAAAAGAAATTTTGGTATCATTCCTCCAGCAAGATAGCATTTATCGACTCGATTATTTTAAAGATAAATTTGAAGCGACTGCGAGAAAAAATCTTGAACGAACTATTAGTCGTTTGTAATTTTATTTAGGTCATATATCTTCGGCGTTTAAGTTAAGCCAAGTGCCAAGTTACGCGAACAAATAAGCATTAAGGTAAAAAGGTGAATCGATTAAATACAATAACAACAAGCTTAGCGATTAGTTTTGCTTCAACAGCTTTGATAAGCGCCCATGCCATTGCTGACGAGTTATTAGCCATTGATGCTCATGGTATTTCGAGCATTACAGCCACAGAAGACAAAGTTTTGTTTCTCGGGGAAACTGGCCCAAGTGTTTATGTGACTCAGTTTGATGATTTGCAAGCGGCATTTGAACAGGGCAGTGAGCAGGTCTATCAATTGACTGAAGTTACTTTAGTTGGCTTCCCTGAAGATGTCGACGGCGTTTCTTGGGAAGCGATAGCTGTTGATACCTCTGGTAAGCATGTTTGGTTACTTGCAGAAGACAGTGTAAACGGGCGTTACCAGCTTTTTCTAGCTGAGTTAACAAAGGTTGCGACGGGCTATCAGCTAGTAGCTGAGTCAACAGCTAAATGGCAAGGGCAAGGTCGCATTACTGAGCCTAGATTTAGCGCGCGATTGCGTAACGATGGCAAAACCAAGCAAAATTACGATAACTGGAATCACGGCTACGAAGCGTTAGCTCTGCTCGATAGTAACCGTGCTATGGTGTTTCATGAAACTAGCCTTATTGCCCCCGCTTCAATCGATAAGTCGGGCACCAGTGAGCTAGTTACTAGCTTTGAACACAGCTTTCGCTGGAGTGATGTAACTGTTATTCCAGAGTCAAACGGTCAGTGTTTGTTAGGTGTATCATTTTGTTGGCATGGCGATGCGGCTGAATTGTGTCACAGTAGTAAAACACAAAGTGCGTTTCACGTTTTTGGTATTAGTGTCGACGGCAAAAAGGTAACGCTTGATGGCATTTCAAGTAACTTACTCGCCAATTTACCGACAACGAAGTTCAACGCTGAAGGCATTTTTGCCAAAGCGGGCTATGTCTTTATTGCTAATGACAACAGCGCGCCAAAAGACGCCATCAGCTACTTGTATCGAACTGATATCAAATCGTTGAATTTAGCTCAATGGGACAGTGAAGCTTGGTATGAGCAATGTACTGTAAACGCTAATTAGTGTTTGACTAGGTTACCCTGACGGAATACAACGCCTTGGCTTGGGCGCTGATATCCGTCAATTTCTGGGTTGTTAGATAAATAACCGTGAAAGCCGAAAATACTGTATTTTCGGCGAATGTGTTCAGCCCACAAAACCCCTGTAATAAATCCTGCCAGTGCAAATAGGGCAGCTATGTAAGTCAATTCTGCTGGCGAAATGAAATAGAGAAGTACAAGGCTGGCTAGTGTTAATAGTGCCGTCGGTACTAGAACAATCTGTCCATAGAGAACGATAAAAATTAATGTTGCGAGCAAGTAGATGAATAGTTCTAGAGGAGCTGAAACAATTCGCTTAAACACGGCATTTTCCTTAATCGTTTCTTTTTTACAAAAACGCCAGCGATCATTGTGATGCTGGCGCTTTGTGTTTACATAAATCTTTTAATTATTAATCGAAGCTAAACTCGATAAAGGCTTTACCTTCAGCTGAACGCAATGGAATAATTACTACTGGGCCTTCAGCTTTGTGCTGGATGCTATGGCCAGGGCCTGAAACAACCATAGGGGTTGCCATATCAAACTCAAAACCTTTTTCACTGAGTTGACGCTTAGCACCACCAGTTACCATGTTGGTAATTTCACCCACTAAATCAGTAATTTCGTCGTTAACTTCGTCTGGGCCTTCACCAACCATTTTTTTCATGGTGGCAATCGCTAACGATGCTTCAAAAGTGATAGACAAAGAGCCTTTGGCTTGTTCACTAACCATACCAATTAAACCTGATACGTCACCTTTGGCAACTTGTTCTTTTTTTAATTGTGGCTTTTCTGGGGTTAATTCCATTTGCGCCATAGTAGACATGACATTGAGCATGGAAGATAAAAATGGATTAATAAACTCTACGTTCATGAGAAGCTTTCCAAGCCTTAATAAGTTTTATTTCTAAATAACTGGTCAATTTTGCCCGCTCAGCCGCCAAATGTAAATTGTTATCGCAAATAAGTTATTGCACAATTTGCTAAATAATCTTGACGCTTAAATCGACGGTTATTTTGTCTTTGATTAGTAACAGTATTTACCTGACGCGAACAAGTATCAAGCAGTAAATCAGTTTTTCTTGTGATGTTGATCAAAAAATCGACGCCACAGCCTTTTGATTAATAAAAATTTATTTTTTTGTTGTCTGTAATACCGACCTAGATTAGTCAGTTTTTCTTTCTTGAATAAATGAATACTCGTACTGCTAAGAAAGCAGTTAACGGGTGTTGAATTTTTGTGGAATGATTGGATTGCCTCAACAGCCTTTAACACTGCTGAGGTAGGTAACTATTTAAGGGCAGCGTTGGCACTTGCCGTGTGCTTCAACGATTTGGTGGCTAATGTTAAAGCCACTGGCATCAGCCATTGAACGAATAGCTAAGTCTAAGTTTTGTGATTGAATTTCTTCAACATGGCCGCATTGATCACAAATTAACAATTGTACCGGGTGGCTACAATCACTGAAGTGGTGACACATGACAAAGGCATTAATCGACTCAATTTTGTGGACAAAACCTTGTTGGCCAAGAAAGTCTAGCGCGCGGTAAATTGTTGCTGGCTTAGCAGCGGGATCTATGGTTTGTAACTCAGATAACAAATCATAAGCGCCAACCGCGTTACTGTGCTTTGCTAACAACAAGAAAACTTGTTCCCTCACCGGGGTGAATCTAACGCCGCGTTGTTGGCAAACATTTTTTGCTTGTTCAAGCAGTGCTGAAATTTCCATAAAAGACATTGATTAAACTTTTTTGCCAGTCTAACACAAGTTTTTTCAGTTTAGTGAATGAAAATCGCGATATATTGAAAGTCAATTTTACGATTGAGCAATACAGGTATTGGCAAGCCAGTGCTTAATTTCCTTAGCATATGTTGCTTGCCACTTTTGTGCTGCTTGTGACTCAGTTAGGCCGTCGGCAATAACATAGGCAGCAGCTTCGCTGATCATTGTATTGTTGAATTCAAGGTTACCAATAAACTGGTGAACACAAGGTTGGTACTTAGCAAGCCCAGGCCAGGCAGCTTTTTTAATCCAGCCTTGCTTAATATTACCGCAGTCGTGAACATAGTCGGGGTTGATGCCCCAACTTGGCTCTTGTTCACATTGTTTTGTGTGATCAGGAAACTCAACAAATTTGCCATCAATACGGCTATCAGTCCAGTTTGGTGACCAGTTTAACAAGACAATAGCTTGTTGTTGAACAACAGACTTTTTCAATTTTTTGACTAGTGTTAAATCGTCGTCAAACCTTTCAATGGTAAAGTTGAGATTAAGAGCGCGAATGATATCTGCGTCGAGATATTGCCAAGGGCCTGAAAAGTAAGTGCCTTTATTGCCTGTTTTAGCACTAAATAAGCTTGAGCATTGGTTAAGTGCTTGCCAATCAGGTAAGCCTGGACAAAGCTCTTCAACATATAATGGGTACCACCAATCTTCTCTGGAGACTGCTTGGTGTTTGCCAAGATCGACAATGTAACCTTGTTCAAAAAAACGCTGGGTCGCCATCTCCATCGACTGTTGCCAAACTTCTAATTGAAAGTGAATAATGCCTTGTCGCAAAGCGCCCCATTGATCGTTTACGCTGATGTCTTGATAGGTAATGTGGTAGTTATGTTTGGCCAGTGTTTGCCCGATTGCAAGTGACAACACGCGCTGACTAGTCCAGTTGTTTAGGGGAATTGTCAGTGAACGATGGCTTGAGCTTTGAGTAAATGCCGATTGACAAAGTCCAAGTCCCACGATCAAACAAAGTACTCTAAACATAGTGCCCAAGACATAAACTAAAAGTGGCGGTATTTTATTTTAAATAGTTGTCGAAGCAAAGACCGTTGTTGAATTATTACACTAGTTGTTGGCTAGGTTTGTCGTTAAATAATCGATTAAACTTCGCACTTTAGGGGATAAAAATCTGTTTTGTGGATAGACCGCCCAAATGCCCTCAATGGTTTGATTAAACTGACCAAGTACGGGAACGAGTTTGCCCGCTGAGATATAGTCTTGCAGGTAGTAATTTGGCAATTGAATAATACCAATACCTTTTAGCGCAGCATCAACCAGCCCAATACCTGAGTTACAGCGCAGATTCCCACTAACACGTACGCTTTTTTCTTTGCCGTTAACCTCAAACAGCCAGTAGTCTCTAGTACCTAATAAGCAATTGTGTTGATTGAGTTCAGAAAGTGAATGCGGCGTGCCAAAGCGGTTCAGATAATCAGGTGATGCGCAAACGTAATGTTGTCGTGTACCGAGTTTTTTAGCTACTAAGCTTGAGTCGGGTAGCTTGCCTAAACGAATTGCTAAATCACAGCCTTGTTCTATTAAGTCGACGCGCTGATTAGTCAGCTGGCATTCGAGTTCTATTTTGGGCTGTTGGCTTAAAAAGTCATTGAGCAGTGGCAAAATTCTTTGTTCGCCATAAGTCACCGGCGCGGTTAGCTTAATTTTACCTTGCGGCTGACTTTGCCATTGGCTAACTGCTTGCTCGGCGTGGTTGAGGCCGTCTAAAACGTGTCGGCAGTGCTGATAAAACACTTGCCCCTCTTGTGATAACGACACCTGACGAGTGGTGCGGTGCAGTAGTTTAACGCCAAGCCTTTGTTCAAGCGCATTAATTTGCCGACTAACCTGCGCCGTAGAAATAGCCAGATACTTAGCTGCTAGGGTAAAGCTATTGTATTCGGCGACTGCGACAAATTCGGTGATACCTTGCCATTGAAACATAGTAGTGAGTACAGAAATCGTGATGCTAAGACTTTATTATTACCATATGGTAAAAGTGATTTGCAATTTCGAGATATTATCATTAATGCTGAAATAAATATAATGCACTAATCTATGTAATTAATGTTGAAAGACTAAAAGCGTTCAAGGGGAAGACGATGACTGAACAATTTATTAAATCACGAGCAGCTGTAGCATGGGGGCCAAAACAGCCTTTAGTTATTGAAGAAGTCGATGTAATGCTACCGAAAAAGGGCGAGGTACTGATTAAAGTAGTTGCTTCAGGGGTTTGTCACACCGACGCATTTACCTTATCAGGTGAAGATCCTGAAGGTATTTTCCCGTGTATTTTAGGTCATGAAGGCGGTGGTATTGTTGAGCAAGTGGGTGAAGGTGTCACCAGTGTTGCCGTTGGCGATCACGTTATTCCACTTTATACACCTGAGTGTGGTGAGTGTAAGTTTTGTTTGTCGGGTAAAACAAATCTGTGCCAACAAATTCGCGAAACGCAGGGTAAAGGTTTAATGCCTGACGGCACCACGCGTTTTTACAAAGATGGTCAGCCAATTTACCACTATATGGGCTGCTCAACATTTTCTGAGTACACTGTTTTACCTGAAATTTCATTGGCTAAAGTAAACAAGAAAGCGCCACTAGAAGAGGTTTGTTTACTCGGTTGTGGTGTTACTACCGGCATGGGGGCGGTAATGAATACCGCAAAAGTTGAAGAGGGCGCAACCGTTGCCGTATTTGGTTTGGGTGGTATTGGTTTATCTGCTGTGATTGGCGCTACTATGGCCAAAGCAAGCCGAATTATTGCTATTGATATCAATGAGTCTAAATTTGATTTAGCCCGTAAGCTTGGCGCGACAGATTGTATTAACCCGAAAAATTACGACAAGCCAATTCAAGAGGTCATTGTTGAATTAACCGATGGCGGTGTTGATTACTCATTTGAATGTATTGGCAATGTTGATGTTATGCGCTCAGCACTTGAGTGTTGCCATAAAGGTTGGGGTGAGTCTGTCATTATTGGTGTTGCTGGTTCTGGTCAAGAAATTTCAACGAGACCATTTCAGCTAGTCACTGGCCGAGTATGGCGCGGTACCGCTTTTGGTGGCGTAAAAGGCCGCAGTGAATTACCTGACTATGTTGAGCGCTACTTAGATGGCGAATTCAAGTTAGATGACTTTATCACCCACACCATGGGATTAGATAAAATTAACGAGTCATTTGATTTGATGCACAGCGGTGAAAGTATTCGTTCCGTCATTCACTTTGACAAATAGTCATTGTGATAACTACATGTTTCGAGAAATAACCAGTCGAAAAGGGTTCAACTGATGGAATTAGAAAATCTTGCCAGTAATAAAGTGGCAGGCGGGTGGCATAAACAGTATAGCCATCAATCAAACACGGTTAACTGTTCAATGCGCTTCGCGATATTTTTGCCGCCGCAAGCTAACGATAATTATCGCGTGCCAGTGATGTACTGGCTCTCGGGCTTAACCTGCACGGATGAAAATTTTATGCAGAAAGCAGGGGCTTTTAAGCTTGCCGCTGAGCTCGGTATCGCGATTGTCGCGCCTGACACCTCACCGCGTGGTGACGGCGTTGCAGACGATGAAAATGGTGCTTACGATTTAGGACTTGGCGCGGGCTTTTATGTCAATGCGACGCAAGCACCGTGGCAGCAACATTATCAAATGTACGATTACATTGTGCATGAACTGCCTGAATTGATCGAAGCCAACTTTCCGGTCAATCAGCAACGCGTTATTAGTGGTCACTCTATGGGGGGACATGGTGCACTAACCATTGCTCTGCGAAACCCTCAGCGATATCAGTCGGTCACTGCTTTTGCACCAATTAGTAACCCAATGAATTGTCCTTGGGGACAAAAAGCATTTTCGGCTTACTTGGGAGACGATCAAACAAGCTGGCAACAATACGATGCCAGTGTGCTCATGGCAAAAGCAGCAGCTGAATCACAACAGTTGCCGACGTTAGTCAGCCAAGGCGACGGAGATAGCTTTTTAGTTGAGCAGCTTAAACCAGAGAGCTTAGTTGCAGCGGCTGAACAACATGGCTATCCGCTGACCGTTGAAATGTGTGAAGGTTATGACCATAGCTACTATTTTATTAGCAGCTTTATAGAACAACACCTGCGCTTTCACGCTGAGCACTTAACTGAAGTGTAACGGCTTGGCTCGGTAACTAGTATTTTTGGACAGGGATGTCTAGTACTAGAGCGTATTCATAAAGATCGGCATTAACAGTACCAAAGCTAGTAGCACAATATGTGGATAGGCAACTGTAGGTCGACAGGCGTTTTTAACGTATTCAGTAATCAGTTTGCCAGCGCCTGCGCGGTTTTTTAAAAAGTGCTGATTAAACTGACATGGTGCTGTCTCGTTGTTGGCTTCATTTACGTTAGTGTTTGGGGCAAGCGCAACTTCAACTACCAATAACCGTTGTTCAATGCGTTGTTGGAAGGTTTTCCAAATACCGTCTTGTAACCATACTATGCTGATGATCACCAGGCTAATTAGCGTTGGCATTGCTAGTGTAATAGAGAACACAGTAAAGCCAATATTAAACAGCTTAATGACTAGCGAAAACTTTTCGTAACTATCAAATTGAGTTTGCAGTATTTGCCATTCTTGGCTCAAGAGCTCTTTGTTTTGATTAGGGTTATCACTCATTACTATTGTCTCGATAAAAGGCTGTTTGCTGAAAAAATGCCTTAGTAAACCGAGCTTAACGCAATTTGTTTAAGGCGTGTTGACCTTTCAGGATTATTTTTGCAGCAGTCTGTTTGGTTTTTATGCAAGGCGGAGCAGATGTCGTGTAGTTATTCTACATCAATCCTGCGACAACGCCGCAGAAAGGCCAAACAGGCGCTGCCCTTTGGGTTCATCTAAACGCTTCCTGCTCATTGTTGCTCGGTTTTTATATAGAACAACTATACTACAATCCGAGCGTCGCGATCAGAAAGCGTTTAGATTGAACAAAACTTAATCTCGAAAGATTAACACGCCCTCGTTTTTAGAAAAAAAGCAATCAAGTGCCTAGGACGATGACACTTGATTACCGGGGAAGGTTAAACACTAGAATTAGTGTGCTAGCCTAAAGAGGTTAAGGTTGCTGCTTAGTGGCAGCGAGCACGATTTCTCGAATACAAACACTTTGCGGTTGTTGGTAGGCAAAGTTGATGGCGTTAGCAACGTCAACAGGAGCTAATACCGTGCCCATTTGCTCTTTCCACGCTTCGTAACCCGCAATAATTTCTTCTGAAGTTGTATGTGATAGCAACTCAGTTTCAACCGCACCTGGTGCAATGGTGATGACCCGAACATTGGCGTCAGCCACTTCTTCACGAACGTTTTCAGAAATAGCATGAACCGCGAATTTAGTACCACAATAAGCGGCGTGGTTGCCAAAGGTTTTGCGACCGGCAACAGAGCTAATGTTGATAATAGTACCCGTGTTACGCGCTTTCATATCGGTAAGTACGGTTTGCATACCGTTTAATAAACCGAGTACGTTGACGTTGTACATAGTTTGCCACTCGCTGGCGTCTTGAACATCAATTTGTCCAAGCTGCATAACCCCAGCATTGTTAATCAACAAATCAACTGGACCATATTGCTCAGTTGCTTGCTCAATAGCTGCTTTAAATACGTTTTTGTCGGTGACATCTACCTGCGCACAAATTGCGTTAGGTAAATTAAGGGCTTTTAAGCGGTCAAGACGACGAGCAACTAACAGTAATGGATGACCTTGGGCACTGAGTAACTTAGCTGTTTCTTCACCAATACCTGAACTTGCACCTGTAATCACAACGAGCTTTTTCATAAATCACCTTTTAGTTAAGAAATTTTATGATGTTATGGTAAAGCGATTTATTTTGATGATATATAGTGTTTAAATTACATCTTTGTTTACTATTAGTTGACAATTGGGTGGATTATTGTGCTTGCCAAAAATAATATTAATCTCGCCGATGTTAGAACCTTTGTTGTACTTGCCCAAGCGGGCAGTTTTACTAAAGCTGCGGAGGTACTCGGGTGTTCACGCTCCCATATTTCGAAACAGCTGGCGCAGTTAGAAGCTGAACTGGGTGTAAGTTTGTTAGTGCGTACTACCCGTAGCCAGCATTTAACACAACAAGGGCTTCGACTTTTTGAGCAGTGTCAGCAATCACTACATACAATAAATAGCGCCGTTGAAGAAGCGGTTGGCAGCGCTGAGCGCGCAGCTGGAGAAATTCGTATCAACTGTGTAGGTGGAGCGATTGGCGAAGACATTGTCGCTCCTTTGGTAACAGATTTTATGGCGCGCTATCCAGATATTAACGTTGAATTAGACTTTGCCAGTCGTAGAGTTGATTTAGTTGCTGGCGAGTTTGATTTTGTCTTTAGAATGGGGGCATTACAAGACTCAAGTTTGATCGCACGCAAGCTCACCGACTTAACTATTAACACCTATGCTAGTCCTCAATACCTAACGCAATTTGGTCGACCAACGGCACCTAAAGAGTTAACGGAACACCGATGTATTAGCGGCAGCTTACGGCAATGGCGCTTTATCGATAAGCAAACGGGTAGTGAGCAAGATTGCGTTATTAGCAGTGTTTTGACCTGTAAAAACGGTCGAGTGATGTTGTCGGCAGCACTTGCTGGGCAGGGTATTATTCGGGTGCCAGAGCTCTATTGTCGCGAGCATGTTGAACAAGGTTTACTCGAACCCGTATTTGAAGATTGGCAAGTGGCTTCAACGCCTTTTTATTTGGTGTACTTGCAAGACAATTATCAACCCGCCCGTTTGAAGCTGTTTAAAGAATTTGTTGTGAGTGAATTTTCTCGCTATTTAATCTAGTTGCTTTCTTGGGCTTCTTTGCCTTAGCTGCGATAGCACTAATTTTCTTTGTCTGGATTAGCAACAGCGATTATAATTGCACGATTGTGGCTGATATTAGCCACTAACTGGCTACTTTCAACTTAACTGTCTTTAAATTAACCAATATGATTTCTCATAAACTCTCTGTTGCCCCGATGCTCGATTGGACTGATCGCCACTGTCGTTACTTCTACCGTTTAATGTCAGCTAATACTGTGCTTTATACCGAAATGGTGACAACTGGTGCGATTATTTACGGTAAATGGGATTATTTGAAGTTTAATCAAGAGGAACAGCCGGTTGTATTGCAACTTGGTGGTAGTGATGTTGCCGCTATGGTGGAATGCGCTAAAAAAGCCGAACAATACGGCTACGATGAAATTAACATCAACGTTGGCTGTCCGTCTGATCGCGTGCAAAATGGTCGTTTTGGTGCTTGTTTAATGGTTGAGCCTGAGCTAGTTGCTCAGTGCGTTAACCAAATGCAAGCAGCGGTAAAAATTCCGGTGACGGTAAAATCTCGTATTGGCATTGACGACTGTGACAGCTACCAGTTCTTACACGACTTTATTCGCATTGTTGGCGAAGCAGGGTGTCAGCACTTTATTGTTCACGCTCGCAAAGCTTGGCTTTCGGGTTTAAGTCCAAAGCAAAATCGCGAAATTCCACCGCTCGATTACGATCGCGTTTATCAAATCAAACAAGACTTCAGTGATTATCAAATTTCGATTAACGGCGGTATTAAAACTTACGCTGAGTCACTTGAGCATTTAAAGCACATTGATGGTGTGATGATCGGGCGCGAAGTCTATTCTAATCCATATATGTTAGCTAAGGCAGATCAAAACATTTGGCAGGCAGATAAGCCGATCATTTCTCGTCGTGAAGTTGTCGAACAAATGGTGGAATACATTGATCGTCATATTGCCGAAGGTGGCAAGGTTGGTCATGTCGCTCGCCATATGCTTGGCCTATGCAATGGTTTGCCAGGCGCCAAACAATTCAGGCGTTACCTCAGTGAAAACATGGGTAAGGTGGAAGCAACTGGACAGTTGTTGTTAGACGCTTTTGCGCTAGTTGGCGACGCTGCCCCAACAACTGTTGCTCAAGACACTTAAGCTCTTATTATCTCAGTGAAATCAGAGTTGTTAATTTAACCAATAGTTAGTCAGCTCTGCTAACTGTGATGACTAAATGTAACAATGAGGGGAATTTAAAATTTTCCCATAAAAATAAAAACTTATATTTTTCAATGATATGAAAAATAATTTGAGTTTGGCACAACCTTTGTAAACGTTATTGCGACTTAGTTAATACAACTTGTAAATAGTTTGTCTGAATTTGTAACTTAGTGCGTTAACGTGAGGGGAAGGAAAATGCCGAGTTTAATGATGGTTTTTATTTTGATGATGGTACCAGCGCTATCCGTTTTATTGATTTCACTGTTGGTGAGTGTTTTTGAAAATAATACCGAGTTTGAGCAAGACGCTGACAAACTCAGTATTTCAGCATAGCAGTGCAATTATCACTTCACTGCTTTTCTCGATACCTATTTCCTAGTTACCGCCCGGTAATGGTGTATCTGGTCTAACTAAGCCAAGGTGCTTAAGCTCTGCCCAGAAGTCACTATTAATCTCCATATTAAATAAATCGATTGTTTGCTGAACGCGACGAACATTACCCATACCCGGAATAACGCTGGCCACGCTTGGGTGCGCTAATGAAAATTGCAATGCAGCGGCTGCCAATGGCACTTGATAGCGTTCGCACAGGTCTTCGATTTTTGCCACTTTATCGATAATGTGTTGTGGCGCGGGGCCATAATCGTAATGTACCGTGCCGCCTTTTTTAACGCCTGTGGCAAGAATGCCTGAGTTGTAAGCACCACCAATAATGATTGAACAGTTTTGTGCCTCGCATTTCGGCAAAAAGGTTTCTAACGACTCCTGTTCTAACAGGGTGTAACGACCAGCGAGTAAGAAACAATCCCATTGTCCATACTCCATTGCCTGTTCACACACTTGGTATTCATTAACACCAAGGCCAATCGCTTTTACCAAGCCTTGTGAGCGCAACTCATCCATAGCTTTGTAGCCGCCTTCCATGGCAATAGGGAAATGGTGCTTGTTGTTATCGCCATGGGTCACTTCGCCAATATCGTGCATATATAAAATATCGATGCGATCGAGGCCAAGGCGCTGAACGCTGTCTTCAAACGAGCGCATAACACCGTCGTAACTGTAGTCGTAATGAATATCAAACGGCATTGGCGACTGATAACAGTGACGTTCTTTGGCATAGCCAGCAGGCTTTAATAGTCGGCCAACCTTAGTTGATAAGACGTAATCTTGCCCTTGGAGCGGTCTTAAAATATCTCCAACGCGACGTTCACTGAGGCCTTGACCATAATGTGGTGCGGTATCGTAATAGCGAAAACCGTGTTGCCATGCCGTATTTAATAGTTCGTCGGCGTCTTGATTTGTCACTGGTGTATACAAGTTGCCCAGTGGTGCACAGCCAAAGCCTAAGGTGTCTACCTTAAGGTCGGTATTGCCGATTATTCTTTGTTTTATTGTTGTCATCGTTAACCTTAGCGAGTCAGTTGCTGCTGTTGTACTTGCAGTAAAAAGTTAATTAAATCAGCTGTTGAATAATGCCAAGTGGGTATTTGGTCGCAATAATTAACCCAGTTCACTAGCTTACCTAACTTAGGTGATGATATCTCAACTCTATCGCCTACTTTATGGGTGAAACCCATACCGGGTTCGGCGCGGTCTTCCGTTGGCGCAAACATAGTTCCCAGCATAATGGTTAAGCCATCAGGATATTGATGAGAGCGATTGCAAACTTGCGCAATAATACTGCCGGGTGTACGGCTGATTTCCGACATAATGTTGGCGCCAGAACTAACAAAGCCATCTTCACCGGTAATGGTTAATGACACCTCGGCATTAGCGGCATCGGCCAAGCTGTAGGTATGATCAAACAATCGGAACATAGGGCCGATTGGACAGCTACCGTTTTGATCTTTCGCTTTACCTAATAACAGTGCACTGCGACCTTCGTAATCGCGCAAGTTAACATCATTAGCTAAAGTAGCGCCAAGAAATTTACCTTCGGGCGATACCAAAAAAGCAATCTCTGGTTCTGGGTTGTTCCAACCACTGGTGGCTAAAATTCCCAATTGGCTGCCATGAGCAATAGCCGACATAGGTTGTGATTTAGTGAATACTTCGGTGTCTGGGCCAATGCCAACTTCTAAGTATTGCGACCAAATACCCTCAGCAATCAGCTTCTCTTTCAACGCTTGTGCTTGTTCACTGCCAGGCACAATATCTTGTAGATTATCACCAATAGCGGAATGAACTATCGCGCGAATTTCTTCTGCTTTGGCCGCATCGCCAAGTGCACGCTCTTCAATTACTCGTTCAATTAAACTGGCGGCAAATGTTACGCCAGCGGCTTTAATTGCTTGAATATCATTGGGTGCTAATAATACCGGTTTATCGGCATCTGCAATATTTTCTGGCACTTGGTGAAATAAACTGTTGTCGAATAATTCACTTAAGCGACAAACGGTGCTGCCAGTTGCTTGTTGCACCGCGGCTGTTGGCTCTGGGTGTCGAGTAACATCGGCAATGGTTTTAAAGCTCGAGGATAGCTCGACAATGTCCTCGCCTCTAATGGTGATGACATGAGGGCCGGCAATACCGCTTGGACTAAAGCCAGCTGGCAGCCATGCGCGCCCAAGCCACGTGCCTTCTCGGCCGTTGTTTGGCAAGCTGTCTTGCAAGGAAATGTCTTGTACTGTTTGGTAGTGTTTAATTGTCATAGTAATACCTGTTGTGTCACTTGCCGTTATACCGTTGTTTGACTGAACTCGCCGTCGACTAAACGCCAGATACCCAGTGGATTGGCGTTTTGCAAGGCCGCGGGCAATAAATTATCAGGGCAGTTTTGATAGGCCACGCGACTAACAAAGCGGTTAATGGCGGCTGTGCCAACACTGGTTGCCGTTGCTGACGATGAGGCAGGGTAAGGACCGCCGTGAACCATTGATGGGCAAACCTCAACGCCGGTTGGGTAACCGTTAAATAGCACGCGACCTGTAGTAGCACTTAATGCGGCAAGTAAGCTTTTTACTGCGTCATCATCAAAAGCTTGAGTGTGAATGGTCGCGGTTAAATTACCTTGAATGTGCTTAGCAACTGCTTGCATTTGCGTTACTGAGTCACACTCCACCACTAGTGACACCGGACCAAATAACTCTTCGAGCAGTTCATCGTCGGATAGAAATGTTTCCGCGCTTACTTTCATTAAGCTGTTACAAGGTTTTAGTGGTGTTTCTTTTGCTAAACCGCCGGTGAGTAGTTCAACTTTACTATTGCCTAAACGCTCTTGAATACCACTGTTTAACGCACTAGCAATGCCTGGGTTAAGCATAACACCCTGTGGCTGTTCGCTCAGGTGAGCTGCGGTTTTCTCTGCAAGCTCGCTTTTTAAGGTTACTACCAGCCCTGGTGATGTACAAAATTGGCCAGTACCCATGACAATTGATCCGGCTAAACCAGCGGCAATATCATCCAAGTTATTATCGAGGGCGTCAGGCATAACAAATACTGGATTGACACTGCCCATTTCAGCGTAGACAGGAATCGGCGTTGCTCGTTTGGCGGCAATGTCCATTAAGGCGCGACCACCACCTAATGAACCAGTAAAACCAACAGCTTTAATTGCTTCGTGCTCAACTAAAGCGGTGCCAAGCTCGTGGCCACTGCCTTGTAATAGTGAAAATGTTGCCGTTGGGAAGTCACATTTTTCAATGGCGGTCGCCGTAGCTTTAGCAAACAAACTTGAAGTTTGTGGATGACTTGGGTGACCTTTTGCTATAACCGCATTGCCAGCAGCGAGTGCGGCAGCAGTATCACCACCTAAACAGCCAAAGGCGAATGGGAAGTTTGATGCGCCAAAAACGGCAATTGGCCCTAGTGGCTGAAAACAAGCGCGAATGTCAGGCTTAGGCAGTGGCTGGCGATCAGGTTGCGCAAGGTCAATACTGGCTTGCAAATAGCTGCCATCGGCAACCAAATTGGCAAAGGCGCGAATTTGGCCACAGGTGCGGCCACGCTCTCCTATAAGTCGAGCTTCAGGTAAGCCTGTTTCAGCCATACCGGTTTCAATCAACTCGCTGCCAAGTGCTTCTATTTCATCGGCAATGGTATTGAGCAGCTTGGCAATGTCATCGGTTGATTTTGCTCTTAGCACAGGCATTGCCGCTGCGGCTGCATTTGCTGCTGTTTCGACATCTTCACGCGTACAACTGCTAACTTCTGCGATAGCGCTATCGGTGACCGGATTCCACGACGAAAATTTGCCACCTGTAGGTACGACCCATTGACCGTTAATATAAGATTGCCCTTGAATGCTCATGTTTTGCTCCTGATCTTGTCAATATACCCGCAACATTGATTAAGCGTTTGGCGCGAGCAGTAAATTACATTTAAAGTTGATAGAATTTTTCAGCGTTATCAGCAAAAATTTGCTGCTGTTGTTCTGGTGTTAGCTTGACTAACAGTGATTTGGCCATGGTGAGCCATTCTTGATAACTCGTATTCGCCAGTTGTACTACTGGCCAATCGCTGCCCCAAATTAAGCGCTCAGCACCGAATAAATTCACTAAGGCATTAACATAAGGTTGCAACTTGGCGGCGCTAGGTGAGTCACCCGCTTCCGTCACTAACCCGGACAATTTGCAATATACGTGTTTAAAGTTGGCAATCTCAGTCATTGATTGCTGCCATCTTGCAATTTCGTTATTGGCGATATCCGGCTTAGCTGCGTGGTCGATGACCATTGGTAATGTTGGGTAGCGTTCGATTAGTGTTTTGATATTGGCTAAGTGTTTTGGCAGTACTAAAGCGTCGAATCTAAGTTTGTGCTTTAACAAGGCATCAAACACTGGTGCTAACTGGTCTTGCAAAATCCAATCGACGTCAGCGATATCTTGCAACATAGGTCGAATACCTTTGAATTTAGCGTGTTGGCTCAACCTTTCTATTTGTTTTACGGCATCTTCACTTTGCATATCTACCCAGCCAACAACACCTTGAATAAAGTCGTGTTGGTCAGCCAAACTCAGCATGAAGTCAGTTTCTGCAACTGATGCTGCTGCTTGTACTAATACCGTTTTACAGACACCCGCTTGTTCGAGTTGTGGTGATAAATCTGTTGGTAAGAAGTCTTGATAAATAGCACTGAGTTCGGGTGTTAGCCAAGTGTAGTCGCCTCGATTAATTTGCCAAAAGTGCTGGTGACTATCGATGATCTTCATATTGTCTGCTCTGTTAACTTATTTTTGTCATAGTTTTATCGGCTCTTTGGCGAGTAATAAAGACTATTCTTTAAATCTTATTTGTAAAATATCATTTCTTATATAAAATGCAAAGTGATTTTATATTTAACTTGGCGTTTTTTATTTACCACTATTTAGTTGACTTACTTATCGTTATCAGCAACTTTAGTGTTAAAATAACAACACTTTAATTATCACAACATTTGAAAGGTTATCGATATGACCACTGAGGCTAAGAGCAAAACCCAGTATTCAGCTCCTGCGTTGAGTAAAGGTTTAGACATTTTAGAATTGTTGGCTAAACAGTCTGAGGCATTTAGCTTAAAGCAGATCAGCGACATGCTTGGAAGACAAAAAAGTGAATTATTTCGCATGCTGGTGGTATTGGAAGAGCGCGGTTATATCCAACTGGATAACGATTCAGATAAATACTCTATTACCATGAAGTTAC
Organism: Endozoicomonas sp. G2_1; assembly: GCF_017744155.1. Lineage (GTDB taxonomy): Bacteria > Pseudomonadota > Gammaproteobacteria > Enterobacterales > Alteromonadaceae > JAGHQT01. The sequence continues at coordinate 470,232 of NZ_JAGHQT010000002.1, read as the reverse complement.
TTGAGCTTGCGCATCAGCAACCCGACGTAAAGAGGGTGTCTGCGATAGCGGCACCATTTATGGCAAAGTTAAGTAATGCAATTCGACAGTCGTGCCACTTGGTAATAGAACGTGGTGAGTCAGGGATTGTTATTGTTAAAAAAGACAGTCCTTCAGACCTAGGGTTCTCAGTTCGAGTTGGTGCGCGTGTTCCTATTCAAAATACGTGTTCGGGCCATGTATTACTGGCGTTTTCTGATAAAGAAAGTAGAACCGCAATGCTTGATTGTGTCAGCAAAAACAAACGAATGTCGAAAAAAGCACTTAACGAAATAGTTGAGCGTGTTCAAGAGCAAGGCTATGAATGTATTGAAAGTCAGCAAGTTAACGGCGTTCAAGATATCGGTTTTCCAATTTTTAACTACACGGGTAAAGTTGTTGCCGCTTTGGTTGTACCGTTTTTGTCTCATTTAGATAATTCACATCCTGTTGATCATGAACAAGTTATTTCACTGTTGGGTGAAACGGCAGAAAACATCTCAAGAGCGCTTGGAAAAACGGAATTATCAGACACGTAATTTGAGTTTTTACTCAAGGTTTATTATCACTAAAAGCTAACTGTCGGGAAGTTTTACAAAAGATTAAAGTTAACACTTTAATCTTTTTTTTAACTTTTTTATTATTGATTTACAATAGGTTAGATTTTGTTTTTGATGTTTTTTTAATGGTGCTGAAAATATTTTGAATGTTTTGTAGAAAAAACGTTGTTTTATGTGTAAGGTGATTGTGGGGTTGCTACTACACAAATCCAACTTCGGATAAAAAATAGTTAAAAACGATAAACCTAATAATTATTATTCCAAGTTGAAGTTTAATAACAGATATTCATAGAGACACTATGACAAGGTAGCAAATTTATTTACAACAAATAATATAGTCGAGCGGTTGGACCATGTCAGAGAGTTCGAAGCAAGAATATACATCGGTGGTCGATGTCTACAACGAAATGAGAACGTCACTTGTACGTTTTGCATATCGTTACTTAAAAAAGCCAAATGACATCGAAGATGTCGTCCAAGAAGCATTTGTCAGAGTTATTCACAGTGCTCAGAAAAATGAAATAACACATATAAAATCATACATTTTTCAAACAGTTAAAAATTTATCATTTAAGCAGATGGAAAAAGCTGAATATAAATTGGCAGATTCAGTAGGGGATTTCACGGAACCAGGACTCTTATTAGATAGTCAAACGCTTGAACAAGAATTTGAGTCGCGACAAAGGTTCGAATTATTTTGTCGCGCTGTTCGCGTTTTGCCTGTAAAATGCCAAAGAGTGTATATACTGAGAAAAGTATATGGCTTTTCGCAAAAAGAGATTGCTGAGCGCTTAGATATTAGTGTGAAAACCGTAGAAGCACATTTAACTAAAGCGATCGTGAGATGTACCGATTACATGGACGAACACGAGAATAAATGCGCAGATCAGCAAGAGGACTTAACACGCCGATTAGGCTAACTTATGAAACCAACTGATAACAACTCGAACGTTACTGCTTTTCCTGATAAAGCAGCCATTAAGGAAGAAGCAGGCACTTGGATCGTTAAAATCGATCAAGGCGAACTGAGTCCTGAACAAGTTATTGAGTTTCAAGCTTGGTTGTCGCAAAGCCGTTATCACAAAGAATGCATTGAAAAGCTCGCGCAAAACTGGGATTCAATGTCTATCCTATCAGAGCTTGCTGAGCTCTTTCCACTGCCTGAATCTGTGCAAGAAGAAAAAAAGTCGCCTAACGTAAATTGGTTGCCAATGTGGGTAATGACCAGTGTATCAGTCTGCTTTCTTGTTGCAATGCTGGTTTTCGATCTCAACTTAAATTTCACTAAAACAGAATATATGACTGTGGTTGGCCAACAAAGCGATGTTACGTTGGACGATGGTTCTATCGTCAGCCTGAATACGGATAGTCATTTAGAAGTCGATTTTTCTGGCGATATTAGAATGGTGCGCTTACTCAAAGGAGAAGCGCATTTTGAGGTTGCCAAAAACCCGAAAAGACCATTTGTTGTTTATGCCGGCAAAGGCATGGTGTGGGCGGTGGGCACCGCGTTCAATGTGCGATATACCGATGTTAATGTCGATGTGATGGTTACCGAAGGGACAGTAAAAGTATATGCTGAATCTGAAGACATTAAGCCGGGCAGCAGGCGATTATCACCAGCACATAGTCAAATAGATGAATCGGCGGTCAGCGCTATCACTCAGCATGAGGTCATTGCCAATGCGGGGCAAACGGTGAGCTACCGTGAGGCGATTGAAGAACACATAGAAGTAACGCCGCAAGTTGTAGACAAAAAGCTCGCTTGGCAAACGGGTTATTTAACTTTTAGCGGCGAATCTTTAGAGCATGCTTTAGCCGAAATCGCTCGTTACACTGATAAAGAAATTATTATCATGGATGACAGTATAAAAACACTGCAAATTGGTGGTCACTTCAAAACCAATGATATCGATGGATTATTGGTTAGTTTAGGTCAAGGTTTTGATTTAGACATTCGTTACACAAGCGATAATCGTATCCGCATTTCTGACAAAGCTCTATAGCCTTAAGCTTACCTGCTTAAATACACGAGTGATATTGTATTCGTAATGATTCGCTAACATTTACGACGTGCTTCTTTGTCGTGTTACAACTTATTTTAAGACCGATTAAAGTAATTGTTTTGTGATGAAATGTAGGGCTCGGTTTAGGTTATAAAAAATAGAAATAGTGATAATTCTTTTGTTTTATTTCTGTTGTGTTATTTTAAATATGAAATTTTTTTTAGTTTTGAATAGGGGATTATGATTCGCTATCGGTCTCAATACTCAGGAACACCCGCAGGAGGTAAAGATCTCTCTCCTGTTGTGGTGATGTGTAACGAAGTCAAGAAGAGTAGTGCCATTAAACGTACTGGCTTTACTTGGTTAATATTCTTTGTGTTGTTGTTTATTAGTGTCTTGGGGAAGGCTCAGGAACAGCAGGAAAGCATAGAATTTAACATTCGTTCACAACAAGCAGACAAAGGGTTGAAAACCTTTGGTCGGCAAGCTGATGTGACCGTACTGTATCGTTTTGGTATCATTAAAAAGTACCAAACGAATAAGCTAATAGGTAATTATACAATTGCTCAAGCAATTGATATTTTACTTAAAAATACTCAGTTGACCGGCCAGTTTGATCAATCTGGCAATTTGCTCATTAAAGAAAAACAACAAAGTCAAACTGAGGACGAAAACATGATTCCAGGAACCAAGCGTACACTAATAGCTGCAGCAGTTGCTGCTAGCTTGTCACCATCGGTTAACGCGCAAGAGCAGCAAGCAAGCCAAGCCGAATCTGAAACTGAGGTTATTGAAGTTAGAGGGATTTGGTCTAGTTTAGAAAAATCAATGGCGATTAAGCAAGATGCTACTGGTTTTGTTGATGCCATTAGCTCTGAAGATGTAGGTAAATTACCAGATCAAAATGTCGCTGAAGCACTACAACGTATAACCGGTGTTTCTATTCAACGTAATCGCGGTGAGGGTGACTTCGTATCAATTCGCGGGTTAGGACCTGATTTTGTTCGTGGTACAGTAAATGGTAGGTCATTGCTAAGTGCTACTGAGTTTGTTGATCCGAATATCAATGGCGGTATTGACACTAGTACAGGTCGAGCAGCAAACTTTGATGTACTACCATCTGAAATGATTAGTACTTTAGAAGTTGTTAAATCAGCATCAGCCAAGCATGTCGAAGGTGGTATTGGCGGTGTTGTCAATGTTAGAACAGCACGCCCATTAGCAATGGGAAATAAAGTTGTTGGTTCTGTGCAAGGTGTTTATCGTGACTTTAACGAAGAGACTGATCCTATCGCATCTGTACTCGGTAGCTGGAAGAACGATGAAGATACCTTTGGTATCTTAACAACTCTAGCCTATTCAGAGAGAAATATTAGAGAAGATTACACTCGTACATTTGGTTATTTTCCTTCTTCAGCGGTTGGAACTACAGGTCCTTTTGATTTGAACAATGACGGAGTCACTGACAATGTTACTAGCATTCCATTTCCATTATCCAATAACTTAGAATCAATTGATGAAGAGCGTGAGCGTTTAACAGTATCATCAACACTACAATGGCGACCGGACGAAAATACAGAGCTTTCAGTTGATGTTTTGTATAGTGATAGAGAAATATCATCTAGTGGGTCAAATTTTATTTTTCTACCCATTCCAACTGCTGCAGACTTAGCTGGGCAAACAGTTAACCCTGACGGTAGTATTCAAGTGGGTAACTTGGTCACTAATGGTGGTTTCACTACGTTAAATACTTCACTGAGACCAGAAGCGACGACTGATTTGCAGCAAGCAGAAGATGATGTGGTTTCAGTAGGTGTTAACTTCAGCAAAATCATTAACGAGTGGACATTGACAGCTGATTTAAGTTACTCAAAAGCTGAAGGTAGCAATGATTTTACTCGTGCGAGATACGATGCAAATAATGGTACCTTTAATTTTACAACGACGGTAGCAAACGACGAATTTATTATTAATCAAAATAACTTTGACGCTAACAACCCAGCTACTAGTTTAGGTAATACCGGCAACTATGTATTATCGCTATTTGACCTACGTGCCGCCGTTAATGAAGATAAAGAAACGGCCTTTCAACTAGACGCATTACGCGAAATAGAAAGCGATGTTATTTCAAGTATTGAAATGGGTATCAGAGTGCGTAAGCGTGAAAAATTCCGTACTGCTACTCGTAAAGATACTGTTGTTGGCAGCGCTGGTATTTTAGCCACTAATGCCGGTTTTAATCGCGGTGCTTCAAACTTCTTGGACGGCGATTTCAATGCCTCTTTCGCATATAATGACATCCCTTTCCCTAACCCAACGTCGGCTATTGCAGCATATAGTGCCACTACTGGTGCTGAGAGCTTAACCCCGGTCGCTAACCCTTTTGGTACTTATGATGTTGAAGAAGTTACTTATGCAACTTATTTCCAGTTGAATTTGGATGGTGAAATTGGTGGTGTGCCATACGTTGGTGATGTAGGTTTTAGAATTGTTACGACTCAACAAGATATTAGCGGCTTTGATGCAGAGCTTAGAATTACTGACACAGGTGGCCAAGCGACCACGTCTCCAGATGTTCTTGCCATAGGTAGTGCAACGCCATTTTCATCTAATGAAACATATACCAATGTCTTACCAAGTTTCAACTTGCGTTTTGAATTGGCAGATGATTTATTCTTACGTGTGGCAGCGTCAGAAACGTTAACCCGTCCAACATTTAATGACTTACAGCCTGGTCTAACACTTAATCCTAACTGTTCGTGTGACAACAATGGTGATAACTTTGCTATTGCTGCAACGGCAGGTAACCCTGGCTTAGCACCTTATGAAGCGACTAATTATGATTTAGGTTTGGAGTGGTACTTTGGTGAAAAAGGTGCAGCTTACGCTGGCTTCTTCCATAAAGACTTAGAAAATTACATTGCAGTTGTTACTAACGAACAAGTTAGTACTCTGGGTAGTGCGCCGATTCGTGCTATTGGTATTGAGCAAAACGGCACATCTAACAGCATACCGTTGGATCAAGTCAGCCAACCTGACAACCAAGGTGAAGCTGAAGTTACAGGTCTGGAAATTGGCTATTTACAATCGTTTGATAACGGTCTTGGCTACAACTTGAATGCGAGTTTTACTGAAAATTCAGCTGAGTTTACTGAAACCGGAGCCGATATTGATTTCCCAGGTGTTTCTAAAAACAGCTATAACGCAACAGTGTTTTATGAAAATCATGGTTTCTCTGCTCGTTTGAGTTATAGCTACCGCGGTAGCTACTTACTAGTGCCAGATGGTGTTGGTGGTTTAGGTAGTCAAATTGTTGCTGAAAGCTACGGCCAATTAGATGGCTCAGTGAGCTACGAAATTAATGAAAATTTCACGGTTTTTGCTAATGCCGTTAACTTAAATGACGAAGAGCAACAACTAAGGGAAGAAATTCCTAACGTTGGTAGTCGTTTCTACTCACGCTCTCACATTGGCCCGCGTTTCACGTTAGGTGTTCGTGGTTCATTCTAAATCTTAATATGTAGTCTTTGTAAAATGGCCAAACTTAGTTTGGCCATTTTTTATCAGAGGTTTAAGCTGTTCTACTATTTAAAAGTAACAGTCATAAAGGCGCTGGAATTGTATACAATTTCAGCGCCTTTTTTTAATGGTTGAAAACCAAAGATTAAAGATGTTTGTTTTGTAATTAATTTATTGATTTAAATATAAAATAATGGTGTGACTTTTAATGAGCTTATCTATTTGCGGTTTTAAAATATAAAATTTGTTTGTTTTTTATTCGATCGGGTAGGGGTTTTTTGTTGCTCAACAGTCTCAACTTTTGAATGGTTGTTCTATTTTGGTGCGACTTGCACTCAGTTGGTTAAGCAACTATCTAACCATGGGGATTAGTAATGAATAAAAATCACAATAAGATTACTTGTACTTTGTTAAGTAACCTTTATAAGACAACAGGTATTGTCGCTCTTACCGCGTTTAATGCGGCGGCTATCGATATTTATGTGTCACCAACAGGCAACGACTTTTTTGCTGATGGCAGTTCATCTGCACCGTTTAAAACGCTGCATCGTGCACAGATGCAAGCGAGAAACGTATCAAAACCTCTGACAGAGAATGTTAATATTATTTTGAAAGACGGTACTTACTATCTGCCTTCAACGTTAAATTTAACTTCTGCTGACTCAGGTACTGACAGTTTTAAAGTGACTTATCGAGCGGAAAATCCAGGTCAAGCGACAATTAGTGGTGGCTCATTGATTACCGGCTGGAGCGATAGCAATAATGACGGTATATGGGAGGCTACAGTTCCTGCTGGCACCGACTCGAGGCAATTATTTGTCAATGATAGTCGAGCTGTGCGTGCACGCAGTGTTGATGGTGCCGGTTGGACTGAGAGTGGCAATGGTTATGTCACATCATCTGGCGCTGGAAATTGGAATAATATTCAAGACATTGAACTTGTCTTTGAGTTTCGTTGGAAACAAAATCGCGGTGGTGTCTCGTCAATAAATAATGCAGGTTTTGCGGCACTCGATAGTGAGTTCACCAGCGCTTCTGGGCTTGAACCTTTTGGCCGTCGCTCACAAACCAATGGCCCTTCTTGGGTTGAAAATAACTTAGCCTTACTCGACGTCGAAGGTGAGTGGTATTTAGATAAAAATACTAATACCTTGTATTACAAACCACGAGCGAACGAAAGTCTTACCGGAGCGAATGCCGTCCCTGTCATTATACCTCGATTAGAAACCTTAATCGCCGGTGATGGTGTCGAACACATTCGCTTTGAAGGCTTAACGTTCTCTCACGCCACTTGGCTCTTTCCAAACACGTCTACAGGCTATGTTTCGGTTCAAGCGGGTGTCACAATGCGTGATATCAATTACGTGTCCATTGAAGATGCCTTTGAAGGTGTAGAGGCAACACCTGGTCATGTTACTTTTGACAATGCTAAGCATGTTGTGTTTAGTGGTAACACCTTTAAGCGCTTGGGTGGAGCAGCGTTAGAGTTTGGTCCAGGTACCCAAGATAGCACTATGTATAACAATGTCTTTGAAGACATCTCGTCTAGTGCGATTGTTATTGGTTCAGCCCAGCAACATCATCCAGTTGGTGAACCAACCAAAGACAACTTAGTCGATAACAACTTGGTGAGAAATGTTGCGGTCGAGTATCGCGATAATCCAGCAATTATCAGTTTATGGGCTGACGGTAGTGTGATTACCAATAACGATATTCAGAATGTGCCATATTCTGGTGTTTCTGTTGGCTGGGGCTGGGGGCGTTATGATCCCGATGATTTTGCCTTTACCAGTGATAACTCAGGTAAGGCCTTCAATAAGCCGACAATCTTGCAAAACACTTTGGTTATGGATAACGACATCAACGGTTTGATGTTGGTACTACACGATGGTGGTGGTATTTACAATTTATCAGCTAACCCTAATGCGCGCGTGTCAGGCAATGTCGTTACTGGAGCCGCTGATTTAAATGGTGCTGTTTATTTAGACGATGGTTCTCGTGGTTTCCAAGTTAACAATAACGTCTCATATAACAACCGTGGACCGCGCAGAAACGAGCATATTAAAGGTGGTCAGTACCATGTTGTGCAAGGTAATGATTGGTCTGGTACTAATGCAAGTTTCAATCCTGCTTTCCAAAGTGTTGTTGATGCCGCAGGTCGCAAAGCGTCACCGGTCGAACGCACTATTGCGACAATTCGCGCTGGCTTACCTGCTGCCTTACCACTGCCTTCGGGGTCTGTGCCTTTGGAAGACGGCTTGGTGATTGGTAAAACTGCCACTGCCAGCGTCAATAGCGCAGGTGCTAACAATGCTATTGACGGCAACACTCAAACCGCATGGGAAGCCGGAGCTGGTGTTACTTCAGGTTCATTAACCATTGATTTAGGCGCAAACTTTAATCTTGGTCACGTCGCGATGGCCTTTGGTCGTATTGTCAATGGTGAGCCTCAATACATTCGCAATAATATTGAGTTTGAAATACAAAGCTCAACCGATAATGTGACTTATACGACTCAAACCTTCTCAGCTGGTGGTGCAGCGCCAATTCCTAGCACTCAGCGCTTTACCACGCGTCAAGCAATTAACGACGCTTTGATTGCTAATAACCCCGAAGCTCGTTATGTACGCATTAATGTGACTAACTCTAACGGTCAAGACTTTGGTATTTTACGCGCCAAAGTTAAAGCTGAAAACGTGCCTGATCCACTTCCAGGTGTCAACTTAGCCTTAGCTGGTACTGCATCGCAACCGACAACAGATTTTGGTGGCGTCGCCAGTCGGGCCAATGACGGTAATACTAACGGTTCATTCGCTAGTGGTTCAGTGACTCATACGACACCGGGCGATCAACGCTATTGGGATGTCGATTTAGGTGCAGTGAGACAAATCAACGCCATTCGCTTGTGGAATCGCACTGATTGCTGTTCTGATCGTTTAGCTGATTTCTACGTATTTGTTTCGGACGTGCCGTTTACTAGTACAACCGTCGCTGGTTCACAGGCTCAATCTGGTGTTTTTCAGTTTAATCACCCACAAGTAGCAGACTCTTTTGAGGATGTTCAGGTCAATCGCACTGGTCGCTATGTCCGTGTGCAGTTAGGTGCTAGTGATCGCGTATTGTCGTTGGCCGAAGTGGAAGTTTACGGTGTCGGACCAACTACGCCACCGACAGACCCAGGTACAAACTTGGCTCGCCTATCGGGTGCTTCAGCCACTCAAATTAGTACTTTGTTTGGAGGTGTTGCAAGTCGTGCCATTGATGGTAATACCGATGGTGGTTTTGGCAATGGTTCAGTAATTCATACAGGTGATCACCCAGAACCATACTGGACATTAGATTTAGGGGCCGTTAAGCAAATTGATACCCTTAAGCTGTTTAACCGCACTGATGCTTGTTGTAATGCGGCACTAGACCAGTTCCACATCTTTATTTCAGATACCGCCTTTACCGGAACTTCTGTTGCCGCTAGTCAAGCACAGGCTAACGTGATGACCATTAACAGTACAGGTACAGCCGGAGCCAGCGAAGACTATCAAGTTAATCGCACTGGTCGTTATATTCGCGTTCAAAAGAACAGTAGCAGCTCAACCCGTTCTCTAGTATTTGCTGAGTTGCAAGTATTTGGTAGCAATATTAGTACAACACCAACAAACCTAGCGTTAGCGGGTACTGCGTCACAGTCATCAACGACAACTCACCCCTCGTTAACATTCCCTGCAAGCAAAGCGATTGATGGCAATACCAGTGGTAACGCTGCGGATAATTCACTGTCACATACTCACTTGCAAAGCCAAGGCTATTGGGAAGTTGACTTAGGTGAAGTGAAGTCTATTGATAATGTTCGTATTTGGAACCGAACTGACTGTTGCTCAAACCGTTTAACCAACTTCCATGTGTTGGTTTCAGATACGCCTTTTGCGGGAACATCATTAGCTGATGCTCAAGGCACTGCTGGTGTCTTTGATCATCAAAACGCAGGTACTGCTGGAACCACGACTAATGTTGCGGTTAATCGCAGTGGCCGCTATGTTCGCGTGCAACTTGCCAATACCGCAGTGGATGGTGAGAACGTTTTAGTATTAGCTGAAGTTCAAGTATTTGGTCAGTAATAATGTCAAGTCAACGGTTGTTTAGCCGTTGGCTTAATTATTGACTTTCGTCGGCTTGTCATTAGATAAGCCACTTATAGAGAAGGAAGTAAATATGAAAAAATTATTATGTGCTTTATTGTTACTAGGCTCTTTTTCGAGCCATGCTGGCTTAATTGATTTTGAAGCGTTACCCGGTGGGCCTGCAGACCCAATTAATACAGATGGTTTTATTTTTGATTTTGAAGCTTCTGCCTTTGGTGTTTTTGTAGAGCCGGATCCTTTTCCAGGTTTAAGCTCCAATGGGACAACGCGAATTGGTGCTCAGGGCGGTGGAGCCGCGCCTGCAAGGTTGACAATGTTTGCTGATGATAATTCGTTGTTTACCGTGTTAGGCTTTGATTTAGCATCACTATTTTCATCATTGTCAGGAACTGTTGTTGTGGTAGGGACTTTGGCAGACAACTCAACCGTATCTCAAATTTTCAATGTGTCGGGAAGCTTCACTACATTTAGTTTAGATGCCTCTTTTAGTGATCTACAGCGAATTTCGTTTGCTGAGAATTTAACGCCACCAAATACAGGAGCATTTGGTCAAACAGCTGGTTTTTTTGTTGACAATATTCAAACGGCGGAGGTACCAGAGCCCGGTTCAATGTTGTTATTAATACTAGGTTTAGCTGGTATCAGCGTTTTAAGAAGAAAGCACAGCTAAGACACTGAGCATTTTTGTTAAGACAACTGCTAGTTATTTAACAGGTATTTGATGTGTAGCGAAGAGCTAGAGTTGTATACAATTCTAGCTTTTTTATTTTTAAATGGCCTTGTTAAAACCACCATTGCTTAGGGCGTGTTGATCTTTCAGGATTGTTTTTGCAGCAGTCTGTTTGGTTTTTATACAAGGCGGAGCAGATGTCGTGTAGTTATTCTACACAAACCCTGCGACAACACAGTAGAAAAGCCAAACAGGCGCTGCCCTTTGGGTTCATCTAAACGCTTCCTGCTCATTGTTGCTCGGTTTTTAAATAGAATAACTATACTACAACCCGAGCGCCGCGATCAGAAAGCGTTTAGATTGAACAAAATTTAATCTCGAAAGATCAACACGCCCTAGTTAGTACTGTGGTTTTAGTGTTTTTGTTTGGTGTTCGTGGGTTGATTGTTTGTCACGAATAAAAGTGTTTTATTTTTATGCTGTCTAGTAAGGGGTTTTAACTTGTCATAAGTCTTATCTTTTGAATGGTTGTTCGATTTTTGTGCAGACTGCACTCAATTGGTTAAACGGCCATCTAACTAAGAGGACTAGTAATGAATAAAAATCAAAATAAGATTACTTGTGCTGTATTAAGTAACCTTTTTCTTACAACAGGCGTTCTCGCTTTTGCCGCGTTTAATGTTGCTGCCGTCGATATTTATGTCTCGCCAACAGGCAATGATTTTTTTGCCGATGGCAGTGCATCTGCACCATATAAAACGCTGCATCGAGCGCAGATGCAAGCGCGAAATATTGCCCGGCCATTAACAGAAGAGATTAATATCATTCTAAAAGATGGTACTTATTATCTATCTTCACCGCTCAATTTAACCGCAGCCGACTCTGGTTCGGCGAGCTATAAAGTGACTTACCGCGCTGAAAACCCGGGGCAAGCGACGGTTAGTGGTGGCTCTCCTGTAACTGGTTGGAGCGATGTCGATAACGATGGTATCTGGCAGGCGACAGTACCCGCAGGTATGGATTCTCGCCAGCTTTATGTTAACGACCAACGAGCTACCCGCGCCCGTAGTGTTAATGGTGCTGGATGGGCCAGAAATGGCTCAGGCTATAGTACGCCAGCTGGCGTTGCTAATTGGGGAAATCACAGTGATATCGAGTTAGTGTTTGGCTTTCGCTGGAAAATGTATCGCGGTGGTGTCGCTTCTGTCAGTGGCAATCAGGCGACGATGGATGCCGAATTTTTCAGTGCTTCAGCGATGGGACCGTTTGGCTTAGTTGACCAAGGCGCTGGTGTTTTATGGGCTGAAAACGCATTTGAGTTGTTGGACTCAGACGGCGAGTGGTACCACAACAAGTCAACTAATACCTTGTATTACAACCCTAAGGTCGGTGAGAACTTAACGGGACCGAATGCGGTTTCTGTGGTTATGCCTCGTTTGGAAAAGCTGGTTGACGGCAATGGCGTCAGCCATGTTGAGTTTGATGGTTTAACCTTTGCCCACGCCACTTGGTTATTGCCAAATCAGCCGGTTGGTTACGTTTCTATTCAATCCGGCGTTACCTTGCGCGATGATATCAACTTCCGCAATATTGAAGATGCCTTTGATGGCATTACCGAAATGCCGGGCAACTTACACTTTGTTCACTCTGAAAATATTGTCTTTAAGAATAACCGCTTTGTCCACTTAGGTGCCAATGGCATCGCCTTTGCCCGTGGTACAAGGTTAAACACGGTATTTAACAATGTTTTTGAAGATATTTCAGGGAGTGCCGTTGGTATTGGTACCGCGCAAGATCATCACATTGAAGATCCGAGTTTTGCCGTTAAAGATAACTTAATTGATAACAATTTAGTTAGATTTGTTTCGGTTGAGTACGACGATAATCCAGGTATTACCAGTCTTTGGGCTGAACGCACGGTGATCACTAATAACACAGTTGAAGACGTGCCATACACAGGTATTTCAATCGGTTGGGGTTGGGGACGTTACGATGTCGATGAATGGGCTTTTACCACAGACAACTCTGGTAAGGCTTATAACGATGAGACCCAGCTCAAAGAAACCTTAGTATTAGAGAATCAAATCACGCGCTCGATGTTGGTACGTCACGACGGTGGTGGTGTTTATAACTTGTCGTCTAATATGAATAGTCGAGTAACGGGTAATGTGGTTACTCAAGCGCTTGATTTAAATGGCGCTGTTTATCTGGATAACGGTTCTCGCGGTTTCCAAGTAGATAAAAACGTTTCTTACAACAATACTGGACCAAGGCTGAATCTGCACATTAATACCGCCGGTGGGCCACCTAGCTACCACAATATTCCAACCACTGGCCCTAACGCTAATGACTGGTCTGGCGGTAGCCCAAATTTCCAGCCAAGTTCACAAGCGATTGTTGACGCCGCTGGTCGCAAAGCTAACCCAGTACAACGCACTGTTGCTGACATTGTCGCTAGCTTACCTGCAGCTTTACCTTTACCTCCAGGGACAACGCCACCAGCCAATGGTTTAGTGGTGGGTAAAACGGCAAGAGCATCGTCTAACACTTCAACTGCGGGTAATGCCATTGATGCCAATGCTTATACCTATTGGTATGCTGGCGATGGTCAAACCTCGGGCTGGTGGCAAGTCGATTTAGGCTCGCCAATAGGGCTTGATCACGTTAGTTTAGCCTTTGGTCGAGTGGACGGTAATAATGAAGTTAATTACATTAAAAACAATATTACTTTTGGTATTCAAGGTTCCGTTGATGGTACTAACTTTACCGATTTAACCTTCAGAACCTTTGGTGGCTTGGGTGTGACCATACCACCGACAACTTCTTATACCAATTTACAAGCGATTAACGACACCATTATTCAAGGTAATCCAACCGCGAGATATGTTCGGATAAACGTAACCGATTCAAATAATCAAAACTTTGGCCTTTTACGGGTTAAAGTGACTGGCGAAACCAGTATTGACCCTGTCGGTAACAATATTGCAGTTAATGGTACAGCGACACAATCATCAACTATTTTTGGTGGTACTGCCGATAAAGCTATTGATGGCAACACCAATGGTACCTTTGTTGTTAATGGGGGGTCGGTTACTCATACCGCTGATACCGAAGGTCAACCCTCTTGGACGCTAGACTTGGGTTCTGTTGAAGACCTTAATTCTATTCGCATCTACAACCGTACCGATTGCTGTAGTGGTCGCCTCAATAACTTCCACGTGTTTGTTTCAGACTCGCCGTTTACCGGCACCAGTGTCAGTGATAGTCAAAACCAAGCTAATGTGCTCGATTTATTCCGTTCAGATGCTGTTGGTACAAGAGCTGATTTTGCGGTAAATCGCAGTGGTCGTTACGTGCGCATTCAAGCGGCTAATGAGGTTATCAGTGGCGATAACGTGCTGACTATTGCTGAAGTCGAGGTATACAGCAGCACAACAACAACGCCGCCGAGTTCAGGAAATAACCTTGCGCTTGCTGGTACCGCTAGTCAGATTAGTACGCTGTTTGGTGGTGTTGCCAGCCGTGCGATTGACGACAATACCAACGGTTTGTTTGGTGGTGGTTCAGTGATTCACACCGGGGATCACCCAGAACCGTATTGGACACTGGACTTAGGTGAAGTTAAGCAAATAGATACGCTTAAATTGTTTAATCGCACTGATCCTTGCTGTACAGATGCATTAGAGCAATTCCATATCTTTGTTTCTGATACTGCCTTTACTGGCACCTCAGTTGCCGCTAGCCAAGCGCAGGCGAATGTGATGACCATTGATAACACGGGTGTTGCTGGCGCAAGTGAAGATTACCAAGTTAATCGCACTGGTCGCTATATTCGCATTCAAAAGAACACTAATAGTACAACCCGTTCTTTAGTGTTTGCTGAATTACAAGTATTTGGTAGCGACGTTAGTACAACACCGACCAACCTTGCCTTAACTGGTACTGCCTCACAGTCGACGACCTTGAGTTTCCCTGGTTTTGATTTTTCCGCAGATCAAGCGATTGATGGCAATACCAGTGGCAATGTCGGTGATAACTCACTGTCACATACTGATCTTGCTAGTCAAGGCTACTGGGAAGTGGATTTAGGTGAAGTGAAAACGATTGATAATGTCGTGATTTGGAACCGCACCGACTGTTGCTCAAGCCGTTTGACTAACTTCCATGTTTTAGTTTCAGACGTACCTTTTGCTGGTGAAACGCTGGCAGTTGCTCAAGCGACCGCAGGTGTTTTTGATCATCAAAACGCTGGTACTGCGGGCAACAGCACAGATATAAGTGTTAATCGCAGTGGCCGTTATGTCCGTGTTCAATTAGCGAATACCGCCGTGAATGGTGAAAACGTTTTAACGTTGGCCGAAGTGCAGGTATTTGGCCAGTAGTGATGTTAAGCCAACGGTTATTTAGCCGTTGGCTTTTACAATTCGAAATTGTTTAATGTTTTGTTTAACTTAGATACTGAAACTTTTACGTACTTCTATACATGTTGTTAAGTTATCTCTATTTAATATTCGGTATTTAGTCGGTACTACTAACTGAAATTTTATTAAGATCTTTCTATTTGTTAATGGTCGGAAGATAGTAATAAGTTTTTATTTAAAATGTTGTTTTATATTTTGAATAGCTTATGGTAGTTTATATTGAAAAAAATAAGAGTTTAGTTATGAATGTACAATTATCTTTCAAAGAGAAGGTTGGTTTTAGTTTAGGCGATATGGCGGGTAACTTTGTTTATACTTCGGTCGTATTTCTTTTATCCTATTTTTATACTGATATCTTTGGCCTTGATGCAGCAACGGTGACTGCTATTTTTTTAGTGGTGCGAATTTTTGATGCGGTTACTGATCCGTTAATGGGAGCGATTGTCGATCGCAATGAATCCCGCTGGGGGAAGTATCGTCCGTTTTTATTGTTTTTATGTGTGCCTTACGCAATCTCTTCAGTATTAGTTTTTACTGTGCCAGATTTAAGTGCAGACGGTAAAACGATTTATGCATATGCAACCTATGCGTTATTAATGTTGTTGTTCACCGCAACCAATATTCCTTATTTTTCTCTTGGCAGCGTGATGACGGCAGATCCGAAAGAGCGGGTCTCGCTTAATTCTTATCGCTTTGTTGCAGCTACCGCTGGCGGCTTGATTGTCACTACTTGTGTATTACCACTGGCGGATTTACTGGGAGGAGATAACAAAGCCGAGGGCTATCGCCAAGCGATGATGGTGATGGCAGCACTATCTGTAGTGTTATTTTTGATTTGTTTTGCCAGTACGACAGAGCGCGTTAAGCCTGTTGTTACTGGCAAGAAAAATGTTAAACAAGACTTCTTGCAAGTTTTTGCCAATGACCAATGGCGCTTGCTGGGTTTAGCTGTACTGATTTTAGTCACTTCGCAAACTATCAAGGGCACAATGGCGGCCTACTATATTAATTATTATGTAGAAGATGGCGGCACGACTTTGGCAGTATTTCTTTCGGTGTGGATGGTCGGTGGCATTATTGGTAGTGCCTTAGCCAATCCTTTGACCAAGCGCATGTGTAAGCGCAATGCCTGGGTAATGTTGTGCTTTATTAGTGCGCTGCTGTCGGCAGCGACTTACCTTATTGGCAGTCAGTTTATTATCGCGATTTTAGTGATGCAGTTTTTTGTTGGCTTGTTTAACCAAATGATGGCGCCTTTGATATTTTCTACTATGGCAGATGTTACAGATTACGGTGAGCTGAAAAATAATCGTCGTTTAGATGGACTCATTTCATCATTTACTATTTTTTCATTAAAGGTAGGGCTTGCCATTGGTGGTGCTTTTGCTACCTACATGTTGACTGTTTACGGTTACCAAAGTGGTGGCGTTGATCAGAGCCAAGAAACTGTTTCGGGCATTTTAACCGTTTTCACTTTATTACCCGCGGTTGGTTTTATTATTACCGGTATTGTTATTTATCGTATGAAGTTAACTGGTGTAGTAGTCGAGCAGCAAGCGCAAGAGCTTGTTGAACTGAGAGCTGCTAGTTAATTAATTATTTAGTTGAGGAAGAAGAATGTCGCAATTTAATGGTTTAGGCGTAGATATGGGCAATTTGTCCCGTCTGTCAAAAGCAAAAACCCGCTCAATCAGTGCTGAAAACTTTACCGGTGAACCGGGCAAAGGTGGCATGGCAACTGAAGGCATGGGCGCGGGGCCTGGTCGAGACTTAGGTCAAGGTTGGAAAATTTCACCTTGTATTGAAATGGAGCCGAATGAAACCTTTACCTTAGCTGATATTAAAACTGGTGGTGCCATTCAACAAATTTGGATGACCACTTTAGGCCCGAAAAAACGCGATTTAATTTTGCGCATGTATTGGGATGGTCAAGAACACCCATCGGTAGAAGTGCCGTTAGGAGACTTTTTCTGTAGTGGCTTAGAAGATTTTGCTCAAGTCACTTCGTTGCCGGTTTGTGTTAATCCAGGTTTAGCGTTTAACTGTTTTTGGGAAATGCCGTACCAAAAGAGCGCCCGCATTACGATAGAAAATCGCGACCCGCTGCAAAAAGTTATCGTTTATTATCAAATTAATTATACCGAAACTGAAGTACCTGCCGATTGCGCTTATTTCCACGCTCAGTTTCGTCGCACTAATCCTGTACCATATAAAGGACTGCACACGTTGTTAGATGGTGTTGAAGGCCAAGGTCATTACGTTGGTACCTACATGACTTGGGGCGTTAATAATAACGGCTGGTGGGGTGAAGGTGAGATTAAATTCTACATGGACGACGATGGCGAGTTCCCGACTATTTGTGGTACCGGCACAGAGGATTATTTCTTAGGTTCGTATAATTATGATATTGGCACTGCTGTGCCAGGTCGCCCAAATGCCTACACCGAATACACCACGCCTTACGCTGGTGTTCCAGAAATTCATCGCCCAGATGGCGTTTACAAGTCGCAGCACCGCTTTGGCATGTACCGCTGGCATATCCCTGATCCTATCCGTTTTGAAAGTAAACTGAAAGTTGATATTCAAGCGCTTGGCTGGCGTGATTTTGGCAAATGGGGGGGGGATATTGAACAGCGCCGTTACTTGCCGTTGCAAGACGATATTTCGTCGGTGGCGTTCTGGTACCAAACTTTACCGAGTAAACCGTTTCCTGAATTGCCGCACCGAGACTTTTTAGAAGTTAACTAATGGTATTAACTTTTTAGGTTGAATTTGGTTCTACTGAAACAGGCTCAAATATTACTTGGCGAATAAATATACTCAAGCCGCCTCAAAATACTTATTCAGTTGGAATTAAAAGTGATTTAGACAAGGCATTGATTGCAAAGAATGGTTATTCCCTTGTTAAAATCAATAACGATGTATAAATCACTTTTAAACCAACCCTTCGGGCGCTTCACAGGAACTTACTCTCTGCGTTGCAGCTAATTGAAAGGGAATGACCATTCCTGCTAGCTGCGCCTTGATATTAAGTCCCTGTGATAGCGCTGAATCATGCATCTTGAGGTGGTTTGGGTATAAATAACTGTCTATTCGTCGAGTTCGGTTAATAAAAGGGGTATCACTGTGACACTTGGATGGCAAAATCAAAAGCGTCAATACACCGCATCTTCGCAGCGCTATGAGTCGATGCCTTATCGCCGTTGTGGCAATAGCGGCTTAAAACTGCCAGCTATTTCGCTAGGGCTTTGGCATAACTTTGGCCACGATACCAGCTATGACCATCGCCGTGAGCTGTGCTTTAGCGCGTTTGACTTGGGCATTAATCACTTCGATTTAGCTAATAACTATGGCCCACCAGCGGGTTCTGCAGAAGAAAACTTCGGTCAAATTTTAGCGAAAGACTTTGCCAGTTATCGCGATGAACTGATTGTCTCAACCAAGGCTGGCTATGAAATGTGGCCAGGGCCTTACGGCGAGTGGGGCAGTCGCAAATATTTATTGGCGAGTCTCGATCAAAGCTTACAGCGCATGGGCTTAGATTACGTCGATATATTTTACTCTCATCGTTTTGATCCCGATACACCGCTTGATGAAACTATGGGGGCATTGCAGCGAGCGCTTGATTCCGGCAAAGCGCTTTATGTGGGTATTTCATCTTATAGCCGTTTGCGCACTGAACAGGCGAATCAGTTAATGCGTGAGTTTGGTTCGCGCTTGTTGATTCATCAGCCGAGTTATTCAATGCTAAATCGATGGCTTGAGCGCGACGATTTATTAGCGTGTCTTGACGTCCAAGGCATGGGCTGTATTGCTTTTTCGCCCTTGGCACAAGGTATGTTAACCAATAAATACTTAAATGGGGTACCAAACGACAGCCGAGCAGCTGGAGCTGGTGCCTTGTCGCCAGAGTTACTAACCGAGGAAAATATTGTTAATATTAAAGCGCTTAATGACATTGCCGTCGCCCGCGGTCAGTCTTTGGCGCAAATGGCGATTGCTTGGGTATTGCGCGACAGTCGCGTAACCTCAGCGTTAATTGGTGCTAGCAAAGTTAGTCAAATTGAAGACTGTGTTGGCGCGCTCGATAACCTGAGCTTTTCTGAGGATGAATTAGCCGCTATTGAACGTCACGCCGCCGACGGTGGCATTAATCTGTGGCAACAGTCGAGTGACGCTTAGTCATATCAAATAGGAACAACTATGTTAAAGAATATCAACCCAATACTAAGTCCTGATTTATTGGCAATACTCAGGGCCATGGGGCACGGCGATGAAATTGCCATTGTCGATGCTAATTACCCGGCCGAAAGTAATGCTCAGCAACTGGTTCGTTTGGATGGTTTAAGTGCTACTGAAGTTTTAGATGCGGTATTGTCGGTGTTGCCATTAGACAGTTTTGTTGAAAATGCTGCCTTCACCATGCAGGTCGTTGGTGAACCTGATGCAGTGCCAGAAATTGTTACTGAGTTTCACCAATTGATCGACAATCACGAGACCATTGACATTGAGCCAGCAAGCATAGAGCGATTTGCCTTTTACGACCGAGTAAAAGAGGCGTTCGCTGTCGTTGCCACCGGCGAAACCCGACTTTACGGCAATATCATTTTGAAAAAAGGCATTATTGCTTAATTGACAAGTGGTTGATTGATAAGCCTCAGCCTAGCTCGTTAACGCGGGCTAGGTAGCCTTGTTCCGACGGCTCAAAAATGAGCTGGTGACTGATACAGCGGAGTTGCTCACTAGGGTTGTGGCTAACAAATAATATGTGACTGCGACCGTGTAGCGCAATGTGGTCTATCAGCGCTAATACTTTTGCTTTGTTGGTGTTATCGAGTCCTTGGCAAGGCTCGTCTAAAATCAGTATAAGGGGCATTTTTACCATGGCTCTAGCGATGAGTACTAAGCGTTGTTCGCCATAAGATAGGTCTTTAAATGCGGATTGCTTTTTGTCGAGTAAGCCAAGTAAAGCAAGCCATTGGTTGGCTAATACCACTTGTTGTTTAGTCGCTTGGTTGTACAAGCCAATGCTGTCATAAAAGCCTGAAATTAACGTTTGTTGCACGGTACCTGTACGCAGCGAGTCTCGGTGCAGTGCGTTGCTAACAATGCCGTAGTGCTTTTTTATGTCCCAAATGGATTCACCAGTGCCCCGCTTGCGGCCAAATAACAAAATATCTTGACCATAGGCTTTACTGCTATCGCCAGAAATCATGGCTAATAATGTTGATTTACCACAACCGTTTGGCCCTAGAATTTGCCAATGTTGGCCGTGGTCAAATTGCCAGTTTAAGCGGTTAAACACGACTTTCTCTGTGAAGCTGACGGTAACGTCAGTTAGGTTTAAGAGTGGCAGTTCAGGCGATAGCTCTGGATAAAAACTCGTTTCAGTTAACTGTTCTGGCAATTGATACTGACTTTGTTGTCGCTGCCAAATATCACTGTTAACAAGTTGCTCCTTGTGGTCAAAAGCGACTAATTCACCCTCGACAAGATAACCAATATATTTAATTTCTGGTGGCAAATCTTCTCGGTAAAAATCGAAAATCAAGATTTGGAGACCAGTTTTGATTAAATCTGATATTAGGCAACTCAAAAAGTGTTGTGATTGAAAGTCGAGACCGGCATATGGGTTGTCTAAAATAAGTAATTTGGGCTTGGTCAACAGTGCTTTGGCAATTAGTACTTTTCGGGTTTCACCGGTTGATAGTACTTTGAAAGGCTTGGTTAATAACGATTCTATTTGTAAAAGCTCAGTGACATTGTTGAGTACTTTATTCTGTCTAAGCGCTTCTGTTACCTGCTGTTCAGATACCGGAAACCGGAAATGCTCAGCTTGATCTGTTACCACAGCAATTGCCGAGCGCCCCATATCAATGCCGTCGCCACTAAATTCACTATCGTCATTCTTGCGATCTTCCGCCAAAATTTCGGCCTCTAGATCAAAGCTTAGCCAAGCCGTTCGCTCAGGTACATCAATAGTACCTTGATAACCATCTAGCTGACCACTGATGAGCTTTGCCATTGTGGTTTTACCACAACCATTAGCGCCGGTGAACAACACTGACATAGATTTACCTATATTGAGCTTTTCGATAGATATTTTGTAGTTCTTGCTAATTGAATAAGACAAATTATCAATTGAAATCATAGTGCTATTGGCGTGGTTTAAGTTAATCATTGAAGTTTTTTATTTTAACTTTTGTTTTATATATAAGCTAGTTGGTTGTTGTGTTTTGTTTTTAAGTTGTTGTTTTGTATTGTTTTGTTTTGTTTTTGAAATTATTGGTTGTTATTTTTTAGGTTGTTTAAGATGGCAAATGGTTGAAATAGTCATTGACAATAAACATTCAAAATATAAAATGAAATGACGTTTTATATTTTAAATGATGTTTTGTGTGGCATCATCGATTTTGGTAACGCATGATGAATGATAAACGCTTTGTACTATTGAGTGATGAAGACAACGTTTTGGTCTGTTGTGGCAAGGTTGCCGCTGGCGAGAAAGTAATCGTTGAGCAACAGGAAGTTGAAATGGCCACTGAAATTACCGTCGGCCATAAAATTGCTCGCACGCCGCTAGAAGTTGGCGAAAAAATCATAAAGTACGGTGCGCCGATAGGTTCAACGGTGAAGCCAGTTGGTTTTGCGGAACACGTTCATATTCACAATATGAAAAGTGATTACATGGCCAGTTACACAAGACAAGCTAAGGTTGGGGAATAATCATGAAAGGCTATTTACGCAGCGACGGCCGCAAAGGTATTCGCAATGTTATTGTTGTCACCTATTTAGTCGAGTGCGCACATCATGTTGCACGTACGATAGTCAATAAGGCTGACGACAGTGCTGTTCAGTTGATTGGTTTTCCCGGCTGCTATCCAAACGACTATTCATTAAAAATTGTTAAACAGCTTTGTACTCATCCTAACGTTGGTGGTGTCGTTTTGTTGTCACTTGGTTGTGAGGGTTTCAACCGCGAAGCATTAGCAAAAACCGTCACTGACAGTGGTAGACCAATTGAAACCTTAGTCATTCAAGAATCCGGTGGTACTTTGTCGACGATTGAAGCTGGCTTAGCAGCAGTCGATAAAATGAAAGCACAGATTGCCGATGTTGCTATGGTCGACATGTCAGTCGATGAGCTTGTTGTGGGCACTATTTGCGGAGGTTCCGACGGCACTAGCGGTATTAGCGCTAACCCAGCTGTGGGACGTTGCTTCGATATGCTCGTTGAACAAGACGCGGTTTGTATGTTTGAAGAAACCGGCGAGCTCATTGGTTGTGAGCAAATTATGGCTGAACGCGCGGCAACACCTGAGCTTGGTGAAGAAATTATGCGCTCGGTGGCAAAAGCTGAAGATTATTATCGCGCCATGGGCTATGGCAGCTTTGCACCGGGTAATGCTGAAGGTGGCTTAACCACCCAAGAAGAAAAATCTATGGGGGCTTATGCCAAGTCTGGCGCGTCTAAAATTCACGGTTTAATTAAGCCGGGTGATTTAGCACCGCAGGGCGGTTTGTACTTGATGGATGTGGTGCCAGATGGAGACCCTAAATTTGGTTTCCCCAATATTTCTGACAATGCCGAAATCACCGAAATGATCGCCTCTGGCAGCCACGTTATTTTGTTTACCACTGGCCGAGGTTCAGTGGTTGGTTCTGCCATTTCTCCGGTGATTAAAGTCTGCGCTAATCCTGAAACCTACCAAAAGCTGGAAGGCGATATGGATGTCAATGCGGGCAAAATTGTTGAAGGTAAAGCCAGTGTCGATGAGGTTGGCAGCGAGATTTTCGAACTGGTTAAACAGGTTGCCGCTGGTCAAGAGTCGAAATCTGAAGCCCTTGGTCATCAAGAGTGTTTAATTACTTATAAACAGTTTGAAGCGATTGGCCCTGCTTGTTTGCCTGTCCGTCAAATTGGTAGTTAGTGTTGAGTAGTGATAAAAGAAATGAATAGATTTGAAAACAAAACAGCAGTGATTACTGGTGGTGGCAGCGGTATTGGTGCTACTGCGAGTTTGCGTTTGGCGAACGAAGGCGCCACGGTACTTGTCCTTGATCTAAATCTTGAAGCTGCTCAATCAGTGGTTGAGCAAATTAGAGAGGCTGGCGGTCAAGCTTATGCATATAGCTGCAATGTTGCGAGCACTGAAGATGTTAATAAGCTTATTGCCGACATTTTAGTTGATCACAAAGTTGATGTTTTAGTTAATAACGCCGGTATTGCGCATGTTGGCAATTTAGAGCAAACCACAGAGCAGGATTTGGATCGCTTATATCAAGTCAACATTAAGGGTGTTTATAACTTAACTCATGCGCTTATTGGGGCGATGAAAGCACAGCAAAAAGGTGTGATTTTAAATCTTGCCTCAGTAGCGTCAAACGTTGGTGTCAGCGAGCGATTTGCTTATTCGATGACTAAAGGCGCGGTCTTGGCGATGACTTATTCTATTGCTAAAGATTACGTCAATTACGGTGTCCGTTGTAATTGTATTGCACCAGGGAGAGTACACACGCCATTTGTCGACAATTTTATTGCTAAGAATTATCCCGATAATCAAAGTGAAATGTTTGAAAAGTTGTCACAAACCCAGCCTATTGGTCGAATGGGGACAACCGAAGAGATTGCCGCGCTCATTGCATTCTTGTGCTCCGATGAATCTGCCTTTATCACTGGGACTAATGTGCCGATTGATGGCGGCTTTATTACCTTAAACAGCTAACAACAACTCGAATTAGCAAGTTATTCAAAGTAAGAGAAAATTATGAAATTATTGAGATTTGGTGAAAAGGGTCAAGAGTCACCGGGTATATTAGATGGACAAGGGAATATTCGCGATTTGTCAGGCCTTGTCAGTGACTTTAATGCCGAATTTCTGGCCAGTGGTGGTCTGGAAAAGCTAACTGATGTCAATGTTGATGCTCTGCCACTGGTTGAGGGAGCTCCGCGCATAGCAGAGCCTGTTGCCAGTGCGGGCAAAATGATTTGTGTTGGTTTGAACTATTCCGATCACGCCAAAGAATCAGGCATGGAAGTACCGCCTGAGCCAGTAATTTTCTTTAAAGCAACGTCGTCAATTACCGGACCAAATGACCAAGTTGAACTACCGCCTAAGTCAGAAAAAAGTGATTGGGAAGTTGAGCTTGCTGTTGTCATAGGTAAAGAAGCGAAGTATGTCAGTGAAGCCGATGCGCTAGATTATGTCGCTGGCTATAGTGTTGTGAATGACTTGTCTGAACGGGAATATCAAATAGAGCGTCATGGTCAGTGGTGTAAAGGTAAAGGTTGCGATACTTTTGGCCCGATAGGTCCATATTTGGTGACACCAGATGAAGTGCCAGATCCTCACAACCTCGATATTTGGCTCGAGTTAAATGGCAAGCGCATGCAAGACGGCAATACCAGAACCATGGTCTACAAGATTGCTTATATTGTCAGTTATTTAAGTCAGTTTATGAGTTTACAGCCAGGCGACATTATTAGTACAGGAACACCGCCTGGTGTCGGTTTGGGTATGAATCCACCACTTTACCTCAAAGAAGGTGATGTTATGCGCTTAGGTATTGAAGGCTTAGGTGTACAAGAGCAAAAAGTCGTTCGTTACCAAGGTTAATACATTTTAAAACAGTTCCCATAGGAATAATAACTCCCAAGTTATTACTTTTGCCAGATATCGAAAGGTATCTGGCTTTTTTATACATGGCCTTTACCGCTATCCCTTATCTTTATCAACGACTAATACATCCTAGAGTCTACCTTTCTACCTTTCGTGGTTCTCCACGTCTTGCAATTTGGTCACAGCTACTGAGCTCAATGTGATCAGTTTCTTTGGTCATGGCATGAATAAATTGAATGTGGTTAATTTTGTTACTTATGTGGTCAAAAAAACTAAAAAATAGTAAGACATATTATGTCTTGTTTTGGTTGGTGTGTCTGTGTTTTTTATTATTTTTAATAAAATCAAGTGGTTAAAAAATATTTTCGAGCTGGCACATAGCTTGTTATAGGTATATCAAACAATCAGATATGTCGTTGATTGATTACTTAACCAGAATACAAAAGGATACAAGCGATGAAAAATTTAATCAGCAAAAAACTAGCAGCAAGTGTTTTATTAATCGGTGGTTTAACAGCAGGTTCAGCAAATGCTGAGCAGGTTTCTTTTGAAACTCTTGTTACTCACACAGTAGTGACACAAAGCGAGCAAGCGATTGCCGTAATTGCACAAGAAGTTGAGCAAAGCATTCAACAACATATCGAACAGTTTAGCTTATCAGCACCTTTGTCATGGTTTGACAATGCTAATGACGAAGATGCGCAAGTGGAAATGGCGGAACAAGTTAAGCAACCACAAGACAAGAATTCAGCAGAGTAATAGGAGGAGAAATTATGGGTATGTTTTCACGTTTTACAGACATTATTAACGCCAATATTAACAGCATGTTAGATAAGGCCGAACACCCTGAGAAAATGATTCGTTTAATCATCCAAGAGATGGAAGAAACCTTGGTTGAAGTGCGCTCAGCCGCAGCGAAGAACATTGCTGAGAAGAAAAGCATTGTGCGCCAATCTCAGTATTTACAAGGACGTGTTGAACATTGGCAAAGTAAAGCTGAATTAGCTTTGGCCAAAGATCGCGAAGACTTAGCAAGAGCTGCACTGGCTGAAAAACATAACAGCCAAGCAGAGCTAGACACGGTAACTGAACAGTTGGCGCAACTAGATGAAGTACTTGCCGCTGTCCAAGAAGATAGTAATCGATTGCAAGAAAAGCTAACCGAAGCCAAGCGACGCCAAGAAGTTTATGTGTTACGTCAGCAGTCAGCAGAAGTTCGGTTAAAAGTGCGAGAAAAAGCGGTTGTACACAATATTGACCAAGCAATTGCTAAATTTGAGCGCTATCAACAAAAAATTGATGATGTCGAAGCTCAAGTGGAAGCTTATGACTTGACCTCAGCAAAAGATTTAGACAGCCAAATTAAAGCACTCGAAACTGATGATGCTATTGAGCAAGAGTTGGCGCAATTGAAACAACAGACTGTGAAAGTCGTCAACGGTTAATGGTTATGGCAAGTGATAACGGATTGATTTTGCTTGCCATTACATTGGCACCCGTAGTGACTTTTTTTACCGTGGCTTGGCTGTTTATGGTTGCTAAGCCACTGTTGAAGCAATGATCTAAGACTGATTTTGACGTCATTGATTTCAACGAGTGTTGTAACCGATTAGGAGAATAACGATGAGTTATAAAAGAGAATATTTATCACGCAAAACCTTAGCAAAAGATTTAGTTAATAAACAAGTGTCAGGTGTTTGTTCTGGCATTGCGAAACACTATGAGGTGCCAAGATTATTGGTTCGAGTTGCTGCATTATTTGCCTTGTTTAGTATGCCTGTTGTCACCGTTGTTGCCTATTTCGTTGCTGCAGCCTTAATGCCAACCCGCTATTAAGCAACGTCTACGAGTCAAAGGTGGAACCAATACCAGCGTTTCAACGCGAGAGTAACCGTTAAACTAATCAACGAACCAACAACTAAAAAAGGAAGCGAAAAATGTCATTTTTAAAATCATTAATATTAGCCATTATTGCGACGCTATTTATTACCTATGTGCTAGGTTCAAGTTTGTTGGAATTACTCGATGTTGACGTTTACATGGGGTCTGAATTGGTTGAGCCGTTACAGGCGATTAGTATTTCAGCGGTTGTCTCAGTTATTCTGGTTTTAGTGGCATTGGCAATTGTATTAACCGTATTTGGATCTTTGATTTTCGCGGTCTTATTAGTTGTAGGCTCAATTGTGATGTTAGCGTTAGGTGTATTTTGGCCGATATTGTTAGCCGCATTGATGATTTGGTTAGTGGTTAGGGACAAGCCCCAGGTGCAAAGCCACTAGAAAATACTAACGCTTCAAGCAGGTGCAACAAAATGGCACCTGCTTTTTCGCGTATTAAAGTGTTTATCTATATTGGGTATAGTTGTGAATGAGTATACAATGCCAACTAATCAACTTAGTTAAAGAGTAAAAAGGATGGTATTTCGATTATGTCAGTGAAAAGTGGTGTAACTAATTTATTGAGGTTTACCAAAACATTGGGCTCTTTACGCATCTATTTACTAATAACACTCTCTATTTTTAATTTTTTGGCTCTGACAAAAGCATTGGCTGAAGCCGGTATCACGGTAGAAGATGCCTATGTCAGAGAAACGATTCCCGGTACAACCATTAGCTCTGCATACATGAAGATTACCAATGCGAGTGCAAAAGACTTAGCCATAGTAAAAGCAACGAGTTCGGCTAGCCCAAGAGTTGAATTACACGAGCATAGTATGGCCGATGGCATGATGCGGATGCGCCAAGTAGAAGATATTAGCTTACCCGCGCAAACTTCTGTCGTTTTGCAGCCTTCAGGGTTACACGTGATGCTTTTTGATCTTAAGCAACCTCTTCAGGCTGGGCAATCAATCGAGCTGGTCTTACATTTTGCCAACGGCTCAGAGCAGCTAGTGCGCGTAGAAGTGCAAAGTATTAAGCAAAAACGTGCGCAGCAAACGCATCATCACCATCATTAAATCGTCTTTTAATTTCAATTACAGGTACTGTTATGGCTGTTAATTTTTCGACAAAAACTGTTGTTGCTATCGCGACTTCAGTGATCGCATTGTTTTATTTTATTGGTGTCTATTGGAGCTTTGAACCGAATAGCTTTGATATTAAAGCTGTGGTTACTGAAGATGCTAAGCAAGAGCAAGTAATGCCCGTGGTTGGTTACACAACAACGACGGCGCTGATTAAAGTAACGGAAACCCTTTTGGATAAACCTGGTGGTTATCTTGCCAATGATGCGATGCCGCCATCTGTATTGCTCGACAATATCCCTGCTTGGGAGTTTGGCGCGTTAGAGATGTCGCGTGATTTAGCCTTAGTTATGCGCCAAGAACTCAGCCGTTCACAATCACAATCTTTAGAAAATCCATTTTTACAGATGGCACAAAATAAATTAAACATCGACCACAAAAGCTGGGCGTTTCCCAGTGCCGAGAGTGAGTATCGCAAAGCTATTGCCGAACTTTACCAATACCGCTTGGCACTAACGGACGTTAATAGTCAAAATGCACAGTTCTATGCGCGTGCTGACAACTTAAGAGATTGGCTCAAAGAAGTAGAAAAGCGCTTAGGTAGTTATTCTCAGCGCTTGAGTGCCAGTGTTGGTCGAGACCAAATTAATGTCGACCTTGCTGGCGATGACGTTGCACAACAGTCAACCACAACAGCGAGCAGCATGCAAGTGAAAACTAGTTGGTGGCGTTTAGACGATGAGTTTTACGAAGCGCGCGGTGCAACTTGGGCACTGCTTCACTTCCTTAAAGCAATTGAAATTGATTTTAACGATGTTTTAATGAAAAAAAATGCTAAGGTTAGTGTGCAGCAAATAATTCGCGAACTTGAAGCGAGTCAACAGCCTGTTTGGAGTCCGTTAATTCTAAATGGCGATGGTTTTGGTATGTTGGCCAATCACTCGTTAGTGATGGCAAACTACATCTCGCGAGCGAATGCTGCATTAATTGATTTAAATGAACTACTAAGCCAAGGGTAAAGCGATGAAAAAAGCAGTGATTGCAGCAGGTGTTGCAAGTATGTTGTCTGCCGGTGTTCAAGCAGATGTATTAGGTGTTTATGTAGGTGGCCAGTATTGGGACGTTGAAGCGGAAGGTAACTTCGGCGAAAACCCTAATAATTTGGTCGATTTCAATCTTGAGGATGAAAAGCAGGGCAGTTACTTTATTGCTTTTGAGCATCCAGTGCCATTTATCCCCAATGTTAAAGTAGCGAGTACCACTCTGGATACGATCGGTGCAACGCAATTAACACAAAGTTTTGACTTTGGTGGTCAAAACTTTACAACCAACCTCAATGCTGATGCTGTTTTCGATTTGAGCTATATCGATTACACCTTCTACTACGAGCTTTTTGATAACGACGTTTTATCTGTTGATTTTGGCTTAACGGGTCGAGATGTTGATGGCGACGTTAGCGTAACAGCAACAACGACAGCAACGCCACCAGTGACCTTAACTGGGCGCGAAGAGTTGTCACAAATTATTCCTATGTTGTACCTAGCGACTAATGTTGGCATCCCTGGCACCGACTGGAATGTGTTTGCCGAAGGTAATTTTTTATCGTTTGACGATCACACCTTGTATGACTATCAAGCCGGGATTAGCTATGAGTTGGTCGACAACCTTGCCGTCGACGTTAACTTAACCTTGGGTTACCGCGCCGTTAAGTTAGAATTAGACGACCTTGATGACTTGTATTCAAATATTGATTTTAAAGGTGTTTTTGCCGGTTTTGTTATGCACTTCTAAGTGCTAATACAACGGCGATAAGGCCAATACTTGTTATAAGTATTGGCCTTTTTTATTGTTTATTTATTCTGTTTCACTCGCGCCGTGACTATCGATATAACGCTGGCGTTTTTTGTCTTTTAATTGGTGAGTGTCAACCAATACTAAGCCATCGACACAGTGATTAAAGTCTGGATCGACACCAAAGGCGAGAAAGTTAACGCCACCTTGATGGCATAATTCACTGTACTGTTTATAGAGAGTTGGAACACTGACGCCGATATTGGCGAGCAAGTGTTTTAACTGAGTAAAGTCAGCTTGATAATCCTCACCGACGAAAGTTTGCTTTAAATCGGTTAGCGCCAATTGTTGGTATTGATATGGCTCTGGTGATTCGGCAATTTTTTCTGGGTAGCCAAAATAAAGGTTGTAAAAGTAGACCATCAAATCCTTCGCTGTTTGTGGAAAGCTATTACTCATACTGACAGGACCAAACAAGTAGCGACATTGTGGGTTTTTGTGCAAAAACGCGCCGATGCCAAACCACAAGTAATCCAAGCTGCGTTTACCCCAGTATTTTGGCTGAATAAAACTACGGCCAAGCTCCAAGCCTTGCGCTAAGTAATTGTCCATTTCAGGTTGATAGCTAAACAGCGAATGAGTGTATAGAGCCGACTTACCTTGTTCAGCCATGACTTTTTGAGCGTCGGCGAAGCGATATGCGCCGACGATCTCTAAATCTTGTTGATCCCATAAAATCAAGTGGTAGTAATAGGCATCGTATTTATCGATATCTCGCTTTAATCCGGAGCCTTCACCAACCGCGCGAAAGGCGATTTCTCGCAAACGGCCAATCTCCCGCATAATGGGCGAGCTTTCACTGTGTTGATACAAGTAAATCTTTTTGCCATCTTGGGTTTGTCCCAACAATTGACAAGCCTCTAACGCGGCTTTCAGTACTTGTCGCTGCTCCGGTTGCGCAATCGCGGTTTGAGTTTTAAACAACCCAGATTTATTGGTGGCGAGTCGATAGAGGTGTTTTTTAAATAGGCGAATTATCGTTTTACGTGGAAATTGTTGATCGCTGTAACTGTCAAACTCGATTGCTTCACCAATGCGCACTGCGACGTTCTTTTTTTGCTGCTTAAACATTTCTCTAACTAACAACGCAGTGGCTAGTGGTTTGTAGAGCATCGAGGCCGAGTAAAAGATAGCAGAGTTTTTACCGTCGACGAATATTGGCAGAATTGGCGCTTTGGCGGCCTTAGCAATGCGGTAAAAACCTGAATTCCACGCAGTGTCTTTAATACCATTAGGACGCAAGCGGGAAACTTCGCCAGCCGGGAAGATGATAACCGCACCTTCATTGGCTAAATGTTTATTAATGTTTTTTAAGTTGTCTTTAGGTGTGTTGCCTTGCATGTTGTTAACTGGCAACAACATAGAGCGCAGTGGTGATATTGCCATTAACATATCGTTGGCTACGGCTTTTACATCGGGTCTTATTTCTGAAATTAACTTCAGCAAGGCCAGTCCATCGAGTGAGCCGATGGGGTGGTTGGCAATAATAACCACTCGCCCACTGCTGGGAATGCGTTCTTTTTCCTTGCTCGATACCGAATAGGTAAAGTCAAAGTAGTCGAGCACCTGTTCAATAAAGTCGAGACCTTTAAGGTGTGGGTAAGCTTGTTCGAATGCTTGAAATTCTCGCTCGTGCAGTAATTTGCGTAGGATGGCTTTGATCGGTCGAGCAAACAAGGTGTTGTTGTGTAATGACGGTAGTTGTTGCTCAATAATGTTGTCAACGCTAATCATAGCTTGGATCTAGGTCAGTGATTTTGCCTCAAGATAGTCAGTTTCTGTGACATTTTGGTGTCAGTTTAATGCCGTTTTGATGACAACAGATGAGTTTAATTGTTGTCGAAAAACCGCCAATTGTTGTTTTATTTTTGTTCGCCTCGCGAGTGTTTGATTAACCACAATAAAAATAGCAGTATGCTTTTTTGGAATAAAAAATTGTTTTCTATTCTTTTTCATTTTGTAAGTGAGCATCTAAAATTTGACCATTAATTGAAATGGGCGAATTGAAACTTATGTTGCCAGAGCAGCAAAATCTAAATCAAACAATGCTAGATGCTAATCAATTGGCGTCTTTACAACAGACTATTAGCGGTTTTTCGCCGCTGCAATTAGCTTGGGCAAGTGGCTATTTAGCAGCAAAAAGCGAAAATTCTTCAGTGGCCACTTTACCAGCAGCTGCCGTGGCAGCGGCAAGTAGCCAATTAACTATTTTATATGCTTCGCAAACGGGTAATGCCAAGGGTGTTGCTAGCCAGTTAGCTGAACAAGCTAAAGCTGCGGGTATCGATGTTAATTTGAAAAACGTCGCTGAGTACAAAGCCAAATCATTAAAAAATGAAAGTCATTTATTGATTGTTGCCAGTACTAATGGTGAAGGCGAGCCACCTGATGACGCGATAGAATTCCACGAATTCTTGTTCTCAAAGAAAGCGCCTAAATTACCAAACTTACAATATAGCGTGTTATCACTTGGCGACAGTAGCTACGAGTTTTTCTGTCAAACCGGTAAAGACTTTGACCTGCGCCTAACTGAACTTGGTGCTAAACGCGTCGCTGATCGTGTCGATTGTGATGTCGATTACCAAAGTGAAGCAAAAGCTTGGAGCACTAGTATTGTTGAGCAGCTAAAAGATGAGCTTACGGGTGATGCTAATGTTGCACCAGTAGTGAGCTTGGCGCCAGCAGCTGTCGCAGAAAGCCAATACAATAAAGAAAATCCGTTTAGCGCTGAGTTACTTACGAGCCAAAAAATTACTGGCTCACGATCAGCGAAAGACGTCCGTCACGTTGAAATTGATTTAGCTGACTCTGGTTTAACTTACCAAGTGGGCGATGCGTTAGGCATCTGGTTTGACAATGACCAAGCTTTAGTCGATGAACTGATCACTGCATTAGCATTAGACGGTGAACAAAGTGTTAAGGTTGCTGAACAGTCGTTAAGCTTAAAACAAGCATTAGTTGAAAAGCTTGAAATTACCCAAACTGCGCCAAACTTTGTTGAGTTTTGGGCGGGTATTTCAGGCGATGAAAACTTAGCTAAATTAGCACAAGACAAAGCGAGCGCTCGTGAGTTCGCGGCCAATCACCAGATTGTTGATATTGTTAAGCAAGCACCAGCTAATGTTGAAGCACAAGCGTTTGTCGATGCTTTGCGCAAAATTACTCCGCGTTTGTACTCAATTGCTTCTAGCCAAGCTGAAGTTGAAGAAGAAGTGCATTTAACCGTTGGTGTGGTGAGTTATCAAGCGGGCGAGCAAACGCGTTTTGGCGGTGCTTCTGGCTTCTTGTCACAGCGTTTAGACGAAGGCGCTAACGTTAAAGTATTTGTTGAACACAACAACAACTTCCGCTTACCTGAAAACGACGATACGCCAGTGATTATGATTGGCCCAGGCACAGGTGTTGCACCGTTCAGAGCATTTATGCAAGAGCGCGATGCCCGCGATGCCGAAGGGGATAACTGGATGTTTTTTGGCGACCAAACCTTTACTCAAGATTTCCTTTACCAAGTTGAGTGGCAAGGTTACTTAAAATCTGGTTTGTTAACCCGAATGGATGTTGCGTTTTCACGTGACCAAGCAGAAAAAATCTATGTTCAAGACCGCATTCGCGAAAACGGACAAGAACTATATCAATGGCTAGAGCGCGGCGCTCACCTATATATTTGTGGCGATGCTAATCGCATGGCAAAAGATGTTCACAATGCCTTAATTGAAGTAATTGCCGAGCAATCGGGTAAAGACCAAGAGCAAGCCGAAGACTATTTAAAAGCTATGCGCAGTGCCAAACGCTACCAAAGAGATGTTTACTAATGAGTGATGAAAAAATTGTACAAGGCCCGTTAGCTGATAACGAGCGCTTAAAATCTGAAAGTGAGCATCTGCGTGGTTCAATTGCTCATGACTTAAATGACCGCATTACCGGTGGTTTTAACGGTGACAACTTCCAGTTGATTCGCTTCCACGGTATGTACCAACAAGATGACCGCGATATTCGCGCTGAGCGTCAAAAGCAAAAACTTGAGCCTATGCACAACGTGATGTTACGCGCTCGTATGCCAGGCGGTATTATTACCACCGACCAATGGTTGGCGATTGACAAGTTTGCGCAAGAAAATACTGAGTACGGTTCAATTCGTATTACTACCCGTCAAACTTTCCAGTTTCACGGTGTTTTAAAGCCGCATATCAAGCTTATGCACCAAACACTAAACAGTGTTGGTATTGACTCGATTGCTACTGCTGGTGACGTTAACCGCAACGTATTGTGTACCACTAACCCGGTTGAGTCAGAGTTGCATCAGCAAGCGTATGAGTGGGCAACGCGTATTAGTGAGCACTTACTTCCAAAGAGTCGTGCTTACGCTGAAATCTGGTTAGATGAAGAGAAAATCGAGACCACTGAGCAAGAGCCTATTTTAGGTGACACATACTTGCCGCGTAAGTTTAAAACGACAGTCGTAGTGCCGCCAAATAACGAAGTTGACGTTCATGCCAACGACTTAAACTTTGTTGCCATTGCCGAAAACGATCAACTCGTTGGTTTTAATGTGTTAGTAGGTGGTGGCTTGGCCATGACTCATGGCGATACCTCTACTTACCCGCGTAAGGCTGATGATTTTGGCTTTATTCCATTGGACAAGACTTTAGACGTTGCCGCGGCAGTTATTACCGTGCAGCGCGACTGGGGTAACCGAGTTAATCGCAAAAACGCAAAAACTAAGTACACCTTAGATCGCGTTGGCGTTGATGCCTTTAAAGCAGAGGTAGAAAAGCGCGCTGGTGTTACTTTTGGTGATAGCCGTCCATATGAATTCACTAGCCGCGGTGACCGTTTTGGTTGGGTTGAAGGTATTGATGGCAACTACCACTTAACGGTATTTATTGAAAATGGTCGAATTTTAGATAAGCCAGGCAAGCCAATTAAAACCGGTATGGCTGAGATTGCGAAAGTGCACAAAGGTGATATTCGCATGACAGCAAACCAAAATATTATCTTTGCCAAAGTACCGAAAGAAGACAAAGAACTAATTGAAGGTTTAGCACGTGAATATGGCCTTATCGATGATGCTGTTACCGTTCAACGTCAAAATTCAATGGCTTGTGTCGCGTTTCCAACCTGTCCATTAGCGATGGCAGAAGCTGAGCGTTATTTGCCGGGTTTTGTCACTGATTTTGAAGGTTTGTTAGCGAAAAACAACCTTGCGGATGAACATGTCATTTTACGCGTTACTGGCTGTCCAAATGGTTGTGGCCGCGCCATGCTTGCCGAGATCGGCTTAGTGGGTAAAGGCCCTGGTAAGTACAACTTGCATTTGGGTGGCAATAAAGCAGGGACCAGAGTACCTAAGCTTTATAAAGAAAATTTAACTGAAGAAGCGATTATTGCTGAATTAGATCAATTGTTAGCACGTTGGTCAGCTGAGCGTTTAGCCAACGAAGACTTTGGTGATTTCGCCATTCGCGCAGGTATTGTCGCTGAAGTGATTATTAGTATGCGAGACTTCCATGCCTAAAGCCGCAATTAACAGCAAGTTTCCGGCGTCATTGCCGGAGCCTTGGTTAAAACAGTGGAATGAACTGTTAGAGCAACAATCTGCCAGCGAGCGAGTCGAGTGGGCGATGGAAAACTTGCCTGGTCATTTCGTCTTGTCATCGAGTTTTGGTATTCAATCTGCGGTCATGTTACATATGCTGACCGAGATTGATCCTAATATTCCGGTGTTGCTGACGGATACTGGACATTTGTTCCCAGAAACCTATCAGTTTATCGACCAATTAACTGAACGTTTAAAACTTAATTTACACGTTTACAGCGCTAAAGAAAGTGCTGCATGGCAACTTGCTCGTTACGGTGAAGAATGGGCAAAAGACGAGGCGAGTTTGAAAGCCTACAACCGTCGCAATAAAGTTGAGCCGTTAGAGCGTGGCTTAACTGAATTGCAAGCGGAAACCTGGTTTTCTGGTGTTCGCCGTCAGCAGTCTGAACACCGTCAAGGTTTATCCGTGGTTTCAATTTTGCGCGGTCGTTTTAAAGTTCATCCGATTATCGATTGGACCAACCGCGATATTCACCAATATCTAACCAAACACAGCTTGCCGTATCACCCGTTGTGGGACCAAGGCTATGTTTCTGTTGGTGATGCTCATAGTACCAAGCCGCTTGTTGCCGGCATGGATGAGAGCGACACTCGCTTTGGCGGCATGCCGCGAGAGTGTGGTTTACACACCGACGGTGACGGTATTTAATTTGATTGTTTTGTTCGCTGGATATATTCAGATGGCGAACATTGGTACCAGCGAGCAAACGCTTTGTTAAATGAGCTTTGTTCGCTGAAGCCACATTTACTGGCAATTGTGCCAATTGACTCTCTGCCAATTAACTGCTGCGCTCTTCTTTGTCTTTCTTGATCGACGAGCTTAACAAAACTTGTTCCTTCCGCCTTCAACTTACGTTGCAATTGCCTCACTGAGATATGAAATAGTTGTGCAATATCATGTATCTGGCAATCAAACAGCTCTACTTTACTGATCAATAGTGTTTGGATGCGCTCAGTTAAGCCGTTGTGTTGCTGAAACTGCGCCAATTGTTGCTCTGACAACTTTTCTAAAGAGGCGTATAGCATTGGGTTAGCGCTGTTAATATTGAGCTTTAAATAAGCGCTAGAAAATTCAATGTAGTTTTTCTTTGCGCCAAAGGTGATTGGACAAGCAAACCAGTCTGACAACTCTTCTTGTTCCTGTAATGACCAATTATTGGTAAGTGAGACCTTAGCGGGGGCGAGTCCTGTGCCTAATAGCTGTCTTGCGATCGCTACCCAAGCGGTAAAGTTGCGTAGAATCACTTGTCGGCTGCATGCCTGATGCGGTTGCCAGTAAATTCTAGAAAATTTGCCCTCATTGACAAATTCAGCATGACCAATGTTGGCAACTAATTGATCGTACTTTAGTAGCGAACTGATAGCAGCAGTTAAATTGCTGCTCGATTCGATCAAATAACCCAAAACGCCAAAATCGGCACTCTTAATATCTTTGCCTAAGTCAAAGCCAAAAAGTGGTTGTTCAAGTTGTGATTCAGCATAGCGCAGCAGTTGGTCATAGTGATCAAATGAGACCCTTTGCTGGTTATTGTCTTGATCGCCGCGGCCGTGAACACTGAGGTCGAAATCGTCTAGACCAATGGCTGCTAGTGCATCACAAGTTGAGGCACCGCGTTCTTCAAGAAAGTTTAAGATGCTTAAAAAATAATTGGCTGAGCTGCTAAATGTCATTTGATAAATATGTCGCGCCAGGACAAAAAGTTGTCGTTTTACCGCAAGTTTGCCATAGGCCAAACGATTAAGATAGTAGGCTAGAAAAATAATAGGTTTGGTATTGATGATCAATATTCACGTTAAACAGCAAATTGACGCTAGCAAAAGCCAGCTTTTAGCTGAGCTGCTTGATCACGTTAATTTATCGCGTTTTTTTAATGCTAAGTTTGAGTTAGTGCGCACTCAAAAAGCAGGAGAAATTACCGGCGGTGCTGGCAGTATGCGTCAGGTTTCAATGTTGGGTACTAGCTTTATTGAAGAAATTGTCTCAGCCAGCGACAGTGGTATTTGTTATCGCATTGTTGGCAGTAAGCCTCTTAAGCAACACGCAGGTAAAATTTTGTTTACTGAGGTAACACCAACAACAACGATGGTTGATTACCACATCTCGGGCACCGGCCCTTGGTTTTTACCCGATAGTTTACTGCAGTTTTTCATTGGTCGAGACATTGAAAAAGCCGTTAACAAGTTAGCAAGGTTGTATTTATGAGTGTAGAGTTAATTTTAATTGCGTTGAGCCCGATATTTGCCATTTTTATCGTGACTGAATTTATTAAGTTTAGAAAGTTTTACGATATTAAGGACAGCGCGGCCAATGTTGTGTTAGCGCTCAGTCATCAATTGAGTGACGGCTTAATCTTACTGTTACTAATGCCGTTTTTTGTTTGGCTGCATCAGTTTAGTCTGTTCGACATTCCGTTTACTGGCTGGACGTTATTTGGCGCCTTTATCTTGCAAGACTTTTTATATTATTGGTTCCATCGAGCATCTCATTTTATTCACTGGTTTTGGGCTGCTCATGTGGTTCACCACAGCTCAACCAAAATGAATTTTTCAACCGCATTGCGCCAAAGCATTATGTATCCGATAGCTGGCATGTGGATCTTTTGGTTACCCATGATTTTTTTGGGTTATCAACCGACTATGGTATTTGCCATTGTTGCTATCAATTTAGCATTTCAGTTTTTTGTTCATACTCAAGTTGTTGGTAAGCTCGGCTTCATCGAAAAGGTGTTTAATACACCATCTCATCACAGAGTTCATCACGCCACTAATAAAGAGTATATCGATAAAAATTTTGCCGGTGTGCTGATTATCTGGGACAAAATCTTTGGCACTTATGTTGAGGAGAAAGAAAGCGTGCCGTGCAAGTTTGGTATTGTGGGTCAAATTCAGACTAATAACCCTATCACCATTAATTTTCATCAATGGCAGCATATTTATCGCAAATTCAAGCAAGCGAACAACTGGGCTGAGCGCCGACATGCGTTATTTGGTTATCCAACTCATGAATGATTGAAAACTTAACCCGTCTCGACAATAGCAGCTTAACAGTTAAAGTGACTGTTAAGCTGTTTTTTTAGGTAGCTAATAAAGTCACTATCGGGATTATCATTTATCAGTTGCGCCAGTTCAGTCCCCGTTGGGGTGAACTTGTAGAAGCTTAAAATACTGTTATTTTTTTTAGTGGTTAAGGTCAATGATTGGCCGTTGTATATAAAGTGACTTTGTTGACCTTTGGCAAAGCAACCCGATTCTGTTTCCTGTTCAAATAGCAAGTGGTTGTCTGCTAAGGTCAGAATATCAGTGTAGCTCAAGCCGAATTGACTGAGATCAAGACACTGCTGACGATTACCTGTTATAAAGTTGATCAAATTAGCTTGTTGATAGCAGCCAGTAATAATACGCCAGTTTTTCTTTTGGTTGTCGCGCACTGCTAGGGCACATGCTTTGGCAAACAATTTCGCGTCTTGAATACTCAGCAAACGAAATGTTCTCAAGGTTTTAAGCGAGAATGAACCGGGTTTATTCAATTCTGACGCTAAAATCTTTGCCCACAGTCCTTGCATGGTGGAGTTACTGACATTTTCAGCGAGACTACTGAAATGAGCAAACCAGTCTTGATCTGGTTTGTGGCTGGTGTTTTCTTGGTCGCAATAATTCAGTGCTTTTTCAACAATCACTTCAAGGTTTTGCTGTTTGCGTAATGCTAATACGCGTTCGCGCTTGTGATGTCGATCTTCAATCGGCATTTGTTGATTGCCGGGTAGCAACTTAGCATCGAGAACGAAACCTTGAGCGAGAGTGATCAACTGACTATGAGCCGAACCAGTATTGCTCTTGGTATTCGGTTTAGCATTGGCTTGTTCTGCTTTTGTCGTAATAACTTTTGTCATAAGCGCGTTACTAGCTAGTTGCAATTATTAATTTTTGATTATAACTTTAATGTTATATTGATACCGAAGTTAACTCAAATATCGACTACTTTATCGAGTTAATCAGGCTATTTTTTTCATGGTATTTAGCGATTAAGTCCTAGCTGTATATACTAATTTTGTTGATGGAAATCCATTTTTGCATTTTTGGACAAGGTTTCGGTGAGTTGGCTTGAATAATGAACAATTGCCTCTTATTATGTAGCGACAAAAATGGATCCAGTTATTTTATCTTGGGTTTAGCTAACGCAGTTTGTTAGTTAATTGAGGACTCTATGCAATCACCTGAAAATATTAATGATGATTTCTTGTTTATCGATGACAGCGATGATGAGGAGATTTTAAGCCAAGGCTCTGATAGCTATTGGAAGGTATTGATTGTTGATGACGACCCGGAAATTCACGCGGTCACTCAATTAGCATTGTCAGATTTGGTCGTTCTTGGCCGAAAACTAGAATATATTCATGCCTATTCGGGTGAACAAGCCCGTGAAATGTTAGCTGAACATGACGATATTGTGTTAGTGCTACTTGATGTCGTGATGGAAAGTGATGACGCCGGTTTGCAAGTCGTGCGTTATATTAGAGAGCAGCTCAGTCGCCAAGATACTCGTATTGTCTTGCGTACTGGTCAGCCAGGTTACGCGCCAGAAGAGAGTGTCATTAAAGACTACGATATTAATGACTACAAAACTAAGACTGAACTGACTCGCAGAAAGTTAGTTACCACGGTTTATGCAGCCATTCGCTCTTATCAGCAGATTGCGACAGTAAATGAAAATAGGCAAGGCCTGGAGACTATTGTTAGCGCTGCAACTGAGTTATTTGAGTGCTATTCAATTCAAGACTACGCCGAACAAGTATTGGCTCAGCTCAGTAACTTACTTGGCAATATTGAGCAAGCAGTTTTTTGCGCGCGTGGCCAAGGTAAAGTAGCCGATGCTGACGATTTGAGCTTGTACACTTTCGGTCAACTCGGTTTGTCGGGTGTGTTGGTTGGTCAGAAGCTTGAGACTATGCGCGATGATGAAATGGTCGTGTTGGCCAACCAAGCGTTTAGTCAAAAAAAGCATATTATTAATCAAGAGCACGCTGCTTTTTTTCTCAGCAGTGGTGCCCGTAAAGCAGTTATTTGTTTTACACTTCAACAAGAGCTCAGTGCTGTTCAGCAGCAGCTTATCGAAGTTTTTCTCACCAATATCTCAGTGGGTTATGAGAATGTTCACCTATTTCAAAAACTGACTGATGCAGCCTATAAAGACTGGTTAACAGACCTGCCCAATAGAGCGCAGTTTGTTAATTTACTCGACGACTTCGCCAGTAGCCAAGATCAAAATTTAGTCGCAGCTCTTGTTGATATTAACCACTTTAGTGACGTCAACGAAGGGTTGGGTCAAGAGGTTGGTAACTTGCTGTTAAATGCCGTTAGCCAGCGCCTTTCTGGTATTTGCCCTGGTTGTAAAATTGCCCGAGTTGGTGCTGACGTTTTTGGCTTAATTGGCTCGAAAGAAGTGATTAACCCTGAGACGTTGAGTTTGTTGTTCAACCAACCGTTTGCTGCAGGTGATCACAATTTACCTATCAATGCTTGTTTTGGTTTTTGTACAGTAGATAACGCTGGCAGTCGCGGTGTTAACGTGCTTAACCAAATTAATATCGCACTAAACTTGGCGAAGAAAGACCGCCTTGTTAGTCACGCCTATTACAGCCCCGAGATGGAAGAGCAAACTCAGTGGCGTTTGCGAATGATTCGCCAGCTTAGAACCGATTTCGCTGATAATCGCTTGGCGTTGTGGTATCAGCCACAGCTGAGTTTGACTACTGGCAAAGTGATTGGTGCTGAGGCTCTGCTGCGTTGGCAAACTGCCGATGGCAGTTTTGTTTCTCCCGGTGTTTTTATTCCTCTCGCTGAGTACTCAGGGTTAATTCTAGATATCGGTGACTGGGTGGTAAAGCAGGCTTGTCAGCAAATAAGAGCACTTGATCAACAAGGCTTTGACGATATTAGTATTTCAGTCAACGTTTCAATTCCGCAATTTAGGCGAGAGGGCTTTGCAGAAAGTATTATTAATGCGACTAAGCAAGCAGATATAAATCCTAGCCGTCTAGAGTTGGAGATTACTGAAAGCATTTTAATGGATGATCCAAAGGCCATTGTAGCGGCCTTGGTTGAACTAAAACAAGAAGGGATTAGCATTGCTCTTGATGATTTTGGTACGGGCTATTCATCTTTGAGTTATTTGCAAAAATTGCCGCTTGACCGACTTAAAGTGGACCGCGCATTTGTTAACGACATCAATGATTCAGGCAATACTGTTATTGCCGATACAATCATCAACCTAGGTAAGCAAATGCACTTAAAAGTTATCGCGGAAGGGATTGAGAATCTTGAGCAACAAGAACATTTAATTGCTCAAGGTTGTGATGAAGTTCAAGGCTTTTACTACGCTAAACCAATGCCGAGTGAAGAGTTTTTCGCCTTTCTTAAACAACAATAATGTATCCGAATTGAGAGCTTTAATTAGCCGCTTTAGTTAGCGGCTTGTTCTACACTGTCATCTTTGAAACGCCATTCATGTCCTTGTCGTGGTGCTTGCGGCACCAAGTAAGCAAGTGCTAGAGAGCACGCCGCAAAACCTGCCCCAACAAAGAATACTAAACTGTGATCAATTAACCAAACTAAGCCAAGTAATGCAGGAATCACAACTGCGGCGATGTGGTTGATGGAGAAACTAACACCAGCTGTTGCGGCAATATCTTCTGGCGCGGCGATTTTTTGAAAGTAGGTTTTTATCGCAATAGCGAGGGCAAAAAACAAGTGGTCAACAACATAGAGCACGGCTGCAATAGTGCCATTTTCAACCAGACCATAACTGATGAAAACGGCAATTAAACCCACGTATTCAATAACCAAGGTTTTCCGTTCACCAATACGGCCGATTACTTTGCCAATTTTGGCGGCAAATAGCCAATTAAAGACATAGTTAATTAAAAATAATGCACTGACATCGGCAACACTATAACCAAATTTTTCGACCATTAGAAAGCCAGCAAAAACGACAAATATTTGCCTTCTGGCACCGCTGAAAAAGGTTAACGCATAAAATAACCAGTATTGCTTTCTAATGATCAGTTTTTTGGTTTGTTCGTGCTGCGGTGCGAATGACTTAAAGTGGGCTGCTAGCAAAAAGACTAAAACCAGCGCCAAACCGCCAAATAGAGTATATGTCGCTTGATAGCTCCAACTCAGTTGATCCATTAACAGCCAAACACTACTAAACGCCAATAACGAGGCTATAGACTTGACCGATAACATTCGTCCTAAAAAATGCGCACTGTTATCTTTGTCTATCCACTGTAAGGTTAAAGACTGGCTGACGGTTTCGAAGTAATGAAAGCCAACAGACATAATAATTGTGGTGATGTAAAGGCCTAAGGTACTTGGAAAATAACCCGTTAATAAAACGCCAACGGCAGTGAGTGCCAGTGATAATAGTGCGAGTTTTTGCTCTTTAATAAACAGCAAAACATAGATAGCGGTAAATGCTAAAAAGCCCGGTACTTCTCTTAAACTTTGTAAAATACCAATTTCTTTACCGGTAAACGCCGCTTTTTCGACAACAAAATTGTTCAGCAGTACCATCCAAATAGAGAACACTAAAGGCATGATAAATGCCATTGCTAGTAATAGGTGTTCGGGCTTGCGATATTGATTTAGCATGGTCAGCGAGGTCTAATTTCAAATGCTAGCAAGCTTACCACGATAGCGGTATGATGGGCGACCTGCTTGTTTGCAACAAATAGTTATTTACGTGCGCTTAGTCATTATATTTTTAATTGTTATACAGTGTTGTTTGCTGGGAAGCGCTTATGCCAAGGTTTTAAATTCTGGCCTTAACAAGGACGATCAACTCACCAGTACAGAGTTGTCAACGAACAACCCTAATCAATGCCGGCAGCTACTCGTTGGTGGCGCTCAAACTTGGTTTCCCTATGCCTTTCTCGACCAACAAGGTAAACAAGTCGGTATCGGTTATGAAGTTACAGAGCTTGTATTTCGCGATTTGAATATTGATATAAAATATCGAGAGCCAATTCCTTGGCGTCGCTTAACTGAAGAGCTCTCAGTGGGTAAATTAGATTTGTTGGTGGCTAACTATTGGACGGAGCAACGAGCACAACGGTGGTTGATGACCAATGAATTTGCCAGTGAAGCGCTTAATATTTTTACCTTAAAAAACCAACAATTCGATTTTACTCAACTAAGTGATTTAGTGAACAAGCGTGGCGTTGTAACTAGAGGGCTAGCGCTAGGCGCTGAGTTAGAAGCATATCGCAGTAAGCTCGAACTGAGAGACGTCAGCGGCCATAAACAGGGCTTTACCATGTTAAATCGCAAGCGCGCAGATTATCTGATATTAGCTAAATACTCGGCACTGCCTTATTTGCGGCAAAAGCAAAATCACAATATCGTTGCTTTGTCACAACCTCTCTCTCAATATTCTGTTCGAATGTCGTTTTCCAAGCAGTCTCGTTGTCGGCATTTGTTTGATGACTTTAACCAAGTATTAACTCGCCGTGTCGCTGATGGCAGCGTAGAGCGAATTGTTAACAAGTATTTAACTGAAGCTAAAATAGTTAGCTCAAGCGATTAAACGATAAATACGCTAATCTACAGCCACTGAAAATTGATG
Organism: Endozoicomonas sp. G2_1; assembly: GCF_017744155.1. Classification (GTDB taxonomy): domain Bacteria; phylum Pseudomonadota; class Gammaproteobacteria; order Enterobacterales; family Alteromonadaceae; genus JAGHQT01. The sequence goes on along the minus strand of NZ_JAGHQT010000002.1, from coordinate 426,247 downwards.
AATAAGCCCTTGTTGTAACCATTTTTGTAAATGCTGAACTGCGACCACAGGTACTTGCTGTTCAGAGTGCCAGGTTAATAGTCCTTCGCAAATTTCTGCGAACTGGGCACCTGTTAAATATTGATCAATCATATAACGCTCATCATCGGCAAGTGAGCGAAATTCAGTCAGCCTTTGGTGATTACGCCATAACAACCAGTGTTGCTCATCGGCATGCTTTGTGGCTGGCTCAGGTGCTCGTTCAGCTTTTAATGCTTGCCAGCTACTGACCGTGTTATAGCTTTCGGTAAAGAGCTGCATGCTCGGGTGAAATCGAATTTGTAACTGTGGCCATTGCTCAGGTGGTATTGCACTCAAGTCTTCCAAGGTTGCTCGTTTGATATCTGCCGCGTCAAAAGCTGCTAACAATAAACGCTCAAAACTTGCTAGCTCGGTTAGAATTGGGTGTTCACTAAACGGCGCAGTGGTCGCTAAATACTGTGGTAAGTGCTGGCAAAAGTGACGCAGTGAATCAAAGGTGGATGGGTGAGCATCCAGATACCCTTGAAACATCTGATCAAACAAGTCATCACCCAAATACAAGCCTAGCATTTCGTGGTCAGTCTCAACCACTTCTTGTAGTCTGACGCGATAGGCATTGCCATAAATCGACACTCGCTCAGCGGCATTGATGTTGCCTTGATCATTAACAACGTGCTCGGCCAGAGGTCCTTTACCGTGTAATAAAAACTGTAAAAAGTCTTGCTGAATTTGCTCGAGTGAACTCATTTAAGCCTCAATCTGTGAACGAATATCAGGAATACATTGCTCGGCAATAGAACGAGCGACATTGAGTTCGGCTTCAAGGTCCGCAAAGCTAGGAATATTGGCGTCACGTTCAATCATAGTGCTAACTGGGCCAAACAGTTTTAGTGCTTCTCGGTACAGTTGCCAAACGGGATCTGGGACATCGTGATCATGAGTATCAACGACATAGTCACCAAAGTCTGAATGACCTGCTAAGTGAAACTGTTGAATGCGCTCAGGGTTTAACGATTGCAAATAGTCCATGGCATTAAAGTCATGGTTACGCGCACTGACGTAAATATTGTTAATGTCTAACAACATTTTACAATCGGCTTGCTCGCAAACTTCGCGATAGAACTGCCACTCATTCATTTCATCTGTCTTGTAGGTCAGGTAGCTAGAGACGTTTTCCAATAACATCGGTCGACCAATAAAGTCTTGAACTTGCTTAATTCGGTTGACGACGTGGTTGAGCGACTCTTCGGTATAAGGCATTGGCAACAAGTCGTGGCTGTTAATACCACCCACCGAGGTAAAGCATAAGTGATCGGAAAACCACTCTGGTTGCACATCGGCAATTAAGGTTTTAAGCTTTTTCAAATAATCCATATTGAGCGGATCAGTTGAACCAATAGACATTGAAACACCGTGCATCACAATTGGATAGTGTTCTTTTATTGCATCGAGGTAATAACGCGGTTTGCCACCGGCAACCATGTAGTTCTCAGAAATAATTTCAAACCAGTCGATATCTGGTTTTTGCTCGATAACATCAACGTAATGATTGGTTCTAAGACCAAGGCCAAAACCTAAGAATTTTTTCAAAGTGAACACTCGCAATATGCAATGAACGGTTAGCTAACGCTAGGATAAGAAATTTTGGAAGTTTTTACTATGGTGAAAGATAGAGGATGACACTAAAGCTTAGTGTCATCCTGTGCGGTAAATGCTTATTTACCTACTGTGCCGCCGATGTCTGCACAAGATTTTGAAGTAGTTGCTACGAAACCTGTACCTTTACAAGTTGCGTGGCCAGCACAAGCGTTGTCTGCTGTTTTACAGTCGTTGTGACCTTTACAAACGTTAACGCCGTAACAGTGAACTAAATCAGCTGTTGCGATTTGACCTGTCCACTCGTCTGATACGGTACCGCCTACGTCTTTACACGCTTTAGTTGGCATGCCAACAAAACCAGTACCTTTACATGAACCTTGACCACCACAAGCATTAGTAGCCGTTTGACAGTCGTTGTGACCTTTACAAACGTTTACGTCGTAACAGTGAACCATTTCTACTGTGTTGCTGCTTGCTGCTGGAGCACTTGCTGTTTCTGTGGTTGAAGCTGTTGCGCCACAGCCTGCTAAAGTTGCAGCTGCTAATGCCATTGCTGCGCCTGATAAATGCGTTTTAGTTGCTTTGTTCATATCTTCTCCGATGCTTTAAAACGTTGTTTGTCGTACTTCGCTACTGTGAAGCTGGCTATAAAGACCTGATTGAGCGAAAAAAATTGTCATTTTTTTTGATCTTTTTTTCATACAACCAATTTAATCATAGCGAGTTATTTATTTGTTGCTAGCAATAATTGCTTGTACTGCTTTTTCTAATTTTGGATTGTTAGGGTCTGATTGGTTAGTGACCCACAACACTTCACCGTCTTTAGCGATGAAAAAAGTTGTTGGCGTACCTTGAACATAATATTGCTCAGCGACTTTTTCACCTTCTACTAAGGTTAAAAAATCGTAGCCACGGGCTTTAAGTTCATCTTGTGGCTTTGCACCTTCGTCTTCGCGCAAACTAATGGCTAACAGTTCTAGGCCTTGGTCTTGGTATTTTTTATGAAGCTTGACTAAGCCCGGTTGCAGTTTTTTACAGTAGGGACACCAAGTTGCCCAAAAATGCAAAACAATAGGCTTGCCTTGATAATCGCTAAGAGAAACCGAGCGACCATCTTGGGTCTGCAAGGTAAAGTTAGGCGCTTTGGCGGCAAATACTTGGCTGCTTGCGAGAAATAGTAAGCAAGCGACAAAAAACTTTTTCATAATTAAAAATCTCTTTCTGTTCAGTTATTTTGATATTGGCTTAGCAGACCTTTGAAATTGAACTATGCTTTCAAAGCTTGTGTTACGAATGTTATACACTTGATTTAAACGAGTGTTTGAAAATGCTTGCTTTCGTTTTTCTTTCGAGGCACACTCAGTCAGCTTAAAATAATTTTAACTATAATCACCGCAAGGTGGAGGAGACGAGACATGTTATTCAAAGGCGACAGTCTATCTGCTCAATTATTGGATGACGGCATTGTTGAGTTTAGTTTTGATGCTCAAGGTTCAGTCAATAAGTTTGATCAGGCGACTTTACATGAATTCAAGCAAGTAATTACCGCAATTAAAGAGTGTCCAGATGCGAAAGGTGTATTGGTCAACTCTGCGAAGTCTAGTTTTATTGCTGGCGCAGACATTACTGAATTTCTAACCACCTTCGCTAAACCAGAAGCTGAATTGCTTGAATGGGTAAAAGCAGCAACAGACATTTTTGACGAATTTGAAGATATCGATTTACCAAAAGTTGCAGCAGTCAATGGCTTCGCGCTTGGCGGTGGCTGTGAAATGATTTTAACCTGTGACTACCGCGTTGGTGACACCACAGCGAGCATTGGTTTACCAGAAGTGAAACTAGGTTTGTTGCCTGGTTTTGGTGGTACCGTGCGTTTAGCGCGTTTAATCGGTGCAGATAACGCTGTTGAGTGGATTTCTACCGGTAAAAGTCACAAACCAGAACAAGCATTAGCCGCTGGTGTTTTAGATGGTGTTGTTGCACCTGAGCAATTAAAAGCTTCAGCAATTAATATGTTGAAATCGGCCATCGCTGGTAAATTGAACTGGCAGGCTAAGCGCCAAGTTAAACTTGAGCCACTTAAACTTACGCCAACTGAGCAAGTGATGACCTTTAACACTTGTAAAGGCATGATCGCCGCAAAAGCGGGTAAACATTACCCAGCGCCTATGACCATGGTAAAAACCATTGAAGCAGCGGCAAATTTAGACCGTGCTGGTGCGATGGCGCTTGAGAATAAAGCGTTTGCTCACCTAGCTAAAACCGATGCAGCAACCGCTCAAATTGGTTTATTCCTTGGCGACCAAGTGGTTAAAGGCAAAGCTAAAAAAGCAACTAAGTCAGCAACAAAAGCGATTAACAAGGCTGCGGTACTTGGCGCCGGTATCATGGGCGGTGGTATTGCTTACCAGTCAGCTTACAAAGGCACGCCGATTGTCATGAAAGACATCGCTGATAGTGCACTAGACTTAGGCTTAACAACAGCTTCTGGCTTGTTAACTAAACAAGTTGAGCGCGGCCGCATGAAACCGGCAAAAATGGCAGGTGTGTTAAATAACATTACACCAAGCCTAAGCTACGACAGTATTAAAGACGTTGATGTTATTGTTGAAGCCGTTGTAGAAAATCCAAAAGTTAAAGGCGCAGTACTCGCTGAAGTTGAAGACATCGTTAGCGAAGACACTATTATCACCTCTAACACCTCAACGATTTCAATCGATCTACTTGCCGAGAGCGTTAAGCGCAAAGACAAGTTCTGTGGTATGCACTTCTTTAACCCAGTGCACAAAATGCCATTAGTTGAAGTTATCCGTGGTAAAGAAACCTCAGACGAAACAGTTGCGGCGGTTGTTGCCTATGCCGCGAAAATGGGCAAATCACCAATCGTAGTGAACGATTGCCCGGGTTTCTATGTTAACCGTGTCTTGTTCCCATACCTAGCTGGCTTGAGCCATTTAATCAAAGAAGGCGCCGATTTCGTTGCCGTTGATAAAGTCATGGAGAAGCAATTCGGTTGGCCTATGGGTCCAGCTTACTTAATTGACGTTGTCGGTATCGATACTGCTGATCACTGTACTGACGTTATGTCTGCTGGCTTCCCAACGCGTATGGGCAAAATTGACAATGACCCAGTGAGCACATTGTACAAAGCTGAGCGTTATGGTCAGAAAAATGGCAAAGGTTTCTACGACTACGGCAAAGACAAGCGCGGTCGTCCAACTAAAGTTCCAGCAGAAGCTGCTTATGAGTTATTGGCGAGTTCAAGTGCAGACAAGCGCGATTTCGACGGTGAAGAAATCATTGCTCGTTTAATGATTCCAATGGTTAACGAAGTTATTCGCTGTTTAGAAGAAGGCGTTGTGGCTAGTGCTGCAGAGGCTGACATGGGCTTAATCTACGGTTTAGGCTTCCCGCCGTTCCGCGGTGGTGCCATTCGTTATCTTGAAACAATTGGTTTAGATAACTTTATTGCAACGGCTGATAAATACGCTCACTTAGGTGAAATTTATCAGGTTACTGATGGTTTGCGTAAGATGGCTGCCGAAGGCAAATCTTACTTCACTACTGATGTTAAGACTGCTTAAGCCGAGGAGAAGATCATGAAAGAAGTAGTTATTGTCGATTGCGTACGCACGCCAATGGGTCGCTCTAAGGCCGGTGTCTTTCGCAACGTTCGCGCTGAAACTTTATCAGCACACTTGATGCAAGAATTGTTAGTTCGCAACCCGAACTTAGACCCAGCAGAAATCGAAGATATTATCTGGGGTAACGTTAAGCAAACTAAAGAACAAGGCTTCAACATCGCGCGTAACGCTCAGTTGTTAACTGACATTCCTAAGTCAGTTGGTGCGATTACCGTTAACCGTTTGTGTGGTTCATCAATGAGTGCATTGCACGAAGCGGCAGCTTTTATTATGGCTGGCCAAGGTGATGTTTACATGGTTGGTGGTGTTGAGCACATGGGTCACGTGCCTATGATGTACGATGTAGACTTCGACCCTGCGTTGAGCAAGCATATTGCGCGCGCTGCGGGTAACATGGGTTTAACTGCAGAACTTTTAGGTATGCAGCACGGTGTTACTCGTGAACAACAAGACGCTTTTGGTGCGCGTTCTCATCAACTTGCTCACAAAGCAACGCTTGAAGGTCGTTGGGCTAACGAAATTGTCCCGACATTAGGTCATGATGCCGATGGTGCACTAAGCCTCATTGAACACGATGAAGTTATTCGTCCTGAAACAACTGTTGAGTCACTAGCTGGCCTTCGTCCAGTATTTGATCCAGTTAACGGTACTGTTACTGCGGGTACTTCTTCGGCCTTATCTGACGGTGCTTCAGCAATGTTAGTAATGTCTGCTGAGCGCGCTAAAGCGCTTGGTTTAACGGCTCGCGCTAAGATTCGCGGTTTTGCTTCAGCAGGTTGCGATCCATCAACCATGGGTTACGGTCCGGTACCAGCTACTAACAAAGCACTTAAACGCGCTGGTTTGTCATTAGAAGACATCCAGTTAGCTGAGTTTAACGAAGCGTTTGCTGCGCAAGCGGTATCTTGTGTTCGCGCCCTTGGCTTAGAAGACAAGATGGACGATATGATTAACCTAAACGGTGGTGCAATTGCCCTTGGTCATCCACTGGGCTGTTCAGGTACTCGTATTTCAACGACGCTGATCAACTTGATGGAAGCACAAGATGTTAACATTGGCCTTGCCACTATGTGTGTTGGTTTAGGTCAAGGTGTAGCAACTATCTTTGAACGCGTATAACTAATTAATATAATTAGTAAAAAAAGCCGAGCTGTTGCTCGGCTTTTTTGATTTTGCGCAAAGTAAGCCGTTCTATTTTCGCTAGGATATTTTTGCCAATAACAAAGGGGAAGTGATATGATCGCCGCCGCTTAAAGTTGTCCTTTGATGTTACTCGTTGAGTGAAGAGTAAAAATCACGTGCAGCCTGATAACCATCAAGACCAAGGTCTTGTTAAATCTGATTTCATTTTAATGTAGTAGGGAGTCGGCGACCGTCGCCAAGTCTATGTTTGGTAAATTAATTAAACGTGCGTTTAGCACTATTAAAAGCAGTGAAAAACCAAATTGGTATTACTTCGAAGAAGTAGAAAAAGGCACGGAAGAGCAAATACAAGCGGAAAAACAGTCGTTGGAGTCATTGAGCCAACAAACCGATGACCAATCTGTCACTGAGCTATTGGCTGACAATGGCATGATTGATTCGCCAAAACAGCAGTTTCAAAAGTGCTTTTACCGGGCGTTGTTTGGCCAAATTGATGAACACGAGCAAGCTGACGAGCTTTCGCGCTATATTGCTAAGCGCGTGCAAACCTTGCTCAATCACCCTAAGGCATTGTTACAGTCGTTACCTGTATTACCTGCGTCATTGAATAGGGTCATTGCTCACCTCAATGATGAAGATTTTGACACCAATATTCTGATTGAACTTGTAAAGAACGAACCAGCAATTGCCGCCAAGGTTATTCAGTTGGCCAATTCGTCACTTTACAACCGCAGTGGCCGTCCGGTGACTGATTTAAAAAATGCCTTTATGTTACTTGGCGCTAATGGCTTATCATTGGGTGTTTTGAGGGGCTACATTAGCCAGCTGATTCCGCAATCTGATTTGTATTTTAAGTACTACGGTCAAAAAATTTGGCAACACAGTTTGATGACGAGTCAAATTGCACAGCAAATAATGGCTAAGTCAGAGCATAAAAAAGATGCTGGGCAGGGCTATTTAGTTGGCTTACTATCGAACTTGGGTAACGTCATTATTTATCAATTAATGTCAGAAGCATTTACTCATGTTCACCCTGATTGTAAACCAGGCTCTAAATTGTTTATTAATTTACTGGCAAAAAATGCCAGTCGTCTGAGCTATTTAATTGCCAAATATTGGAACTTCCCTGCCGAGATTACTGATGTGCTAGCGATGCAAGTTAAATTAGAGCAACAGCAACGACTAGACGATGTTTTCAAGCGTTTGCCATTGGCGGGCTTTCTTTACGAAGCGACTATTTTGAGTCAACTGTCGACCAGTATCGAATACCGCAAAGTTAATTTAGTAGAAGAACATAAGAAGTTAGACAAATTAATTTTGTCAGTGCCGGCCAAGGCCTATTTGAATACTATGCTTGACCAAGAAAAAGCAAAACAAAAATTGGTTTAGTATTTTTTACTTACAAAAAAGCCGGTAAAGCATTGCTTTACCGGCTTTATTTTTATCTATCACTTGTTGCAATATTTAATACGAGCAACAAGTAAAAGTGGCTAACTAAGCTTAAGCGAATGACTCTTGTAGCGGCGGTACCACTTGTTTCTTACGGCTCAATACGCCGTCTAACCACACTTTGCCATCAACACTTGCTTTGCCGTACGCTTTTTCAGTTAGGTTGTCGTCATCACTAACTACTAACACTTCTGAGCCTTCTTTCATGATGTCGGTAAGCAGTAACAAGACACTGTGGCGGTTGCCTTCGGCTTTTAGTGCTGCAATATCAGCTTCAAGGTCGGCTTTCATTTCATCGAAAATGCTCAAGTCGATCACTTCTAACTGACCGATGCCGACTAAGTTACCGTTCATGTCGAAGTCTTTAAAATCGCGCAATACTAAGTCGCGTACTGGCGTGCCTTCAACGGCTGATTTTACTTTGAACATTTCCATGCCAAGTGCTTTTGGATCTTCGATACCAGCGATTTCAGCTAATGCTTCAACACATTTGATATCAGCAGTTGTACAAGTCGGTGACTTAAAGATAACAGTGTCACTTAAAATCGCACACATCATGGCACCAGCGATGTCTTTTGGAATTTCAACGTCGTGGAAATCGTACATCATCTTGATAATGGTATTAGTACAACCTACTGGGCGAATCCAACACTCTAACGGTGCAGAAGTGGTGATGTCGCCAAGTTTGTGATGGTCAATAATGCCAAGAATAGTCGCGTCGTCGATATCATCTGGACCTTGGACGCGGTCAGAGTGGTCAACAATGTATAAGCTTTCACCAGCATAGCTAGTTTTTAGCTCAGGTTGTTCAAAGCCGAAGCGCTCTAAAATAAACAGAGTTTCAGGTGATAATTCACCTAAACGCGCAGGAACGGTTTCTTCACCTAAAGTGCTTTTCAAATAAGACAAGGCAATTGCTGAACAGATAGAATCTGAGTCAGGAATTTTGTGTCCAACAACATAATTTGGCATAACATTTCTCTCGTGCCCAAGGGCAACATTGATAGATTGATTAAAAAGAATTTGGCGCTATTTTAACAAAACTTTGCGGCGAATAAAAAGCCGCATGCTTATGATACATAAACATGCGGCATATATACTTTATTCGTTCGAATTGTTGGAGAATATTGGCTTTAGCTGTAGTAGCTCAAGCATTTTTCAACTTCGTTTTTCGAGCCTAGAATCACTTCAACGCGCTGGTGAACGTCAGTAGGTTCAATTTCCATAATACGACCTGTGCTAGTCACACTTAAGCCGCCTGCTTGCTCAACTAAAAAGCTCATTGGGTTTGCTTCGTACATCAAACGCAATTTACCTGCTTTGCTCGGATCTTTGGTGTCTTTCGGGTAAGTGAAAATACCACCGCGATTCAGTACTCTATGGACGTCGCCAACCATGGCGGCAATCCAGCGCATGTTAAAGTTTTTCTCGCGTGGACCTTCTTTACCTGCTAATAAATCGTTGATGTAGTTTTGCATTGGCGCTTGCCAGAAGCGCTGATTCGACATGTTGATGGCAAACTCTTGCGTCTCTTCAGGAATTTGTAGATTGCGCTCAACCAATAAGTAACCACCGTGAGTGCGATCAAGCACGTACATGTGAGTGCCATTACCAGTAGTCATCACCAACATGGTTGATGGCCCGTATAACACGTAACCGGCACAAACTTGCTTAGTGCCCGCTTGCTTGAACTGTGCCGGATCCCCAGCTTCAACACCCGGCAGTGCTTCATGAATTGAAAAAATAGTGCCGATGAGTGAATTGATATCGATATTTGAGCTGCCATCTAGTGGGTCAAACGATACTAGGAATTTGCCATCTTCGTCACCGGCAACTGAGTTGTCTTCTTCTTCCGATGAAATCGCTTTAACAAAGCCAGACTCGAGCAATACGTCTTTTAATAACTGATTGGCAACAACATCTAATTTTTTTTGTACCTCACCCTGAATGTTTTCATCTAAGGTTGAGCCCATTAAACCACTTAGGTGCGCTTGACTGACGCGAAATGAAATTTCTTTCGTTGCTGCTAAAATGGTTTTGATCAGAGAAATTAAATCAAGAGAAACGTTATCTTGACGTAAGGATGGCGCTAGTCGTTGCATCTTAGTACCTAATTGCCGTAGAGTTTGAGGAAGTTCGCGGTTTTTATTCGTTTTTTACCAATAATCAGTGAATTTATCTTATTGATATGAATGAAAACTTAGCAAATGACTTTCTAATTATTATAACGAATCTACTGCTTATTGCAGTAACTAATAAAGGGTAATGCATGAAATTTATTCGTTTTTGGCTGTTGCTGTTAGGCCTGAGCCAATTTAGCGTATTGGCTAATTCTGACTATGCCAAGGAGCTCGATAACACCACGAAACACAGTGGCTTTTTCACCTTCTATCACGACGATACCGACGGCAGAGTGTTATTAGAAATTGAGCAATTTGAGCAAGATTTCTTATTTCAAAGTGGCTTGCCCCACGGTGTAGGTTCAAATGATATTGGTTTAGATCGCGGTCAATTGGGCGATACTCGCTTAGTGCGTTTTGAACGAGTTGGTAAAAAAGTATTCTTGCGTCAACTCAACAGTTATTACCGCGCCAATTCAGATAATGCGCTTGAACAAGAGGCTGTTGAACAAGCATTCGCCAGCTCGATTATTTGGGGCTTTGAACTTATTGCCAGTGACCAAGGTAAGTGGCTGATTGATTACACGCCATTTTTATTGTCGGATATTCACAACTTAGCGGATCGACTAAAACAGCGTAAACAGGGCAGCTTTGCCTTGGATAAAAGTCGCAGTGGTGTTTACGCCAAGCGCAGTAAATCGTTTCCAGATAACACTGAGTTAGAAGCTATTGTCACTTTTAAGGGCAAAGGCACAGGCGATTATTTAAAATCTGTTGCGCCTGAAGCCAATGCGATCACGGTAAATTTACATCACTCACTTATTCGTTTACCTGACGACAACTACCAAACACGAGCGTTTCATCCGTTTAGTGGTTTTTGGTCAGTTGAATATGCCGACTACGCGACACCAATAGAGCGCGATATTGTTAAACGCGTTATTCCTCGCCATCGCCTTACCAAAAAAGATCCCAAGTCAGCGGTTAGTGAAGCGGTTGAACCGATTGTTTATTATCTCGATGCCGGTGTACCAGAGCCAGTGCGCAGTGCCTTGATTGACGGTGCTTTGTGGTGGGATCAAGCGTTTGAGGCCATCGGTTATAAAAACGCTTTTCAAGTGAAAATGCTGCCAGCAGATGCTGATCCCATGGATGTTCGTTACAACGTTATTCAATGGGTGCATCGCGCTACGCGAGGCTGGTCTTATGGTGCTTCGGTGATCGACCCGCGCACAGGAGAAATTATCAAAGGGCACGTTACCTTAGGCTCTTTGCGCGTGCGTCAAGACTATTTAATTGCTCTAGGTTTAACTTCGCCGTTTACCGATAATAATCATGAAAACGCAGATACCAGTGCGATGAAAGAGATGGCATTGGCGCGTATTCGTCAGCTTTCTGCCCATGAAGTCGGTCATACCTTAGGCATTGCTCATAACTTTGCAGCCAGTGTTAACGACCGCGCATCTGTGATGGATTACCCGCACCCATATGTATCGATCAAAGACGAAAAAATAGATTTATCTCAGGCATACGATGACAAAATTGGCGTTTGGGATAAATATGTTATTGCTTACGGCTACGGCGACAATAATCAAGCGTCACACTTAGCAAAATTAGTTGCTGACGCTCAAGCCCAAGGTTTGCAGTATATTTCTGACCCAGATGCCAGACCTCGATCAGGTGCCCATCCTGCGGGGCATTTATGGGACAATGGCCAAGATCCAGTTGCTGAGTTGAAACGCGTGATGAAGGTGCGTCAACTAGCGCTGAATAATTTTGGCTTAAACAGTATTGCCGTCGGTACACCATTGTCTGAGCTTGAGCAAACTTTAGTGCCAATTTACAACTTTCACCGTTACCAAGTGGAAGCTGTGGTAAAATTGGTTGCCGGCGTTGATTATTATTATGAGCTTAAATCGGCTGAGTCAGCGCAAGGTGCAGTTACTGTCAGTGGCGATAAACAAAAACAGGCGTTAAGTGCGATTTTGGCAACGTTATCACCAGAGGTGTTAACCCTGTCTGAAGATATTGTTCGCTTAATTCCACCAAAAGCTTACGGTTATCGCCGCAATCGCGAGAGTTTCCCAAGTAATACCGGCCTGACATTTGATCCAGTGAGTGCGGCAAGTGCAAGTGCTAGCCACAGCCTGAACTTATTGTTGAACAAGCAACGCTTAGCGCGCTTAGCACAGCAAGCGGCACTTGATGAGAATATTCCAAGTGTTGCATCGCTATTGATGCAGTTGATGAAAAATACTATTGCGGTCAAGCCACACAAAGGTTTGTCGAGTGTCATTCAACAACGAGTCAACCAGCAAGTAATTGAGCAACTGGTTGCGTTATGGCAGCAAGAAGACGTGGTACCGGAAGTTAAAGCGGATGTTTATGCCCATTTAGTAGAGCTAAAAACTTGGCTGAGTAAAAATGCTAGCAGCCGCAAATATCGTAGCTTTGAGCATCACTTTGTCTGGCTAGCTAAGTCGATTGAATTGAGCCTAACTAAAGGAAAATTAGTGTTGCCAACTAAATCGGTAAAACTACCACCGGGCTCTCCGATTGGACAACACTAGTCATTAACAGGTCTGCATATTCAGACCTGGACTAGTTGAAGATAAGAAAAAAGCGGCATAGGGGGAAGGAAGGTCCTATGCCGCTAAGTACTATTTAAGCAATAACATGTCTATTTTGTGTTGCTTAGGTCAGTACAAAAACGGTTAACTGTGCTGAGTATCTTTAATCACAGCGTCTAACTTAGTGTATTAGTATGACCGCCGTGTTAAGCAATTTGTTTCCACACTAATACTTTTGACTTTAATTGAGCCAGTTGTGCTGGTTTTAACAGCATGGCAACGTTGCCCGCCATAATGCTAACAAAACCAATTACCGTGTAGTGATTCCAAACAAAACCTTCGAAAATCGTTGATAAAACGACGGCAACGGCTGGGAACAATATATTGGCATACGAAGTTTTATCGGCGCCAATGCGAGTCATCAAGGTCAAGTAGCAAGTAAATGCGACCACAGAGCCCAGTATTGATAAAAATAGTAACGAGCCAACATAGGCCGGCGTCCAAGCAAAGCTAAAACTCTTACCCTGTACTAACAGTAATACTGACATCACCAAAGCGCCGTACATCATGCCCCAAGCGTTTGCTGACATCACAGGCAAGGCCCGTTTTTGCGTTGATATCGACAACATATTGCCGGTTGACGCGAACGCGGTGCCAATTAAGCACAACACTAAGCCATATAAAACATCGTCGGTTAAGCTTAAGTGTTCTATTTGTGGCCAGAATAAAATCACAATACCGATAAGCCCTAAAGCGCCGCCAAGGTAGGTTTGCTTGCGAATTTTGGTTTTAAACCAAATGCGACCGTTGACCATGTTCATCAGCATTAAGGTGGAAAAAGCAATACACGACAGCGCTGAGTTAATTTTTGTTTGTGCTTGATATAGCATAAAGTAGTTAAAACAAAATAAGCACATGCCAAATGCCGCCATGCGCAAGTGATCGCGCAGACCAAAGCTGAGCCGTTGTTTGCGTATCAAGCAAATGACAAATAGCACCAAAGCCGCTAAACCAAAGCGATAAGCGATTGATGCCTCAGGCGCAACATCTCCCAACTGATAGTTAATTGCCAGCCAAGTTGAGCCCCAGATGAGTACAGTAGTGAGATAAAGCAAAGTGTTATTCATCTGTGGCCTTAGCGTGATTAGTCAGTGTTAATGACATTGTAGGTAATAACTGTTTTAATAACATATACAAAAAAATGAAAATGACACCTATACAGTTTGGGGTGGCAAAATTTCTATGGGGTGCTTATGCAATTGCTCGACAAGCAGTCATCAACCTTTTTATATCAGCAAGTCATCGACTTTATCGAACGTCAGCAAAGTAATGGCTTACTGACGCCGGGCGATAAATTACCGAGCTTGCGCAAGCTTGCTGGTCAACTCAGTATTAGCGTGCCAACGGTGAAACAAGCTTATATTGAATTGGAGCGCCGCGGTTTAATCTGTGCAAGGCCTCAGTCGGGTTACTATTTGAAAGCACAGCAAGCTAAAAACTTACAACCCAAACCCAATAAATGGCTACCCGCAGGCCCGGTTGACCTAAATTGTCGCAGCTTGATTGAGCAAGTTTACGAAGCTGTTCATTTACCCGATACCGTACCTTTGGGTATTTCAAATCCAATTCAAGCGCATCCGCCTGATAAGGCGCTAGCTCGTTTAATGCGCGCGGTAATAAGTAAAGTGGCCGACAAAGCGGTTAGTTATGGTTCGGTCAATGGCGATCCAAAGCTGCGCAGTCAGCTTGCTTTTCGTTATCAAGAGCTGGCGGTTGATGTTACGCCCAACGATATTTTAATCACCAATGGTGCTCAAGAGGCGCTGTCGATCGCGCTGCAATGTGTTGCTAAACCCGGTGATGTTATCGCTATTGAGTCGCCGTGCTTTTTTGGCTTAATTGAGTTGATTGAATCTTTGGGTATGCGGGCGTTGGAAATATACACCTGCCCGGAAGATGGCGTTTGCTTAACGGCATTGACTAAAGCCTTGGCTCAACACCCGATTAAAGCCTGTGTCTTTTCAACAGCGATCAACAACCCTCTGGGTTCTATGATGCCGGAAGCGAGTCGGCAGCAATTAGTGCAACTATTGGAGCAGCATCAGGTACCACTGATTGAAGATGACGTTTACAGCGAACTCTATTTCACTGAAGCACGGCCCAAACCAGCACAATTTTACAGTCGAGCTGGTTTAGTACTAACGTGTTCATCGTTTTCGAAAACAGCGGCGCCAGGTTATCGCGTCGGCTGGTTGGTAGCGGGGCGATTTGAAGAAGATGCCAAGCGCATTAAGCGTGCTCAGTCGTGTTCTACGGCGATGTTACAGCAATGGACCTTGATGGAATATTTGCTCTCAGGAGACTACGATCGCCACCTTGCCTTGCTGAGAAAAAAATTGACGCTTAGTTCAGAGCGCATGCGTGCTTTGGTCGCCGAACACTTTCCTGAACAAGTGCGGATATCACAACCGCAGGGAGGCAGTGTGTTATGGCTTAGGTGTCCTGCGCAAATTAATACTACTGCACTGTTTAAACTGGCGGTGAGTGCTGGTGTTAGTTTTGCTCCTGGTGAAATTTTTTCAGTATCGGGTAAATATACCAATTACTTGAGGATCAGTTATGGCGTTAAATGGTCGGATAAAATAGAGCAGGCAATTATCAGCTTAGGCAAAATATTTCACTGTGCTTTTGCCGAACTTGAGCAAAGTACGCTCTTAGCGGAAATTTAACAGCTCTATGCTGTGTTTACATTGATGCCTAAATACTCGCTCGAGAATAAGCAGGGATGCTAAGACTACTAAATCAACAAAAAGTTTTTTGCCAATGTATGACAAAAGTTAGTTATTTGTATGGCGTGTTTAGCTTGATATTTCTTCCTGTCTGCTTTCAAGGCATACTACAGAAAATTTACTGAAAGTTGTTTTCGTTTGCGTCATCTGTTTTTGTCTATTTATGGTGGTATTGTTGCTAGTGTCTTGCTGGTAACCATGGGCATGTATTTTGCCATCCAACATATTAATCAAGCGCGGTATTTAAGCTACCTTGATGACGTCTCTAAGCTCACCGTGACGCTGGTCAATAACGGGGTTAACCGACAAAAACCAGAAAATCGGGAACGTTGGTTAAACTTAGTAGCCTCTCTAATGGACGTCGAATTACAGTTGTTAGATGCTGACACTGGTTACCGCAAAACTGGTGTCGACAAACAGTTCGAACAGTATTGGATTTCTGGCCCTCGTGAGTCAGGGCAGTCATATCAAGTACTGATGATCAGTTCAGGGCTAACGGAAAAATGGTTGTCGGCAACGACCTTTTTAGCACTTAATGAAATAGGTCATTACCCCATTGAGCAGCGTCAACAGGTGTTCGATAGCATTAAACAATCGGCTACTTTTCAAGTGGAAAGAATTCACAGCAGCGGGATTGAATTAACCAGTAAACAACAGCGCCAACTCGAGCGCGGCGATACTGTATTAGTGCGCAGTGCTAATCTCGGTCAGCCAGAGTGGATTAGTGCTTATGCTCCTTGGGGCAATACTGGCGATGCCTTAACCATAGGGCCAATTCCATTTTTCCAACCTTATCCACTGCACTTATTGCTGCCCGCGCTCGCTATTACGCTTGTTTTGATCGCCCTGACTGTTTGGTTGATTTTAAATCAACTGCGCAAGCGCCTTGTTGGTATCGAAAAAACCGTTGATGCCATTGGCCCTAAATTTTACGACGGCGAGCAAGTGACTGGTTCCGGCGATGCCATTGCTGCACTCAACAGTAAAATCATCAGTATGCGCAAACGCATTGAGCGCTTACTCGATGAACAGGCTTATATGGTGAGGGCAGTATCACACGATTTAAGAACGCCAATATCGAAGCTACACTTTCGCCTTGAAACTATTGCTATGTTGTTACAAGAGCAACCCAACTTGGTTGAACAGTGTCGCCAAGATCTCAATAGTTTGAATGCATTGATTGACGAGTTACTAACCTATGAACGTTTGTCGAGTAAACCAGATTTAAAACTTGAAAAAGTTGACTTAAAAGCGCTGTTGATCAGCGAAGTTGACGAACTCAACCAGCAATCAACATCGATTACTAGCTCTTTTGATACGATATGTTCTGAACCGTTTTATGTTCAAGGTAATACATTACTACTTAAGCGCCTGATTGCTAACCTTCTGACCAATGCCAACAAATATGCCAATACTAAGGTAGTGGTTAAGGGGCAAAAGCAAGAACACGCTTGGTTGATTTCAATTCAAGACGATGGTCCTGGTTTTGCGCCGGAGGTGATCGAACATGTTTTTAAACCATTCTTTAAAGCCGACAACGCTCGCACAACGTCAACTGGGCAGGCGAGTTATGGTTTGGGTTTAGCGATTGCCCGCCAAATTGCAATTCAACATCAAGGCGATATTCAAGCGAGTAATAGCGCCAAAGGCGGTGCTTGTTTGACCATTACTCTACCTATAAGCCCTGCTGAGAATACGTCGGTGGTATCTGACTAATGAAATGCCACCTGTTAGCCAAGTCCTGCATTCATTTAGTGCTCACTATTGCGCTAATTAGCTTGTGCGTCACCAGTGCTGATACGTTTGCTCAAAATCAACAAAAACCAGAGATAGCGGCTGCAGCAAGTAAGCTCGAACAAGACCACGTCGATGATTTGCTCGGCTGGGGTGATTGGCAGCAAGGTGTTCTGGCAATTGACTTGAGCACTTTGCCATTAACGCCAAAACAGCGTTCTATTTTGGCGGATAAAATTGCTCAATTGAAAGCTGACTTTGGCGTTGGCGTTAGTGGCGAAATTGAGCAAGCGATTAGTGAACTTGATGCCAGTAATTTGGTCAATGACAGTACCGGTAAAAAACGAAGTAATCGCAGTGAAGATTCACCAATGAACAGTAAATTTCACGATGATTTACTATTAGAAGAGGAAATTCTAGCTTTGGAATTTGCCAACGCTAAACCTTTTGATGATCCCGAGGGGCTCGGCACTGAAAATAAAACAAACAAGTTGTTATTTGACACTATTTTTGCCAGACTTTTGCAGCTAGAACAGCAGCAACTACAAGCGCTTGACGAAAAAATTGAGAGGTAAATAGCTTGTTTAATCTTTTTAATTGTAAACATGTCTCTATTTATTTTGTTACTGCCTTGTTGGTTTTATCGTCGTTTAATGGTCAGGCGCAAGAGTCAATTAAAACTCGTTTTGAGCAAGCCCTTGCCGCCATTGAACAAGCTCGTTATCAAGAAGCCGAAGCAAAACTCATTGCATTACTTAAGCAATATCCACAGCTGCACCGCGCTCGAGCTGAGCTCGCTAGGCTGCAAGTAAAAACTGAACAATGGCTAAAAGCACAGGTCAATATCGAGCACTTGTTGGTGCTTGATAATTTGCCGGCATCGGTACGTCGAGATCTACAGTTGTTAAACGCCACGGTTGAACAAGCACTAAGTGAACCACAGAAGCAACAAAAACATCAATTTGAAGGTTCAATACTCGCCAGTTATGGCTACGATACTGATTTTTCTCTCGGCAATGTTAGCGAGTTTTTGGTGGATGATATTGGTGCAGATATCGAGACTATATTTAGCGGTAGCCTCTTGTACAGTGATTTTTGTGATAACCAAGATCTCACTCAACCTTGCGAAGTGCTCAACGATTTTTTAACTAATAGCGGCCAACAAGCGGTTGAAATACAACAAACGGGCATTGTTAATCAAAATCAAGAATTTGTTCCATATATCGAATTACTTGCCGTTGTTGATCAGCGCTTTAACGTTGACGACAGTGGTGATTTTGTTCGCAATCAAGCGAATTTTCGCCATATTTATACCTCTGGTGATAATACTTACCAATGGCGTAACCAAGTAAACTACAGTTTAGATACGCCGCTCGATTCAGAGCTTTCTGAAAAACAACTAGTAAGAGGGGATTCAGAACTCAGTTGGCGAATCAGTGAGCATTGGCTAGCCTCCACGCAAGTTTTTTACAATGATTTTGACCGAGACCAAGATGATAGCTTCAAATACTATGGTATTCAGCCAGAGCTAAGCTATTTGTCAAACTATGGCAAGTGGTCAGTGCGTACAGACTGGTATAAAAAAGAAGTATCAAGCTTTGAGGATTTGCAACAAGACTCTATTTACAAAAGTATCGCCGGCTCGTGGTCAAAACAACTAGAGGATTTAGGCCTGCTAGTGAGTGTAAGCTCTCGATATACTGATAGTGATGCCGAAGAGGACTTTTTTGATTTCAATTCTCTCGGCTTTTCCCTGAAGAGCCTGTATAACATTAGCCAAACTTGGCAGTTGAGTGCGGCACTGAGCCATACCGAATTTGATTTTAGTCAACGCCCTTCAGTTACGGTAAAACAAGTTTCTATGAAAATTAATTATGCACTTGCTGTGCGATGGCACGCTTTTTTGGCTTGGGAATACAATCGCATAACCACACCTGAGATGGTCAGTGGTGCTAATCGAAGTACTGTTCAGCTGGGCATTAAATGGCAATTTTAATGATGAGGATGTAATGAAAAAACACAAGGTAATTATTGTTGAAGACGATGTCGATTTAGCTAATTTAACGGCAGATTTTCTTCAGTCTTTTGAATTTGAATGCCAATTGTTACACTCCGCAGCAAATGCAGTACAAGAGATCATCGCACAGCAACCGAGTTTGGTGCTACTAGATGTGATGCTACCCGATGGTGATGGCTTAGATATCTGTCGTCAAATCACGTCTCAATATCATGGCAAAGTCGTGATGTTGACCGCTCGAACAGAGCTGATTGATCAAGTATTAGGTCTGGAAATTGGCGCTGATGATTACATTACTAAGCCTATTGAACCTCGTTTGCTATTGGCGAAATGCCGAGCTGTTTTGCGTCGAGATCAGGCTGACACCTCTGTGGAAAAAACGTTAGCGGTTGAGAGTGATGACCAAAGTACTACTTATAGTTTTTCAGACTTTGAAGTGAATACAGTTCGACGAGAAGTCCGCAAACAAGGAACCTTGCAAGCGTTTAGCAACCCAGAATACGAACTGTTAGTTTTACTGATCGAGCGCAAAGGTCAGATAGTCAGTCGCGATGATGTTTTTCAACGTTTACGCGGTATTGATTACGACGGCCAAAGCCGACAAATTGATATTTATATTTCTAATATTAGACAAAAATTAGGTGATAACAGTTTGATTAAAACGATTCGCTCAAAAGGGTATGTTTTTGTCGGTTAACCGAGAATAAAGCTAATTAAACTCCAAATAGCCAAAGCCGATGCTTTGGCTATTTTCGTGCTAACCTTTACATCAGCTAAACTGATGTCACTTGAATCGTTTTCCAAACTAACATTGAGTTATCGCTATTGCGCTCGTGACTAAAGATGTGTCTGGCAATATTACTGGCGTCGAACACACCATCGTTAATGTTTGGTGTGTCTTTTGCGCCACGACTCATGTATTCGGAATGAGCAGTGTAAATTTCGCGGTTGAGGTTGTCGTTAAAAGCAAGCTGTGACACTAAACTCTGGACATTGTTGTTTCTCAATTGCAAGTGAATATGAGTGGTGCGACCGGGATACCATCCGGGGAAACATGTTTTAAAATAGACAATACCGTCACTGTCGGTAATTTGTGAGCCTCTAAACCAGCGTGATGCCAGTGCTCGACTGTTAGAGCTCGTGCAAAAAGCAGGGTCAAACTGTCGGGCATCTGAGCTACCAGTATTACGACCTGAGTACAAGCCCTCGCGGTTAGTATGCCAAATTTCTACTTCCCACGCTGAAATTGGCCGACAATTTCGATCAACAATTCGCAATCCGAGAATAACAGGTACCCCAGTTTCGCCATCAGAGATGTCTTGTCGCACACTGTCTGGATTGAAGTAACACGGCCCTAGAGTAAAAGGCGCGGTAATTTGACACATGCTGGCGGGATCATTGGCAAATGGATTTCTCGGCGGGACATTCACGGTAATTGCATTAGTACCGCCAGCAGCCCATGTGCTGCTAGGTGTTGGTGTTGGTGTTGGTGTTGGTGTTGGTGTCGGAGCAGGTGCTGGTGTTGGGCTTGGCGTAGGTGCCGGGGCTGGGCTAGGCGTAGGCGCTGGTGCAGGGCTTGGAGCCGGGGTTGGCGCTGGTGAGGAACTGCCGCCACCACAACCAGATAAGGCGAATACTGAACCGCCGGCTAATGCGCCCAAAGAGGCCAGTGCTTTTCTGCGTGAAATGTGTTTTTGTTGAACTTGGCTCATATTTAAACCCTGCATGAGTGAAATTTGCTATTTGTTTGTTTTAAAGGTGTTTGGTTAAACTTTTACACCTAATCTTTTTTCTCTGGCTATCATATGGGGCTTGCTAAGGTGTTTCTATTGGCTAAATGTTGGCGGAATGTAGTCTTATGTTTATTTTGCAAATCTATTTTCGCTATTACTTACGTTTATAGGTGGGCGTTTGTATTCTTCAGTAAGATAACGCTTCTAATACAATGATTAGTCAAGCTAAGTTGCGACAAGCTGGTGTAAAAATTATGATTCGAGTGTTGTTTAACAAAAAAGGTGGCGTCGGAAAATCGAGTTTGGTGGTCAATTTGGCGGCAATTTCTGCTGCTCAAGGCTTGAAAACCCTAATCTTAGACCTGGATACGCAATGTAATACGAGTGCGTATTTATCGGCATTAGCTATTAGCGAAGAAGACTCAATTGCCGCGCTATTTGAACAGCAAATTACTTTTCATTTGCGCAAGCGGCCAGCTATTGATTATTGCCAGCCAACGCAATTTGACAACCTCTATATCATTCGAGGCTCTGAACGGATCAAAGAGCTTGAAAGCGAACTCGACAGTCGTCACAAAATTTATAAGTTGCGCGATGCCCTTGAAAGCTTGCGCGAACACTTTGATCGTATTTATATCGATACACCGCCAGCACTAAATTTTTACAGTTTGTCGGCATTGATTGGCGCTGATAGTTGCTTGATTCCGATTGATTGCGATGATTTTGCTCGGCAAGGACTTTACAGCTTGCAACAGCAAATATTCGAAATTCAAGAAGACCACAACGAAAACTTGACTATTGAGGGCATTGTAGCCAATCAATATATGAGTAACGCCAAGTTACCGGGTAAAATCATTGATGAACTCATCGCAGAGGGCTATCCAGTTATTGCAGAGTATATTCCTCAATCGGTAAAAATGCGCGAGTCACATCAAAGTAAAACACCATTGATCTACCTCGCACCTAAACACAAGCTGACCGAGGCCTTGTTTAATTGTTATCGAGCGCTTGAAACAAACTAACACTAGGGATTACAAATTGGATAACAAAAGCCTAACACTTCACTAAAATACTTTTTAATCAAGGTACTTATACTCGTTCACAATTAGTTTCATTAGGAATGAGTAAAGATGTTAAGCCCAAATCAATTATCAACAACCTTGATTGCCGCTGCTATTAGTTTAACTTTAGCCGCTTGTGGCGGCAGTAGCAGTACTCCGACGCCAACACCAAGTCCAGCGCCAAGCCCAGCACCAGCGCCAAGCCCTACGCCAACTCCAACGCCAACGCCGACACCAGCCCCAGTATCTGCGGTTGAAAAAGCATTTCCCAAATTTACCTCTGTTTTTGGCGTTAAACTGAGAGCGACAACACAAGTACCGGATGCAAAGTTACTGCACGCGGCAAAGATTATGGCAGAGTATTTAGATAATAACGACGATGGTGTTGCCGAGAATCAGCAAGTCGTTGAACAGTTGGCTAAGCGCAAAGCAACCTTGATTATGGCGCGCGACGAAACCGAACTCAACTCACTGACCAGCGCACTTAACAATGTACAAGACCCCGATCGCTTTCAAGATTTACAGGCCAGTGAAACACACCCCAATGGTGCGGCTAATGGCCAATTTGATGGCAGTTTAGAAGAAGTTTTGCACTTAATTACTCATGTCGGCTATTCCACTGTTTACCCTGAAATTTTCGCTGAAAAAGTCGATTCAACTATCGCTGATGCTATGGATATTGCCCGCGGTGGTCGCTTTCAACAGGTGCCAGCGCAATATCCCGAAGGCGCCTGGTATACTTACGACGACAAAACCTGTGACTACAGTTGTATGGTGACTGAATACACGTATTGGGCATTAACCTCAATATTGGGCGGTCAAGAATTTAATGGTCGCTTAGCAGAAATTCAAAATGAATGGCGTTTAAACACCCGTGAAAAAGTCCGATTAGGTGATCCAAGGGTTTATGCTATTTTAACCAATCAAGCGTATTTGTTACCGACAACACTACCTGACGGTGTTTACAACTCCACTCAGTTTACCATTCAAAACAGTGTGACAGGGCAAACACCTGCACCTACGCCAACCCCAATAACTGGCGTTATTGGCGCCAGTTCAGAAACGGCATGTCGTCAGGCACAAGACAGTGACAATGGTAGTGCATGTTTTATTATCAATCAGAACAAAGCGGAAATGTATGGCTCAATAGGATCGCGCATTGTCGCAAAAGTCACTGAATTAACCGATAAGTATCCGGCCGTAAAAACGATTGTGCTAAGAAATGTTCCAGGTTCAGTTGACGATGACAGCAATTTACGAGCAGCTAGACTCGTTTACGATAAAGGCTTAAATACTGAGTTATTGGCCAATAGCGATATTGCCTCCGGTGGTGTCGACTTTTTTCTTGCTGGCAAGCGTCGAACCATCGCCAGCGGCGCTCGTCTTGGTGTTCACTCATGGGGCACTGACGACGGTACCATTGCTGCGCAATTACCTCGCGACCATGCTGAACACAAACCATACATTGAGTTTTATCAGCATATTAAGTTAGCAGAACCAACAGAGTTTTATTTCTTTACCTTGAACGCGGCACCCGCCGAGAGCATTCATATTATGACGCCAGCTGAAATTACCCGTTGGAAGATGGCGCGGTAACAAATACGGTTTGCTAGATTAAGAAGGCGCAGGTAACAAGTTATCTGCGTTTTTTTATCAGCTCTAAGCAAGTGTTGCTTGCTTAGTGGCTTGGAAAATTGTTTAAGCCGCTGTTTGTTTAGTGGAAGCTCGAACCTATTGGTAATCTATCGCGTTTTTTATCTATTTAGTTTTATGTATGTGCTTGTTTTCAAATGTAGCCTTTTATTGAAAAGTGCTACAAATCACATAAATTTCGCCTACTTATCAACACACCTTTTCTAACAATGCCAGTTTTGTAGCTCGTTAGTATTTCGTCACTTAGTACATTTTAGGTGTTGTGATGAAAAAAGACTATCGAGATAAACCCAAAGGCATCAAGCGAATCTTTTTTGCGTTTGTGAATACCGGTAAAGGCTTTGTTTGGCTGAGTAAAAACGAAGCAGCCTTCAAGCAAGAATTAGTGTTTTGTATTGGGCTAGTTGTGCTGAGTTTCAGTATAGGGCTTGGCGTGTTAGAGCAGGTATTGCTGATCAGCACTTTGCTGTTTGTTTTGTTTGCAGAGATTGTTAATACCGCGATTGAAGTGGTTGTTGATCGCGTTGGTTTAGAGCGTCACCCGTTGTCAGGTTTAGCTAAAGATTTGGGCTCAGCAGCCGTATTTCTCAGCCTAGTTATGGCGGTGATTGTTTGGGGAGCAGTGCTATGGACAGCTTAGTAATAACGCCTATTTACTCTAAACAAAAGACGCTCAAAATCAGCCAGATAACAAGATCTTGGTTGTTGTCTTGTGGACAATCCTTAGGGCCAATTTGGCCGTTGTTGGTGTTTTTCTTTGCTGGTTTAGTTGTGCTCTCTAGTTCTCGTCTTGCTTTGATGGCTTGGCAAAGTGAACGCATTGATAGTGATGTTTGGTTGTACATGATTACACAAGGTATTCGCGTTGATATTTCAAGCTTAGCTTATTTGTTGGCAATACCTGTTCTGATCAGCAGCATCAGTTGGCTAATAGGTAAAGGCACAAAATTCACCTACTGGTTCTGTAAAGTATGGTTGGTCACCATGCTAGCCACTCTAGTCTATCTGGAGGTACTAACCCCGACTTTTATCAATGAATACGATTTGCGTCCCAATCGATTGTTTATTGAATACCTGATTTACCCCAAGCAAGTTTTTTCTATGCTATGGACGGGCTATAAGCTTGAAATAGCACTGAGTACCTTGGC
Source organism: Endozoicomonas sp. G2_1 (assembly GCF_017744155.1). Lineage (GTDB taxonomy): Bacteria > Pseudomonadota > Gammaproteobacteria > Enterobacterales > Alteromonadaceae > JAGHQT01. Next base: position 401,569 of record NZ_JAGHQT010000002.1, on the reverse strand, counting down.
ACTTATAGCTACTGCAGGCGTTGGTATTAAGTTATTTAAACGTCATTGGGGACAAACCAATAGGTTAAATATATGCCTCAAACTGTTGGTGGTTGCGGCATTGATGGTTGCTATGTGTATTGGTGCTCGATCGTCTTTTGGACACCGCCCTATGAACCCGGCAATGGTGTCTTTTTCTACCGATCATTTACTCAATGATTTAGTGCTGAATTCGAGTTACTCAGTGAGCTTTGCCATTAAACAAATGGCACATGAAAAATCGAGTGAGCACTATTACGGCGCGATGCCGATTGAACAGGTAATAAACACCGTTAAACAGACCACTATCACGCCACTGTCTGAATTTAGTCATGATGACTTTCCCACTAACCACTATTTGTCAGCCAGTTATCAAGGCAAGCCGAGAAACTTGGTGATTATCTTACAAGAAAGCCTAGGTTCTCGTTATGTTGGTGGCTTGGGGGGACTGCCATTAACGCCAAACTTAGATAAATTAATGCGAGAAGGTTGGAACTTTACCAACTTATATGCCACAGGTACCCGCTCTGTGCGTGGCATTGAAGCCGTAATCGCTGGTTTTACGCCAACACCAGCAAGATCAGTGGTTAAGCTGGATAAGTCTCAACACAATTTTTTTACTCTCGCCAGCTTTTTGAAAAAGCATGGTTATCACAACCAGTTTATCTATGGTGGCGAAAGTCATTTTGACAATATGAAAAGCTTTTTCTTAGGTAACGGCTTTAACGATATCGTTGACTTACCTGAGTTTGCCAAAGCTGATTTCGTTGGTTCATGGGGCGCATCTGATCAAGATTTATTCGACCAAGCTCACCTCGAGTTCAGCCAATTGGCTCAACAAAAACAGCCGTTTTTTAGCTTGGTGTTCACCAGCTCAAACCATTCACCTTATGAGTTTCCCGACAATACCATTAGCTTGTATGACCAAGAAAAACACACGCGTAACAACGCGGCTAAATATGCTGACTTTGCACTGGGACAATTTATTGAACAGGCCAAGAATTCTGAATATTGGCAAAATACTGTTTTTATTGTTATCGCCGATCACGACTCGCGAGTCGCAGGTGCTAGCTTAGTTCCTATTGAGCACTTTAAAATTCCCGGCGTTATTTTTGGACAGGGCATTGAACCAAGAGTTGACGATCGTTTAGTCAGCCAAATTGATATTGCGCCTACGTTGTTGTCATTACTCGGTACTAGTGGCTATACGCCAATGATTGGCCATGATTTAACCCAACAAGTCCCTGTTGATAAGCAACGGGCGGTTATGCAGTACGACAAAAATTTTGCCTACATGAGCCCTTTAGGCAACAGCCAACAAGTCACTATTCTTCAACCGAAGCGAGAGTCGATGACCTTTCAATATGGTTATCAGCAGTTTAGTCGGATGAAGCTAGATCACGATCAGGCCAGTAAGGCGAAAGCAATCGCTTTGTTTGGCAGCTACGCCTACCACAATCGCTGGTTTTAATAATTTTCATTTTCGACAGGACATCATCAAAAATGCCAAAAAGCACCTTTATTTGCCGAAAGATTAACCTTTGTCTCTTCACTTATATCGCTACTATTAGCATAGCTAACGGACAACAAGAAAATACAAGTAGCGATACGCCATCAGTTGCTGACGAAGTCATTGAAGTGCACGGTCGCAAAAACCAACCCTATACCGAAGTGAGTCAAACCACGAAAGAGCTGCTCAATGTCGCTGGCATCGCTAGTGATCCCTTAGCAGCGGTTTACAGTTTGCCGGGGGTTGTATATGCCGGAGGTGACGATGGCGGTCAACCCGCAGTGAGAGGATCATCGCCAGATGACAACGCTTTTTACGTTGACGATATTCCCGTCAATTATATTTTTCATTTATTCGGCGACAGTATTTTTAATGAAAATGTCATTCGGGATTTTGATTTAAAGGCGGCAGCTTTTGGCAGTGAATACGGCAATGCGACTGGTGGCATCTTTGACGTTCAGCTCAGGGACCCGAAAAATAAAGATATCCAAACAACTCTTGAAGCGAGCATGATTAAAACTGGTTTCTTTGTCGAAGGAGGTATTTCTGAAAATCAAGCATTTTACTTTTCTTATCGCCGCAGTTTAATCCACTTGTTTTTAGAGGAGGATGAAGAAGAAGATGGTTTGAAAATCCTCAAGCACCCAATTAGTGATGACTATCAAGGTAAGTATCAGTGGTTGATTGGCGATGATCAAAAACTTACAGTGACCGTTGCCGGTGCCAGTGATTTAGGTGCGATTAATTTATCGGCCGCCTCTGAAGAGGGGCGAATTGATCCTGACAATATTGGTGAAACCAGTTTTAACAACAAGTTTAATAGCCAATCGCTATCATGGCAGTATTTTGGTGATCACAATAGTGCATTGAAAGTGGTGCTTGGTCACAGTCAAGGGCAGCGCAAAGAGAAATACGGTACCGGCCAGTTTTTAAATTTAGAAGATCAGGAGGTTAATCTGCGCCTCCAATATGGACAAGATTGGCTGACGGATCATCGGTTTTTTGTTGGTGCAGATTGGCAAAATATAGATTACGATTACCAATACGACACCATTCCATACTTTTGTACTGAACACACGGAGGATTGCCAAAGCCAGCGCGGTTTACGCACTCAAGATCGCGGCAAATTATCAAGGGGCACATCGGCGGTTTTTGCAAAAAACTTATGGCGTATTAATCAAGACTGGCAGTTAGAGTTGGGTTTTAGAGCTGAGCGTCAAGACTCGACAAAGCAGAGTTTTATCCACCCTAGAGCACAGCTGACCTGGTTAGCTACTGATAATTTAACCTTAACAGCAAAAGCAGGGACCTATAGCCGTTTACCCAATATTCTCAATACCTTTACTAAAATTGGTAATCCTAAACTAAAAGCGCCCAAAGCGACTCATTATGTGCTTGGCGCTGACTATCAACTGAGCGATTTGTGGAATACTAAAGTAGAGGTGTATTACAAAGACCTTAGCGATTTGGCGCGAGTAGCTGAGAATCAACAAGGAAACAATCAGCCCTTATTTACTAATGATTTATCAGGCAGTGCCTACGGAACCGAGTGGGTACTTAAACGCGAACAGCAAGACGGTTGGTACGGCTGGCTCTCGGTGAGTTGGTCCAAAAGTGATAGAACCGATGATATTACTGGCAAAACAACTGAATATTTTTTAGATACACCGCTCTTAGCTAATTTGGTTGTCAATTATCAGTTAAACGAACGCTGGGACTTTGGTTTGCGTTGGTCAGTGCGCAGTGGTCAGCGTTATACCCCAATTACCGGAATTCGAGTTAACCCCAATCACCCAGATAACTTTTTACCGGTTTATGGCGCGCTTAATTCAGGAACACTGCCAACTTATTCTCGATTAGACGTTCAGGCTAATTACAAGAGAAAATTCTGGGGCCTAGACACAGAGCTCACTTTTGCCATATTAAACGCCACCGATAGCGCTAATATCTCTGGTTATTACTACGAGCCAGATGATAACGATAGTGTCGATAACTATAGAGTGACAGGAGAAAATGGTTTTGAAGTGTTTCCTTCGATAGGAATTAAAGTGACTTTTTAATACTATAGAGCCAGCAGAAAAATTTGTTGGCTAATTAAGGAATCAGTGTATGAAAAAAGTGGCAGTAATTTTAAGTGGTTGTGGCGTTTTTGACGGCAGTGAGATTCACGAAGCGGTGCTGACATTACTCGCGATTGAACAAAATGGTGCCCAGTATCAATGCTTTGCCCCAGATGTTGAGCAACTACATGTGGTTAATCACCTGTCTGGCGAGGTTGCTGAAGATCAAACGCGCAATGTTTTGGTTGAATCAGCTCGTATTGCTCGCGGTGAGATTAAAGCAATTACTGAACTAGCGGTTGATGATTTTGATGCACTGATTTTACCGGGTGGTTTTGGCGCGGCCAAAAACTTGTCTGATTTCGCTGTTAATGGCGACCAAGCTCAGGTACAAAACGACGTTTTGACCGCTTGTCAGGCTTTTGCTAGCGCTGGTAAAGCGGCAGGTTATATCTGTATTGCGCCAGCGATGTTACCGCTTGTTTACGGCACAGGCGTGAAAGGGACCATTGGCAGTGATGAAGGCACAGCACAAGCGATTGCTGCCATGGGCGGACAACACGTTAATTGCCCAGTGACTGAATTTATCGTCGACGAGCACCATAAAGTTGTTAGTACGCCCGCTTATATGCTTGCCGGTTCGATTAGCGAAGCAGCGACAGGTATTAACAAGCTGGTCGAAAAAGTTATTTCGCTAGCGTAATCATTTGTGCCCAGTTGATTAATACAAGAGGTTAACTGGGCACAAATGCTTAACGAATGTAAAAGGCGACTGGTACCGCGATAGTTAACGCACTATCTGGGCTGTCCTTAGGTGGAATAGGCAGTGGTTGTGCGCGCTTTACCAGTGCAACTACTTCTCGGTCTAATGCGTTAAAACCACTGCTTTTATGGAGTTCAACCGATAACACCTTACCTTGTCGATCAAGGGTGAATTTAACCCAAGGCGAGCCTTGCTGCCCTCTCATTTTTGCTTGGCTTGGATAACGTTTTCTGCGTTCTAAATGGGCCAGTAAAATGCTTTGCCAATCGGCAATAGCTTCAATAGTTTGTTGACTTATCGCACCTATTTGTGGCGCTGTTACTTGCTTTGCATTGTCGCTGTTTATCGATATTGGTGCACTACTGGTCTCAACATATTTTTCTCCACTATTGTTGCCTGAGCTGTTGGCGTTTTGTTGACTTTCTATCATTTCGATGACGGGCTCTGGCACGTGCTCAGTTGGCGCTTGCGTTGGTTCTTGTGCTATTGTCGTTTTTGTATCTTTAATCGTGCTATCAGGTGTTTTTGGGTCAACCGTTTCTTGAATATTGACCTCAGCTTTATTCTCTAATAATGGGGCTAAGAGTTGTTTTGTATTGGATGAAGCGACAACTTGTTCATGCTTGTGATGTTTTTTTTGTGGTGCGGGCGATGACTCTTGTTGTGCTGGTGCAATTGTTTGTTCTGATTTTGGCATTTTAGGCGCAGCGACGACACTCACTTCAACATAAATGGGAGCGGCTGCCGGTGCTCTCGTCAGTGGATTGTTATCTGGCCAGTATAAAACAGTAATAATGAGTACATGCAACACTAACGCTCCGGCAAATGCCGCCAACCATAGTGGCCTTTGCTGAGAGCGCTGCTTAGCGTTTTCGGTACCAGAAAATATACTCATTGTGAGTTTTTCTTTGTCAAAGTATCTAATTCAGCTCCTGCGTCCAAGTTTTCCTGTGCTAGACCGACCAATGCTATTTTTTGGTAACCCGATTTGGCAAGGGCATTCATCACCTTGATAAAATCACCGTATGAAACGGCTTGGTCAGCCCTCAAGAACAGCTGTCGTTCAATATTGATATTATTGTTTTCTAATTGTTTTGCCAATTGCTCCAACAATATGGTTTGATCTTCGCCCAACACTAAGGTCAAATCTTGTTGCAGGGTTAGATAAACCGGCTGATCGGGTTCTAGTGCGGGCTCGGTATCAACTCCAGGTAGGTCAACAGGCACACTGACAGTTGCCAACGGCGCCGCAACCATGAATATAATCAATAATACAAGCATAACGTCTATAAACGGCGTAACGTTAATCTCGTGCTGTTCGCTTAATTGATCACTGTTTTTAGATTGTTGTGAAAATGCCATGATTGCGTCAACACTTAGCTTGGGCAGTGACAACGCTATTATTACCACTGACAATTGATGTTAACACTTGTCTTTCTCGATGCTGCTGGTCCAAATCTCTACTTAGGGTAATCATTAACGCAGTTGAAATATCTGTTAATAGCGATCGATAACTATTAATCGCTCGAGCGAAGTAGTTGTATATGATGACTGCCGGGATTGCCGCGACTAACCCCAATGCGGTCGCCAATAGAGCCTCGGCGATACCTGGCGCTACGATTGCCAAATTGGTGGTTTGACTTTCTGCTATCCCAATAAAGCTGTTCATTATGCCCCATACGGTACCAAATAAGCCGACAAATGGCGCCACTGAGCCGATAGTTGCTAGTACACCAGTACCTGTGTTGATGTCAGCGAGTAAACTGTTTTGCACGCGCTCTAAGCGCGCATTAACTCGCTCTTTAAGGCCGTGGTCAGTGATCTGTCCTTGTCTTGATAAGTTAAATTCTTGGCGACAAGCCTTTACTAAAAGTTGAGCTGATTGCGTCGCCTTGTCGCCACTCGGCTTGAGGCTCTCTTGAGCTTTACGCTCAACTTGCGCAAAGCTCTGACAGTCAATGAGTTGTGCAAGTAGCAACTGACTTCGACGACGAGCAAATGCCAATTGAACAACCTTAAAAAGCCATATTGTCCAAGTAAGTAAAGAGGCCAAAACAAGGCCAACCATCACGCTTTTAACAACAATGTCAGCTGCTTGATACATGCCCCAAGGTGATAAATCATGGCCTGCGAAAGCACTAGTGACGCTATTATGATTCTGTGGCTGAGCTGTTTGTGCGTTGGCAGAGGTGTGAAAAAAGGTCAATTGTAGCAAGCACAATAGCAAGCCAATTCGGGTTTTCATCGCTTAGTCCTTATCGGTTTAATCATTAAGCAGATTGAGTTATGAGAAAATGTCGTGTCAAAAAACTTCTAGCAGTAAAGCAAGCGGAGTATGGGCCTTATATCAATATCGTATTTTATGCCCTTTGTAAGAGTGACGAATGAAAGTCTGATTCCCGTACTTTTTGAACAAAAATTTATTGGGTATAAAAAACATCAGTTTATATAAGACTTTGCTATCAACCTTCTATTTTTAAGTAAAAACTAGTCTTAAATCACTCACTATATCACTTTAAATGAGAATGAATATCATTTAATATTTGCGCCCGTTAACTTGCATCAGCAATCCAACTTGCGTCACAGGAAGTCATTTTGTCCTCTAATAGCGACTTATCAATTAATATCGACAAGCTTTATCAAGACCACCATCAGTGGCTGGTCAGTTGGATTGCCGGCCGTACATCCGGTTGGGATAATGCGCAGGACTTGGCTCAAGATACCTTTATGCGTTTGTTAGCAAGACCAAACACCACGGAAAATATTCGAAGCCCGAGAGCTTGGCTTGCTAAAATCGCCAACAATTTGGTGGTAGATCAGGCTCGTCGAAAAATATTAGAACAAAACTATTTGTTGGCACTGGCCAATGTGCCCGAAGCAGAACAACCTTCACCTGAACACCAACTGGCGTTGTTAGCGTTACTCGAACAAATAGATGATTTGCTCTGTAGTTTGCGGGCAGTAGAAAAAACGGCTTTTTTAATGGTGCGATTAGAGGGCGTAAGCTATCGACAAGTGGCCAAGCAACTTGGCGTTAGTTTGTCATCGGTGGAGAAGTATGTCGCTAAAGCGATGTTCCAGTGTTACAACTTGGTATATGGCGACTTATAGCCTGAGTAAATAAAATGGCGGTAAAAAAAGTACCCGAAAATATTGTTCAGCAGGCGATAGCTTGGCATATTCGATTGGCGTCGAGCCAACAGCAGAGCACTGATGTAGAAGCTTGCAATCATTGGCGCGCTCAGCATACCGATCACGAACTCGCTTGGCAACGACTGCTGGAGATGGATAGCACCTTTGCTCAAGTTGCTGATCAAGCGCCGACCTTAGCTCAATCAATTTTATTAAAAACAGACAGCGATTACAGATCTGTGAATCGACGCCAAGCACTAAAAGTTATGGCGAGGTCTGCAATGACGGTCGCTGTGGTTTCAGGTATTGCCTATCAGCAAGGAGCTATCGATTATTTGGGCGCTGACTACGTTGCGTACAGCGCATCAAAGTTCTATTTGTTACAAGACAACAGTGAGCTTTGGCTAAATAAAAATAGTGCAGCTAAGCTCAATTTTAGTTCGTCCAGCCGCCAGTTGGACCTGAGTCGTGGAGAATTAAAGCTCAATGCGGTGGCAGAGCATCGCCCTTTTAGTATTCAGTTGCCCTTTGTCAAAATAAGCAGCCAGCAAGCAAGCTTTTTTGTCCGGCACCACGACGAAGAGGTCATTGTTCAGGTTATGGATGGTAGTGTCTCTGTTAATCATTTGTCCCAAAATAGATTTGATATAAAGGCCGGGCAGAGTTATCGCGTTGGCGCTCACTCAGTGCAATTGCTCGACAATAAAATGTTTGACTATAGCAGCTGGGTTGATGGAATTTTCTCCGTCCGCAATATGCCTTTATCGGCGCTGTTAGCTGAACTCTCGAATTATCGTTCGGGTTTTTTGCGCTGTGCCCCCAGTTTAGCTGAGCACCTTGTTTCAGGTGTTTACCAACTTAGTGATACCGATCTTATTTTGAAAACACTCGCCTTATCAGCACAGGCTGAAGTTAGATATCTCACTCGTTGGTGGACTGAAATAATCCCGAGTAGATAAACGTTTAATCGATAAAAATAATCAACACAAACGCGCTTTCTTTTGACCGTTGTACATCATTTTTTCAACAAAAAACTTTATTAAAAATAATTCTCATTTAGTTTACGGCTTTTGGTTTTTTGTTCGGCTTAATAGGTATATCAACAAAAACTGGATAGAACTCAATGCGCTTTGCAGCGATAAAGCCGATTAAATTTGTCATTCATTTTATCTTTGTGTGTTTGTTATTAAACACAATAACCGTGTACGCAGAGCAAGCGAGTAAACTACTGATTCAATTTGATTTACCCGCTGGTGAGCTTGGTGATGTACTCAATTTGTATTCGCGCCAAGCGGGCGTCACTTTATCTTATGAAGAGCGAATTGTTCAAGGTATCAAAGTGCCAGCGAACAATGGCAATTACAGCGCAGAAGCAATGTTGTTTTCACTGCTGAATAGTACCAATTTATTGCCAGTGAAAGTGGCTGATAACGCTTGGCTTATTCAAGATAGAGGCCAGCAAAGTATTACAACATTGGAAACTATTCAAGTTGAAAGTCGTCGCGACCAAGTAAAAGACAAAGCCTATCGCGAGTCAGCGTCAGTAAATGTGTTAACTCAAGAAAACATTGAGCGCTTTCGGGGGACAAGTGTTGGTGACATTTTTCAAGGTATTCCTGGCGTTTTAATTAGTGAAAACCGAAATTCAGGCGGTTTAGATGTCAATATTCGCGGTATGCAAGGGCAAGGCAGAGTCCCTGTATTGATAGATGGTAGTCGTCAAGAAACGACTGTCTATAGAGGTTACTCAGGAGTGTCTAGTCGCAGCTATATTGATCCTGACTTGATTGGAAATTTACAAATTAGTAAAGGGCCAGTAATGACAGCTCAAGGCACGGGTGCAACGGGTGGCTTGGTTAGTGTTAATACATTGTCTGTCGCTGATATTGTTAAACCCGGCGAAGACTTGGGCTTTCGTCTAAGAGCTTCTGGTATAGGCAATAGTTCATCAGCACCAGCGCCGGGTACATATGCCGGCTATCACCTGCCGGGTACGCCTTTGACACCAGATCAAAATGCGGTTCGATTAAATAATCAATTGTCACGAGTTGTCTATCGTTCTGATTGCCGTTTTGCTCAAGATTGTCCAACAAGTTACCTGATGCCAGAGCGATTTGCACCAGAGCAGGGCATGGATAGACCTGCGCTGTTTGAGTTTTCTGATTACGCAGCTAGTTTTGCCGCGGCTAAACGCTTTGATTGGGGCGATGTTGTCGCCGCGTATGCCAAACGTGAGCAAGGCAATTACTATGCAGGTACTAAAGGTACAGTGCCAGTAGTTCACGTTAATGAGCCAATCAAATTGCCTTTTTACACTGAAACTTTAGTGACGTTGAACGGTGTCGCTCGTTTTCGTGCTGGTGAACGAGTTGCCAATACCAACTTTAGCAGTGAGTCGTTATTGCTGAAATCTAGTGTTTATCTGCCCGACGATCAAAGTTTAGAGTTTAGTTATATTCGCTACGATAGCGACTATGGTGAAATGATGCCATCGCAAATTCGCGGCTTTGGACAAATTCGTCAATGGCTTAACAGTGAAGTGCTTAACCAAACCTATACCGCTCGTTATCGCTGGCAACCAGTCGAGTATGATTGGGCTGATCTGAAGATAAACTTATGGCACACCAATGCAATCACTGATTTAAACACGCCGTCTGTTGGTTCAATTGAACTTGCTGACAATATCGCCCGCACTGACGACTATCAGCGTTGGGGCATTGATATTGCCAATACTATGTTGTTTTATCCCATCGGGGAACTCAAGTTTGATTATGGTCTTGCTGGTCAGTGGGAAGATATGGATAACAACACCCCAGAGGCTGATAGTGGTTTTTACGCTGGCTCTCGCAGAGGTTGGCGTAGAGAATTTAGCGCTTTTACTCATTTAAGTTGGCAGCCGTGGCAAGACTGGACATTCGCTGCAGGCCTGCGTTACACCCATTTTAGTGCTAAAGACAATAATCCAATCGATGACCTCACACCAGAGCATCCAGCTTGTCAATCAGACGGCAATAGCGGCTGTTTGCCAGTAACTTATCGCAATAGCCAATCTGGTGGCGCGCCATCGTTTACTGTGACTTGGGAACCATTGGCTGGCTTACAGTTTTATTTACGTCACGCTCAAGCGTTGAGAATGCCGAGTTTATTCGAGAGCAGTTCAGGTTTGTCGGTAAGTCCTGCGTTGGATATTACTCTGAAACCTGAGCACGCTAAGAACAGCGAATTTGGTATTAATTACTTAGCGAGTCAAGTCTTCAATGACAGCGATAAATTTAGAGTCAAATCAGCGTATTTTGCTAATCACGTTGATGATTATTTGACTCGCACCGGCTTGAATGCTTTTGAAACACCGAGATCATCAACAGATTTCTTCCGTTTACGCAATATTGACAGTCTTGACTTACGCGGTATTGAATTTGACCTAAGTTACGATGCTACGACTTGGTTGTTCGAGCTTAAAGGCACAAAATATAGCCATATTGAAGTCTGTAATGTTGCTAGTTATGTTCGCTATTACTGCACTGACTGGGGCTTAAATCAAAGTTACTTCAATAACATGATACCACCGAATTGGCACGCTAGTGCTCATGTAGGTGCGCGTTTGTTCGATCAAATCTTAGAGCTTGGTCTGCGTGCAACCTTAATGGGTAAGCGCAATAGAATTCCTCAATACAATGCAAGACCAGGTTTTAACAGACCTGTGTTATGGGAAAATTATCGGGTTTTCGATCTCTATGCCAATTATCAAATCACTCCTGATGTTGCTGTCGATCTCACTATCGACAACATTACCGATCGCTATTACCTCGATGCTTTGAGTTTAGGGCTAGTACCGGCTCCAGGCCGCACAGCAAGGCTGAGCGTTAATCTACAGTTTTAACTCTTCGCTTTAGACATTCACTTTAGAAATTAGATGGAGAACTTTATGAAACGAATAATTGGCCTTTGGGCCATATTTGCCTTATCACTTGTGCTTAGCGCTTGTGGTGGCGGTGGCGGCTCTAGTGCGCAAACACCGGCGGCAAAACCTACCGCTAGTATTAGCATGCAATCTCCGGCGAGTAAGAGCTTTTCGCTCAAAGATGGTGCAGTTACTGTGACCCTTGATGGTTCGAAAAGTACTACGCCAAATAATGGCACTATGACTTATGCTTGGGAAATAGCCAGCCGTCCTGACAACAGCCAAGCAACTTTGACCAGTGCTGATGGTAAAACAACAGGTTTTATCGCAGACGTAGCCGGTGATTATATCGTTAGTTTGGTGGTTAAAGACGGCGTTGAAACTAGCGCCGTTAATCGCTTTACTGTAACGGCAACTGACGCTGTACCAGTGCCTAAGCCAACCGCTTCAATTGACATACAAGCACCTGCGCAAAGTACGTTTTCACTGAAAGATGGTGCCGTTAAAGTAAACCTTGATGGTAGCAAAAGTGAGAGTCCTCGCGGTGGCAATGTTAGCTACTTGTGGGAGTTAATTGCTGCGCCTGATTTAAGTATTGCAGCGCTAACTAGCGCTAACACGAATGCTACAGAGTTCACTGCTGATGTTGCCGGTGAATATATTATCAGCTTAATTGTTGACGATGGCACGGCTAAAAGTGACGTTAGTCGAGTGACTATCACGGCGACTAGTCCGGTACCTGTTGCTCATACTGAAACCGTTCACAGTGCTGTATTGGGGACCAAGTCGATTAGCTTGGATGCGAGAAAAAGTACATTGCCTACAGGTGAAACGGGTGAACTCACTTATCAGTGGACACTGACGAACAAACCCGAAAATAGCGATGGCCACATCACTAACGCTGATAAGGCACTAGCAAACCTAGTGATTGATCTTGAAGGTGAATATAGAGTTGCTCTGGTTGTTAAATTTGGTGACGTAGAGAGTCAGCCAGTTGAGATCAAAGCAACGGTTGCATCGGGTAACGCACAACCGGTTGCCAAGGCTGATGATATTACGATTAAACTTGGCCAAGAAGCCGTGCTCGATGGCAGCGCTAGTAGCGACCCTGAAGGTAAGAGGTTGCAATACCGTTGGCAGTGGACGCATAGCCCTGTTGAGCCAGACGAAAATCCAGTACCTGAGCTTGTTGACGGAAAAAAATCAATTGCCCGTTTTACCCCGAAAGCGGTCGGTGAATATAAGTTAACCTTTTTTGTCTTCGATGGTAACCGCAAGAGTGACGAAAAGGAAATTACTGTTAAAGTTGAAAAAGACACCAATGCAACCACAAACCAATTGCCCGTAGGTAACCTAGTAGCAACGGGTTATTACCCCTCATATAGTATCGGTGAACAAGAGCTGGGTTTACGTGCTAACTTTGAATTTGTTGGCTACGACCCAGAAGGTGAACCACTGCAAATTGTTAGTGCTGAGCTCATAGAGAAGCCAGCAGGCAGTTCTGCCCAGTTAGTTAATATTGGCAGTTGGGCTCCGCTGGGTAAAAAAATTCAAAAACTGGATAAGCTTGGTGATTATCGAGTTCGTATGACGGTATCAGACGGTGTTAATGAGTTGGTTTCAGAAGCCACAATGACAGCGCGCATCGGGCAAGTAAATGGCCAACCGTCTACTCGCGGTGTTGATGTTCAAGCTAAATCTGTATTGTTGGGACAAGCGCTAGTTTTTGATGCTTCAAGCCGTGACCCTAACGATGATCCGATGACTTTTCATTGGGAATTAGTCGACAAGCCAGATAACAGTAACGCTAAAATCGAGCCGATCGTAGAACCAAATAGCGGAGAGTTGCGCAGAGCACGTGTCCTAACTGATGCTCCGGGCTCATATACCGCGCGATTGATTGTTGAAGACGATCGCGGTTTACGCGCCAAGTCTTATGAGCAAGATACCGGCTTTGCTAAGTTATCAAACAGTAAGCCTGAAATTCGTTCTGTGGTATGGGCGCGCAATTGGGGACGTTTAAAGCCGGGCGAAAATTACTATCAGATTTTGACTTGTATGTCTTTATTGCACCGCCCAATCGTAGTTGATCCTGACGGTGATGAAATTGATATCTTTAAGCACACTCGAAATGAGTTAGTGACTACCCCTGAAGGCGGTACTTTCACAAGTTCATCATCGGCGAAAGCAGCTGATTGTCCTGATGCTCGTGGTCAAGTGTTTACTAAGCCTGGTACATATGTCTTCCGTTACTACGCCAGTGACTTGATTGAAGATGCCGATCCATATGACTTTGTTGTACAAGTGGATGACGTTGCCAATGCCAAAGGTGTGCGCTTACGCAGCTTAAATTCTCGAGATCAGAGCTTGTGGTACCCGTTGCCTTATGAGAACAAGCCGCCATATGGCAATGTCTTTAGACCTACGACTCGTCCGATTGAAGACGATCAAGCTATTCGTTGGTCACTTGAAGCTACCGATGGCGACTACACCATAGAAAACGTTAAGGTAAGCCATATTAACGGTGGCTTAAAAGACTTAACGCCTTACTTTGAGGGATTAGAAGAGGGACAAGTGATTAAAAAAGGCGAATCGCTAGAATTTAAGACTTGGATGCGAGCAATTCCATGTGTGCGCACCGATATTAAAGGTGAAGGTTTCCACTTTTCTTTTAATATTAAAGAAATTCCAGAAATTACTTTTGTTTACGAAAACTGGCTGGGGGCAAGCAGCAGCCGATTCAGTAGATGGAAACAATGTGAACCTGGTCAAATAAACTAATGAAATCTTAGTGTTGATTGAGCAGTATCGAGATTTTTATCCGATACTGCTTTTTTCAGTATATACCTAGGGTAGTTCAAGGTGTTTTTATTAGCTGTAATTTATAGCGAGTTTGACAATATGCTGATTGCTAATGATATTTTTAGTTCGCTTAAGACACCGTTGTGAACAGAGTAGCTTTTAAGTTATTACCCAATACTGGCAGTTATTTTGATGGTGTTTGTTCTTGCTTTGCCAACGCTTCCTTACGGGCTGCTTCGGCAATACGCCATTTTTTTAGTTCGGCGTAGTAGTGATCCCATACGCATGGGCAACAAGCGCCTCCGCCGCAGCAATCGTCGTCAGCAGGTGGTTGTGGTTTTGGGTTAATTGTGGTCATTTTTTTCGAGCTGTTTGCGTAATATAGCGCTATTTTAAAACAAAAACCTCAAAGTAAAAATCTCAAAACCCAAACCTTAAATAAAAAAGAGGATCGCAATGCGATCCTCTTTTATATTTTATAATGATTGATGTTATTAAGGGGTTAGCCGTTAATAAAATCAACACCTTCTTGGATATCTTTGTTAAGTGTCGCAAGCATGTCGTCTTTTGCTTTTTGCTCAAACGCGCTTAACTCACCGTATGGTAAAATTTCAACGATACCGTCTTTACCTAGGCGAACTGGGTGTGCGAAGTAAGGCGCGTCACCGTTTTCAATGTCAACGTAAGCGTAGTCAACCACTTCTTCACCTTGAAGGCCTTTAACAAGTGATAAACAGAAACGAGCTGCCGCTTGACCCATAGAAAGCGTCGCACTACCGCCACCTGCTTTTGCTTCAACAACTTCAGTACCTGCGTTTTGGATGCGTGGCGTTAAACTCGCAACTTCTTCGTCAGTGAAGCTAGCGCCTTCTACTTGAGAAAGTAGTGGTAAGATAGTCGTACCTGAGTGACCACCGATAACTGGTACTTTCACTTGGCTAACATCTAGGCCTTTTAATTCAGCAACGAATGCTTCAGAACGAATCACATCAAGCGTTGTTACACCGAATACGCGGTTCTTGTCGTAAGTGCCCGCTTTTTTGAATACTTCAGCAACAATTGGCACAGTGCCGTTAACAGGGTTAGTGATAACACCAACAAGTGCTTTTGGACAGTTTGCAACAATGCCTTCAGCAAGTGTTTTAACGATACCAGCGTTAACGGCAAATAAGTCAGCGCGGTCCATACCTGGCTTACGTGGCATACCAGCAGGAATAATAACAATATCAGCACCAGATAAAGCAGGAGCTAAGTCGTCAGCGCCGTAACCTTTTACGTCAACAGCAGTAGGGATGTGTGATAAGTCAACAGCAACACCCGGAACAACAGGGGCAACGTCGTATAGTGCTAGTTCAGAGCCAGCTGGTAATTGAGTTTTAAGTAGTAAAGATAACGCTTGGCCGATACCACCAGCAGCGCCTAATACAGCAACTTTCATTTGAATGTCTCCGGAATTGAGTAATTACGTAAAATCTGCCGCCAAAACTTAACGCATCTAATGGAAAAAAACAATGAATATATTAACGGCTCTGTGCTGTTTTATGGAATAATAACTATGGATAAAATGAATACTTATCGAATTAATTTAGATAAGTAACTTAGATTAAAGTAACAGCGTAACCATAGATTATGTCAGCACAACAAAAACAAGAAGCTTTGATACAAGCCTTTAAAGAATTATTGAAACAGGAACAGTTTGGTTCGCAAGGGGATATTGTTAACGCCCTTAAAGCGCAGGGTTTTGACAATATCAGCCAGTCAAAAGTGTCGCGCATGTTGAGTAAGTACGGCGCTGTTCGCACCCGCAATGCACGTCAAGAAATGGTTTACTGCTTACCGGCAGAGCTCGGTGTACCAACGGCTAAAAGCCCGTTAAAGCAATTGGTGTTAGATATTGAACACAATGATGTCATGATCATTATTCGCACCAGTCCAGGTGCCGCGCAGTTAATTGCTCGTTTACTGGATAGTTTGAGCAAGAAAGACGGCGTGTTGGGTACCATTGCCGGTGATGACACTATTTTTATTGCTCCGACCGATACCAAAGATATTAAAAAGACTATCGTCAAACTTGAATTATTGTTCTTGAAGAACCTTTCTTAAAACGTTTGTAAAAGAGCAGGGTACTAATCCTGCTCTTTACTGTCTTCACTCACTTCTTGGTGAGTTTCTTTATCGGCCAAACTGGCTAAAAAGTTCAAACTTGGGGCAAAGAACGCCGCACCGGTCTCTGCTTGGGTGTATTTGAGTAAGTGATCAAAATGACCGTGATCATCACTGTGAACCATGGCTTTTAGCATTAGCTCGAATGGTTTGGCGGAGTGGCAGTAGGAAACAAAAAATAAGCCCTGATGCTTAACGTCACCGTAAGGCATACTTTGGCGCAGTATCTCTATACTATTACCGTCATCATCCTTTAAGTTGACTCTTTTAATATGTGCCGTCGCGGGTTTGTCTTCGCTGGCGTATTCAATGTTATCAATTTTAGTTCGGCCAATGGTATCTTCTTGTTCTTTTTGCTCAAGGGTATTCCACAAGCGCATATTGTGTCGATAGCGTTGAATATGTAAATAACTGCCGGCAGCAAACGCTTGGTCTTGATCATCACTAACTAGTGCGACTTTGCGACGATGCTGACCTTGCGGGTTTTCAGTTCCGTCGACAAATCCAGTTAAATCGCGCCCGTCTAAATAGCGAAATGAACGCACTTGTTCAATTAACTCAACGCTGTCGCCGAGTAATGAGCACACCTTCTCACTGACAATGTGATTAACGTCAGCGCGATCACTGCGAATTTCGATGTATAAATCGTAGCTCATGGCGGGGGCAAAGCGATCATCACAGGCCATTGCTGAAAACGGTTTTAACTCTTTTGGTCGGCCATTTGGTGAGAGTTCGTCCCAGTAGGTTGCGCCAATGGCAATGACACCGGTTAAGTTAGATTCCGAGAAACGGTCGGCGTAGTGGTCAAACAGTTCAGGTAAACTTGCGAGTGCTTGACGAATGTAACGATTGTTATCGTCAATGACATTGAATAATAAATAGTAACCGTGCAGGTTGGGTTCCGCACAAACGCCAAATTGCTCTCTCGCCATCTTAACTTTCTTTTTATTTTGTTGTCATTAATTTGATTTTATATGGTTTTTCAACAATCTGCTACGAGGATTTATGCGATTATGACTCATAGCTTTTACTGCGACAGATGCAACAAAGCCCAGCTAAATAGTTAGCTGGGCTTTGTTTTAGTTTACTGAGTAAAGTTTAGCGGTGATTAGCTTTTTACTGAAACGAACTCAGGGTAAGCTTCAATACCACAGTCTGACTTATCAACACCGTTGTATTCCTCTTCTTCACTTACGCGGATACCCATAGTTTTCTTCAATACAGCCCATACGATGATGCTTGCTGCAAATACCCAAGCGAAGATAACTGCACAGCCGTATAGTTGAGTTAAGAAGCTTGCATCGCTGTTGTTTAATGGCACAACCATAACGCCGAAGAAACCAACAACACCGTGAACTGAAATTGCGCCTACTGGGTCGTCAATTTTTACTTTGTCTAAGCCAACAATTGAGAATACTACAATAACACCTGCAACCGCGCCGATTAAGCTAGCAGCAATTGGTGATGGTGACAATGGGTCAGCAGTAATTGCCACCAAGCCAGCTAATGCACCGTTTAGAATCATGGTTAAGTCAGCTTTGCCCCAGAATGTTTTATTCAATAGTAACGCGGCTACTGCACCAGCAGCGGCAGCGGCATTAGTGTTTAAGAAGATTTGACCAACAGCAGTTGCATTTTCTGTATTTGATAGGGCTAATTGAGAACCACCGTTAAAACCAAACCAACCCATCCACAAGATAAAAGTACCTAAGGTTGCTAAAGGCATGTTAGCACCAGGAATTGGTTGAACTTCACCGTTCTTACCGTACTTGCCTTTACGAGCGCCTAATAATAAGACACCAGCAAGCGCTGCGGCAGCACCGGCCATGTGAACAATGCCTGAACCTGCGAAATCACTAAAGCCAGCTTCTGATAAGAAACCACCACCCCATGTCCAGTAGCCTTCAATAGGGTAGATAAACGCGGTTAATACCACAGTGAAGGTTAAAAATGCCCATAATTTCATGCGCTCAGCAACTGCACCCGAGACGATTGACATTGCCGTAGCAACGAATACAACTTGGAAGAAGAAGTCAGACTCTAGTGAGTGATCAGCATCAGCTGCTTGACTGCCAATTAAGCTACCAAAGCTTGGGATAATGCCACCTTCGGCGTTATCAACATACATGATGTTGTAACCAACTAATAAGAACATGACGCAAGCAATCGCGTATAAACAAATGTTCTTGGTTAAAATTTCAGTGGTGTTTTTAGAGCGAACCAAGCCTGCTTCAAGCATGGCAAAGCCCGCCGCCATCCACATAACAAGGGCACCTGAAATCAGGAAATAAAAAGTGTCTAAGGCGAACCTGAGTTCAGTGACACTAGTTGATACTTTTGCTAACTCTTCCATCTGGAAATCCTCTTACTAATTTTATTATTCTTTTATCTTTGCGTTATCTCTGAGACTAAATAGCTTCGCTGTCCAATTCGCCAGTACGAATACGCACAGCTTGTTGCAGGTCGTAAACGAAAATTTTACCGTCGCCGATTTTGCCGGTGTAGGCCGCTTTAGAAATGGCTTCAACGAGGCGCTCAACGACGTCTTCGTTAACGGCGATTTCCAATTTAACTTTTGGTAGGAAATCGACTTGATATTCGGCGCCGCGATAAAGTTCGGTGTGGCCCTTTTGACGGCCAAAACCTTTAACTTCGCTAACGGTTAACCCTTCAACACCGATTTCTGAAATTGCTTCTCTAACGTCGTCAAGCTTAAATGGTTTTATAATTGCACTGACTAATTTCATTATTATATCTCCTAGAGTATTTGCGTAAATTAATCCAATCCCTGTGCCATGGTTTTAAAATCAATGTTTTTCAATGTCTTAAGTTGGTTTTACGATTTTGTTTATGGGGTTTTGCACTATTTTGGTGCGCGAATTGTGTGGGCTTGCTTAGTGTTTGTGCACAGACTTTGCGCATTGTGTTTTACAGCTAAGTTTTTAATAAAAAATCTTTTTAAATTTATTTAACCCCTTTTTTTTATCCGCAGCGTTTCTATTAATAACCACTGCGGTGAGTTACCGGAATGAACGCCGATAGTGGTGAGAAACAGGCCGTTTCACTTGACACTATTTTTTTAACTGAGGGGATAAATATGACTAAATACATTCCAGTTACCGGCCTTGCGGGCGTAATAACTTTTGCACTATTCACTTTTATGGCATTTCTGGTTGCGGAAAAAATGTCACCGACCATTGTTGATGATCCGACACCTGTGATTACCATCGCGCAAACGCCTGATATCAGCAAAGCAATTCCTAGAGTGAAGTCGTTACCTGAGAAACCACCAGTACCGCAGCCAATGAAGCCAAGTGTTACTGATGTAGAACCGACGGGGACTGATTATGATTTTTCGGTTGATGTGCCAAGAGTTTCAACCGGAGGCATAGGTGATGACATTGGTCCGAGCTTTACCATGACTGATGGCGACGCTAGGCCAATTGTCAGGGTTGATCCTAAATATCCGATTGACGCTGCCCGTGACGGTAAAGAAGGTTGGGTGATCTTGTCTTTTAACATCAATAAATTAGGTGAAGTGACCAATATTGCTATTGTCGACGCTGAGCCTAAGCGGACATTTAACAAGGCAGCGAAACAAGCGCTGAGAAAATGGAAGTATCGCGCTAAAATAGTTGATGGTAAGCCAGTCGAACAGCACAATTTAAGTGTACAATTAGACTTTAAATTAGATGCGTAAATAAATATTCAAGGAAAAGGTTTGAAGTTACCGTCAATGATAAAAGGCTGGTTTAATAATAGTAGCTCTCCTGAGCTACTATTACAGCGTTATATTGAGACTCAGCAGCAGAGCTATTTAACATCTCTTGTTGAGCTGTTTAACGACAATCTTTACCACTATTTATTAACGCAATCTGACGCTGAATTGGCGAAAGACGTCCTACAAACAACTTGGCTAAAAGTAATGACCAAAGCTGCTTGTTTTCAACCTCAGCATCCCAATAGCGGCTCGCAACCTAGCGTTAAGGCTTGGTTGTTTAGTATTGCGAGAAATAGCTTGATTGACGAACTGCGCAAGTTAAGCCGCTGGCAATTTGAACAACTTGAGCAGGAACACATAGTTAGTGAAAATTTGCTGGATAGCATTGCCTCAGAACAAACACTCGCCCGCTTCAACCGGTTATTGGAGTCATTGCCTTTTCATCAAAAGGAGGCCTTTGTTTTACAGCAAGAGGGTTTTAGTTTAGTGGAAATAGCACTGTTGACTGGCGTTGAGCACGAAACGGTAAAAAGCCGACTTCGCTACGCGCGTAATTTTATTAAACGTTATTTGGAAAAAAAACAATGAGTGCTGAACACGACGATCAGTTAGCTAAGCTGTATCAAGCGCGCAAGCAAAGTATTGTTGCGCCAACGCCACAACTTGAGCAACAAGTCTCGCCGACTAAACCCAAAGATGGCGGCTGGTTAAAAACGCTGGCCTTGCTAGGCAGTGCGACTACGGCATCGTTTGGTGTTTTTGCGTTAGTGAGTTACTTAGCCAAGCCTCCTTCAGTTGCACCTGACGTGAAGGCTGGAGTTAGCCAAATGCAAGTAGTAACAGCTAAGCAAAATCGAGTCACTAAGCAAGACAGTTTGCCTGTGGTACCGCCATTACCCGATTTACCTGCGCAGCCATCATTACCAACTCAGCCAAACTTAATTAAGCCTGAGGCTAGCGAGAGTGTTACCAGTGAACCTATTGACACTATAGTGTCGACTAATGATATCGCCGGCGCCAATATTCCACGTGTACATTGGTCTGAAGACAGTGCTGCACCAACCCTTATTCGCAAGGTATTGCCCCAATATGACCAGCAATCTCTGAGTAAAAAACTTGAGGGTAAAGTGGTGTTTAGCTATCAAGTTAATAGCACCGGTGAAGTGACAGATATCGTGATTGAGTCGACTAGTGCTCGTAAACCATTGCAAATAGCAGCGCGAAAAGCGTTAAAGCAGTGGCAATATCAGGCGTCTAAAAACGCCAGTAGTGGGACTCGCTATCAAGTTGAGTTTGATTTTTCTTTACAGCAATAAGCGCAATAAAAAAGAGCGCATGTTGAGTGCGCTCTTTAAGTTGGATAAGTAGATTTTTAGCATTAAACGCAGACTATTTTACCGCGACGGTGCCAGCATCTGGACGTCTTGGGTCTGATACACCGAAGAACTTACCATCTTTATACATAATTGATTGTACGCTACCCATGGTACGGCCATCTTTGACGTTTTGACCTTTAGCTTTTAACAACTTGATTGTGTCTGGGCTAAAGCCCGGCTCAAGTTCAAGTTGGTCAGGTAACCATTGATGGTGAATACGCGGCGCGTGAACGGCTTGAGCGATATTCATATCGTGGTCCATAACGTTGATCAGCACTTGTAAAACGGTCGTAATAATGCGGCTGCCACCTGGGCTACCGGTAATAACAAAAGGACGATCATCTTTGAAAATCATGGTTGGCGTCATTGAACTCAATGGACGTTTAGTCGGTTGAATGGCGTTGGCTTCGCCGCCAATTAAACCAAAACCGTTAGGAACACCTGGCTTTGATGAAAAGTCATCCATTTCGTTGTTCATTAAGATGCCAGTACCTGGAATCACAATGCCTGAGCCGTATGAAAAATTTAACGTGTAAGTATTGGATACTGCGTTACCTTGGGCATCCATCACCGAAAAGTGAGTCGTGTCTGGGCTCTCATAAGGTGCTGGGTTGCCCGGCTTAATCGCTGTTGATGGCGTCGCTTTGCTTAGAGATATTTTGTCAGCAAGCTCTTTTGCATAGGCTTTACTGGTTAGGCCTTTAATTGGTACCTCGAAGTGATCTGGATCGCCGAGATATTCACTGCGGTCAGCATAGGCAAGCTTCATCGCTTCAGTAATCGCTTGAATACTGTCGGCGCTGCCGTAACCCATTTTTGCCAGTGGGAAGTGTTCCAAAATATTGAGCATTTGTGCTACGTGAACACCGCCAGAACTAGTCGGTGGCATTGAAACTACCTCGTAACCGCGATAGTTTGTCGTGACCGCTTCGCGTTCAGCAACCTTGTAGTTAGCTAAGTCTTTCAGCGTGATTAAGCCACCGTGCTTTTTCATATCAGCAGCAATCTTTTTCGCGATTTCACCACGGTAGAATGCTTGAGGACCGTTTTTCGCAAGTTGCTTCAAGCTCCATGCTAAGTCGGGCTGCACTAATACTTCACCCGGCTCGTAAGGTACGCCCTTAGCTTTGTAATAAGCATTGGCAGTAGCTTGATTTGCCGTTAACCACTTGTGACGACTTTTTAAATTTTCAGCCAGGTCGTAAGAAACTAAAATACCTTGCTCAGCTAGCTTAATTGACGGTTTTACCACGTCTTGCCAACTCATAGTGCCGTACTTTTTAAGCGCGTGAGATAAGCCCGCCACTGTGCCTGGAACACCTGAAGATGCGTGGCTAAAGCGAGCTTTTTGGTTATCAACATCGCCGTTCTTATCTAAAAACATATCGCGATGAGCGGCAGCTGGCGCCATCTCACGGTAGTCGATGGCAACGGTCTTGTCTTGTTCGGCTAAATAAACCAACATAAAACCACCACCGCCTAAGTTACCGGCACGTGGCAAGGTCACTGCAAGGGCAATACCTGTTGCTACTGCTGCGTCGATGGCGTTGCCACCTTGACGTAGGATCTCTGCACCTACTTGGCTAGCCAGCATACGCTGACTTGACACCATACCGCCTTCACCAATCACTGGGTGATGAATGGTGTTGTAACGAATAATGGCGTTGCTTTCGTTAACATGACTCGCTGCTTGCAATTGTAGTGGTGCGCTGATTAAGGTGACAGCAAGCGCTGAGCCTAGTATCGATTTGTTCAATAGTGTTTTTAAGAGATTTTTTTTCATTGGATAAAACCTATTGTGAGCATAAAATAAAAAGGTGAATCAGTTAGCTGATTCACCTTTTTGGTATGTGGGGTGAACAGTACGCCACCTCAATGTGATTCGTTAATGTTATACTATCACATTAACGTGTGGCGACAATGTTTAACCAAGATTAATTTAGCCGATTAACGCCATCATTGATTCAAGCGTTTGTTGGGCGCGATATTCTTCTAACTCGAGAGTACCGTCTTTTTCTTCATAGCCGTAAACAGCCGATGCTGGTAGTGAGTTGTAGAAAAACGGGTTAGAGAAATAGTAAGCGCCAGTGTCGTGAATAACAACACAGTCACCGCTGTTCAATTTTGGCAATTGACGTTGATGCGCGATGACATCACCAGCGAAACAACACGGGCCAGCGACGTCTTGTTCAATAACGTCTGACGTTTTGTGGTTACCATCAGCATCGAATGCTGACAGTCTTAGTGGCCAAGACTCGGGCATAAAGATGGTACGAGCTGCTATTTGAGCACCGGCGTGACTAGTGGCAATATGACGTCCGCCGCTGTTTTTAGCATATTCAATACGGGCTAAAATGGCACCGTTTTTCGCCATTACCGCACGGCCAAATTCAGTTTTAACACGGAATTCGCCAGTGAATAAATCTGGTACATTTTCTTTCAAAAATTCAGCGTAGTCGGCGAACGTTGGAGTAATTTCTTCTGTTTCAAAGTTAACGCGTAAACCACCACCCATATCGACTGATACGATGCGTTGTTCACCTGCACGCTCATTGACTTCTTTTGCCAGTGCAATAATTTTATTTATACCTTCAGCGATTAACTCAAACGGACAACCTTGAGAACCAACGTGAGTGTGCACCGTGCGCATCCAAGGATTGGCTAAGTAATCTTGAATAATACGTTCGCGATTACCTTCATCTTCAAGTGGTACACCAAACTTTGAGTGTTGGCCGGCAGTACTCATTGCTTTAATTTTACCGCTACCCACTTGTGGGTTGATTCGGTAACCAACTTCACCGTCGTAACCGTCGGCGAGCAATTCTTTTACGCGCGCCATTTCTTCAAAGTTGTCAACGTGTAGCGTTGCGCCAATGGCAACAACTTCTTTCATCGCGTGTAAGGTTTTGGCTGGTTCGTCAAAGACGATTTCGCTACCGGTAAAGCCTGCGCCAAGTGCTTGCTTTAGCTCACCCGGGCTAGCCGTTTCTGCGCGCATACCATTTTCGCGCAATAGCTTTAATACCGACGACATACCGTTTGCTTTTACTGCAAAGTGATGCTCAAAGTGGTCGGGAAAGGCTTGTTTCAACGAGGCAACGGTTTGTCGAACACCAGCAATATCAATAAAGCCAACAACGGGCTTCTCTTCGGTTAACAAACCTTTCGCAATAGCAGTTTTTACTAGTGGTGCATTGGCGGCTGCCACTGCAATCTCCCTGTCACCATAGCCATTTTGAAATGTCATCTCGCTCATTTTTATACCTTTTTTTATTGTTATGTCGTCGTTTTTTACTTTGTATTTAGTTGTTCAAACAACCAGAAAGTTCGCCGACATTTGATAAATTGTTATTTGATTATGGCGAAAATGTTATCAATAGCCATTGACAGTGATTAAGTTAACTATAACTTTCGGCTATGAATGCGGGTTTTTTGCACTATCTCAAATAAAAAAGCCTAGTTTAATAAAATTAAACTAGGCTTAGTGGTTTTCGCTTAATTAACGAATATTGTCTTATTCTTCTTCAGCAAGTTTTTTCTCTAGGTAGTGAATGTTGGCACCACCGTTAACAAAACCTTGGTCAGATAAAATATCTTTGTGTAGTGCGATGTTGGTCTTAATACCATCAACCACTAATTCGTTAAGTGCGTTACGCATACGCGCAATAGCGACATCGCGGTTATCACCGTATGAGATCAGTTTACCAACCATTGAATCGTAATAAGGCGGTACTGAATAATCAGCGTATATGTGAGAATCCCAGCGCACACCCATGCCACCCGGCGGATGGAAACGAGTAATTTTACCCGGTGAAGGGATAAAGGTACGTGGATCTTCGGCATTAATACGACACTCGATAGCATGGCCATTAATTTTGATATCGTCTTGGGTGTAAGACAATGGCTGACCAGCAGCAACGCGCAATTGCTCTTTGATTAAGTCAACACCGGTGATCATTTCGGTAACCGGGTGCTCAACTTGAATACGAGTATTCATTTCAATGAAATAGAACTCGCCATTTTCGTACAAGAATTCAAAGGTACCTGCACCGCGATAGTCAATCTCGATACAAGCATTACAACAGCGCTCACCAATTTTGGCGCGCATTTCTGGTGTAATACCTGGAGCCGGAGCTTCTTCAACAACTTTTTGGTGACGACGTTGCATTGAACAGTCACGCTCACCTAAGTGAATAGCATTACCTTGGCCATCAGCGATTACTTGAATTTCAACATGACGAGGGTTTTCAAGGAATTTCTCCATGTAAACCATGTCGTTGTTGAATGCTGAGCGAGCTTCAGCTTTGGTTAATTGAATCGCTTCAATAAGCTCTGACTCTTCGCGAACAACGCGCATACCTCGACCAC
Source organism: Endozoicomonas sp. G2_1 (assembly GCF_017744155.1). Taxonomy (GTDB): domain Bacteria; phylum Pseudomonadota; class Gammaproteobacteria; order Enterobacterales; family Alteromonadaceae; genus JAGHQT01. The sequence goes on along the minus strand of NZ_JAGHQT010000002.1, from coordinate 375,755 downwards.
CGCCGCCACCTGATGCCTTGATGATGACAGGGTAACCAATACGCTTACCGTGTGCTAGGTTGACTTCGGCATCGTCAGTTAATGGCCCGTCTGAACCCGGTACACAAGGTACACCGGCAGACTTCATTGCTTGAATTGCGGCAACTTTGTCACCCATGATGCGGATGCTATCAGCTTTTGGACCGATAAAAGTAAAGCCAGATTGTTCAACTTGCTCAGCGAAATCGGCATTTTCGGCTAAAAAGCCGTAGCCAGGGTGAATAGCAACGGCATTGGTTACTTCGGCAGCCGTTAAAATGCTTGGAATATCCAAATAACTTTCTGTTGCTGGTGGCTTACCAATACAGATGGTTTCATCTGCTAGCAATACGTGTTTAAGGTTTTTATCGGCAGTTGAGTGCACTGCGACTGTTTTTATACCGAGCTCTTTACACGCGCGCAGTATGCGTAGTGCAATTTCTCCTCGGTTAGCGATAACGACTTTTTCTAACATGGAATTACCCTTACTTAGTTGGGCTTATTCAATGACGAATAGCGGTTGGTCAAATTCAATAGCGTCTTCGTTTTTCGCTAGAATTTCTTTGATAACACCCGACTTGTCAGCTTCGATTTGGTTCATCATTTTCATTGCTTCAACGATACACAAAGTGTCACCGGCGTTAACGTGTTGACCTACTTCAACAAATGCTGGTGCATCTGGTGAAGCTGCTGAATAGAAAGTACCAACCATAGGTGAGCGAACAATATGACCTGATAATGCAGGTGCCGCTGCTTCTGCTGGAGCGCTTGCCACAGGTGCTGCTGGCGCAGCAGCAGGGATTGCTTGAACTACTGGAGCAGCTGGCGCAGTTACTACGGCACCACCACGGCTGATGCGAACAGACTCTTCACCTTCAGCAATTTCTAATTCATTGATACCTGACTCTTCTACCAATTCGATCAGTTTTTTAATTTTGCGAATATCCATTGGAACACCTTAACTTTGTTTATTAGTTTAGTTGCTTTGGCAACTGTTAGTTGTTAATTGGTTTACTGCAGCGGTCAAGGCAAATTGATAACCTTGAGCACCTAAACCACAGATAACGCCTTTGGCGACATCTGATAAATAAGAGTGTTGTCTAAATGGCTCACGGGCGTGAACATTAGACAAGTGAACTTCAATAAAAGGAATGCTCACTGATAACAGAGCATCTCTCAAAGCAACACTGGTATGAGTAAATGCTGCTGGATTGATAATGATAAAATCAATTTGTTGATGTGCTTGGTGAATCGCGTTAATCAAATCAGCTTCAGAATTTGATTGAAAGTGACTGAGTTCAACTGAAAGTGTTGCACTAATTTTGGTCAAGTCGTCGATAATATCGGCGAGCGTTTGGCTGCCGTAAAGCGCTGGTTCACGCTTGCCTAGCATGTTTAGGTTTGGACCATTTAGAACTAAAATCTTATATTTTGCAGTCATCTTCGGTAAAAATGTTTCTATCTATTGTTTTTTCTTCATGTTTACATACAACAAGCAAAAATCAAAAGAAAAATTAAGTTTTATCAATATTCCTACAGATTATAGCTTTTTCGCAGTATTTCGCAGCAAAATACTGGTCTAATCAGCTGCAAGGTTTATTTTTGACCATTTTTTTGGGGATGTTGTAAAAAATAATGACACTTGTTATTGTGTTGTAAATGCATAACAAAAAAGAAAAACAACGCAAAACTTCGCGTGCTTTCAAAAAGGTTTATCACAGGCTGCAAGTAAAATGATAATGATAGTAGTATTTCTTGCAAACCCTAATACAGAGGCGCTAGATGGTTAAGGTACTTATCTTAGCGATCTGTATGCTGTTTAGCATCACTCACACTCATGCCAGTGCGGCGGTACAGGTGATCATCAATAGCAGTATGAAACTTGATTCACTCACTACGACGCAGCTTCGGCGAATATATTCAATGCGTCAGTCGGTTTGGCCTAACGGCCAACCTATTACTGTTTATGCGTTGCCAAGATCACATCCCACTCATCAAGTATTTAGTAAAAAAACATTAAAGATATTCCCTTATCAGCTCGATAGAGTATGGAATAAGCTTGTTTTTTCAGGCACAGGTAAAAAACCTATTATTGTTGATACCCAGGCGCAGCTACTCGAGGCAGTGAGTAGCACAGAAGGTGCGATAGGTTATATTGATAACATGGAAATTAAGGATGCAGTCAATGTTGTTAACGTTCATAAATAAGGGAAGAACTCATACCTGTAGGCAGCTACTAGCGCTGTTTTCTACTTTGGCTTTATATAGCCCAATGAGCAATGCTAACAAAAATTTTGATTGGCATGGCTTTATTGCTCAAGGTTTAATTCAAAGTTCAGACAGTGATTTTGTCAATAATGACGGTGATTTATCAACTGAGCTTACCGAAGTCGGTGTCAATGCTAGCTACCAACTAACACCTACGCTAAGAGCAACTGGGCAACTCGCTTACATCAATGGCGGCAATCGATTGAGTGAAGGGGTTAAGCTCGATTATTTATTACTTGATTGGACGGCATTTAACAACCTTGATTGGCAGGTTAATTTTTATTTAGGACGAATTAAAAATAACCATTGGCTGTATTCTAGTATTCGCGATGTGCCGGTTGATCGCCCGAGTATTGTGTTACCGCAGTCCATATACTTTGATGGCTTTCGCGATACTGCCATTGGCGGTGATGGCGCGGCAATGAACGTAAGTTACAGCGATGAAAAACTCGGCGAGTTTGATTTTAGCGTGAGCTCCGGACCCACTGAGCTATCAAGTAAGCAAGTGATGACCTTACTCGGAGAATTTGCACAAGGAGAGCTTGAACACGATGATGACCGGCAAGCCAGTTTTTATTGGCAGCCCAGTTTGTCAAATTGGCGTTTTGGTGTTGTTGGCCTCGATAGTAAATTTACCTATTTGTCTGAACAGCAAGATATTTTTGTAGATGGCTGGCTAGTCGTTCAGCGTTTGATGGTTAACGCCATCTACCAAGGTGAAAACTGGGAGTTTAGTTCAGAACTCATCCAGGAGCGTTTGAATCAAGAAGGTTTCTTCTCGTCAAATTTTGTTATTGATGTCAAAGGGCAAGGTGGCTTTGTACAAGCAAGGTATCATATTAGTGATAGGCTGCGCTTTTTAGCGCGTTACGAGAGATATTTTGGCAACAAAGATGACAAAGATGGCTCGCAAATCGTCGCATTGTCTGGCGGCCGTATTCCAGCATACTTCGGTTATCAACATGATGCTACCATCGGGCTTACTTTTGATGTTTTAGATAATTTAAGACTACAAATAGAGCAACACTGGGTACAGGGCACGGCTCGTTTAACGCCCGTGGTGGCGCCGAATGTTGAACTCAATGATAGTGAATTTTGGCAAATTTCTGCTGCTCAATTGATCTATTGGTTCTAGTAGAAATAATTTGAGTTATAACTCGAGAAAATAGTAAGAATCTGTAATATCATAAGCACTTAGATGGAAATTTCTAATACTTACTGATATAAATAATAGTAGGTTTTAGCGATATGTTAGATTGCGTTTAATGCATTTGTTTATTAACAAGCGAATGTAGAACAATAGTAGTTGACAAGACATTGTCTTGTTTGTTGATTCGGTTGATCTAGTTAGTGTTTTTTCGCCGTTTGTTGTAATGAAGTTTTTTCTTGGTTAACAAGGATATAGTTATTAAACGTTTGCCTTTCTTAATCATATTTGGCTTTTGCTCATTGCTTAGCCCAATGACCCATGCTGTGGAAGTAATTACACACCGTGGTCTAGATGTTGACGCCTTGTCAACGACGCAGTTGCGGCGAATTTATTCCATGCGCCAATCGGTATGGCCGAGTGGCGAAGCTATTGTTGTCTATGTCCTACCTAGTGAACACCAAGTCCATAAAGCATTTAGTCGCGAAGTTTTAAAGATATTTCCCTACCAACTCGATAGAATCTGGAATAAGCTAGTATTTTCGGGTGTGGGCAAAAAGCCCATTGTTGTCGATTCACCTGAAGCATTGCTCGAAGCAGTAAAAACTACGCCGGGTGCAATTGGTTATACGCCGATGCTGAATTCTCAGGAAAGTATAAGTGTTGTTAAAATTAATCAATAAGCATAAGTTTACAGTGGCCGCTGTTGGCGTGCTACTAAGCAGTATGAGCTATGCTGATGAGCAGAGTTTTGTTTGGCATGGCTATATTTCTCAAGGTGTTGTTCAGAGCGAGAATAGCAACTTTATCAATGACGATGGTGACCTGTCATTTGAATTGACTGAGCTTGGTATTAATGGCTCTTATCAAATATCACCGAGCTTAAGAGCAACAAGTCAGGTGACCTATATCAATGGTGGCAATCGATTAAGTGATGGTGCCCGGTTAGACTATTTACTGCTTGATTGGGCGGCAGTTAACACCTTTGATTGGCAGGTAAATCTGTATTTAGGGCGAACCAAAAGCTATAACCTACTTCATTCTAGTACCCGTGACGTGCCTATGGTACGCCCGAGTATTATCTTGCCACAATCTGTTTACTTTGATGCTTTTCGCGATACTGGTATCGGTGGCGATGGTGCTGTGCTCGCTGCTAGTTATTCCTCGTCAAAATACGGTGAATTTGATTTTACGTTAGGGTCAGGGCCGACCCAATTAACAACAAAGCAAACTAAAACTTTGCTGGGAGAGTTAGCAGAAGGCGATTTAGATCACAGAAAAGATCTACAACTTGCACTTTACTGGCGACCTATTGATAGCAATTGGCAGTATGGTATCGCTTTACTCGACGCAGCTTTTCAATACAAGGCCTCTGAATTTGATCGCGTTTATCAAAGCGGCAGATTTATTATCGAGCGCGCTAATATTAATGCGATGTATCAAGGTGAGCACTGGGAATTTGTCACCGAGCTTAATTACAGTCGTTTGATTATTAATGACTTTATTGCACCGGGCTTTTTTAGAGACAGTGTCGGTCAAGGCTTTTATTCGCAGGTGCGTTATCACTTAACCGATAAAACCCGTTTGTTAGCGAGATACGAGCGCTTCTACAGCAATCGAGATGACAAAAATGGCAGTTTAGCGTCTGCGGCAACGGGTGGGCGCGTACCAAGTTATTTTGGTTTCCACAACGATGTCACAGCTGGCATTAGTTATGATGTTGCCGACAACCTGCGCTTGCAGTTGGAGCACCACTGGGTTAAAGGTGGTGCTCGTTTAGCTCCAGCATTGACGCCTAACGTTGAGCTCAATGACAGTGAGTATTGGCGTGTTTGGGCCGCTCAACTAACTTACTGGTTCTAACTATGAAAAAAATATTTGTAAGTGTACCCAATAAGTTGATGGCGTTGACCTTGGGAACTCTGCTATTTGTCAGTATTGGTTTTAGTTTGTTGTCTTTGAATCGACTGCAAACTGAATTCGAACTATATCAAGTCGATGCTTTTAAGCAGGGGCAACAACAATTCGACATGCATCAGCATCAATTGACCAGTCAATTGCGAGTTTGGCTAGAGTCTTTTGCTGATATTATGCAATTTCAAAATAGCGATGACTTTGGCAATTTTGCCAGTGTGTTGTCAAAGCAGTTTGATGGACTACAGCTCCACTTAGGTGTTGAAAATCTTTGGTTAGTGAGTAACAAACAAGAAGTTATCTATGCCTCTAGCTATTTGCCTGATTACGCTCAAGTTAGTATTGCTAACGTATTACTGCGGCAAGAACCGATAAGCCAGCTTTATTGTGATACCTTGTGTAAGCAATTTATTGCTGTGCCAGTATTGAATCAAGCAGGCGAAATTGCTGTTGTTGCTTTGACAGCTTCGCTAGCTGATATGTTGTATTCAATGAATAGCGTATTAAAGAGCGATATTGCCATTGTTAGTGTTAATCGCCAGCTATATAGTAAGTTAGCTGATGTTGAGGTTCACTCCAGTTCTAACCCAGCTATTTTCGAACAGATTTTAGCGGGCGAAGACCAAGTTTCACTGCGTGATGTTGAACAAATAGGGCTCAATAAACAAGTCGGTGAGTATTTTTATTTATTCAATTTACTGCCTTTATCAAATGACGGGAAAAAGGCCTATTACTTGGCGATGGTCGGTGATTTAAGTGCTTATAAAGCAGAAAGCGACCAGTATCGTTATCAGTTTTTGCTCTCAGTCTTAGTTATTTTTATTACCTTGATGTCGTTTATTTTCTTCGTCGCCAGTCCATTTACTAAACGCCTGCTGCGTTTGTCTAATGCTTTACCCTTACTCGCTAAGAAAGAGTTCGCCCAGTTCAGAGAAGCAAAAATTGTTCAACAGCGTTTGGTTCACGATGAACTCGATATTGTAACAACGGCTGCTCAATCGCTGAGTTACGAATTAGAACAACTCAATATCGAAGTCGAACAAAAGACCAAAGAGCTTGAAAACATTGCGATGTACGACTTACTCACGGGTTTGCCGAATCGCAATATGCTCAACTATCAATTGCGCAAAACGGTTGCCAAGCTCGGCCGTTATGAAAGCAGTGTTGCGGTCTTGTTTTTAGACCTCGATGACTTTAAAAAGGTCAACGATAGCCACGGTCACAGTGAAGGTGATCGACTATTAATTGAAGCGGCAAATCGCATTCGCTTGAGTATTCGAGAATTTGATCTCGCATGTCGTTTTGGCGGCGATGAATTTGTTGTCATACTAAGCCAAATGAATACCAAACAAGATGCCATTGATGTAGCAGAGCGCATTTTGGCTAACTTTAAAGAGCCAATTCGCATTGGCACCAGTATTTTTTACGTCTCGACCAGCATCGGTTTAGTGTATAGCGAAGAGGTTGGTATTAAAGCTGATGATTTGGTCAGTTTTGCTGACATTGCTATGTATGAAGCTAAAGAACACGGTGGTGGTCAGCTCTTTGTGTATCACGACGATATGTACCAGAGAGTGGCTCAACGAGTCATGTTAGAAGGTGAAGTCAGACAAGCGTTAGCCAAGAATCAATTTAGTTTGAGCCTACAGCCGCAACTAGAAACCAAGAGTAAAAAATTATTTGGTTTTGAAGCCTTATTGCGTTGGCATCATCCTGAACGAGGAATGGTTTCACCCGATGACTTTATTCCTATTCTCGAAAATTCAGAACACATGATTGAATTGGGGTACTGGGTCATTCGTCACAGTGTCGAATTATTAATCGAGCTTAAAGAGCAAGGGTTAGAAGACATTAAAGTCGCGATTAACTTGTCTGCCGATCAGTTTTTAGACCCTAACTTAGCGAATTACTTAATTGGCTTAATGGATGAATTCAGAATCTCAGCGAGTCATTTCGAGTTAGAGTTGACTGAACAGACGCTAGTGAAAGATATCGAACACGCTATCGATGTAATGAAAACGCTCAAAGATATCGGCTTTAGCTTTGCCATTGATGACTTTGGTACAGGTTATTCGTCTTTGGCTTACCTTAAACGGATGCCAGTTGATGTGATCAAAATTGATAAGAGCTTTATCTTCGGCATGTTGGAGAACCACGCCGATTATCAAATCATTATGTCGACTATCGCAATGGTTAAAAACTTAGGGCTAACTGTAGTTGCTGAAGGGGTTGAAACCGGTGCCCAGCTTCGACACTTGCGCTCAAATGATTGTGACATTATCCAAGGCTATTACTTCTCTAAACCAGTACCTGAAGCTGAGTTGGCTGAATTTGTCGATAACCAGTTAATCGACGGTCACTGGAAGACCGAAGCGAAATAATACCGAGCTCCTATAGGCATTTGGTTAATTTATGAGTTTTCGCTGATAACTACTCATTAAGGCTGTTTAAGCGTGAGCGCTAAATATCTCGTTAGTCAAGTTGAGGCTAGTAAGCTCTGGTATAAGAACTCATAAAGCGCTTATGTAATTTAGCGCCACTTAAATAAAAAAAGACAAAGAAAAAAGCGGCTAACACTTGGTGTTAGCCGCTTTTTTGTGTTTGTTAATCAACCCAAAAGCCGATTAACTGTATACTGTACATTACTGATTAAACGTACTGTTAACATGAGCTGCGAATTCATCGGCACCCATAAAGCCCGTCACGCGTTTTAAATCTAATTCGTTGCCGTTTAAGTCAAAGAATAAAATAGACGGTAAGCCAAACACTTCAAAGTGTCCCATAAGCTCGACACTTGATTCTGAGCCTGTATCAGTCAAGTCAATTTGAATTAACACACTGTTAGCTAGTGCTTGTTGCACCTGTGGTGTTGGGAAGGTGTACTTCTCAAATTCCTTACAAGCGATACACCAATCGGCATATAAGTCTAACATCACGGTTTTACCGTTGGCGTTAGCCTCTTTAACCGCTGATTGCAATTCAGCTAAATTAGCCACTTTGGTAAAGTGCTGTTCATGACTTTCGGTTGAGGCTTGGTGTGAACCTGTATTTGGCAATACTGTTTGATACAAAAGATTAGCGCCAAAGAACATCATCACGAAGATAACCATGCTTCTCAGGCCAAACCAGAAGTTCTTAGTGCTATCGCTATTGGCAACGTAGAAGTATGTTGCCGTTGAAAGTATTAACAATGCCCATAAAACATTGGCTGCCGCTGCTGGAATAAAGCGCTCGATTAAGAACACAGGTACCGCTAGTAATAAGAAACCAAAGATGTTTTTAATCACCGTCATCCAGTTACCGGCTTTTGGTAAAATCTTACCACCTGAGCTACCCAAAACTAATAGTGGTAAACCCATACCTAAGCTAAGTGCGTAAAGTGCTGAAGCGCCTAAAACGATATCACCCGACTGCGAAATATAAATTAACGCGCCAGTTAACGGAGCTGTAGTACATGGCGATGCCACTAAGCCTGAGATTGCACCCATAGCAACAACACCTTTGTACGAGCCACTTTTTTGTTGGTTACTCAGGTTGTTTAATTTGTTTTGCCAGCTACTTGGCAGGGCTAAGTTGAAAACACCAAACATTGAAAGCGCTAAGAAAATAAACAAAATACTCAGGGCGATTAATACCGCAGGGTGCTGGAACATCGCTTGGAACTGAGCACCGGCAAGTGCGACGACAACACCTAACAAGGTGTAGGTAATCGCCATACCTTGAACATAGAAAAACGACAAGCTAAACGCGCGCTTAGTGGATAAGTTATCCCCTTGGCCAACAATGATACCGGTTAAAATAGGGTACATTGGGAATACACATGGCGTGAATGAAAGTAACAAGCCACCACCAAAGAAGGCAATTAAGGTAATCCAAACGTTACCACTGGCCAGCATGTCGGCAAGTTTGAACTGTTCGCTACTTTCGCCGCCAGCCGCTGCTTTAGCGTCTGTTGTTTGAGTGGCTGATACTTGCGTTGATTTTTGTTCGCCGGCTAATGCGTTTAATACCGCATCTGAGCTTGCAGTAACGGCCGACAAGTCAATTTTCTTGGTTGTTGGTGGGTAACACAACCCTTTTTCGGCACAGCCTTGGTAGCGAATGCTAATGACACCGTTAGCGTCAGCTTGGTTAATATCAACAACAAACTCTAAACTATCTTTGAAAATTTGCTGAACGCCAAAAAATTCATCTTCGTGCTCAATGCCAGCGGGTAATTCAACTGGTGTAATATCGGCATTTTCAGCACTGATTTTGAATTGGTGGCGATAGAGGTAGTAGCCCTCTTGAATATTAAAGGTTACTTCTAACTTGTCGCGTTTTTGAAAAAAATCAAAAACGAAAGCTTCTTCTAACGTTAAAAATTCATCATCATTGCTAAATAGCGACGACGATGAAGTGTCGAATAACGATTCTTGAGCATAACTTAACTGAGTGCTGGCGAGCTGACTCAAAAGCAGCATGCTGACTAGGCTAAAAAGTCGGACAAAATTTTTCATTCAAATTACTTCTACTGCAACGTTTCGTTTATCCAGTTTAAATACGCGTTATTGCCTTGCTGGATGTTCACAGCAATAACTTCAGGCACATCATAAGGATGTTTTTGTTCGATATATTGCACCAAGTCATCAAATAAGTGGACTTGGCTTTTGATCAGAAGTTGAACTTCGCGATCTTGGTTTATTTCATTTTGCCACATGTAAACAGAGGTGACACCTGCAATCATGTTAACACAAGCGGCAAGCTTTTCTTTGACTAAACCCGTTGCAATATCTCGAGCAACATCTTCATTAGGGCAAGTACACAATATCATTTGGTACTGACTTACTGTCATTTGGCTCGTCCTACTCAAAAACCGAGTGGTTAGTGTCTCAGGTTAATTTGTTAAATGCTATCAAATAGATAGACGAGCCAAGCTAACAGTTAACAAGCCCTGCCTCGCTAACTTGCTTGAAAAAGACCAGAACAGCCCAATATAAGTTTCATAAAAATTAATTTTCAGGCTCAACCATGTTTCGTTTTCTGTTTGTCTTTTTTGTTGTTGTACCAATTATTGAAATTGCTGTCTTGATGCAAGTCGGTAGCTTGCTGGGTACTTGGCCAACGGTCGCGCTAGTTATAATCAGCGCGTGGTTGGGCGCTAAATATGTGCGCCAGCAAGGATTGGCAACATTACAAGCGGTCCAAACCAAGACTGCGCAAGGCGAGATGCCATCAGCGGAAATAGTCACAGGTTTAATGTTACTGATTTCTGGTGTCTTGCTAGTAACGCCTGGCTTTGTCACCGATGCTTTTGGCTTGTCATTGCTTATTCCATCTGTGCGCGCCAAGTTATCGGCTGGTGTTCAACAAGCGTTAGCTAATCAAGCGACCATGTCTGTTCACTCAAGCGGCTTCAATAATACACAGGGGCACAGTGGTTTTCAGTTCCATCAATCGTTTCACAGCCAACAAACCAATCAATTTGACCAAGACGGCTTTCAGCCGGCCGCGAAAGGCCAAGCGGAGCCCAAGTCTAATAAGCAGCATCAAGGCGATGTTTTTGAAGGTGAATATGAGCGAAAAGAGTAAAAATTTTTCCTCGATGACTTGTCTCAAAAAAATTGATCCCCATTTTTAAATCAATCGAATAAATTCGACAGTATTTAACCCTATTTTATTGTAAATAAGTAAAACTCTCAGGAGAGCATAAATGAGCATTCGTCCTTTACACGATCGCGTAATCATTAAGCGTCAAGAAGTAGAATCTAAATCTGCTGGCGGCATTGTATTAACTGGTAGTGCGGCCGAAAAATCAACCCGTGGTGAAGTGGTTGCAGTAGGTAACGGTCGTATTCTTGAAAACGGTGAAGTACGCGCTTTAGACGTTAAAGTTGGTGATCAAGTTATCTTCAACGAAGGTTACGGCATTAAATCAGAAAAAATCGACGGCGAAGAAGTACTTATTCTTAGCGAAAGCGACATCTTAGCAATTGTTGAATAATCACAAATATTATTAGCTATTGCCACGGTAACTGTAGCACAACATGCAGTTACACACGGCAGTAACACAGTAAAATATAGGAATCATTAAAATGGCAGCAAAAGACGTACTATTTGGTAACGATGCACGCGTTAAAATGCTTAACGGTGTTAACGTACTAGCAGACGCAGTAAAAGTAACCTTAGGTCCAAAAGGCCGTAACGTTGTATTAGACAAATCTTTCGGCGGTCCAGCTATCACTAAAGACGGCGTGTCTGTGGCGAAAGAAATCGAACTTGAAGACAAGTTTGAAAACATGGGCGCACAAATGGTGAAAGAAGTTGCGTCAAAAGCAAATGACGAAGCAGGTGACGGTACCACAACCGCCACTGTTTTAGCACAAGCTATTGTTAACGAAGGCTTAAAGTCAATCGCTGCGGGTATGAACCCAATGGATCTTAAGCGCGGTATCGACAAAGCCGTTGTTGCAGCAGTTGAAGAGCTTAAAGCAATTTCTACTGCTTGTGCCGACAACAAAGCGATTGAGCAAGTAGGTACTATTTCTGCAAACGCTGACTCAACTGTTGGTGAAATCATTGCAACAGCAATGGACCGCGTAGGTACTGAAGGCGTTATTACTGTTGAAGAAGGTCAATCGTTAGAAAACGAATTAGACGTTGTTGAAGGTATGCAATTCGACCGCGGCTACTTATCACCTTACTTCATCAACAACCAAGAAAGCGGTGCGGTTGAGTTAGAAAACCCATTCATCTTATTAGTTGATAAAAAAGTATCAAACATTCGCGAATTGCTCGGTACTTTAGAAGCGGTTGCTAAAGCGGGTAAACCATTATTGATCATCGCTGAAGATGTTGAAGGCGAAGCACTTGCAACATTAGTTGTTAACAATATGCGTGGTATTGTTAAAGTTGCTGCTGTTAAAGCTCCGGGCTTTGGCGACCGTCGTAAAGCGATGTTACAAGATATCGCGACATTAACAGCTGGTACTGTAATTTCTGAAGAAATCGGTATGGAATTAGAGAAAGCAACTTTAGAAGACCTAGGTCAAGCTAAGCGCGTTGTTATCTCTAAAGACAACACAACAATCATCGACGGTATTGGTGAAGAAGCAGACATCGAAGCACGCGTTGCTCAAATTCGCGGTCAAATCGAAGATTCAACATCTGACTACGACAAAGAAAAACTTCAAGAGCGCCTTGCTAAGCTAGCTGGCGGTGTTGCGGTAATCAAAGTAGGCGCTGCAACTGAAGTTGAAATGAAAGAGAAGAAAGATCGCGTAGACGACGCCCTGCACGCAACTCGCGCTGCCGTTGAAGAAGGCGTAGTTGCTGGTGGTGGTGTTGCTTTAGTTCGCGTTGCTGAGAAAATCAAAGCGCTTACCGGTGACAACGAAGACCAAAACCACGGTATCAACGTTGCTATCCGCGCAATGGAAGCTCCACTTCGCCAAATCGTTGCTAACTGTGGTGACGAGCCGTCGGTAGTACTTAACGAAGTGCGCAACGGTGAAGGTAACTTCGGTTACAACGCTGGTAACGGCTCATACGGCGACATGTTAGAAATGGGTATCTTAGACCCAGCTAAAGTGACTCGCAGTGCATTACAATTTGCTGCCTCAGTTGCTGGCTTAATGCTAACCACTGAAGCTATGGTTACTGACGCTCCGCAAAAAGACGCTGGTGCACCTGCAATGCCTGATATGGGCGGCATGGGTGGAATGGGCGGCATGCCAGGCATGATGTAATTTCACTGGTTAAAATCGCCATTAGCGGCGTTATTGTTGCGCTCGCATAGAAAACCACCTATGCGTCGCTGACAAAGCCTTGCTACTGACAATTTTTCCGGCGTGAAAGCCATACCAAAAAGCCCGAAGAGAAATCTTCGGGCTTTTTCATTCTGATTGTTTTGTTCTAAATGATGTTTAACCAAGCGCCATAGCAAATTAATACAAAGCCAAGTATTTGTGGTTTTAAACTACCTACTGCAGAATTTATTATTTTTGTTTCTAATGAATTAACTTCTGTTTTGGTTGAAGCTATTTTTTCAGACAGCACAGAGTGTTGCTCATTAATTTTCTCGCTTAGTTCTCTATGGTGATTTTTTAGGTCATCTTTCAACCAGTCTATTTGCTTTTGCAAAACTTCTATATGTTCTTCAATGGTACTCGGGCCTTTGTATCCTCTATTTTTTATATTACTTTCAAAGTTCAGAACGAAGGTATGCTGTTTAGTTACTGTTGTTAGTTTTTTATTGAGCGGAAAGCTTTTTATAATTGCTAAACTATGTGAAACAATGTTGGTCTTTTTAAACAAGCCTAGATTTGAATCTATGTTTAATATGATTATTCCTCCTCCAAGTAACTGGATTGTTGAGGCGTAATATTTATTTATCTGCGTTTCTGGTATGCAGACCAAGCTTAATTCATTGCAAGGTAATAAAATTAGTTGATGGATGAGATAAACAATCAAAAATACCCAAATTAACCAAAACGCTTCATAAGCCCACTTTATTAACGCTTTAAATAGTGTCATAACGATCCTTGTATCTATTATTAGTTGTTTAGAAATAACGCTCTGAAGAGTTTAAGCTCTTTTCTTTACTTTATGCACGTTCAAGTTAAGTTTTGTATGTTAAAAATTAAACCTCAAGCTTATAGCCCAAGCTGTAAACCGAATGTATGAGTTCGTGTTCGGAATTTATATCGTTCAGCTTCTTTCTCAGTTTTTTGATATGGCTGTCGATGGTACGTTCGCTGACAATGCGATGATCGCGGTAGGCGAGATCAATAAGTTGGCTACGAGAGTAGATTCTTCCCGGTTCTTTGGCGAGAATTTCCAGCAAGTTAAACTCTGTTGCAGTTAGGCTAAGTTCAACGCCATAAATCTTAACCTGATGCTTATTGTGGTCAAGTTCGATAGGGTGTTGACGACTCTGATCGTCTTGTTGCTGATTGCTGGGAGTAATACGCCTGAGCACGGTTTTTACTCTAGCAACCACCTCACGAGGTGAGAACGGCTTACAAATGTAATCATCAGCGCCTAGTTCCAAGCCCATTAAGCGATCAATTTCTTCAACTCGAGCAGTCACCATAATAATAGGCACTTGCGAAAACGATCTAATTTCTTTGCACAAGGTTAAACCATCTTTACCCGGTAACATTAAGTCGAGTAACACCATATCAAAGGTATCTCGTTTGAATACATCGATAACGTCTAAACCATCGTGGCACAAAACTGTCTCATAGCCAGCTTGCGATAAGTAGTCTTTTAGCAGCTTAGCAAGTTTTATTTCATCTTCAACAATCAGTACTTTAGCCATATTTTTTGCTACCTTTACTCGCCGGTTAAAGATTATATCAACGGCAGTTTAATCACAATGGCGAGGCCACCTAGTTTACTGTGCTGGGCGGCAATTTCGCCTTGGTGGGCGTGGACAATGTTTTTTGCTAACGCTAAGCCAATACCCAAACCTCCTGTTTTGCGATTGCGGGAGTTTTCAACGCGAAATAGGTGGTCAAAAAGCTGGTCTAGCGCTTCGTTCGGCACGGCCGGCGCACTGTCTGCCAAAGTGATTTCGACAAAATTATTTTTCTTTTCAACAACTAGTGTCAATTCTCCAGGGCTATCAGTATATTTAACAGAGTTAGTTATTAGATTGTCTAGAAGCTGATTAAGCCTAGTTTCATCGGCCCAAATTGTTAGCGCGTGGGTTGGGGTATTGAGCACAAAACTCAATTGCTTTTGTTCAATGAGATATTGATGTCGAGCGGCGTTGAGTTCTATTAGCTCAACAATATTGAGGTTTTGCTTGTGGTAATTTAGCGTGCCTATTTCAGAATTGTTGAGTTCGTTGAGGTCGTTAATCAGTTTTTGTAAGTGATTAACTTCTTCATTAATCGACATTAAGTTAGACAAACTTAGCGTTCTAATACCATCTTCAAACGCTTCTAGTTCGCCTTTTAGAATAGCAAGCGGTGTTCTAAGCTCGTGAGCAATGTCGGCAATCCAGCGTTTGCGCGAGCTTTCGTTTTGCTCTAGTGTTGCTGCCAAGTCATTCAAGTTTCGAGCTAATGTTGCGATTTCATCTTTGCCATTAACCGTAACTCGTGTTGTTAATTGACCTTGGTTGAGCGCGACCAGCGCATTTTTTAGTTCGGTAATCGGCCTGACGAAATGGCGAGATAGCGCAATGGTAATCAGCACCATAAACGCAAATATTGCGCTGAGTATCAAGGCAATATTTTGGCGCAATTCTTGTGCAAAACTTAAATCAAAACTGTCGGTTAAGGTTTGCTGTGGTGTCATTGCGACAAAACCAATAACCTCTTTTTGGTGAGTAATAGGTTGTAGCTTGTCTGTTGCGCGATAGCGACCAATCAGCACCTGTTTGTTTGCATCGAGCAAACTGGGCTTACGTTGAGAAAAGGTCATAGCACGACGATTTTGTTGGTTGGCCGCCAAGCTTATTTCGTTTTGTTGTTGGCGATTTAATTGAGAAGGGGTAGGGCGTGAACGCGCTCTGGGCGGACGCTCGGTCTGCAAATAAGTTAAACCTATATCAAGGTCAGTGGGGTACTGTAGGCCGCGCTCCGACAATATCATCAATAGGCGCCAATCCCGATGATTTATCGAATTTCCTGCTGGTTGCTGTGGTGGACGTTTACGGGCAATACGCTCTCGCTGTCGCAGGCGCTCAACTGGGCGCTGCCTGCTGTGAGATGATCTGTCGAGCTTAGATTGTGCTGTTGTGAGAGTGTACCAACTGCCAGTTTCACTGTAGTAGCGAGCGAGATTTTCAGCCAAAAGAGTTAAGGTTTGCTGCTCTTTTTGATTGATATAGTTGAGTAAACCGCGGTCAAAGCTCAATTGGATTAACCAATACAAAGCGCATAACAACAAAGCACTGGTAAACAGAAGTGCGAGTAGTAGTTTGGTAAAAATGCGCATTATTTCAAAGTCTTGTTAGAGCGATACGGTCAATAGTTAGTCTACACTTATTTTCCTGACTTTTCGCAGTGTTCAATGTATTTGCACAGTTTTTCCTTATTTGTTGCACTTTTTTTCCTTAATCATCGCGTAAGCTAGAAATACCCAAACCACCTCAAGATGCGTGATTCAGCGCTATCACAGGGACTTAATATCAAGGCGCAGCTAGCAGGAATGGTAATTAGCTGCAACGATGAGAGTAAGTTCCTGTGAAGCGCCCGAAGGGTTGGTTTAAAAGACGATTTATGCGGCGTTATTGATTTTAACAAGGGAACAACCATTCTTTGCAATCAATGCCTTGCCTAAATCGCTTTTAATTCCAACTGAACAAGTATATTGAGGTGGTTTGGGTATATTAGTTTTTGTTGTATGGGGAAGGCAATAATGTACTCAATAAATACTTACGCGAAGAAAAATGGTTTTGTGCAAACTAAGTTGGCGGTTTTAGTTACATTAAGTATCGCTATGAGCGCGTGTGGTGGCAGTGGTGAACAAGTTGACCCGATTAGTGTTCCACCACAAAATACACCAGCACCAAGTCCGGCGCCTACTCCTGCACCAACACCGACACCAGCGCCTCCCGTTGAACAGCCTATTTCAGCACTTGACCAAGCGCTGACCGACCTAGTTGAACAACTAGACCTTGATGTTTCACCGATTCAAGGTCGAGAACTTCCTGCCATTGACTCACCAATCGCGCAACTGGGTAAAAAGCTGTTTTTTAGTAAGAGCTTAGGCGGTGCTTTTGATAGCGCTTGTGTTAGTTGTCACCACCCGAGTTTAGGTGGTGCTGATGAACTTAGCTTGCCGATTGGCATTGATGCTATTGAGCCAGATGTACTTGGACAGGGGCGTGTTAACTCAACGGGCTTACCTATTGTGCCACGCAATAGCCCAACGATAGTGAACAGCGCGCTTTGGGACACCAGTTTGTTTTGGGACTCACGGGTTGAAAGCTCAGGCAAAGAGCCTGGACAAAATGGTGCTAGTTCTGCCATTAGCACGCCCGATTCTGGCTTTGGTATCGCTGACATCAATGCGGGCGCGAATCTAGTGGCTGCACAGGCGAGATTTCCGGTGACTTCCAGTGAGGAAATGAAAACCGCGACTTTCGAAGCGGGCAACAGTAATCAACAAATTCGCCATCATTTGGCTGCTCGCCTTGGCGATTATGACATTGGCGCAGGAGAGCTGGCGTTAAGTGCGTGGCTAGAGGCGTTTCAACAGGGCTTTAACAGTAGCGATGGTGCAGAGCAGTTAATTACTTTTGATAACATTGCCCATGCTCTTGCTGAATATGAGCGCTCAATGGTTTTCGTTGACTCGCCTTGGCAGAACTATTTAGCAGGGAATCTCAACGCACTGACCGATGAACAAAAACAAGGTGCTTTGCTGTTTTTTCAAGGGCCTGAGCAAGGTGGTGCTGGCTGCGCGGCATGTCACAATGGCCCGCTGTTTAGTGACGGTCAACACCACACGGTGGCATTTCCACAAATTGGTCCGGGGAAAGGAGACGGCATTAGTGGTGACGATGACTTTGGCCGTGAGCGGGTCACAGGTAATACTGATGATCGCTATCGCTTTAGAACTCCGAGTTTGCTTAATATTGCCTTAACTGCACCTTATGGTCACGCAGGTAGTTACGATTCATTGACTCGTGTCGTTCGCCATTACAATAACCCTGGGCAAAGTGCTCAAAACTATGCGCAAGATGCAGGTTGGTGTGAGCTTGAGCAGTTTGAATCGGTCACAGCATGTCAGGACCTGTACCCAAACACGTTAACTCATGCCCAATCAGCAGCGGCTAAACTCGGTCAAGAGCGCAGAAATGGCACCTCGAGATTACCGCAAATTAACCTCAACAATGACGAAGTGGCGCAGTTGGTGGCATTTTTAACTAGCTTAACAGACCCATGTTTAACCGATAGAGCTTGTCTTGCGCCTTGGATCGCCGATGCTAATAGCGATGACCCCGACGGCCAATTACTGATTGCCACTGATATTAACGGAGAAGCTTTATAAAACGTTTAAATAGCTGAGTCACTGTCTCGAACAAGCGCTAATTATCTGGTGATAGTTAGCGTTTTTTCTTGTTAGAATAGCCTTCAGTATCTCGCGATATTGTGCAATCGTTAAAGGCTGTTTATAGATGGTCGTTTTATGGTCTTGTTTTGAAGGTATAGTCGGGTGACAAAAGAAAGTAAGGGCAAAGCAGCCAGTAAAGAAAAAGCTAAAGGAAATCGTCAAACGACGGCTAAAGCAAAACAAGCCGCTAAAACTAAAACAAGTGCAACCAAAGCACGCTTTGGCCTGCCGCCAGGCTGGTTACGCAGAACCAGTTGGTTTTTAGTCAAACTGACCCTAATTGTCATTGTTGTGCTCGCAGCGTACACAGTTTACCTCGATGCCAAGGTCAGAACCAAGTTTGAAGGTCAGCGCTGGAAAATCCCCGTTCAGGTATATGGTTATGTACCGATATTCGAGCGCAGTGACAGCATTTCGTTAAACAAGCTTGCCAAACAATTAAAGCTGTCGGGCTATCGCAAGGTTAGTCGAGTGCAAACACCGGGGGAATTTGCCCAATCATCGAAGCGTTTAATTGTCTATCGACGCGCGTTTGATTTTGGAGAAGGTCTGACTCCAGCCAGTAAAGTCACCATTGACGCCAGTGCAGGACGCGTTACTCGTTTACACCAAAGCAATAGCGATACTGGATTAGAACAAGAGGTGAGTCGCGTTCGTCTCGAACCTGCTTTGATTGACCGTATCGTTCCTGAAAATAAAGAAGATCGCGTGTTACTGGCACTTGAAGTTGTGCCTGAACGCTTAATGGATACCTTGTTATTGGTGGAAGACCGAGATTTTTACTTTCATCACGGGGTCTCTCCGCTGGGGATTATTCGCGCCTTATTTGCCAATATTAAAGCTGGGCGAACCGTTCAAGGTGGCAGCACCTTAACTCAGCAGTTGGTTAAAAATATGTTTTTAACTCGAGAAAAAACGCTGATCCGCAAGTTCAATGAAGCTTTGATGGCGTTAATCCTCGAGTATCGCTACAGCAAAGACCAATTACTCGAAGCTTACATTAACGAAGTGTACTTGGGGCAACACTACGCCAATGGTATTTACGGTTTTGGTTTGGCCGCCGAATTTTACTTTGGCAAACAAATTAGTGAATTAAGCCCTGCGCAAATGGCAACTTTGATTGGTCAGGTGAAAGGACCGAGTTATTACGATCCTTGGCGCTTTCCCGAGCGCGCGAAAAAGCGTCGTGACTTGATTTTAGGCCTGATGTTTGAACACCATTTATTGTCACGCGCTGAATTTGAACAAGCAATTTACAGCCAGTTGTCGGTGCGAAAAAACAGACGTTTGCGCAAACAAAACTTCCCTGATTATTTGCAGTTAGTCAAACGCGAGTTAGCGGAAATTCTGCCGGCAGATATGCAGCAAACTGGCATTAAAGTGTTTACCGGCTTTGATATCGCTAGCCAACACACGTTAACCAATACGGTTGATAAACAGCTGGCGAGTTTAGAGAAAAAATACAAACAGCAAGATTTGCAAGCGGCGATGCTAGTAACCGATATTGATAGCGGTGAAATTCGAGCCTTGGTTGGTGGTAAAGCGCTTGGTTATGCCGGCTTTAACCGTGCGTTAAACGCAAAAAGGCCAGTTGGTTCCTTGGTTAAGCCAATTGTCTATTTGGCAGCACTTGAACGTTACGAGCAATACAATTTAGCAACACCGTTGGCCGACAAACCGATCACACTGAGCAGTGAGCAAGGGCAAAAGTGGCAACCGAAAAATTACGATGGCGAATATCGCGGCCAAGTAACTCTACTCGATGGCCTCGTCAATTCAATTAATATTCCTACTGTTAATCTCGGTATGCAGCTCGGTTTAAACCGCGTTGCCGACGCTTTTCATTTACTGGGTTATCAAGACGATATTAACTTGCAGCCATCAATGTTGTTGGGCGCTATTAATATGTCGCCGCTTGAAATTAATCAGCTTTATTTACCACTGGCTGCGAATGGCTTGTATCGACAAAGTCATGCCATCAATAAAGTGGTGCAAGCAAACGGCGAATTGCTGTGGCAGTTTAGCCAGCCGACCCGTTATGTCTTATCGAGCCAAGCAACGTATTTAACCCGATACGCGATGCAAGAAGTAGTTAAACGAGGCACGGCTAAGTCGCTAACTTGGCGTTTAGCAACACCAAGTGTTGCCGGTAAAACCGGTACCAGTAATGAACAGCGTGACAGCTGGTTTATTGGTTTTGATAACGAGATTGTTGTCACTACTTGGCTCGGTAAAGACAACAACCAAGAAACGCCAATAACTGGTAGTAGCGGCGCGTTAGTGTTGTTTGCCGACTTTATGAAAAAACACGGCGTAAGTGAACTACACGACGAATTACCCGATGGTATTCAACAAACCTGGTTTGCGGTTGATAGTGGTCAAGCGTTTAGCAGTGAATGCCAAGGCAGCGTGCGTTATCCAGCGATTAGTGCGGGCGTCATCAATACTAAGGTATGTCAGGAAGAGCGCGTAGTTGCTAAGAAAAAATCTTGGTTAGAGCGTTTGTTTGGTGGGTGATTTTTAATATTACTAATCTATAGAAAGAAAGGGGCTATAAAGCCCCTTTCTTTTACTCTGTTTGCTTATAACTGAGCGAAACAGCGATCGGCTGCTGCTAAGGTTTGCTCAATAATGTCATCAGTGTGAGCGGTTGACAAAAAGCTCGCTTCAAATGACGATGGTGCTAAGTAAACGCCTTCTTCTAGCATTAGGTGGAAGAAGCGTTTGAATTTCTCGCCATCACATGCCATTGCTTGTTTAAAACTAGTCACGGTTTCTTCTTCGGTGAAGAAAAAGCCAAACATGGCGCCAACGTAATTAATCGTCAATGGCACGCCGTGCTTATCTGCCGCTGTTTTAAAGCCTTTGGCCAGTTTCTCAGTTGCTGCTGATAACTGTTCGTGCTTGTTACCTTGGGCCAGTTCGTTTAATGATGCTAAACCCGCGCTCATTGCCAGTGGGTTGCCCGATAAAGTTCCGCCTTGATAAACTGGACCAACCGGCGCTATGTAATCCATAATTTCTGCTTTACCGCCAAAAGCGCCTACTGGCATACCGCCGCCAATCACTTTACCTAAAGTGGTTAAATCAGGCGTAATGCCGTAGTGAGCTTGTGCGCCACCTAAGGCAACGCGGAAACCCGTCATCACCTCGTCGAGAATTAAGACGCTGCCATATTGATCACAAACTTCACGCAAACCTTCCAAGAAGCCTGCGACAGGTGGAATACAGTTCATGTTACCTGCGACTGGCTCGACAATAATACAGGCAATGTCATCGCCGCACTCGGCAAATACTTGCTTTACTTCGTCGATGTTGTTGTAGCTTACGGTCAGGGTGTGTTTAGCGAAATCTTCAGGAATACCCGGTGAACTTGGTACGCCTAGGGTCAAAGCGCCAGAGCCTGCTTTTACTAGCAATGAGTCAGCGTGGCCGTGGTAACAACCTTCAAACTTCAAAATTTTGTTGCGATTGGTGTAACCACGAGCTAGGCGAATTGCACTCATGGTCGCTTCTGTACCCGAGTTTACCATGCGCAGTTTTTCCATCGACGGCACTAATTCACGTACTTTTTCGGCAATGGTGATCTCGATTTCGGTTGGCGCACCAAAGCTCAAGCCATTTTGTGCGGCTTCGATAACGGCATTGCGAATCACTGGGTGATTGTGACCTAAAATCATTGGCCCCCATGAGCCGACATAGTCGATATAGGCGTTGTCGTCAGCGTCAAAAATGTGAGCGCCGTCAGCGCGTTTAATAAAACAAGGAGTACCACCAACGCCGTTAAAAGCGCGCACTGGCGAGTTTACACCGCCAGGAATAATCGTTTTGGCGTTTTCAAATAATTGAGCAGAGTGTTGCATAAGGTTAGCCTTAATATTTGTTGCTATACCAGGTAATTGGTTTTTCGTATTGAGTTAATTTGTCTTCAACCCCTAAGGTTAAAGCGAATAACGCCATTCTTACTAAGACGCCGTTTTGCGCCTGACGGAAAATAGCGAGGTTGTCTAAATCGTTTAAATCTGTGTCTAGCTCATTTGCTTCAGGGCGTGAATCGCGCGGCAATGGGTGCATGATCACGGTATGGTTTTTACAGTACTGCTGATAAACATGGCGATTTAAACTAAAGTGGCCACGATACAAATCAGCTTCATCTTGACTGGCGAAGCGTTCTTGCTGGATGCGAGTTTGATAAATCACATCACAGGCAAGGTTGTCTTCAATGGTATCGGTAATTTCAACCTGGTGACCAGCGTTAACTAGCGTATCGACGACATTTGTTGGCATTTGCAGTGCTTTTGGCGAAATCATTGTCACTTTAACATTGTCGTAAAGGCTCAACAGTTTCGATAGTGAATGTACGGTGCGGCCGTGTTTAAGATCACCCATCAGTACGATATTCAAGCCGTCTAAACCTTTTTGATACGGGGCCATTTCCGATTTTATGGTAAACAAATCGAGTAGCGCTTGAGTAGGGTGCTCGTTAGCGCCGTCACCACCGTTGATGACAGGGACATTGCTGCCCTTGGCAAACTCAGCGACTGAGTGCATTTGCGGATGACGCATGGTGATAACATCGGAATAACCGCTAATTACTTGCGCGGTGTCATAGAGTGATTCACCTTTGCTCAGTGACGAGTTTTCTTCGCCTACTGTTTCGCGGACAAAACCACCTAGCAGGTTAAACGCGGTACCAAAACTAACTCGCGTACGCGTACTTGGCTCAAAGAACAAACTGTTTAAGATGGCGCCGTCGAGTACATGACAACGTTTTTGTCTGGCGGCATACGGGGCCATTTGCGCAGATACGTCTAAAATTCGACTGATGGCATCGCGATCAAACTGCGATACCGACAAAATATGACTACCTTGAAATGTCATCATTTGAAGTTACCTATTGCAACTGCACACGGGCGATTAAGCCTTTGTTTAGTCGCTGAGAATGGAGCTAATTTTGCTGCCGGAATATAGCACAAATTGCCACCATTCCCTAGTCTTGTTCGCGTCAAATTTACATTGGTTTGACGTAGGCCAAAATAATGATGATGAACAGGGCAATGACGGGAATTTCATTGAATAGACGATAAAAGCGACCCGAACGGGTATTTCTGTCTTCGCGAAACTTTTTCAACAAAACAAAACAATAGCCGTGATAAATAAAAAGACCGATAACTAAGGTTAATTTTATGTGCAACCACTTGGCGGCGACAAACCATTCTTTGCCATAAAAATGAATTAAGGCAAGGCCAAAAGCCAAGGTTAAAAAGGCAAATGGCGTAATAAAATAAAGCAGGCGCTTTTCCATGCCTTTTAGCTGCTCAATAACATCTTTATTGTCGCTTTCGGCGTGGTTGACGAACAAACGCGGTAGGTAAAAGATGCCCGCGAACCAAGCCACCATAAAAATTACGTGAAATGCTTTGAGCCATAAAATCGTATTCATTAAGAAATTTTTCCTTCCTGCAAATAAGCTTGAATATCTCTAAACAGAATGACACCAATGATATCAGATTGATCGCGCTGATAAATATAGACGCCGCCTTGGCGTTTATCTTTGAGCGCTAAATAAGCCTCTGCCAGTGTTGCTTGCGACGACAACGGCAGTAGTGCTTGGCGAACCACGATTTCTTGTGCGGGCACTTTGTCATCAAAGCTTAACCACTCAAAACAATTTTGCCGTTCGTGGTTCTGATATTGGTTAATAATCAGTGCATTGTTATCGTTATTGGCCAAGTGATAGCGAGCTTGGTTATTGTCAGCGCTTTCAGTTAACGTTAACTGGTTTCTAAGAGAACCTAATACGCCAATACCTTGTAAGGAATTTTCAACCGGTGATTTGCGATATGCCAGTTTTTGTACGTTCAATTGCATAATAAAGATTGAACGATTGCCAAACATTTGTCCTGCTACTAAGCAAGCAACGGTGATAACAATCATTGCCGGAACAATAATTTCCAGTTGCCTCGATAGTTCTACTACCGCCAGTAATGCCGCTAATGGCGCATTTAGCGTGGCCGCCATAAATCCTGCCATACCCAAAATAGCTAAATCACTGGCAATGTGTTCACCTGCAGGTAGGAAATGACCGGCGATAAACGAACCGCACATACCCGTTAACGCGCCAATCATTAAAATAGGGCCAATAACACCACCGGGAATGCCTAAACCAATTGCGGCTATAGTCATCAGTACTTTTACTAGTAAAAACACCGCTAATACTTGAAATTGCCATTGATTGTCGATGGCGTTTTGGATTGACCCTATATCATTGAGCATACCATTGGGCACTAGATGGCTAAGTGCCCCCGTAATAAGTGCCGCAACTAGTAAGCGGTTAAAAATATGCCAGTGTTGAAAGCGTTCTATGGTTTTCGCTAAGTAATGGTTAAAGCCCGAGGCAAAGGTACCCAAAACTGCACCAAAAATAATCAGAAGTGGATAAAAAATTAAATCAAGCTCGAGTTCAGCAAAAAAAGTGAAGCTGTGTTCATTGCCAAGTAAGCTACTAGTAACCACCGAACCGACAATTGATGCCAGCATCACGGGAATAAAAATGTGAACTTTGTATTCCCGTAAAATTACCTCCATGACAAATACTACAGCAGCAATGGGCGTATTAAAAACCGCTGAAATACCTGCTGCGATGCCGCAAGCGCTCAAGGTGCGAATGGCGTTGTATGGCAAATGTAGTCTGCTGGCAAGAAAGCTAGCACTTGCGCTACCCAAGTGAACTGATGGGCCTTCTTTACCCACCGAAAAGCCTGACGCAATGGCAAAAGCACCGCCAAAAAACTGATTGAGCGTATTGCGAAATGGCATAGCGCCATAAGCGACCTTCAAACGGTGCAGAACAAAGGGGATACCTGAGCGGATATATTGATAGCCAGTCACCCGAGATAATAATAAGATAAATACCACCGCAAGGATCGGAATTTGAAAACGACTTAGCCAGTCGATGCTGATATACTGGAATGCTTCGCTGCTATAAAAGTGTTGGATGTTTTCAATGGTTATTTGGAAAAGTACCAATAGCAGTGCCGCGGCAAAACCACAAATGATGGCAAGTAGACAAATTTGCCAGCTGGTTACCGGAAGGGCTAAACGTTTTTTAAAAGCTGAAACAACGCTCATATTTTAGAAAATTATTATAAATTATTATTCGGGGGTGAAGTTGTAACGACTTCATCAACTTAAACATCATCATACTTTACAAATGAATTGGTTAGCAAAAATTAATTTACGCGTTGTCGTCGAGCGCTTGGGCTCGTTTCGTTCAGCGTTACTGCTATTGGCAATAATGTTGATTTGTCTGTTTTGCGGGTATCGAGTTGGCAATTTTTATCACAGTTATCAAGCACAAACGATTACAGTGCAAGAGCAACGACTGACAAAACTGTATCAAGAGCAGCAACAACAAGTGAGCCGAATTAACACCTTGGAAGTAGAACTTGAGGTTGAACGCCTTGCAAGTGAACGTTCGATGGCTTTGCTTAAAGAAACTGAAGCAGAACATTTTGAAATTAAAAAGGAACTGGCGTTTTATCAAAAAGTCATGGCGCCAGAGAAACAAGTCGGTGGCTTGGTTGTTGATAGTGCCAAAGTATTCTCAACAGCTAGCGATAATCACTATAGATTTCAAGTGGCTTTAGTGCAACAACAAGTGCAAAAGCGCTACGCCAAAGGCTATATTCAACTGTCGATAAAAGGTAGTTTAGCTAACAAGCCCAAGCTATATGCGCTTGGTGATCTATCTGAGCTAACTCAAAAAGAGCTTTCGTTTAGTTTTAAGTACTTTCAAATCGTCGAGGGTGAGTTTGTTTTGCCACAGGGGTTCGAGCCTGAAAGTATCGCTATTGAGGTAGTGTTACCGAAGGGTAAATGGCAGAAATATCAAAAATATGACCGCGGTTATCAGTGGACAGATATTTTACAATTGGGTTAGTAGTAACGCCTTTCGTATTGATTTTGTCATTAGCTAAAGCAAAATAGCATGACACAATACTTGATTAAAATAGTCAGGTTTAAGATAATACGCGCCTGTGCAATTTATCAGCTGTTTTAAATAACTAAACAGTTATAGATAAAGTTAATGAGCACTGTGGCCTGAGTTAATCAATTTAGAAAAAGCAAGAGTAGTATTCATCATGTCGAATCCAGAATTACCAATACAATTTACTGACGCTGCAGCGAGTAAAGTATTGACCTTGATTACCGAGGAAGAGAACCCAGAATTAAAACTTAGGGTTTACGTTACCGGTGGCGGCTGTTCTGGTTTTCAGTATGGCTTTACCTTTGATGAAAAGGTTAACGAGGGCGATATGACCATCGAAAAGCAAGGGGTTACTTTGGTGGTTGATCCAATGAGCTTACAATATTTAGTTGGCGGCGAAGTTGATTACACCGAAGGCTTAGAAGGCAGTCGCTTTTTGGTGACTAACCCAAACGCGACCACTACATGTGGTTGTGGCGCATCATTCTCGATCTAACTCGGTCAGTAAAAATTTACTGTTAAGACGCTGGCCTTGGCCGGCGTTTTTTTGTTTTTAGTGGTTTGATTTCAAAGACAGTGCTGACCTTCAAAAACGACAATTCGTCCTATCCCTGCATCATTAAAAACTCAATTATTTTGTTCATATCAAGTTTGTAATCTTCGGCTCGACATCCTTTGAGGATTTTTTCCGAACTTTGGCTTAAATCAATGTCTTGAGTCATGATATAGCGTCGATCAGTGAGATCGTAAAAGCTGCGCACTTTCGGTTTTAAGGTATCTTGTAGATTCCTAGCTTCAACAATGGCCAACTTTTGCGAACTCAACTCCACCAGCGAGCCAACCGGATAAACGCCTAAACACTTGATAAAAGCATCAACTAACTGAATATCAAGTTCTTGCTTTTGACCCATTTTGCGCAAAATGGCAAAGGCTTGAACATGGCTGTAGCCGTTTTTGTGTGTCTTATTGGAAATTAACGCGTCGAAGACATCGCAGATTGCGATCATTCGGCCGTACTGACTGATTTTGTCTGCGGTTAATTTGTAGGGATAACCGCTGCCGTTTAGTCGTTCGTGATGAAGTGCAACCACTTCCATGCTGATTTCGGAGAGCCCTGGAATTTGCCGCACCAGCTCAATAGAATGGTTGACATGGGTTTTTACGATCGCGTATTCGGTTGGCGTTAATTTACTGCGCTTGTTGAGCAGTACATCGGGAATCTTGACCTTACCAACGTCGTGTAGAAAGGCACCCAGTGCGAGCTGCTGACTAATTTGATGATCAAGTGCGAGATAGTGGGCAAAAATACTCATCAACATTGAGACTGCGACCGAGTGTTCGAGCAAGTATTCGCTTTTTTCGCGAATGTTAATGATACAGGCCAACGCGTCGGGATTTTTATAAATTGCGTTTAAGGTTTGGTTGCTACTTTCGACGATTGGCGTGAGGTTAACGGGCTCACCGGAAGCAAAGTCTTGCAGTAATTGTTGCTGCAGTTGTTTTGATTGGTTGAATAATTTCTTGGCCTTAGTAATTTCAACAATAGCGGGTAATTGTTCATCGTGAAAACGACCAAGTTTTGCATTGCCTTCTTGGTTCGATTCACTTTTACTAGTGTCGATAAGAACAGAAAGTACGCCTTTACGCTTGAGTGACTCAATAACTTGTTGATTTTTAATATGTCCAGAGTTTGTTAAGGCGTAACTAGCTTGTTGTTTGACAATATCAACAACATAATGGCCTTCGCTGAGTTCTTGGATATCAATTTCAACGATCATTGAGATAAGCGGGTATGCAATAATTTAACAGCGTTTATTGCTTAACATCTAACCGCAAATTGCGAATTTTTGCAAATAATGCTGAGTTACTTTGGTATCTGCCATTAACGTGACAGTAATCTGGTATTTATATTGCTAGTGATATCACTAAAAGTATCAGGCAATTTATCTAGAACACTACAGAAAATTTGTCTGTCGTCGATAACAGTATAGAGCATATCTTGATAGCTGTGGGCGTAATCAATAGAGGTAGTAAACAGTGACGATGCGTTTATTATGGACCATTTTGTTTGTTTTTGGTGTCAACCAAGGCGTTAACGCGCAAGAATTACGCGCAGTGCAAATTTATAGCGACAACCAACTTCTAGACTTGATAAAAGAAAACAAACACTTAAGCCAAGTTGTTATTGATGAGTGTCAACTGGTTCAAGATATTGAAGCACGTGCAGTGAAAGCCAAAATGCCATCATACCAATTTCTGTGGGGTGATATGTTGGCCTATGGTGTTTGTATTAAAAAAGACATCCCGCTTGGCTTACATTATATGAAATTGGCGGCGGATCAGGGCTTGGCTGAAGGGCTTGAACAATTGGGACGTTATTACCACGTCGGCAAATTTATGCAGCCCGACATGGCAAAAGCGATTGTGTACCTGCGTGAAGCGTCAAATTTAGCTAACCTAAAAGCACAGTTGCGTTTGGCGAAAATTTATAATCAAGGGCATGGTAGCCCGCTTGACTACCCAAGCTTGTATAGCCAGTTACACAATGCCGTGACCGACGATAAATCGACTTATAAACAAATCAGCCAAGCACTGAGTAAATTAGCGGAAAAAATGCCAGAACACGTGGTATTGGCGGCAAAGGCCGGTAAATACTAAAAAGCTATCATTAAGTGTATGACATTCCTATTTTTTGATCGTAAACTGCTGAAATAATCAATGCTTTATAATCGCGGTTTAGATGGAAAATATGATGAATAAGTTTTGGCTAACGATCAGTTTCACGATTGCTTTGGCACTTGCCGGCTGTAATGGCAGCTCCGGTGAAAACGAGACAATAACCGACGGCAGCGGTGTGACCACTGCAACGCCTACTTCAATTGTCTTAACGGTTACCGACAGCAACGGCGCGGTTAAGTCCAGTTTTAATACCGATGAAACCATCACCTTTACCGCGACACTGCGGGATCAAAACAATAATCTACTGACCAACCAACGCATTGATTTTACTGCCGACTTAGGCGACCTATCGCCCGCCGCTAAGCTTACCGATAGTGCCGGGCAAGCGGTTGTTTCATTGTCGAATAGCGATGCCAGTATTGGTGCGGCAACGGTCACTGCAAGTATTGGCGATGTGTCTGCAGAACAAGCGTATGAATTTGTCCGCGCTGATAACCCACAAGCGCAAAGCACGTTAACCAGCCAACTCATTCTTGATGGCAATGCTGTTAATCAGTTTAGAGCTGATGAAACCGCTAGTATTAGCGCGGTATTGGTCAATTCAAGTAATCAGCCAATCGTCAATGAAATTATTACCTTTACCGCAGAAGTCGGTACGTTAAGCGCGCCGTCTGCACTCACCAACAGCCAAGGCCTAGCAACAGTTACCCTAACCGGCGGTGATAGTCTCGGGGCGGGAGTACTGACCGCAAGTTACGCAGCGGCAAACCTCACTAGCACCACTAATTATCAAATCCTTGCTGCTGACGCGGTTGTCGTTGACCCTGGTTTGAGAATTGGTTCATTCGACGATAACAACAGTTTTACCGAAGGCACTATTCGTTTATCTCTTGCCAATGGTAACTTAAGTGCCGGTGGTACTTTGGGCTTAACCGTCGATTTAATCGATGGTCAAGGCAATCGCGTAACAACACCAACACCAGTTACCTTTACCTCAAGCTGTGTCGCTAACAACAATGCCACAGTTGACGAGACAGTGAATACAATTAATGGTCGCGCCCAATCTACATTTGTTGATACCAGCTGTGCTGGTCGCACAGGTGTTGATGATGTCATCATAGCGTCAATTAACAATAACGGTACGATTAGACAAGCTACTGCTAACATCAGTATTAGTGGCGAGCAAATTGGCGCGATAGAGTTCGTTTCTGCCGAGCCAAGTGCCATTGTCCTACGTGGTACTGGCGGCCAAGGCCAGCAAGAGACCTCGACACTTACATTTAGAGTGAACAGTGATTCAGGTAATTCATTAGCTCAGCAACCGGTTAACTTTACGTTATCAACCAATGCTGGTGGTATTGAAGTAAGCCCAACACAAGGTTTGACCAACAGCCAAGGTTTAATTACCACTAAAGTGACGGCGGGCACCGTGCCAACGGCTGTTCGAGTTAATGCGGTTGCTACCTTGGGTGATGACACGGTACAAACGCAATCTGATTTATTGTCGATCAATACTGGTTTGCCGGAGCAGCGCTCATTTACATTGTCAGCAGCCTTGCTCAACCCTGAAGCCGACTCAATTAGTGGTGTCACGTCAGAAGTTTCAGTGTATTTAGCTGATAACTTCAACAACCCAGTACCTGACGGCACGACCGTTAACTTCACTACTGAAGGCGGTGTTATTCAGCCTAGCTGTAACACTGCTGGTGGCTCTTGTACCGTAACTTGGACTAGCAGCGAACCGCGTGTTGCCGATCATCGAGTCACGATTTTAGCGACGGCAATTGGCCATGAAAGCTTTTTTGACACTAACGGCAACAATAGCTTTGACGACAGCGACGGCAGTGCGCTTGACGCGACCGACTCAAGCAATGCAGCCACGTTTGTCGCGTCTGGTTTTGGTCGTGCTACACCGCAAGCTTCAGGCTTTTTGGATATGAGTGAAGCATGGCGCGACGACAACACCAATGGCGTTCGCGACAATGGCGAAGTGTTTATCGATTTTAATAACAATAATACTTTTGACGGTCGTGATAGCCAATTTAATGGACCACAGTGTTCGGGAGCAAACTGTTCGAGCACTCGTTCAATTCACGTCCGTAAAGCCATAGAATTAGTGATGGCAAGCTCTGCCGCTAATTACCAATTGATTGCCAATGGCATTGGCGTTGTCGCGAGTAACGACGGTACTGCAACAGTTGCATTGCCTGCGATTGCCGATGGTGCAAGCCAAACCTTTACTTTGGCGTTCTCAGATACAGCCGGTAATGTCATGCCTAGAGATACTCAAGTAAGCGTTGGTGCATCAGCTGGTAACTTAGATGGAACGACCAGTTTCAGCGTGCTTAACAGTGCAGGTCGCAATGGTCATCAACTGACGTTTAACATCTCAAACCCAGTTGACGGCGACCCTGAAAATGGCACCATTACCATAGAGATTAGCTCGCCAAGTGGTGTCACAACACCCATTGTATTTTCATACGTGCTGAACTAAATTTTGTTTCTTTGATTTAAAAATGGCTTGCTGTACTGCAAGCCATTTTTTTTGCATTCATTTTATTTGCGCTAGGGTATAATAAAAGCAATTAACCGTTCCCATCGACAGACAAGGCAAGTTTTGACCTATAACGATCCTCATTTCAAACGTGAAGCCGCCAAGTACGAAAAACCAATAGCCAGCCGTGAAATGCTGTTGGACCTTATCGCTCAGTGCAGCCCGCCACCGAGTTTTAAAGCCTTGACCAAAATGCTCAACTACGGTGATGAGCAAATGCTAATTGGCTTGAAACGGCGTTTAAGAGCGATGGAACGCGAAGGGCAAATTGTTTTTAACAAGTTTAAGCAATATGCGATTGCACCGAAAAACAGTGTCTTAACTGGCAAAGTGTTGGGGCATCGCGATGGTTATGGCTTTTTCGTCCCAGACCAGGGCGGTAAAGATTTGTTTATTACCTCTCATGAAATGGTACGCGTTTTTCACGGCGATATTGCCAGCGCTATTTTAGTTGACCGAGCGGATAAGAAAGGTCGCCAAGAAGTGCGCATTCTCGAAGTGATTGAGCCGCGCAAAGCGCCAATCGTCGGTCGTTATTTTGTTGAGAATCACATTGCCTTTGTCGTGCCTGACGATGCCAGAATTAATCAAGACATTATTATTCCCGCTGAAGACAAACTCGGTGCAAGGCACGGCCAGATAGTGGTGGTTGAGTTGACTCATCGGCCAAGTAAACGCTCAAATGCCATAGGTAAGGTTGTTGAAGTACTGGGTGATCACATGGCGCCGGGGATGGAAATTGACATTGCTTTGCGCGAGCACGACTTACCACATAAATGGTCACAGCAAGTACTTGATGAGATTGAGCCACTGGCGGATGAAGTGCCTGAAGCAGCGAAAGCAAGCCGAGTTGATTTGCGCGACTTACCGCTGGTAACCATCGATGGTGAAGATGCCCGTGACTTTGACGATGCCGTTTACTGTCAAACTAAAGCCAGTGGTGGCTGGCGTTTGTGGGTGGCAATTGCTGATGTCAGTTATTACGTTCGTCCCGGCTCAGCCCTTGATGAAGAAGCGATAGCCCGCGGCAACTCGGTTTATTTCCCGAGCCAAGTGATTCCAATGTTACCGGAAAAGCTTTCGAATGGGCTGTGTTCACTTAACCCCGATGTTGATCGCCTGTGTATGGTTTGTGAAATGACCATTAGTGCCAAAGGTAAGCTCTCGGGCAGCAAGTTTTACCCTGCAGTGATGCGCTCAAAAGCACGACTTACCTATACCAAAGTGGCTGCCATCCTTGAAGGTGATGAAGCACTCATTGAGCAATATCAGCCCTTGGTGTCGGACTTACAAGAACTTCATAATATGTACTTAGCGCTCGATCAGGCGCGCTTAAGTCGCGGTGCTATTGCTTTTGAAACCGAAGAATCGCGCTTTATTTTCAACGCCGACCGCAAAATCGAGTCAATTGAGCCCCTAATACGTAACGACGCCCATAAAATCATTGAAGAGTGTATGATTTTGGCCAATGTCGCGACCGCCAAGTTTGTTGAAAAGCATCAAATGCCAGGCCTTTTCCGAGTGCATGATAAACCGGGTGAAGAAAAGTATCGCAACTTTCTCCAATATTTACGCGAGTTGGGAGTAGAGTTTTCACTTAAAGGTAGTGAAAGTGAGCCAGAACCGTCAGATTATGGCGCTATTTTAGCGAAAGTTGCTGATCGCCCTGATCAGGAATTAATTCAAACCATGTTATTGCGCTCAATGAAGCAAGCGGTTTATCAAAGCGATAATTTGGGCCATTTTGGTTTGGCATTGCCGCAATACAGTCATTTCACCTCACCGATTCGCCGTTATCCGGATTTAGTCATTCACCGTGTCATTAAAGCGGTACTCGAAGGACAAAATAACAGTGCTGCCAACGATGGCTGTTATGCCTACCCAGTAGAAGCTGTAGTTGAGCTCGGTGAGCATTGTTCAATGACTGAACGCCGCGCCGATGAGGCGACGCGCGACGTTGCCGATTGGCTTAAATGTGAGTTTATGCAAGATCACGTCGGTGACGACTTTACTGGCGTGATTTCAACCGTCACTAACTTTGGCTTTTTTGTCAGATTGTCGGAGTTACATATCGAAGGTTTAGTGCATATTAGCTCACTTGGCCGCGATTATTACCATTTTGATCAAGTGCGCTTATCTCTGGTTGGCGAGCAGACCAATAATAAATATCGGGTTGGTGATCTGGTTAAGGTGCAAGTGGTTTCGGTTAATTTAGACGAAAAGAAAATAGACTTGATGCTTTATGGTGATGATGCGGTGTTAAAACGCGCTAAACCATTGCCGAAAGGCAAAGCCGCTAAGAGCAAGTCGAGCGCTTCGGCCAAAACTAGTCATCGAGCGGGCGGTATCAAACAAAAAGCGGCAAAAACAGGTGCTAAAAGTGATTCTGCAAAGCCGAAAAAGAAAACCGATAAAAAAGTAAAAAGCAAAGCGAAAAAACGCAGTGCACGCAAATCACGGCCGGGCAAAAACGCGCGCGCTAAAGCAAAAAATCAGTAAGAAATTAGTAGAAAATTTATGTCGAAAAAAGATGAATTAGTCATTGGTATTCACGCAGTTAATGCTTTGATCAAACGAGCGCCTGAGCGCTTTATTGAGCTTTGGTTGTTAAAAGGCCGAGACGATGAGCGCCTAATGCCGATTATTAATTTAGCGCGCAAATACAAAATGCCGGTGCAATTGGTCAACCGAAAAGTGTTAGATGATAAAGCACAAGGTGAGCAGCACCAAGGTGTTGTCGCGCGGGTCACACCAGGTAAAACCTTCACCGAAGCCGACCTTGACGATATTGTTGCCGAAGCTGAACGCCGTGACCAAACACCGTTCTTTTTGATTTTAGACGGTGTTACTGACCCACATAATTTGGGCGCTTGTTTGCGCAACGCAGACGCCGCCGGTGTTCAGGCGATTATTGTCCCGAAAGACAATGCCGCCCGTTTAACTGCCACGGTGCGCAAAGTCGCCGTGGGTGCGGCTGAAACAGTGCCACTGGTACAAGTGACTAACTTGGCCAGAACCATGAAAACACTGCAGCAAATGGGGGTTTGGATTATCGGCACAGCCGGAGAAACCGACACTTCTCTTTACGATGTTGAATTGAAAGGGCCGATGGCACTCGTTATGGGGGCAGAAGGCAAGGGTATGCGCCGTTTAACGCGTGAGCACTGTGATCAGTTAGTTAAATTGCCTATGGCTGGTAGTGTCTCTAGTTTGAATGTTTCCGTCGCGACCGGAATTTGCTTGTTCGAAATTGTTAGGCAGCGTTTGAATTAGGTGCTTTTGGTACCTGTGTAAAACTATTTTTTACTACTAATTAACTGATAAATAAAATAAATATTTATTATTGTTTGCATAAAACACTTTAAATTTGTGTCACTTCGGCATATGCTTGAACGGCCATTCCAACATGACAGGACGTTTTCGTGACTTGCAGTTTATGTAGTACCAATAGTCAACAATTATGCGGCGTTAAGGATGACAACGCTAATGCAGAAACTTTTATCAAATCATTAATGAGCTTGTCTGCTCTGTTAACGGAGTAGACTAGTGACTGCTCTTTACCCTGAAATTTGTCAACAAATAGAACAAGACATAGAGCGCAGAACACTTAACGGCACCTATATTTATCTATTGGGTTGGCTTGCCATCGGTGTTGGTACTGACTTTTATCAAACACAACCTCTTTGGTTTTATAGTATTGTCGCCGCTTTTTTCTTACTTGGTCTCACCCGTTTAATCTTTTATCGCTATTCAACACAAATCAAAGGTTACAGTCATTCGTTGTGGTGGGGCTTATTGAGCGCAAATGTTGTTCTACCTTGCATTTTATTCAGTACAATATTTGCGTTTTCGATGTTCCTTCCCGCATTTATGCCTCTGTTGTTATATGTTTTTATGGCAATGTTTGCTTTTATTAGCAGTGGTACCGTGACATATGCGTTAAACAAGAACCTATACCGAGCTTATATCGCTGCTAATACGTTAATTCCAATTGTTGTTGTGCCTCTTTTCGCCACGACTGTCGAGGCTAAATTAGAGGCGGGGATGCTTGTCTTTTACGCCATTTACATGTTTTTTCAAGGTCAGCAACTCAATAAAGAATATCAGGAGAAAATTGAACAAGCGCAAGCACTGCAGGAGCTGTCAAATAAAGACGGTTTGACTAGTGTTTATAACCGCCGTTACTTTGACCAATACGTTGATCACATGTGGTATCACCAACTCAGGCAGCAACAAACGTTAACCTTAATTTTGGTTGATATCGATCACTTCAAACGGATTAACGACCAATATGGTCATCCAGCTGGCGATGAAGTGATTAAACAGCTGGCAAGAATGATGTCGAAGGTTTTTCAACGAGAAACTGACGTGATTGCTAGAATCGGTGGAGAAGAGTTCGCGGTAGTGATTCCCAATATTGGCCATGATCAAGTATTTGCATTGACTGAACAGTTGCGAACAGTCATGGCTGAAAAGCTCATCGAACACAATGAAGATGTTTTTTCAGTCACTATCAGTGCCGGTATCGCTTCTAGTATCCCGTGTAATGGTGCGCGCAGTGATTCCCTGTTAAATCAGGCAGACAAGGCTTTGTACCGTGCGAAAGCACACGGTCGCAATTTAATTTTCTCTGAACAGAGTGCTGATCATCCCGTATGAGCACTCTTTTTACCTAATCATTATTAATGTTAGTTAGGTTAAATATTGAGACTTGCCTTTTTTGCTTGTTTTCCCTACAATACGCGACCTTAAATCAGCCGTAATATTTTTGTTCCTTGTCTCAATACTGGTAATGGCTGAGCCAGCTACGAGGCTACAACCGTAAGGAGCTCGTAATGCGTCATTACGAAATCGTATTTATGGTTCACCCTGATCAGAGTGAACAAGTACCTGGTATGATCCAGCGTTATTCTGACATGATCACTGGTGCTGACGGTACTATCAACCGTTTAGAAGACTGGGGGCGTCGTCAATTAGCATACCCAATCAACAAATTGCACAAAGCACACTACGTTTTAATGAACGTTGAAGCGCCGCAAGCAGTTATTGATGAACTAGAAACTTCTTTCCGTTATAACGATGTTGTTATTCGTAACATGATCATGCGCACGAAAGGCGCGGTAACTGAAGCATCACCTATGGCTGCTGCTAAAGAAGACCGTCGCGAAGTTAAGAAAGAGGTTGCTGCGCCAGCTGAAGCTCCTGCTGAGAAAGCAGAAGAAGCTGCTAGCGAATAATTAGTAATCTGTGACTGATTCTTTAGCAATAGAGAATAACCTAGTTTTGGTTGGTGAGGTGGTTAAAGCCCCTAAATTATCAACCAGCCCCGCAGGCATTAGTCATTGTCAGTTTTCAATTGAACACCGTTCAATTCAACTAGAAGCTGATTTAAGACGTCAGGCCTATGCCAGAATGCAAGTGGTGGCAACGGGTGAATGGTCACAACAATTAACTCGTGAATTAGCGCAGGGCAGCAAAATTAAAGTGTCGGGTTTTATTAACCGCCACGAAAGCCGAAATGGTCAATCATTATTGGTATTGCATGCTCAGCACATTGAAATGATTATTTAGGAGAAATCCCATGTCACGTTTTTTTAGACGTCGTAAGTTCTGCCGCTTTTCAGCGGAAGGCGCTAGCGAAATTGATTACAAAGATATCGCTACGTTAAAAAACTATATCACTGAAAGTGGTAAAATCGTTCCTAGCCGTATTACTGGTACCAGTGCTAAGTATCAACGTCAACTTGGTCGTGCGATCAAGCGTGCTCGTTACTTATCATTATTACCTTATACAGATTTACACAAGTAACCTACTAAGGGGTTTTCAAAATGGAAGTCATTCTTCTTGATAAAATCGCCAAATTAGGCGGCCTTGGTGACAAGGTAACTGTTAAGTCTGGTTACGCGCGTAACTATTTATTACCAAAAGGTAAGGCAGTATTCGCATCAAAAGCTAACGTTGAGCACTTTGAAGCTCGTCGTGCTGACCTTGAGAAGAAGCTAGCTGACGAGTTAGCTGCTGCTCAAGCACGTGCTGCTAAAGTTGCTGAGCTTGGTGAAGTGACTATCGCTTCTAAAGCTGGTGATGAAGGTAAACTATTTGGCTCAATCGGTACTCGTGACATTGCTGATGCAATCACGGCTGCTGGTGTTGAAGTAGCTAAATCAGAAGTACGTATGCCTTTAGGTACTATTCGCGAAACTGGCGAATTTGATATTGCAATTCACTTACACACTGACGTTGACACTAACGTTAAAGTTGTTGTTATTGCACAAGCTTAATAGTTAATCACTATTGAGTTGAAAAAACGCCGCACTTGCGGCGTTTTTTTATACATGGATATATTTATACTGCGAAGCCAAGGCCTTTCTCGTCGTCCATGACTACCAAGGCATTAGTATATCCATATACGTCAGATGACTAGGAGCAGTATTTATGTTTACGAGTATATGGAAATACGAAGTAGAGCGAAGCAGGATGCCTGAGCCGAGGATGAACACTATAGCGCGATTCAGTGAAGAAAAAGAGCGCAGTATATAATGGTGTGTCTAGATATTACTCTACATTATAGTTTTTGATTAAATCGATTAAGGCGTTTGATGACAATGAATTTCAAAAGTATATTTTCAAGGAAAAATCTCGTGCAGGCCAATGACAAAACGAATTTTCCGCTACACTACTTTATGAATGAATTTTCTGATGACGCTATCAAAAGAACTGATTTATTCAAAAGAATAGCAGAACAAAATGACATGCAAGTCCTACCTGGTTGTTACGGTGGCGAATATAACAATGATATGGTTGCTATTGGGAAGCAGCACAATGAAGTCATAGTATGGCTTGGAATAAAAGTAACGGGTGTGGGAGGCGATTTACAATTAGACAGAAAATCTATGGGAAGTTTTTTACAATTTTCTACAGATTGGTTCAAAATGGTTATTGTATCATTACGACTATTAGGAGCTGAAAATACTGCAGATCTTATTGAAGAGGGGTTACTTAAACGTACTTTAAAATTAGGTTTGTTATATATAGATCTTGAATCAGGCGAGCCAAGCGTTTTACCAATGGCGATACAAGACTAGCTCTGGTTATAAATAATAATTCATATGTTTAATAGGTGATCGCTCTAATATTTATTTGATAATAATTATCATTTGCTTCTTTGCCTTTTTGCTCTATCATAGGGCATTATTCTTCTCCATGTTAAAGGAAGCACAATGAAATACCGCCATTTAGCATTAGCCAGTTTGCTTGGTTTTACCTTATCTGCCTGTAACTCAAACGAAGCCAGTGATGACGTTTGGTCTCAATACCAATCCGAAGCCGAAAACACTCAAAAACTGATTAAAGAAGGTAACTTAACGCAAATTGAGCGTTCTGCCTCTGGTTTAGTGACCTTATCGAAACAAATTCTACCTTTAGTGACCGCCAAACAAGCCAAATGTGATGCTTATTTAGATGCGGCCTTATCTGCTGCTGACAATATGGTGACCTTGTCGCTAGAAGCCATTGAACGCGATTATCATGCCGACGGTAAATTGCCAAAAGTTGAAGCGGCGGAGTGTTATCACGCTAAAGATTTATTAGTGCACCCGGCAACGGTAGTTGTGTTGACTAAAGGTCAGGACAACCCAACGTTACGGGCTCAAATGCAAGATGAAATTGCCGAAGTGATTGAGCATTTTGCGCAAGTAAAAGCGTCAGCTGGCCAGTAAGAATGTATCGGTGGTGCTACTTCCGGTAGGCCACCAATTCAAATGGCTACCAAGTTGACTTGGCTTAGTTGAAATTTGGCACTGACCAATCATTTTTAGCTATACGTCCCTGTTCTAGTAAACCGCCAATTCCCTGTAAACCACCGGTGTGAAGCAGTATTATGGTATCACCTGCTGCGAAATAATTTTGCTCGGCGAGTTCGATTGTCGCGAGTAACATTTTACCAGAATAAATTGGCTCAAAAGTGATACCGCTTTGTTTGTTGTAGGCAACGAGTTGTTGAACTGCTGTTTCACTGAATTTGGCATAACCACCGCCGTGGTACTCGGTTAGCAGTTGCCAACGGCAATGGCTTGTTTTAACTCGCCCGAGTAAGTTTTCTATTTCTTGATTTAGATAACTCGCTTGTTTTAAAACGGCAACACCAAGAATATTGTGTTGATTGTTATCCTGTTTAATCAGACCAGCAATAGTGCCGCCGCTGCCGACCGGTAATAGTATGTGCTGATAATCTATTTGCTGTTCGAGCTCGGTAATGACCTCGGCGACACCATAAAGTGCTAACTGATGGCTGCCTCCTTCTGGCACGATCAAATGATCTGGATAGGTTTTTTGTAGCTGCTCTAGATAGTCGCGCTGTGCGCGTTGTTTGTATTCGAGGTGACTGACAAATTGGAGTGACATCCCCCAGCTACGCGCCATTGATAGTGTAAAGTTATTGCTGTACTCAGGCCTGCCGCGAATGATACCAATCGATGCCAAGTTGTCTTGCTGGCAGGCGTACGCTAGGGCGTGAATGTGATTAGAGTAGGCGCCACCAAAGCTGACTAGCCCTTTTAACCCATGTGCTTTAGCGTAGCGTAAACTGCCCGATAGTTTGCGCCACTTGTTTCCGGAAATGATCGGGTGAATTAAATCATCTCGCTTGACGTAAACACTGAGCTGTTTTTGGTCAAAAATTGGCAATTTTAGTCGACTAAGAGGGGATGGTAAGCTCATAAAATAAATAGGAATTTATGTATAAAAAATGTGAAAAAACTTGCGCCAGTATGTGAATTAGGGATAATGAACACTGACAGTGCGCTATTTGTTACTAAGCTCGGTACAGCGAAGGACTCTACAGTTGTTAGATGATGGAGTCGTTGGCTCTTTTGTTGCTTAGCAATTACAACAACTTATATTCAATAATAATATCGAGAAATGTCAGTTACTACAAAGGTTCGTCAATGGTTCTCAGGTAGTAAGTCAAACGACTTACTAGGTTTGGCATTAGGCCAACAATCCATGTCGGTGTGTTATCAGCCTGAACGTGGCGATAGTCAGTGTCACAAATTTGCTACGACAAGTAACGACTACCGCGAAGCTGTTCAAGCTCTTCAACACGAATTACACGTCAATGCTCAAGCTAATTTAGTACTCAATGCCAATAATTATCAAATAGTTCAAATTGATAAGCCTAAAGTACCAGAGCAAGAATTGCGCGCTGCCTTAAAATGGCAAGTGAAAGAATTAGTCTCATATAGCCCAGAACAATTGGTGTTAGATTATTTCGATGGCCCTAAAATGCAAGTTGGGCAAGAAAAACTGAACGTTGTTTGTGCTCCCAAGAATTTATTAGCTAGCTTTGTTGAGCAGTTTAGCCATACCAGTATTAATCTTGCACAAATCTCGACTGAAGAATTTGCTTTTGCTGCCTTGGTACCACCATCAGATGATGCTCATTTATTGGTTTGTCAGCAGCCGAATCAAGAAGTGTTAATTTTGATAGTCAAACAAGGTATTTTGTACTTTCATCGTCGTTTGAGAGGGCATGCTCAAATTGGCAATAAAACGGAAGACGAGCTTAGCTTTGGCACAATAGACAACTTAAGCTTGGAAATTCAACGTTCTACAGACTACTTTGAGCGTCAACTCAAACAAGCGCCGATTAAAGCCATTAAAGTATTACTACCTATTAAAGCCGAATCTTTTGTTGCCAGAAAATTGTCCGAAAACAGTAATTTATCCGTTGAGTTATTAGACCTTCCTGAACCTTACCAAAATGAAAGACAGTTTGCCGCCAGTTTAGGTGCGGTAAAATTATCGCAAATGCCAGCAAAGGATGAAGCGAATGTCTAAGTATACCGTTAATCTATTACAGCCTGAATTAATCGCGAAACCTGCGTTTTTAACGCTTGGTAAAATGGTCGGCGTGTGGCTTTTATTAGCTCTTTCGATGATTGCTTGGTACCTGCTTAGCAACAGCCAACTGTCGAGTTACTCAGATCGCGTTGCGCGCTTGAGTTTCGATAACGAAGCTAAAAAAACTCAGTTAAGTGAGCTAGAGCAAGCGATTAAAGAGCGTAAATTAGATCCTAGACTGCAAGAAGAAGTTGCGACCTTAAATTTGGTCTTAGACAACAAACAAGCGCTTAGAGCTCATTTAACCGATAGCTCGCAATTGTCTGTTGCTGGTTTTGCCGAAGCGATGACTGAGTTATCAGACAATCATCACCGAGATGTCAGTTTAACCAGAGTCTTGATTCAAGGTCAGCAAATGTTATTTAGTGGTTTGGCGAAAAACCCAAATGCCGTGCCTGTTTGGTTAGCGGGTTTCGAGCACTCAGCGTTGTTATCTGGTCAGCGTTTTAGCCAAATGAGTTTAGTTGAAAACGAGCAGGGATATATTGATTTTTCTGTTAGTTCAGATCATCAACTAGTGACTAGTAGCGAGGGCCAGTAATGTCGCAGTGGCAAGAATACTCAGCGAAATATTTAGCACTTAGCCCACGTGAACAATACCTCATTTTGGGTACGGGTGTGGTTGCCGTGTTTATGGTGGTTTTTACGTTTTTAGTAGAACCCGCATTAAAAGATATTACGCAAGCGAAAGCGCAAATTAAACAGTTGGAAATGGATGGTCGCAATACTGACAACTCAATTGTCCTGTTGAGTGATTCGCTGACAGCAGATCCAAACAGAGCGCTCAATGATAAGAAAGCTGACCTAGAAGCTCAGTTGTCAGCACTTGACCAAGACTTATTGGCGTTAACATCTGAGTTAATTAACCCCGTTGAAATGCGATATGCCCTAGTGGAGCTGCTTAAGGTACAAAAAGGGGTTAAATTGTTGGCCTTTGAAGTGTTACCTGCGCAGCCATTTGAACTAGCAGATGTTAATGGCTCAGCAGATGCTAATGATACCGCAAGCAATACTGCATCAGTTGAAGGTGAGGATAATCAAACAGGCCAAGCAGCGACATCATCTCAAGCGCAAACACTGCAGTTGTACCGTCACGGTATTAAGTTGA
Source organism: Endozoicomonas sp. G2_1 (assembly GCF_017744155.1). Taxonomy (GTDB): domain Bacteria; phylum Pseudomonadota; class Gammaproteobacteria; order Enterobacterales; family Alteromonadaceae; genus JAGHQT01. The sequence continues at coordinate 333,123 of NZ_JAGHQT010000002.1, read as the reverse complement.
GTTTACAAGGCAACTATTTCCAATTGCGCGATTATTTAGCGCAGTTACAAGAATTGAAATGGAAGTTTTACTGGCAAAACTTTGATTACCAGTTGACCGAGTACCCAACCAGTGAGCTGCATGTAGAGATATATAGCTTAAGTACTGATAAGGAGTTTATTGGTGTTTAGTAAACAGATCACAACAGCATTATTGCTAATGTTAGTGAGCGTGAAATCAACGTTTGCTAATGGTTTGGACCCTACTCGCCCTTTAGTTGGCGGTGCAACTAATCAGAGCAAAGCAGTTGCGGTTAACAAACAGTTGGTATTGCAATCCATTATTAGCCAGAAAAATCAGACTAAGGTCATTATTAGCGGTAAATTAATGACCACTGGCGATCGAATTGGCCAATACCAGCTCATTAAAATTAATGACAACTCCGTGACTATGGCTGGCCCAACAGAGCAACTTACACTAACTATTTTTTCCGATGTGGTGGCAGAATCAAAATGATAACAACGAAATTCAATAAGCCGTTTCTTCTTCGTGCTAGTTTATGTGCGATGGCTGTTAGTTTATTTGGCTGCCAGAGCGTGCCTGATGCGCCTAAAGATATTCAAAATGCACTAGATCAAGCGATTGAAGAAGGCAGTGTCAAGAAAGCGCCAAAACCTTTGAGTTATGTACCTAGCTCAGTGCAACAAGAACTTGCACAACAAAGCTTAGCCGATGCTAAACAGGGTTTGTTAACAGAAAAACGTTTAGAAATTGCGGCCAACAATGTTGATGCCCACGCGTTTTTTGCCGCTTTGGTTGATGATTCACCATACAGTATCGCCGTACACCCTTCAGTAAGTGGCGTGATAAGCTTGAATTTAAAAGCTGTTACCATGCAGGAAGTGCTGAACGTTGTTCGAGAGCTCTACGGTTACGACATTCGTCAGCAAGGTCGCGTTATCCAAGTTTATCCGTCAGGTATTCGCACTGAAACAATAGCCCTAGATTACTTGTTTATAAAACGCTTTGGCTTTTCGAGCAGTAGCATAAATTCGGGTGGTGTTTCTGAAAACGACCCAAATAACGGCGGTAATGGCGGCAACAACAATAATAATAACGGCAACCGCGCCAATAATGGCGGTGGCGGTAACAATAATGCTGGTAATTCGCGCAATAACAACGGCGGCAGCGGCATTAATATTCAAACTGAAAATGAGTCAGATCTTTGGACTGAGCTAGAAGAAACCTTAGAAACCTTAGTCGGTGACGAAGCGGGTCGTTCAGTGATTGTTTCACCTCAGGCGGGTTTAGTGACAGTGCGCGCCTTGCCAAGAGAAATCGAAGCGATTAAAAAGTTCTTGAATGACTCTCAAGATCACTTGCGTCGTCAAGTGGTGATTGAAGCAAAAATTCTTGAAGTAACATTGAATGACGATTACCAACAGGGTGTTAATTGGACCCGAGTTGCAGGTCATATCGGCAGCACAGATATCGGTTTCAGTACAACTGGCCAAATTGCTGGCAATGCAATTTCATCAACCATTGGCGGAACCAGTGCGATTAGCTTTACCAACCAAGATTTTGCCGGGGTTATTAACTTGCTGCAAACTCAAGGTAATGTTCAGGTACTTTCTAGCCCTCGGATAACGGCAACCAATAACCAAAAAGCGATTATTAAAGTTGGCGAAGATGAGTATTTCGTTACTGAGGTATCGAGTACAACCACTACAGGTACCACTACCACGACAACACCAGAAATTGAGCTGACTCCGTTTTTCTCCGGTATCGCCTTGGATGTTACCCCACAGATCGACGAGCAAGGTGAAGTGATTTTGCACGTTCATCCGTCAGTGACCGTAACTCGTGAACAAAATAAAACAATTCGTTTTGACAACGATGATATTATTTTACCGCTAGCGCAAAGCAGTGTTCGCGAGTCAGACACTGTCGTGAAAGCGAAATCGGGTGAAATTGTCGTGATTGGTGGCTTGATTGAAACCCGCAAACAAGACAGCGAATCAAAAACACCGCTGCTGGGCGATATTCCGGTGGTTGGCGAGCTATTTAAGAGTAAGAGCAATGGCACCACTAAGCACGAGTTAGTGATTATGTTAAAACCTGTTGTGGTTGGTCAAAACACTTGGCGTGATCAACTTAAAGACGCTCGTAGCTTATTAAAGCAGTGGTTTCCTGAACAGCAATAGTAACTATAAAAGGCAATGTATTTATATCACTTTGGCTTAACTGAATTGCCTTTCACATTAACACCTAATACCAGCTTTTTTGTTGGTTTAGCGCCTCACAACGAGGCGCTAGCAGTCTTGCTAACTGCGTTAAAAACAGGTGAGGGATTTATCAAGGTAGTTGGTGAAGTGGGCACTGGTAAAACACTCTTGTGCCGAAAATTGCTTAACGAAATCCCCGATCATTTTGTCACTGCCTATATTCCTAACCCTTATCTAAAGCCTGATGAATTAAGAAGGGCAGTCGCACAAGAACTTGGTGTTAAACAAGCGCAGCGGATGTCACTGCAGTTGCTAACCCAGCGTATCCAAGAGCGATTGCTAGAACTTCATAGTCGTGGTCATTCTGTGGTATTGATTTTAGACGAAGCACAAGCATTGCCAGAAGAGAGCTTAGAGGCGTTGCGATTGTTTACTAACCTTGAAACCGAAAGTCGCAAGTTGTTACAAGTGGTCTTGTTTGCTCAACCAGAATTGGAACAAAGACTATCTACACAGCAGTTTCGACAATTGAGGCAGCGCATTACTTTTTCGTATCAATTGAGACCCATGACTAAACAAGAAGTGATTCAATATGTCAATCATCGCATGTCGGTTGCTGGCTACAAAGGACCCGCGTTGTTTAGCCAGTCGCTAGCGAAAAAGATTGCCTATGCCAGTCGTGGTATTCCGCGCTTAGTGAATATTTTAGCGCATAAAATGCTGATGCTAGCTTATGGTCAAGGAAGTTATCAGTTGTCGAGCAAGCATTTAACCAGCGCGATTAAAGATACTCAAGATGCGACGGCAATCACCAACTACGCTGTATGGCTGGTTGCTTTTTCGTTTGTAGCAGCAATTGCTAGTGCTGCTTACTGGCAATATGGAGGTTTGTTATGAGCGTGATTAATCAAATGCTCAAAGATTTAGACGAGCGCAAACCTCAGACGGTTGCCGGGCAAGAGCAAGCACCAGTTTATCAGGCATCTGTCAAATCTAGCACCAAGCCAATAATAATTGCAGTATTAATCACGGTTGTTTGCGCCTTTGTTGCTTTTTCATTGTGGCAAATGGATCAGCAAAACAAACAGCTGACTGAGCAGTTAGCGCAAACACAGCAAGTGCCAATGCAAACTGAAACGACTAGTGTTTCATCACCTGAACTCGAGAGCAAAAAACTTGCGCAGACGCCTCCACCGTCAGCTCAACCAGTAGTTGAGAGTAATCAAATTGAGCCAAAAGCCGAACCTGTAGACGTTGTAACATCGAGTAACGAATACAAGGTTGAAATGGCGGAACAAGCGCCCGAGCAGATCAGTAACAATGAGCAAATAAGTAACACTCGCCCAGTTGAACGGAAAATCGATGGCGAGGCAGAAGTAATGGCTCAGGAGACATCAGAGGCTAACACTCCAGTAGTAGAGCAAACGGCTAAGCCTAACGCGACTATGTCCAAAACAGCTGAGCCTAAAGCAACAATGTCCATCGCTCGCCGTCAATTATCTGCGCCAGAGCTGGCAGAGCAGAAGTTTAAACAGGCAGAGCAAGCGCTCTTACTTAACCAAGTGCAAAAAGCAGAGAGTTTATTTGAAGAAGTCTTGCTATTAACACCACAAAACAATCTAGCAAGACAGCAATTGGCGGCCTTGTGGTTTGGTCGACAAGACTATCAAGCAGCAGTTAACCTGTTACAGCAAGGAATTTCGCAAGCTCCGAATAATATCGAATTTCGTCTGATGCAAGCGAGAATTTTTCAGCGTCAGGGCAACTTTCGCGCTGCCTACGACGTACTCATAGAAAAAGCGCAAACGCCAAATGTTGACTATCAAGCATTATTGGCTAATGCTGCACAACAGAGCCAGCAATTTAATGCGGCAATTGAGGCTTATCAGTTTCTGATGCAAGCGCAACCTCAACAAGCAAAGTGGTTACTCGGTTTAGCAGTGGCATATGATAGTGACAGCCAGTTTGAACAAGCGTTATTAGCATACAAGCAAGCAGTTCAACAAGGCGGTTTATCAGCAACGACATTAAACTTTGCCAAGCAGCGGTTACAGGAATTAGGAGAGTAGGATGGCAGCCCCTAAATTAAAAATGCGTTTAGGTGATTTGCTTGTTCACGAGCACATCATCACCAATGAACAGCTGATGCAGGCGCTAAATGCGCAAAAGTCTACCGGCCGTAAACTTGGTGATACTCTGATTGAGTTGGGCAGTATTAGCGAACGTCAATTGCTCGAATTCCTTGCTCAGCAATTGGATGTACCATTTTTAGATATTAGCCAGCGTCGAATTCCTCCAGAAGTTGCCTCACTGTTGTCAGAAGTACACGCTCGCCGTTTGAGAGCTATCGTTATTGAAGATCTGGGTGATAGTGTTTTAATTGGCATGAGTGATCCAGCTGACTTAAACGGTTTAGATCAGCTTGAACAAATGTTGGCACCAAAGCGTATCGAACTAGCGGTTGTTATGGAGTCTCAGCTCTATGATGCTTTTGATAGCTTGTATCGCCGCACGGCTGATATTGAATCTTTCGCCAGTCAGTTAGAAGAAGAATATCAACAAACCTCTGATTTTGACTTAACCACAACGCTATTAGACGATAGTAGTGATGCTACCGTTGGTAAGTTGTTGCAGTCGGTATTTGAAGATGCCGTGCAAATGCGAGCATCTGACGTCCATATCGAACCGGATGAAAACAAGCTAAGAATCAGGCAACGTATTGACGGTGTCTTACAAGAAAACGTCTTAAAAGAAAATAAAATAGCTGCCGCTATGGTGTTGCGTTTAAAGTTAATGGCGGGTTTGGACATCTCAGAAAAGCGCTTGCCACAAGATGGCCGTTTTCACTTAGATATTAAAGGTCATCGCATCGATGTCCGGATGTCAACCATGCCTGTTCAGCACGGTGAATCGGTGGTTATGCGTTTACTCGACCAGTCTGCCGGTTTATTGTCGCTTGATGAAACCGGTATGCCAGCTGAAATCGTCAGCCGTTTGCGTCATCAAATCAGTCGACCTCATGGCATGGTATTAGTCACCGGGCCAACCGGTAGTGGTAAAACGACTACTTTATACGGTGCGTTGAGCGAGCTCAACCAGTCGAGTAAAAAGATAATTACCGCTGAAGATCCGGTAGAATATCGTTTACCTCGCGTTAATCAGGTTCAAGTTAGTAGCAAGATTGACTTAACTTTCTCTAGTGTATTGAGAACAGCGTTACGCCAAGATCCCGATATTATTATGGTCGGTGAGATGCGTGACCAAGAAACGGTAGAAATTGGTTTAAGAGGCGCGTTAACCGGTCACTTAGTGTTATCGACACTTCATACCAACGACGCTATTACTAGCGCCTTGCGCTTAATGGATATGGGGGCCGCTGGCTTTTTAGTTGGTAGTTCTCTCAGAGCGGTTATCGCTCAGCGCTTAGTACGCCGAAACTGTGAAAACTGCTTGCAAGATTACCAGCTCGACGACCAAGAGAAGTTATGGTTGAGCAATTTGGCGGGCGAAGATGCGATTAACTACCCGTTCAAACGAGGTAAGGGTTGTCAAAGTTGTCAGTATACTGGCTATCGCGGCCGAATTGGTGTTTTTGAGTTATTAGAAATGAATGAGCCTATGATGGCAGCGCTGAAACGAGAAGACAGTGAATCGTTTACTAAGTACGCGAAGGCGCACCCAGGTTATAAGCCACTAGCTCTGGCCGCTTTTGACTATGCTAAAGTTGGCGTCACTAGCGTTGAAGAAGTGCTGCGTTTAGCTGAAACAACAGACGTGATGGAGCAGTAATTTTCAATGGCATCATTTGATTACGTTGGTCGCAATAACCAAGGCACACAGGTTAAGGGCACTATTGAAGCTGCCAATATCTCGGCGGTTGCTGAAATGTTATCGCGCCAGCAAATTATTCCAACCGACATTAAGCAAGGCAAAGAAAAAGTTGGCAACGCCGGTGACATTGATATCGGTGATTTACTCGGCTTTGCGCCCGTATCACTTGATGACCTCATTGTTTTTTGTCGCCAGATGTATGCCTTGATGAAATCAGGTGTTCCTATATTAAGGGCGATTAACGGGTTAGCCGAGTCTAGTAGCTCGGTTAAGTTACGCAGTGTGCTGGCTGAAGTAGCTACCCAGTTAGAAAATGGCTTCGCCTTGTCATCTGCATTAAACCAGCATCCGAGATTCTTTTCGCCACTGTTTATTTCACTAATTCACGTTGGTGAAAATACCGGTAAGCTCGATGACTCATTTATTAAGTTAGCGACTTATTTCGAGCGTGAGCAGGAAACCAAAAAGCGTATTAAAACTGCGCTGCGCTATCCATCATTTGTCATTATTGCCTTGGCTATTGCTCTTGTCGTACTGAATATTTTTGTTATTCCAACATTCTCCAGTTTGTTTAGTAAATTGGGAGCTGACTTGCCTTGGGCAACTAAAGCGCTGATTGCGAGCTCCAATTTGTTTTTAAATTACTGGCCGCATATGCTCGGCTTTTTGGTTATCGCCATTATTGGCGTTAGATATTACTTGCGTACGGTCAATGGTTTATATCGCTGGGATCGTTTGAAAACTAAATTGCCAATCGTTGGGAGTATTATTGAGCGTTCTATTTTATCCCGATTTGCTCATAGCTTTGCTATTGTTTTGCGGGCTGGTGTGCCGATGACGACTGGCTTGAGTTTAGTTGCCGATGCTGTCGATAATACCTTTATGCGCGGCAAAATCTTAACTATGCGCAGTGCTATCGAAAGCGGTGAGAGTTTACTTAGGGCTGCCGTTGCCAGTGAACTCTTTACGCCACTAGTTCTCCAGATGATCGTAGTCGGCGAAGAAACCGGACGAGTAGACGAATTACTAGAAGAAGTTGGTGATTACTATGAACGCGAAGTCGATTATGACTTGAGCACACTAACAGCGAAGATAGAACCAATTCTTATTGTAATTGTCGCTGCTATGGTAATGATTTTGGCGCTTGGTATTTTCACGCCAATGTGGGATTTAATGTCTGCGTTCAAAGGCAATGGCTAGTCTGGAGGTTGTTAGTGGCTGGCGAGTTAGCAAGTGCGAAGCGCGAAAAGTCGATGGCGGAGTTTCTACTGATAGTCGCATGTGTGTTGTTAATGATGGCAATTTTTGCCTATTATTTTTTTAAACAAGAAGACCAATATAGCAAGGTAGCCTTTGAACGATTAGCGAATAATTTCGCAGATAAAATTGTTGTGACTCATGGTCAATGGTTAATGGAAAACCGTCCGAAAATAATTGAGCTGAAGCCTTTAGGCGGTGATTATCGTTCTAATAGCGATAGCACAGCCGTAAATCAGGTGTGGCGATTGAATAAAAATGGTTGGTTAGACAGTAATGCGAACAACGCTTGTTATGATATTTGGCGTATAGTAACCGAAACTGAGTTAACTGTATTACCTGAACCAATCAGTGTTTTGGAGACTCAAACTAGTGGGCAGTTAGGGCGTATTTGTCGTTATCAGTTAGCTAGTGGGGCATATTTTGACTATAACAGTCGAACGGGTGATGTTAGTACGGTTAAAACACATTAAAAAAATTGAAATTGATTTTAACTTTTCAGTAACTTATGTAAGATAGTAGCTAACGAAACTGTTACTAGGGTAGTAGAGGGTAATATGAAAAAGCAATCGGGTTTTACCTTGATAGAATTGGTTGTCGTTGTTGTCATCCTTGGGTTATTAGCGGTAACCGCGATACCTAGGTTTTTAGATTTAACTGAGAATGCTCAGGATGCCAATATTGAAGGTTTAGCAGGTGGTTTTGCGACTGCGGTTTCTTTAGTTAGAGCCCAGTGGGAAGCCGAGGGCAGACCAAGTGGTGCGAATAATCTAAATACTGTCAATTATGACGGTATTAACCTTATTTTAACTACGGAAGATACCGCTGCGAATAACGTTATTCGACCAGGCTACCCAACAGGCTTAACTGATGGTAACAACTTGGCGGGTAACTTCGATGTAAACAATTGTATTGAAGTATGGTCTAATATTTTACAACAGCCACCAAGCATTACTAATAACATCAATACATTAAATAACCAGAATAATATTGATTATTTTGTTAGTCAAAGTGGTACGGGCAATGGTGCTTTATGTCACTTTTATTTAAGGGATACACTTAATAGGGACAACAACAATAACTTTACTGATCCGGGAACGGCGACCAATATAGGTAATAGTTTTACTTATCAGCCAGCGACTAGTGCGGTAGTTATTCACATTAATAGAAGCTAATTTTACGTTTTTAATTTTTACAACAAGGTTAACATGATGAATAGAGTAAAAAATCAAGCTGGTTTTACCCTAATTGAGTTAGTGGTAGTGATTGTAATTTTAGGTATTTTAGCGGCTACTGCAGCGCCACGATTTATCAATTTGCAGGATGACGCTAATACAGCGACACTTCAAGCAGTTGAAGCCTCAATGAACTCTGCTTCAAGTTTAGTACACGCCAAATCTTTAATTGAAGGTAACCAGAATACTGCAGGTGGTAACGGTGTCGACGTCGATGTCAATGGAGGTACAGCTGGAGGAGTTGTCTTAGTTAACTTTGGTTACCCTCGTTCTAATAACGCCGCTGCAGCAACGTCGTGGTCTACTGATTTACTTGATATTGATGTTAGCAATACGGGAGATTTTCAAATCTCAGCTACAGCTGTTGCTGGTTCAATTGTTGTCTTTCCTAGAGGACAGGCTGCACCAACTGCCTTAACAACTCCTTGTATCGCTTTTTATACTGAAGCGGCAGCAGTTGGCGGTACTCCAAATATTGGCTCAGTACCTTGCGCGTAACTTATAAAGCACCCAAAGGCTTTACGCTAATTGAGTTAGTAGTTGTCATTGTCATTTTAGGCATATTGGCGGCTACCGCCGCTCCTCGTTTTATAGATTTAACCAGTGATGCAGAAACGGCGAGTATTGAAGGGGTAGCGGGTGCCATGCGCACAGCAGTAACTCTGGTAAATAGTCGCTCAATCATTAAAGGCAACACTGAAGAAATATCTAATAACGCGGCGCTGGCAACAGTTAATATTGGCGATGGCCTTGGGCCGAGCAACGACGGCGAGCTCATTATTCAATTGGGTAACCCAAGAGCGGTGGTTGCAGATTGGCAACGCCTGTTAGAGGTTGGTGATATCAATTCCGGTAACTACCGATTTGCAACTGCCAATGTCGCTGGAGCAGGAGCTGTGTTTTTTGTTTATTTGGCCTCTAGACCAAGCGCACCTAATAACCTAACAGGTGATTGTTATGCATACTACCTGCCGCGATTACCTATTAGAGAGCCTAGTGTTGTCGTTAGACCTTGTGTTTAGTGAGATGTTTATTTAGTTTACTAGGTTGGTAATTGTAGAAAGGAGTTAAGCGTAGGTTTAGCTCCTTTTGTTTTTTGAACGGTGAAAATGATGATGACTAAGCAGGCACAATCTGGCTTTACTATTGTCGAGCTAGTCGCCACAATTATTTTGATTGGTATTCTCGCTGCCTATGCCGTTCCTAAGTTTACGGGGGCCGGTGGTGATTATGATAGCTATGCTGCGCGTTCTGAGGCAATTGTGAAACTCCGAGCGATTCAACTCCGAGCTATGCAAGACACTTCTCAACCACAAAGGTGCGTGTTGGTGACCAGTAACCGTTTAGGTATGGTTAACGATTGTAACGACACTGCATTTAGTAGTAATTTTAACGTTGGCAGCACTCGTATGGAACTAAATGGCACGGCTCGTTTTCAAGTTCCCGCTAATCCTGGCTATATCCAACTGCAATTTAACCGCTTAGGTCAGCCACAAGGTTGCTCAAATCCATGTCGAGTGAATATTTCAGGTACACCTAATTTAATCATTGATATTAATGTCGAGGGCAATATTAGTGCGCCCTAGTCAATCACATCTGAAGCAATCAGGCTTTACCCTCGTTGAAACAATAGTAGGTATTGTCGTGTTATCGCTGGCATTTTCTATTATTTTTGCCATTGTTTTACCTGCAAGTGAGCAAAGTGCAAGTCAAGTTCAACAAATTCGGGCGGCAGAACTAGGCCAGTCTTTGATCAACGAAATATCTGGCCGTCGCTACGATGAACAAAGTACTAATAATACCCGTTGTGGCGAGTCCGGGATAAGTTGTACTCCAATACTTAATCTAGGTCTCGATGGAGAAATCGGCCGAGCAAACTTTGATGATGTCGATGACTATAATGGTTATCAGGCTGTTGAAGATGGCAGCGGTAACGCTATTGGCGATTTGTACCCAAACTTTTCCATAAGAGTGGGGGTAGCTTATGATGGTGATTACGACTTTGTATTGAATGAAGCGGGCAATCAAGAACTTAATGCTAAGTTAATTACGGTGACTGTCACTACGCCAAGCGGTGATAATATTGTGTTTCGAGCATATCGAGGTAACTTTTAATGCGTGGGCAAAAAGGGTTTACCTTAGTAGAAATGGTTACGGTTATCGTGCTGTTAGGAATCTTATCTGTTGGTTTAACCGGATTTATTCGCTTAGTGAGTCAGGTATACGCTGATACAACTGAAAATGAAGCTTTATTGGCTAATGCTCGATTTGCTGTCGAGCGCTTAAATCGCGAACTGCGCAATGCTGTTCCCAACAGTTTTGTCGTTTCTAATATATCTGGAAGTAATTGTTTATCCTACACGCCTATTATTACCAGTGCCATTTACCGCGATATCCCTGTTGGTACAGATACACCCGTTAGTAGCATTGAATTAGTCGCTTTTAGCGACTTTATTAGTCAGGGGGTTAATGGGCAAAGAGCAGTTGTTTATCCCATCAATAGTGGGGATAGTTTACCAAGTTCAGCAAAAAGTGTGCTCTTGGCCGCAAACAATGCGATTACTGCGGTCAGTGGTCAAACCAATCGATTTAACTTAAATTTTGCCACCACAAGCCGATTTGTTGAAGAGTCGCCGACTCAGCGAATTTTTATTACTTCCGCGCAGCGACAAATATGTCTAGTGGGAAGTCAGCTTACTCTTGATGGCGTGACATTAGCAGAGCAAGTTAATCGTGCTAGTTCTAGTTTTTCAGTGAACGCTTCTAACTTAACTCGTAACGCGACGGTTCAAATGAGGTTGGTTTTCAATACTGATATTGTCCGTAATACGGCAGCTGGCACTGATATTGAATTTTATCATGAGGTACATACCCCTAATGTCCCGTAACTATTCAGAATTTCGCCACTTGCTAATAAATCGTCGCAAACAATCTGGTAGTGCTTTGATTATTGCTATTTTTGTGTTGGTTGTCGTTTTGGGATTTGGTTTAACGCTGGCTAACATTGTCGTTTCAAGTTCGGAAGCAGTTGCTTATGAAATACTTGGTACACGCGCTTTTTTAGCTGCAAACTCAGGGGCACAGCAGCGTTTAAATCAAATATTTACACCCGGACAGGCAAACTTATTGTGTGATGGTAGTCCAAACCCTGCGACCCTCAATTTTGCAGAACAGCCAGTCGATGAACGTGCAAATACTATTAATTCGGCTGCGCTATTAGAATGTCGAGTGCAACGGGTAGCCTGTACCAATTTTAAACAAGACGGTGTTGTTTTTTATCGGATAGAAAGTACAGGTCAATGCGATGCCTCAGGTGGTGAAGTGGTCACTAGAACAGTTGTTGTTGAAGCGCGCAACTAAGATTTTTCGCCAATTCAACCTAATTTGAAAAAATCCCCGATTTTTTTGTAATTTTTTTCATCAAACCATCACAATCTCTCCAATACTGGGGTATGATTAGCACCAATCTATACCCAAGCTAGCTCAATTTTTACGACAGGAATACGATTTTTTATGTTTAAAAAATTACGCGGGATGTTTTCTAACGATTTGTCGATCGATTTAGGAACTGCCAACACACTTATTTACGTTAAAGATCAGGGCATCGTTTTAAATGAACCATCAGTGGTTGCTATTCGTCAAGATCGCTCTGGTGGTTCAAAAAGCGTTGCAGCTGTAGGAACCGCGGCTAAGCAAATGTTAGGTCGTACTCCGGGTAATATTGAAGCAATCAGACCAATGAAGGACGGCGTAATTGCCAACTTTTTTGTTACCGAAAAAATGTTGCAGTATTTTATTAAACAAGTGCACAGCAACAACTTTTTGCGTCCAAGTCCACGTGTTTTAGTCTGTGTTCCATGTGGTTCAACTCAGGTTGAACGCCGTGCTATTCAAGACTCAGCCTTAGGCGCTGGTGCTAGAGACGTTTACTTAATTGATGAGCCAATGGCTGCAGCAATAGGGGCCGGTTTACCGGTGTCTGAAGCAACTGGTTCTATGGTAGTAGATATCGGTGGCGGTACCACAGAGGTTGGTATTATCTCACTTAATGGTTTGGTTTATTCTGCGTCTGTGCGCATCGGTGGTGATAAGTTCGACGAAGCAATTATTAATTATGTTCGTCGTAATTTCGGTAGCTTAATTGGCGAAGCAACGGCTGAGCGTATCAAGCACGAAATTGGTTCAGCTTACCCAGGTGAAGAACTGATTGAAATCGAAGTACGCGGCCGTAATCTAGCTGAAGGTGTACCGAGAAGCTTTACCCTCAATAGCAATGAGATTTTAGAAGCGTTACAAGAGCCACTGACTGGCATTGTCAGTGCAATTATGACTGCGTTAGAGCAGTCTCCACCAGAGTTGGCTTCTGATATTTCTGAGCGCGGCATGGTGTTGACCGGCGGTGGTGCGTTATTGAAAGATTTAGATCGCTTGTTGATGGAAGAAACCGGTATTCCGGTCGTTGTTGCTGATGATCCATTGACTTGTGTTGCCCGCGGCGGCGGTGAAGCCATTGATATGATTGATAAGCACGGTGGCGACTTATTCAGCTATGAATAACGCTGACTCCAGCAACAACTCTTTCCTACAACTGTATAGATAATAGCGTTAATGAATTTATCTTTTGTTAGTGGACCCTCTGAACAGCACCGATTGATATTGGTGCTGTTTTGTTCTGCTTGTTTGATTTTTTTTGATCATAAACTCAATAGCTTCGAGAGTGTTCGAGGTTATTTACAATCAATGGTCAGTCCGCTTCAGTATCTTGCTAATACGCCAAACCAATTGATGACTTGGGCTAGCGAGAATATTACCACCCGAGAAAAATTGGTTGAGCAAAACCAAAATTTCAAAGTTGAACAATTGCGTTTACGCGAGCAAATTATGCAACTGGCGATGTTAAAGCAAGAAAACGCGCGCCTGAGACAATTGTTGGCGTCGCCTGTTCGACAAGAAATAAAAAAAATGGTAGCTGAAATCCTGTCGGTAAACAGCGATCCATATAGTCATCAAGTGCTGATTAACCGCGGTGCCAATGACGGTGTTTACGAAGGTCAGCCGGTATTAGATGCCAATGGTGTAGTTGGTCAAATCCTCCATGTTGGCGCGACAAGTAGCCGGGTTATTCTTATTACTGATGTTACTCATGCCGTGCCAGTTAGAGTCAGTAGAAACGGTACTCGCTTGGTCTCCTCTGGGACAGGACGCATTGATCGACTGGTACAAAATCACGTGCCCCACAGCAGCGATATTCAAAAGGGCGATTTATTGGTGACTTCTGGCTTGGGGGGCAAATATCCAGAGGGTTACCCGGTTGCTGAAGTCACCGTTGTTAGACAAGATGAATCTCGCCCATTTGCTATGGTATACAGTAAGCCAATCGCGCAAATAGATCGTTTGCGCTATTTGTTATTGCTATGGCCAGAGCAGCAAAGCCCATTTGCGCCAGCACCAAAAGTAGAATCACCCGTTAAAGAGGAGCAAAGTAATGCTCGCTCATAACGGTATTATGATTCTTTTGACTTTGGTACTTGCCTTGGTTGCGTCGATAGTGCCGATGCCGTTAAGCGTTGATGCGTTTCGACCTGATTGGCTGTTGATGGTTTTGCTCTATTGGGGCATCGCTTTGCCCAATCGAGTCAACATTATTACCGCTTGGTTAATGGGCTTTATTCTCGATGTTTTACTGGGTTCAATCTTGGGCATACATGCAGCTGCAATGGCGATTGCTATGTATATCGCAGTGGCTAACTTCCAAAAGATTCGCAACTTTTCAAGGGTTCAGCAAGCCTTAGTGGTGGCTGTAGTGACCGCACTTTATCACTTATTGGTATTTTGGTTGCAACGCAGTTTCAACGATGTTGTATTTTTGCCAAGTTACCTATACCCCGTGTTGAGCTCGGTAGTGATGTGGTTTTGGCTATTTCCGGCACTGCGTTTGATGCGTCGTCATTTTAAAATTAAGTAATAACTATTAAGCGAAACGGACTATTTTATGTCTCAAACACTGGTGCTCGCCTCACAATCTCCACGCCGCAAAGAGCTGCTTGCACAACTTGGCTATCAATTTACCACTTGTGCGGCAGATATCGATGAGTCAGTCGAAGCTAACGAATTGGCTGAGCCTTATGTTCGCCGATTGGCCGAACAAAAAGCACAAACAGTTTTTTTGTCGCTCAATAAAGCAGCAAGTGAACCGTCTGCCATGGCGGATAGTGCAACTAATTACCAGGTTTTAGGGTCAGATACTTCAGTAGTTTATCAAGGTGAAATTCTTGGTAAACCAAGTGATTTTGCTGACTGCCAACGCATGCTAAACATGTTCTCGGGTAACGTTCATCAAGTTTACACCGCCATTGCTGTTGCCAATAGCCGTGGTGTTTTTAGCCAAGTTGTGACTACAGATGTTTATTTTAAAGCGCTGAGCGCGCGCGAAATTGAAAATTACTGGCGAACTGGTGAGCCACAAGACAAGGCAGGAAGCTACGGTATTCAAGGAATCGCCGGTCAATTTATTGAAAAAATTGCTGGCAGTTATTCTTCTGTGGTCGGTTTACCTTTATTTGAAACCAGTGAATTATTGGCACAACACGGCATTATGTCGGCCATGCAAATTGAGTAGGATGATGAAATGAGCGGTGAATTATTAATTAATGTTACTCCGAGCGAAACCCGTGTTGCGCTAATTGAAAATGGTTCATTGCAAGAGGTTCATATTGAACGCGAAGCGAAACGCGGTTTAGTCGGCAATATTTATCTCGGTAAAGTGATTCGAGTGTTGCCGGGTATGCAAGCCGCTTTTGTTGATATTAATCTAGATAAAGCCGCGTTTTTGCACGCTTCAGATATTAATTCGAGCTTAATTCTCGGCGATGAACAACAATCAGATAATACTGATTCGGTGCCAGATATTCGCAGCCTTGTACACGAAGGCCAGTATTTAATGGTACAAGTGGTAAAAGACCCTTTGGGCACAAAAGGCGCACGGTTAACCACAGGTATCACCATTGCCTCCCGTTATTTGGTGCTAATGCCAGATGCTAGCCATGCGGGAGTATCACAGCGAATCGAAGATATTAACGAGCGCAATCGTTTAAAAGATACTGTTTCGCCGTTTTGTGATGATAATCACGGCTTTATTGTTCGCACTGCTGCCGAAGGCGCTGGTGAGCAAGAGCTAAAACACGATGCCGAGTTTTTGCGCAGGGTGTGGAAAAAAGTCATTGAGCGCAAGCAACGCAAACAAACATCAGCACCGATTTATCAAGATTTGTCACTCGCTTTTCGGGTGCTGAGGGATTTTGTCGGAATTGAACTAGAACGCATTCGCGTTGACTCTAAGCTGACTTTCGACCAGCTGACTGAATTTACCCAGGAGTTTGTTCCTGAACTGACTTCGGTGATGGAGTACTACCCGGGTGAACGGCCGATTTTTGATTTATTTGATACTGAAGCCGAAATTCAGCGGGCATTACATCGCAAGATTGAATTGAAATCGGGTGGCTATTTGATTATCGATCAAACCGAAGCGATGACCACTATTGATATCAACACTGGTGCCTTCGTTGGCCATCGCAATTTAGAAGAAACCATCTTCAATACTAATATCGAAGCCACTCAAGCGATTGCCAGACAGCTGCGTTTGCGCAATTTAGGTGGCATTATCATTATCGACTTCATCGATATGATGTCAGCTGATCATCAAAAGCGAGTGTTACACAGCTTAGAAACCGCACTTTCTAAAGACAAAGTTAAATTTAGTATTCACGGCTTTTCTCCTCTAGGCTTAGTAGAGATGACGCGCAAGCGGACGCGCGAGAGTTTAGAGCACATCTTGTGTGGTGAATGTGCTATTTGTCACGGCCGCGGTCACTTGAAAACCGTTGAAACGGTTTGCTTTGAAATTTTGCGTGAGATTGTTCGAGTTAACCGTGCTTATGACACGGACAAGTTTATTGTTTATGCGTCACCTGCAGTTAGTGAATCACTGGTTAATGACGAGTATCACAATTTGGCTGAACTAGAGGTCTTTATAGGTAAGCAAATTAAGATACAAACCGAATCCATGTACAACCAAGAACAATTCGACGTTGTCATGATGTAATGGACACTAAATGAGTACTTCAAGCGTATTAAATCGCTGGTTAAATCGCTTTTACAAACTAGTTGCTATTTTACTAGTGTTGTTTGCTGTGCTCATTAGTTCGGTGAGAGCTCTGCTGCCGTATGCTGAAAACCACCGTCAAGATCTTCAAGATTACATTAATCAAACGTACCAGACCGATGTCATTATTGGAGCACTAAATTTTGATTGGCAGCAGTCTGGTCCGAGTTTAGTTGCGCAAAATATTAGTTTACTCGATACCGACGGTATCGCGGTTAACGTCGAACGTTTATATGTTTCAATTGATTTTTGGGCCACCCTTGGACAGCGCAAATTAGTGACTCAAGATTTTCGTATCGACGGTGCCCAAGTCTTGTTAACAGGTGACGCTTTGGCTCAGGAGCGGCCTGCTGCCGGAACCAGTGAACTTGAGGTATTCGATAACCTTGCCAATGTCTTTTTAAACCGCTTTCAGCACATCAATATCAGCAATAGCGAGTTGACTTTGCAACTCAACGAGCAAGAGCACCACTTCTTAATTGAACACCTGATCTTACGCAATAAAAGTCAGCGTCACCAAGCCAGTGGTACCGTTTCATTAGCTGGCTTACAAAACAGTAATATGGTGCTGTTAGTCGATGTTAGTGGTGTCTCTTATCGAGATTTAGCCGGACAAATTTATTTAAAAGCTGATAACCTCGATCTAAGTGATTGGATTGTTCAGTCACTGCCTGAAAGTATTGAACAAGTGACTAGCCAGGTTAATTTTGATGCTTGGTTGACGATACAAAGCGGCCAAGCTAAACGCTTACAAGTGGCCTTTGGTGATAACCAATTACAATGGTTGCAAGCGGGCACTAGCCACACTTTCTCGCTGCCCGGCGGCCAGCTCATTGCTGAACAACAGGGC
The DNA here is from genome assembly GCF_017744155.1 of Endozoicomonas sp. G2_1. Taxonomy (GTDB): domain Bacteria; phylum Pseudomonadota; class Gammaproteobacteria; order Enterobacterales; family Alteromonadaceae; genus JAGHQT01. The sequence continues at coordinate 315,585 of NZ_JAGHQT010000002.1, read as the reverse complement.
TTTAAGCGTTTTAGCCTTTACTCATCACCTCTGGTTTTTGCCAATGAAAAACAAGCTTGGCTGCCTTGGCAATTTAATCTTAGTGCCAATCAAAATGGCTGGCAAGGCAACGTAGATAATTTGGAACTGGCGGTTATCAATTTTGTTGCGCCACTGTTTTTACCAGAGCAACTATCAGCACAGCTTCAGCAAAGCGAACTTTCTGGTCAAGTATCTGAACTCTACTTTAATCTCGCTCATGATAATCAAGGTTCGTTGGCGCAAAACCTTAAACTGGTCGCAGATATAGAGGACTTCAGTAGTCAAAGTAGCGGAGCTATTCCTGGCGTAGAAGGATTGTCGTTGGCGCTAACTTATGATGATCAGCGAGCGATTATCGAGCTTGCTGGTGAATATAGTTCAGTCGATTTTGGTGCACATTTACCACGTGCTGTGCCATATAATCAGCTGGTTAGTGAGCTGGCTATTGATTTTACTGACGATATTGAAGTTGTAGTCAATCAATTGGCATTGTCATCCGATGAGCTTAACTTTGTCGCTGATGGTCAATTGTTGCTCGCTAAACAAGGTTCACCTCATTTAGCATTAAACGCTTTGTTGACCGATTTAGATGCCAGTAAAGTTGGCAACTATTTCCCTGAAAAGCTCATGGGGCAAGATCTAGTTCATTACCTCAATAACTCGATTGTTAGTGGCACGTTAGCACGAGCGCAAGTGCTGTTTAATGGCCAATTAAATCAATTTCCGTTTACTGAGCAAGAAGGCATTTTTACCGTTGATGCCGAGTTAGAAGATGCGGTTTTTAAATTTTCACCGAGTTGGCCAGCAATTAATCAGTTTAATGCCAACTTGAACTTTACTAATGCGAGTATGTTGATCACTGGTCGTTCTGGATCACTCACAGGCATTGATGTCACTGGCGTGACGGCAGCGATAAAAAACTTATCAGATGATTCTTTGTTAGAAGTTAACGCCGACTTTCAGGATCTTGCACCAAGATATGTAAAAAGTTTGATGCTTGGCAGCCCTTTGGCTAATAGTGTTGGTGAAGTGTTAACTCAATTGACCATAGAAAAACCCATTGATGGCTTTTTTAGTCTTGATTTACCTTTGAATAATGTCAATTTAGCCGTTGCTAAAGGACAAGTGAACTTGGCCGACAATGCGCTAGTGTTAGCCACGCCAGCAATGTCATTTAGTGGCGTTAACGGTCAGCTAACTTTCGATAACGAGCGCATTCATTTAGCGTCAGCTGACTTAATATGGCAAGGGTTACCACTTGAAATCTCGGTTCAGGGTGATCAGCAGCAAGACTTCTATCAGACAGATATTGCACTTAATGCCAAATGGCAACAAAATCAATGGCAAACTCACTTGCCAGAACAGATTAAACCCTACTTGCAAGGTCGCCTTGATTGGCAGGGTAAACTGTCGTTATTTATGCCTAATGGCGGTGGCTTTTCTTATAAACTCGACATTGGCAGTGACTTAAACGCGGCTGACTTACTTTTACCCGAGCCCTATCGCAAACCTCTGAAGCAGAAAGAGTCGCTGACCGTTAGTGTTGATGGCCAGCTCAATGATTCTGAGATTAATATTGCTTATGGTCAGCAGTTGAGCTTCCATGGTGTGCTTAGCCATAAGAAAAAACAGTTTTCTCGTGCTCACCTTGTCATGGGCAATGATACTATGATGTTACCCATGGATGGCTTTCATATCACTACGGAACTTGCCGCTGCCGAGTTTAGCCAATGGCAGCCGTTTATTACTGATATCATTGATAGCACAGTTGCCCTTAGCCAAGGCGACAGTGTTCCTTTATTAGCCAAGCCTGAGCGGATTAGAGGTGGTATTGAAGAGTTCACTATTTTTAATCAAAAACTTAATGATGTTTCATTCAATTTGCTCGACCAGGAAAATTGGTGGTTACTGCAACTTAACGCCAAAGAAGCGCGCAGCCAAGTGACTTTTTACCCCGATTTGCGCAAGCAAGGGGTGGCGATTAACGTCGACTTTTTACAGTTACCAAAAAATCAAAAAAGCACAGATGAACAAAGCTCGGCAGACTTGTCGCCATTGTTACTCGCTAAACAAATGGCACCAGCTGAGGCCGAGGCCCATTATCGTAAAAACAGTGAATTTTTTGCCAATACGCCGCCGATAAAATTTGATTGCGCGAGTTGTAAAATTGGTGATTTAGATTTGGGCAAAGTCCATTTTGATTTGGCTTGGCAAGGGGATGACAAGCTCGTGATCAATGACTTCAAAGCTGAGCGCGATGGTTTTTTATTTACCTTGGTGGGAAGTTGGCAGCACGATGGTCAATCAGTGTCTAAAACCGATGTCAGTGGCTTTTTGCAAATTGCCAGCGTTGAACATGAATTTAGTAAATTTGACTATGCATCGATAATTAAAGACAGCGGCGGCGAACTCAATTATCAGCTCAGTTGGTCCGGTGGACCACAAGACTTTAATTTGATTGATGCAACAGGTACTTTTCACACTGAATTGGACGATGGTTACCTTGCCGATGTCAGCGATAAAGGCGCTCGATTATTTTCTGTGTTGAGTTTGCAATCCTTAGTTCGCAAGCTGACTTTCGACTTTAGGGATATTTTTAGCGACGGTATGTTCTATAGTAAAATTAGCAGCGACTTTACCCTAGAAGAAGGCGTCATTTATACCGACAATACCGAAATGAAAGGTGCTGCGGGCGACCTACTTATTCTTGGCAACACTGATTTGGCCGCCGGCCAACTCGACTACAAAATGTCATACAAACCTAATTTAACCTCGAGTTTACCAGTATTGGCGTGGATAGCGACCCTAAACCCAGTGACGTTTATCGCGGGGATGGCGATTGATGAAGTAGTAACATCTAAAGTTGTGTCTGAGTTTCGTTTTGAATTAACCGGTTCGATTAGTGAGCCAAATTTGCGTGAAGTTGATCGCAAAAGCCAGAATATTAGCGTGGGTCGCTCAAAGCCACCTGAGATTGTCGATAGCAATTCTGAGAGTCAATCTGAACAAATTCCGTCACCAGAGTTACCAATTAAAGATGGAGAGCACGATGGCATCTAAATTGAGGTTGTCAGCGCTACAAATGTCTTCTGTTCCAGATGTCGATGCTAATTTAGTGACGATATCAGAGCAGCTAGCGAGGCTTTTAGAAAGCCGCAATGAACAAGAAGATTTAGTCGTTTTACCTGAGTGCTGTTTGTTTTTTGGTGGTAAAGACAGTGATCAGTTGTCACTGGCTGAAGCGACAAAGTCGTCAACTGAGTCGAACCCTTCCATCGCCAATGATGCAGTACTTAGGGTAAGCCAACTGACCGAACAATTGAGCTCGTTGGCAAGAAAATATCAAGTCAACTTGGTTGCGGGTACTATTCCTATTTTTCATAGTGAATCTGGTAAGTTTACTAATACCAGCTGTTTTTTTAATAGCCAAGGCGAACTCATCAATCAATACGACAAAATCCACTTATTCGATGTTGATGTTCAAGACCAACAAAAACAATACTTAGAGTCTCAATACACCCAAGCTGGCAACCGAGTGGTTATGCAGCGTCACGATTGTGCCAATATTGGCCTGACAGTGTGTTATGATTTACGCTTTCCTGAATTATTTCGCCAATTAGCTTGTTTAGGTGCCGATATTATTACCGTGCCGGCTGCGTTTACTCGAGTCACAGGTAAAGCACATTGGCAAGCACTACTGCAAGCTAGAGCGATAGAGAATCAAGTTTACATCGTTGCCGCAGGGCAAGTGGGTATTCATAAAAATGGCCGGGAAACATGGGGCCACAGTATGATCATTAATCCGTGGGGCGAGGTTGTCACCGAGTTACGAGACGATATCGGCGTTATTAGCGCTAATTTTGACCTCGACTCCTTACAGCAGATTAGACGCGCAATTCCCGTCGCCAAACACAATAAATTTAAATCAGAGTTAGCGATTTATGAATGAAGTAGAGTTAGAGCTTTTAGATCAGAGTCAATTAGATCAGAGCAGCTTACAGCAAACCTTACAAACGATTTATCAGCGCAAGATTGATTTTGCCGATTTGTATTTTCAGTCGAGCCAACACGAATCTTGGATGCTCGAAGATGGCATTGTCAAAGAAGGTTCATACAATATCGAGCGTGGCGTTGGTGTTCGCGCAATTACTGGTGAAAAAACTGGTTTTGCCTATTCTGACGATATCTCAGCCTCATCATTGGCAAAAGCGGCGATGGCTGCTCGTGGTATTGCTAACGCTGAGCAATCAGGCACAGTCAATGTTTTTGGCGAAGCACCGAAAATTGATATATACCAGTCAATCAACCCATTGGGAAGTTTGACGCCAGAGCAAAAAATCAACCTGCTACACGAAGTTGAAGCGCACGCACGATCGGTGGACAAGCGAGTCAGCCAAGTGATGGTGAGTTTGTCGGGCGTTTATGAAAAAGTCTTAGTAGCAGCAACTGATGGCACTTACGCAACAGATATTCGCCCACTCGTTCGCCTTAACTGCTCAGTTTTGGTTGAAGACAACGGCAAACGCGAGCGCGGCAGCTCAGGTGGTGGTGCTCGAACTGACTATAGCTATTTCTTTGAGGCGCAAGATGGCAAAGCTCGCTACCTTTACTTTGCCGAACAAGCCGTCAGGCAAGCCTTGGTTAACTTAGTTGCTATTGAAGCACCAGCGGGAACGTTACCTGTTGTCTTGGGAGCTGGTTGGCCTGGTGTCTTGTTACATGAAGCCGTTGGTCACGGTTTAGAAGGTGATTTTAATCGCAAAGGCTCGTCAGCATTTTCTGGTAAAGTTGGTCAGCAAGTCGCTTCACCTCACTGTACCATTGTTGACGATGGCACCTTAGCAAATCGTCGGGGTTCGTTGAATATCGATGATGAAGGCACGCCAGCAGCTTATAATGTACTGATTGAAAATGGTATTTTGAAAGGCTATATGCAAGACAAGCACAACGCTAAGCTGATGGGCGTTGCCCCAACAGGTAATGGCCGCCGTGAATCTTATGCCCATTTACCAATGCCAAGAATGACTAATACCTACATGCTAGCGGGTGAGCACAGTCCAGAAGATATTATTAAGTCAGTTAAGAAGGGGATTTACGCGCCGAATTTTGCTGGTGGTCAAGTTGATATTACTTCTGGCAAGTTTGTTTTCACCAGCGCAGAAGCTTATCTTATCGAAGATGGCGAAATTACTTCACCGGTTAAGGGCGCAACCTTGATTGGTAGCGGCCCTGAAGCAATGAAAAAGGTCAGCATGGTTGGTAACGATCTGGCATTAGACGCTGGTGTTGGGGTTTGTGGTAAAGATGGTCAGAGTGTCCCCGTTGGTGTTGGTCAGCCGACCTTGAAAGTAGATGAAATGACTATTGGTGGTACTCAGTAAGCACATATTAATCGCTAGAATACAGGCTTAATAATACTTACTAAAGCAACTCTACTGAGTTGTCAGTTTTATTAACAGTTTTTTCAGCGGTATTGACGATGTGTTTTTAAGTTGTTGCTTTTAAATGATTATTTTTTATGGAATGAAATTTGCTAAAGTCTTGCTAGTATCTTGTAAGTGATATAAGTAAACATTAGAAACAAGGATAATGTTGTTACTTAAGCGCTTTAGCAGTAGGAAAAGTAGTATGAGAAGTATTTTCTTAAAGTTGTTGGCGGTTGCTTCACTTTCTGTGAGTGTAGGCAGTTATGCAGGTATTATTCAAGTCGATGAAAATGCATTTACTAGTAATGCTAGTGAAAGTTTTGAAAGATTTGATGTTGCAGACAGAAATCAAGATGATCCGTTACTGCAAACTTATCTTCGCTATCAAAATCAACGTATCTTAGGTGACAATGCTACTATCAATGCTGATATGGGCGGATTAATTGTTACAGACTCATGGTACGTTCAAGATATGTTTTTCACCCAAACGCTAGTTCAGCCATCCGATGGTAATCAGCTAGCGGGTTTAGGTGGTTCTAACGTCCAAATCGCGACAGCAGAGATTACTTTCGATCAGTCAATAAGTGCCTTTGGCGGTCACTTTATTGATGCTCGTGATGGTAACTTTTTTAACGAGTTTACAACTATTAGCTTTTTTGATGAAGCCAACAGCTTACTTGCCAGTTTTACTCAAAGTTTTTATACAGACCCAATTGAAGTTGCTCCAAGTGAATTTAGAGCGTTAATGACTTTTGCTGGCTTTAGAACAGATGACGGTCAAGCGAATATTAAACGTGTCACTATATCAGGACATCAAACGGGCTTCGATAACTTGCGTATTCAAACGGCAAATTCTGGTCAAGTACAACCTGTTTCAGAACCTTCGATGGCTGTTTTATTTTTAGTAGCTGCAATTGCAAGTTTTGCTGCCAGAGTTAAACGCCGCAAATAAGCTATCGGTAAATTGCTTCAAAATAAAAAGCCAGCTTCATCGCTGGCTTTTTGGTTTTAAATACAACTTAGAAGTCAAAACATCTATTTTTATTACTAAGTAAAATACTTGTTAACCTGTGACTTATCTCGAATCTAAGTGGCTTAAACTTAAACACTTTCTCTTTATCGGCAATTTCCGATATACTGCTAACAGCTCAATTAAGTATCACTTTTTTACATGAATTTAACACGGACAGCATTAAAGAATCCCGCAGCAATTATTGTTGTAGTGGCATTGATTTCAGTTTTTGGCGCATTGAGTTTATTCAAACTACCGCTGCAATTAACTCCGGATATCGAACAACCGCAAATTACTATTTCTACTGGCTGGCGCAGTGCCGCACCTGAAGAAATGGAGTCAGTGATTATTGAGCCAATCGAAAACGTGGTCAAAAACACCCGTGGGGTCATTAAAGTTGATACCTTTATTCAGCGCGGTGGTGGTAGCATTAGTTTAACCTTTGATGTCGGTGCTGATATGCAACGAGCAATGCTCGATGTCATTAACAATCTCAATCAGGTGCCGCCATTGCCGCTCGATGCCATCGAGCCCGTTGTTCATGCTGGTGGCGGTCGAGGTGGGCCCAATACCGCTTCATTTATGATTAAGACTTTGCCCGATAACCCCAATAAAGACTTAGGGCAATACCAAAAGTTGATTGAAGACGTTATTGAACCTAGGTTTGCTCGGATTCCTGGGATGGGTAATGTCAATTTAGCTAGCCACCGTCCACGTGAGCTCAGAATTACCTTTGATCCTTTACGTGCGGCATCTTTAGGTATCAGCCTCGGTCAGCTAAGCGCAACTATTGCTCGAGCTAACGACACTTCAGCAGGTACTGCAAACGTTGGTCGACGCCAATATACCGTCAGATTTTCAGGTCAATACAGCGTAGACAACCTCACTGAAATGATTGTCGGCTATAGCGGTGAAAGGCCGATTTACTTAAAGGATATCGCCACCGTTGAAAATACCCTAGTCGACCGTTTTGGCTTTAATATGCGCAGTGGCCAGCCAGCATACTATTTTACTGTGGTCAGGCAAAATGACGCCAATACCGTCGCACTTCTTGATGAAATAAATATTGCCATTAAAGAGCTCAACGAAGGCCCATTGAAAGCCGCAGGATTAACCATAGATTTAAGCTTTGATTCCTCTGTTCATATTCGCAATGCATTGAGTCTAGTACAAAATAATCTTGGTTTAGGGGTTTTACTCGCCATAGGTATTCTTTGGCTATTTTTACGCGGCTGGCGCAATACCCTGATTATCGCCACCACAATTCCCATTTCTTTGTTGGTTTCGTTTATTGCCTTGAGTTTGTTTGAGCGCAGCCTCAATGTTATTTCACTGGCTGGCCTGGCATTTTCTGTTGGCTTGGTCCTCGATGCCGCGATTATTGTCCAAGAAAATATCGTCCGTTTACGAGCTAAAGGTTTGCAAAACCATCAAGCTGTTCTGCGCGGCGCAGTTCAGGTAACTGGTGCCTTGTTTGCTTCTACAGCAACCAGTGTAGCCATCTTTTTACCGATACTGTTTATGGAAGGCATTGAAGGGCAGTTGTTCTCCGATTTGGCATTGACGCTGTCGATCGCGGTGATAGCCTCTTTGGTAACAGCAATAACGGTCTTGCCAATAGCCAGTAAGTATTGGTTGCAGGAACAAAGTAGTCACGACGCCTATGCACACTATTGGCAAAAAATGACCTTACTTGCTATGCGCCTAACCAATAGCTCGGCTAAGCGTTTCGGTTGGGTAGTCGGTTTAGTGGGAGGTTCTCTGGTGATTATTGCAACCATGTTGCCAAAAACTGACTTTATGCCTAGAGCGCCAATTGATGGCTTCTTCTTCAGTTTGGATATTCCTCCAGGCGGAAATGTCGAATTTATTGAACACGAGATGGCGTCATTGGTTAAAACTCGTCTAGCACCTTATTTGAGTGGTGAACGCTTACCTAAGATTAAGAGCTACAACTTTTTCTCATTTGGTTCTGCAAATACCGGTGGTTTTATTTATTCCGATGATCCGACCCGTGTTGATGAACTGATGGATATTGTGCAAACAGAAGTTTTGGGCGATTTACCAGATACAGACGTGTTTCTGTTTCGAGGTTCAATGATCAATGTTTCAGGTGGCGGTAATGGCCGCACCGTCGATATTGATATTAACGGTGCCAATATTGATAGTTTGATTAAAGTCGCTCGCGTTGGTCTGGCGGAAATTCATCAGCAAATGCCCGATACGACGGCATTTCCACAGCCGAGTTTGAATTTAGCAGAGCCAGAGCTCAATTTAGTGCCTAAAGATCGTCGAATTACACAAGCAGGGTTAACTCGACAAGATGTTGCCAATGCCGTTAGTGCCTACACCAGTGGTTTATTTGTTAGCGAGTTCTTCGACGGTAATAATCGTGTTAATGTCATTTTGCGCGGACCGCGTTGGCAGTCTCCCGATGAATTAGCTTCACTACCAGTGTTTTCGCCGTTAGCGGGTATTCAAACCTTAGGTGAATTAACCGAAATAGTTCGTACCGCTGGTCCTACCCAGTTACTCCGAATCGATGGTAAGCGCACTATTGGTATTCAAGTTAGTCCACCTGATAGTATGACGCTAGAAGAAACGATGGCACTGCTCAACGAAAAAGTCATTCCTAAAATGAATGAGCATGTCACTGGTGATACTTCAATAAAACTCAGTGGTAATGCCAATAAAATGGCTGCGGCAATCAATGATATGTTGATCAACTTTGCGCTCGCAGTGGTCATTCTATTTTTGCTGATGACAGCACTATTTAAATCTGCAAAAGACAGTTTACTGGTGTTATTGGTGATGCCTATGGCTGTCGCCGGTGGAGTTTTAGCATTAAACATACTTAATTTAGTCACCTATCAGTCGCTCGATTTATTGACCATGATAGGTTTTATTATTCTACTTGGTCTGGTAGTCAACAATGCTATTTTGTTGGTTGATCAAACCCGCCAAGCAGAAAATGATGGCTTAACTCGCAGAGCAGCAGTGGCGCAAGCGGTCAGAATTCGCGCTCGTCCTGTTTACATGAGTACCTTAACCAGTTTGTTTGGCATGTTGCCACTAATGTTAGTGCCTGGTGTTGGTAGTGAAATTTATCGAGGTTTAGCAGCGGTTATCGTAGGCGGTATGACTATCAGTGCGATTTTTACATTAGTGCTGATGCCAAGTTTATTACGTTTTGGCGAGTCAGCTAGCCAGTCAGAGTCGGATGATGTTGTCGCTATGACAGGTACAAGTACAACTGATGCGCCTGAAGCAGAACAAAACGCTTACAGTAAGCGAGCTTAGTTAACTAGTGGCGAAATGCCATCTAATAATTAAAAAATAATCATACATTGTTTGGGAAGAGAATATGTTTATTGGAAAGTCTAGAACTCGAGGTTGCCATTTAGGGCGTATGGTTCTGACTGTTTTAGCGATATCATCAAGTCTTGCGTTTGCTGAGCAAGCTGCGCCGCCTGTAAAAGTAGATGTTGTCACAGAAATGGTATTGCCAGCGTCGGCTAAATTGATGGGAACACTGCAGAGTAAAACTCATATCCCTGTCACCGCAGGGGTAAATGGTCGTTTAGATTGGTTACCTGAGCCGGGGACCTTAGTTGCTGAAGGTCAAGTTTTGGCAAAGATTGATACCTTGCCATTAGAGCTTAGGCTTGCTGAACAAAAAGCACAGATCAAACGCGAACTCATCAATCAAAAATATCTAAAAAACGAGGTTAGCCGTTTATCTCAATTGAGAAAAACGAATGCCGCGTCTCAATTTCAGCTCGATCAAACTCGCTCTCAGTATGATTTAGCGAGTGCTGATTTGGAGATTGCTAAGCTGAGGTTGGAACAAATCGAAGATCAACTGCAACGGGCTGTGGTTAGAGCGCCGTTCACCGGCGTCGTCACTGAGCGTCTAGTCAGAGCGGGTACCGATGTTAGCCGCGGCGATGAACTGATTCGTTATTTAGATACTGAAAATCTCGAAGCAATTGTTTATGTACCCGTTAAGTATTTATCTTATCTAAATCGCGGTAACGCCTTAAAAGTGAGTGCAGAAGGGCAGTCTTTGGCTGCAAATATCACAGCAATAATACCAAGCGCTGACATGCGCTCTCAAACCATTGAAGTCAGACTGTTAATTCCTCATAGCCAAAATGAAATTTGGGCGTCGGGTCAGCTGGTAGAAGTTATTATCCCTATTCAGGCGGCAAAGCCTAGTTTGACGGTTCATCGCGATGCGCTGATTCTGCGCAAAGATGGTACTTACGTGGTCAAAGTGACCACCGACAGTAAAGTGGAGAGGTTACCGGTTAAAGTGGGAACAGGTACGGTGGAACGGGTCAGTGTTGTCGGAGAGCTTAGCCATGGTGACCAAGTTGCCATTCGAGGTGCCGAGCGCTTAGAACCGGGGCAGGAAGTGATTGTTCAATAGCAACAATGATTTAGTCGCATTAAAAGCTCAGTGCTGCTGCTGAGCTTCCACTGAATTAATATTGATAATCAAGGCGGTTAATAGTTGTTTTTACTGTCATCAGCCAAGAACCGTTTTAATTACCTTACTATTCCTTATGACTCTTAATGTATTGAAAGAGTTCTCGGAAATACTTACCAGGTTTTTCTGCCGCCTGTTCTTTACTGGCTTGTCTGACTAATTGACGTAGTTTTTGTCGCTCCATCGCCGGATGTTCAGCTAGTAGCGCTTCAATTGCCGGAGTGCCCTCATTAATCAACTGCTCTCGTAAAGCTTCTAAATGATGAAAACGCTGAGTCTCCTGTTGATGTTTATTAGCAAAAAAATCGAGCTTTTGCTGAATAGCGTCTAAATCGGCATCTCTAAGCAGCTTGCCAATGTATTGAATATGGCGTTTAAAAGCTTCGTGTTTATTGGCGATTTTATCTGCCAGTAACATAGCGTCTTGCAAACTGTCGTCTAGAGGTAATTGGTTGCGCTGTGTTTTGGGAAGCTTAACCAATTGACGCCCAAGGTCTTGCAAGTCGAGCATTTCTTTTTTTACTTGGGTTTTACTTTTAAAATCCGGATCGAATTCTTCGCTATCGACGTCTAAGTGGTGCATAATACGGGTAATTTTATTCAAGGTAATAAGACTATTATATCCCAATTGTCGCTGCCTTGTCTGTCTTCTTATTTTATTGTCTAAGTGAGTTTTGCCAGTTTATGAGTCACAAATCCGATATTGCTAAGGAAATCGCTGAAGTAAAGCAGCGCGTCAGTCAAAGTTTAGCGCTGGCAAAATCTCTAGGTGCCGATGGCGCTGAAGTTGCCATGAGTCGTCAACAAGGTTTGAGTGTTGGCACTCGCCTTGGTGAGGTTGAAAATGTTGAGTTTACTAACGATGGTGCTTTGGGGATTACCGTTTATCAAGATGGCCGCAAAGGTAGTGCATCAACTGCCGATTTGTCGGAGCAAGCCTTAGCAAAAACCGTTGAAGCAGCAGTAAATATCGCAAAATACACTTCGGTTGACCCGTGTTCTGGCTTGGCTGATAAAGCATTACTAAACTTTGAACCACAAGATTTAGATTTATATCATCCCGAGGATTTATCAACTGAACGCGCGATTGAAATTGCGGTAGAGTGTGAGCAATCAGCATTAGCTCAAGATCAACGTTTAACCAATTCAGATGGCGCAACCTTGGCCAGCTTTGAAGGTTTTAAGGTTTACGGTAATAGCCACGGGCAGCTAGTCTCTTACCCTAGTACTAGGCACAGTTTGAGTTGTGTGATGATCGCCAGTGAAGGCGATGACATGCAGCGCGACTATGCCTACAGTGTTAACAGAGACTTCAACTTACTCGATAGTGCCAAGAGTATTGGTGAGAACGCTGCCCATGAAGCGCTTTCGCGCTTGGGTAGCCAAAAACTCAGCACTCAAAAAGTGCCAGTAATGTTCCGCGCCGATATTGCCAATACAATATTCGGCCACTTTATTGCTGCCATTAGTGGTGGCAACCTTTACCGTAAATCCTCGTTCTTACTTGATGCCCTTGGCCAACAAATTTTCCCTGACTTTTTAACCATCAGTGAGCGTCCACATCTGAAAAAAGCGCTTGCCAGTGGCTACTTTGATAGCGAAGGGGTCGCGACTAAAGATGCTGAAATTATCAAAGAGGGTTGCTTAGAACAATATTTACTTACCAGCTATTCTGCGCGCAAGCTAGGTTTAAAAACGACCGGTCACGCTGGTGGTATTCACAACTGGCAATTAACCGCCAATGGTGGTGACTTTGACGCTATGCTCAAACAACTGGGCACTGGCTTATTAGTGACAGAGCTGATGGGACAAGGGGTTAATGTAGTTAACGGTGATTATTCACGTGGCGCCGCAGGCTTTTGGGTTGAGAATGGCCAAATTGCTTTCCCAGTCGCTGAGATTACCATTGCGGGCAAGTTGCAGGACATGTTTAAAAATATTGTTAGCATTGGTACTGATACCGATATGCGTGGCAGTATTCAAACTGGCTCTTTACTGATTGAAGAAATGCAGATTGCTGGTAACTAAGAGCATTAATTTAGCTTTTCCCTTACCCTAAAAGTAAGGTTGCGGTGCCAAGGAAGGCGAAGATACCAACCACATCAGTTACTGTGGTTAAAATAACACTGCCCGCTAAGGCTGGATCGATATTCATTTTTTTCAGCATCAGCGGGATGGTCACGCCAGCAATACCGGCCGCGGTCATATTCATCAACATAGCAAAGGCTATAATACCACCAAGGACTATGCTTTGTTGCCAAATTGCGACCATGGCAGCAATTAATAACGCCCAAATAACACCGTTTAAAAAGCCGATTGCGAGCTCTTTATAAAGAATTATTTTTGAGTTGCTCTCGCCAATGTGCCCCAAGGCAATACCGCGAATAACTAAGGTTAAGGTCTGGTTACCGGCGACACCACCCATACTGGGGACAAGCGAATTGAGCACGGCTAAAATGGCCAGCTGGCTTAAGATACCTTCGAACATACTCGATACCGCAACGGCCATCAGGGCTGTTAATAAGTTAACTCCCAGCCATATCGAGCGTTGGCGAGTACTTTTGATAATCGGGGCAAAGGTATCGGCTTCATCGTCTAAGCCCGCCATACTCATCATTGAGTGTTCTGCTTCTTCTCTAATGATGTCGATAACGTCATCAATGACAATCCGGCCCAGTAGTTGGCCGTCTTCAGCGACCACAGGGGCAGAAATCCAGTCATAGCGCTCAAATAGCTGTGCGACATCAGTTTCCGGCATTTCAGGCGGTACTGCCTCGATGTCGTCGTCGATTAAGGTAGAAATAACAACTTCTGGTTGCGAGGTAACTAAGGTCGAGAGGGCAACAGCACCGATAAACTTGTTGTGACGATCAACAACATAGAAGGAGTCGGTCGCTTCAGGTAGCTCTCCTTTGAGGCGCAAATAACGCAGAACAACGTCGACAGTGACGTCTGGCCGCAAGGTGATGGTGTCGGTATTCATGATACCGCCAGCGGTGTCCTCGTCGTACGAGAGCGCCGTTTCAACTCGGGCTCGATCTTGGCTGTCCATCGAGTTTAGTACTTGGTGATAAACGCTATCGGGAACGGTACGTAAAACTTCTGCGACGTCGTCGACATCCATACCTTCAGCGGCAGCAGCGAGCTTTTCAGGCTGCATGCTTTTTAAGATGCCTTTGCGCACCTCCTCGTTGAGCTCTTCAAGGACTTCACCGTGTAAGTCGTTGTCGATAAATTGCCATAGAATACTACGGGTTTTGGGGGCAGAAGACTCAAGTATTAATGCCAGATCGTAAGGAGGCATGTTTTGTAGCAAATTGCGAACAGAAACAAACATGCCGCTATCAAGTGCATCGTTGACTTGTTGCAGGCGTAGTTGATTGTCTTCTTGTTCTAATAGTTCCGGCATATTGCTACCTTGTGCCGTGACTGATGACAGTCTTGATTCGACGAGAAATGTTGTAGACTGAGAAAGTGTATCCTAATGCTTGTTTTTTATCAGCATTTTTATTGGCTTTTTTGGACGGCAGTGGACAGATCGGAGTTCTATCAGGCGGAGAAAAATTATTCGTCTTCGTCGAATTTATCGGTAATCAACTGACAAATGTGATCGAGGGCTTGTTGCGCTTGAGTGCCTGATGTTGCAACAGTCACTGACTTACCTTGGCCGCCAGCGAGTAACATTAGCGCCATAATACTGGTGGCGTCAGCTTCATTGCCATCGAGGCTAATGGTCACCTTGGCATCAAAGTTCATGCTCAGCTGTGCAAGTTTAGTGGCGGCGCGGGCGTGAAGCCCGAGCTTGTTGGTAATGGTGATAGTGCGTTGTAAAGTCATTAGCTTGATTTTAGTTTGAGGTCGCGATGACGAGACTGAATATCGTCGCGTTCTTTGCGCAAGTTTTCTGCCAGTAGTTCAGCGATATAAACCGATCTGTGTTTGCCGCCAGTACACCCTATTGCGATTGTCACATAACTGCGGTTGTTGCGCTCTAAGTGTGGTAGCCAAGTCATTAAAAAGCTATTGATTTGCCAGATGAATTTAGTCACTAACGGTTGGCTGGCGAGGAAGTCTTTGACTGGCTGATCTAAGCCGGTATAACCTTTGAGTTCTTTGTCCCAAAATGGATTGGGTAAAAACCTTGCGTCAAAGACATAGTCAGCGTCTTGCGGGACACCGTGCTTAAAACCGAACGACTGAAACACGATTACCATAGAGCCCGTTTTTTTGCCGAGTATGCGTTCTCTTACTAAATCGGCTAACTGGTGTGGCGACAATTCACTAGTATTTATATATAAATCAGCGCGACTAGAGACAGGTTCAAGTAACTTTTTCTCCAATTTAATCGCTTGATCTAGAGCCATATTTTGTCTAATAAGCGGGTGTAAACGCCTGGTTTCGCTAAATCTTTTGACTAGGTCACTATCATTGGCGTCTAGGTATAACACATTGAGCCCGACCGCATTGGGCAAGTAGTCGAGAATTTCAACGACATCTTTTGGATCGCTTGGTAGGTTTCGAACGTCTAGGCTTACCGCAACTTTACTGTAATCGTTAATTACAGTATGGGTGAGTGCTGGTAACAAATTTACTGGGATATTATCGACACAGTAGTAACCCAAATCTTCTAGTACTCGCAGTGCCACTGACTTACCTGAGCCAGAGCGGCCACTGACTACAATTAATTGCATATTAACTCGCTTGTTGGACGATATCGTAGAGCTCTTGGTTGCTCTGGCACTGCCTGATTTTTTTGCAAACGGCTTTGTCGCTTAGCAGCTTAGCAATACTCTGTAGGGTTGATAAGTGCTCTTTACAACTGGCTTCGGGGACAAATAACGCGACAAAAATATCAACCGGGCGGTTGTCGATAGCGTCGAACTGTACCGCTTGTTCTGCGGTTAAAAAGACCGCGACGACTTGTGAACTTTTACTGAGTCGACCATGTGGAATGGCGATGCCATTACCAATACCTGTAGTACCCATTTTTTCTCGGTTCATCAAACTTTCGAGTAAATCGTGGGCGCTTGTTTCTGTTATTTTTTCAGCAGCGAGGGAACAAATGGTGTTGAAGATGCGCTTTTTACTAGTGCCCGGAACTGCACACAAGGTGCAGTCCGGCGTGAGAATATCTTGTAATTTCATAGGGGATTAATGTTTTTTCATTTTCCCTTTGTGTTTGAGAACTTGGCGGTCTAATTTATCAATTAAACTGTCGATTGCTGCGTACATATCCTGATTTTCTGATGATGCGTGCACTTCGCCGCCGTTGAGGTGTAAGGTCGCTTCTGCGATCTGTTGGAGTTTTTCCACATTTAGAACGACGTAAACATTATTGATGTGATCAAAGTGTCGCTCTAGCTTTGCAAACTTGGTGCTGACGTAATCGCGCATTGAGTCGGTGATTTCTACATGATGGCCTGAAAGATTAATTTGCATAAGCTGAATCCTTATTGTTAGGTTGTCTTTATAGTAGACTTTTTCTTTGATTCGACGGCGGAATAGACAGTGATTCTCGGTATTTGGCTATCGTCCGTCGTGCGACGTTAATGCCTTGTTCGGCTAATAAATCAGCCATTTTGCTGTCACTTAGCGGTTTTGCAGGTGTTTCAGCAGACACTAACTTCTTGATTAACGCCCTGATGGCGGTTGATGAACATTCCCCTCCATTTTCTGTGCTAACGTGACTAGAAAAGAAGTATTTCAGTTCGAAAATACCTCTTGGTGTGTGCATGTATTTTTGGGTAGTTACCCTGGAGATTGTTGATTCATGCATATCAACGGCTTCTGCGATGTCGTTTAATACCATCGGGCGCATGGCTTCTGGACCGTGCTCAAAAAAGCCCTGTTGGCGTTGCACTATGCAGTTAGACACTTTTAATAACGTTTCGTTGCGACTTTCTAAACTTTTTATAAACCATTTCGCTTCTTGGAGGTTTGAGCGAATAAATTGGCCATCGCTAGACGATTTCATCGACTTTGATAGCGCGGCATATTGCTGGTTTATCGATAATCTAGGTGCGGTATCCGGGTTGAGCTCAACGACCCAACGGCCATTCTTTTTCTCGACCGAAACATCGGGAATAATATACTGTTCTTCACTTTGAATAACACTGTCGCCCGGACGCGGATCTAGTGTTTGAATCAAGCGCATGACTTCGCGCAATTGATCTTCTTTGAGCTTAGTTTTTCGCATTAACTGACGGTAGTCGCGATTGCCAAGTAAGTCGATGTGTTCGCTAATCACTTGCTTGGCTTCGTTTAGCCAAGGTGTTTGAGGATCAAACTGGTTGAGTTGAATCAGCAAACACTCTGGAATTGAGCGAGCACCAACCCCAATAGGATCAAACATATTAATGCGTTTTAACACCGCTTCAACTTCGTCGAGTTCGACGTCTTCAAGGCCCAAGCTCTCGAGGATGTCTTCAGTGCCAATGGTCAAGTAGCCGGCATCGTCAATACCGTCGATAATCGCTGTGGCAATCGCTTGGTCGGTCTCGGTAAATGGTGTTAGCTCCATTTGCCAACGCAAATGATCTTGAATGTTTTCGGTAGTTTCACCTTGGTAGGTGTAATCTTCTGATAGTGGCCCTGAACTTGACGAAGTACCAGCGCTATAGCTTTCATCCCAAGTGGTGTCGACGCTGAGCTCTTCTGGAATGTCGTTCTTTTCCATTGCTTCAGTGGTACTGACTTCATCACTGGTAGGCGCGGCGTCTTCACTGCCATCTGACACGGTTGCTGTTTCTGCGCTTGCACTAGCGGAAAATGCCTCTTCGAGATCATTGTTACCATTGTCTTCTTTATTGGGTGTTTGATTCTCATCTACTTCAAGTAGTGGGTTTGTTTCTAGTGCTTCTTGGATTTCTTGTTGTAAATCCAACGTCGACAGTTGCAACAGTTTGATCGCCTGTTGCAATTGTGGAGTCATGGTTAGCTGTTGACCAATTCTAAGCTGCAGAGATGGACGCATGTAGCTGTTCAGTTTCCTTTAATTGTTATTATTGTATATCTATGGCTTAACTATAGCGTGAATTGCTCGCCTAGGTATACATCTCTTACTTTTTGATTTGCCAATATCTGTTCGGCATCGCCTTCAGCAATGAGCTCACCGTGGCTAACAATATAAGCAAGCTCACAGACATCGAGGGTTTCACGGACATTGTGATCAGTTATAAGGATACCAATCCCTCGTTGTTTTAAGTGCAAAATAATCTTTTTAATATCGCCGACTGAAATTGGGTCGACGCCGGCAAATGGTTCATCGAGTAAAATAAACTCGGGATCCGCCGCTAGCGCTCGCGCGATTTCAACACGCCGTCGTTCACCGCCTGACAAACTCATACCTAAGTTTTCAGTGATATGACCAATATTAAATTCTTCCACCAAATGCTCAAGCTTTTCTTGCTTCTCAACTTCAGATAAATCTTTGCGAGTCTGTAAAATCGCCATGATGTTGTCATGAACGGTTAATTTTCTAAAAATTGATGCTTCTTGAGGCAAATAGCCGATGCCTTTGCGGGCGCGTTCGTGCATGGGCGCGAGCGTTAAATCTTCATCGTTGAGGACAATTGTACCGTCGTCATTGGGAACCAAGCCGACAATCATATAAAAAGACGTGGTTTTACCAGCACCATTTGGCCCCAGTAAGCCGACAATTTGTCCTGCTTTTACTTCAAGGCTAACGTTTTTAACAACTTGACGACCTTTATATGCTTTGGCCAAGCCCGATGCTGTTAAGGTTGAGGTCATTGTTGGTCTTTCGCTTTTTCTTTCGGTTTCAAAATAGTTTGGGTAATACCTTCGTCGTTGTCACCAGCCTCGGCAGAAAGCTGCTCTGTTAAGGTGTTGTAGACGATCTTACCACCTTTAACTTCGCTACCAGCCTGACTCAGCACCGCATTACCAACAATAGTAATGGTGTTGTTGCCTGGCTCGTACTTGATTTCATCCGCTTCCAAATTGATTGGGGTACCATCGTCGAGTAACTGTTCAAATTTGGCTGGTTTGCCTTTGGCGACATAGGTTTTATCGTCGTTGTCGCTATTGCTAATCACTTGAACAATATCCGCGTTAATGGTCAAGCTACCCTGAGTTATCACAACATCGTCTAAATAACTGGCAATTTTATTTTTTAAATCACCGGCTTGGCGCTTGGCCTTGATGACAATTTCTTGCGATAAATCGATTTTGGCAGCACTGACACTAGCAATTGACCCTAAGGTTAGGGTTGTGAGCAATAAGCTCGATAGCAAAGTGTTAGCTACTCGTTTTTTTGTAAATAGTTTGTACATGTTCTGTCAATGTCATCTGTGTGGTGTTTAAGTCAACAATCAAGCCTGAACCGTACATGGTAAAGTCTTTTCCTTGAATCAAAATGGTTTGATTTGAACTTAGTATATTGGTGTTTAAATCGAGCTCTAAATATTTACCTTGTATTTCCTGTATCAAGCTGTCTTTATCAGTTGCAACCAACTTAACACGGTTTTGTAAAATAACCCGGTTGTTGTGGTTAAGCGTACCCTCACTTGCACTAACTTGCCACGGTAAACTGTTATTCTTAGGATATAGGGTGTATTTTGGAAATTCAAAGTGGGTTAGGGTTAAATCTGCGTAGTGCTCCATGCGCGTCGCACTGATTTCGTGGGATAATTTACCCGTTTGGTCATAGATGTTGGTTGTTAGTTGTTCAGCAATAAAATCAGGTGACGATTGCAACTCGGTAGTTTGCGTGTCTGGTTGTTCACCGTTGTGCCATTCGATAGCGCCGTATACCAATATACTGATGATAAATGCGGCGATTGCTAAACTGTACAATCGGCTCATAGACTCGCTCCACGAGCGTTTGCTAAGGTGTCTTGGCTGAGCATAATTAAGTCACATAGTTCTCGTACCGCGCCAAAACCACCGGCAGTATAGGTGACGTAATTAGCTGCTTGACTGACTAATGGGTGAGCATCACTAACAGCGACACCAAGCTGACACCAGTTGATGCATGCGAGATCGGGGACATCGTCACCAATGTAAGCAACTTGCTCTGCACTTAGCTGCAATTGCGCTACGAGCGTTTGCAAGGCAGGTAATTTATCTTCTTGGCCTTGAATGATGTGAGCGACATTAAGCGCGTTCATCCGATTAGCAACAATATTTGAGTTGCGACCTGTGATTATCGCAACAGTGACACCGCTAGCAACAAGTGCTTTGATGCCAAAACCGTCTTTGGTGTGAAATGCTTTTAACTCTTCGCCGTCGTTGCCCATGTAAATTCTGCCATCAGAAAAGACCCCGTCAACATCACAAACCAATAACTTAATTTGCTTCGCCTTAGCTAGCACTGTATCGGCGACCTCGCCATAAAGCGTATTGCTCATGCTATAGCACCCCGGCATTAAGTAGGTCGTGCATATTCATCGCGCCGATAGGGCTATTGTTGTCATCGACAATAATTAAACCGTTGATTTTCTTTTCTTGCATAATTTTTAGTGCTTCAGCGGCCAGCATATTTGGGCTGGCAACAATTGGCTTGGCAGTCATCACAGTTTCAATACTCGCTTGATGAATATCGGTTTTATTGTCCAGAATACGGCGTAAATCACCATCGGTAAAGAGGCCAACCAACTGATTTTGTTCATCAACGATTGATGTCATCCCCAAACCTTTGCGAGAAACTTCTACTAATGCATCTTTGACTAAAGCATCACGCTGTACTTTTGGCAAGCGCTCGCCACTGTGCATAATGTCGGCGAGCCTAAGTAGTAATCGACGACCAAGGCTACCGCCAGGATGTGACAGGGCAAAATCATCAGCGGTAAAGCCGCGGGCGTGCAATAAGGCTACTGCAATGGCATCGCCCATTACTAGGGTAGCCGTTGTACTTGAGGTTGGTGCTAAGCCCAGTGGGCAGGCTTCCTGGCTGACCTTGATACAAATATGCAAATCGGCGAGCTTGGCTAAGGTTGACTCTGGGTTACCGGTCATGGCAACTAAGCCAGCGCCGATGCGCTTAATCACAGGGATAATAGCGAGTACTTCGCCAGTGCCACCTGAGTTAGAAATAGTTAAGACGATGTCATCTGGCGTAATCATGCCAAGATCGCCGTGACTGGCTTCACCTGGATGAACAAAGAAAGCCGGTGTTCCAGTACTGGCCAGTGTTGCTGCTATTTTCCCGCCAATGTGGCCTGATTTACCCATGCCAATAACAATTACGCGACCTTTACAATCAAGCATGCGTTGGCACACTTCGGCAAAGTCGTCATCGATGTATTGGTCGAGCTCATCAATGGTTTGTTTTTCAATGGCGATAACTTGTTGCGCCAGTTGTTTAAAGTTGTGCATCGCGATAATGCCTTGTTAAGAAAGCTGACTGAAAAGAAGGTACTGGTAACCAACAAAGCTCAATAGCAAAACTGCGCCTTTTAAGCGAGTAATGCGGAAAAAGCCTAAGCGTCGGCTAAAACACAATACAAACAGCAGTAACGTTATGGCAAGCATGGCTGGCGCATCACGGGTTACTGCTTGGCTGTCGATGGTACCTGGCGCGATAATACCGGCTAGCGAGAGCACGGCTAAAATGTTGAAAATGTTCGAACCAATGATATTGCCAAGTGCTAGGTCGTCTTCTTTTTTGATAATACTCATGACACTGGCGGCAAGCTCGGGCAAGCTAGTGCCAATCGCAATAATGGTTAAGCCAATCACTAAATCGCTAATGCCAAAACTCTTGGCAATAAATACTGCCGAGTCGACTAAATAACTCGCACTTAGTGGCAACAAAACGAGTCCTAAGGTTAGCCAGATTAACGATTGGCTGGTCGATACTGCTTTGGGTACTTCTTGCTCTGCTTCTAAAATCATTGGGTCATCCATGCCGACTTCCCGTTTGCGCTTTAGCGTAATTAACAACAAGCTAATAATATAGACAAAAAACAGCACCAAGAGCAGAGCGCCTTCGCCAAAGCTAAAGGTGTGATCAATCAATAGCCAATAGGCGAGCGCGGTAATAATTAAAATCAGAGGGATTTCGCGTTTAATCGTATTTGACGACACCGATAAAGGCTTTAACAGTGCCGTTAAACCCAGTACTAGGGCAATATTAGTAATATTCGACCCAATGGCATTGCCGATAGCAGTATTGGGGTTACCGTTGAGTGATGCGGTAGCTGCCACCATCATTTCAGGGGCTGAAGAGCCCATCGCGACAATCGTCAAACCGATAATCATCGGCGAAACGCCTAAGTTTGTAGCAAGTGACGAAGCACCAAAGACAAACTTATCTGCACTCCACACTAATACCACGAGTGAGATAACCAAAATGACGATTTCTAAAAACATGCACAACTCCCAGAGTAAGATGTGAATTGTCGCTGGTTATGAGTCAAAAAAAAAGTCAAATTTATGCCAAGCGCAGAAAAATTATCATTTTTTGTACGCAAGTTGCTTTTTTGGTCTGAATTAATCGATCGCGCTTACACTTTTTAAACAAACCATAACGGATTGATACATTTTATTACTGAAATATTGATGCGTGTTGGCAGTGCATCAGGTATGATCAATACCCAATTTATTGTTCCTTTAGTTTGTAGATTACTCGGTTGTTAACAGGCCACTCCTGATTCTAGCTATATATAGTTTATAAGGATTAGATAGTACTTAATGATGGAATAGTGACGGAATATTTACTGTGGCGCTCTGGTCTCATTCAATCATAGCCAATGCCACATTAACCTCTTTGTACAAGACAAATTTGAGATCTGAATTTAATTTATATGTCTGAAGTTTTAGTTGATATTAAAAATATGACCTTCAAGCGCGAGCAACGTGTTATCTACGATGACATCAGCTTGTCGATTCCCAAAGGTAAAGTAACAGCTATTATGGGGCCAAGCGGTATTGGTAAAACAACGCTGTTGCGCTTAATTGGTGGTCAATTAAAGCCAGAAAGTGGTTCAATTTTATTTGATGGCCAAGACATCCCAAGCTTGTCGCGCAATGCTTTGTACGAAACGCGCAAGCGCATGAGTATGCTGTTTCAAAGTGGCGCATTGTTTACCGATATGAATGTCTACGACAATATCGCCTTTCCTATTCGCGAGCACACTGACTTGCCCGAATACTTGATTGAAAAAATTGTCTTGATGAAACTTGAAGCGGTTGGTTTGCGCGGAGCGAAAGCTCTTAAACCGAGTGAACTATCAGGTGGTATGGCTCGCCGAGCTGCGTTAGCGCGATCAATTGCTCTAGATCCAGAGCTGATCCTTTACGATGAGCCATTTGCTGGACAAGATCCTATTTCAATGGGAGTGATCGTTCGCTTAATCCGTTCGTTAAACGACGCATTGGGTTTAACCTCGGTCGTGGTTTCGCACGATGTGCCAGAAGTGATGAGTATTGCGGACTACATCTATATTATCGCTGAGCAAAAAATTATTGGTCACGGCACTCCTGAACAAATTCGCGAGCAGCAGTCGCCGTTGGTTAAACAGTTTGTCCAAGGTGAGTCAGATGGCCCAGTGCCATTCCATTTTAATGCTCAGCCTTATCGTCAAGAATTAATTGGTTATTAAATCCTACTGGTATTAAGAAGAATGATTTCTGCTATTCAACAATTGGGTGCGAAAACCACAGCGGTAATTTCTGGCTTGGGTCGGGCAGTGATTATGCTGCTTTCTGCTTTGAGTCACTGGCCTAATGTGCGCAAAGGAACCCCGTTATTACTTCAACAGTTATATACTGTAGGTGTTTTGTCGCTGGTGATTATTTTAGTGTCGGGGCTGTTTATCGGCATGGTACTGGCGCTACAGGGCTATACGATTTTAGTCGGTTATGGCGCAGAAGCTAGCTTAGGACCTATGGTGGCGTTATCACTACTGCGAGAACTAGGCCCAGTAGTCGCGGCATTGTTATTTGCTGGCCGCGCTGGTTCGGCACTTACTGCCGAAATTGGTTTGATGAAAGCGACTGAACAATTGTCGAGCTTAGAGATGATGGCTGTAGACCCGTTGCGACGCGTGATTGCTCCGCGTTTTTGGGCTGGTTTTATCAGTTTACCATTACTGGCGGCAATTTTTTCAGCGATAGGTATTTTAGGCGCTCATTTAGTTGGTGTTGATTGGCTGGGTGTTGATGGCGGTACTTTTTGGTCGGTAATGCAGGCGCAAGTAGACTTTGGCAAAGATATCGTTAACGGCATAATTAAGAGCTTAGTGTTCGCCTTTGTGGTCACTTGGATTGCAGTTTACAAAGGATATGACTGCGAACCTACTTCAGAGGGCATCAGTCGAGCAACTACCGCGACTGTCGTGCAGTCGTCGCTCTTAGTCTTGGGTTTAGATTTTGTATTAACTGCGTTAATGTTTGCGCGTTAACCGTTTTAGTAAGTATTGGTGGATGACATGACGTCAAAAAAAGTTGAATTAACCGTTGGTTTCTTTGTTGCATTGGGTATTGCAGCATTGTTAATGCTATCGCTAAAAGTGGCTGATAGCGGTATTTCTGGCAATGGCAAAACCTATGATCTATACGCCAAATTTGACAATATCGGCGGCCTAAAAGTGCGTTCGCCAATTAAAGTTGGCGGTGTCGTTGTCGGTCGTGTAACCGATATCCACCTCGACCCAGAAGACTACACGCCAGTGGTAACCTTGAGTATTTATCAAGAGTTTGACCAATTTTCTGAAGCAACTTCAGTATCTATTTTAACTGCGGGTTTATTAGGAGAACAGTATTTAGGTATGCAACCGGGCTTTATTGATGACTCGGTTGATATGCTAGCGGCAGGTGATTACATCGAAGACACTAAACCTGCATTAGTATTAGAAGAGTTAATTGGTCAGTTTTTATTTAGTCAGGGGAGTGATGATTAATGTCTAGGTTTTTCTCTCGAATTTTTGCGTTATTGGTTTCATTTAGTATTGCGTTCAATGCCAGTGCCGAAATTGATAAAACCAATCCTTACAAGATGATTGAGCAGGTTGCCGAGCAAACCTTTAAGCGCGTTGCCAATCAACAAGAACAAATTAAGCAAGATCCAAATTTGCTTAAAGTAGTGGTTCGCGAGGAGTTGTTGCCTTACATTAATTATCGCTATGCTGCTGCTCGCGTGTTGGGACAACAATTTAAAAAGACCACTAAGGCAGAGCGCGACCAGTTTTACATTGCCTTTCGCGATTATTTAGTGACCTCTTACGCACAAGTATTCACTTTGTACAACAATCAGAAAGTAGAATTTGAGCGCGAAAAGGCGTTTGCCGACAAGAAAATAGTCGCAATTAATACCCGTGTTTTAGAGCCGGGTCGCGAACCGATTAACTTGGCCTTTAAAGTGCGTAAAAACAAGAAAACCAAGCAGTGGCAAGCTTATGATATGGTTGCTGAAGGCGTTAGTTTGTTAGACAGCAAGAAAGCTGAATTCGCTTCGGTTATTCGCCAAAAAGGCATTGCTCACGTCACTGAAACGTTAATTGAAAAAAGTAAGAGCAATATTAGCTTTAAAGATAGCAAGGCTAACTAGATGTTGACGCAAACTTTTCCTGAACTCGATTTCAGTGAAGCGCAGGAGCGACAACTAATCAGTGGTCGGTTAACTCAGGCAACAGTGCCTGCGTTAACCAAAAAAATTGTCAAAAAGTTGTTGCAATTGCCATCAGGTCAGTCGGCCTTAACGTTAGATTTGTCAAAACTAACTCATGTCGACACCGCTGGCTTAGCTTGGCTACTTTACGTGATTGAGCAAGCCCACAAAGCAAACGTAGCTGTTACACTTAGTGAGCTGCCAGAAGATTTAATCAATTTGACCCGCTTAACGGGCGTTGATGATTTATTGCCATTAGCCTAGAATAGACGGTCAATAATATAGATCTCATTTGAGGATAGTCTTTTGGCTGATACCACTATTGAAGTTGCTGACATCGAGCAGCTTATCAAGCAAGCCGTTGAGTTAGACGAACTACATGTAAAATTTGACGGCTCTCAATGTGTGATTATCGCAGTTGCCGATATCTTTGGCGAATTATCTCGCGTTAAAAAACAACAATTGATTTACGCGCCGTTGAAAGATGCCATTAACCAAGGGCAAATTCACGCTGTTAGCATTAAAACGTTTACCACAGAGCAGTGGCAACGCGACAAAATGTTTAACTTACCTCTATAACTTTTCCGTTTTACCACAAAAGTAGACTCTCTTGGACGCATTTAAACTAAACGGTGGTCAACCTTTACAAGGTGAGGTCACTATTTCTGGCGCTAAAAATGCCGCCTTACCTATTTTAATGGCGGCGTTGTTGTCTGAAACGCCAATGACTTTTAGCAATATCCCTAGGCTTAACGATATCAATACTAGCGTTAAGCTACTGCGTCAGCTGGGCGCTAAAGTCGATTGGGTTGGCGAAGAAGAACTCGTCGTTGATGCCAGCAATATTAGCGAATACCGCGCCTCGTATGAATTAGTGAAAACGATGCGCGCTTCAATATTGGTGTTGGGGCCATTACTCGCTCGCTTTGGCCGTGCTGAGGTATCTTTGCCTGGTGGTTGTGCTATTGGTGCTCGCCCAGTCAATTTGCATATTCAGGGCCTGAAACTGATGGGCGCGGATATCGAAGTAGAGCAGGGCTATATCGTTGCCGACAACCTTAGCAACGATAACAATGGCCGTTTGCAAGGCGCGACCATTTTTATGGATACGGTAAGCGTCACCGGTACTGCTAATATTATGATGGCAGCTGCCTTGGCCAACGGCCAAACGGTGATTGAAAATGCTGCGCGCGAGCCAGAAGTGGTCGATTTAGCTAATTGCCTCAACAGCATGGGCGCCAAAGTTACTGGCGCGGGCTCCGATACCTTAGTAATTGATGGCGTTGAGCGTTTGTGTGGCCGTGAATACAAGGTTATGCCTGATCGCATTGAAACCGGTACTTTCTTGGTTGCTGCCGCAATGAGTCAAGGTCACATTCGCTGTGTCAATACCTTGCCTCAAGCCCTAGAGCCTGTCTTGCACAAGCTCGAAGAAGCGGGCGCAGACATTACCACGGGTGAAGACTGGATTGAGTTAAAGATGGCACAGCGACCAAAAGCAGTAAACATTAAAACTGCGCCACATCCAGCTTTTCCCACTGATATGCAAGCGCAATTCGTCGCGTTAAATACCATTGCTGAAGGCACAGCGACCATCACCGAAACGATTTTTGAAAATCGCTTTATGCACGTGCCAGAGTTGCAACGTATGGGTGCTGATATCAGCTTAGAAGGTAATACAGCCATTGTGAAAGGCGTGGAACAACTCAACGGTGCGCAAGTGATGGCGACTGACTTACGCGCCTCTGCGAGTTTAGTGATTGCTGGCTTAGTGGCAACCACTGAAACACAGGTTGATCGAATTTATCACATCGATCGCGGATATCAGAAAATCGAAGATAAATTACAAGCGCTTGGCGGCGATATTACTCGTATTAAAGCCTAGTAGTTAGTGTTGCAGTTAAGCAACACAGCTTATCAGAACAAAGCCGCCCATTAGTTTAGTGAGCGGCTTTTTTAACCTTGATATTCAGTGATCAGCACAGGGATATTTAGGGTTTGATTACCGCGATAAACCTTAAATACTAGCTCAGTATTAGGTCGAGTATCAGCAACAATATTAAGTGCTTGGGTTAAGCTTGTGACAATATTCCCGGAAATGTCATGAATGATGTCGCCGGGCCGTAAACCTGCTTTGCGCGCTGGACCTTGCGGAGCGACGCCATCAATAACCAAACCTCGGTCAATAAAGTCGGTTGCAGTAATGCCAAGCCAACCGCGAACCACTCGGCCATTTTCAATAATATTTGTCATCACTTTATGAGCCAATTGGTAGGGGACGGCGAAGAAGATACCTTGGATATTGCGCTGTTGGGTCACGCGGGTAAATTGGCGAGAGTTAATACCAACTAAAACACCATTGCTGTTAATTAAGGCGCCACCTGAGTTACCTTCGTTTATCGCAGCATCCATTTGAATAAACTCAAGGTAATTGGTACCGTTTAAGCCTCCGCCATTACGACCGATACCGCTAACAATACCTTGAGTAACCGTTTGGCCTAAGTTGAACGGATTACCTATGGCCAGCACGACATCTCCTGCATGTGAACGAATGTTAGCTTGCTGTGGGATAACCGGTAAGTTAGTTGCATTGACTTTTAGCACTGCTAGATCTGTTGCAAGGTCAAAACCAATCAGCTCGGCAAAGTGAATTTGACCAGATTGAAGGACGACATTAATCAATTCAGCATTTTGAACGACGTGAAAGTTAGTCAATATATAGCCTTCGCTATCCATAATCACCCCTGAGCCGAGGCTTGAGATATTACGGCTGCCAAAACTACTGGTTTCTTCCGAGTATATATTCACTACCGCTGGCGCTGCGGCATTTACTGCTCTGGCATAAGATAGTGGCTCTGCTTGTTGTGGTGTTGTTGTTAATAATTGCCCTAGGTTGGCCTGTTTTCTAAGGCTTGGAAATAGCAGTATTAGGATTAAACCCAATAGCACGCCGTAACTAGCGGCTTGAATGATATATTTTAGTAGGGCAACAATATTCACTAGTCGATTTTAGGTTAACAGAGTATTAACGCTAAGATTACGCTAAAACGCGTTTAAAGTAAAAAGGCTTACCATAGGTAAGCCTTTAAAGTGTTGTTTTAATGTACTTATTTTAAAAGTACAGCAGCACCGACAAGTTAGCGAATCATCAAGAACAAGTTAGCGTTATTGCGTTGAATGTTTAGGGCAAAAACGCCTTTGTGATCTTTTAAGAAGTTGCGCAATTCACCAATGTTTTCAATGCGTTTACGGTTGACACCAACAATAACATCATCGGCTTGTAGACCAATAGCAGCGGCTGGGCTACCTTGTTCGACATCGGTAATTTCAATGCCCTTAGTGCCGTTTTCAAGCTCTGCGCCGTCTAACATCGGATGCAATACTGCCGCTTCAATATTCGCGCTTTCCGCTTTCTTCAATTTGACGTTGAAAGTTTTTTCACGGCCATCACGGGCAACGGTAATCTTAACTTTCTTACCGGCACCAATAGAGCCGATTTTACCGCGCAGTTCACTGAATGACTTGACCATCTTGCCATTGACTTTAGTGATAACGTCACCGGCTTTTATGCCTGCTTCGTCGGCAGCAGAGTCTGGCACCACTTGCTCAATAAAGCCACCTTGGTTGGTTTCAAGTTCTAAGGCTTTGGCAATTTCGCCATTCACACTGCGACCAGAAACACCTAACACGCCTCGGTTAATTTCACCAAACTCTATGATTTGGCTGACCAAATTATTCATCATGTTACTTGGGATAGCGAAACCAATACCGACGTTGCCGCCGTTAGGCCCTAAAATAGCGGTATTAATACCGATTAATTCGCCGCGTAAGTTAACTAACGCACCACCGGAATTACCACTGTTGATGGCGGCATCGGTTTGAATAAAGTCTTCAAAGTTCTCTATGTTTAAGCCGCTGCGACCCAACGCACTGACAATTCCCGAAGTGACGGTTTGGCCTAGACCAAATGGACTACCAATGGCAACGGTAAAATCGCCAACTCGCAAGGAATCAGAGTCTGCAACTTTTATGGCGGTAAGATCGTCAGCTTCAATTTGCAGTAAGGCAATATCGCTGGCTTCGTCTGAACCAAGTTTTTTGGCTTCGACTTGGCGGCCGTCTTTCAGGGTAACCAAAATTTCATCAGCATTGTCGATAACGTGATTATTGGTGACGACATAACCTTCTTTACTGTTGATAATAACGCCAGAGCCTAAGCCTCTAAACGGTCGCTCTTGCGGTTGTTGCTGACCGCGTCTAGGGTTACCAAAGAAAAAGCGAAAGGCATCTGGAATGTTTTGCTGTTCAACTTCTTGAGTGCCTTTTACGGAAATGCTCACCACTGCTGGCGTAATTTGCTCGAGCATAGGTGCCAAACTTGGCATTTGTTGGCCATCTACCATTAATGGCAAGTTAGCGTGAGCGGGCAGGGCGGTTAAGGCAAGAGTGCTTGATACGACGGCAGCACTGATTAAAACAGAAAACTTCTTCATATTTTATATAGCTCCTAATAAAACTAAGCTTGAATAAAAGTTACCTAATTAAAGACTTAGCAATAAGAAGTAAGTTCAATCGGCCTTATTCGGCATTTGTAACACTTTGTTTCTTATCGTCAAATAAACCACTTGGATTACCTGAATAGTCTAGCGGGGCTTCGGTAATCGCTTCGTCTTTCGCCTTTTTAGTGTGGCGCTCTGGATGACGAAGTGCGACTGTTTGTGCTAGTTGTTCTTGAGTTTCGCGTGAGAAAAACGGCATGCTCTCACTCGCCTCTGAACTTGGCGTTGCGCGTTTTAATAAGTTGGTACTGGTTTCCATTTGTTGCATGGCCTGTTGGCACGTAGCATTCATATCAGCTAATAACTTTGTTGAGTTGTCTAAGTGTTCGGCAACATCTAATTTGTATTGAGCTAACTCAGCTTCAGTTTTACTGACTTTTTCTGCGAGGTTTTTTTGTTCTCGTTGGTTTTTGGCAAAAAAGTGATTGGCGAAAAAGCCGAGTAGAGCACCGAGTAAAAAAACAACTAAATCGATAGCGACTTCCATATTGAATAACCTTATTTGTACATTGTGAAACTGCTGATGCCAATTGCGTTTGCAGATTGGCGCGACTTCTGAGAATAGTATTTTATTCTAGTTGAGATATAAGACATACTATAGCGCGCCTTTACCCGTAGATATACGAGTAATTTTTATTTTTTCAAGTGGTTTGTGGTAGCTCAATGATTAATTTGTCCCCGTTAGAAAAATATCGAAAAGACTTAGAACGCGATGATTTTCAATACGATGCAGCGCAGGAAAACGCAGTTAAACATTTAGAGCGGTTGTTTCAAGACCTGCAAAACAAACCTTTACCGGTGACTGGCTTTAAAAAAGTACTCAATCGTTGGAAACGGGTCGTTGCTAAACAGCAACCACAGCCGGTCAAAGGCCTCTATTTTTGGGGCGGCGTAGGTCGCGGCAAAACTTACTTGGTGGACACCTTTTACGATTGTTTGCCGTTTAACAATAAGATGCGAGTGCACTTTCATCGCTTTATGCATCGAGTTCACGATGAATTAAAAGAACTTGCCGGCAAGTCTGATCCTTTAAAGATTATCGCCGACAAATTCGCTGCTGAAACCTGTATTATTTGCTTTGACGAGTTTTTTGTTTCAGACATCACCGATGCCATGATTTTAGGCATGTTATTTGAAGAGTTGTTTGCTCGTAATGTTACCTTAGTGGCAACTTCGAATATTATTCCTGATGAGCTATACCGAAACGGCTTACAGCGGGCGCGTTTTCTACCGGCGATCAAGTTGATTAATGAACATACCGAAGTAGTAAACGTCGACAGTGGCATTGATTACCGCTTGCGAACACTGGAGCAAGCAGAAATTTATCACTACCCCTTAGATAAACAAGCCGATGTTAATTTATCGACTTACTTTAAGCAGCTCTCTTGTGACGATGGTCAGTTTGATATCGAAATAGAGATTAACCACCGTCAATTAACTGTGAATGCAGTGGGTGATGGCATTGCCCACTTTGACTACGCTGTGCTGTGTGAAAGCGCCCGCAGTCAGAGTGATTACATGGAAATCAGCCGTTTATACAACACCGTACTATTGGCTAATGTTAAACAAATGAATGTCGACTGTGACGATGCCGCACGTCGTTTTATCGCGCTAGTCGATGAATTTTACGAGCGCAAAGTGAACTTAATTATCTCTGCTGAAGTGGCGATGGAAGAGTTATACAGCCATGGCGGTTTGAGTTTTGAATTTAAACGCTGTTTAAGTCGTTTACAAGAGATGCAGTCACACGATTATCTCGCCAGCGAACACTTGCCTTAAACGCGCCTTGATTAGCGCGTTGCGATATTTTGTCAGCGTGCTGATTTTTTTCAAAAAGATTAAAAAATAGTCGTGATCTTTTTAATTCACTTCTGTATAATCCTGCGCTCCCTACGTTACAAATGCTTATTTCTTTCCCGAGAATTAAGCGACAGACTCGATACTCGAAGGGGTACCAGCGTAGTCTTTTAAACCGACAGTCGGGTTTTTAACTCGTTGTCATTTAAGTAACATTTTTTATTTGGGTTTTTGATTAATGAAAACTTTTGTAGCTAAGCCAGAAAGCGTTCAACGCGAATGGTTTGTAGTGGACGCTGAAGGTAAAACTTTAGGTCGTATCGCTACTGAAATTGCACGTCGTTTACGCGGTAAGCACAAGCCAGAGTACACACCACACTGTGATACTGGTGACTATATTGTTGTTGTAAATGCTGAAAAAGTAAAAGTAACTGGTAACAAAGCGAAGGGTAAAATTTACTACTCTCACACTGAGTTCCCTGGTGGCTTGAAGCAAATCAGCTTTGAAAAGCTAATCGACAAAGCGCCAGAGCGTGCTATCGAATTTGCAGTTAAAGGTATGCTTCCTAAAGGTCCTTTAGGTCGTCAAATGTACCGTAAACTAAAAGTGTATGCAGGTGCTGAGCACAAGCATGCGGCACAACAACCACAAGTTTTGGAGCTGTAAGCAATGGCTGATAATCAATATTACGGTACTGGTCGTCGTAAGAGTTCTACTGCTCGTGTATTCATGAAAGCTGGTAGTGGTGCAATTACAATTAACAAACGTGACATCTCGACTTACTTCGGTCGTGAAACTGCTCGCATGGTTGTTCGTCAGCCGTTAGAGTTAGTTGAAATGTTAGAAAAGTTTGACTTAAACATCACTGTTTCTGGCGGTGGTAGCACAGGTCAAGCGGGTGCAATTCGTCACGGTATTACTCGTGCATTGATGCAGTACGATGAAAGCTTACGCGGTGAACTTCGCAAAGCTGGTTACGTTACTCGTGATGCTCGTAAAGTTGAACGTAAGAAAGTTGGTTTACACAAAGCGCGTAAACGTCCACAATTCTCAAAACGTTAATTTTACCGTTTATACTATTATGCAAAAAGCCGACTTATGTCGGCTTTTTTTATGCCTGAATTTTATATCAATAGACCTTCCTAACCGACGTTGAAATTTGATCAAATTTCTTCGCTCATTCGTTAAATCGATAGTCAAAATACCGCAATTTTATTGATTTTAATGTGTGAATAATTCTCATTTGTAATGCGGTGTTTGTTTGTTAATTTTTTGCTGACTTTTTTTGTTTTAGAGCAAGTAATCAAGAGGAATTGCCTTGTAAAAAAAGGGGCTTTTCTTTATGATCGAAACAATTTTTGTCGCAAGTTTGCTTAATATTTTGACGAAGATAAACGCCTGATTATTGGGGGGGAGTTTTCAGAGTGTTAAGTATAAATATTATTGGAGAGTTTGAATGAGCAATGCGCCCGTTAACAACGGCCGTCGACGCTTTTTAACTGCTGCAACTTCGGTTGTCGGTGGTGTAGGTGTTGTCGGTGTGGCTGTGCCTTTCATTGGTTCCTGGAATCCTAGTGCTAGAGCGAAAGCTGCTGGTGCTCCAGTTGAAGTTAATGTCGGTAAAATTGAACCTGGTCAGCTAATTCGCGCTGAATGGCGTGGTAAGCCTGTTTACGTGGTACGTCGTACCGAGCAAACAGTTGCTGACTTAGCTAAGATTGATGACCAGTTGCGTGATCCTAATTCGGAAGAGCCGCAACAACCAGAGTACGCAAAGAATGCGCATCGTTCAATTAAACCTGAATTTATGGTGGCATTAGGTGTTTGTACTCACTTAGGTTGTGCTCCAACATATCGCAAAGGCGATTTCAACGAAGTCGTTGAAGGCGTTACTGACGGTTTCTTCTGTCCGTGTCACGGTTCTAAATTTGATATGGCCGGTCGTGTTTTCCAAGGTGTACCAGCGCCAACTAACTTAGTGGTACCTGAGCACTCATTCCCAGACGATAACACCTTATTGGTAGGTGTTGGACAAGGAGAAGCCTAATGTTTGCTAACTTTATGGCTTGGATTGACAAGCGTTTACCTGTTACTGAAGCGATGAATAAACACGTTGTTCAGTACCCTGCGCCAAAAAACTTTAACTTTTGGTACTTCTTTGGCTCATTAGCCATGTTAGTACTAGTTAACCAAA
Organism: Endozoicomonas sp. G2_1; assembly: GCF_017744155.1. Lineage (GTDB taxonomy): Bacteria > Pseudomonadota > Gammaproteobacteria > Enterobacterales > Alteromonadaceae > JAGHQT01. The sequence goes on along the minus strand of NZ_JAGHQT010000002.1, from coordinate 281,511 downwards.
TTCTTACGGGTATTTGGTTAACCATGAATTACGAACCATCAGGCGATGGTGCGTTTGCTTCAATCGAATACATCATGCGTGATGTAGATTACGGTTGGTTATTGCGTTACATGCACTCAACAGGTGCTTCTGCATTCTTCGTTGTTGTCTACATGCACATGTTCCGCGGCCTAATGTACGGCTCTTACCAAAAACCACGTGAATTACTGTGGATCTTCGGTATGTTGATCTTCTTAGTACTTATGGCTGAAGCTTTCATGGGTTACTTATTACCATGGGGTAACATGAGTTACTGGGGCGCACAGGTAATTATCTCGCTCTTTGGTGCGATACCTGTAGTAGGTGAAGAATTAACGATTTGGATCAAAGGTGACTACGTTATCTCTGGTGCTACGTTAAACCGTTTCTTCGCGTTACACGTTATTGCCTTACCACTTGTTCTAGTTGTTCTAGTGTTCTTACACATTCTTGCGTTACACGAAGTGGGTTCTAACAACCCAGAAGGTGTTGAAATCAAGAAGAAGAAAGGTACGATTCCAGAAGCTGAACAAAGCAAGTTCAAGTTCCACAAACAGTACGCTGACAAATACGATATTGTTGATGCTATCCCGTTCCACCCGTACTACACAGTAAAAGATATTATGGGTGTTGCCGGTTTCTTAATCTTGTTCTGTTGGGTAATGTTCTTCTACCCTGAAGGTGGTGGTTACTTCTTAGAAGCGCCAAACTTTACACCAGCTAACGGTTTGAAAACACCTGAGCACATTGCGCCAGTATGGTACTTTGGTCCGTTCTACACTATCTTGCGTGTTGTTCCAGACAAGCTAATCGGTGCTATCTTGATGTTTGCGGCAATCGGTATGTTATTCGCATTACCTTGGTTCGACCGCGGTGTTGTTAAGTCAATTCGCTACCGCAGCAAATTGCACTTACTTAACCTAACTCAGTTTGCTATCTGTTTTGTTATTTTAGGTATTTTAGGTACGTTGCCAGCAACACCTGTAAATAACCTAATTGGTACTATTACAACATTTGGTTACTTTGGTTTCTTCGTAGCGCTTTGGTTCTACAGTAAAAACGAAAACACTAAGCCAGTTCCTGAGAGGTTAACTAAATAATGAAAAAGTTTCTTTTAGCAATCTTGGCTGTATTGCCTATGCTGGCATCAGCTGCTGGCCCAGCGTTAGACTTAGAAAAAGCAAATAATGACTTGTCTGATAAAGAGTCGTTAAAACGCGGTTTTAAATCTTACTTAAACTACTGTTTAGGCTGTCACCAGCTTCAGTATCAACGCTACAATCGCACTTTTGCTGATTTGGGTATTGATGAGAAAGAAGGTAAAGAAAACTGGATGCCGACCGGTGAAAAAGTGGGTGATCACATTACTAACACTATGCCAGCAAAAGATGCTGCAAAGTGGTTTGGTAGTACACCACCAGACTTAACCCTTGAAGCGCGTTTTCGCAAGACTCCAGATTACATTTACACTTACTTGAAGTCATTCTATGTTGACCCTGAGCGTCCGTTTGGCGTAAACAACAAAGTCTTCAAAGACGTTGGTATGCCACACGTATTGCAAGGCCTACAAGGCGTGCAAACTATCGATGAGCACGGTAACTTGCAACCAGCTACTGGCGGTAGCATGACAGCAGAAGAATACGACGAGTTTGTGCGTGATTTGACCAACTTCTTAGAGTACACGTCAGAACCAAACAAACTAGAGCGTAAAGCGTTAGGCTACTGGGTTATTGGTTTCTTAGTGATTCTATTTATCCTCTCTTACTTTTTGAAGAAAGAGTACTGGCGCGACGTTCATTAATCGCAAGCCAACGAGATAGTAAAAGGGCAGCGCAAGCTGCCCTTTTTGTTTTTTATAAAGACGTTAAAGTCTGACAGAGCTCAATCGGTGAAGAGCGACTACTCGCTATTGTACAGTTGAAATCGAGTCAATCAGGTTTCTGGTCAGACCTGTTTTAATTTTTCGACAATTTCTAGTATTATATGCGGCCACGTTGCGCCTAGCGCAATTATTTATTGAACCCTTGTTTAGGATGAACAGATTCGTGCGCCGCTGGGATGGCATAAAGCGCATATCTTTGGAGATACTATGGCAGTTGCTGCAAACAAACGCTCGGTAATGACGTTATACTCACACGCAGATGACATGTACAGTCATCAAACTCGTATTGTCCTTGCTGAGAAAGGCGTTGGTGTTGATATCCACTTAGTAGAGCCAAACAATTTACCGGAAGATTTAATTGATTTAAATCCATACGGTTCAGTACCAACATTAGTTGATCGCGAATTGGCCTTGTATCAAGCCAATATCATTATTGAGTATCTCGATGAGCGCTTCCCACACCCACCGTTAATGCCTGTTTACCCAGTTGCACGTGGTCGCAGTCGTTTAATGATGCACCGCATTGAAAACGATTGGTACAGCTTAGCAAAAGTGATTTTATCAGGTAGTGCTGAAGAAGCAGAAAAAGCCCGTAAAGAGCTTAAAGAGAGCTTGTTAAGTGTTGCGCCTATTTTGAACGAAGCGCCTTACTTTATGAGCGAAGAATTCAGCTTAGTTGATTGTTACTTAGCACCACTATTGTGGCGTTTACCTGCATTGGGTATTGAGCTTGAAGGCCAAGGCGCAAAAGAGTTCAAATCTTACATGTTGAAGTTGTTTGAACGCGAGTCGTTCCAAGCGTCATTAACTGAAGCTGAGCGCGAATTGCGTTTTTCGTCTTCTGTTTAGTTAATCTCAGTTTTCAATAACTTTATGTCTGAACAAATGACATCGAATAAGCCCTATTTAGTTAGGGCTTTTTACGACTGGATTTCCGACAACGGCTTAACACCTTATATTGCAGTCGATATTACTGTGTATGGTGTAATCGTGCCTCAAGGCTATGCCCAAGACGATCAAATCATTCTCAATATTGCTAGTTCTGCTGTTGGCGCGATTGCTATGGGTGATGAGTTGATTGAGTTCAGCGCGCGCTTTGGCGGTAAACTTGAGCACTTAGTTGTGCCATACGGCGCAATAGCCGCTATTTACGCAAAAGAAAATGGCGCCGGTACTGGTTTTGCCATCGAGCATACAGAACAGCCTGAGCTGGCTGATATCAGTGAGCAGCAAGAACCAGAAAAGCCGGGTTTAAGTGCTATTGATAGCACAACGTCGACCGATGACGATAACCAAGCTCCAGCAGCTAAGTCAGAAAAACCAAAAGGTCGACCTAGTTTGAAAGTGATCAAGTAGACTCTTAATGACTGACTAGGCAATGATTACAAAAAAGCGCATTGAGGTGCGCTTTTTTATTATCCAGAACTTAGCTTATTGGTATTCAAACGCTTTGAATACGCGATTGACACCAGAAACGTTGCGGGCAATGTCGACGGCTTTGTTTGCTTCTGCTTGGCTTACTAAGCCCATTAAAAACACTTCGCCGTTTTCGGTTACCACTTTGATATTGTTTCCGCGGACATTGTCGTCGGCAAACAGTGCGGTTTTGACCTTAGAAGTTAACCAAGTGTCATGACTGCGAGTGGCCAATGAAGTTTTGTTGCCAATGCGCAACTGGTTGTGAATGCGCTTAACGCCTTTCACTTGGTTCAGTGTTTTTAACACTGAATCTCTCAGGTAGTCATTGGGTGCTTGGCCAACAACTAATAGGCTGCCATTGATACTGGTGACTTGAACGCGAGTTTGTTTACTCAAACCTTCTTGCTCGGCGAGCTTAGCGTAAGCACTGATCTCAATGGTTTGATCATCTATTTGGGCACCAATACTGCGCTCGTCATTAGCCGCGCTAATGCCACCAGCGACACCAACTGCGGCAACCCCGACACAGCCTTGTAGTATGGCCACGGTAGCCGAAATAATCGCGAGCTTTTTTAGCGACAACTTAGTTAATGCATAGGAATTCATGGTACTTTCCTGCGGTTGAAATAAGTTAGGCGTCAGATTGCGGGAACAAGGTTGTGTCGATAATTTCACACAAACAGTGAATAACCAATAAGTGGACTTCTTGAATACGCGCGGTGCGAGAAGATGGCACGCGAATCTCAACGTCATTTTCGCCTAGTAAGCCCGCGATGTCGCCACCGTCACGGCCAGTTAACGCGATAATTGGCATATCACGGGCAACTGCTGCTTCAATTGCTTTAATCACGTTCTTTGAGTTACCGCTAGTAGAAATTGCCAGTAAAACATCGCCATTGGCACCTAGTGCACGAATTTGTTTAGAAAAAACTTCGTCGTAGTGATAGTCGTTGGCAATTGAGGTTAAGGTTGAGCTATCGGTTGTTAACGCAATTGCTGGAAGGCTCGGACGCTCTGTTTCAAAACGGTTTAGCAATTCCGACGAAAAGTGCTGAGCATCTCCAGCAGAGCCACCATTGCCACAAGACAGAATTTTATTACCCGCTAACAAGCTATTGACCATGATCATGCCAGCTTTTTCGATTGGACCAGCAAGCGCTTCGCTCGCTGCAATTTTGGTTTGAATACTTTCGGTAAAATTATTGTTGATTAGATCTATCATCTAAAAGAGCTCCAATTAAAAAGCGTTGGTCAGCCAGTTAATTTCTGGCTTGTTGATATTACCGTCTAGGGTAATTACGTCAAATCTATGATCGGTATTATAGGCATTTAATTCCTGCTCTTGCAGGTAAAAAGCGGCGGTTTGTTTAATTTTTTTCTGTTTACTGGCTGAAATAGCTGCAATTGCGCCACCAAATTGGCTAGAGGCTCGGTATTTTACTTCAACAAAGACTAAGGCTTGCCGATCTTGCATGATGATGTCGATCTCGCCAAAGCGGGATGAGAAGTTTGTTTCAAGCAGTCGTAAACCTTGTTTTATTAAATACTGTGCGGCAATGCCTTCGGCAATTTGGCCGGTATTGCTGGCATTGATATCTGCTTGTTTTGACCGTTGGCTAGTTAAGCGCAACTTCGGTAACTTTAGTTTTATAGTAGCGTCCCCAAATCAAGCTGCGGGTTAAAATATTATCGCTATTTAGCATAAGACTGCCAGTTTGACCAAAGTGTCGGATATAAGTTCGCTGTTTCATTAACGTCATTTTTTGAATTAAGGCAAGGCTGTCAAAACCCATCGCAAAAATGCGTTGTAAGCTATCACTGCGCTCTGGCCATAGCGCTTTACTGGTCGATTGGAGCGCTTTGTTTTGTTGCTTACTGGCCAAGCGCCACGGCATGTCACTAAAGGTTAGCCCCGTTAGATCACGAAAAGTATCACGGTCAGCTTTTACACTATGGCTACGTGAACTTGCATAGACGGGAATAAGATCGGCAAAAGGGCTGATATTGACGTCGATATACGGCTTCATTAATCGTGTCGTTTGGTGACTACTGACCAAGTAAATCATATCGATGTCGCGGCGGTTTCGCGTCTCTGTTTCTAGAGTTTGTCTGATTCGTTGGTTCAGCTGTTTTATTCTGTCTGCACTTTGTTTAACACCAAGGCTTTGCTCTAGGCTTGCTTTCATATTGCTACCTGAGTCGAACACTAGTGTTTCAGGTTTTTTACCTAGAATCAGTTGCCATTGCTGGATAAAAGCATCGGCAATACGCTGACTGACGGCGTCGTTTTGCACCAACACTAAAGGTTGCTGATAAGCTTTGGTACTCAAGTGGGTCGCCGCTTGCACTGCTTCGTCTTCGGGGCGCATTGAAATGGCGACTTGATTGTCAGCGAGTTGTTGATTGGGAATGTTCAACAGTAACACGGGCAAATTCAATCCGCTTTGCTCGAGGTAGCGTTCGACGTTTTGTTTGAGCAGTGGGCCAATCACGTGATCAACTTGCAACTCGTCGAATTTATTCGCCAAGCTGGTGTAGTCGAGCTGGTTGGTATCGATAAAGTGTAAGGTCACCGAGTTATTGTTGTTATAAGCAGCTAAAATGCCTTCTTGTGCTGCTTTACCTGCCAATTGCTGGCGGCCTGATAGCGGTAAGAGGATAGCGACATTTTCAACTTTACTAAAGCGGGTATTATCAACATCGTTTAACTGTGCTTCTAATTGTGGAATTAGTGCTTGCGCAGGATGACTTGGATATTGATTACGCCATTGTGACAAGTAACGAATCAGCTGAGCACTATTGTCGCCAAATCGGTTGGCGTATTGAGTTAGTTGCAACCAACCATTGAGATAAGGAATGGTTTGTTGTTTTAGTTCGGTTAGTTGCCACGGCGACAAGGCACTGAAGCGCTGCCAAATATCACTAATTTCTGTTTCATCTGCATTGTTATTTAGCGCAAAGGCGCTGAGTTTAGCTGCTAGTGCGGCTATGGCTAAGCCTCGCTGCTCTTGCACTTGTGCGAGGGTTTGGTAAAAAGTCAACGAATGCGCTAATTCAGTTTGTTGTTCAAGTAACTGCTGAGCAGCTTGCAGGTGTTGCCACGCCAGTGATAATTGATCTAAGCCAAGTGCTGCTTGTCCAGCAATGACTTCGAGTTGATAACTTTGCTGGCTATCGTCGGTAACTTTTTGGAGCTTACTAGCAAGCCAAAGTGCTTGCTGGTAACTGCCTTCTTGCAAATAGGCACGGTTGGCGCCAATAAGTTGCTTAATGGCTTGTGCTGGCGCCAGTGCTTTTGCACTTGCAAGTAAACTTGCTGCTGATTGGCTTGGCGCAGTTTGCACTGTTTTTGTCGGTGAGGTTGTGGGTGTTTTAGTTTGCTCGCGCTTTGGACTGGCACAGCTGGTAACCAATAAAATAAGCGCACATGCGGTAAATAGATAAGGTAAACGTACTGACTGGATCAACTGCACTGAAGGTTCCGCAATAATTTAGCATGAATTTAGTTAAGTACTAGGAGTATAATGCCCCTGTCTTTTAGTCTCAACCTCAGTACACGCTATGTCGATAAATCAAATCAATCAAGGCTCATCCTCTGAACAAGTATCTGAATCATCTCAGCATCCAATGTCTTCAATAGCAAAAGGCAGCTTGTACATTGTTGCAACACCAATTGGCAATTTAGGCGATATTAGCCAACGAGCGTTAGATGTGCTGAGCCAAGTTGATTTGATTGCTTGTGAAGATACTCGCCACACCCAAAAGTTGTTGGCAAACTTTTCTATTAAAAACAAAACACTGTCGTTACACGATCACAATGAAAGGCAACGGCAAGAGTACATTGCTGACTTACTCAGCCAGGGCCAGAGTATTGCGCTGGTTTCTGATGCCGGAACGCCATTGATTAGTGATCCCGGTTTTCACGTGGTGCGTTACTGCCGACAGCAGCAATTGAGTGTTGTTCCAGTGCCAGGAGCTTGCGCAGCTATTACTGCGCTGTCAGTGGCTGGCCTGCCGACCGACAGATTTACTTTTGAGGGCTTTTTACCGTCTAAACAGGGCGCTAGAAAGTCGACACTTGCGGCCTTGGCTAACGAATCTCGCACTATGGTGTTTTACGATGCGCCGCGTCGCGCGATTGATACGGTTACTGATATCGTTGATGAACTCGGTGGCCAACGACATATTGTTTTGGCCCGTGAATTAACCAAAACCTTCGAGACAATTTATGCTGATAGTGCGGAAAATTTATTGGCATGGCTTAAACAAGATCCCAATCAGCTCAAAGGTGAAATGGTATTGATTATTGAAGGTCATCAAATTGACCCTACTGCAATTCCACCAGAAGCAGAAAAAGCGTTGAGATTATTAGTTAACGAAATGCCGAAGAAAAAAGCGTGTGGCATAGTCGCTGAACTTTACGGTATTAAAAAGAATAAGCTCTACGATTTAACTATAGCAATGTAACGAGTTAACAATGAATATTCACGGTGAGTTTGAAGTTAGCCTCGATGGCAACATTATCTGCTGTAAGCTAAGTGGCAGCTTTAACGAACAAGGCAGTCTCGCTTATCAAAAGCAAACCAAAGATCTTATTCTGAGCTTTGATAAACAACCTTTTGGCATGTTCATTGATATCGTTGATATTGAAGGGGCTACTCCTGATGCCTATAGTAGTTTGGATATCGATCACATTTGGCAATTATCTCGACCGCTGATTGCGAAAGCGTATTTGGTTAAATCACTGGTTTATCGCGATATCTTCATGCGTCAATCAACTGTGTTGGAACAACAAAACAGTCAGTTTTTTACCAACAAAGCAGAGGCCATTGCTTGGTTAAAACAGCAGCTAGTGATTGCCGGGGCAGATTAGCTTACGCATTTTTAACCATTACATTTTCCATTGTTGCCAGCTCTAACTGGCAATATTGTTATAACTCGCTTTAACTTATGGCACAGCTTAGGTAGAATACGCGCCGAGTTAGCCAGACAATCGCTGCTTTATCGTTGTATTGATGCTTCGGCTGAAATAGACAGGTAGAGGGGAGGAAAGTCCGGGCTCCACAGAGCAGGGTGCCAGATAACGTCTGGGCGGCGTAAGCCGACGACAAGTGCAGCAGAGAGAAGACCGCCTAAGTATTTCTTGTAAATACCGGTAAGGGTGAAAGGGTGCGGTAAGAGCGCACCGGGCCGCTGGTAACAGTTGGCAGCAGGGTAAACTCCACCCGGAGCAAGACCAAATAGGGTTCCTTATGGCGTGGCTCGCGTTGGAACCGGGTAGGTTGCTTGAGCCTTAGAGCGATTTAAGGCCTAGACGAATGATTGTCACTTTTCTGATGAAAAGACACAGAACCCGGCTTACAGGCTAACTCACATATTCGACAAGCCCCTGCAGCGATGCGGGGGCTTTTTCGTTTTGGCGATGGGACAGAAGACAAAGACAACAGTTGTCAGCAGGGTGTTAAAGCCTGTTGGCACCCAGATCAAAACCAATTAGGGTTTATTTACTTTTAATAGTAAGTGCGTGGCTCGCGTTGAAACCGACTAGTATCATTGACCCGGCTTGATTGGTCCATAGCGCGATTTAAAGCCTAGACGAATGATTGTCACTTTTCTTACGAAGAGATACAGAACCCGGCTTATAGGCTAACTCACATATTCGACAAGCCCCTGCAGTAATGCAGTGGCTTTTTCGTTTTAGACTTTGTTGAAAAGCGCCACTTCATGCTCAGTTAAATGGCGACTCTGGCCTGGCGTTAGGCTGTTATCTAATGTTAAATCACCGATTTGGCTGCGATGTAAGCCAACAACAGGGTTTCGATAGCGGCCAAACATGCGTTTTATTTGGTGGTATTTTCCTTCAGTTAAAATAACTTGAGCACAGTGCTGATTGATTATTGTTAAATCAGCAGGTTGGGTGGTGATGTTTTCATATTTGAAATACATACCTTGCTTAAAGCCGTCGATGTAGCTGTTATCTATTGGCTTTTCTAGTGTGACTTGGTAGGTCTTCTCAATTTTTTGCTCAGGTTGAGTGATTGCCTCTGACCATCGGCTATCGTTGGTTAATAACACTAAGCCACTGGTGTTTAAATCGAGTCGACCAACAATATGCAGTTGGTTTTTAAAGTCAAAAGGTAGTAGGTCAATAACCGTTGAATGTTGCTTGTCTTTGGTGGCACAAACCACACCGACGGGCTTGTGTAGCATAACGTAATAGGCAGGGTTGTCTTGCAAAACAGTGCCATCGAGAGAGATTTTGCTGAATTTATTTACCGACTGCTCGATACTGCAATTGACCGTACCATCAACACAAACGCGCTTTTGTGCCAGCAGTAGTCGCACTTTGCCTTTTGATATTTGGCACTGTTTCGCTAAAAAATGGTCGAGCCGCTGCGTACTTAAGGACATAATTTTAGAGACATAAGCAGGGAAATAGTCTTAACGGCTAATTTTTCTGACTCTAAAGGTTCGGCCTTTCATCTTTCCTTCGCTAATGGTTTTAAGTGCTTGCTTAGCAACTTTTTTATCTACAGCGACAAATGCTGACGTAGCTTGTACTTTTATTTTGCCGATTTGATCGCCTTTAATCGCTGGATTTGCGGTTAAGCCGCCGAGAATATCACCCGGACGAAGTTTATTCTTTTTACCGCCGTCAATTTGCAGTGTCACCATTTGAGCTTGAACAAGAACAGGGTTTATATCAACAGCAGGCAATGATTCTGGTGAAATCTCGCGCTTCAAATATTCTTCAAGTCGAATCACTTTATGCGCTTCTTTGTGGCTGACCAGTGAACATGAAAGCCCTGTTTTACCCGCTCGTCCTGTTCTGCCAATGCGATGGACATGGACTTCTGGATCGTGGGCAATATGGTAATTTACCACCATATCAACGTCGTCGACATCGATACCGCGGGCAGCAACATCGGTAGCAATTAAAACCACTAAGCTTTTATTGGCGAATCGAATAAGGGTGCGATCTCGGTCTCTTTGTTCTAAATCACCGTGCAGCGCAGCACAATCAAAGCCCTGTTGTAGTAACTTATCGGCGAGTGCTTGGCACTCTATTTTTGTGTTGCAGAACACAATCACGGAGTTTGGTTGATGGTGATACAACAAGCGTTCGACAGCATCTGGCCGTTGATCGTTATTATCTACTTGGTAAAAGTATTGGTCGATCGCACTGTTATCTTGGCTGCTAGCAATTTCTACTTTCACCGGGTTAGTCATAAGATGACTCACTAATTGTTCAATTTTGGCCGGGTAAGTGGCACTGAACAATAAATTTTGTCGAGCACTTGGACAGTTTGACACTATGTATTCAAGCGGTTGTTCAAAACCCATGTCGAGCATGCGATCGGCTTCGTCTAACACTAGCGTATTGAGCTCGGCTAATGACAATCGGCCTTTTCGAATATGCTCTTCTACTCGGCCTGGTGTACCGACAATAATGTGAGCGCCGTGCTCTAGTGAGCCAATTTGCGGCCCCATCGGTGAACCACCGCACAGCGTCAGTACTTTAATATTGTGAATTGCTCGCGCGAGTTTGCGTATCTCCACCGCGATTTGATCGGCTAGTTCTCGTGTAGGCGCCAACACTAGTGCTTGCACGCGAAAACGTTTTACTTTTAAGTTGTGTAGCAAGCCCAAAGCAAATGTTGCGGTTTTACCTGAGCCCGTTTTTGCTTGGCCGATGACATCTCGACCAGCCAAAATCAAGGGTAAAGACTGTGCTTGAATGTCGGTCATTTGCTGGTAACCCAAGCTTGTTAGGTTTTCCAATAAAGCACTAGATAGTTTGGTTGAGGAGAACGCATTTGGCATGAACAAGGCTCTTAAATTAAGGGGATTTATGCTGGCAATAGCTGGCGCTACATGAATTTGCTTAGGATACCATGATTAGCGTTTTTACCGTTAGTTTATCTGTGATAGCACCGGTCGCTTGAAGGGGGAAAATCGCTCAAGCTTGTCGAGGTCTTACTGAATTTTATTGAGTGGTTGCAGATAAATTTACTGGGGCGGTCAATAAAGAGGTGAAACTAGCAGCCAAATGTCAGCAACAGTCGACTGCTAGCGATTACTGATTAAAAAATACAGTGCTTAGTGAAGTCTTTAGCTTCTTCAGCAGTCCATTGGCCTTTGTCTTTTTCTTTTAGATCTTCACACCATTCTTTTGAGCCAACTTCTGGTGCACAGCCAGCAAGGCCGAACGATAATGCCAAGACAAGTGTTGCGATTTTTTTCATGTTGATTTTCCTTTGTTTTATTCTTTGTAAAAAGTGTTTTTTAATTAGTCGCTGAAACTCAGCCTTTTTTGTTTTTTACCACCAGCCAAATTGCGTGAATAACGCCCGGTAAAAAACCGCACAAGGTCAATATTAGGTTAATAATAAAGTGCTTACTTAAACCAACCTGTAAAAATGCGCCAAGTGGTGGTAATAAAATGGCTAAAATTAAATTTAAAATACTAATATTGTTTGAACTCATAATAATTCCTCACGGTTTACCAACGTCCTTGTTGATGCTCAATTAAAAGTTATAAACCAGCGTCATGCTCGTTTGAGTGTCAGTTTTTTCCCGGCCCGGCAGTACTTCGGTGTTGTGATCTATGGTGATAGCAAAGCGCAGTTGAATCGTTTCAATTAGCTTAGTCGTAATTGAGGATTCACTTTTGTAAATGCTGTTTTCACCACTTTTAGGTGCATATTTGGCGCTAAGTAGCTGTCTAAACTCAACATGCTCATTGATTTGATGGGTATACAAACCTTGTGCTTGAACAATAAAGGTATTTTGTGTGTCTTTCGGCTGTGAAGCTGTTGCCTCTAAAACATCTCGTTTAAAACCCGGACCAATGTCAATATCGAGCTTAGTTTTTTCAGTGTCGATCCAGCGACGACCCCAACCACCAGAAATGGTGCTTTGGCTCTCAAAACCGTTGAATCTATCTTCGCTGTAGTAGAGGTTACCGTAGAGGTAATTTTTGCCGTCTGCACTCAAGGTGTAGTTGGTTTTACCGTCTAAGCTCCAGCGTTGGTCAGAAGTGGTAAACTCTTCTTCACCACTGCTGTTGGTTTCCTCAGTTTTTCTCACTAACAAATCGAACTTTGCTGAGCTGCGCCATTTATCTTTCTCGTGTCGCAGCGATAAACCCGTTTTAATGTCAGCACTTTTAGTATTGCCGGTGCGATACAAAGCGCCAAACTCTGCCGAGGCAGTAAATGCAGGTTTTTCTTCAGTTTCCTCAGCTTGAACAAAGGTCGCTAGTGGTAATAATGCAAGCGCACTGAGGGTTAACTTAAGCTTCATTTTTGTCTCCGTGATTCATGTGTAGTGACATTTGCGGGTAAGGAATTTCAATACCAGCTTCGTCTAATGCCATTTTGATGCGCTCCATTAAATCGAAGTAGGTTGGCCAGTAGTCACCAGAATTTACCCAAGGGCGAACAACAAAGTTAACCGAACTATCGGCAAGTTCACTCACTGCAACTGTGTTGTCGTGATCTTTCAGCACGCGTTCGTCGCTGTTGATGATGTCAGTTAAAATGGTCTTGGTTTGCTGTAAATCAGCGTCGTAGCTAACGCCAATCACCAAATCGATGCGTCTTGTCGGCTTAGTCGAGTAGTTAGTGATAGTGCCGCTAGTAATTGCACCATTTGGAATGATCACGGTTTTGTTGTCTGGCGTGCGCAATTTAGTAGAGAAAATCAAAATCTCTTCGACGATACCTGAGGTACCGCTGACTTCAATAAAGTCACCTGATTTAAACGGTCTAAAAGAAATAATTAATACGCCAGAAGCAAAGTTAGACAGCGAACCTTGCAGTGCTAAGCCAACTGCTAAACCGGCGGCACCAACAATGGCTACTAAGGAAGACGTATTAAAGCCAAGGTGCGAAATCGCGACAATGATGGTGATGGTAAAGGCGATGCCAAAGACCAAGTTGGCGATAAACGAGATAACCGCATCGTCGACCTTTTTGTGGGCCATCACTTTACTGACACCACGGCTAATCAGTTTTGAAATAAATTTACCAATAAAAATGATCAGTAATGCGACGACAAGTTTGATGCCGAACTCGATCAAAAGGCCTTGGTTGTCATTGAACCAGTTTACTATTGTATCCATGAGTTTTACCCTCAGTTATTGTTGTTTTGTCTTTAACGTTAACAACTCAGTGCAGTTTTGATAAATGCACTGATTTGCATTATTAAATAGCTCAGTAGTTTGAACCTGTTATTTGAGCTCGTTTTTGTTAAATATCGCTGCTTTGTTGCCAACAAACGATACTTGAATATAACTGCCTTGTTCCTGTCCCCACAGGCAAGTTTTAGTGGCTAAGTTTTCTGAGCACTCAGCGGGAGTGCCCAGTATTTCACTCACTTTTTCACTGTCCATACCCAACTCTAGCTTATCGTAGTTCTCTTGGGTAACTTTTGAGCATGCGCTCAAGGCTAATACTGATAAGATTAATCCTGCTTTTTTCATTGTTTTTCCTAAACTTAGTTTCTTAAGAGTAGTCTCTACAGTCACATTTATTCAATGTTAAATCAATGACTACACAAATGTTTCATAAATGGGGAGTACAAAACTCCCCAATCGGTTTTTATACCCAAGCTACTTCAAGATGCTTGTTCAGTTGGAATTAAAAGTAATTTAGGCAAGGCATTGATTGCAAAGAATGGTTGTTCCCTTGTTAAAATCAATAACGCCGCATAAATTATCTTTTAAACCAACCCTTTGGGCGCTTCACAGGAACTTACTCTCATCGTTGCAGCTAATTGAAAGGGAGTCACCATTCCTGCTAGCTGCGCCTTGATATTAAATCCCTGTGATAGCGCTGAACTGCGTATCTTGAAGTAGTTTGGGTATAGTCTATGTAATTACTTTTGAATCGCTTGTTTTTCTATGGTCTCAATGCGAGCGACAACGCGACGGTTGAGTTGATGATCTTCGGCGCTATTACCTGCTGACAACAACTGGGTTTCGCCATAACCTTTAGCGGTTAGCCTATTTTCAGCAATATCAAATTTTTCAATTAACATTGCTTTAACTGCATTAGCGCGCTTTTGCGACAACATTAAGTTGTAGTTATCGTTACCCACGGCCGAGCTGTGTCCTTCAATGACGACGCTAGTGTCTTGGTACTTGTCCATAAATTGCGCTAAGCGCTCAATGTCGTTAATCGCACTGGCTTTGATAATAGAGCTGTTGTTGGCAAAGCTAATATCCAAGGTAATTGCTACTTGGTTTTCTTTGAATAAAGTACAGCCGTTGGCATCTACCTTGTCGGTGGTTGGTGTATTAGGGCATTGGTCAATATTGTCGCTAATGCCATCATTGTCGCTATCCAATACGGTTTTTGTTGGCTCAGGCTTTACCGGCTCAGAAGTTGATGCGGGTGCAGTGTAATCGGTTTGTGTGTTGGTTTTAACTGGACTTGGGCTAGTGGCGCCAAAGCTGTATTTAAAGCCAAGCTTTATGCCTTGGTCGATATAGCCGTAGTTGACATCTTTGTATATTGCAGCTTCGGTGAATAAGCTTGCTTTGTCGCTTAACTGAAAGTTGTAACCAGCACCGACGTTGATTGCATTGTAGTGTCTGACGTTGTTAAAGCGCTTGTAACCGACAAAGGCGTATAAGTCACTGTTATAAAAATGATAAAGCGCGTCTAAACCGTATCGGTTTGAGTCTTTAATACCGTTGCCATTGCGAATGTCGTATTTGGTGAAAGCAAATTCAGCGCGAGCATCCCAGTACTCATTAATAGCAGTGCGTAAATCAAGACCAATTGAGCCGCCAGCTTCAACTTGTTGCCAGTCTGATAAAAACTCTTTTGCAGAGGCTGATCTTACGTATTCACTAAAAACGGCTAATTCCCATTGGCGATCGGTTTCTTGTGCCGCAAGTGGTGCACTGATTAAAGCGGCTAATGCTGAGATTTTTAATATTTTCATGATAAAGCTCCATTCCCCTTCTGAGAGGTCTTATATGTCCAATAAAATGTCGGATAAAAATTGATAAAAAGTTTGATACCCAAGCTACCTCAAGATGCCTGTTCAGTTGGAGTTAAAAGCGATTTAGACAAGGCATTGATTGCAAAGAATGGTTATTCCCTTGTTAAAATCAATAACGCTGTATAAATCGTCTTTTAAACCAACCCTTCGGGCGCTTCACAGGAACTTACTCTCCGCGTTGCAGCTAATTGAAAGGGAGCAACCATTCCTGCTAGCTGCGCCTTGATACTAGGCTCCTGTGACAGCGCTGAATCATGTATCCTGAGGCAGTTTGGGTATATAAAACTGCGAGTAGAAAATTAATTTACTGGGGCTATAACGACGGGCTTTGGCAAAAGTCACAAATTATTTTTATTTTTTTCAAAAAAGTTTGTGTTATCTCTTAGATCAGCTGGCAAAATGACACAGTTTTGAATATTGACGCATTAAATTGTGACTTCTTGAACACTGCTGCGTTAACTTATTAACTCAGCAAAAAAGTTGGATGAATCTACATGCAAGACTTAGAACAACGCCTGCGAAAAGGCTTACAGGCTGAACCTGAGCAGAATTTTGAACGCTCAGATGAGCAATTAATACAGCGCGCCGTGACAACAGTGAGTGTTGAGCAGGGCGGAAAAGATTTTATCTCATTAGGCTTGGCATCGATCTGGGTAGTATTTGCCAGCATTTTTATGAATTTATTAAAGCCGGTGTTTAAAACCATGGCTAAAAACAGGAGCAAATAATGGAAGTTTCAACCATTACTGACAAAACATATTCTGGCTTAGTTGCCATCTGGCAAGAAGCTGTTGCCTTTATTCCAGACTTAATTGTCGCCTTGTTGTTTCTCTTGCTGGGCTGGCTGATTTCTTCATTGATCAAGCGCTTTATCGACAAAGGACTAATTAAGCTTGGTTTTAATAGCTTGTTGGAAAAACTCGGTTTTGATCAACTGACTAAAAAAATGGAGTTGAGTATTTCTGGCAGCTACATTATTGCTTCGATTATCTCGACCTTTACTTTTTTGATTTTCTTACTCGCCGCCATGGATATTTTGGGGTTGACTATTCTCTCGGGCATGATTGATACCTTTGTTTTATTCTTGCCTAAATTGCTGGCGGCATTAGCGGTATTAATTGCCGGTTTTGTTGTTGCTCAGGTGGTTTATAACGGCGTAAAAATCGCGTCGAAAAATACCGGTGTTGATTACGGTCGCTCGGTCGCTGAAGTCAGCCGCGGTATCATTATTGTTATCACCTTGTCGTTAACTATTACTCAACTTGATGTTGACGTGTCATTGGTCAACACCATTATTTCTGTGGTTATTGCCAGTGTTGGTCTGGCGGCGGCAATTTCGCTCGGTATCGGCACCAAATCTATGGCACAAGAAATTGTTGCCGGTGTTTACTTGCGCGAAATGTATAAAACTGGTGACACCATTGCCATCAAAGACATTAAAGGTACGCTCGTCAGTATCGGTAGTGTCGCTTGTAAAATTATGGCCGCTGATGGCGATGTAATTACGGTGCCCAATACCTTTTTACTCGCTAACAAAGTGACTAAATCAACAGGCGCAGGCGATATCGGATTTGACGATAAAGAATGAGCGTGAGCTTGTCGTATTAGTGCAGGAAAACCTGCCATATGACACCCGCCACTTTCAGCAGTTGATTGGCCCATATTTACCTAAACTCAAAGGTTATTGCAGTCAACTGCTCAAAAACAATGCCGATGCAGAGGATGTAGTTCAAGAAACTATCATCAAGGTCTTGTCGCACCTAAAAAACTTCAAATGGACGGTATCCTTTCAAGCTTGGCTGTTTAAAATTGCCCATAACGAATGTATTAATAAGCTCAGAGAGCGACAAAAGGATTTTTACCGAGACGAAGAAAAGCTCGAAGAGCCCAGTGTTAGTATTGATAATGGCAATGACGATTTTGAGCAAATTATTCAAGACTTGATTGAAACCCTTAATTTTACCGATCGCAATATTATGCTTTTGCGTTACCGCACTGGGTTAGAGTTTCAAGAAATTGCCGATATTAGTGATATGAAACTCTCGGCAGTAAAGATGCGTCATAAGCGCATTATCGACGCGTTAAGCGAGCAATTAGCAGAGCAGTAACAGCAGTAACCGTTTTGTGCATTACTCCATTAACCGCACACCCTTTTTAAGATAAAATCTCACTAAAATCGAGCAAGTGTTCAATTGTTGGCAATGTGATTTGATCAGGATTGGCGATTATCACGTAAATTTCCAGACTTAGCCGTTGTCGGAAACCAACTTGTCACAATCGAATAAAAGCTTCAGCCACCGCCCTAAAAAAGTGCCGAGTTCTCGCTTGGCTAGATTAACCACATTTGGCAGTTTGGCAGCTAAAGTTGCTGGTAATGTTGTCTTGTCTGGAGCAAAGCAACTTGCCAGTGGTGAATCGCCATCATTAAAACGCTCCTTACTACAACCGAGAAATATTGAACAATTAGCCAGTAAACTGTCTGAACTTCGTGGTGCGGTAATGAAGTTAGGTCAACTGTTGTCGATGGATGCTGGTGACTTGCTACCCCCTGAGCTGAGCCAGTTGTTAGCAACACTGCGCGATAACGCCAGTGCTATGCCACACAAACAACTAGTTGCTGAGCTAAAAATGGCTTGGGGTGACAATTGGCTCGACGGCTTTAGCCATTTTGAATTGTCACCGTTTGCTTCGGCATCGATTGGTCAGGTTCACCTCGCCTATTTAGACTCTGGCGAAAAAGTTGCGGTAAAAGTGCAGTACCCTGGCATTGCGAAAGCGATTAATAGTGATGTCGATAATGTCGCGTTGTTATTAAAAATGTCCGGTTTACTGCCTGAGCACATTCAGATTGATCAGTTATTGGCTGAAGCCAAAAAGCAGTTATTGGCGGAGGCTGATTATCGCTTAGAAGCCAGCTACATCGACTTGTATCGCAGTCAAATAACCAGTGACTGTTTCGTTATTCCAGAGGTTTATCCAGACTACAGTCAAAGTGAAATTTTAGTGATGTCATATCTCGATGGGGTTGCGATTGATACCATTGTCAACCAACCTCAGGCCACTAAAAACCGAGTCATCCGTCAGTTGATTACCTTGTTTTTTGATGAGCTATTTCGCTTTCGATTAATGCAAACCGATCCTAATTTTGCTAATTATTTATATCAAGAGGAGAGTGACCGCGTTGTTTTACTTGATTTTGGCGCGACTAGAGAGATTCCAAAGGATGTAAGCACTGGTTACCTTAAACTAATCACCGCGGGCATGAAACGAGATAAAAGCGCTATGGTTGAGGCCGCTAAAGCGATAGGTTTTTTTGATGATGACATTAGCTGTGATTATCTCGAGCAGATTCTTGATGTACTGATACTGGCTTGTCAGCCACTCGACGTAGATGGTGAGTACGACTTTGCCAACAGTGGTTTAGCACAGAAAATCAAAGACAAAGGCTTGGCGATTAACCGAGAAAAACATCAATGGCACACGCCACCGGTTGACGCCATCTTTATTCACCGCAAGACAGCTGGGCTTTATCTGCTAGCAGCTAAGCTGAACGCGCAAGTAAATGTTCGGCAATTATTTTTACCTTATGCCGAGCTTGGCAACAGTTTTAATGGGAGCGATGCGTTATGACGGTGTTGTCGAGGGCCGATATCTCTCGGGTTATTGAAATGGCGTGGGAGGATAGAACTCCGTTTGAGGCAATTGAACAGCTTTATTCACTGACTGAGGCACAAGTGATCAAACTAATGCGCAGTCAGCTCAATAGAAAAAGCTTTAACAACTGGCGCAGGCGCGTTTCAGGGCGAAGTACTAAACACAAAGCGCTGCGTAGCAGTGACGTTAGCCGAGGATACTGCCTAAGCCAATATAAACCTCAAGGTAGTAACAAGCGTAAGTGATTTGCAGGCTTCTTTTATTCGCGAGGCTTATGATGAAGATAACTAATTTGTCAAAGCTACGACTTTTATTTTACTGATCAGACCATAGATAAGAGTGATTGTAAGATCATTTATCATAGGAAAGAGTTATGAGTCACACATCAGAAATTAAAGTGAGAGGTTTTCATCTAGATATCTATCAGCATGTGAACAACGCTCGTTATCTAGAGTTTTTGGAAGAGGCTCGTTGGGAGTATCTCGAAGAGACTGGTGATATTGAATATTTTCAATCTAAGGGTTTAGCTTGGGTGATTGTTAACATCAATATTAATTATCGTGCTGCCGCGACCATGGGGCAAACGTTAACGATTAATACGGGGCTGAAAAAAATAGGCGGAAAAAGTGCGGTATTTAATCAAAAAATTACAGTGAAAGGCACAGACATTTTAGTTGCTGATGCTGACATTACCTTTGTTGTTATGGATCAGAAAAGCGGTAAAGCAGTTGAGCTTGATGGCGCAATTAAAGAGCGTATGACTAGACACCTTACCGAGCAAGAAGAACTATAACCTCGAAAAGTTCATGATTGGTGCCTAGTTAACAGTTAAATTTTTAATACTAGATTAGCTAGGTTGCACGTTTGTTGATAGTAGGACAATGGTTGAGGTCTTGCTAAACCATAGCCTTGCATGAGCTCTATACCGATTTCTTGAAGTATTTTGGCTTGTTGTAGGGTTTCGACACCTTCAACAATAGTGTTAAAGCCAAGAGATTGTATTAAGTGTTGGATACCAATTAGCATGGTGGAATCACACTCAATTTTGTTGGTGAAGGAACGATCTATTTTGATGTACTTAGCTGGGATTTGATCTAAGTAAGCTAACGATGAGAAGCCGGTGCCGAAATCATCGATACTCAGCGCTATGCCTTGCTGGTTAAACTGCTGAGCCATATTATTTTCATGACTCAAATTTGCGAGTAAGGCACTTTCGGTGAGCTCAATATTAATCGACGATATATTTTGTTGATTCACTGCGAGTTGTTGAACAATAAAGTCGATAGAGGCTGAATTTGCTAAAAAGTGACTCGAAACGTTAATCGCTACTTTTATCTGGTTGCCAAAAACCTTTTGAAAGTCTTTAATGTCAGCAATTGCGGTTGCAATAACCCATTGTTCAAGTGCGACAATAACGCCAATTTCTTCAGCAACTTTTATACACTCATCAGCAGGCACAGGACCAATTTCAGAGTTGTGCCAGCGCAGCAGCGCTTCAAGTGAATCAACTGTATTGGTCTTGGTGTTAATAATGGGCTGGTAGTGCAGACTAAACTCGTTGTTATCAAGCGCTTTATACAAGTATTGCGCGAGCATACTATGGCGCTGTAAGGTATTTTCCATCCCTGAAATATAATTTACCCAGCGGTGTTTACCCTGCTTTTTAGCAAGGTACATGGCGGCGTCAGCTTTGAGAATAAGTTCGTTGAAGTCATTGCCATCTGCAGGGTAATTGGCAATGCCGACACTGGCTGATATTTTTATTGGCCTTCCTTCATTGTCTAAAAATGGTTCGTTCATGACCTGAAATAACAAATTAGCGGTTGCTTCGATACTCGTTGTCAGCTTGTCTTCATCAACCAGCCAGATAAATTCATCACCGCCGAATCGACAAGCAAGGCCGTGTTTGAGTTCTGAGCCAGTTAACTTAGCGGCTAAATGTTGAAGCACTTGGTCGCCAACGGCGTGACCAAGAGAATCGTTAATGAGTTTAAAACCGTCTAGATCGAGGTAGAAGATAACAAAACTATCTTTTTGGCCGACGGCGTTATTTAAGCCCCTACGATTGAGTAAGCCAGTTAACGGATCGGTAATGACATCTTTTTCGAGCGCTAACTCTTTGCGTTTACGCTCGTCGATATTGAACTGTTGCACCAATAAGGTTGTGTCAATGTTGTCTTGCTCGCTATAGCTAACAATCAATCGATGCTACAATATTTGTTGGTTGACGAATATTTGAATGTCATCTTCAAAACGGCCTGTGTGGTCGATAATGTTGCGCACTTTTTGGTAGTCTTGCTTTGAAACAAACAGTGATTCGAGATGCTGGTAATCTGGGCTTTGCGTTTCTAAAAATGGTGGGTTACCCGAAATAAAGCTGCCGTCTAAGTGGTAGGTTGACAGAGTAATAACAGAACTAGCATTTTTGTTGTTGTCGATAAGATCAACGGTAATCGCTTCTGTCAGTAACCCGATGCGACCATCGGGCAGCAGGTAACCGGACATTTGGCAATAAACTTCTTTGAGGATTCCTTTGGGGGAATAACGCCAAACGCGAGAGAGCGACTTACCGGTTTTAAATATTTGCTGATAATCAATTAAGGTTTGTTGAACAGCATCTGACGAACCGGGTTTAAAGTCTCTACTGACTAGCTCGGCTAAATCTTCACTTTCCCACAACGACAATGCTGCCTTATTGGCCCAAATAATGTGATAGTTCTCAATGTCGTAGAGCCAGACGGCACTGACTAGGCAATCTAAAAAGTGATATTGCTCGGCTGCTATCGCATTGCGGACAGATTGTTCTTTAGATAGGGGTATATCGTGCGTTGCTGTTTTTGTACTTGTCTCTGTCAACGTACACATTCCTCTATGATTATCTGACGGGAAAACTTGAAACTATCCTAATTAGTTTAGGCCAACGATTTATTTTTCATCACAATACCGTTATACGCCACGTTAAATTTATAAGATCTTGTCTTTGCTTTGTCCAATTTATTATTAAATAAGGCAAAAGTCTTTGACCTAGACTAACTTTATCTACGTGAATCTATTTTATAAAACGCTAAACCCTGTGTGATTTTTATCGCGATGGTTACGAGGATTTAGTCCGATGGAAAAAGAAATTAGCAGAGTACTAACTATTACCAGAACGCTGAAAAAGTGGATGACAGTTTTCGTTTTATTCTTAACGTCGATAATTGTTTTCGCTTCAGTTATTGAGCTTGCTATTGTGTTGTTTGAAGAAATTACAGACTCAACAGATAGCGTACTGTTTCTCGAAATTAACGAGTTGTTTAGAATATTTGGTTTTGTTTTTATTATTTTGATTGGTTTTGAGCTGCATGAATCAATTGAAATGTATTTTAAGAAAAACGTGATTCACGCCGAAGTGGTCTTGTTGATTGCTGTTATTGCCGTTGCTCGCAAAGTCATTTTACTCGACTTAGAAAAGTACGACCCGATGGCGATTGTTGGCTTAGGCTTTATCATTGTTGCATTAGGCGCTTGTTACTTTTTGATCAAACGGGCGAGCGCGATAGTGCGAACTTCACAAAATGACCAATAGTATCGCTATGTTCGGTTTAGGCGCTTTTAGTCTGTTGCAATGACGGAAAGGCATGTACTTTGTTGTATTCAAGCTCTTCTGCCGGCACAGGTCGACCTAAATAGTAGCCTTGGGCATAGTCACAGTTAACACCAGTGACAAACTCAAGACATGCTGCCGATTCTAAGCCTTCGGCAATGACCTTTAATTTTAAACCGTGCGCCATGGTGACAATAGAAGACACTATATTGGTTTTGTTTTCATTACTGTGCATGGTTAAGAATGACCTATCTATTTTTAGAACGTCAAACGGCAAACTGTGTAAGTAAGACAGTGATGAGTGGCCGGTGCCAAAATCGTCTAGCGATAGGTGGACGCCCATTTTGTGAAGATAGCTAAATAGGGCGAGAGTAGCAGGGTCTTGATGAACTTTGAGATTTTCAGTTATTTCTATATGTAAAGCACTGGCTGGAATACCGTTGTCGTGCAATGCCATGCGAACGGTGTCGAGAAAGTGTTTTGACCTCAATTGTAACGGCGAAACATTAACTGAAATAAAAAAGTCTGGACAGCTTTCAATCCAATTTTTAGCGGTTTGACAAGCTTGATGTAAAATCCAATCGCCCAACTCAACAATTAGACCAGTTTCTTCGGCGAGCGGAATAAAATCAGCCGGCGATACGACGCCAATGTCCGGATGTTGCCACCTTACCAAGGCTTCAGCACCTTGTGTTTTCATGGTCTTTAAGTCGACAATCGGTTGGTAGTGCAGTACGAATTGTTTTTCATTGATCGCTTGGTACAAGTGTTGCTCAAGTTTGAGCTTTTTATCTACTGATGCGGTTAACTCTTTTGCGTAAAAGTCGTATTTATTACGACCGTTTTCTTTCGCATGATACATCGCCAAATCAGCATATTTTTGTAAGTCATCAGCACTTTGTGCATCTTCAGGGTACGTTGCGATCCCTATACTAACCGTGGCGTATACGGTATGGCCCGCGATAACACACGGTTGCTCAAGTTGTTTGATAATTTTGTTGGCGACAATCGCAGCTTGATGAGCGCTTTTTATTCCCGGCAAAAGTATATTAAATTCGTCACCACCAATGCGCGCGAGCGTGTCTGAACTTCGAATACTGTCGTTTAATCGTTGGCCGACATTTCGAATTAATTCGTCTCCCGCTTGGTGTCCAAGTGAGTCGTTGACGTTTTTAAAGCGGTCTAAGTCGATGAAGAGCAGGGCTAGCTTAGCATTTTTATCAGTGGCTAATTGCAGGGATTGTTTGAGTTCTTTGTTAAACAGATTTCTGTTTGGCAGGCCGGTTAAACTATCGTAGTGAGCGAGCTTTTTATTTTTCTGTTCACTGTGCTCTAGCGCTTCGGTCGTTTCTACCATAGTTTTTGCCGTTGAGCTAATCGCTTTTGAAGCATAGGTGACAAAGAACACCATAAATAAGCTGACCGCACCAAATGAAACAATGGATGAGGTCACGATAAACTCGACAGTCGCTGTTATTGGTTCTTCAAATTGAGCTGAATTTTGTGTGAAAACCGCCGAAGCTTTGTAGAGTTCGTCGTATAGCTGTTGTGCGGAAAATGCACCGTTTTGATATTCATCTATTATGGTTAGTACTTGATCTGCTGTCGCCAGGTCGGCGTGACATAGAGCGATGGCATTATCTGTTTTTATTAAGGCCATGACTGTGCGGTCAAAGCTTGTAATTAATGCTAAACAGTCAGCTGGCTGTTGGCGAATATTGAGCACAGTTTCTCGAATGTCATCAATATTAAAATCGAGCGTCGATGAGTGGTTGGCGAGTCGGCTTTTTAGTTCAACGACGTATTTGAGATGCAGCGAATTGAGTTGATGAAAGCGAGCACCTTTACTGACTTGCATCAGTGCGACGTAGAGTAAAATGACAAACAGCACAATAATGATCATGATGCGGGTCAAATACTTGTGAATAGCGTTATCTTGCAAGTTCCATCTCCGATAATTTCATTGTACTGGTATTTACTTAACTGATTAGTAAGATTTATGTGCTTGTCAAATTTCGTCAAAGACACGTAAACCATTGATACTATAGTTTGGTTTTATTTGTAAAGCACAAATGACTTCGCAGTAAGTATTTTTAATACTGACATTATAAGTGTGGGCTATGTTGTTCAGCTCCTTTGTCTAATCATAAATAACTATATGATTAGTTGAAAAATTTGCAAATTATCAAGCGCAATTTTTTCTTTTAAGCAACAAAATTGTGCAATATGGGCTGATTGGGCTAGGCGATATAAAAACTGTGATATTTATCAAGAAAATTTATCTTTTTAACATGAAAGAAATATTTTTGTGTTAAGGTCTATGAAAGGACACATTTTTACTGAGGTTATTGAGGTAGTGCAGCGCGATTACATAGCAACGTTACAACAAGGTATCGATTTTTTGTCAAAATTGAGCCAGGCACAGTATGTTGCGGTTCCAGAAGGGTTAATTAGTGCAATTGGTGGTCATGTTCGACATATCATTGATCATTTTGTTGCTTTAGAGTTTGCCAGTGAAAGCCTGGTAGTAGATTACGAGTTACGCCAACGCAATAGTGTTGTTGAACGCGATATAAAAGAAGCATTGATGCGCTTAGAAAGCTTGAAAGTTTGGTTGGCGGCAGTGCCTGACGAAACTTTTGAGAAAACGGTAACGGTTCACTCTAACGTTGGTATTGGCACTGACAATGTGATGACTGTGACTAGTACTTTTGGGCGTGAAGTAATGTTTGCTTGTAGCCACGCGATTCATCATTATGCGACGATGAAAATGATTCACCAAGGTTTAGGCGGAGAGTCGTCTGAGCAGTTTGGTTTAGCGCCGTCGACGGCGAGCTACTTGCGCCAACAAGACAACGCTTAGTTATCACTCATTGTGTGTACTTTAACATGGCGACTGGAGCCTAACGGCTACCAGCTCTTTTTTAATCGCGATGAACAGCGCTCTCGTCAATTAGCCATTCCTGCAGCTTTTGATCAAGCATTAGAGGCTGCTTTACCAATAGACCCTCAAGGTGGCGGTACTTGGATAGCGCTTGCTCAAACAGGTGCGAGCTTGTGTTTGTTAAACAATTATCAAGCGCAAGTGTTACATACACCAGAAAATCCGATTAGTCGTGGACAAATTATTGTCAGTTTATTGAAAAAACTGACAAGTGAATCAGCAATAACAATTGATGAGTTGGTTGCTGAATTACCACTGCAGCGTTTTGCGCCATTTGTTTTGTGTTATTTTCCCGACGATCTCAGTGAAACGAATGGCAATGTCATGCAATTTGATTGGGACGGAGAAAATTTTACTAAAAGTATTGCCGTAAGCCCAATGACGTCTTCGGGCTTTAATTTTCCTGAAGTCAGTGCCGCGAGATATCGTACTTTCGAGGAGTTGTCGCCAAAAACCACCAATGACTTCATCGCTTATCACGCCAGTCATTTGCCAGAGCGAAGCGCTTATTCAGTGTGTATGCATCGAGAAGATGCTTGTTCGGTGAGTTTTTGCCACTTAGCGGTCAATAGAACGTTAAATGAGCATCAACAGCAGTTCAATTATTATCAGGGCAGTCCTTGTCATAGTTTAACTTCACCAGAATGCCAAACTAAAGTCAGCTTTTAGTTTTCCGGTTTAACGTTTTAATAAAATAAGAGGTTTCTCCTTGTGGTGAAACCTCTTATTTTTTGTCTCTGTTTTACTGTCCGTTGTAATCAAGGTAGTCACGATAGTTTTTGCCTAAATATAGTTTAAGCAGTTTTTCTGCAGTATTGGGTAAGTGAACACTCAATAACAAACCCGGAGTATTGGCAAAGTTGGGGTCAATAGCAACACAGTGGAAATTGGCGCCGAGTTGATGGTATTGCTTTACTAATACTGGCACGCCTTTGCCATCGGGTTCAATTTGGCTGATCAGCCAGTCTAAAACATCAATATCACTGCCGTATTGTGCTAAATAGTTACTTAATTCTGGCGGGACAGGGTGTGCAAATGCTTTTTTAGCTGAGACCGCGACTCGGTTTTCGGCTTTTACCATAAACTGTTCAATCAGCATTACGCTCAACGGTTGGTATTGTGTGCTCAACGACACTGTACCATACAAGGTGCGGTAGCGAGGGAATTGCTTAACAAATGCGCCAATGCCTTTAAACAAGAGTAATAAGCCATGGAAGCTTTTTTGCTGTTCGGCGATTAAGAATGAACGACCCATTTCCAAGCAAGGTGCTTGCTGATTAACAAAGTCAGTATCGAAATTAAACATATTGGTTAGGTAAATACCGCTTTGACCTGACTGTTCAAGCAAGTTATCGGTTTGACCCATGCGATATGCGCCGACAATTTTTTCGGCGTCGTGATCGTAAATAAACAAGTGGGTATAGGTGTCGTCGAAATCATCGCCGTCTTTTGGCGTACCGCTGCCTTCATCAACCAGACGGAAGTTTTCTTCCCGCAAGCGTCTAATTTCTTCAATCACATTGGGTGCTTGCGAGCGCATTGCAAAGTAGACACTGAGGTTCTTGTAGCTGCTGAGCTTTTGCGAACTTGCTAGTTGCTCAATTTCCTCGGTGAGTATTGTTGCTTCAATTGATGGTGCCAACGGCTGCATTACTGGGTTAACGCGTTCAGACCATTGGGTTTTTAGTTCAGGTGCTTGTAAATAGGTAAGCAAGCGAGACAGGTCGGTAATCTGTTGGTCTGATTTATTGGTTAGGGCTTTATGAGTCATAGTACTAATAGGTTTGCCGATGCTAATGGGAATTTGCTTGCCTTTGCTGTTGATCATTTCTCGAATCAACATCAATAAGCGAAAACGATAGTAAACAAGGCCAAGTTGATAAAAAATATCGCGATTTTGGCCAGAAATATGGACTGGGACAATAGGGCACTGCACTTTTTTCGCTAACATTGCCACCATGCGGTGCCACTTATGATCGGTGACTGGGCTCTCTTTATCTGCAGGGTAGCTGACGCGACCTGCAGGGAACAAGACCAATAAGCCGCCTTTTTTGAGATGTTTTAAACAAGCCTTTAACGATTGGCTATTGCCATCGGCATTGGTTTTTAGCGGGTTAGTAAAAATAAAAAACGGTGCGAGACCGGGAAATATTGACAGGCCGCGGTTCGCCATAATCTGAACATCAGGGCGTAACTTGTTCAAAACGTTAGCTAACGCGACACCTTCAACACCACCAAAAGGGTGGTTGGCAACAACAATGGCAGCTCCTGATTTTGGTATCAGAGCAAGCTCCGCGTCTGATGTTTTTAGCTCTAGTTCAAATGCTTCGAGAAATCGCTCGGTGAATGGTCCCTTTTCTAGTCCGTGAAATTGATGTTTACGGTACAGTTTATCGAGCTGTTTAAGCCCCGTTACCCGATCAATAACAGGCGCTAACCAATGGACAGCCCTCAGTAAGCCTTGTTTTGGCGTCACGTTTTTTATTGATAGGCCCGTGTTGTTTGCGGTAGCGCTCTTGATTTTTTCTGCGGCAGGTTTATTTGCCATATCGTTGGACATGAAATTGTGTGTTCTTTTTACTGGTGGTTAAAACTATCAATGAGTTTTAACTCAATGCCTATCTCGATGCAAGAGAACTTGGTTTTTATACTTTTCGTTCACTGAACGAGAAATTATTGATCAGCAGCTGAGCAAAATTCTCGATACAAGGTTTCAAGTAGTACTTTGATACTTGGCTCGGTAACACAGTAATAAATGGTTTGCGATGCTCTTCTGGTCGAAACAATACCGTGCTCTCGAAGCTTAGCCAAATGCTGCGAAAGCGCCGATTGAGATAAATCAATTTGTTGATTGAGTTGGCTAACGGACAGCTCTTGTTGGGCAAGTGCACATAAAATCATCAAGCGATTGGGGTTGGCAATTTGTTTTAAAATCTCGGCAACGCGATGAGCATTTTCGCTTAATTGTTCTGGACTAAGAGTATTCACTGTGCGGCTTAATCGATAAGTTAGGAATAGTAATGCCAAGTTTATACTTGCAATATAAATTAGTAAAACCTAATATACTTAATATTAGGGTTTGCTAATTTAGTGTTTTCTGATGTTTGTGGTAGCAGCTGTGTTTATCCTATTAATTAGAGCAGTTGTGACCAAAATATATAAACAGAGACCAAGACTACAAGGTGCAAGTTTACGGTCTCAGTTTTAAGGCCTAGAGCCTAAACTATTTAATGAGTAATAAAAGCGGAGTGTAATGTGAGTGCGACAAGAGTTTTTCGTTTAATTATTGGCTGTTTGGTTCTGTTATCGATAACGCTAACATTATTACACAGCCAGTTATGGCTTTGGTTGGCCGGGTTTGTTGGCTTTGCACTAGTGTTATCTGCCATCGTTGATTTATGCCCTATGCTTGGTTTGTTAAACAAGCTCGGCTTTAGTGACGACAATCCGAGCTTTCAGTCCATTGACGCTGAGCAAGCAAAGATTTTAGCAGCACAAGGGGCAGTTGTTATTGACGTTAGAGAACCGAAAGAATTTAGTACTCTTGCGGCACTAACAACCATTAATATTCCTAAAGGCGACTTGACTCAACAAGATAAGCGACTGCCTGAGGATAAAGCGTTACCCGTTATCACCCACTGTGCCAAAGGTTTACGCGCTCGTGTTGCAGCGCAGAGTTTAGTTGCTTTAGGCTATCAAAATGTTTATGCGATCCGTTGTGATTTAAACCAGGTTTGTCAGGTCTTTGGTAAACGAACTCAATAAATTATTTAGATAAAGAGAAACTTATATGAACGCTTTGATTCGTTTTAACCATAAGACTAGTCGCAAATTAGCTTATCTATTTAGTGCATTTTTATTTGCGGTAACCACTAACTTGGCTATTGCTAGCAATGAGCTAGACTTGTCAGAACTGTCTATGTACAACGCGAAAGCGTTTGATCAACAAATTATTACTGGTGGTCAACCAATGATTAGCGATTTTAAAAAACTTGCTGATAACGACGTTAAGTTAGTTATTAACCTTCGAGGCGAGGGTGAATTCGAAGGTTTTGATGAGCAGCAGGTGGTTGAAGGTTTAGGTATTAAGTACGTTCATATTCCGGTTAGCGGCGGCGCTGGTATTAGTCTTGAAAATGCCAATAAGTTAGCAGCGGCGCTGGCTGAACAAGACGGTAAAGTGGTTTTACACTGTGCCAGTGGTAATCGAGTTGGCGCTTTGTTAGCAATTAATGCGTTTCAACAAGGCAAGGTAACTGAACAAGAAGCGATAGCACTTGGTCAAAAAGCGGGCTTGTCAAGCTTGGAAGAAAAAACGCGTGCCGTTATTGGTGATTTAAAATAATGATTGCTGGCGCTATTTGTTCTAGTTTTTAAATTACAATAATTGTTCATTTGTGCAATAAGCTTGATTGGCTACATTTGCTGTGATTAGATGATGAAATGATATTATCTACTCTTGTTTAGGTGAGTGTGTGAAGTCAATAAATCCGGCGCACGGGGCCGCAGTATTTTGGTTACTTGCGGTTGGCTATTTACTCAGTTTGACCATTGAGCCTTATAGTCTGCAATTTGTTTTTAAAGCATTACCCGTTTTGTTTTTACTGTTGTTTTATCGGTGGCAAAATACTGGAAAGCTTCATTTATCAATCGTTGGTGCGCTAGTCTTTTCAGCGCTTGGTGATGTGCTACTGGCCCTTAATTTTGAGCATAGTTTTGTTTTTGGCTTAGGGGCCTTTTTAATTGCCCAAATCTGCTATCAAAGCTTGTTTTGGCGCTTGTTCAATTGGTCGTGGTCTAAAGTTATTGTCGCTGTGTCAATTATAGTTGGTGCCGCATTCGTGTATTGGCTACTGATGCCTAATCTGGCTGAATTGCGTTGGCCGGTACTGATTTACATTATGGTACTGACGGCAATGGCGTTAAGTGCTTGTTTTGCTGGTAAACAAATCGGGCTAGTTGGCTATGGAGCGTTAAGCTTTTTGGTGTCGGATAGCTTGATTGCTTGGGATAAATTTATAGCCCCAATTGAGCAACAGGCTCTTATTATAATGACTACCTACTACATTGCTCAGTATTTGCTTGTACAGGGGGCTATTAAATTAACGATAACGAAACCGTCTTGATAATACTTTATTGCAAAGCAAGACTACTTCCAACCAAGTAGTGTTTCAAAATCTAAATCGAGCTTTTTCGCGAACTCTTTGCCATTAATTGCCACTTGTTCTAGTTGTTTGTCTTCACCAGACTCAGCAATATATTGATCAACTCTCGTTGGCTTGCCATTTTCGTCAACCGCCATAAAGGTAATGAAACAGCGATTGCACACTTGTCGTTCTTGTTCTTTTGGGTCACCAGCCCGCACTACTACGTATATATGCATACTTGTATTGCCGGTGTGAACTATTCTCGCCTCAACACTGATGAGTTGGCCTACTAATATTGGCTTGATAAACCGAATAGCATTGGCGGAAACTGTTACACAGTAATGTTTGCTCCATTGTGCGGCACAAGCATAAGACGCTTGATCTATCCATTTCATGACAATACCACCGTGGACTTTTCCACCAAAATTGACATCGGTCGGTTCTGCTAAAAAGCGAAACTCGACAATATTTCTCGGCTGGTTTTTATAAGACATCGGCGTTCCTGTCGTGTAAATTTTCTCTTATCTATTGCTCTAACTATAGTCAATGCTGAGTAAAAAACCGCCGATAAAGATCCACAACAAAACCACATATTGTGTATAATACGCGGCTATTTTTAACCTTGTTTTAATTGGAAACAACATTGTTAGCAGTTATTCGTGTCATTCTAGTTGTATTGTATTTGGTCTTTTTGTCGGTTTTTGCCTGTATTTATTGTTTATTTAGACCGTTTAAACCAAATAATGTCCATATATTCGGAGTGAGGTTGTCACAGGCATCTAAGCTGTTGGGTTTAGAAATAGAGCTTCGTGTGCCAGATGAAATTCGCAAGTTAGGCCCAGTGGTTTATATTGCTAATCATCAAAATACTTATGATTTATTTACTGTCAGCCGTGCTGTTTTGCCTAGAACTGTCAGTGTTGGTAAAAAAAGCCTGAAGTGGATCCCATTTTTTGGCCAAATGTATTGGTTAACCGGCAATATTTTAATTGACCGGAATAACAAGAATAAGGCAATGGGAACAATCGCGGCAACGGCAGAAAAAATAAAGCAAAAAGGCCTATCAGTATGGTTGTTTCCAGAAGGCACACGCAGCAACGGTAAAGGATTGTTGCCATACAAAACTGGCGCCTTTCGCACAGCTATGCAAGCTGAGGTACCAATAGTGCCTATCTGTATCAGCAATTTACACGGAAAAGTAAAATTGAACCGCTGGAACAATGGTAAAATCATTATTGAGTTCTTGCCACCGATTGCTGTACCGCAAGGTGGTCGAGAGCAAATTCGCGAGATTACCGATCAAACCTATCAAATTATGTCGGAGAAAATTAATCAGATTAGTGAAGAATCTGGTTCTCCATATCCTGAATACAAGCCCAAGTCTTAGTATTTGAAATGAGTGAGTTGAGACAAATGACAAACGAAGAATTACAAGAATGGATGGATTACAGCAATACCTTAGTGGATGAATTGCTTGCTGATGGCACTAACGATGAGGCTTACCATGTTATTGAACATCACTTTTCTTGCCAAGATTTTGATGTCTTAGAAAAGGCAGCGGTTATCGCCTTTAAAATGGGTTATGAAGTAGAAGAACCAGAAGAGGCAGAATTAGAAACGGGCGAAAAAGTATTTGCCTTTGATATTGTCACTGACCAGCTATTAGATAAAGATGTTATTTTTGACGAAGTAAAAGTGATGTTTGAATTAGCCAGCCGCACAAAAATAGATTACGATGGATGGGGAACATATTTTGAAGAATAACGGTCATATTCTTCAGAACGAATAATTTGCTACCAATGCCGGGTAAAATAATCCCGGTATCACCAGTTGCAAACAGATCGAGTAACAAGGAGTACTACATGGATTGGTTGAAGGAGTTATTGGACCCTGCAACGTTATCATTACTAATACCGATATTTGCTATTGTTGGCGCATTTGCTATTGCAGCATTACGCGCTCACCATAAGCATCTCGAGCGATTAGAAAAAATTAAACAAGGCTTTTTTCACATTGATGAAAACTAGTTTTGGTTATTTACTTATCACGCTAAGCAAGCCTGTGAACTGATAAAAAAAGCCAGTGCAGATTTAAAAGATCGACGCTGGCTTTTTAGTTTCTGTTAGTGTGAACTAATAATCGAGTTTAGTGGCTTTACCCCAAAATACTTTATACGAGAACGCGGTGTAAGCCAAAATAGTTGGCAATACAATGGCAGCACCGTAAAAGATAAACATCAACGACTCTCTTGCACTCGCCGCCTGCCAAATGGTGAGCTGATTCAACACTACGTAGGGGAAGTAGCTATAGGCAAGTCCTAAAAAGCACAACACAAAAATCAGACAGGTACTTGCAAAAGGCCACCAACAACCATAGTCATTTTCAACTGGTACTGCGCGTAAATACTTAATACAAGTAAAAAACAAAAATGCCAGCAGTAGTGGAATAGGGGCGAGCACCAACACTTGCGGTACACCTAGCCACTTTTGAAAAATTTCGGGGCTAAGTAATACGTTGGTGATTGAAATAGCAATAATACCAATCACGGTGAGCCAAGCGCTGTTACTACACCATTTGGCCGCTTTTTGTTGTAACTGCCCGGTGGTTTTCATCACTAACCAAGCACTGCCAATAAAACAATAACCCGCGGTAACGCAGACGGCACTTAACACAGCAAAAAGGTAGCTGGTCACGCCCGTCTCAAAACCCAACACGTAGCGTCCGAGCATATAGCCTTGCATCAAGGTAGCGAGTAAACTGCCCGCTTTGAATGCCAAATCCCAAGTGCGTTTGTTCTTACTAGCCGCTTTAGTTCTAAAGTCAAAGGCTACACCACGTAGGATTAGGCCTGCGAGCATAATGGCGACAGGCAGATAGAGTGCCTGTAGAACAATAGAATGAGCTTCAGGGAAGGCGATCAACAATAAACCAACTGCCAGTACCAACCAAGTTTCGTTGGCATCCCAAAACGGGCCAATCGAGTAAATCATCATATCTCGCTGGCTTTGAATATCGCCATCGGACTCTGTTGGCAGTAACACGCCAACCCCTAGGTCATAGCCATCTAAAATTGCATAAATAAGGAACGATAAACTCATTAAGCCGATAAAAACAACGGGTAACCAATCTACCTGATCAAACATTAGTCGTTGCTCCTGTGTTAGTCATGTTGTCTGAAAGTTGATGTTCAGGATGATTAGCTGAGTTTTCTTGAACATCGTCGGCTTCTAACGCTATCGCGCGATGTGCCATAACAAATAGTGTTTTGATGTAGGCAACAATAAGTACGGCGTAAAGCACTAAATAGATAGTGAGTGAAATGCCTATGTGTTCGGCAGGTGTTTTTGTCACGGCATCTGCAGTTTTAAGAATGCCTGTTACTAGATAGGGCTGACGGCCAATTTCGGTAACATACCAGCCAGCCAGCGTTGCCACCCAGCCGGAAAAAGTCATTAATACAGTTGTTTTTAACAACCAAGTAGGCCAAGATATTTTTCTAATTTGGTAGTAGCAGTTAGCGGCCGCAACCAGCAACATCAAAACGCCCGTGCCAATCATGATACGGAAGCTATAAAATACTGGGGCTACTGGCGGGTGCTCGCCAACAAACTCGTTCAACCCTTTTATTTCACCAGAAAAGCTATGAGTTAAGATAAAACTCGCCATACTTGGTATCTCAAGCGCATATTGATTGGTCTGAGCTTGCTCATCTACAACAGCAAATAATAGCAATGGTACATGACTGTCGGTTTGCCAAACGCCTTCCATTGCTGCTATTTTTGCCGGCTGATGTTCAAGCGTGTTCAAGCCGTGAAGGTCGCCGACAAACATTTGCAATGGCATTAAGAATACCGCAACTGTCGTTGCCACCGTTAAACTCTTCGCGGCGTTGGGTTTTGGATCGCGCTTTAAAATGCGATAGGCGCTGATACCTGCGATAAAAAATGCCGCGGTTAAGCCAGAAGCCAGCAACATGTGCGCGACTCGATAAGGCATTGACGGATTGAAGATTATTTGACACCAATCGGCCGCGTAAACAACACCGTCGCGAATCTCGTAACCCGCAGGAGTTTGCATCCAAGAGTCGAGTGCTAAAATCCAAAATGCAGATAAACTGGTACCTATTGCTACCAAGGCTGTTGCGATTAAGTGGACGCGCTCAGATACTCGGCCAGCACCAAATAACATTACCGATAAAAAGGTGGCTTCGAGGAAGAAAGCCGTCAATACTTCATAACCCAGTAACGGCCCCGCGATATTACCAACAGTTTCCATATAACCTGGCCAATTGGTACCAAACTGAAAACTCATGGTAATGCCACTTACCACACCTAACGCGAATGTCAGTGCGAAAATACGCACCCAAAATCGATAGACTTTTAACCAGCTGCTGTCTCGGGTCTGCAAGTAGCGAACTTTAAAAAACAGCAAAAACCAGCACAAGGCGATATTGATGGTTGGAAACAGGATATGAAAGCTAATATTGGCAGCGAACTGAATTCGCGACAGCATTAGCGAGCTTGCGAGTGGGTCGATGGCTTGTTCAATCATGATAACCTCGTTTTGAGCATGATGGCGATAGCAAATCAGTGATAAGGATCGCGACTATTTAAGTAATTTATCTTTGAATTCCAGCACTTTGTGTAGACTTGAGCCCAGTTTTAGCAAAGTTGCTGCTTTTTCGCTTGGCATATGCTGTATTTGGTCACTCCACAGCGTAACCAGCTCTATTAAGTCGTGCATTTGTTGCACCCGTTGTTGAGCGTATTGATCTTCAGTGCTGTTAGGGTGTTCAAGTAATACATCCCGCAAGGCAGTTAACGTAGGGTCAACTTCTCGCTTACGGCGTTCGATCATTAAATTTCGAGCGATCTCCCAGACATCGGCTGGCGCACTAAAATATTCTTTGCGATCTCCAGGGATATGGTTGAGTTTGATCAGATTCCACGCCTTTAATTCTTTTAAGCCCATACTGACATTTGAGCGAGAAATGTTGAGCTGTTCGCTAATTTGGTCAGCATTTAGTGGCTGTTCGGTGAGCACGATTAACGCGTACATTTGGCCTAAGGTTCGATTGAGCCCCCAACGGGAACCCATTTCGCCAAAGTGCATAACAAGTGAATTAATAATGGGTGTCATAATGCTAATTTCTATTATTTTTGAATTTTCAGTAATTTCTGAAAATTGTAAACCTAATTTGATCTAAGTCAAGAAAAGATCGAATTGTTTGATCTGTGTGACTAACCGTGAGTTTGTTCAAATTTGTTGACGGCGCCAACAAAATCGATTGAACAAGCCAATTAGCTTGGCGTCAAACGCTTGAAGTATTAAGATAGAATGACTTTGGCATTCAAGGAATATTATGAATAAGGTTCTAATTTTAATCACTTTTTTGTTTTCGACTAGCGTCTTGGCAAATGAGTATAGTTATCCAGATATCGCCAAGCGATTTGGCAATAGTGCCTTGACTGACCAGCAAGTGGTGAAATTAAAAATGGAAGGCGAGTGCTTGGTTGGTTTAAAAAAGCTGAATTTTAAGAAGCAGCGTGAGTTTGATCCCGTGGCTGAATGGACCAACTATCGTTCAATTTCCTTGCTTGAACAATTTTCACCATGCCAAGTATTGGTGATTATGGAAACTGCCCAGAAAAAATTACGAGCAAGCCAGCAAAAACCAACAGATAATTAGCTCGCTATGGTTTGAACAACTGCTAACCTCAAGAGCGGCTTTGGTATCTTGCCAAAAACATAATCACGGTATCTTCTGCAATTTGCTTTTGTTGTTCAGACGATGGAAAAGCTTGGTTCATTAGCAGTTGCGGCCAAAAAGCAGTTGCTTTAATCAAGCCCATGAACTGATGACCGGCGTAGTCGGGGTCAACTTGTTGTATCCGGCCATCTTCAATTGCCGCTTTAATCCAAACGGTGAAACTGTTTTCTTGATGGTCAAATTGCTCGAGAGTTTGCGCTGCTAATTCTGGCGATCGAATAAATTCACCTAAAATAATTCGATTTAGATTGCGAAACTTGTCTGATTGCAACAGCTCTAGTTCTTTGGTGGCAATTTCCATCAGTTGTTGTTCTAGCGTTAAACCTGGTTGATATACGACATTGGCAGCTTCACTAAACGAGTCGCACAGTTGTTTTACGATTGCTTGAAACAAGGCTTCTTTACTTGGAAAGTGGTTATACACTGTTCGCTTTGATACTTCAGCGCGTTTGGCAATGGCGTCCATACTGACTCCTGCATAACCTTTTTCATTAAATTCATCTTGGGCTGCATTAAGAATTGCTAAGCGTTTACGCTCGGATAAAGTCAGTGTTTTTTTCATGGTGAAATCTTTATTGAACAAATTGACAAATAATATTTTACACTGAGTAGTTTACTTTTCAATGTAAATAAGTAAACTACTCAGTGTATTTTATCTTGCTATCGTCTCATCCATTATAAACCATGACATACAGTAAACGTATAGTAAGCGCGAGTAGCATGTAAGAGTAGGTAGAGTAGGTAATTTTAAGATGAATAAGTGGAGTAAAATGCTACTAGTTGTTGGTATTCTTGTCGCAATTGTCGTGTTAGTTGCTTGCAGCGCTAGTGGTAAAGTCCATTATCAAGCTTCACCACAGTACGACGGCAAAAAATTTGTCAATCCTGCCGGTAGTTTTGAAATTGGCGCTGGCGGTTATATTAGCTTGATCAAAGAATATTTGTTGGAAAAACGCGTTGCGCCAGCGCCAGAACAAGCAGTACCACTAAAACAGTTGTCAAAAACTGAACTTATTGAAGACAATCGAGTTGGCACGGCAATATATCGTTTAGGCCACTCGAGTTTATTGTTGGCCGTTGATGGTGAATTTTGGTTAATTGATCCGGTATTTTCTGAGCGCGTATCACCAGTGTCTTGGGCTGGACCAAAGCGTTTTCATCCAACGCCGATTGGTTTATCTGAATTACCACCAATTAAAGGTGTGGTTATTTCTCACGACCACTACGATCACTTAGATAAATCGACGATTTCAGCACTTGCTGAACAAGTAGAGCATTTTGTTGTACCACTTGGTATTGGCAGTTATTTGCAAAAGTGGAATGTCAGCCCGCAAAAAATTCAGGAATTAGACTGGTGGCAGTCATTCGAGTTACCAAAACTCACGCTAACGGCAACGCCATCGCAACACTTTTCTGGCCGAGGGTTAACTGATCGCGACCAAACACTATGGGCGTCTTGGGTGATTAAAACAGCTCAGCAAAATATCTATTTTAGTGGTGATACGGGCTATTTTGATGGCTTTAAAACCATAGGTGAGCGCCTTGGACCGTTTGATTTAGCTATTTTGGAAAATGGCGCCTACAACAAACTTTGGCCAAGTATTCATATGCAACCCAATGATACTATGCAAGCTTTCCTAGATTTGGGCGCAAAAGCATTAATGCCAGTGCACAATTCTACCTTTGATTTAGCACTTCATCCTTGGTTTGAGCCATTGGAGCGTATTCAAGCGTTGGCGGTTACTCACAATGCAAACGTGGTGACCCCGATTATTGGCCAGCAAGTAAAATTGCCCCTGCAACAAAGCTATGACTATTGGTGGCAACAGATGATAACCTATCGAGAGGTCAATGCTAAAGCAGACCACTAAGCGCAAAACTTATTAATTTATGGCCTTATCTGCATTGTTAGGTAAGGCTGCTATTATGTTTATAACAGAAAAATTTAGAGATATTGAAATGACATTTTTTACCACGAGTTCGGCCAAAAAAATATTTGTGCCGTTGGCAATTACTGGGATGTTGGCTAGCTTAAGTGGCTGTGAACAAGCTCCTGAACAGGCAGCAGCAGGCGGTATGCCACCTGCTGCAGTGTCGACAATGGCTGTGGTACCGCGCTCGGTACCCTTTAGTCTTGAATTGCCAGCGACACTTTCTGGCGCCAAAGAAGTTGAAATTCGTGCGCAAGTATCAGGTATTTTAGAAGCGAGGAATTTTAGCGAGGGCGACAAAGTTACGGCGGGCCAATCGCTGTTTAGTTTAGATGCAAAGCCTTATGCAGCAGAGGTTGCTCGTAGCGGTGCTGCATTGAATGCAGCGTTGGCTAGGCAGAAACAAGCAGAACGAGAAGTGAAGCGATTAAAGCCTTTACGGGCTAAAAACTCGGTATCACAGCGAGAGCTCGACAATGCCATTTCGAACGTTGAAGTCAGCGCTGCTGATGTTAAATCTGCACAAGCTGCGTTAGATCAAGCAGAGCTGCGTTTGGAGTACACTAAAGTAACGTCGCCTGTAACAGGTATTGTCGGTCGTGAATTAGTCTCAGAAGGTACTTACGTTTCAGGCCCTGAGTTGTTGTTAACGCAGTTAACTCAAATTGACCCTATCCGCGTTCGCTTTGGTTTGTCTGAACGAGAGCAATTACAAATGCGCCAAGACGCGTCGGCGGGCTTGTTAACGTTACCAGAAAGTGGCCACTGGCAAACTAAAGTGAAGTTGTTTGACGGTTCCCTACACCCAGAAATTGGTGAGGTTAACTTCAGTGATATCCGTATTAACAGCCAAACCGGTACTTCTGAATTGCAAGCTATTGTACCTAATTCAGACTTTAGCTTACGCCCAGGACAGTTTGTTCGTATCGTTCTAGAGGGCGCAGTACGCGAAAATGCCGTTGTAGTGCCTCAACGCGCTGTATTGGATAATGGTACTGGCAAGTTTGTCTACGTTTTAACTAAAAACGAGCAAGGTATGTCAGTTGCTATGCCGGCACCAATTACGGTTGGTGAATGGGTTAAAGATGACATCACGCCTAATGGTTGGGTTGTTCGCAGCGGTCTTAAGGCCGGCGACCAAGTGATTGTTGATGGTGTTGCGCGTATTTTCTTCCCGGGGATGCCTGTGCGTATCGTCGATGATGCGCCCGCTGCGAATACAGCAGCTGCAAATGCATCGAAATAAGAGAGGTCGTTGATGTTTTCTCGTTATTTTATTGATCGACCGATATTTGCTTTTGTTATTTCAATATTTATTGTTTTAGCAGGTTTGGCGGCAATGCGTGGTTTGCCGGTAGCTCAGTACCCTGAAATTTCGCCACCTGTTGTCCAAGTGACGGCCGTTTATCCAGGTGCATCCGCTGAGGTACTTGAACAAACAGTCGCGACCCCGTTAGAGAATGCGATTACTGGTGTTGAAGGCATGATGTATATGGCATCAACTTCTACTAGCACAGGTGTTAGTACAATCACGGTAACTTTTGAAATTGGTACTGATCCTGATCAAGCTTCCGTTGATGTTAACAACCGAGTAAAGCAAGTGGAAGCGCGTTTACCTGAAGAAACACGTCGTCAGGGCGTTGTGGTTACTAAAGGTTCGTCGAACTTCCTGCACGTTCATGCGTTCTACTCACCAGACGACAGCCGCGATTCACTGTGGACCTCTAACTATGTGACCCTAAATGTACTCGATCAAATAAAACGTATTCCGGGTACGACTAACGTGCAAATCTTCGGTGCGAAAGATTACGCCATGCGTATCTGGTTGCGACCTGATGTTATGAGTCAGCTAGGGGTCACTGTCGAAGAAATTACTGCCGCTGTTCGAGAGCAAAACTCGCAATATGCCGCGGGCCGCATTGGCGCAACGCCAACATCAGCAGACTCACAATCTTTAGTTTACAGTGTTAAGGTACAAGGGCGCTTATCTTCGGTTGAAGAATTTGAGAATATTATTATTCGCGCTAACAGCGATGGTAGTTCACTGCGCTTAAAAGATATTGCTCGTGTTGAGCTTGGTTCGAAAGACTATGACTTTGACGGTCGTATTAACGGCAAACAAGCGGTACTACTAGGGATTTTCTTGCAACCGGGCGCTAATGCTCTTGATGTTGCTGAAGAAGTAAACAACACCATTGCCCAGTTGAAAACGCGCTTTCCTGCGGGCTTAGAGCATACTTTGTCATACGATACTACGCGGTTTGTTAAAGTTTCTATTCGCGAGGTATTGAAGACACTTGGCGAAGCCATGTTGTTGGTATTCTTAGTGGTGTTCTTGTTCTTGCAAAACTGGCGAGCAACACTGATTCCAATCCTTGCGGTACCGGTTTCATTACTGGGTACTTTTGCCGGCTTGTATATGCTCGGTTACTCGATTAACACCTTAACGCTGTTCGGTATGGTGTTGTCGATAGGTATTGTGGTTGATGATGCCATTGTCGTGCTTGAGAATGTTGAACGCATCATGCATGAAGAAGGTATTGCAGTTCGCGATGCAGCGATAAAAGCGATGCAAGAAGTTAGTGGTCCAGTCGTTGCTATCGTGTTAGTACTGTGTTCCGTGTTCGTCCCTATTGCCTTTTTAGGTGGCTTAACCGGTGAGCTTTTCCGTCAGTTCGCGATCACTATTTCGATTTCAGTAAGTTTATCCGGTGTGGTTGCACTTACCATGACACCTGCACTTTGTGTGATGGTGCTGAAACACGAAGACAAAAAGGAAAACCGCTTTTTCAATTGGTTTAACCGGGTTTTTCAACAGATTACAGGGCGTTATGTCGCTGGTGTCAGCTTCTTTTTGCGTCGCGGTTTACTGGCGCTGTCATTAGTACTGGGGATGGTAGCTATTACTGCCAATATGTGGACTAAAACACCGGGTTCATTGGTACCAGAAGAAGACCAAGGTTTTTATATTAGCGCGGTATTTTTACCCGATGGTGCTTCACTAGAGCGTACCGCTAAAGTAGTAGAAGAAGTCGTTGCGGCAATTAAGTCTAATCCGGCTAATGAAAACGTGGTGTCATTCACGGGCTTTGACTTCCTTGGTGGGGGCTACAAAAACAGTGCCGCAACTATCTTTGTTACCCAAAAACACTGGGATGAGCGCGAGGTGAGTGTTCAGCAGCTAGTTGGTGAATTGTTTATGAAAACCGCCAATATTAGTGAAGCCTTAGTACTTGCCTTTAACCCACCGGCAGTGCCAGGACTGGGTAATACTGGTGGCTTTGAATTCTATATTCAAAACCGCGGCGACGGCGGCCCTGAAAAATTAAAACAGGCAATGCAAACCGTGATGGGAGCAGCACAGCAAAGCCCTATTTTAGCCGGTGTTCAAACCCTGTGGCGCTCTGATACTCCTCAGTTAAAAGTTGACATTGACCGCGAACAAGCGCGAGCGATGGGAGTGCCAATTAATCAAGCGTTTAATGCACTAGCAGGTACCTTAGGAAGCTATTACCTGAACGATTTCAATAAGTTTGGTCGCACTTGGCAAGTACTGATGTCAGCTGAACCAGAATTTAGGATGAAGCCTGAAGATATTGCTCGTATTTACGTTAAGAGTAATAGTGGTGAGATGGTACCTATTTCTGCCTTTGCCGATATTAGCTACATCAGTGGCCCAGACAGTTTAGATCGCTATAACAACTTGCCGGCAGTGAAACTTCTAGGCAATGCTGCACCGGGCTATAGCTCTGGCCAAGCGATTGCTGAAATTGAGCGCATTGCTAGTGAAGTTTTACCGCCAGATATGAGCTACGACTGGACGGGTACTGCTTTCCAAGAGAAGCGCAGTGCCGGTACTACAGGTTTGGCATTAGCAATGGCGGCAATTATGGTGTTTTTAATTCTTGCTGCCTTGTATGAGCGTTGGTCATTGCCGTTATCTGTATTATTAGCGTTGCCATTTGGTACCTTTGGCGCCTTGGTTTCAGTTTGGTTGATGGGCTTAACTAACGA
The DNA here is from genome assembly GCF_017744155.1 of Endozoicomonas sp. G2_1. GTDB lineage: Bacteria > Pseudomonadota > Gammaproteobacteria > Enterobacterales > Alteromonadaceae > JAGHQT01. Next base: position 239,131 of record NZ_JAGHQT010000002.1, on the reverse strand, counting down.
TGTTTACTTCCAAATTGGTTTGGTGACTTTACTTGGCCTTGCTAGTAAAAATGCGATTTTGATCGTTGAATATGCTTTGATGAAGGTGCAAGAAGGCTGGAGTACCGGTGCTGCGGCACTTGAAGCGGCTAGATTGCGTTTTCGCCCGATTATTATGACTTCATTGGCCTTCATTTTAGGCGTTGTACCACTAGCTATTAGTTCTGGCGCTGGTGCGGGTGCCCGTCACAGTGTTGGTACTGGTGTCATGGGTGGCATGATGGCGGCAACCTTCTTAGCTGTATTCTTTGTACCGTTGTTTTTCTTTTGGTTAACTGAACGAAAGGTTAGTGAAAAGCGAGGTAAACAAGCGTTGGCAGAAGAAGTAGAAAAGCATCATCAAGTTGAAAATGTTACCACCAGAGAGGCGTAACTTAAGTAAAGCTTCTCGCTAATATATTGATTTAAAGCAAATTAGCGAAAAATAGAGATTGCTTATTGAACACTTATTAGGCTAGTATCACAACTGTTACTAGCCTAACTTAGTTAATCAACACGGTATTTGTTAGATAAATTTAACAGTGTTATGCCTATCATCAGATGAAAATGGCTGATTATATGCATCGATTCAGAACAAAATGTTCTAATCCAAATTTACTGTTCGCCCATACTAAAAGAGGCGTAGTGAAAATATCTAATGAAGATCTAATGATAGTTTAAGCAAGTAATCAAAAATGGATTTTCCTTGTCAAAAAGCCACTTGTGCTTAACCGACTTGGTTGAATCATATTGACGTTTAATATGAGTATTTTTACGGGGTTTATATGCACACTGAACAGTATCGACAAGTCACAGTAATTTACTACTCTGACGACTCATTGCAGTTACAACATCACGTTGATAACTTTCCTGAAAATCAACACGGACGTGTTGTATTGCCAGAGGGCTTTAAGCAAGATAAGTCAATTATCGCTGTTTGTGATGGCGAAGTAGAAATTCTCAATCGCATTGGTGACCGAATTATTGGACATACTGATGTCGCTTAAATTCAAGCGATTATTGCCAATTTAATTGAGCAAACAGAACGATTACAAAAAAGGGTGCTGTTTAGCACCCTTTGTTTTATTAAAACGTATCTATTTTCCTGAGCCGTAACCGCCACCGCCGTGCTTTTCTTTGGCACTGTCAGCCAATTCTTTTGGCATATAGTTTTCATCGTGTTTTGCTAAAACTTCACTGGCGTTAATAATATTGCCATTGGTTAACGTACCGTTGGCGACAATGCCTTGTCCTTCGCGGAATAAATCCGGCAAAATGCCATCGTATTTGACCGTTACCGTCGGTTCGTCGTCGCTAAAACTTATGGGTGTTTTCATATCGGCAAGTTTAAAGCTTACTTTTAAGCTGTCGGCATCGCGCTCGATACTGCCGGGAACAACTAAGCCACCAATGCGCAGACGTTGGCCTACTTGAGCTTTTACGCCAGTGTCTTGTTTGCCGCTATGTACCTCAGACGGCATATAAAACAAATCTATATTTTGACTTAAGGCATAAAGCACTAGGCCGGCAACAATAGCAACACCGCTAATAACACTGGTAATGATGGTTAGGCGCTTTTTACGACGTGGATTCATCCGACACCTCTGAGTTAATATTCGCTGAATTTGATTGTGATTTTTCTATATTGTTATCTGCGTTATTTTGACTAACGCCTTTTTTATTATCTATGTTTTCTAATTTGTTCTTTGCCCGCTGGTCTCGTGCTTGGCGCAGTTTTTCATGGCGTTTTTGCTGCAGTGCAATCGCCTTTAAGGTTTGTTGATGTTGTTGTTTGCTGAGCCAGATTAAGCCTAACAACAATAAGGCACTCACGCCGAAGGACAGCCATACGTAAAAGGCGTAACCGCCCATGGCAAAGAATTCACTTAAGCTGTTAAATTGCATTATTTTGCCTCCTGACTTTCAGAAGCTTGCAGGGCGAGCGCTCTGACCCAAGGGCGCATTGCATTGCGCGCCAATACTTCAGTTCTAAAGCGCATACAGACAATGGCTGCGGTCATAAAAGCAAAACCAAACAAGCATAGCAAAAATGGCCAATACATCTCTGGCGCCATCGCTGGGCGGCCAAACTTAGTTACCGTCGCACCTTGGTGAAGCGTATTCCACCATTCTACTGAATAGTGAATAATTGGTACGTTAACCACGCCGACAATCGCTAAAATACCGGCGGCTTTACCTGCCAGAGCTTTGTCTTCAAAGGCATTGTGCAGGGCAATAACCCCTAAATAAAGAAACAACAGAATTAGCTCTGATGTTAATCTTGCATCCCAAATCCACCAAGTCCCCCACATAGGTTTGCCCCACGCAGCGCCAGTAAAAAGTGCGATTGCAGTGAAAACAGCACCAATTGGTGCCAATGCTGCGGTTGATGCGTCAGCTAATTTGAGTTGCCAAACCAAACCTGTAAAGGCAATGATTGCCATACTGGTATACAAGCCCATCGACAAAATTGCCGCAGGAACGTGAATATAAAAAATGCGAAAGCTATCGCCTTGTTGATAGTCGGCAGGAGCAAACGCCAATGCCCAAACTAAGCCGATGAGCAATAGCACAGCACTAAGGCCGGTAAACCAAGGTTGAAGGCGACCTGCAAGCTGATAAGAGGTTTCAGGGTTCGCGTATGGATGCAACCATTTCCACATGTTAGTTTGTACTCACTTTTAATGCGGCTCCAATTGCTAGTGGAGCAAGAGTTAATGACGTAAAGAATAACGCGGCAATTATAGCAAGTTGGCCGCTGTAGGGTAAGCTCAAGCCCGCAGTATCTATCGCGCTAGTGGCAAAAATTAATACCGGAATATAGAGCGGCAATACCAGTAAGCTCAGTAGCACACCACCTTTTTTTATACCGACCGTTAGTGCAACACCAATGGCACCAATAAGGCTTAATACGGGGGTACCAATTAATAGGGTTAACATTAGTGCGACAAAACTTTGCTCCGGTAAATAGAGCAACGCTGCCAGTAATGGCGCAATTAAAATCAGTGGTAGCCCAGTAATTAGCCAATGAGCGAAGACTTTTGCTAGCACCCAGACGAAAACCGGATAGGGGCTTAAAAGCAGTTGTTCTAGTGAACCATCTTGATAGTCAGACTTAAACAATCTGTCTAACGACAATAAGGTCGATAACAGCGCTGCCACCCAAATAATACCCGGGGCAATACGCGCCAGAGTATTTGCTTCAGGGCCAATACCCAAAGGAAATAGGGTGATAATAATGACGAAAAATAGCAGCGGATTAATAATGTCGTCTTTGTGACGCAAAGCAATAGTGAGGTCGCGCTTGAGCACTAAATTAAATAGCTTGCTGTAAGATAAATTAGCGGATGTTGTCATATTAATTGTCTATTGCGCTGCTTTTGGCTCTTCGTTGGTTGTGCTCTTAGTTAGAACTGATATTCCAAGGTAATCTTTTTTACTTTATCAGCGCAAATAGATAAATCTTGATGAGTTGTCAGTATTACACACCCGCCTTGGTTAGTGTGCGCGATAAATAGCTGTTCTAAATCGGCGACGCCTTGTTTATCTATGGCAGTAAATGGCTCGTCTAAAATCCATATCGCGTTGGCGTTTGCTCCGTTGCTGTCGTTATTTTGTTTGGCATTTAATGCAGCATAAAGTCTCGCTAAGGCTATTCTTCTATGTTGACCGGCACTAAGATGCGACGCCAAACTGTCTTCAAAACCGAGTAAATTGACTTTGTCTAACGAAGCTTGTGCATAGTCATTACTTAAATTGTGCAGTGAAAGATTGAAGTTCAGGTTTTCTTCTGCGCTTAACTCGCCTTTAACTCCCGGTGTATGGCCGAGGTAAAGCAAGGCTTGGTGATAGGCTTCACTGTCTGTTTTTATCGATGATTCTTGATACCGAACACTGCCTTCGTAAGGCTGTGACAAACCAGCTAAAATTCGCAATAAGCTGGTTTTTCCTGCACCGTTAGGACCTTCAATTTGGACGATGTCGCCGGGATAAATATCAAAGCTTAAATCGTCAAAAAGAATGCGATCCTCACGAATACAAGTTAGGTTTTGGGCAGATAATAACGACGCGGACAAGTCAGCACACTAATCAACAACAAAAAGTAGTGCCGATTATACCGATTAAGTGCCCCAGTTACACAATTTGATGGCGAAATTTTTAGCGCATTTGGGCAGATATTGACAGTTTTTTTAGCTAGATCAAGTTTTAGCAAGCCGATTTTACTTTACAAAACTTGTGATTGATTTACTTTATCACTACTGCTAGGTTTGATTCTGCCAGCTACCTTCCCCTAATTTACGGATAACGAGTGGACAAGCACAAAATGAAACACCTGATCTACCGCAGTGAGAGTGAAATGGCTAGGATTAGCTTGGCCGATATTTTACTCACTTCAAGGGTTAACAATAACAAGTTTGGTATTACTGGCTTTTTGGTTGCACACTCACGAGGCTTTATTCAACTGATTGAAGGTGAAGAAACCGCTGTTAACCAACTCTATCAAAACATTAGTCAAGATTTACGCCACGCAAATGTTGCCATAATCACTACTGGTCACAGCAAACAGCGATATTTTCCAAACTGGGACATGGGTTATGCCTATATCTCTAGTCAGCATCAGCTGATGCAAATCAATGCAATCAGTGACGCTAATAACGCATCAGTGATCAAAACCTTCACTCAATTAGTCACATCAGAGGTCACTCCGTTGACTCGACATGGTTAACCCAGATCAAATTTTCCGCTGAAACTCATTGTTAAGGTAAAAAGCTACTCTAAAAATCTCGTTTAGTTGTGATAGAATATTGGGCGTTTTTTGACTGCCTTTCGTATATTGTGGCTGATTAATGTCATTATTAGCATCACCTTTCTAGGTTAGTCTTTCTATCTTTATTGTGCTGTTATTGCCTGTTGGAGAATACATGATCCCTGAGCTTGGCCATTTTGCCCTGATTATCGCCTTAGCTTTTGCTATTTGTTTGAGTATTGTGCCTTTAGTCGGCGTTTATCGCCAGCAAGAAAAATTAACGCGATATGCCAAACCACTTACTTTTGGCATGTTTGCCTTCACCGCTATTAGTATCATAATTCTCGGTTATAGCTTCGTTATTGACGATTTTTCAGTGCGTTATATTGCCGGCCATTCCAATAGTCATTTACCCTATTATTTTAAAATTAGTGCCGTTTGGGGCGGTCACGAAGGGTCGTTGTTGTTGTGGGTATTTTCGTTAACGGCATGGACTATGGCGGTTGCCAAATTTAGTAAGGGTATCGATGAAGCGTTTGTCGCTCGAGTGCTAGCGATTATGGGTATGATCTCGGTTGGCTTCATGCTGTTTACCTTGTTAACCTCGAACCCGTTTGAGCGCTTATGGCCAGTTGTACCGGTTGAAGGGCGAGACTTAAACCCACTGTTGCAAGACGTTGGCCTGATTATTCATCCACCGATGCTTTACATGGGCTACGTAGGTTTCTCTGTAGCATTTGCTTTTGCCGTTGCCGCGTTAATGGTGGGGAAAATGGACGCCGCGTGGGCGCGTTGGTCGCGAATGTGGACGGTTGGCGCATGGATTTTCCTTACGTTAGGAATTGCCCTTGGCAGCTGGTGGGCGTATTACGAACTTGGCTGGGGCGGCTGGTGGTTCTGGGATCCAGTTGAAAATGCCTCATTTATGCCGTGGTTAGTGGGGACAGCGTTAATTCACTCGCTAGCGGTTACCGAAAAGCGCGGTACCTTTCGCAATTGGACGGTACTACTAGCAATATTTACCTTTAGCTTGAGCTTGTTGGGTACCTTTTTAGTGCGCTCTGGTGTGATAACGTCAGTGCATTCATTTGCTGCCGATCCAACTCGCGGTGCTTTTATTTTATTACTTTTAGCCATTGCTGTTGGTGGCTCGTTAACGCTTTATGCCTTTAGAGCGAGTAATGTACAGAGCTTCTCGCGGTTTTCGTTTTATTCAAGAGAAACAGCATTGCTGCTGTGTAACATCATTTTAGTGGTCTCTGCTCTGGCAATTTTGCTAGGTACCCTTTATCCGCTCTTGGTTGATGCCATGGGCTTAGGCAAGCTGTCAGTTGGACCTCCTTATTTCAACTTGGTTTTTGTCCCACTGATGGCCGTACTGTTTGTCGTGATGGGCATTGGGCCGCTTATTCGCTGGAAAAAAGCAAAACAAGGCGAACTTGCCAAGCAAATTAATCCATTAACCTTGATTAGCGTTGCCGTTGGCGCGGTGTTCCCATTCGCCTACGCCGGTGAATTTAATATTTGGGTCGCTGTCGGCATTGCATTGGCGACTTGGGTTGCGTTAGTGGTACTAAAAGAGCTATATAACCAGTTAAAACAGGCTGACGGTAGTTTCTCGTTTAACAAAGTAAGCCTGAGCCAATTGGGTATGACAACGGCTCATGCTGGGATTGCCATAACGATTGTTGGTGTCGTGTTAGTGTCGAATTACGAAACTGAGACTAACGTTAAAATGTTCAAAGGAGATCGTCTTGAGGTCGCTGGTTTTGGCGTTCAATTCGATGGCATCAAAATGGTTAAGGGACCAAACTATACGGCAGAGCAAGGCCAGCTTGCTATTTACAAAGGCGACGAATTTCTTACTTTGTTAAAACCTGAGCGCCGTACTTATATGGTACAAACCATGGGCATGACGGAAGCGGGTATTGATCCTGGCTTATTCCGCGATGTTTACGTCGCCCTTGGCGATCCGCTAAGCGATGGTGCTTGGGCTATTCGCGTGCACATTAAGCCTTTTGTTCGTTGGATTTGGCTTGGTGCTATTTTTATGGGCTTAGGCGGGTTGTTTTCCATTCTCGACAAACGCTATCGAGCGCGAGCCAGTGTTAAAGCTGGGCAAAAAAGTCAGGCACGGACAGCACCTGTCGCAATTGCCAACAGTAATGCCAACGCATCTAATTAATCATAAAAATAACTTGAGTAGGTAGCCGTAATTGTTATGAACAAATTAATTCGATTTTTACCCTTAATTGTTTTTATTGTGTTGGGTGTTGTGCTTTATCGAGGTTTGTCATTAAATCCGCAAGATTTACCATCAGCACTGGTGGGTAAGCCTATGCCAGTATTTAATTTACCGGCATTAAAAAATCCCGAGCGAGACCTTACCGAGCAAGCACTAAAAGGCCATATTAGTTTAGTCAACGTATGGGGAACTTGGTGTCCGTCATGTCGTTATGAACACCCTTATTTGGTTGACTTAGCTAAGAGTGATCGCTTTAAGCTTTACGGTATTAATTGGAAAGATGATCGCGACTTAGCCAAAGAGTGGTTGGTAAAGTTAGGTGACCCGTACCAGTTTTCAATTTTCGACGAATTCGGCAAATTAGCGATTGATTTAGGCGTATATGCGGCGCCTGAAACTTTTGTCGTCGATAAGCACGGAATTATTCGCATGCGCTTTGCTGGGCCTATTGATGCCAACGTTTGGCGAGAGAAATTTGAGCCGGTCATTCAGCAGCTTGAGCAGGAGGGCTAGCCGTGAATACTAAACTTGTAGCCAAGAACTTTGGGTTGTCGTCGCTACTGCTGACTTTTTTGTTGAGTATCTCGATAAGCATGACTTTTTCTGTTGATGCCAGCCCGGTAGATACCTATCAATTTGATAATGAGGTTTTAAAAACCCGCTACCAAGCCTTGGTTAAAGAGCTTAGATGCCCCAAGTGTCAAAATCAGAATCTGGCGGATTCTAACTCGCAGATTGCGATAGACTTGCGCCGCGAAGTCTACAATATGTTACACGAAGGTAAGGCAGATAAAGAGATTGTCGACTTTATGGTTGCCCGTTATGGCGATTTTGTTTTGTATCGCCCTAAGCTTTCTAAGGTGACTTATGTGCTGTGGTTTGCACCAGCGGTATTGTTTTTATTGGGCATCATCATTGTCATCGTGATGGTTCGCAAGCGCGCTGGTAATGCTAATAAAGCTGAACTGTCAGCGGATGAAAATCAGCGCTTGGCGGCAATTTTAGAACAAGTCAATGATGAAACGGTGCAGCAGTCAGTGCCGGCAACGCAAGTGTCGCCAGAAATAAATAAAGAATTAAACAAGGGTAGTGAATAAGCGATGATTTCTTCTGTATTTTTATTAGTTGCTTTTATTCTACTGACGCTAGCGATTATTTGGTTTCACTTTTTGCGTCAAAATAATCAGGCTAAAAGCTTAGAGCAGTATCGAGATCAAACGAATGTTCAGCTCTATTACGAACATAAAGCCGAGTTAGAAGCCGATTTCGAGCAAGGCAATATTGCTGATGAAGATTTCAAATACTTAATGGCTGAGCTCAATAAGAGCTTGTTACAAGACGTTGAAGCGGCCGAGCAAGCGCAAAGTGCTGATAGCCAAGGGGTGAAAGCAACCTCTTTAGTGTGGCCGAGTGTGATAACGCTGTTTGTTTTGGTGTTTAGCTTTGGTTTTTATTTGCAAACGGGTGCTTATGAAGTGTTATCTGAGCCGCAGGCGGCGCAGCCAAATGCAGAGCAAGTTGTCGCAGAACAAAAGGCGGTTCAAGAAGCGATGGCACAGATTCGCAAGCTTGAACAAATCTCAAGTCAAGCACCTGATAATGCTGACAATTGGTATCAGTTAGGTCAAGCCTATGTCGCCGTTGGTAACTTCTCTGGTGCCAATGCTGCTTTTGATCAAGTAATGCGCATTGAAGGGCCGCAAGCCGATTTATTCGGCGCTAAAGCACAAGCGACTTATTACCAAAGCAACCAACAAATTACCCCGCAAGTACAAGGCTTTATTGATCAAGCATTGGCGATTGACGCATTAGATCCTTCAACCAATATCTTGTTGGGTATGGATAGTTTTGCACAACAAGATTACCAAGCAGCGATTAATTATTGGCAACGTGTGATCAATGATGGTCGACCTAACGTCAACATTGCTGCGCTTAATGGCGCCGTTGAAGAAGCAAAAAGTAGATTATCACTAACCGGGCAAGTACCAAGCGATACCGTTAGCGCTGAAGGGGCAAGTCCGCAATTAACGCTTGAAGTAAGTGTTAGTGAAAGTTTACAAAAAAGCGTGATCCAAGGTAAGCCGAGAACCGTATTTGTTTACGCAATTCCGGCTGAAGGCCCGAGAATGCCTGTCGCTGCGGTCAAATTATCAACGTCAGATTTACCGGCTACTATCGTGTTAAACGATGCTCGAGCAATGAGTCCGCAAATGAAATTAAGTTTGGTTAAGTCGGTCAATATCTTCGCGGTGGTTTCTAAAGATGGCAGCGTAGGTATCAAGCCGGGTGACCTTAGAGGTCAGCTCAATAATATAGACGTGAACATTAAAGCGCCGCAAGCACTTGTTATAACCGATGAGATTAAGTAACTAAGCACATAGGCAACAACAATATTGATTATTTTTGTCGTTGTTTCAGTTAGCTAGTTTGGGGAATAAAATGAAAAAAATAGCGCTACTCGCCAGTATTTGTATGCCGCTTCTTGGCGCATCAGCTGTTAGCGTTGCCGACAGTCAGCAACACGCAGCCGGTATGGCAACAAAACAGGCAGAATGTCCTGCATTTTTGCAGCAAAACTACCGTAAATTGCACTCAGAGCAAACCATTGATTTATGCCAAGCGACTGCAGGTAAAACAGTACTTATTGTAAATACCGCGTCAAACTGTGGTTTTACACCGCAGTTTAAAAGCTTAGAAGCTGTACACAAAAAGTATCAAGATCAAGGTTTAGTGGTTATTGGCTTTCCGGCAGATAACTTCTTTCAAGAAGAAGACGAAGAAAAAGACACGGCAGAAGTTTGTTTTGTTAACTATGGTGTCACCTTTACCATGTTGCAAACAACCAGTGTTCGCGGTGATGACGCCAACCCAGTATTTAAGCACTTGGCTGACAAAACCACTGCACCTAAGTGGAACTTTTACAAATACTTAGTGAGTGATAACGGCAAAAAAATTCAGCATTTTAATAGCCGTGTAAAACCCGACGATAAAAAGTTTGTTGACGCGTTAGAGTCTGCACTAAAATCGTAAGCCATAGCTGCTGATACTTTATAAGCCCGAGTACAGTTGTGCTTGGGCTTAATTTTGTTAGTCATTTAAAACTTAAGGAAATTTAATGTCTCGTTTTCGTGGTCAAGACGACAGTATTCATCAAAAAACGCGCAACCAGGAGTCAGTGACCGGTGTTTTACTGACCAATTTGGGTACGCCTGATGCGCCAGATACACCGTCATTGCGTCGTTATTTACGCGAATTTTTATCTGACCCTCGTGTTGTCGAGATTCCTCGTTTAATTTGGCTAATGATTTTACACGGCATTATCTTGCGCGTGCGTCCGGCAAAGTCTGCCAAGCTCTACAAAAGTATTTGGACTGAGCAAGGTTCACCGTTATTAGTGATAACAGAGGAACAAAAAGAAAAAGTTGAGCGAGAGCTAAAAGCGCGTTATGGCGATCGCGTTGTCGTCGATATTGGTATGCGCTACGGCAATCCGAGTATTGGCGCAGCGTTAGAGCGCTTTCATCAGCAGGGGATCAAGAAAATTGTTGTTATGCCTTTGTATCCTCAGTACGCGGGGCCAACTACGGGCTCGAGCTTTGATGCCGTGGTAAAAACAGTGCAGAAGTGGCGTTGGATCCCAAGTATCGATTTTATTAGCAGCTACCACGACAACCAAGACTATATTCAAGCCCTAGCAAACTCAGTACAAGAGCACTTCGATGCACACGGTAAACCAGATAAATTGGTGTTGTCGTATCACGGCATGCCTAAGTTGTTTCTAGATAACGGTGATCCATATTACTGTTTTTGCCACAAAACTACTCGATTATTGGCTGAAAAATTAGGCCTTGCTGAAGACCAGTTTGTTATGACTTTTCAGTCTCGTTTTGGCAAAGCTGAATGGTTGAAGCCATACACAGATGCAACGCTAGAGCAGCTGGCTAAAGACGGCGTTAAAAATATTGCGATTATTAGCCCGGCTTTTAGCGCTGACTGTTTGGAAACTATTGAAGAGTTAGAAGAGGAAAACCGAGAAGTTTTTCTCGAAGCCGGTGGTGAAACCTATACCTATATTCCTTGTTTAAACGATCGCGACGATCACATTGCGATGATCGTCAACGAACTTGACCAACACTTGTAGCAGACAAGTTCGTTGCTGAGTTTGTTAGCAATCAATATCGTTAGTTAATTTGCCAGTTTTCAAATTCAGGGGACTGGCTAAACTCTAGATAAAACGCTTCGTTGCGGAAGTTCTCCTTGGTAAATTGATAGCCAAATAGATCTTTGAGACTACTTAGCGTTTCGATGACACTAGTGTAATCTTTCTGCATGTTCTGTACTGAAACCAACGTCCAGTATGCCGCTTCAAAGTCAGGCTCCAGTGTAATCGCGTGTAAGGTGGCTTGCTTCGCTTTTTGGTGCTGTCCTTGAGCAAAGTATACGCTGGCGTTGAGGTTAGTAAGGGCGGCATCTTCACCGTATTTGTCTGAAACAGTTTTGATTGAAACTAATGCCTTGTCGAACTCTTCATTGAAAAAGTGATGATCGATAAGCATGAACTGCGTCGAATCATTTGAGCCATAATATTTATCTAGCAAAGATAACTGTTTTCTGTACTCTTGGTCGCTGAATTGCTGTGTCAGTTGCAAACCTAGATCAATCATAGCTCTAGCGTGCTTTATTTCAGCTGGTAGCTCTTGTAGCTGCTGATAGGCTTTATCGAGCTTTCCTTGGTTCCTATTGGCAACAATTGCTTTGATTTTTGCTAACAGTGTTTTGTCAACCTCCTTAACATTCAATAAAGTTTTTAGTAGAGATTGCTCAGGCTTAATGATCAATTCAGTCATTGAGCTAACCTTTACACTGAGTTTACTGCCAGAAGAGAGCAGAAACATATCAACAATTTCGGGTTTTTTTTGTCTATTTTTACCCGTGATGAGCAGCATATATTCATGTCCGCCATCAGGAAAGTCGACTCTGACTAGTGGCTGAGTATTATCAAATGTTCTCAAGTATTTTGCTTGACCATTTCTGGGGTAAACCGTTGACATAATTTGGTTGACGAAATGAAGTTTACCGCTTTGGGTAAAACCTTTAACAAAATCTCTAATATCCTTAGGCTTATCAAAAATTTGCTTCGCAACTATCTCTGCAAACTTATTTAGAGCTAAGTGCTCTGCAATCGCCTCTGAATTTTGTTGATTAATTGCATTTGCTACTGTTTCACCGAGCTGCTGGTATTGATTCTGAGATTTGGCTGCTAGGCCAATTGAACTATAACTAGCCGTAATTAATAGAATGACAAGACTGATAACATAGTTAAGAGTTTGTTTCTTCCTTGCAATATGTTGCATGCTTATTACCCGAGGTTGGATTAATTAATGTTATAAAATGACGTTAACACTTTTAAATTAGTGAAACAAACATAACGACTAATATGGAATCGAGAGGTTTGCAAATAGCTTGTTATGTTTCGTTTTTTGCTAAGTTGCTTGTTAACGAGTTACTTTCTATATTGAAGTTTACATAATGATGAAATAGGAATTTCAATGAGTTGGGATGATTTCCACTTTAACTGCCGTGTACTTAGCTGCAAACTCTCCGATGGGATGCTGCTTTCGGAAGCTCAACAGTATTTAATCGATAATTATCAAGAATATCGACAGGTCAATCTTGTCGGTGAGCAACAAAAGTTACTAGAAAAGATATTGGCGGAAAATGACTCGGTTAAGGTACATCAACTTCTCGTTACTTACGGCAGTCTTAATTTTAGCCTACAGCATAGATTAAGTAGTAAGTTGATGAAAATAAAGAGGTACTTGTTATTTCTGTTTGCCGTTTTTATTTTGACAAGTACTATTTTTAAGGTTTACGTCTTACCTGTATTTGTTGATTTTTTTGCCAAGTTTGACTCTGATGTAGTCTACAACTTACAGGCGTTTGAACAAAGCTGGTTAATATCAACTGTGCTGTTAGTAACAGTAACTGTGTTACTTCTCTATTTTATTTTTTTGGCAAAAAGATTGGGTCAGCAGCTGACCTCGAATGCCTTGAGTAAAGTTGCTAAGTTAGCACTTTCAAAAAAAGTTATTAAAGAGCTCTGCACTATTCAAGATCTGATGAATGCACCAATACAGGCAAGCTTAGGTACGGAACACGCTAAAAGTGCCAAGTTTATTCAACAGTTGAGTAAAGATAAAATTGATGTTGGTTTTGAGCTACAAGCGTTGCTGGATAAACATAAAGAACGTTTATCAATGTTAATTAATAAGCGCATGGGGAGAATATTAGTGTTTCTGTCTTTAGTTGTTTTTTATGCTATTTACTTGTTTGTGAGTAGCTTGTATGCACCAATTTTTGCTATGGGAGCGGTAGTATGAAAAAAAGCAATGGATTTACCTTAATTGAACTGATGATTGTCGTCAGTATTATTGGCATCTTGGCGGCGGTCGCGTTGCCTGCCTATCAGCCTTATATTTTTAGGGCTCATATTGCTGAGCCACTGAGCTACGCTGGCAATATCAAGCAATCAATAACACAGTTTTATGCAGATAGTTTTTCATTTCCTCATGACAATAAACAGGCGCGGTTGCCCGAACCTGATAAGTTAATTTCAAATAAAATAGCCAGTGTTGAGGTGAAAAATGGCGCGTTTCATATTTTATTGGGCAATAAAGTGCCAGAGCCGCTTAAGGGGAAATATATAACGTTTAGGCCCGCTGTCGTTAAAGGTAGTCCTAGAAGCCCTATTACCTGGTTATGTGGCTATGCCAAACCTGTTGAAGGAATGAGTGCTGTTGGCGAAAATAAAACTGATGTTGACGAAGAATTTTTACCTGGTGAGTGTGTCTTTTAGAGGCTCGATCCATTATGGTTAACCTGTTCGAATAACAAATACAGTATTAGGTAACAATAATGACAGATCCATGTAAACCAGTAGGTAGTTTAACTACTCGTGTTTTAGCAATGAACAGTGATACCAACCCCGCTGGCGATATTTTTGGTGGTTGGGTGTTATCACAAATGGATATCGCCGCCGGTATTTGTGCCGGTAAACGAGCACAAAGCCGTGTTGTTACCGTAGCTCTTGATAGTATGAGCTTTATCCGTCCGGTGAAAGTTGGCGATATTTTAGGGGTTTATACTGAGGTGGTTGAGACCGGACGCACGTCAATGGTCATTAATGTTGAAGCCTGGGTGCGCAGAGACAGAATTGGCAATCGCGAGAAAGTGACGAAAGGAAAGTTTAAATTCGTCGCACTTGATGAAAACGGTAAGTCTAAGCCATTGCCTGATGAGTCAGAGTTACCGTCTTACGTTTTTGATGTTTAGTCGTTAGCTTTGACCATTGTTTTTAATTGAGAGATAAAACAAGCAGGGCAGAAGCAGTAGCGTTAATATTAACGCGCTGACCATGCCGCCAACCATCGGGGCGGCAATTCTGCTCATCACTTCTGAGCCGGTTCCATTGCTGTATAAAATCGGCAGTAAGCCAAGAATAATTGTTGCTACCGTCATCATAATTGGCCTTATTCGCTTAACTGCCCCAGCAATAATGGCGTGTTTGATTTGCGTTTGACTCGGTTGCTCACCTGCCTTGTTATATTGCTCGAACAAGGTTTTTTGGGCTTGTTTTAAATACACTAGCATGATCACGCCTAGCTCCACCGCAACACCGGCTAGTGCGATAAAGCCAACCGCAACGGCAATTGAAAATTGATAGTTATTAACAAACATTAACCAAATACCACCAGCTAAAGAGAGTGGGATAGTGGTTAAAATCAGTAATACATCCGTCAGCTCTCTAAAGCTTAAATAGAGTAATAGAACAATAATCATCAATGTTAGCGGGATAACATAAGTGAGTTTTTCCTCAACCCTTTGCTGATATTGATATTGGCCTGCCCAAGTTAAACTGTAACCTGTAGGCAGTTCAATTGTCTGTGCTATGAGCTGATTGGCCTGTGCAATGTATTGGCTGAGCTGAGTGCTGTCGACATCAATCAGTAAAGTTGTAGTTAAACGGGCATTTTCACTTTTGATCACTGCCGGACCATCGCTAATCTCGATACTGGCGATATCGCCTAATCGCACTATTTGTCCACGACTCGATGTGAAGAATAGCTCTGCAAGCGCCTCCGGAGATTGTCGATAGTCTTGATAAAAGCGCATATTAATTGGGTAGCGAGCGAGTCCTTCAGTGGTCTCGCTGATATTGGCGCCACCGACAGCAATACTGAGTAGATTTTGTACTTCACCGCTGTTAATGCCATAGCGAGCGAGTGCTTGATCGTTAAACGCTATATTGAGGTAACGGCCACCCACTGAACGCTCTGCATACACTGAACGGCTTAATTCAATATCCATCAGCAGACTTTCGAGTTGTTTAGCTAGGCGGTCGAGAGTCGTGAGGTCATCACCAGAAACCACTAAGCCTAGCGGTGTTTTGATACCTGTAGCGAGCATATCGATGCGGGTTTTTATTGGCATGACCCAAGCGTTAGTTAAACCCGGAAACTGCACCAGTTGCTCAAACTCTTTCATTAGGGCTGCTTTGGTGAGCCCTGATCGCCACTGAGACTTTGGTTTTAAGTGAATAAAACTTTCTATCATGGTCAAAGGAGCAGGGTCAGTCGCGGTATCTGCACGTCCTATTTTACCCAGAACCGTCTCGACCTCAGGGATAGTTTTAATTAGCTTATTGGTTTGTTGCAGTAGCTCCCTCGCCTTACCAATTGATACCCCGGCATAAGTACTAGGCATATACATGATATCGCCTTCATCGAGTGGTGGCATAAACTCGCTACTTATTTGCTTGGCCGGCCAAATACTGGTGGTAGCAATTAACAATATTGTCGCTACGGTAAGTTTAGGAAATGCCAATGCTGCTTTTAACAATGGCTGGTAGAGTGAGATGAGTAAGCGATTGAGTGGATTCTTGCTTTCATCACTAATTTCTCCTTTAATCAATAGCCCCATTAATACTGGAATGAGTGTGACCGCTAAGCCCGCACTTACCGCCATGGCGAAGGTTTTAGTATAGGCTAATGGGCTAAATAGCCGTCCCTCTTGTCCTTCAAGCATAAATACCGGGAGAAAACTGACGGTGATAATGAGCAAACTAAAAAACAGTGCTGGGCCTACTTCCACTGCTGCGCGCTCAACGAGTTGCCAATGGGGAAGACGCTCAGCCATCGGCTTTTTTTGATTTTCAGCTAAGTGTTTGTGGAGGTTTTCAATCATCACAATTGCGCCGTCAGTCATGGCGCCAATAGCGATGGCAATACCAGCAAGCGACATGATATTGGCGTTAATGTGATAAAAACGCATAATGGCAAATGCTAACAGTATTCCCAATGGTAAGCTGATAACTGCCACTACTGATGAGCGTAAATGCCAGAGAAATAGCGCGCAGACCAGGCTAACAACAATGAGCTCTTCAACCAGCTTGTCGGTTAAGTGGTTAATAGCGTTGTCGATAAGTTCGGCGCGATTGTATACGGTGACTAATTCAACCCCCTCGGGTAAACCCTGTTTGAGTTGGTCGAGTTTAGTTTCAACGGCTTTTATCACTCGCTTTGCATTTTCGCCATAACGCATGACAACAATGCCTGTGACGGTCTCACCTTGGCCGTTAAATTCTGTAATGCCCCGGCGCATTTGGTTACCCATAGTGACGGCAGCAATATCTTTAAGTTGGATTGGCGTTTGCTCAGCAGACCAGCCGACGGTGATATTCTCGATTTGCTCAATAGACTGCAAGTAATGATCGCTAGTAATAATGTACTCAGCTTCCGCCATTTCAACGACTGCCGCACCCATCGCTTGGTTACTTTGCTCGACTGCCATTTTGATTTGCTGAGGCGTCAGTTTGTGAGCTCTGAGTTCAAATGGATCTAACTCAATCTGATATTGTTTGATCATGCCGCCAGCACTGGCAATTTCGGCAACACCAGAGACTGCTTGTAGTTCGGGAGTTAAATACCAATCTTGTAGGCTAGTGAGTTCGGCTAGGTTATAGTTGCCAGAGTTATCTATTAAGCTATACAAATAAACCCAGCCAACGCCAGTAGCATCTGGCCCTAAACTCGGTCGCGCTTGGCTTGGCAGCTGTTCACTGACTTGATTTAAATACTCTAATACTCGGCTCCGTGCCCAGTACAAATCTGTGTCATCATCAAAGATGATGTAGATATACGAGTCGCCAAAATATGAAAAACCACGCACAGATTTTGCTTTTGGCACGGCTAACATAGCGTTGGCTAGTGGGTAAGTGACTTGCTGTTCAACAACATCGGCAGCTTGACCTGGATACGAGGTTTTAATAATCACCTGAACATCAGATAAATCGGGGATAGCATCAACCGGCGTTTGCTTGACCGCAAATATGCCAGCGCCTGCAAGCATCAGGCTAACCAGTATCACCAACACTCGATTGGCGATCGACCATTTTATTAGCGCATTAATCATCAGTGCTTGACCTCGTGTCTAACTTCAATGGCCAACTCTAGCGCTGAAATAACAAAGTTTCCGTCAATCTCACTGAATTGAAAGCGAATTGCTGTAGCTTGATCGAGTTTATCATTTTGAGAGAAAATTTTAGTGAGCTTTGTTTGATCAAGGTGCTTAGCGAGTTGAAAATCCATTGTCATTGCCGGTTGCTGCCACTGAGGTATTGCATCGTGCTGGACGACTAAGTGGTTCATCGCTGGCATCCAGTTAAGTACTTCTCCCGTGACCCAAACGATGGCGGCGTTTTTGTCGTCAATGCGCACGAGATCTTCGCCGATCTGGGATTGGCTATCAATTAAGAATTGTGCTGAGGTGACAACTTCTTCATCGCCGACTAGGCCTTGTAAAATCAATGCCTCATGGTCGCTATAACCACCAACCGTGACAATGCGAGAGCGATACTGACCATCGCCAACTTTGACCACCACTCTGTCCATAGTACCAGTTCTAATTACCGCCGATTTATCAATAACGAGTCGATCACTGTCAGTTGCTTGTGCAAAAGTAACCTTGGCGCGCATGTTAGGTTGGTAACTGTGATTTGGATTATCTATGCGGATGCGAACACGAGCGAATTTGCTGACAGCATCGAGTTTAGGGTAAATAAAATCAACTTGAGCATTAAACCTTGATTCACTAAGAGCATCATTTGGCGCGCTTTCAAGTTTAACAGTCACTGAATCGCCGATGCTGACTTTGTGCAATTGACTTTCAAATACTTCCGCGATTAACCAAATAGTATCTAACGAGGCGATAGACATCATTCTAGTTTCTGGCTTGATGAAAAAGCCGGGACGAATATTTAAGTTTTCAATATAGCCCGATAGTGGCGCGTAAAAGGTGATATCGGACAAAACTGCTTGTTGTTCACTGATTTGCTCAATTGCACTTTCTGGTACAGCTAACGCTCTTAACTTGGCTTTGGCAGCGAGGATTAAACGCGGATCGCGATCTTTTAACGCTAATACGAGCTCTTCTTGGGCATGAGCTATTTCTGGAGAATATAAGCGATAAAGTTTTTGTCCTTTGCGGATCGCTTCACCTTGTGCCTTGACGTAGAGGTGCTCAATCCAACCTGATACGCGATTGTGAATATGGGCGGTGCGCTCTTCATCGAGTGTAAAATAGGCGTAGCTAGTAAAGCTATTGTGCCAAGGCTTTACCATTACAGGCTTGGTTTTAACACTGATGTTATTAGTGACTTCGGGTGTTAGTAATACTGTGCCGGGTTGTTGGTTTTCGAGGTTAGCACTATCTTGATAAACGGGAACCAACTCCATCCCCATTGGCGATAAACCGGGTTGATCACGGCGAAAGTTTGAGTCCATCGGCGCAACCCAGTAAAGCGGCTTTTGCTCCGCTGAGTCTTCATTTAATTGAACTGCTTGTTCTTCAACGTGCGGCTGATTTATCGCATAACCAATAAAAAATGCTGATACCACTGCGATGGCAGTGATCAAAAATGATTGTTTTGAATACATAAAATACAACTTTATTTAAACGTCAGTAAGCTCTCGCCATGGGCAGAGCGTGTTAATTGCTTAATGTGAAAAAGGCGACGTTAGCTTATCGGTGGTCGATAATGAGGAGTAAGTATTTGGTTAGGTTGAATAAATGTAGTGTGAAATAGGACTTGTTGTTGGCTTTTAGTAAAACTAAAGCTTGTTGAAGCGATGGCACTGGTCGAACAAACCGCAGGGCAACACTGACAACTATCTAAGCAGTCTGCCATCAAGGCATTACTATTTTCTGTTTGTTGTCCGTTGGACATCATTTGATGGCAAGGTGGGAGTTCTGCGTCAGCCATTGAACCAGCAGTGATAGAACCAACAGCTATTGAATCAGTATTTAAGCCTGCCATTTCTGAAAGCGCATTCATTGGCTGCAGAGTGCTTTCTGTCATCATATTGCACGGCAATGCACTAGCGATTGCTTGCAGGGAGAAGCAAATCACAAAAGCTGCTAGGTATAACTGTTTGACAAAGGATGACATCATTAAAAATAACGCTTCGGTTATAAATAAAAAATACTGGTTTAATAGAACTAGTTTAGCGGGTTTTTATTGCATGTGACAATTTTGTCAATATACGCTCTTTCACATCCATGTGACCGTGAAATACCATACATCCTGTATATAAAAAAGCAGCCCGTAGGCTGCTTCTTAAAAACTTGTATCTTGCTTTAAAAATTAAAGCGCAGTTACGTTTTCAGCTTCTGGACCTTTTTGGCCTTGTTTTACGCTGAAAGATACTGCTTGGCCGTCACTTAATGTGCGGAAACCAGAACCTGTGATAGCGCTGAAGTGAACGAAAACGTCTGGGCCGTTTTCTTGCTCGATGAAACCAAAGCCTTTCGACTCATTAAAAAATTTAACTTTACCAGTTACTGTATCAGACATACTTGCATTTCCCGTAGTCAATAATTTTAAAATAGCGATCAAATTATTTCGATCATTTTCACGGAGTAAATGCCCTCTACCCAAAAGTACAGACAGAGGAAGGTATTCCAATAACACTAGCGCGTCAGGGTGAATCATAAATACAAACAGTAATCCGTATTGCTGATTTTAACCTTCATCCGAACGCAAAAACTCAACGCGATGACAGCGTATCACAATGTTTTGTAATAAGCTGCAAAAACTTGAATAAATTTTGTCTAATCAAGTTAATGGCAACTCTACCTGTGTTATGTGACTTTCTTGTGACAATTTGACTAAATAAATCAAATAATAAGAACAATTTACTGAACGATAAAAAAAGGAGCACTATTCAGTGCTCCTCTGTACTATTTACCAGCTATTGCCGGTGCAATTTAGTGCGAACTGTCACTCAATTACAACGCTTCAATTTCCGCTTTTTGTGCGATCATTTTTGCTAGTTGAAGCAATCTGTTGAAATATGAAAAAAGTAAAGAGCAAACCAAACATAATAGTGATTGTGGTAAGAATTTTACTGACTGTATAAGGTGTTAACTCAGTTAACTCTGACAATATTATATTTTGATAAAAAACTATTACAGCGATAGGCGCTTGGATAATAATCAAGTCGCTCCAAGCAAGTAGCTCGGGTTTCAGCTTTTGGCCAAACGCTATTAGTGCGGTATATAAAACTAATATAATAAGAGTATCGTGAGCGGTTAGTAATAGACTACTTTTCCAAGTTTTCAGACCGTCTAGTGAAACTAAATAGTTAATAATTGGTGATAAACTTGCGCTTACTGAAAAAATTGTATTTATCAGAAGCACTATAAGCAGACCCATAGTAATTTTGAAAATTACATTTTTCATGTTCAAATCCTTTCTTCTTATGCCAAGTCTATTTGTTGTAGCCACTTTGCTCAAGGTGGCGGTGGCAAGCGCTCAAATGAAAAATAAGTTGTTGCACGACTAGTTTTGTCATAAGAGCATAGCCTTATTGATACGAGCTGAGGTTTTACCTAGGCAGCAGAATTGTCTATTACAATTACTCCCACTAGATATTATTATTAGTATAGTTTTATCAGTAGGTCCTTTATTAAATTCTTACTTTTTCCCGTTCCCTAACCGTGTATTAACTATTTAGTTAGAGGAACGGGGTTATTACTACTTGTATTAGTTTATAACGCTTCAATTTCCGCTTTTTGTGCGATCATTTTCGCCAGCGTTGATTCAGCATCGGCAAGTTTTTCTTTTTCCTTGTTGATTACTGCTTCAGGCGCTTTGCTAACAAAGTTTTCATTACTGAGTTTGCCTTTGGTGCGAGCAACGTCTTTCTCAAGCTTTTCAATCGCTTTTGACAAGCGGGCAATCTCGGCGTCTTTGTCGATTAATCCGGCCATTGGAATTAGCACTGACATATCGCCAATAACGGCACTGGCAGAGGCTGGTACCGCATCACCTTCGCTTAATACACTAATGCTTTCAAGCTTGGCAAGGGCACTTAAGAATTGCTCGTTGTCTTGCAGACGACGTTGGTCATCGGCGTTAACTTGCTTGAGCAACACAGGTAATGGCTTGCTTGGCGCAATGTCCATTTCACCACGAATATTGCGAATAGCGACAACAAATTGTTTCACCCATTCTAAATCGTCAATAGCTTGTTGGTCGATTAAGCTTTCATCTACTTGCGGGAAGCTTTGCACCATAATGCTGTCACCATTTGCCTCAAAGCGAGTTAATGGCGCTACGCGTTGCCAAATCGTTTCAGTAATAAATGGCATAATTGGGTGCATTAAACGCAACAAGCCCTCTAGTACAGTCACTAGGGTGTAACGGGTACCGCGCTGCTCAGCTTCGCTGCCTTTGAATAATACTGGCTTGGTTAACTCTAAGTACCAGTCACAGAATTGGTTCCAGGTGAACTCGTACAGTGCTTGTGACGCTAAATCAAAGCGATAGCTAGCGAATGCTTGATGCACTGTTTGTACCGTTTGTTGGAATTTCGCTTGAATCCAACGATCGGCGAGCGATAGTTGTATCTCACTTGCTGCATCTTTCCCGCAATCGTGCTCTTCGGTATTCATCAAGACATAACGGCTGGCGTTCCATAGCTTGTTACAGAAGTTGCGGTAGCCGTCTAAGCGCTTCATATCCCAGTTAATATCACGGCCAGTTGAGGCCAGTGCTGATAGGGTAAAACGCAAGGCATCGGTGCCGTGAGCTTCAATACCTTCTGGAAATTCTTTTTTGGTGGCTTTGGCAATTTTTTCGGCAAGCTTAGGTTGCATCATGTTGCCGGTGCGCTTGGCGAGTAAGTCGTCTAAGCTAATGCCGTCAATCATATCTAGCGGATCGATAACATTACCTTTTGATTTCGACATTTTATCGCCGTTTTCGTCGCGAATCAGGCCAGTGACATAAACTTGTTTAAATGGTACTTGTGGTTTGCCGTTTTCGTCTTTGACAAAGTGCATGGTCATCATGATCATGCGGGCAACCCAGAAGAAGATAATGTCAAAGCCAGTCACTAAAACATCAGTCGAGTGGAACTGCTTCATTAGTTCTTCTTCGTTTGGCCAACCTAAGGTTGAGAATGTCCATAGGGCAGACGAGAACCAAGTATCTAGTACATCGTTGTCTTGGTTTAGCACAACATCATCAGCGAGCTGGTTTTGCTGGCGAACTTCTGCTTCGTTGCGGCCAACGTAAACTTTGCCGTTTTCGTCGTACCAAGCTGGAATGCGGTGACCCCACCAAAGCTGGCGAGAAATACACCAGTCTTGAACGTCGCGCATCCAAGCAAAGTACATGTTTTCGTATTGTTTCGGCACGAATTCAATATCGCCGTTTTCAACTGCTTCAATTGCTGGCTTGGCTAGTGGTGCTACTCGAACGTACCATTGGTCGGTCAATAATGGCTCGATAATCACGCCTGAACGATCGCCGTAAGGCGCTACTAAGTCGTGATCTTTAACTGCTTCAAGTAAACCTAGCTCATCAAATTTGGCAACAATAGCTTTGCGGGCAACAAAGCGGTCTTGGCCGGCAAACTCGGCGGGTAGGGCGGTGTCAAAGGCGTCGGAAGGTTCGCCGTTAACATCGTAAACTTCTGCTTGTGCCAATACTGCAGCATCTTGGTCAAAGATGTTGATCATGGCTAAGCCGCAGCGCTTGCCAACTTCGTTATCGTTAAAGTCGTGGGCAGGAGTAATTTTCACACAGCCTGTGCCTTTTTCCATGTCGGCGTGTTCATCGCCAACAATTGGAATTAAACGGTTAACTAGTGGCAATAGCACGTGTTGACCAATGAGATCTTTGTAACGCGGATCTTCTGGGTTTACCGCAACGCCGGTATCGCCCAGCATGGTTTCTGGGCGCGTAGTAGCAACCACTAAGTAATCTTTGCCTTCAGCAGTTTTGGCGCCATTGGCAAGCGGGTAGCGCAAGTGCCACATATGACCTTTTTTGTCTTTATTTTCGACTTCTAGGTCAGAGATCGCCGTGTGTAATTTTGGATCCCAGTTAACTAAGCGCTTACCTCGGTAAATTAAGTCGTCTTGGTACAAGCGAACAAACACTTCTTGAACTGCTTCACTTAAACCGTCGTCCATGGTAAAGCGCTCGCGAGTCCAATCAATCGAGTTACCCAAACGGCGCATTTGTTGACTGATATTACCGCCAGACTCTGCTTTCCACTGCCAGATTTTATCGATAAAGCCATCGCGGCCGTAATCGTGACGGGTTTTGTCTTCTTCCGCAGCAATTTTGCGCTCAACGACCATTTGTGTCGCAATACCCGCATGGTCAGTACCCGACTGCCAAAGCGTTTTTTTGCCCTGCATGCGTTGGTAGCGGATTAATGTATCCATAATAGTTTGCTGGAACGCGTGTCCCATGTGCAAGCTACCAGTGACATTCGGTGGTGGAATAGCAATACAGTAGCCATCGCCGTCACCAGTTGGGCTGAAATAACCTTGCTCTTCCCAACTTTGGTATAGAGCCTGTTCAATATTTTGCGGGTTAAAGGTTTTTTCCATTGGAATCTAACTTTTCTTAAACGGGTTGAGCGTGAGCTTTGATTTCGCTTGCCTGCTGAGTTTTGACGATAAAACCCAATTGTTTGTAGTGGCGAAAGCGGTCTCGCGCGAGTTGTTTCAAGGCTTCATCACTGGGGACGAAGTCGATGATCTTTTGATAATTGCCAGCAAAGTTAGGCACTTGGCTAGCTAAATTAATCAATACAGGGCGGCGACTGCGACTTGGACTATGACCAATTTCAACCGGCGCGCCGCCTTTTGGTCCCTCGCCAATAAGGTTGTGAGGAACAAAACTCTCGGGGTCGAATGACCACAAGAGTTCGTCAATAATGTGGCTGCTGTCTTGGTTATCGGTAAAAACAAATACTCGTTGCTTTTGTCGATAATAAAACGCAGCCTGTAAGCAAGCTTGTAAGTGGTAGTCTTGGCAGTTGAGCACTACATCGGGCTTAGTCAAAGGCTCAGACTGTTCAGGCATGATGTAAAACATTACCTGAGGCGTTGGTCTGGTTTGAGCTTGATACATCGCAATAACTACCGCACTTGCTGTTAAGAACTAATGCTTAGACAGTGGTTGAAGCAAGACTATTCGCCTTGCTCAACACCGCTTTTGTTCAGTAAAAACTGAGTCAGCATACTTACCGGGCGACCGGTTGAGCCTTTGTCTTTGCCGCCACTGCGCCATGCGGTGCCAGCAATATCAAGGTGAGCCCAATGATATTTTTTAGTAAAGCGCGACAAAAACGCCGCTGCGGTAATAGTACCAGCAGCACGGCCACCAAGGTTGGTGAAATCGGCAAATGGGCTCTCTAATTGCTCTTGGTATTCATCCCACAGTGGTAAGCGCCAAGCGCGATCGCCACTTTGATCTGATGCGTTCAATAGCTCGTGTGCTAACGGGTTGTGAGTACTTAAAAGGCCCGTGGCGTGTTTACCTAAGGCAACAACACAAGCACCTGTTAAGGTTGCAACATCAACCACAGCTTCTGGTTCAAAACGCTCAACATAAGTCAAGGCATCACAAAGTACTAAACGACCTTCAGCGTCAGTGTTTAACACTTCAACCGTTTGACCTGACATAGTGGTTAAAATGTCACCCGGACGATAAGCGTTACCACCAGGCATGTTTTCACAACCAGCCAGTACACCAATAACGTTGATTGGCAAATCGAGCTCGGCGAGTGAATGCATAGCACCTAAAACGCCAGCGGCACCGCCCATGTCGTATTTCATTTCATCCATGGCTTCGCCTGGCTTGATTGAAATACCGCCGCTGTCAAAAGTCAGACCTTTACCAACGAGCACGATAGGTGCGCTGTCGTCATCGCCACCTTGGTATTTGATGATACTCATCATAGATTCATTTTGAGAACCGCGGCCAACAGCTAAGTAAGAACCCATACCAAGCTCTTGCATTTGCGCTTCACCGATAATTTCAGTGCTTACTTTTTCGTAGTCGTTCTCAAGAATTTTTGCTTGCTCGGCTAAATAGGCTGGATTACAGATATTTGGCGGCATATTGGCAACATTTTTACAGGTGTTAATACCTTCTGATACTGCTAAACCGTGGGCGATAGCGCGCTCACCAATAGGTAACTCTTTGCGCGTTGGCACGTTGAAAACGATTTTGCGCAATGGGCGACGTGGCTCTTGCTTACGGGTTTTTAAGCTATCGAAGCTGTATAAGCAATCTTGGGTTGCTTCAACTGCTTGACGCACTTTCCAGTATGTATCGCGACCTTTGACGTGTAACTCTGATAAGAAACAAACGGCTTCCATCGAACCTGTTTCATTTAAGGTATTGATGGTTTTGCTAATAATTTGACGATATTGACGCTCGTCGAGCTCGCGCTCTTTGCCACAGCCTACTAACAAAACGCGTTCGCTTAAAATGTTAGGTACGTGGTGAAGTAGTAACATTTGGCCTGATTTGCCTTCTAAGTCGCCACGGCGCAATAAATTACTGATATAACCTTCGCTGATTTCATCTAATTGTTCAGCAATTGCTGATAAACGACGCGGCTCGAATACGCCGACAACAATACATGCGCTTCTTTGTTTTTCTGGGCTGCCACTCTTAACACTAAATTCCATGGGCTCTCCTATTGTTGAACTCTTGCTCGATTGATCTTCGGCAAGGTTTTCGCCTGTTGTTTTTAATCAGGTGTAACTGTTTACGCGTTTTTGTTTGCTCAATGTGTTAACCTATTTAACTAACTTTTTATTATCGTTAACTTTTTTGATATCAAGTTATTCGGCAATGAGTTAACAATAACGGTTTAAAAAGGCTTTATTGAGTCGTTACATCGATTAAAAGTGAGTAAAATCGCTTAAATTAACTGTTTTAAAAGTTAAGCTAAAGGCTATAATTATAGCCTTTCGTCTGCTGGATAAAAGTTTATTTACTTATAAAAATGACAAGTTTACTTAAAAATTGTCTATATGTCAGAAAAAAACTAAGTTTTTAGGGGCTTGTTAGTGATTATTTTTCGTTATTTATTGAAAGAAGTTGTTAAGACTCAATTAGCAGTTTTTTTCGTCTTGATGACTATTTTCATTAGCCAAAAGTTTGTTCGCGTGCTGGGTGATGCCTCAGAAGGCGGTATCCCTGGACAGTTGGTTATGGTGTTTATTGGGCTTAAAATCCCTGAACTTGCTGGCATGATGCTGCCATTGAGTTTGTTTCTTGGTATTTTATTGGCCTATGGTCGAATATACGCCGATAGTGAAATGACGGTGCTACACGCTTGTGGTGTTAGTGAGTGGTATGTGGTTCGAGTAACCTTGATTTTGAGCTTAGTCACGGCAATTGTTACCGGTGCCTTTTCACTCTATTTAGCGCCAATGGCGGCTGAATATGAATATCAAGTCAAAGAAAAGTTGGCGGCAGATTCAGGTTTGACAACCTTAGTTGCAGGGCGATTCCAGCGTACAGGCAATGATAAAGCGGTGGTTTTTGTTCACGACAAAAATCGTGAAGACAATACACTAGACAAAGTTTTTGTTGCTCAAATTCCCGGCGAGCAAGACAGTGAGCAAAGTATTATTAATGCCAGCTTGGTTTACGCCAGTAACGGTCAAATTCTCGAAGAAGACAGTGGCTCACAAAAGTTGGTTTTGCAAGACGGGACTCGTTACCAAAGCGATGCGAAAAACGAAGAGTTTAGAGCAGTCGCGTTTGATAAATACTATATCCAAATTCAAGATCAAAAAGTTGAACACGCGCGCCGCAAGTTAAGCGCCTTGCCTACGTCTCAACTGATGACTGAACAATCACCTGAAGCCAACGCTACTATTCACTGGCGAGTGGCATTCCCGTTAGCGTGTTTGATTCTTACCTTAGTAGCGGTGCCACTTTCTGTGGTGAACCCAAGACAGGGCAAGTTTGCTAAAATGTTACCGGCATTGTTACTATTTTTAGCTTATTTCTTATTGTTAACCGCGTTACGTTCAGGGCTTGAAGGTGGTTCTTTACCTCCGTTTATTGGTTTGTGGCCTGTACACCTAGTGGCCTTGTTACTCGGTATTAGTTTACTGATGCAAGAGCGCAAAAGCGGTCGTGCCATTAAGGCTAAATTACCGACTCTTAGCCGCAAGGGGAAAGCAGCCTAATGCGTATATTAGACCTTTATATTGGCCGAATTCTCGCCTCAACAACTTTTATTACCTTAGCGGTTTTTGTCAGCGTTAGCGGTATCATCAAATTTGTTGAACAAATGAAAGCGGTTGGTCGCGGCAATTACGATTTATCGCACGCAGCTTTGTTCGTTCTTTATTCAATTCCGCGTGATATTGAGATCTTTTTCCCGATGGCAGCACTAATTGGCGGCTTAATCGGCATGGGAATGATGGCGAGTAACAGTGAATTGGTGGTGATGCAAGCTGCCGGCTTATCACGCCTTAACATTATTAAATCGGTAATGAAAAGTGCGGCTTTACTGATTTTAGTGAGTATGGCTGTTGGTGAATGGCTTGCACCCGCAGGTGAAGCTGAGGCGCGTGAAATTCGCGCTCAGGCGATTTCTGGTGGTAGTTTAATTTCATCGAAAACGGGCATTTGGGCAAAAGATGGTGACTTCTTTGTTAATATTGGCGAAGTTGAAGATGTAGGTAGCCTGCAACGGGTACAAATTTATCGCTTTGACAGCCGTTTGAAACTATCGAGTTGGACATCCGCGGACAGCGCGAAATACATTGATGATGCTTGGCAGCTAAGCAATGTGGTAAATACTAAAATAACTGATAAGCAAATAACGAGAGAGCAGCTGAGTACTCAGCTTTGGCAATCGAGCCTAACACCAGATAAGCTTGGTGTAGTAACCGTGAAACCTGAGTCGTTATCGGTGCGAGGCTTGTTAGAATATCTAGATTACTTAGAGGCAAATCAGCAAGATCCAAGTCGCTACTTGCTAGCCTTTTGGCGCAAAGTAGTACAACCGGTAACGGTTGCTGTGATGCTGTTGGTGGCACTGTCGTTTATTTTTGGCCCGTTGCGCTCGGTGTCAATGGGCGCTCGTATCATGATGGGCGTAGTGACGGGTATCTTGTTTCACATTACCAATCAGGCGATGGGCTCGATGAGTTTAGTCTATCAAATGCCGCCAGTGTTGGGGGCAACCATGCCGAGTATAATCTTTGTTGCCGTGGCAATCTTTTATATCAGGCGCAAGGTTTAACTCAAGCTTCTTGTCTTATCAGCTCAAAGCGAGGGCTATAAACGCCCTCGATTTGCTTCCATAGAAAGTACCACTACCTCAGTATCAGTTAATCTATCTTGTAAACTGAGCTTGTGTTTACGATCAAAAATAACTGTTAAATTACCCAAGCCTAATAATGTTGGTAACAATCTCTTAGTTGCCGTTTTTTTAGTGATTAAGCTGCCATCTTGATTTTGTACTTTTAACCGCCATGCTCTCATTCCTAGCGTTTGCCCGCTGCGCGACCAAAAGTAAACAAAGAAAAAGCAAACCCAGACAATGTTCCACGTATAAATTAACAAGCTGTACAAAAATGACGCTTGCTGTAACTCAATTGCGTGTTGGTAGCCTTGATTGTCAATTAACCCTTGGTTGAAAAAAACACCAAAAATACCAAAACCAACGGCACCCATAACCATATAAACCGCAGCTGCTAACAGAAAGTCGTAGACCCAGGCGCCAAATCTGCGTCTGAAGCCCGCACGTGGAAACTGCTCTGAGGTTGGTTGATCTTGGTCTTGTGTCGCTTGATTCATCGTGGCTATTAACAAATAAATTTGTCATAGTTTATCAAATTGTCGCGTTTGTTTAAAAATAAAGTCTTGTCAAAAGCAATAATGATTAAATAACCGACAAACAGTCAATTAAGTGAAATAAACTGGTTGCTATGCGTTCGCGATTTCGTATAATGCCAACACTTCTTGTTAGAGACAACAAGTTGTCACTGTGTCGCCGGAGTGGTGGAATTGGTAGACACGACGGATTCAAAATCCGTTGCCTTTGCGGGCGTGACGGTTCAAGTCCGTCCTCCGGTACCATTCTATTTATCTTTGTTATGACGAAATAAATAGAAAATGAAAACCAGCTTTAACGCTGGTTTTTTTATATCTGAAATATACTCTCTATTGCTTATCTCTAAGTATTAATTCACGCTCTGTATGGTTGCCAACAACCATTAACTATTTGGTATCCCGCTGTAATGTGCTTTCTGCTGAACTGAGTTCTCTAACAACTACTGTAAGACAATGATTACACAGTAGCCTAAAAAAAGTACTGATTGATTTGACAGCATTATTTTTTTTTAGTAATGATTTAGTTCCAAATGCTAGAAAATAAGTTAAAGGAATTTTTATGAATACTAAGGTAACAATCAGCTTGGTTAGCTTTTTAGGGTTGTTGTTTTCAAATATTGCTCTTGGGCTGCAATCAAATGACAGTGATAAAGCAAAAAAAGAAAGTGTTGAGAGAATTACTGTATATGGTCAAAAAAGTCTATATCAATTAAAGAAAGATATTAATGCTAGAAGTAAGGACTTTTTTAAAGACTACAACAAATATAATGATAACAATCAGTTTGCGATGGTTTGTAAAAAAGAAAAACGCTCTGGCAGTAGCTTTAAAGCGACTACTTGTGAGCCTCGTTTTGTAAGAAATGGTCGCGCTAAGTTAACTACCGCTGGTATTTTTGGCAATGATCCTAATACTTTAAATGGTGTTGACTTAAATTCTGATGGTGGTGGTAGTAGAGGCAGCACCCCTCCGCTGGCAATGGCTCGAATTGCAATGATGAGTCGTAGTTCAGTGATAACCGCTTCTCAAAACAAGCGCTTTGAAAAGCATGTTGAAAAACTGCTTAAGGAAAACCCTGAACTTTTGGGGCAATATCGAGATATTCTGGAGTTACAAGCAGCTTATGCTCAGAAAAAGGCTAACAAATAAGATATAACTTCCACTTGTCGAAGAGTTTTGTATTGCAACGCTTACCTATTGATAAATTCAACAGTACCGATAGGCGATACATTACCTTCGACTTATTTTTCCCCCGACCAGTATTCAAAAATATTTCTTAAGCTAAAGACTGTTTAGCAAGTACTTTGACAAGTCATCAGCAAAGCTGACTTTACCTTGATAATGTTGGCGAATCTTTTCTAAGGTTTCTTGCTCTTTTCCTATCGTTCTATTCATTCGATGACTAATAACTAGGTGTTTGACCTTGGCTTGTTCGGCAATATCACCAATTTCTGATGGCAACATATGCAAATTAGCGGCAATGCCTTTAGCACTCTCTGGTACGGCATTATGAGCAACTAATATATCGGTATTGCGAGCGAGTTTACTCAGTGTTTTTCGATTGTTACTCATATCTCCTGAAAAGGTCACAGAGCAATTGTCAATATTAACACGCCATGCCATTGCCGGCAGAGGACCGTGGTGCACAGATACACCTGTGAGTTTTATGTCTGGTTTTATGGTGAAATACTGAAAATCTTTATGGCTAGTTTCTGCTTCAATCACTTCAACGTGATAACCGCGATTGGTCGCTTTAAAATAATTTGCTAGATAAGGATAAGCGCCTTGTTGACCAAAAAGGCTATTAACAAACTGACCGAGTGATGGCATAAATTTGTTGCCGGTTGAACCGAACAGTTTTAAGTTTTTCGATCTAGGGGTAAAAAAAGAGCCTTTAATATAGGCCGACAAGTCACTACTGTGATCAACGTGTAAATGACTGAGTAAAATAGCGTCGAGATCGGCAAAACTTGCTTTTGCCGCACCAAAGTTAACGCTACTACCAGCACCTGTATCGACGATCACACTGGCTTTGCCACGATACCAAATAAGATAACTAGCAGAACTTCGGTTGTCATTGAGTTCTGGACCACCGGAGCCTAACACTTGTAGTGATATTTCATCATGACATTGGCTTGCCATTGCGCTGATTGAGGCTGATAAACCAGCGATAATAGGTAGAGTTTTTAGTAGCGTTTTCATTGTTCTGTAATTGCATATAGAAAAAATAGAAGAGTTAAATAAGAGCGTTAACCCGCAGAGTTGCTTTCATTAACTTTATGAAAGTTTTTTTAATGCTTTTTGTTTGTACATGGCTTGATCAGCTCGTGAAATTAACTCAGGCAAAGCTTGTTCAGCTTTTGCTAATGCGCAGCCGATGCTAACCGTATTTGGTGGTAAGCCATTACCTAGGTTAGACTTTGCGTGTTGTTGGGCTATTTTGTCCGAAATTGTTTGTAAATCTGATGCTTGCTTCACTTGGACAATAGCAACAAACTCATCGCCACCGATACGGCCGACGATATCACTGTCTCTGAGGTTAGCCTTGATGCTATCTGCTATTGATTGCAGTACTTTGTCGCCAACATCATGACCAAATTCATCATTGAGCTGTTTGAAGTTATCAGCATCAATAAACAACAAACCAAGCGTTAAGTCGAGCCTCTTCGCCAGTGAAATACGCTGTTCAGCTAGCATCATAAAGGCGCGACGATTATGGATGTCAGTCAGTGGATCTAGCATGGCGATTTGTTGCATTTTGCTAAAGTTGTCGAGTATGGCTAAATCGTCTTCAACTAGACTTCTAAATTGTTCTACCAGTTCGACATAATTGTCATCGTAATTTGTTTTTTCAAAATCCATGACGCAGATCGTGCCAAAAGGCTCACCACTGGGCCAATAAATGGGCATCCCTAGATAGGAGTTAAAGCCATCTTTGGCGACTTCTGGGTTAGTTTGCCATTCGGCGAGTTCGGTTGCGCGTTTGACATATAGCGGTTGGCTCTCTTCAACCACCTTTTTACAAAAGATGTTAGTTGCGCTAGGAATAATAGTACCGGCAGGGTAAGGATTTTCTTGCTGTTGGTTAGCAATAATCACTTGGTAGCCTTGAGACGTATATTGAACGATGAAACTGGCTGGTGCGCTAAATAATTTCGCCATTAAATTAATGGTTTTCTGCCATTTACTTAATGGCACATTATCTTTTGGATGTTCAAGGATAAATTGGTCAGTTGCGAGCATATAGGTTTGGGCAAATGAACTTAACTAAACTAAGGATATGGCTTTGGCTTCACGAGTCAAGTTGTAACGGCAATTTTAGTAATAAGCTCTCGATATATAGTCAAAAACTGTAAAAATTGAGTGTTATATATTAATCAAAGGTAATAAAAGTTGCTTTGCACAAGTTTTATAGTAGAAGATAGCAATTGAATATAAAAAGCCTTTAACCATGTTTTAATAGAGCAATTAAAACTGATATCACTTTTTAGTTAACCCAAGTACAAGCAGTTTCACGGCATGATGAAATCTCCTAATAAAAGACAATTAAAACAAGTTATTCTTCAAGCTATTATCATTTTGAGCGCTTTAGTTGTATTACCTTTTATTATGGTGCGAATAGCAGCAGACGATTGGTTGATGGCGGGAATAGACTTTATTTTTGTCTCGGCGATGGTTTCGTTGTTTTTTTATGTCAGGAAAACCAACAAAATTGTTTTGCCTAGCTTTGTTATTGCTGGTTTTGCTATTTTCACTGTCGTCTCAAGTGTCATCATTAATGGTCTAGTACATATTTTTTGGGCTTATCCCGTTGTTATTGGTGTTTTTTATCTGTTCCGACACGGTATTGCTATTTTTATCAATCTCGCTTTTATGTCGGCGATCGCCGTTATAATCTCTAGTTACTTTGAATTGATCGACTATTTAGATGTTATAGCCTCGTTGATGGCGACAACCTTTATTGGTTTTATTTTTTCGAAAAATACCCAAGATGATCAAGAGCAGCTGATTAAAGGTGAGCGAATGCTGACTATCAGAAACTCTATTTTAGAGTCGATTACCAAAGCTGAAAGCTTAGAGCCTGTGCTCACTAAAATTGTTACCGCGATTGAGAAAGAATACACAGAAATGCTGGTCAGCATATTGTTGCTTGATGAGTCGGGAAAACACTTATTGGTTGGCGCTGGACACTCTTTACCTGATTTTTACAATCAAGCTATAAACGGCGTCGCTATTGGTGATGGTGTCGGCTCATGTGGTACGGCTGCGTATAGAGCTGAGCGCATAATCGTTGATGATATTAGTAGTCATCCTTATTGGCAAGACTATAAAGATTTAGCCGAGCAAGCTGAGCTGAGATCTTGTTGGTCAGAGCCAATTGTTAATGCTAAAGGGAATGTTTTGGGTACTTTTGCTATTTATCATCGAGAAGCTAAAGAGCCAAGCAATCAAGATTTTTTGCTGATTGAGCAGTTTGCC
Source organism: Endozoicomonas sp. G2_1 (assembly GCF_017744155.1). GTDB lineage: Bacteria > Pseudomonadota > Gammaproteobacteria > Enterobacterales > Alteromonadaceae > JAGHQT01. Next base: position 205,410 of record NZ_JAGHQT010000002.1, on the reverse strand, counting down.
CATATCACCAGTATTGCAATAGAGCGAGATCGCAGTCGCCAGCTAATTTGGCAGCAGGCTAACTTCGATCCGCTAACTAAGTTGCCAAATCGAAATATGATGCAAATCCAGCTGAAAAAAGCATTACTCGTTGCTAAAAGAGAAGGCAGCAAGTTGGCGATTGTTTTCATTGATTTGGATAACTTTAAAGATATTAATGACTCTATTGGCCACGATGCCGGCGACGAGTTGTTAATTGAAGCTGGTGAGCGCATCAAGTCTTCTGTACGAGTAACCGATACAGTCGCTCGACTTGGCGGTGATGAGTTCATTTTACTACTGGAAAACATCAAAACTGACGCTTGTATCGAAAAAGTGACTGAGAAAGTTCGCGCTAATTTAGCAATGCCATACTCACTGAAAGGGCAAGCTGCTTATAGCTCTGCCAGCATCGGTGTGACTGTGTTTCCCGATGATGGGGAAGAACTTGAGCTATTGTTAAAAAATGCCGATCAAGCAATGTATGGTGCAAAACAGCAGGGGCGAAATACGGTTTATTACTTTACGGAGTCGATGCGAACTGAAGTGCTCAATAGAACTTCTATGGTGAAAGATCTCCGCAATGCATTGACCAATAATGAATTGTTTTATGTTTTTCAGCCGATAGTCGATTTAACCAATGGGCAAGTAACTAAGGCCGAAGTATTACTACGCTGGCGTCATCCAACACTTGGTTTAGTAAGCCCGATGCAGTTTATTCCTCTCGCGGAGGAGACTGGGCTGATTGTTGAGTTTAGCGACTGGTTATTTTTAGAAGTCGTGCCTCTGGTAAAACGTTGGCGAAAACAGTATCAGCCAGATTTTCAGCTAAGTATTAATACCTCACCGGTACAGTATAAGTCTAACTTTACCAATATCACTAAATGGCTAGATCAACTGAATATTTATCAGCTTGATCAACGGGCTCTCGCGTTTGAAATTACTGAAAATTTATTGATGGAATCTGACGATACGGTTTATCAAATGATTGCTGATATTCAGCAAGCTGGTGTTGATATTTCAATTGATGACTTTGGTACCGGGTATTCTTCATTTGGTTATTTGAAAAAATATCCCACTAAGTTTTTAAAGATAGACAAAAGTTTTGTTCAACGGATATCTGAAAGTGGCAAAGATTTGGCTTTGTGTGAAGCGATTGTTGTAATGGCTAAAAAGATGTCAATGTCGGTAATTGCAGAAGGGGTTGAAACACAGGCACAACAACAAATATTAACAGATATAGGTTGTGACTACGGCCAAGGCTACCACTTTGCTAAACCGATGCCACAGGATGAATTTGAGCAACTATTTAAGCAGAACTAGCTTTTAATACTAGCTCTGCTTAATTCACTATTTCAGTTTAAAGTGATTAACGTTGTCCTTTAATTGCTCAGATAGCTGATACAGAGCTGATGTTGCGGAGTTATTAGTATCAAGTGAACTAATGGAATTATCAGACATTTGAGCAATTTGTTCCATCGCATGGGCGATATCACCAATACTCTCTACTTGATCACTCGCCGCCCTTGCCACTTCTTGAATCTTAACCAGTGAATCGGTTGCTTGTTGTTCGATATTTTCAAGGAGTTCAGTGGTTTCGATGGTTAGAGCTCGACCGTTTTCAACTTGTGGCTGAGTTGTTTCCATGGCCGCCACCGAAGCTGCTGTTTCTGTTTGTACTTGGCTGATCATTTGCTCAATTTCGGCGGTTGCTTCGCCAGTGCGTTTGGCTAGCTGTCTCACTTCATCTGCGACAACAGCAAAGCCTCTGCCTGACTCCCCCGCTCGAGCAGCTTCTATCGCTGCGTTAAGCGCAAGTAAGTTAGTTTGCTCAGAGATACCACTAATCACGTTAGCAATACCGCCGATCTGCTTGGTTCGTTCTTCTAAACGACGAATTTGGTCAACGGTGCTGTTTACCGTTTGCGAAATTAACTCCATTTCTTTAGCACTGGCGTTTATTGCTTCGCGACCTTGTTTGGCAAAGGTTGCTGTCGAGCTAGAGTTTTCTTCCGTTAAACTAGCGGTTTGCGAGACTTGATCGATGTTGTCGCGCATTATTTCAAGTCTATTTGCGGTTTCACTGGTGAGTGACGCTTGGTTTTGAGCTGCTTGGTAAACCTGCTCTGAACCACCAGAAACATTGGCTGTTTGTTGGCTTAATTGTTCTGCCGCGTTAACAATGTTGGCGACAGTGACACCCAATGACGATTGCATCGAGTCAAGTGACGCCAACATACTATTTGGGCAATGAGTTTCTATGGTTGTTGTTAGATCGCCATTGCTGATTTTAGCCAGAACATTGGCGGCTTCATAGGGCTCGCCACCGAGCGATTGGCGCAAGCTTTTTGCAATTAGTATAACTATTAACACACTAATGACTATTGATACTGCGCTTAGCACCAGCATTAACTCCTGGAAGCCACCAGCTGCGCGACGAGCTTCAGGAGTCGCTTTTTGATTGGCGGCTTCTTGATAATCAATAAACTCGTTAATTGCTTTTAACCATTCAATAAAGTCAGGGCGGGCTTGGTTAAGCACTAAGTCATTAATAGTGTTCGTTTGCTGGCTTTGTTTAAGCTCAATGATTTGTTCAACCGTTGGCAGGGTTTTCGATTGGATGCGATCGATGTTATTGAGTATTTGGCGTTCCTGGCTGGTAAATTGTTCAGGTGCCTTATTCATCATCGCTTGCATCATATCTTCTGAATCGCGATAAAAGCGCTCAAGTTCCCTGATTTCAGTAATGAACTTGTTTACTTCAGTTGTGCTACGCGCGTTGGCAACGTCTCTAATTGCAATCGCTCTATCGTGAACACTGCCCCGGTAGTTAATCGCATAACGCTGTTTGACCGAATTGACATCGGTGATGTCAGCTAGGGTTTTATCAATAAAGTTAACTTTTTGAATACCCAGAATAGTTAGAATCACCATTAATAAAAGGATGACACCAAAACCTAAAGTGAGCCTACTTTTTATCGGTAAGTTAGTTAAAAAATTCAACGTCGACACCTCTTTTATTTTATTTGTGGTAGAGACACTCGTATCGGGTGATTACTTTCACCGAGTATTGTCTAATGCTCCTAGTGATAAGTGTGCAACTTGAATGTTGAAATGGCAACGATAATTGCGTTGCACAGAGAATATTTCTCGATAATGAGGAGATTGAGTGAGTAAAAATAGACTGCGTTGGCGGAATAATAGAGCGCTCATTTAGAAAAAAGCGCTCATTAACTTTGAGCTCTTGAGGCTATCGATTAGCTAAGTAGTAACTCATTAAACCCGTTGTTGAACTATCGTGATCGTCAGACAATTGGTTTTGATCAAGTTCTTGCTCTATACCTTTTGCCAGCACTTTGCCCAGCTCGACACCCCATTGGTCAAAAGAATTGATATTGAGGATAACCCCTTGCACAAAGATTTTGTGTTCGTATAACGCAATAAGTGCCCCTAGTGATTCGGGAGTTATTTGATTGAGGAGAATTGAGTTGGTCGGGCGGTTGCCGTCGTGAACTTTGTGTTGAGCTAGTTGCTCAATACGCTGATCTGACAATCCTTGACTTGCCAGTTGCTCTTCAACTTGTGACAAGCTAACGCCTTTCATTAATGCTTCTGTTTGAGCAAAGAAGTTCGACATTAAGGTGTTGTGGTGACCATCGACTTCGACAACTGGTTTAACTGAGCCGATAAAGTCTGCAGGTACAATAGTATTGCCCTGGTGTAGGTATTGGTAAAAGGCATGCTGGCCATTGATACCTACTTCGCCCCAAAGACCTGCGACGGTATTGTAGGTTAATTTTTTTCCATCTCGATCAACAGACTTGCCATTACTTTCCATTTCCGCTTGTTGCAAGTATGCGGGTAAGCGATGTAAACATTGATCATAAGGTAAAATAGCTTGCGAGGTTAGCTTTAAGAAGCTGCAATTCCAAACCGCAACTAGCGCCATTATAACTGGAGCATTTACCGCTAAAGGCGCTTGCAAAAAGTGCTCATCCATTGCTTTGGCGCCCGCCAATAATTGCTTAAACGCATCAAAGCCTAAGTAAAGCGAAATTGGTAAACCAATCGCAGACCAGAGTGAAAAGCGTCCGCCAACCCAGTCCCACATAGTGAACATATTGTCAGGGTCAATACCAAAGGCAGTTACCTTTTCGGTATTGGTAGATACTGCGACAAAATGCTTAGCAATAGCCTCTTTATCGTTCGCTGCATCAATCAACCAGTTGACAGCAGTTGTAGCGTTAGTCATGGTTTCTGATGTCGTAAACGTTTTACTCGCGATAATAAACAATGTCGTTTCTGGGTTTACTGAGGCGAGAACATCGGCGATTTGGACACCATCAACATTCGACACGTAGTGCATTTGTAGTTGCTGGTCGGCATAACTGTTCAACGCTTCGGTAACCATCAATGGCCCTAAGTTTGAACCACCAATGCCAATGCTAACAACATCGGTAATTTTTTCATTGGAATAACCTAACCACTGACCCGAACGAACCTGTTGAGTGAAACGCTCAATTTTGTCTAGGCTCTGCTGAACTTGGCTATTGATTTCGTCACTATTAGCATTAATCGGCGCAGATGCCCGCAGTGCAGTATGGAGAACTGCTCGATCTTCGGTGTTGTTAATATGATCGCCTGTGAACATTTTATCGCGCCACTCTTCAACCCGACATTCACTAGCTAATCCTGTTAATGCATTAAATATATCGCTGTTAATCAGGTTTTTTGAGTAATCAAATAATAGGTGAGGGGCTTGTACTGAATATTTATCGAAGCGAACTGGGTCTTCGGCAAACATAGTAGCCAAGTGTGGCAAGTTGCTTTTTGCGTATGTAATGAGTTTTTGCCAATTGTCGAGCGATGTTCTGTCGTCCATATTTCTACCTAAAATTATCTTTCTTTCCATATTCTATCGGGTTAATCATTTATATTGAAGATGTAAAAAATTTTCTTGTAAGAAAGTTACTTACATTTTGGGATTTTACAAATAATAAAAACGGTGAAATAGACACTATTCGTCTAGTTACTCAATATCTGTTAACCTAAATAGTTTGTAATCATGTGTGGACTAATAATGCACAATACGATTAATTTTCTCGGTCGACTTTACTATCCCAGTAAAGTGGTTTGTGTCGGCCGAAATTATGTAGAACATATTAAAGAATTAAACAATCAGGTGCCAGAGCAACCGGTTATTTTTATCAAGCCCAACTCATCAATAAGCGATGTTCTAAATAGTTTTCACCAAGAACCATTGCATTATGAAGGTGAGTTAGCTTTTTTGTATTTAGAAGGGAGGTTTGCCGCTGTTGCTTTTGGTCTAGACCTGACCAAGCGAGCGCTGCAAAGTGAGCTAAAATCAAAAGGACTGCCTTGGGAACGCGCGAAATCATTTAATGAGTCGGCACTTTTTAGTGATTTCGTGAGTTTTGACGATATATCTGCGCTGTCTCTATCACTCGATGTAAACGGTGAAACGCGTCAGCAAGGTGGCGTTGACTTGATGTTGTGCTGCCCGGAAGCATTGTTAACTGATATTTCTAGTTTTATTGATTTAGTTGATGGCGACATTGTCATGACAGGAACACCAGCTGGCGTTGGCGTCGTTGATGCGAGAACATATTATGTTGGTAAAGTACTAGAAAATGACAAAGTGTTGATCGAAAAGACATGGCTTTCTAATTGATTTCTTGTTTTTTTACTACATTTTTTTTCTATCTCGAAAAAGGTTACTTATAAATGAAGCGAGTAGTTTTATATACAATGTCGGCGTGCCCGCATTGTGATACTGCCAAGCGTTATTTGGATCAACGCAGAATCAAATATCGGTTAGTTAACGTTAAGACGCCCGCAGGCCAAAAAGAGTTTTACAAAACTGGCTTTCGTGCCGTTCCAATCGTTAAAGTTGGCGATCAATTTATAAATGGCTTTGATGTTAAAAAATTCAAACAGTTGTACAAATAATTAGTTTGAAAATGTGCAATCATACCTAGTGTTGTAAATTACACATTTTCTATATATTGACATTTACCCATCAAAATTAACGCTGTATTTGGGTGCTTTCGCGATATCTGTGATACTGGTAGCGCCGAGTTTGGAAGACAATTTCCCCGCTGTTTTATATGCACCGTGACTTTCTGCAAACTCTATTACGCTTTGGTTGTTACAAACCAAATTCAAGGCAATATTTTTGTGATTACTATTTATTCTACTTATTGAGTAGTTCAACCTTACTAATTTGTCGCTCTTGGCTGCTTTACAAATAGAGATTAAAGAACGCTCCATTTGCTCAGACATATTGGCACTGCTTGAAAAGCTTGTAGTTAACAATAATAGGCTAGTCGAAATAGATAACGCTGTTGTTGTTAGTTTTTTCATGATAACTCTCCCGAGTAAGTGTTTTTAGGTGACGACTCTATAGTGGCGCATTTTTTTCAAAAAGTTGTTTCTACAAGACCTCTGAATGTAAATGTTTCTCTGACAATTACATGTGTTTAATTGCTAAGTTAATGATTTTATTGGTAGTCTAGGTGGTTGGTAGGCTGGGTGCGACAAACTTTTTTACATTCCGTCGGAGTTTGTTTACATCGCGGTTAACTTTTTCTTTCGTTAGCACGCGCTGATACTCGTATATGAACACTTTATTCTTACATTTTTTTGTGATACTGTTTTTTTATACAGTTTTATTTAATGATTAGTTGAAGGTATTTATGGCCGTTGAAACTAGGTTCGTCGTAATGAGAAATGGGCAAGAGGTATCGACCTTTATGGACAAAAAATCTGCTGATGAATACGATAAAATGCTCGATATGGCAGATAACTTAACGGTATTGTTAAGCAATTCTCCGCTAGAGTTATCTGAAGCAGATATCGAAGAACTTTCGATTTTTCTAGCACAAGGGCGTGAAGATGTGTTGGTAGCTCTACAGGCAAAAAAACCGAAAGTAGACAAGTCATCAGCAACTAAGGTTGATGATGTTAAAGCGGCCTCTGGGCAAGTGAATAAAAAAGGAAAAGCCGCTTAATTGATGAGTATTGTTGAGTATAACCTTGCTTTTAGTAGGCGCAAAACTATTGCCTTGCAGGTAAAAGCTGGTCAAGTGTTTGTTCGAGCACCGTATGGTATCTCGCAAGCCTATATTGAAAAGTTGTTGCGAACTAAGCAAAGCTGGATTGAGGCAAAGCTTGAACAGAGCAAGCTCAAGCAATTGATAAATCCAGCCTTAGCTGAGCGCAAAAATATACTTATCTTCGGCCAATATTACCCGCTGAACATTCAATCTCAACGAGTCTCTGAACAAGTAAGGTTTGCTGATGGAAAATTGTCGGTTTATTTAACAAGTAACAAAAACCAACAAGACAAAACTGTTTTCAATGAGGAAGTCGAAGCACTAGTTAAAACCTGGTTACACGCTCAAACTAGTGAGTTGATAAAGCAAAAGCTCGCTCATTGGTGCCAAATAACGGAGTTGTTGCCCGCGAGTTACAAGGTCAGGTATTACAAATCGAAGTGGGGCAGTTGTAATAGCCGTAAAGCCCTAACCTTCAATAGCTTATTGGCAATGACGCCTGATTATGTTGTCGACTACATAGTTGTTCATGAACTCTGTCACTTAGTTCACCTCAATCACTCGAGTCAATTTTGGCAGCTAGTCGAGTGTTATATTCCGAATGTTAAATCAGCCAAAACTTGGCTTAAAGAGCACCAACAAGACCTTACTTTTCACTGACATTTTCTAAAAAGATACACTGGCATGAAACTTGTTTTATTTTTGACCATCTAACTTTATACACCTTAGGTGTCAATTTTATGTTCTTTGTTGTTACCCAATGAGTTTTAAGGGTATAAAGAAAGGAGGCAAACAATGAAACTAAGTGGTTACAGCGTTAAAATAGCACTTTTCTATCTGTTATCAGCGAGTTTATCTGGTATGTTACTCTACTGGTTGGTTATGCTAGGTAAGTGAATTTTTATTAATTGTGTTTTTTGCGGCAGTTGTGAATAACTGCTTGTATATACTACTATCTATGAGTTTATAACCTATAACTATAGTTGTAGGTCTAGTGCATAATATATAACAATAAACATCTCAATTTGTCTTGACACTCTCTCTGCCATCAGGCATTTTACTGCCATGCGTATATTTAATAGCCTCAACACCATTATTATTACAACTACCACCATTATTCGGTGGTGGTCATAGGCTAGCGCAACTAAATTTTTGCCAAAGCCCGTGACCTGAATAAGGTTACGGGCTTTTTTGTATCATCAAGAGGAAGAGAAAATGCGAGTACTTAAGTTTGGCGGTTCTTCATTAGCTAGCGCAGAACGTTTTATTGAAGTCGCTAATATTATTGAAACTAAAGTCTCAGCGTCGGCCGTTGCCGTAGTCGTTTCAGCACCACAAGGCGTTACCAATCACTTAGTGGCACTTGCTGAAAACATTACCGATACCGAAACCATGGAGCAAGGCTTAACTCACTTTAAGCAAGCAATTGATACCATTATTGATGATCTAGCCGCAGGCATTAGCGGATTTGAACGCTTACACGCTGATCAAGCGTTGGCAAATTGGGAACACGAATTAAGACGTTACCTCGAAGGTGCTATTTTACTAACCTATTGCCCCGATCATATTCGCGCCCGCATTATCAGTATTGGCGAACGTCTAAGTGTTGTTCTGTTAAGTTCGGTATTGGCGTCAAAATCTCACACGGTTAACGCTATTGAACCCGAAAAGTTTTTACGCACTAACGATGTCGCCTTAAATGCAGTTGCTGATTTAGTGCTTTGTAAGCAGCAATTTCAATCGGTTTACCCTGAACTCACTAAAATCTCGCTAATGCCAGGTTTTATCGGTGTCGACAGCCACGGCAAAGTGACTACGCTTGGTCGCAATGGTTCTGATTATTCTGCGGCGGTACTTGCTGTTTGTGCACAGGCTGAGTGTTGCGAAATTTGGACCGATGTTGACGGTGTCTTTAACGCCGATCCGCGTCTAATAAAAGACGCTAAACTGTTGGATTATTTGTCTTATCAAGAAGCGATGGAATTATCTTATTTTGGTGCCAAGGTATTGCATCCGAAAACCATTGGCCCAATCGCTCAGTATCACATTCCATGTTTAATCAAAAACACCGGTAACCCATCGGCACCGGGGACATTAATCGCTAACGAAAATGACGATAAGAAAGCGGTTAAGGCGATTTCTAATCTCGACGACTTAACGATGGTCAATGTCTCTGGCCCGGGGATGAAGGGCATGGTTGGTATGGCGAGTCGAGTTTTTGAAGCGATGAGCCGTTCCAGTATTTCACTGGTGATGATTAGCCAATCATCGAGTGAATACTGCATTAGTTTCTGTATTCATTCACAAGATGCAGAGCAGGCTGAACAAAGTTTAAAAACCGAGTTTGAACTTGAATTATTGAACGGTTTGCTAGAACCAATCGCCTTGCAGAGCGAGCTATCAATTGTCTCGCTTGTTGGTGATGGCATGCACCATCAACGCGGCGTTGCTGCTAAGCTGTTTAGCTCGTTAACTCAAGCGCGCGTTAACGTTGTAGCCATTGCTCAAGACTCTTCAGAGCGAAGTATCTCTGTAGTGATTGAAAAGCGCAAATGCACCGACGCACTTAAAGTGTGTCACCAAAACTTTTTCTCTCACAAGCCAACCATTGACGTATTTATGGTGGGTTGTGGTGTTGTCGGCAGTGAGCTTATTGCGCAAATTGGCCGCCAGCAACCGAGCTTAAAGCAGCAAAATATCGATTTGAAAGTATACGGCATTGCCAATAGTAAAGGGATGTCGCTTAATGCCGAAGGCATTGATTTAGACAACTATCAAGCTGTGCTTGGACAAAATGCGGTTGAGTTAACGGTTGAAAATGTTAAAGCGTTTGTGCGCGATAATCACTTGATCAACCCGGTACTAGTGGACTGTACCTCTAACGAAGCATTGGCGATGAGCTATGTTGACTACTTAGCGGCGGGCTTTCACGTGGTAACGCCAAATAAGAAAGCCAATACTGACTCGTGGCAATACTACCAAGCGCTGCGTGATACTGCACAAGAAACTCGCCGCCGCTTTTTATACGAGACCACAGTTGGTGCTGGCTTACCGGTTATCGACACCTTGCAGAGCTTAATCAAGGCCGGTGACCAATTACAGCGTTTTGAGGGGATTTTGTCGGGCTCATTATCGTACATTTTCGGCAAGTTAGATGAAGGTATGTCGTTGTCACAAGCTACTGCAATTGCCAAAGAAAATGGTTTTACCGAACCAGATCCACGCGATGATTTAAGCGGTATGGACGTTGCCCGTAAATTGCTAATCATGGCTCGTGAAGCGGGTATGCAATTAGAACTTAGTGATATTGAAGTTGAATCAGTATTGCCAAGTGACTTTGACGCTAGCGGTGATATCGAAAGTTTTATGGGTAATCTACCTAAGCTTGATCAAGTTTATCAATACAAAATTGCCCAAGCGCAAGAACAAGGCAAAGTGCTTCGTTATATTGGTAACATTGCTGACGGTAAGTGCAAAGTCAGCATTGAAGCGGTTTCACCACAGCACCCGCTATACAGTATTAAAGACGGCGAAAACGCCTTAGCGATTCACAGTCGTTACTATCAACCATTGCCTTTCGTATTAAGAGGCTATGGTGCGGGTGCCGCCGTAACCGCCGCTGGCGTTTTTGGTGACTTATTGAGAACTCTTGCCTGGGAGCAACAACACTAATGAGCGTTTCAGTTTTTGCCCCGGCGTCAATTGGCAATGTTAGTATTGGCTTTGACGTACTCGGAATGGCGGTTAAACCGGTTGATGGCACCTTGTTGGGTGATGTCGTTAGCGTAGCTGTAGCCGAGCAAGACGATTTAGCGGTAGTTGGCAATTTTGCTGACAAGTTACCAGCAAATCGCGAAGACAACATCGTATGGCATTGCTTAGCGCTGTTTAATCGTGAGCTAGCCAAAAAATCGCTACCTGTTCAAAGCGTTAAATTAACACTGGATAAAAAAATGCCAGTTGGCAGTGGTTTGGGGTCAAGCGCGTGCTCGGTGGTTGCCGCACTCGATGGTTTGAATAAGTTTTATCAGCAGCCTTTTTCGCAACCTGAATTGTTAAAAATGATGGGTGAGATGGAAGCGCAAATCAGCGGCAGCTTGCATTACGACAATGTCGCGCCGTGTTACTTGGGCGGCTTGCAGTTGATGTTGCCCGACCAAAATATGATTAGCCAAACTGTGCCGGGTTTTGCCGACTGCTACTATATTATGGCGTATCCCGGTATTAACGTATCAACCAAAGCTGCTCGCGAAGTCTTGCCTAACAGTTATAGCCGTGCAGAGCTTATTCAGTACGGTCAACGACTGGCGAGTTTTATCGATGCTTGTCATCGCGGTGATAAAGCGCAAGCGTTTTCCGCCTTCGATGATGTCGTGGCTGAACCTTACCGCAAAGATCTACTGCCGGGCTTTGAACAAGCGCGAGATTATTTGCTAGCGCAGGGCAGTTTAGCCGTTGGCATTTCGGGTTCAGGTCCAACCTTGTTTTGCGTATGCCAAGAACTTGCCAGAGCACAAGAGTTAGCCGAATGGTTACAAGAAAATTATTTACAAACCGAATTGGGTTTTGTGCATGTTTGTCAGCTTGATCAGCAAGGCTCTACTCTGGTATAGACTAGATGTTGAGCAGCTCAGTATCGACAAGCAGTATTTGAGGATTATCAGGTGAAATTTTACAATTTAAAAGAGAACAGCGAACAAGTGAGTTTCGCACAAGCAGTAAAACAAGGGCTTGGTCGCAACCAAGGGTTGTTTTTTCCAGAACAGTTACCCGTGTTTGACGACATTCCTGCTATGCTGGCGCTGCCACTGGTTGAACGCAGTGTCAAAGTGTTAAAAGCATTTGTTAGTGATGACTTAGATGAGCAACAACTAACCGAAATTGTTACCAATGCCTTTAATTTCCCGGCACAAACCCAACCCATCAATGAAAAAAATGCGGTTTTAGAATTGTTCCATGGGCCAACATTAGCCTTTAAAGATTTTGGCGCTCGTTTTATGGCGCAGTGTTTACAGGCGTTTAGTGGTGGTGAAAAAATCACTATTTTAACGGCAACCTCTGGTGATACCGGCGCAGCAGTTGCTCACGCGTTCCACGGGTTAGATAACATTGAAGTTGTCATTCTCTATCCAAAAGGCAAAATTGCACTCTTACAAGAGAAAATGTTTACAACCCTTGGTGGCAACATTAAAACCTTAGCGATAGACGGTAGCTTTGACGACTGTCAGGCCCTGGTTAAACAAGCATTTGACGATAAAGAACTGGCCAAAGCGATTGGTTTAAACTCAGCTAACTCAATTAATATCAGTCGTTTATTAGCACAAATTTGTTACTACTTTGAGGCACTTGCTCAGCTTTCTCGTCAAAAAGGCGCGGAGAATTTAGACAATGTGGTGTTCTCTGTACCAAGTGGTAATTTTGGTAACTTAACCGCTGGTTTATTAGCTAAAGCCATGGGCTTACCAATTAAGCGCTTTGTTGCTGCGACTAATGCCAACGATACCGTACCGCGCTATTTAGCTATGGGCGAGTGGTCACCAAATGAAACGGTAGCGACTATTTCTAATGCAATGGATGTTAGTAATCCAAACAACTGGCCGCGTGTTGAGCACTTGTTAAAGTCAGGTTTAGTTGAGCAAGGCTGTGTCTCATCAGCGTCTATCGACGAAGAGCAAACGCAATCAACGGTTATTCAGTTGAGCAAGTTAGGTTACATCAGTGAACCACATGCTGCAGTTGCTTTTAAAGCGCTTGAATACAGCTTAGCTGATGATGAATTTGGCGTATTTTTAGGTACTGCGCATCCGGCGAAATTTAAAGATGTGGTGGAAAGCATTTTAGGGCAACCCATTGGTTTGCCAAAAGAGCTAGCTGATTGTGCAGGTGAAACTATTTTATCGAGTGATATGTCGGCGGAGTTTGCCGAATTACGCGAGTTCTTGTTGACTAATACTGACCAGTAATGGTTAACATCTGAAAGTTAGGAACACTGTAAAAGCGGTGAAAAAACGGTTAGTATGCGCGCCATAGGCCACACTACTAACCGTTTTTTTATGTCCCTTCCACAACATTGGCAACGCTTTCTTAGCGAGCAGCAACAGCAAGCATATTACTCGTCACTTCAGGCTAAACTTGCTGAACGCGCACAGCTCGGCGCAATCATTTATCCACCATCAGAGCAGTTATTCAACGCCTTTCAGTATGTTGATATTGAACAAACCAAAGTGGTTATCCTCGGCCAAGATCCATATCACGGTGCTAACCAAGCCCATGGCCTTGCTTTTTCGGTTAATAAAGGGGTTAAAGTCCCACCGTCTTTAGTGAATATTTACAAAGAATTAGCACAGGATGTCGATGACTTTGTTGTGCCAGAACACGGTGATTTATCGGCTTGGGCACAGCAAGGGGTACTATTGCTTAATACAACGCTAACGGTAGAGCAAGCCAATGCCAATGCCCACGCAAAACTGGGTTGGCAACAATTTACCGACAATGCAATTAAAGCGGTTAGTGAGCGAAACTCGGGGTGTGTCTTTATCTTGTGGGGTAGCCATGCGCAAAAAAAGACAAAACTTATCGACGGCGACAAGCACTGTATTTTAGCAGGGCCTCATCCATCGCCTTTGTCAGCCTATCGCGGCTTTTTTGGCTGTCAGCATTTTTCTCGTGCAAATCAGTGGCTAGCTAATCAAGGTAAATCAGTGATTGATTGGCAAGTCTAGCAAATGTTCCAATTTGTTACTTCGACTAAACAATTATCGGCGGTAAGTTATCGCTTTGCTATACTGCTAACCCTAGTCATTCGCACATAAAAATAAGCAAAGTTTCCATTGAGGCATCATTGAACACCAACTCACCGTTAGCTCAAGTTTATCGATTATTTAGTAGTGCCTTGGCGGCATTGCTGTTGACTCTGTCCGCTAATTTATTCGCTAAGCCATCACCGAGCGATAATTCAAATATTGCCAACAACCAAGAAAAACTTGAAGTGGTTAGTGATGGCACTGGCAATGATTGTTTATCTGATGATTGTATTGAAAGTCATCGCTGGCACTTAGGTCTTGCTTTGGGTGTTGGTCACCGCACTAATCCACTCGTGTCGGCGCGCAACGTTCCCTTGTATGTGATTCCGTCGATAGCCTATTATGGCGAGCGCTTTTATTTTGATAACGGCGATCTTGGTTATACTTTGCAAGATAACGATCGCTTTGCAGTAAATTTTACCACCTTTTACAACAATGACCGCGGCTTTTTTTCTCGCTCTGATCCGAGCAATATTTTCGCCGTGAGTGCCGATAGCACATTTGCCACCAACCGAGATTTATCACCGGTTCCGGAGATTGAATACGAAAGCCGGCGCCTGAGTATTTTTGCTGGTGCTGAAGCTCTTTGGTTCAGCGATTACGGTACCTTTAGTTTTACTGCCGGTCACGATTTACTCGCCATTCACCACGGTAGCGAAGTACGCGCACAATGGTCACGCGCTTGGCAATATGGCAATTGGTCGGCAAACCTCGCGGCGGGCTTTGTATGGAAAAGTGCTGAGGTGATTAGTTACTACTACGGTTTGAGAGCGAGTGAAGCGATGCATTTTGACAACAGCAATTTTAACGCTAAAAGCGGTACCAATAAAAATGTCCGGCTGTCGCTGAGTTATCGAATTAATCAGCATTGGCGTTTACTGGCGATTGGTGGCTATAGCGATTTAGCTAATGAAATAGTTGCTAGCCCAATCGTTATTGAAAATCATAGTAAAACAGTGTTTGTTGGTGGCGCCTATCAGTTTTAGTTAATGTTTGTTTTGCTCTCTTATCTCGCCAACACTTTAAAATGCAGATTGTGTATCAGCATGGTTTTACTGATGCCTATTTTTAGCTGGCCGGCATTGGGGCAAAACCAACAGAGCGGTGCCAATAGCGAACTTATTGAGCCTGAGTTGACGGTGGCAGAATTTGCCGTAATGCCAAAGCTTTGCTTACAAAATGGCGAGCAAAAACTGTGTCAGTTATCGATCACCCTACACTGGAAAATAGCTAAATCAGCCGCCATTTGTATTCGCACTGATCACGACGACATTGCTCAGTGGTGTGGTCAAAGTAAAGAGCTTGGTCAACGTACTTTGACGGTTTCAACGGCTAAATCTATTGTTTTCAGTTTGTACCAACAAGCATCAGATGTTGCCTTGGCGCGAACTGAATTGACGCTTGCTCGGGTCAAGCAAATTAACAAACGACGACGTTTTCGTCATCCATGGAGCTTATTTTAATGCAAGAGCAAACCTTGAACTATCGAGTACTGTTGGTTGAAGACGATCTGCGTTTAGCCAAATTAATTGCCGACTACCTGAAGATATGCGGGATGCACGTTGAGGTTGAGCGCCGAGGTGACACCGTCGTTAAGCGCTTGTTGAGTTATCAGCCGGATATTATTTTGCTCGATATTATGCTACCGGGAATTGACGGTTTGTCATTGTGTAAAGTATTGCCAAACCATTTTAATGGCCCGATTTTGCTGATGAGCGCTTTGGGATCGAGCGAAGATCAAATTAAAGGCCTAGAGCTTGGTGCAGACGATTATATGGTGAAACCGGTTGATCCGGCTTTAGTGGTCGCGCGAATTAAAAACCTCCTGCGTCGAGCAAATAAGAAAGAGATTGTTCAAGCCAATACCTTAACCTTTGGTCAGCTCAGTATCGAGCCGAAGACCCAAACCATAAAACTGGCAGAGCAGGAAGTCGCGCTGACTAATCGCGAGTTTGAGCTACTGTGGTTATTGGCATCACAAGCGGGGCAGGTGTTGTCTCGTCAGTATATTTATCAATGCTTGATGAATATGGATTATGACGGCGTCGATCGCAAAGTTGATGTTCGCATTTTCCGCTTGCGCAAAAAGCTAGGTGACAATGTTAAAGCACCGTTTCGCCTAAAAACGGTTTGGGGGCAAGGCTATTTATTTGCTCCAGACGCTTGGTTTGGCTAACAAGTTGTCATAGTTAGATGAACACGCGTGTTAATGGCAGTAGCCGCTTATTTGTCAGCCTGTACGTACTCGTTAGTGCGAGTATTATCTTTGTCGGTTGGTTACTCGATAGCCTTTGGCAACACGGTGAAGAAGATGTTCGCGATCAGGAGCGCTTAATTAATAACGCCTTCGTTGGCGTTGTCGGCCAATTAGATAAACCAACACGACAGAAATATTTTGCTCAGCTAAGTACTGAGTTGGGTGTAGACTATCAGTTAGTTGCCCTTAACAGTATTGCCGTTGACCCGTCTTTGTTGTCGGCCGATAACTTAATTACTGCTGAAGTTAATCAGCAGCAATATAGTTTTTTGCGCATTGACGATCAAGTCTTACAAATCGGCCCTTATCCTAGCCCGGCGCAGCAGTGGTCCCGTTCTTGGTTCACGTTGGGCTTTTATCTCGCACTCGCGTTAGTCATTTTTGCTTGGGTGTGGCCACTGGCAAGAGATTTGCGCAAATTGAAAAACGCGACTCAAGCTTTGGGCGAGCAAAAATGGCAAACTAAAATTGAACTGTCTAAGCGCTCTGGCGTTGCCGATTTAGCCGCGACTTTTAATACTATGGCCAGCCATATTGGCGCATTGCTCGATAATCAAAAGCATTTGACCAATGCTGTTTCCCACGAGATCAGAACACCGCTTGCTCGGCTTAAATTTGCCCTTGCCATCCTCGAAGCTCAGTCGGTGCAGTTATTGCCATCAGTCGCAGAAAAAGTTACTGAACTCAGTGGTGAAATGGCTGGAGATATTGATGAAATTGAAGGTTTGATCAGCGAGATGCTGACTTATGCCAACGTTGAAGTCAAATCGGAGCAACACAGGTTTGAACCTTGCCATTTAAATAGCATTGCACAAGCAGTATTGAACAAGCTACCAAACAATAATAGCCTTAACATAGAGCTCAGAGTTGACACCAATACTGCTGTCTTTGCCGATATCAGATTAACCGAACGGGCAATTCAAAACATTGTTAGCAATGCTAGTCGTTATGCACAGAAACAAATAATCTTGGTTATTTCACAAAACGAGCAATCGGTGAACTTGAGTGTCACTGATGACGGTCGCGGTGTTGCGAGTGATGAGCGAGAGAAAATTTTCCAACCTTTTTATCGCGCAAATCAAGATAGTGGGGATGGTAAAGGCTATGGTTTAGGGCTGGCAATTGTCGCTCGCATTATGAAACTTCACCAAGGCAATATAGCGTTAGACAGCCAAGCGGGCAGCACCACTTTTACGCTGTCGTGGCCACTTACCAAGTAGTGAGTGGCCTTTGCCATCGGTAAACTAGCACTCACTCGGTGTCGAAGGTAATCATCATTTCTGCCGCAACGCAGTAACATTCAAAGCCGCAAATAATGCATTCATAGCCATTGTCACAATCTTGCTGCCATTTTCTTGGGTGATCTTTGATTAGCTTGCCACCGCATTTACTGAAGTATTTGATCGCGCTATTACCCGGACTTTGTCGCCACAAATGGCTTACACCTGCGGTTGCACCTTGTTGTTTCAATGCGGCTACCGAGAGTTTGAGCAGTTGGCTACCAACACCTAAACCGCGGTAGTTTTCATCAACGGTATTACACTTGAAATAAGCAACTTGTTCTGTCGCATGCGACCACAACTCTGGACTGCACCACTGATCGATGCGCCATTGCTCGGTGGCAAAGCAAAGTCGAAAACCCGCTAGGGTTGTCGACTCCAGACCTTGATCGTAAGCGACAAAGTGGCTGTTAATTCCTTTGGCAAATCCTTGTTGATACCAAGCTTGTAAACGCGCTTGATTGAGATAGCCTTGCCCGTGAACGCGATTAGCAAGCTCAATAACTGCGTCGAAGTCTTGTTGTTGAAGTGGGCGATAGCTGATGTTTTTTGTCATGGTGGTTTAATTCAATGGGTATACTAAAGTGATATGTTGAACGTTTTTAGTCGTCTCTTAAAGAGCTCTAATTAAAACGGTTGTTTAAATTAGTGGTTTAATTTCTTGATGATTATTGTTATTAATAGCTTTTTAATAATTAACAGTAGGCAATGGGATGAACAGTTTAACACTTGAACGTCAGGGCGATATTCATATTTTAAAACTTATTGAAAGTGAGCATGATAACACTTTTACTAGCGACGTGATGCGCGAGTTTTTGTCAGCCTTTGATCAAGTAGAGGCCTATGATGGCAATACTGCATTGGTGATTACCAGTGACCACGAGAAAACCTTTACGACAGGTATTCGCTTGCCGTGGTTGTTGTCTTTGTCTGCTGAGCAGCGCGCAGAGTTTTTAAATTTATTTGAACGTGTCTTGTACCGATTGTATTTGCTCAATGTCCCGACATTAGCAGCTATTAATGGTAACACATACGCCGGTGGCGCAATTCTAGCGTCGGCTTGTGATTTTAGGGTGATGCGCGCTGATCGCGGCCGTTTTTGCTTTCCAGAAATCAATGTCAAAGTGCCATTTACCCCAATGATGCATACTATTATCGAACAACTTACCGATAGCCAAACCCTGCGACAAATGGCGTTTTTAGGGAGCGCTTATACTGGCGAACAGTGCTTGGCTAAGGGGATTGTTGATGCGCTCCACAGCAAAGATGCATTGGCTGAGCAAGCATTAGCTTTCGCCGGTGAGCTTGCCCAAAAAGATCGCGCGACCTATCAGCAGATAAAACATGGTTTGCGTTCAGCCATGCTCAGTCACAAAGCCAGTATCTTTGCTGAGTAGCGGCGCTAAGACCTTCAAGCCAAGACCTTCGAGCTAGGACCTTCGAGCCAGTCCGCTGATTAATTGACCACATTAATCGGCTCTTTAGCTGCGAAAGCACTGATGTTTTCGGCGATTTTGTCAATCAACCGCTGTTGCGCCTGTTTGCTCGCCCAAGCAATATGAGCCGTGATTATTAGGTTGTCGAACTTATTGGCAATTAGCGGATGATCTGCTGGCGGTGGCTCGACATCTAGCACGTCAAGGATCGCCGCAGCAATGCGTTTTTCCCGTAAAGCGGCTAATAAGGCGTCGTTGTTAATCAAGCCCCCTCGCGCAGTATTGACTATGACTGCGCTTGGTTTAACTAGCGCCAGACTTTTTTCATTGATCAGACTTGTAGTGTCTGCTGTTTGTGGACAGTGCAAACTGATAATGTCGGCTTGGCTTAATGCCTGTTCAAAACTGACTCGACCGTTTCTTATTTTTGAAGCTCCACAGTGCTCACTGACCATTACGTTTAAGTCAAATGCTTTTGCGCGCTCTGCGACCGCTTGGCCCAAACTGCCATAGCCAATAATGGCGATGGTTTTGCCGGCAAGCTCTTCCATACCTTTGCCGTGTAAACAAAAACTGTGGTGTTGTTGCCATAAGTTATTGCGCACGTTCTGATTGTGGTCACTAATATGAGAAAAATGGTTGAGCAGTTGCGCAAAAACATATTGGCTCACCGATTGATTGGCGTAATTGGTGATGTTGGTAACACAAATGCCAAGCTCGGTTGCTGAAGCAAGGTCAACATTGTTGGTGCCGGTGGCGGCGATACAAATTAACTTTAACTCAGGCAATTGAGTCAGTAGTACTCGGTTTAAAACAACTTTATTGGTGATAATAATATTGGCATCACGGGAGTGCTCAATAATTTGCTCTGGGTTAGTCAGCGGGTAGCAGGTTAGCTTGCTCACCTGCTGTTCAATCATAGTAATATCAATCTCTGAACTAAAGGTTGCTTGGTCTAGAAAAACAGCTCGCATAGTCAAGGGTAGGGTTAGTAAATGATGGCCTATTTAATCAGGAGCAAGGCTTTAGGTCAAAGCGATGGAGAGAACGTCCAGATAAACTCAATAAAATTGCTGAACACCGCAGCTGGTTTACTGTTAACCGCAAATTTACAATTTGTTTGTGGTTTTATTACCTTTCTCTGTGTATCGTTAATGGGTTTCATAAAGACAGAATTTTTAATAATAATACTTAACCTCAGCTTCGGATAACTAATGTGCTTCTAGCGGCTATTTTTACTGCTCTCTGCGTTGAATTCACTTGCAATAGGCAAGCTATTGACTCGTAAATTCGCCTTGATATCAGTAAAAATTTCTCGTTAGAAGTAATAAGAATAGCTAACTTTTTGAATTTTATAGTTATACACTATTTTTTATCCAAACCTGAGGTTATTTAGTAGGGGTAATTTATGTTTAAACTCAATAAAGTGATTTCAGCGCTGTTGGTCTCAGGGCTTATTACTTGTGGCTTAACCGCTTGTTCAGATGAGCAACAGGCAGATGACTCAGACCAAGCGCAAACACAAACGGCAAAAGCAACACAAATGAATAGCAAAGCCAAAATCTTGGTCGATATTAACGACTTTATTCCTGCTGACGCCACTGACGCAACTAAATTGTTATTGGCGCAGTGGACAGGACCATATCAAGGTGTTCCGGCCTTTGATAAAGTCGAGTTATCCGGCCTAAAACCTGCACTTGAAGTCGCTATGGCAGTAAATCTTGCTGAAATCGACGCTATTGCTAACAACCCAGAGCCAGCAACATTTGACAATACGATTGTTGCCATGGAGCGCACCGGACAAGCACTCGATCGCATTTTTAGTTATTGGGGCATTTGGAGTAGTAACGCATCTTCGCCTGAGTTTAGAGCTATTCAAGGTGAAATGGCGCCAAAACTTTCAGCTTTCTTTTCTAAAATTAACCAAAACGAAGCCTTGTTTAAGCGTGTACAAAAAGTTTATCAGAATAAAGACAATGCTAATTTGAATGACGAGCAAAAACGCTTAGTTGATTTAACTTATAACGGCTTTGCGCGCAACGGCGCAACCCTGACCGGCGACGCTAAAAAGCGCTATGCTGATATCAATCAGCGCTTAGCTGAGCTGCACACCAAGTTTGGCAACAACGTTTTAGCCGATGAAGAAAACTACATTCACACTTTAACTAAAGATCAATTGTCGGGTTTACCTGAATCTGTGGTTAATGCTGCTGCTTCTGCCGCTGCAGAGCGCGATATGGAAGGTAAGTACGTCTTTACTAATACGCGTTCATCAATGGATCCGTTTTTAACTTATTCAACCAAGCGCGAGTTGCGCAAAAAAGTGTGGCAAACCTATTACAGTCGCGGTGACAATGGTGATGAGTTCGACAACAATAAAATTATCGCGGAAATCTTACAACTTCGTCATGAGCGCATCGGCCTATTGGGTTACAAAAACTATGCTTCTTGGCGCTTAGAAGATCGCATGGCGAAAAAGCCAGAGAATGCGATTAATCTTATGGAGTCGGTATGGCCGGCGGCCATCGCGCGAGTCGATGAAGAAGTTGCCGATATGTTAGCGCTGGCAAAAGAGCTCGACGGTATCGATAGTATTGAACCATGGGACTACCGCTACTACGCGGAAAAAGTGCGCAAGCAAAAGTACGACTTAGACTCAGATGAAGTGAAGCAATACTTACAGCTAGATAAACTTCGTGAAGCTATGTTTTACGTTGCAGGGCGTTTGTTTAATTTCAACTTCACGCCAATTGAAGATGGCTCAGTGGCGGTGTTCCACCCGGATGTTAACGTTTGGGAAGTGACCGACAAAACCTCAGGCCAGCATATTGGCTTGTGGTATTTAGACCCATTTGCCCGCAAAGGTAAGCGTTCTGGAGCATGGGCAACAAGCTATCGCAGTCATACTACGTTTGACGGTAAAACCAATGTGCTCTCGTCTAATAATTCTAACTTCATCAAAGGCCAAGAAGATCAGCCTACGCTTATTTCTTGGGATGATGCCGAGACTTACTTCCACGAGTTTGGACATGCCTTACACTCGTTGTCGTCTAATGTTACCTATCCAACCCTTAACGGCGGCGTTCGAGATTACACTGAATTTCAATCGCAGTTGTTAGAGCGCTGGTTAACGACTGACGAAGTCATCGACAACTATTTAGTTCACTACAAAACAGGCAAACCAATGCCAGCCGAGTTGGTGAAAAAGATCAAACAAGCAGCGACCTTTAACGAAGGCTTTAAAACGACTGAGTATTTAGCGTCCGCACTTATCGATATGAAGTTACACACTATCGATCCAGCAGGCATTGATGTTGATAAGTTTGAGCGTGAAGAATTGGCTAAGCTCAATATGCCAAGTCAAATTGTCATGCGCCACAGAACGCCGCATTTTGGCCATGTGTTTAGCGGCGAAGGTTATTCTGCAGCATACTATGGTTATATGTGGGCGGAGGTGCTTACCTCTGATGCTGCCGAAGCATTTGCTGAAGCACCAGGTGGTTTTTACGATAAAGACGTTGCGGCAAAACTTGTTGAGCACTTATTTAGCGTACGCAACGCCGTTGACCCAGCAGATGCTTATCGCGCTTTTAGAGGTCGAGATGCCAATGTTGACGCTTTGATGCGCGACCGAGGCTTTCCAGTAAAATAAAAAGTTAGTTTCAACTATTGTGATAGTGGAAACATAAAAAAATAAACGGGCACTTAGGTGCCCGTTTTTGATCCAATGATATAGGTTGATGGTATTATCATAGCCATAATTAACAAATGCTGGGCTATTTTATGTTTGAGCAATTTCGGCAATGGTGGCATACCGAGTGTCAGTTTTGTCGCCGGACACGGGCGTTGTTATTTTGGCTTATACTAATGTTACTCGCTGATTACCTTTGGTTTCAGCTGATTTTCTAATCCTTGATAGTATTTGGAGCGTTAATATGGGACTTAAGTGGATTGATTCGCAAGAAATTGCCTTGGATTTATTAGAACAGTATCCTGAAGTTGATCCAAAAGCGTTGCACTTTCCCGAGCTGATGCAGTGGGTATTGGCACTTGAACGTTTTGACGATGATCCTAAACACTGTGGTGAGCGAGTACTCGAAGCCATTCAGTTGGCATGGATGGATGAGTACGATTAATCAGCAAGCCATTAGCAAAAAATCGCTTCTTAACCTAAAGGTATAGCTTTATATCGTTTTACTAAGTACTTTTGTTGTCTAATTTTGTAGAATAAACTCGGTTTAATCTACATACTAAAATAATACCTATGACTAACAACAGACGTCCTCTTTATATTTCATACGCAGGCCCAACGCTTTTAGAAACTCCTTTGTTGAACAAAGGTAGTGCATTTAGTGCGCAAGAACGCGAAAGTTTTAATTTAACCGGATTAATTCCACCGCGTTTTGAAACTATTGAAGAGCAGGTTGAGCGTTGTTACAAGCAATTCAGTAGTTTTGACAGCGCGATAAATAAGCACATTTATTTGCGTGCGATTCAAGATAAAAACGAGACCTTGTTCCACAAGTTAGTACAAGAAAATCTCGATGAAATGCTGCCAATTATTTACACGCCAACGGTCGGTGATGCTTGTGAGCAATTTTCAGATATTTATCGCAGCAACCGCGGTTTATTCATTTCTTATGAAGAACGTCATCAAATAGATGATATCTTGCGAAATGCCACCAAGGGTAAGGTAAAAGTTATTGTTGTTACCGATGGTGAGCGCATTCTTGGTTTAGGTGACCAAGGTATTGGCGGCATGGGGATTCCGATTGGTAAGTTATCACTTTACACCGCTTGTGGTGGTATTAGCCCTGCTTACTGTTTGCCTGTGATGTTAGATGTTGGCACTAACAACGAAAAATTACTTAACGACCCAATGTATATGGGCGCTCGCCACAAGCGCATTGGCCAAGCTGAATACGACGAGTTTGTTGAGCTATTTATCAATGCCGTCAAACGCCGTTGGCCTCATGTTATGTTGCAGTTTGAAGATTTCGCGCAACCGAACGCAATGCCATTACTCGAGCGTTACCGCGATCGCATTTGCTGTTTCAACGATGATATTCAGGGTACTGCATCAGTTACTGTTGGTTCACTGTTAGCGGCTTGTCGCGCTAAAGGTGTTAAATTGGCGAGCCAAAAAGTCGTCTTTGTTGGCGCTGGTTCAGCAGGTTGTGGTATTGCCGAGCAAATCATTAGCCAAATGGTTCGTGAGGGAGCCGATGCTGAGCAAGCAAGATCGCAAGTGTTTATGGTTGATCGTTACGGCTTGTTAACCCAAGGCATGACTGGCTTACGTGATTTCCAAGCGAAACTTGTACAACGCACAGACGCTATTGCCGATTGGCAAGTGACTGGTGAATACGCGTCGTTGTTAGAAGTAGTAGAAAATGCTCAGCCTGATATTTTAATCGGTGTTTCAGGGCAACCTGGCTTGTTTACAGAAGCTGTGATTAAAGCAATGAAAGCAGGCAGTGAGTTACCAATTATCTTCCCATTGAGTAATCCTTCACGTCAGGTAGAAGCAAGACCTGAACAAGTGATTGAATGGACCAAAGGCAAGGCCATTGTTGCATCTGGTAGTCCGTTTGAGCCAGTTGAGTACGATGGCAACACTTATCCTATCGCTCAGTGTAACAACAGCTATATTTTCCCTGGTATTGGTTTGGGTGTGGTATCGGCAAATATTAATCGTGTTACCGACGATATGTTAATGGTTGCCAGTGAAACCCTCGCTGCTGCTTCGCCGTTAGCCAATGAGACCGGCAATGAATTGCTACCGCCGATTACCAGTATTGCTGACTTGAGCAAAGCGATTGCGTTTAATATTGCGAAAGTGGCGTTTCAACAAAACTTAGCACTTGAGATATCTGATGACCAGCTGCGCGATAAAATTGAGCGCAATTTCTGGCAAGCAGAGTATCGTCAGTACAAACGCGTGAGTAACTAACTCAAGTAGAGAATTACATGAAAACGGCTTATCTATTGGATAAGCCGTTTTTTTATGTTCAGGATGAACGGTATAACGCGGTGCCATGGATGGCAAAGAGCGTATATGTTCAGGATTATATGGATATATGAGGTAGAGCGAAGCAGGATGCCAGAGCCGAGGATGAACGGTCAGTTTTTCTGTTCCAGACAAAAACTAAGTACTGACATCCATGTCAGCAATAACGCGGTGCCATGGTCTCTATCGCCATCCATGGTTATCGAGATATTAGTGCATCCATGTACGTCAGATGGCAAAGAGCGTATATGTTCAGGAGTATACGAACTTACGAGCAGAGTTTTCCTGCCATATCTTCATATTTAGATGTCTTAGAACAGGTTAATATGAGGGATTTAGCAGTAACAGCAAGCAGATTTAACCACTGTATTCAGTGCCTTTCTCGACGTAACTGTGATAGTTTTATTGACCAGTTGGATAATGGTAGGTTTTTGTCTTGGTTTAGTCTATAATCGCGCCAAATTTTTCAGCGATCGTTTTGTACGCCAAAATGATCTCGACAATTATTTCAATTTATAAGGGCTTTATCATGGCTATCGAACGTACTTTTTCTATCGTAAAACCTGATGCAGTAGCAAAAAATGTTATTGGTCAAATCTACAACCGTTTTGAAACTGCTGGTTTAAAAATCATTGCTTCAAAAATGGTTCACTTATCAAAAGAGCAAGCAGAAGGTTTTTACGCTGAGCACAGCGAGCGTCCTTTCTTTGGTGCTTTAGTTGAGTTCATGACTTCTGGTCCTGTAATGGTTCAAGTGTTAGAAGGCGAAAACGCTGTTCTTAAAAACCG
Organism: Endozoicomonas sp. G2_1; assembly: GCF_017744155.1. Lineage (GTDB taxonomy): Bacteria > Pseudomonadota > Gammaproteobacteria > Enterobacterales > Alteromonadaceae > JAGHQT01. The sequence goes on along the minus strand of NZ_JAGHQT010000002.1, from coordinate 179,741 downwards.
TGAAATCATGGGTGCTACTAACCCAGCTGAAGCGCTAGCGGGTACATTACGTGCTGATTACGCTAACTCAATTGACGAAAATGCTGTTCACGGTTCTGACGCTTTAGAATCAGCTGCTCGTGAAATTGCTTACTTCTTCTCAGACGAAGAGATTTGCCCACGCACTCGCTAATTCTACTTAAATCTTCGTGATTTAAATTCTGAGTTAGTTGGCGAGATTTTTTATCTCGCGGCAAGGCAAACAAAGGATTTTACTGCTAAGCGGTAAAATCCTTTTGTTTTATTGGTGGTTAGGCGATTAGTTATTTAAAGCTACGTATTACAGAGTAACTAATCGCCTAACGATTGTGACTTGTGCACAAAAAGTGTACAATTCGCGCCCTTTACTATTTTTCCGTTATCTTTGAGTTGTTGAGATCAAACTACATGACTGATGTAACCCCAAAAGTAAACCTACTGAATTTTGATCATAAAATGCTGCGTGAGTATTTTGCTGAAATTGGTGAAAAGCCGTTTCGCGCTGACCAATTAATGAAGTGGATGTATCACTTTGGTTATGACGACTTTGAAAAAATGACTAACTTCAACAAAGGTTTGCGAGAAAAATTAGCACGCCTTTGTGAAATTAAAGCGCCGGAAATTTCGCAAAAACAAGTGTCGAACGACGGTACTATTAAGTATGCGTTAAAGCTTGAGGGCGGCCAAGAAGTAGAGACCGTTTGGATCCCTGAAAACAATCGCGCAACCTTATGTGTGTCTTCGCAAGTTGGCTGTGCGCTAGAGTGTAGCTTCTGTTCTACAGCTCAGCAGGGTTTTAACCGCAACTTATCAATGGCTGAAATTATTGGCCAAGTGTGGCGCGTTGCTAACGATATTGGCGCGACTCGTATTGCCGGTACTCGACCTATCACCAATATCGTGATGATGGGCATGGGCGAGCCGTTGTTGAATATGAAAAACCTTATTCCGGCACTTGATACCATGCTTAATGACTTGGGCTATGGTTTGTCAAAACGCCGCGTTACTGTCAGTACTTCTGGTGTAGTACCGGCGCTTGATATGCTCAAAGAAAAAATTGATTGTGCCTTGGCAATTTCAGTTCATGCGCCAAACAACGCGCTGCGTGATGAATTAGTGCCAATCAATAAAAAGTATCCATTAGAAGAGTTCTTGGCGGCGGCAGGACGCTACGTTGACGGTTCAAAAGCCAATAAACAGGCAACCATCGAATACGTTATGCTTGATCACGTGAACGACAGTACCGAACAGGCGCATGAACTTGCTCATGCCTTAAAAGATCTGCCGAGCAAGATTAATTTGATCCCGTTTAACCCATACCCGGGTTCACCGTATAAGCGCTCGAGTAACTCGCGTATCGACCGTTTTGACAAAGTACTGCAAAGCTATGGCTTGACTGTGATTACTCGTCGTACTCGCGGCGACGATATTGACGCAGCCTGTGGCCAACTTGCTGGCGATGTTTTAGACCGCACTAAACGCACCGCTTTTATCGCTAAGCAAGCGGCAGAAAAAAAACAGATGCAAGATGACGAAATTTCGGTAAAAATGGTCTGATATCCAGATAGTTACCCTTGGCTGTTATCATGAAAAGTCGATTGAAGATTGGCGTTGCTGTAGCATTGACTACCACTGTGGTAAGTTTGAGCGGTTGTGTTACTCAAACTTACCAAAACAATAAAGAACCTGTTGTTGTTAACGACGCCACCCAAAATGAAATAGCCATGACTCGAATCTCGCTTGGTTTGGGCTATTTAAAGGTTGGTAACACCAAACAAGCTAAGATCAACTTAGAAAAAGCCAAACGTTTTGCCCCTAATTTAGTCGCTGTTTATACCTCATTTGCTCATTACTATGAAACGGTGGGTGAGCCAGAACAAGCAACTCAAGCATATAAAAAAGCACTATCGTTAGACTCTGACGATGCCGACACCCTCAATAACTACGGTGTCTTTTTGTGTCGCCAAGAAAAATACGACGAAGCAGAAAAGCAATTTCTCAAAGCGATTAGCATTCCAAGTTACATTTTGGTTGCTGACAGTTATGAAAATTTAGCCTTGTGTCAGGTTAAAGCGCGCAAGTTTGACAAAGCTGAACACTACTTAGATAAAGCCATTCAGCACAATCCGTCGAGTGCATCAGCCTTGTTGCAAATGACACAATTGCAATATGCCAAATCAGATTATGTTAAAGCACAAGGCTACTTTACCCGTTACGAGAAAGCGACGCGCCGTTTTACTCCCGATGCACTAGCCTTAGCCTACAAAATTTATCAAAAACAGTTTAAGCGACAAGTGGCAAAAAATTACGGTGCCATGTTGGTCAATATGTTTGCCAATAGTTATCCGGCCAAGCAATATTTGCTTAATGGCCTGCGAGAAATCGAAGCTGATAAATTGGCGCAAGATTATCAGGCGAGCCAGCAAGGCGAAGACAAGGTTAGCAAAAAACGCGTTGTCGTACTTTCACCTAAAATACAGGCACCGAAAAAACAAGCGCCAAAAACAAAGACAGTCAAGAATCAGAAGCTAACTAAGGTAACAACTAAGTCCGCTAACCCTATGGCTGACAAATCAGCTAGTGTTGCCAAGCCTGATACCAAATCAGAAAAAAGTAATGTAGCTATGCAGGTAGGCTCTAAGTTAAGTAAACCTGAAACAGCTAATTCGGCTGAGAAGGGCAATCAACAATCCTTGTTGAAACCTGCTGAAGTCGTTGCAAAAAATGACACTGATCAAGCTAACTCACCTGAAAATAAAAAAAATCGAACTGAAAGCCAAAATCAAGGTCAAAGCATGATGACCTTACCCGTTCACGTGGTAAGCAAGGGCGAAAGCTTATTTTCTATCTCAAAGAAATATAATATTCACATGAGTAGTCTTAAGCGCTGGAACAGTATTAGACGGTCAAATGTTATCAAAATAGGGCAAGTGATTTATTTGGCTGATCCGAAAAAAGCGGTAGTAAATTAATGGCTAAACAAAGCAGTTCTTTATCGGATGACAGCAAAGCTGACAAGGAGTTAGCCAAATCAAATAAAGGTTCGGAGCCGCCGCTAGAATTAACCGATGAAACTGAGATTATCGGGCCCGGTCAATTACTTAGCGATGCACGTGAAAAAATGGGTCTAACTGTTGAGCAAGTCGCTAAACAGCTCAACTTTCGCATCGCATTAGTGAAAGAAATCGAGCAAGATCATTACGACCGCGCTCTGCCTTCGACTTTTAACCGCGGTTACCTGCGCAACTACGCCAAACTGGTTGGCGTTAGTGAAAAAGATATTTTGTCGAGTTATGACATGCTTGGTGTTGCTGAAAAGCAGGGTGCAGAAATGCAGAGCTTTTCGAAAATTACCCGCAAACAAGCAGAGCATAGCCGCTTGAAGTGGTTCACTTACCTGATTTTTATTTTGTTGATTGCCTCAACTGTACTTTGGTTTTTTCAAGAAAATGGCGCCGCTAAGTTAAGTCAACTGTCTAGTTTTACTACCGATGAAGCTAATTTAGCTGACAATACGAGCATAGTTGAACAACAAGCTTCAGCTGCTCAAGCACCCACTCAAGTATCTGCTCAAGAGTCGATAGCGCCAATCGACGTAAGCCAAACTCAAGAGACTGTTGAACTGAGTAGTGCAACATCTGCTAATCTCACTGCTGATCAAGAAAGCCTCGAAGTTCAGCAGATAGCCTATGAGAATTCGCCGTTAAATCAATTATCGATACAGTCCCCGATTGGCTCAAATAAACCGTCTAAACAATTATCAGAGTCTCTGTCACAAACATTGAGTGATGGTAATCAGCAAGTCGGTCAAGTCGTTGATCTTGAATTTACTTTTGCCGGTGATTGTTGGGTCAATATTTATGACGCAAGCGGCGAGCGTTTAGCTTGGGGCATTAAAAAAGCGGATTATGTTATGACTGTTTCAGGTTTAGCACCGTTTAATGTTACCTTGGGTAAGCCTGAGCTGGTTGAAATTAAGTTTGCTGGTCAGGCGCAAGATATGTCACAATTTGGCCCCGGTAATATAGCTAAATTTACCTTACCTTTTAGCTCATAGAATTCATTAGTGTTAATCGAAAAAATTATTCAACATCATGTTTAAAGAATCTCCTATTGTTCGTCGCAAATCCCGTCAGATCATGGTCGGCAACGTACCTGTTGGCGGCGATGCCCCCATTAGCGTTCAGTCTATGACTAACACATTGACTACTGATGTTGATGCCACCGTTGCTCAAATTAAAGCTCTCGAAGCCGTTGGAGCCGACATTGTTCGCGTCAGTGTACCGACTATGGACGCTGCTGAAGCGTTTAAGCAAATTAAACAGCAAGTCGATGTACCACTAGTGACTGACATTCACTTTGATTATCGAATTGCACTGAAAGTTGCGGAATACGGTGCCGATTGTTTGCGTATTAACCCGGGAAACATCGGTAAAGAAGAGCGTATTCAAGCGGTGGTTGCATCTGCGCGCGATAACGGTATTCCTATTCGCATTGGTGTAAACGGTGGCTCGTTAGAAAAAGACTTACAAGAAAAGTATGGTGAGCCAACGCCTGAGGCCTTGTTAGAGTCGGCCATGCGCCATGTTGATATTCTCGATAGATTAAATTTTCACGACTTTAAAGTGAGTGTAAAAGCGTCTGATGTATTCTTGGCGGTTGGCGCCTATCGCTTGCTGGCGAAACAAATCGATAACCCACTTCACTTGGGCATTACTGAAGCTGGCGGTTTGCGCTCTGGCTCGGTTAAGTCGGCGATTGGTTTAGGCATGTTACTTTCCGAAGGTATTGGTGACACTTTGCGGGTGTCATTAGCTGCCAACCCAGTTGAAGAGATTAAAGTTGGCTTTGATATTTTAAAGTCACTTAAAATTCGCAGTAGAGGCATTAATTTTATTGCTTGCCCAAGTTGTTCAAGACAAGAGTTCGATGTTATTAATACCGTCAATGCACTTGAAGAGCGCTTAGAAGATATTATTACGCCAATGGACGTATCGATTATTGGCTGTATTGTTAATGGCCCAGGTGAAGCAGAAGTCTCTGATTTAGGTCTTACCGGTAGTAGTAAGAAAAGTGGCTTTTACCTCGACGGTGTTCGCCAACGCGAGCGCTTTGACAATAACGACTTAGTTAATCAATTAGAAGCAAAAATTAGAGCTAAGGCCAAAATAATGGACGAAGCTAACAAAATTGATGTTAAAGAAGTCGAATAAAGCCAATTAACATCTTAGTTGATTAAAAATCGATTAATTTTGCGTTTATTAATTCACGCCCTATAATGCGCGTTTGCAATTTTAAAAGTATTAGAGAGAGCTGTTTACGTGAGTAAAGCAATTCAAGCGGTTCGCGGCATGAATGATTGTTTGCCAAGCGAGACCAATATTTGGCAAATGGTTGAAGCGACGTTACGTCGTGTTGCCAGTAATTATGGTTTTTCTGAAATTAGAATGCCAATTGTTGAATCAACGGCTCTTTTTAAACGCTCTATCGGTGAAGTTACCGATATTGTTGAAAAAGAAATGTACACTTTTGACGATCGCAATGGCGACAGTTTAACCTTGCGACCAGAGGGGACCGCCAGTTGTGTTCGCGCCGGTAATCAACACGGTTTGCTATACAACCAAGAACAGCGCTTGTGGTACATGGGGCCGATGTTCCGCCACGAAAGACCGCAAAAAGGTCGTTATCGTCAGTTCCATCAATTTGGTATTGAAGCTTTTGGTATAGCGACACCAGATATTGATGCAGAAGTTATTATGCTCTCGGCAAGACTTTGGCGGGAACTTGGCATCAACGACGTGGTCACACTAGAGCTGAACACGCTAGGTTCTAATGAAGAACGCGCTGAGTACCGCGACGCGTTAGTCGCCTATCTCACCGAGCACGAAGAAAAACTCGACGAAGACAGTAAACGCAGAATGCACACTAACCCATTGCGCGTGTTAGATAGCAAGAATCCAGAGGTGCAAGCAGCTTTGGTTAATGCGCCAAAATTGTCTGAGTACCTAGGTGAAGAATCACGCGAGCATTTTGCTAGTTTATGTCAGCGTTTGGAAGCTGCAGGCATTGACTATGTCATTAATGAGCGTTTGGTACGCGGCTTAGATTACTATAATCGCACCGTATTCGAGTGGGTAACAACCAGTTTAGGTGCTCAAGGTACCGTATGTGCTGGTGGCCGTTACGATGGCCTTGTTGAACAGTTAGGTGGTAAAGGTACGTCAGGCTTCGGTTTTGCCTTGGGTATTGAGCGCTTAGTGTTGTTGCTAACCAGTTTGGAAAAAGTCAATAATGTTCGCCCACAAGTCGATGTTTATGTTGCCATGTTGGGTGACGGCGTTGATATCAAAGCCAATCAACTTGCCGAAATGTGGCGAGATGAGGTGCCTGAAGCGCGTATTCAGTGTCACTGTGGTGGCGGTAACTTCAAAAAACAAATGAAGCGGGCAGATAAATCTGCCGCGAGTATTGCGATTATTTTGGGCGAAGATGAAATTGCTCAGCAAGTCGCTACGGTTAAGTACTTACGCGAGCGCAAAGAGCAAATTAGCGTACCTTTTGACCAGGTACCGAGCTTACTCGAAGAATTGATTAATTAGCACTATTGATTAATAGCAGCGTAGTTAATAACACAAAATAAAAATTAATTAAGTATTGAAAAGTAAAGGGTTTATTGTGCCAGAGTTTCAAACGGAAGAACAACAAGTCGAAGCGATTAAGTCGTTTTGGCAAGAAAACGGCAATTCTATTATTGCCGGTTTAATTGTTGGTTTAGGTGGCTTTATTGGTTTTAACTATTATCAAGATAGTAAATTGGCCGATGAAACTAAAGTGACTGATGCCTATCAAACTATGGTAGATGCAGGTGCTAAAAATGCTGCCGATTTACCAGCTGCTGCTGACAAGTTTGTTGCCAATAATGCTGAAACAAGCCTCGCGGCTTTTGCTGAGTTTGCCTTGGCTAAAACTGCGGTTGAATCACAAGACTACGCTAAAGCTGAAAAACACTTGGCGGCAGCTGTTACTAAAGCGGCTGACCAAGGTATCAAAGGTATTGCAACAGTTCGTTTGGCGCGTGTTCAAATGCAACAAGAGAACTATCAAGAAGCATTAACCACGTTATCAGCTGAACTGCCAGCGTCGTTTAAAGCGACTGTTGAAGAAGCAAAAGGTGATGTTTACCTTAAACAGGGTAAAGCAGACTTAGCACGCAGTGCTTACCAAGCAGCAATTGACGCTGATGGTCTAGCATCAAGTCCAGCATTGCAAATGAAGTTAGATGATTTAGCGCAGGCAATTAATTTACCCAACTAGTGTTAAACCTTGTCGTCTAACATCTGAATTCGACGTTGCCGATACTATCGTTTTGTTACTACAGGAATAAATGTGAGTTTTTCTTATAAAAAGTTTGCCCTACTAGCCGTCGTTTGCTCAAGTTTGATTGCTTGTTCATCGACTGATGATGAAGATGAAAGCACACGCGTTGCTGAGCTCACTGATATTACTGAGCAGTTTGATCCCAAAGTTGTTTGGAGCGACAGTGTTGACGGTGTTGATAAATATTTTTCGCGCTTAAAGCCAGCAGTTGCCTATGGCAAAGTGTTTACCGCAAGCCGAGTTGGCGATGCGGTAGCCTTTGACCAAAACACAGGTAAAGAGCTGTGGAAAACCGACTTAAGTGATTTAAGCGATGAACGCAGTTTTTGGCAAGATCGTCAATCAGCGCTGCTTAATGGCGGACCAGTAACTGGTATCAACAAAGTTTTTTACGGCAGCGAAAACGGCGATGTTTATGCGCTTGACGCTGAAACTGGTTCAGTGAGCTGGACAGCTAAAATCAAAGGCGAAATTATTGCTGCGCCGGGCATCGGTGAAGGTGTGTTAGTGGTCAATAGTGCTTCAGGTGCAATGAAAGCGTTTGATGCAGCGGATGGCAAAGAATTATGGCAAACAGAGTTAGATGTACCACCGTTATCTCTGCGTGGCATTAGTGCACCGGTTGTAGCTTCTGGCGGTGTGTTAGTTGGCACAGCAAGTGGTGATTTAACTGTCTTTGTGCTTGATCGCGGCCAACAAGCGTGGACAGCTCCTGTTGGTGAAGCCTCTGGTTCAACTGAACTAGAACGCGTTATTGATGTTGATAGTAAACCATTGGTTTTTGGCGATAAAATTTACTCAATTTCTTCTCGCGGTAACTTAGTAGCTGTAGATTTGAGATCGGGGCGAGTGTTGTGGAGTCGTCAATACTCTTCATACCGTAGTTTGGCAATTAGCGGTAATGCGTTATTTTTAACTGATGTTAAAGGCCACATTTATGCAGTAGACCGCAACAATGGTTTAGAACGTTGGAGCCAATTGTTATTGACTAATCGCCAAGTAACGGGTCCTGCTGTGATTGGTGATTACCTTGCCGTTGGTGATTTTGAAGGTTATCTTCACTTTATTGACCAAGAAACTGGCGAATTTGTCGCTCGACATCGCGTTGGTGCATTTAATGCGCTTATAACTACAGTTGGTGAAAGTGCTATTTACACCAGTCCTGTGGTGGCAGGCAATGTTTTGTACGTACAATCACGCGATGGTGATATTGAAGCGATTACTATCCCGTAAGTCGCAGAATATACTAGAATTAAAACGGCTCTGATGCATAAGTGTCAGAGCCGTTGTTTGTTTTTTAAAGAATTGAATTTTTGAGGGTCTCATGCTTCCTGTTGTTGCTTTAGTGGGTCGTCCCAATGTTGGTAAATCAACATTATTTAACCGTTTAACACGTTCACGTGATGCGTTAGTAGCTGATTACCCGGGATTGACCCGAGATCGTCAATATGGCCAAGCGCAAGTTGAAGAGCATCCATTTATTGTTATTGATACTGGTGGTATTCATGGCGATGAAGAAGGCATTGATGCGTTAATGGCTGAACAATCACTGATGGCGATTGAAGAAGCGGATGCCGTTTTGTTCTTAGTTGACGCCAGAGCTGGTTTAACTTCTGCTGATCAAAGTATTGCTGACTACCTGCGCAAGCAAAACAAGCGTGTCTTTTTAGCGGCCAACAAAGTTGATGGTATTGATGCTGACTCAGCGGTAGGTGAATTTTATGCTTTATCGCTCGGTGAAACGGTTCATCAAATTGCTGCTGCTCACGGACGCGGCGTTACTCAGCTGCTGACACTGGCGCTACAACCTCATATTGCTGAATTGGAAGAGAAAAAATCAACACAGCAAGAGCAGTTCACTGAAGACTTTGACCCAGAGTCAGACGCTAATTTTGAAGAAGCTAATTATGAGCATGGAAGGGAACCTGAAATTGATGCGCCAGAGCACGATGATAAAATTAAATTAGCAATTATTGGTAAGCCCAATGTAGGTAAATCAACACTGACCAATCGCATTCTTGGTGAGGAACGCGTAGTTGTTTACGACATGCCAGGCACGACTCGCGACAGTGTTTACATTCCGATGGAGCGCAATGGCCGCGAGTATACCTTAATTGATACTGCTGGTATTCGACGTCGTAAAAACGTTTCTGACGTCGTTGAAAAATACTCTGTGATTAAAACCTTACGAGCGATTGAAGACGCTAACGTTTGTTTGTTAATTATCGATGCTCGTGAAGGAATTACTGATCAAGACTTGAGCTTGTTGGGTTTTATTTTGGAAGCAGGGCGCTCATTAGTGTTGGCTGTGAATAAGTGGGACGGTCTTGATGAAGATGTTAAAGATCGTATCAAGTCAGAACTTGACCGCCGTTTGGGCTTTATTGACTTTGCCCGTATTCACTTTATTTCGGCCTTACACGGTACGGGTGTTGGTCACTTATACGAGTCTGTTGAAGAAGCCTTTGTTTCGGCAACTAAGCGCATTTCAACCTCTATGGTCACTAAGATTTTAGATATGGCGGTGTTTGATCATCAGCCACCAATGCACAATGGCCGCCGCATCAAATTGAAGTATGCTCACGCTGGTGGTTATAACCCACCTATCGTGGTTATTCACGGCAACCAGGTGAAACAGCTACCTCCTTCTTACAAGCGCTACTTGATGAACTACTATCGCAAGTCACTGAAAATAATGGGTACGCCGATCAAGATTGAGTTTAGAGAAACTTCAAATCCATTTGCCGGTAAGAAAAAGCTTACTTATACCGAGCAAAAGAAACGCGCTCGCGCGACTCAGGGTTATAAAAAAACTGAAGATTAATAACAGGATATCGAATGGCAGCGGTAACTTGGCTTTTGTGCTTTATTTTGCGCGATAGCTAAGTTACATTGTTTTTCTAAACGTTAAAGGATGCCTTGCAGTTATGCCTAATCAGTTACAAATGCCGACCGCTGAACGCCTAAGTCGAAATTTAGGTTTGTTACAAGCTGGCGCAACAGTAACCTTAGATTTGGTCACTCCTGCCGGTAAAAAAGGTAAGTTCCGTACCTGTTTTATTGGTTATCTACCTAAAGACTACGTTTTAATTCAATCGCCCGAAGCAAGTAAACTTGGCAGCTTTGGCCAGTACATGCAGCCGGGAGCCAATGTTACCGTGCGCGGCTTAATTGAAGGCCACGAGGGTGCTATTGTCGCTTTCGTTAGCCAAATTAGGCAAACGCTACAAATCCCTTCTCGAATTCTGACCTTAGAATTCCCTAAAAACGTTACCCTACAAAGCTTGCGCTCTGCTGTACGCATAGACACTGATATCGCTATTAAAGTTGGCGCAGATAAAGAATATTGGAAAGCCAATATTGTTAATATCTCTAATTCGGGCTGTCAGGTCATCATTTATAATGGTGACCCACTATTGATGACCAATGGTCAAAAAATCAAGCTTGTTGTCGAAGACTTCCGCGGTCTGAGTAACCTCAACATGGAAGCAACAGTGTGTAACGCTAAAAAAGCGGGTAATAACGTCTCGCTTGGCCTCAAGTTTGAGGAAGGTAGCCAAGAGCAAGCGCAAAAACTGTTACAACAAACAATGTTTGAACAAAGTTAATTTAACTTCGCTATATACACCTATTTACCTTCAATCTTTTACATTTTTAATTGTACCTTTATCTCTTTGTCGTCTTAGTTATTTGTTTTGGTTATAAAGGGTTTGTTTTATCCTGATATTCTTGTTATTGAAATGTAACAAAAATGTATTCAAGGAAAGTTAAAGGATAAAAAATGAATATAAAAATGTTAAGTAAAGCAAAATCTTATTTGCTTGCTTCATTTCTAGCAACATATTCCATTAGTACGTTAGCAAATGAAGAAATAGAACCTATAGTTGATTGGGAACGGAAACAAAACGCGGAACAACGTTTGGAAGTGTTTGGCGATGATTTTTTGGGGGATGCAATTGACCCTCATACGGGGTCATTAGTTTTCAATCACACCGATATCAATTTACCAGGCAACTCTAGCTTGGCAGTGGCCTTATCTCGCAAGCGAACAACAGGATTTAGTTATAGAGACGGTGTTGACGCAGAGTTTGGCGATTGGACACTTTCTGTTCCGAGATTGTCGGTACTGTCTCTTGACAAAAAGCCTTGGAAGGGGGCTCGATGTAGCCAATCTACCGATAGTTTACTTGGGATTGTAAATGAAGGAAATGGCCTTGATAGAGCAGCAGTTATTCTTACTCCTAATGATTATACGAATGGTATCCAACTAGAAGCACCAGGGTATGGCAGTCAGCGTGTACTGGATAAAAGAAGTATTTCTATTTGGCCAACGGCCGCTAAAAAAATTACCCTGAGTAATTGGTACTTTACGTGTTCGTCTGCGTCGGATGGCGGAGAGGGCTTTATCGGTCATGCGCCCAATGGGCACGTTTATCGTTTTGACAAAGCTTATAGTTTAGATGCCCCCAAAATGGGGTTGATGGGCGCTAGTCCACGTAATCGAAAATACTATATCTTAGCGGCAACTCAAGTCAGTGATGTCAATGGCAATTGGGTAAAATATCACTACGATGGTCTGAATCGTTTAACAAGTATATCGGCAAATGATGGTCGAAATATAAGCATCAACTATTCGGGAACTTCTAAATTAATACGGTCGGCGAGCACTGCGCAAAAGACTTGGCGTTATTCATATCAAAACAACAGTTTCAGACCAACTGACTGGATGCCCGAGTACTTTCAACCATTAAGAGGCAGTGTATTATCTGCTGTCGAGCAGCCAGATGGCTATAAATGGTTGTTTGATCTTAGTTTAATGACAGGTACATCTGCTCCGTCTGGAAGAAGCTACTGCCCCAAAGCAAGACGAACAGTATCGCTTACTCATCCCTATGGCGCTACTGGTACATTTGTTTTAAAAGATACAGAGCATCGGCACGTATTCGAGCAACGGACTAGGCGAACTGAGTATTGTACAAATGCTGAACCCGAACCCGGCTCAGGTTTACCGCCGTTCGACAATGACGTTACAACGTCAACGATGGCCGTAATAGAGAAACGCGTTTCTGGCCCTGCCATGAAGACTGCTACTTGGACTTATCAATATGAAAGCGATCAAGGGCCGTCTAGAACGTCTGGTGCTGATAGAACCAATTGGACCAAGGTTAGTGCACCTGATGCCCATTTCACTTATTACCACAGTTGGGTTGGAGAGCCACTAGGAGGTAAGTTATTACGTAAAGAAACACGTGCCTCAGCGTCTAGCGCTGTAGTAAAGCTTGAGGAATATACCTACCTTAAAGAAGAGCGTGTTGGCGATATTAGTAGAATAGGAAATAACGCAGAAGCAACGCCGATTCATACAACAAAAGTTGTGACCAAACAAGACGGTGATACTTATACTCAGGAGTATGGCTTTAATACTAGCCATATATCGTCTGCATATTCGTATGCAAGTCCGATAATGACATCAATTAAATCCAACGTGTCGACGACAGCAAGAAAAACCGTGACTGTGTATGAGCACAATAAGTCAAAGTGGGTGTTGTCACTACCTAGAAAACTGACGGTTAACAGCAGAACTGTTCAAGAAAATGTTTATGATAGTTTAGGGCGTAAGACATCTGAAAAGCGCAATGGCGCACTATTTGCGACTTACGGTTATCATAGTGATGGTAGCTTCCATTGGGCAAAAGATGCCAATAATAGAGCATTTTATGCCTCCAACTATAAACGAGGAGTCCCTCAAAAAGTCACACGTGCTAATGGCACGAGTGTTTACCAATACGTTGATGACTTTGGACGTATTAGCAGCATTATCGATGCTAATGGCAATAAAGTAGACTATCACCGAGATAGCATGGGGCGCCTGCGCACGGTGGATTTACCTGACAGCTGGGCAAGTGTTACGCATAGCTACAACTTTGGTGGCACACCAACGCACACCATCACAAAAGCCAATGCACAAACAACGATTACTTATGACGCTATGTTTCGACCGGTATTGGTTGCGACAAAAGACTTGTTAACCAACAAAACAACGTATGTTAACTCCGACTACGATAGTGCTGGGCGTGAAACGTTTATGTCGTTTCCATCCACCAATGCATCGTCACAATCTGGTATTGCTAAAGAATACGACAGCTTAAGTCGCTTGAAGAAAAGTCGTGAAACGGTTTACCCATATGCCCAAAAGTTGACCAGTTATCACAGTCAGCATCGCCGCACTGAAACGGATGCGTTAGGCCATCAAACACACTATTATCACTATGGCTATGATGGTGCAGCCTATCAAGATGTAAAGGCTATTCACTCGCCACTAGGCCTAAAAACCCTTATCAACAAAAATGTTTGGGGTGAAATCATTTCGATTAACCAATCAGGAAACCAAGGCGGGTTTGTTTCAAATACCGGTGGTTCTGGCGGTGGCTCTTCTGGCGGTGGCTCTTCTGGCGGTGGCTCTTCTGGTGGTGGCTCTTCTGGTGGTGGCTCTTCTGGCGGTGGCTTGATTCCTAAAAATCCAGGGGATAAAATTATCAAGCCGCCTGGCATTGACCTTCCCGGCTTTGAAACCTTTGCCAGTGTAAGTCCTAGCAACTCGTCTAGTGATTCAACTTCTGGTGTAAGTTTTACACGTTATTATTACTACAATGGCCAACGCCGATTGTGTCGAATTAGTCAAGCTGATGTAGGAGATACACTTTATCAATACGATGCTTCGGGCTGGCTAACAGCTTATCAAAAAGGCGCTAACCAAGGTACAAATTGTTTAACGCCTAGTGGTAACGGCAAAGTAACGCTAATTCGCGATGACGTAGGGCGTATTACCAAGCGCGATTTTGCCCATAGCGCAACCCCTGATATCACCAAGACGTATGATCCAAATGGCAATGTGAAAACAGTCAATCGTGGCGGTGTAGATTGGACCTACAGTTACAATTCAATCAATTTACCTACATCAGAGACACTAGCGATTGATGGTCGCCAATACTCGTTAGGATATGGATATAATAGTGCCGGTCAAATGGCTTCTATGACCTACCCAACAGGTAAAACAATAACGTATAACCCTGATGGCCTTGGTCGACCTCGTCAAGCTAACTGGGGGGGGAATTACTATGCGAACAATATTCAATACCATGCCAATGGGCAGATTAGCCAGTTGTTATATGGTAATGGTCACACATTTCAGCAGTCATTAAATGCAAGGCAATTACCAGAACGGCTACTCACCACTAAAGGCGGTATTAAGGCGCTTGATTTAACTTATCGCTATGATAAACGCCAGTTAATTACTTCAGTAACTGATGGTGCTGTTAGCGGTAATAATCGCACTATGGGGTATGATGCGCTAGAGCGTTTAACAAGTGCCAGCGGCCCATGGGGCAGTGGACAATTTAGCTATGATAGTCTTGGGAATATACTGACTAAAAACATTGGCAGTAGACGAGTTTCTTTAAGTTATAGTAGCGATAATAGACTCATTCGTGCCAATGACACAGGTGGCTTAGGCGGAAATACCGGGGATAGAAGTTTTAGTTATGATAGCCGAGGTAATACTATTACCGCGGGTAACTTAAATTTTACCTACGATTATGCTGACCAACCTGTTTCTATGCATGGAGATGAATCAGGTAGTTATCGTTACGATGGCAATTTGAAGCGCGTTAGAGCGCAAGTTGCCGGTAAGACTATCTATAACGTTTATAACCTTGCCGGTCAGTTAGTTCATATTGACAATGTTAGCTCAGGCAAACGCACGGATTATGTGAGTGCTGGTAAGATGACAATTGCACGCGTCATCAATAATGCACCGACCTATGTCCATCATGATAATGTTGGCAGTCCTGTATCGGGTACCAACAGCTCTGGCTCAATTGCGTGGCGAGAACGTTATACTCCATTTGGTATCACGCTTGACAATTCATCGGCAAACAACGACCAAGCCGGTTACACTGGTCATATCAAAGACAGCGATACTGGCTTAGTGTATATGCAGGCACGATACTATGATCCAGTCATAGGTCGTTTTTATTCGAATGATCCGATTGGTTGGACACCGAAAAACCCAGTTATGTCGTTCAACCGTTACCTGTATGTCAACAACAATCCATACAAATACACTGATCCTGATGGTGAGTTTTTGTGGCATGCTGTTGGAGCTGCTGTCGCTGGTGGAATCAATGCACTTGCTCAGGGCTACAGTAAAGGGTTTGATAATATTGATTATAGTCAAGTAGCTGTAGCCGCTGTTGTTGGTGCGACGGGAGTTGGTTTAGCTGAATCTATAGCTGGAAGTGTCGCTCAAGCAGGGTTAGCTGGTGCGAGTGCCGTTGCCGCAAATGTTGCTGGTAATTCGGTTGCTGGGGCCGCATTAGGATTGGGTTCGACACTTACAAATGCTGCTGTAGACGGATTGCAAGGTGACACAGACGGTACATTTACTGGTGAGCAATTAGAAAAAAGTGTTAAGGACGGCGCTATATTTGGAGCAGCTGGTGCAGTGGCGGGTGAATTAATAACAAAAGGAGTAAAAGCTGCTTCTGGGGCATTTGGTAACTCTGGTACAGTGAACGGGTTAGGGAGAACTGTTGCGGAAGCTGGTGCAGATGTTTTAGGCAATGCTGCTGATGCGAAAAACGCTGCTCTAGAAAATAAGGATAAATAGTAATGAACTTTAAAAGCTTAGAAATATTCGTTTTTACAAAAATCTTTGTTTTATTAGTTCTGGTATGTTTTTCGAGTCTATGGTTACTAGACGCAGTTTTTTCAATTTACAATTGGAATTTGAGCTTCTTTGAAATGCTTTGGGTAACCATACAGTCTTGTTTTGTTATAACAATAATTTTTGTACCGATAGATTTGTTTTTATATGTAAAAAACAAAAAACGAAATAGGTAGTATTGATTTCAATCCAAAGCCTCGTCTTTGAAGTGACCCCCAATAGTTGGACATTCCAATTACTGGGGGTCTTTTTATGTCTACATACAGTAGTGGAAGTTAACAAAGACACCCATCGATATTTGATTAATTAATTACTCTTTACTATGGTTGAATAATCATCATCGCTGAGAGGTGGTTGTTATGGCTGTTGCAAGAAATCGTCAAGTTAGTTTGGTTGATACGCCATACTATCACTGTATTTCCCGTTGTGTACGTCGCGCATTTTTATGTGGTGAAGATCCAGTTACAGGGAAAAACTATGAGCATCGCCGTGGCTGGGTTGAAGATGAATTATTGGCATTGGCAAAAGTATTTGCCATTGATATTTGTGCTTATGCCGTGATGAGTAATCATGTCCATATTGTGTTATTTGTGAATCAACAGAATGCAGATAGCTGGCCATTAGACGAGGTGTTAAGCCGTTGGCATGAATTGTTTAAAGGCACCTTGTTAACCCAACAATATTTACGTGGCGATTTATTAAGTAAGCCATTAATGGAGATGGTTGAACAAACCGCTGCGCAATATCGTCAGCGCTTAATGGATATCAGTTGGTTTATGCGCATATTAAATGAGCATATAGCGCGAAAAGCTAATCAAGAAGATGACTGCACAGGACGTTTTTGGGAAGGACGTTTTAAGTCACAAGCCTTGCTAGATGAAAAAGCGTTAGCGGCATGTATGGCCTATGTTGACTTAAACCCGATTAGAGCGGGGATTGCGACATCACCAGAAAGCTCAAAGTACACCAGTATTCAACGACGAATCACCTTTGCACTCAAAGGAAAGCAGCCTAAAACGTTACAAGCATTTGTCGGTAATCCGAGACAGCAGATGCCTCAGGGTTTGCCTTTTGTACTCACGGACTATATTGAATTGGTTGAACTTACGGGGCGGTGTATACGTGAAGATAAAACAGGGTATATTCGAGAAAAGCTGCCGTCCTTGTTAGCACGATTACAGATAAGCAAAAAAAACTGGCTCAAGCTAACTCTAGATTTTAGTCGTTGTTTTCATGGTGCTGTGGGCGACTGTGACGCACTTTCTAACTACTGCGAAAATAAACATCTCAAGCGACGACCGAATTTGTCTCAATGCCAACAACTGCTCGCTTAAACAATCCTGAGCAGTGTAACTTTTAGTTAATTAATCTTTAACTAATTAAAAAAATAAAATAGATAGTTTTCAATAAGCTGGATTTGTGCTGTTTGTCAGTCTTCTAAAAATAGGATGCTTTAACTCCACTGTATTTTTTCATTTATGTTATTGATAATTGTGTTAGGCTTCTGCCAACATAAACCTAAAAGGAATTCGTATGAAGCATTATGCTCTGCTCATTGCTTTAGTATTACCAATAAGCGTCCAATCTATCGCCAACCAAAATCAAGAAACTCAAGATGCTTCAGTGTCACAGCAATCTCTTACTGAACAAGAAAAATATCAACAGTGGGCAACTGAATTGTGGCAATCTTTACAGCCTACGACAGGCGAAGTGAAGCTACCTGGTGCAGTAGCGACCTTAAATGTGCCAGATAATTTTTATTATTTATCGCCTGAGGACACCGATAAAGTGCTGGTTGAAATTTGGGGAAATCCTCCCGGGCAAAATACCCTTGGTATGCTATTTCCGTCAGGCATGACACCTTTTGACGCTGAATCATGGGGTGTGACTATTGAGTATGAGCAAGATGGTTATATTTCTGACAAAGATGCTGATGATATCAATTACAGTGAATTACTCACTCAAATGAAGCTAGATACCCAGCGTTCAAGTGAAGAGAGAGTTAAGCAGGGCTACCCTGCAATTGAGTTAGTTGGTTGGGCTGAGCAGCCTTATTACGACAAAGATAGTCACAAATTACACTGGGCTAAGGAAGTACGCTTTGAAGGGTATGAGCAAAATACTCTCAACTACAATATAAGAGTGTTAGGAAGACGAGGCGTGCTTGTACTCAACTTTATAGCCAACATGGAACAGAAACCATTGATAGACTCTAACCTCGAGAGCGTGCTTGCATTGGCTGAATTTGATGAAGGCTCTAGGTATTCAGACTTCGATCCTGATGTTGATAAAGTCGCAGCGTACGGGTTGGGGGCGTTAGTCGCTGGAAAAGTTCTGGCTAAAAGCGGATTTTTTGCTGCGGCCTTAATATTTCTTAAAAAGTTTGGCGTCTTTATTGTTATCGGTATTGCAGCACTAGCTAAAAAGCTATTTGTTAGAAAAGCTTCGGATAATTAATTTTATCTTCATGAGCGTACTTTGATGAGGTGCGCTTTTATCAGTATTTTCCTAGTGCAGGTTCTTTAATACTGAATAAGGGTTTTTAGCAAGAGGTACTTCTAGCCTGTTACTGTTATTTTTGATCGGCTGACCAACCATTTCGTCATAAGGACTTTCGTGTCTGAGAACAATTTCATTAATGTTCATCTTTTCGAAGTATTCACGCATTTTGGTCAGATTGCGGGTGATCAAGGTTTTTTGCTCTGATTGCCATACCACATGCTCTTGACCGTCGATAACAACAAGCGCTTGATAAAGGGCCTGCTCAAGTGAGTTGATGATCAATTTTTCAATTTTTGTTGATGCTAAGTTTTTGTAATAGATCTTCATTTTGCTTTCGTTTGTAAGTTCTCTTTAGTTTCTTAAAGATACGGTATGATCATGTCTTTAGATCAGGTAGCTACCAATACGACCGAACATCTGATCGCAAAACGAGAAGAGTTTTTCTCTTTGATATTAATAGCTAATTACTCTTTTGGGCGCAGTTACAATTGGAGGTAAGCCAACAGTTTAAGTTGCGATAAAAGACTTTAATAATTGAATAGCTGAGCTTTTTCCAGCATTATTGTAGGCCAATATTGGAAATCATTGCGCTTATGTATCAGCAAGGAATAGACAACAAACTCGCTCGTATTTTACCCGAAGGGGTCAGCATTAATATTGTCCCCGCAGGAATAGCTGTTAGAACGAGTGCTTATCTTATCGACTTTTTAATTAGGGCCGTTGTTCTGATTGTCAGTGGTATCTTACTCAGCTTTTTAGGAAAAGCGGGCGAGGGTATCTTTCTCGTTATCTACTTTGTCGTAACTTGGGGCTACTACATCTTTTTTGAGCTCAAGTACGGTCAAACACCGGGTAAAAAGCGCTACAACTTGAAGGTTGTTCAAGACAATGGCTTACCTATTCAACTCAGTCATGCGGTTTTGCGGAACTTGCTACGGTCTGCTGATGCTTTTCCTGTTGCCTATATTTTAGGTGTTCTTACTATGGTTTTTGGTAAACAGTTCAAACGCATTGGTGATTGGGGTGCTGGTACTATTGTTATATACCAGCAGCCGAGCACCATGGTTAAATTGCTTAATACTGACGTTGCGTTACCACCGCCAGTAGAGTTGTCGACAGAAGAGCAACAGGCCATTATTGCTTTTGCCGAGCGCAGTGAAGAGCTGTCAACAGCAAGACAAAACGAGTTGGCTAATTTACTTGTTGAGCCACTAGCTATTGAGGGTGAGGCAGCAAATGAGAGGCTTAAAAAAATCGCTCAACACTATGTAGGTCAAGAAATATGAAGCAATCTCTTTACGTTCAGAAAAACAGAGAACGATGGCAGACCTTTGAGCAATTGTGTCAACAGGCTGAGTTATTAGATACAAACTTTCCTAAACTGTACCGTCAACAATGCGCAGACTTGGCTTTGGCGCGCACACGTCAGTACTCACCTGCGTTGATTAACAAGTTAAATGAGCTTGTACGTGTAGGTCAGGAGAAACTTTATCAAGGCGAAACGGTCAGTATCCGCACTATTTGGCAAAGTTTTCGACAGGATTTTCCCAAAGCATTGTTTATATGTCGTTATTACATATGGGCAGCAATGCTGGCATTTTGGGGCTTGGGTCTTGTTGCCTATATTGTCGTGTTATTTGACCCGGACGCTATTTACTACTTTTTAGATCCAAGTAACGTGAAAGACATTGAGTACATGTATGATCCCAGCGGCAGTGTGCAAACTGACAAACGTATGGTTGATTCAGATGTCTTGATGTTTGGGGTTTACATATACAATAACATAGGTATCGCGTTTCAAATGTTTGGTGCCGGTGCTCTTTTTGGTGTTGGGGCGTTAATCCCCTTGTTGTTTAATAGCTTTTATTTTGGCGCGATCTCCGCTCATATTGTTAATATTGGCTTTTCTGAACCGTTTTTCTCTTTTGTTATTACCCATGGCTCATTTGAGCTAACGGCAATCATTATTGCTGGTGCAGCAGGTTGCAAGATAGGTTTTACGCTGTTGAATCCCGGGCAATACGCGCGTGCTTATGCAGTAAAAAAAGCCAGTAAAAAAGTGTTACCTTTAATTGTCGGAGCTTTTGTCATGCTGGTGATTGCTGCGGTGATAGAAGCCTTTTGGTCACCACTGGCGATACCCGCTCAGATAAAGTATGTTTCTGGCAGCCTGTGCTGGGCGTGGGTGATTTATAAGTTGTATCAGGGGACTCGATATGGAGCTTAATCAGCTAGCTTTTGTTGCTGAGAAACGAAGCCCTTGGCAGGTTTTTGACTTGTCGCAGCTAGTTACCCTCAAATATTTTGTGCCTATGGTAAAAATATACCTTGGTGTCATGTTACCGTTTGCTCTACTGGCTTATTTTGCGCTCCCGATAAGCTATTCTTCACTGCTGGTTTGGTGGCTTAAGCCTTTATATGAAAGACCCTTGTTAGACTTTTTAGCAAAAAAAAGCTTTTCGCTGAATTGTTCTACTACTGAGGCGCTAGCATCGCTGAAGTCACTGAGGATTATCGACGTTGTAAAGATGTTGACTTTGTATCGCCTCAGTCCTAATCGCGCGTTTTTGGCGCCAGTTGAACAACTGGAAAAACTTAAAGCAAAGGCAAGTAGTCAGCGTAAAAATTTGTTGTTAGGCCGCTTCCAACACAAACAAACTTGGTGGTTACTGCTTTGCGTTCACTTTGAGCTACTGTTAACCATCGCGATAGCAAGTATTATCATTGTGATGTTGCCCAAAGGGGTTGAAGTTGATACTCAGTTTTTGTGGCAAGGTCTCAACGACGGTACCTTTGATAGTCTTTACTTTTTCATTTACCTCATCGTTATTAGTTTAGTTGCGCCATTTTTTACTACCGGCGGTTTTTTGATGTATTTAAATTGCAGAATTGCACTTGAAGGTTGGGATATAGAGTTGAGCTTTAAACGAATGGTACAACGCCTTGCTGTATCAGGCGCGTGCATATTACTGTGCTTTGGCGCTATTCCAGATAAGGCCTATGCACTCGAAAGTAGTGCTCAAGCGTCGACAACTAAAACAGTAGAGCAACAAAAGCTTGAAAAAAATGAGTACCTTACTCAAGTAAAAAAACAGGTTGATGATATATACCGGGATCATGAATTAATTGACACTCAAGTTACTTGGCTACCTAAACCTAGTGATAAAAAACAAGATACTAATTGGTTAAAAGGCATTTTGGATTTTTTCTCAGTACTTGGTGCGGTTAGCCCCTTTATTGGTTACCTTTTTTGGGGATTATTACTTGCTGTTGTTGTGTGGTTAGTGTGGCGGTTATGGCTTTATTATCAAGCGTATTCTGGCGGTTTTGAGCGGGCAAAGCCTGTCAAATATCGAGACGATAAAGAGACAGAACAAATATTACCGAGCTTTTTGGCTGATATTACTGAGCAAGCATGGCCGGATGATTTACTTCTTGCCGCCGAACAAGCGCTTGGTGCCGCAAAGTACCGATTGGCGTTGGCATGCCTCTTAAGGCATGCGCTTTTATATGTAGAGCAGTTAGCGCCGAGAACTTTATCCTCGGCAATGACTGAGTATGAATGTCAACGCGCGTTAGCTAAGGTTGTTGAGCCTGAGCTCAATCGACATTTTCAGCAATTATTTGCTTTGTGGTTGAAACATGCATGGGGACATAAAAGTGTCAAAGAGCAAGATATCGCAGAGTTGATTAGCGAGTTTCGCATTACGACGGAGCAAGTGCAGCATGGATAAACAACGCTTTTTTTTCATTCTCCTAGCCTGTGCGGGATTGCTGTTATTCGCTTATGTCGCTTTTGGTGTTAAGTGGCAAAAAGTTGAGCAAGAAGTTGGTTTAACGCAAAAGGCAAGTAGGGAGCCTCTTTTGGCTAGTATCGAGCTGCTCAAAAAATACGACAAAACAATCGAGCGCTTGTCTAGTCAAGAACAAAAAGAACTGGTAATTGAAGATGTTAGAAACGGTTCAATTATGATCAGTGAAGCTACATTATTGGAACATCAACAACTGGCAGAAAAGCTCTTGCCATGGGTAGAGTCTGGCGGCCATTTGATTTATGTGTTGGCGAAGAATCGGCAGCAGTTGAATTTAGATGACAACGCGATTTTACAAGCGACTCAGGTTGAAGTATCGGATCAAGATTACTTTGGTTTTTCAACGTGGCTCAATGACGAGCCATCGACAAACTTAATACTAAAAAGTGAACAAAACGAACTAGAGCTCTATTTCTCGTATCACAGTGTTTTTAGCAGTTGCAGTGGCACTAGCTACTACGAGCAAGTAACTCGGTCAGATGAGCAAGTTGAAACAAAAGAGTCAACAGATCTCATTTTACTGTGTGAGCTAAGCTATGGTGATGGCTTTATTACGTTTTTGCCTAGTATTGAATTGATCAGTAACTATGGCTTACGTCATTTAGACCACGGTGCTTTTTTGTTATGGCTTATTGGTGCCAATAACGCGATTTATTACCTGCCTAGCCTAGAGTCACCGAATTGGTTGTCTCAATTTTGGCATTGGTCTTGGCAACTTGTGATTTTACTCGTTAGCACATTGGTGTTAGGCATGTGGTACGTCGCCGTTCGGTTAGGTCACGCCAAAATACCTTTTGTAGAGCAAAAAGCGCCGTTTCTCCAGCACGTTAACGCGTTGGGTAATTTCTTTTTTGCCCATCAGCATCACGACTATGCTAAACAAACATTAGTCAATGATATTGAACAGTGTATGGCAAAGCGCAACCCAAGGTTTATGCAGCTAACGCTAGAACAAAAAGTAGCCCTCATTAGCCAGTTTTCTGGCAAAGAACAGAACTCAATTATGCAGTTGTATACTCAGCCAATGCCTGAGGATGAAGAGCAAAGAGTTAAATATATTCAATTATTTAAGGCATTAAGGAAGTCTTTATGAACGACAACGTGACAACACTTGATACTGAGCAGGCTTTTGCTGCGGTTAACAAACTAAAACAGAATATTAGTCAGGTGTTGATTGGTCAGGATCTCGTGATTGAGAATGTCTTAACTGCGCTATTTGCAGGCGGACATATTTTACTAGAAGGTGTCCCCGGACTAGGTAAAACCTTACTGGTGAGAGCATTGGCGCAGAGCATTAATATCGACTTTGCTCGTGTTCAGTTTACACCTGATTTAATGCCTTCAGATGTGATTGGTCATAACTTGTATGACATGAAAACCGGACAATTTACCACTAAAAAAGGTCCAGCTTTTACCAATATATTACTCGCAGATGAAATTAACCGGGCACCGGCAAAAACGCAGTCTGCATTATTAGAGGTTATGCAAGAGCAGCAAATAACCATTGATGGTAATTCGGTAGCAATAGAGTCACCATTCATTGTGCTCGCAACGCAGAATCCACTTGATCAAGAGGGTACATACCCGTTGCCAGAAGCTGAGCTCGATCGATTTATGATGAAAATTGAATTTGGCTTTCCTGCATTCAACGATGAAGTTCAGTTGTTGAAATTAAATACAGGTGGTCAAACTAACGAACAAAACGTTGCAGAGCTTGAGCAAGTGATTGATGCCAGTACCATTGAGGCGATTAAGGCGTTAGCCAATAAAGTAGAAGTAGACGAATTACTTTACAAATATGCAGTAGATATTGTTACCGCGAGTCGACAGTGGCACGGGATCTTACATGGTGCAGGTATTAGGGGTAGCATTAATTTACTTAAGGCGGCGAAGGTCAATGCCTTAATGCACGGTCGAGACTATGTGATTCCAGATGATATTAAGTTAGTCGCACCCAATATTCTACGCCATCGCTTGGTCTTGTCAGCGGAGCTTGAACTTGAAGGTGTTGACCAAGAGCAAGTTATTGCGGACTTACTCAACAGTATCGAAGCGCCAAGAATATGAAGCGAACAGGAATCAAGCCAACGCGCGAACTCATTATCGTGATGGCCCTATTGGCATCTGTTGTCTTAGCAATTAAATTTATTTTTGGTGCTAATCAACAGGCCGATACTCTTGTCTCAGTGTTTGTTATAGGGCTACTTTGTTTAGTTGGTTTTGACGCTCGATCAGCTGTTAGGCCACCTAAAATATCGGCCGAACGTGTGTTACCCAATGTGTTTAGTTTTAATCACTGGCATCAGGTCGAATTAGTTTTCATTAATCAGGGCAGAGATAAGCTCCAATTTCAAATTGGTGAATGCCTACCCAATGAGTTTGATGCTCAAGGACTTAATCAGCAGTTCACCATCGATAGCAAGCAGCAACTCAAAATCAATTATAAGCTCAAAGCTCAAAAGCGAGGAGCATATCAAGTATACGGCACTGAATTAGCGGTGGTGTCAACGTGGTTGTGTTGGCAAGTTTATTGGCGTTTAGACAACCCTTCAGATATCAAAGTGTATCCAAGCTTCAATCGCTTAGCCAAAGGCGATAGTTTAAAGGGAACCAGTAATTTGGCGATCAACGGCTTAAAGCTATTAAAAAAACGTGGTGAAGGCATTGAATTTCACCAGTTAAGGGAATTTCGACAAGGGGATAGCATTCGCCAGATTGACTGGCAAGCAACAAGTAAACGACAAAAACTGATTTCAAAAGAATACCAAGAAGAACAAAATCAACACGTTATTGTCATGCTTGACGCCGGTCAGCGAATGAAAATAGATACCTCAGTAGGTAGCCATTTTGATGCAGCCTTGAGCGCTTTGTTAATGCTTAGCCACACAGTGTTAAAACAAGGCGATTGGTTTAGTGTACAGAGTTTCAATCAAACAGAGCGTTGGTTGCCAGCAGTAAAAGGTGCCCAAAATGTCTCTCAGATTATGAATCACTTCTACGATCTATATCCAGATGAAAGCGCAACCGATTACAGTAAAGCGGTTAACTTACTGCTAAAAAAGCGCAGTAAACGGGCGCTAGTGCTGTTAGTTACCACGCTAAGTGACTATGACATTGAAGAGTTATTACCTGCGTTAAAGCGGTTACAGCAAAACCACCTAGTAGCATTAGTGAATATAGAGCATCAAGGCTTAGCAGATGCTATTGACCAACCAATAAATAATTTAGCGTCAGCGCAACAATACGTAGGCAGCGTTGAGCTAAAAAATCACTTTCAGAAAAACCTTAAAAGAATTGCTAAGCAAGGGGTATTAACCATCGACTGCAAACCAGAGCAGTTATTGCCGTATCTCATCAATACTTATCTGAATGTTAAACACTCAGGTATGCTTTAATTCGTTTTCTCCAGTGATAAAAAAAGCGCTACAAGAGCGCTTTTTTGAACTTTCAAAAGTGACTATGCGGCAGTTACTTGCTCGTTTTGGTTTTCAGTTGAGCTAGTATTATCAATCGCTTGGTTAATTTTGTATTGGAAATATAGTGAACTGAAGAAAAAGGTTAAAATACCATTCACATTCACGTAATTTTCAGTAGTTGAATTGGCGTTAATTACGTCTCTCAGTACTGAGCGCCAAGAAAAAACAAACATGACATATACAACTAGATAAGCAATAGCGACTCCTCCTGATACTATTGACAGAGCAGTGTTGGTTCCATCTACGATTATGCTCAATATGGTATAAATAATGTATATGCCAAGGTAAGTGTATAGTAAGTTTGTACTTACTTTTTTCTCGGGGCTTGCTTGGTTTAATACTGCTGTGCGAGTGTATAACCAATAGACGAAATATATTCCCAACGTGATAATACACAAGAAAAATACTAGCCAACTTGATTTACGTTGAAATTGTAATACTGGGTTGTCGCCGTTGTTGTCATTGAGTTCTGCTTTTGGTGCTTCAAATGCTGAATCTAAATTTGTTGTCATTATGTATCCTTAGCGTTAATTGTTTTAGCCAATCCATAGTAATTACTTCAGTCAAATAAACAAAGCCTTATCTTTAATAAATTTGATATTTCTATCAATCCACCACTTGGGCATTAAACTCGCCATCGCTAACTTGTACCGTCAGCACATCACCTTTTTTGACTTGTTTGGTTGAACGAATGATTTTTTGCTCACTATTTTTGACTGCGCTGTAGCCTCTCGCAATTGTGGCTAGTGGGCTAACGGTATGCAGCTGTTGAGCGAGGTGGGAAAACTTATCGACGCTTTGCTGATAAAGGTGTTGCTGAGCTTGTTGCATGCGCCTGTGTAAATTGTTTATCCGTTCATTTTCACCATTCAAAATGTGCTCTGGCGAGTTGGCGAGCAAGCGCTGATGTAAAACAGCTGGCAGGTTTTCGCGCTTGGCGACATAAAGTTGCTGTGCCCGCAAAAGTCGTGCGCTGAGGTCATCACTGCGTTGTTGTTGCATTTGCAATTGTTGTTCAGGGTGCACTTGGCTCAATCGATGGCTAAGATGAGTAATGAATTGCTGTTGACGTACCAATTGCTGATTTTGTTGAGTGAATAAACGTTCGGTTAACGCAGCGAGTGTTTTTAATACACTGGATTGATCTTTTGAGACTAATTCTGCTGCCGCAGATGGCGTTGGCGCTCGCAAGTCGGCAACATAGTCGGCTAGGGTGGTATCGATTTCGTGGCCAACTGCGCTCACAATAGGCAGTTCACTGGCAAAAATAGCGCGGACAACGGCCTCTTCATTAAAGCACCATAGGTCTTCTAAGGAACCGCCGCCGCGACCAACAATGAGTGCCTGACATTCAGCGCGTTTATTGGCTATTTCAATAGCTTTACTAATTTCAGTTGCGGCTGTATTACCTTGTACTTGGGTCGGGTAAATAATGACTTTGATATTGGGATTGCGACGCTTGAGCACGGTTAAAATATCTTTTACCGCTGCGCCAGTGGGTGAGGTGACAACACCGAGCGTAGCAATGTGCTCTGGGATGATTTTTTTGTAACTTAAATCAAACAGGCCTTCGCGATTGAGCTGATTTTTTAATTGTTCAAATTGCTGTCTTAATAGCCCTTCACCAGCGTCATCCATCTGTTCAATGATCAGCTGAAAGTCACCTCTGGGCTCGTAAAGCGATACTTTTGCTTTTACTAAGACTTGTTGGCCATTTTTCGGCTTTATCCGCACTCGTCGGTTATTGCCTTTAAACATGGCGCAGCGAACTTGCGAGCGTGCATCTTTTAACGATAAATACCAGTGGCCAGAACTAGCGGCGACAAAATTCGATATTTCACCAGTTAACCATACCGTATTAAGCTCACTTTCGAGAATAAAACGTACTTTTTTAGTCAGTTCACTAACTTGTAATATGTGTTGTTGTGACATTTTTGTTAAGGATTTTGTCGCGTTGGGGCTAAAAGTGGGGAATTAGCCACTATTGTACATTTTTTAAAATTTTAAGTTTACCTAAATTTGAAAAGTGGTTAAAATACTGCCGCAATATTTCCTCTATCCATAACCCTGTTGGTGAGATGTTGCCATGCTAAGAATTGCCCAAGAAGCGTTAACTTTTGACGATGTTCTACTTGTACCTGCCCACTCTACGGTACTCCCTCATACTGCCGATTTAAAAACCCGCTTAACTCGTAAAATTGAACTCAATGTGCCTATGGTTTCTGCGTCTATGGACACAGTAACTGAAGCTCGTTTGGCTATTACGCTAGCGCAAGAAGGCGGCTTGGGGTTTATCCACAAAAACATGACTATTGAAGAGCAAGCGCGTAACGTTTCTCAAGTAAAAAAATATGAGAGCGGTATTGTTTCAGACCCGGTAACTGTATCAATTGATGCCACTATTGAAGATGTGATGAAGCTTGCTGATGAAGTTGGTTTTTCAGGTTTCCCTGTGGTTGATGTCGATAACAACCTTGCGGGTATTATTACTGGTCGTGACCTTCGTTTTGAAACTGATTTAACTAAATCTGTTGCGGAATTGATGACAGCAAAAGCTGACTTAGTGACAGTAAAAGAAGGCGCTCAGCGCGAGCAAATTCTTGAGTTAATGCATGAGCATCGCATTGAGAAAATCTTGATGGTTGACGATAACTTCAAGCTAAAAGGTTTAATCACGGTAAAAGACTACAAAAAAGCCGAGCGCAAGCCTAATGCTTGTAAAGATGAATTAGGTCGTCTACGCGTCGGTGCTGCCGTTGGTGTTGGTGCCGGTACAGATGAGCGTATTGATGCGTTAGTGGCAGCTGGCGTTGATGTCTTGTTAATTGATACCTCTCACGGTCACTCGCAAGGGGTTATCGACAGAGTAAAAGAAACCCGTGCTAAATACCCTGATCTACAAATCGTTGCGGGTAATGTGGCAACAGGTGCAGGCGCTAAAGCATTAGCTGATGCTGGTGTTGACGCTGTTAAAGTTGGTATTGGCCCAGGTTCTATTTGTACTACGCGTATTGTTACCGGTGTTGGTGTTCCTCAGTTAACCGCTATTTCAAACGCAGTTGAAGCGCTTCAAGGTACTGATATTCCTGTTATCGCTGATGGTGGTATTCGTTTTTCTGGTGATATTGCCAAGGCGTTAGTGGCTGGCGCTCACTGCGTTATGGTTGGCAGCATGCTTGCTGGTACCGAAGAATCACCAGGTGAAGTTGAGCTTTATCAAGGTCGTTATTACAAGTCATACCGCGGTATGGGCTCATTAGGCGCGATGAACCAAAAAGAAGGTTCAAGTGACCGTTACTTCCAAAAATCTGATGGCGAAGCCGATAAGTTAGTACCAGAAGGTATTGAAGGTCGAGTTGCCTATAAAGGTCCAGTAGCGGCAATTGTTCATCAACAAATGGGCGGTTTGCGTTCATCAATGGGCTTAACAGGCTCTGCGACTATCGAAGAAATGCGCACTAAGCCTGAGTTTATGAAGATTACCGCTGCCGGTATGGGCGAGTCGCATGTACACGACGTGACCATCACTAAAGAAGCCCCTAACTACAGAATGGGCTAGCTGGTAGGCTGACGTCTATTACGTCGATTTCTTTGTTGTCGGTGCTCACTTACATTCGTAAGCTCCGCGTCTCTGCCTCGAACTCGACGTAATATCCAGCCAGCTTGACGTTGTTAGAAAGCGACTAAATATAAATTCCAAACAGCTTGCTGGTTTGTTGTGCAAATGAGCAAGCTGTTATTTTTACACTTGTTATAGGGTTTGATATGACCAAAGATATCCACTCATCGCGCGTATTAATACTAGATTTCGGTTCTCAATACACTCAGCTTATTGCACGTCGTGTTCGTGAAATTGGCGTTTACTGTGAGTTGTGGGCATGGGATGTTACTGATGAACAAATCAAAGAATTTAATCCTACAGGGGTTATTTTAGCTGGTGGTCCTGAATCGGTAACTGAAGCGGGTTCACCTCGAGCACCTGAGTATGTATTTAACGCTGGCGTGCCAGTATTAGGTATTTGTTACGGTATGCAAACTATGGCTGAGCAGTTAGGTGGCTCAGTTCAAAGCTCGGAGCACAAAGAGTTTGGCTATGCTGGTGTAGAAGTGATCACAGAATCGGCACTGTTTAAGCATATCGAAGACAGCATTGGCGCCAATGGCAATGCGGTATTAGACGTTTGGATGAGCCACGGTGATAAAGTGGCGACCATTCCTACTGGTTTTGTTACTACTGCTCAAACGCCAAGCTGTGCTCATGCGGCAATGGCCAATGAAGACAAGCAATTCTATGGCGTTCAATTTCACCCAGAAGTGACTCATACCAAACAAGGCATGCGCATTTTAGAGCACTTCGTTGTTGATATTTGTCAGTGTGAAAAGCTATGGACACCGGCCTCGATTATTGACGATGCTATTGCTCGTATGAAAGAGCAAGTGGGTGATGACGAAGTTATTTTAGGCTTGTCTGGCGGTGTTGATTCATCGGTAGTGGCTATGCTGTTACACCGCGCAATTGGCGATAAGCTCACTTGTGTATTCGTTGATAACGGCTTGCTTCGCCTTAACGAAGGCCAACAAGTAATGGATATGTTTGGCGACCACTTTGGTTTAAACATTGTTCACGTTAATGCTGAAGATCGCTTTTTAGAACGCCTTGCTGGCGAAGCAGACCCAGAAGCTAAGCGCAAAATCATTGGCAATGTTTTCGTCGATGTCTTTGAAGAAGAGTCAAAGAAACTTGAGAATGCTAAGTGGTTAGCACAAGGCACTATTTATCCTGATGTTATTGAATCAGCCGCCTCTAAAACCGGTAAAGCACATGTGATTAAATCGCACCACAACGTTGGCGGCTTACCAGATTACATGCAACTTGGCCTTGTTGAACCACTTCGCGAATTATTTAAAGACGAAGTGCGTAAAATTGGCCTTGAACTTGGCTTGCCTTACGACATGCTTTACCGCCATCCATTCCCGGGCCCTGGCTTAGGCGTAAGGGTACTAGGCGAAGTGAAGAAAGAATATTGTGATTTACTGCGCCGCGCCGATGCCATTTTTATTGAAGAATTGCACAAGGCTGATTTATATCACAAAGTGAGCCAGGCCTTTACCGTATTCCTACCTGTGCGCTCAGTTGGCGTAATGGGGGATGGCCGTAAGTACGATTGGGTTGTTAGTTTGCGCGCAGTAGAAACCATCGACTTTATGACCGCTCATTGGGCACACTTGCCATACGATTTCTTAGGGTTAGTATCAAACCGCATTATTAACGAAATCGACGGCATTTCTCGTGTTGTTTACGATGTTTCGGGTAAACCACCAGCAACGATTGAGTGGGAATAATCACTCCACTATCTTGTTAAAACAGAGTAATGAAAAGCCAGTTAGTTAACTAACTGGCTTTTTTGTTCATGACGAAGTCTTTGAGTAGGTATGAGTTTGTTGCTATTTCTTTACTAGACGCCAATTTGGCATTTAAGAACAAGGTATGATCGACTTATTGAAGGATTCTTTACTATCCATATGTTGGATTTACGACGCTTTCAGACTGTCAGCATATTTTACGTGATATTTATTTTTTGCTATTAATGCTATATAAAACAGCACATTACTTTTTGGTTTGTTTTTTGCTAATTCTTTGATGATGTAATAAATATCACTACTATAAATAAAGGGAAAAGCGATGAAACTACTTAAAGGCATACTGGGAGCGGCTATGATGCTCTCTACCTACTCGGCTTCTGCGACATTAATTGACTTTAATGACCAAGCTCTTGATAGTTCGTTGATAGCATCAGCGACAAACTTTAGTTTTAATCAATCGTCTGCAAATGCCGGTGAGTTTGTTCTGGCTTTTGATGGCGCGACAGGGACTTTTGGTAATCAAACGACAGTGAATACAAGTAATACGTCTGGGGGACAACTTCGCCAGTTAACAACTGTCGGCTTTGATTTTTCTATGGGTGGCAGTTTTACTTTTGATTTATTGATTGGTGGTAGTGGTAGCACAGTATTTGGTACCTTTGAGAATGCAGACCCTAGTGGCTCTTTTACCACGGCTTCTGGCGCTTCGTTTAATGGCGAAGACATTGGTTTGTTTTTTTCGACTGATGGTGGTTCGACGTTTACATTGGCTCAAGTTTTTGACACCGAAGCCCCAGAAACTCTAGATACATTCGATACTACCTCGTTTGTATTGCCATTAGCAGCACAGACGTCGAATACTATTTTCCAAATCTTACAAGTACGCAACAGCGGTACTCCTTTTGATCGCTGGGCAATAGACAATATCTCAATTAACAATGTAACGTCTGTTCCAGAACCAACTTCTCTCGTTATTCTTGGCCTCGGGCTTGCTGGTTTAGTAGTCCGACGCAAAACAGTGGCGTAGACTTAATGATGAGCACGCGCTATGCCTTAGCGCGTGCTTTGATGTCTCAGAGTTATCAGTTACAGAACTCCATATCTTTTTTATTTTGTTTGAACAAGCCTGCATCAGCATGATGAAATATATCACCGTTCAACCTTTGTCGTAAGCAAGACCATTTAAAACCAACTAACACTTAGAGTGATGAGCGAAGATAGATAGCCATAGTGTTTATCTATAGAGACTGCTAGCTATACGTTTTTGGGTATTAGCAGTTTGTCTAACAGCTGAGCTTTACCACCGTTATTCGTTTTGTCGTCAAATGCCATCAATATATTGATGGTTCAATATGGCCAGTCAAACGCTCAAAAATAATTTCATTAACCGTTATAGTAGTTAACGACTAATGAATACTATAAACTGCATTGCTAGTTTAGGTAAATTATTGTCATTTATATAATTTTGCAAAATAATAACTAAAATGGCTTACATAGTAAGTCAGTAGGTTTTTCATAATAATTACAATGCCGCAGGGGGAAGTCAGATGATTGATGTTTCGGACATTCATATGATTCAGGTCATCACTGAGCTAGGCAGTATCAATAAGGCTGCGGAAGCGCTCAACTTGTCTCAGTCGACATTAAGTAAGAAAGTAAGCCGGTTAGAGCACAATATTAAGCTCGAATTGTTTAACCGCGATCACATCGGCATGGTGCCAACTGAAGCGGCCAAGTACTTATTGTCTGAAGCAACAGAATTAAGAGCACAACTCAGTGTGATTGAACGCCAGTTAGCGTTGCGAGCTAATCACGTCGGCGGTACAGTTAATGTCGGTGTCGGACCTATTATCGAGCAATTTATTTTGCCTAAGGTCTTATTGGACTTTGCCGAGCAGGATTACAAATTCAAAATATCTGCGATCGCAGTCTCCGCAGATAGCTTACTAGAGCAGCTCAATACCGGAGCAATAGATATCGCCGTTGGTCCATTTATTCAAGAAGAAGTACCACAAGATTTTGAAGTGAGATTAACGACAAGTGAAGACTTAGTTGTTGCTGTAAGGCCGTCTCATCCTTTGTCAGAGTTAAATCAAGCATCGTTAGAAGATGTGATCAACTATAAAGTTGTCACGCCTAATGTGCCCAAAAGTATGGGAAAACAGGTAATCGCTTTGTTACAAGGGCGTAATTTTGAACCCGATATCATTTGTGAAGACTATGGTATTGCTAAAAGTATCGTCATGAATTCTGACTATGCCACTGTTGGCCCTGAACCACTTTTTTGCCAGGAGTTTCGGCGGGGAGATTTAGTTAAAGTGAGTTTTACCAGAGAGGTAAAATGGCATTGCTGTTGTGTTGCCAAACCAGAAACATTAAAGGCGCCAATCGTTAAAGATGTTGTCGATATTTTTGCCCAGTACATGAACACCAATCCAGCATAAATAACGGATAAGTCATTGAGTTAATGAAAACTGAGCACCTTGGATATCGCAGCAAAGGGGAAGCTAAATCCAAGGGCCCAAAAAAATTGCCGTTATGCGCTTACGCTCTTACGCGCTTAACGGTTTGTCCTCTTTTCCAAAAATTGTAAAGTACATTAATGACTGAAAAAATGCCGCGTACTTTGGTTTTTGGTCGCTTGCCTTCACTGATACGTCTAATTTGATCGGAATACCAAGATATTTCCATAATCGCCATATCATCGATTTTCTTGATACCCGTTGAGATCGGCTTAACGCTAGAGCTATTACCTTTACTGCTAAACATCTTGTTTGGTAGCTCTGGATCAACAACTAGTGGTCGTGCTAAACCAATAATGTCGACAGCGCCCGAGTCAATTGCTTCTTCCATGGCTTTTTGGCTTCTAAAGCCACCTGTTACCATGATAGGTGCCTCAACATTTTGCTTAAGCTGTTCGGCAAACTCTAAAAAGTAAGCTTCGCGCTTCTTGGTACTTTCTTTTTGGTCACCTCGGCGGTTAACTGGGTTTTCCCAACTACCACCAGAAATTTCGATTAGGTCGATACCCAACTCGTCAAGCGCCTTACACACTTCCATTGATTCTTCTTGAGTAAAACCGCCTTTTTGGAAGTCAGAAGAGTTAAGCTTGATACCAACGCCAAATTCGTTACCTAGTTTTTCGCGAATAGTTTTGTAAATAGTGACAACAAAGCGCATTCTACTTTCTAGAGAGCCGCCCCATTGGTCTTCACGCTTATTGTGATTTGGCGATAAGAATTGACTGATTAAGTAACCGTGGGCACCGTGCAGCTGAACACCATCAAAACCAGCTTCTTGTAGAATAGACGCTGTGGTCGCAAAGCGCTCAATAATGTCTAAAATTTCACACTCAGTGAGTTCACGAGGTGGAATAAACATGTCACTCGCCAATGGTACTGCTGATGGTGCAAGTGGTTGTTCATTTAAGAATTTAGGTGATTGCTTACCAGGGTGGTTAAGTTGTGCCCAAATTTGTCCGCCTTGTGATTTGGCGGCATTGGCCCAAAGGCGTAACAATAACAAATCTCTTTTGTCCTCAACGGCAACTGCCAATGGTTCGTTGGCATGACGTTTGTCAACCATTACATTACCGGTGACCAATAAACCAGAACCACCTTCAGCCCATGCGCGATATAGCACTTCAAACTCTCGAACAACACGGCCTTCGCCGGTTGCAATTGTTTCGTTCATGGCTGACTTGCACACTCTGTTGATCAGAGTAGAGCCGCTGCGCAGTTTGATTGGTTGCGCTAAAGACGATGAATTAGACATGTTTCTTAACCTTTATGACATAGTTATTTGACTTATCTTAACGTTTGTCTACAAAGATGGGTTATGAAGAAATTGCGGTCGCGTTAGTGAGATTAGGAAATCGAACTTGCCTCAGGTAATCCCTGTGTTGAAGGCCTATTCAATATTTTCTTAGGGGGTAATCAATGTTTTCATTTTTTTAATTGTTTTTACTCAGCCTATGCTATTGAAAGGCGTTCAAACAATCGTGGAAACTAAAATAATGAAGAACATACGCGTGACCTGTTTCATTCAACAGGGAGCTTTTGGCGACAGTAAAATATTAAAACTAGAGTCTGTGTTGACCAGTGTTTATCAAGGACATTTTGGGCGAGACTTTAAGCTAACGTTTTGCTGGATTTCTATTCCTTACGAGCAGTCGTATATCGCTGGTGAGTTGTCAAACGCCTCGACCGTGCAGATGCCAGTTGAAGACGGTACTCCTGATCCACTCCGTCATGAATTCATGCGTGAAGTATGTGATAAGTGGCAAAAAATTACGCACTGTAGCAAAGATGAAATTATTTTAGTGTCTCCGAATATGGCCAAATTCAAGGCTTTCGACAATAAACTAATGAACCGATTTGCTAAATCATCTCGCCGTTCAACGAAGTTGAAAATGGTGGCTAGAATGCTGGCCGGTAAGCTTAAAAAAGGTTACCTCAATACTTCAGTCAATCTGTAAATAAAGCCGCTAGAGAGTAAAAAACTATGCCGTTATATACAATATCAACTCAAAGCTCGCTTCCCGTGCAACAGCGCGAGCAACTTGCCAAACTTATTATGGATGTCCACTGCGGTTTAACCGGTGCTCCTGAGACCTTCGTCAATGTTCTCTTTTCCACTAACGCACCGCTAAATAGAGGTATTGCGCTCAATATCCTTGGCACAGTGAGGAAGGGCAGAACGGCTACCATGAATGACGAGTTACAGTTATTGATGATGGACAAGGTATCTGAATTGCTCAGAATACCTCAGCTGCAAATGGAAATCTCGCTGTTTGAAATACCTGCTCGTTGGATCATGGAAGGTGGAGAAATACTACCTGAGCCAGGTGAAGAAGATGATTGCGAATGGCTTCAAAACGGTCATGGAGAGTAAAAGCGATAGTGCTTTGAACGATGTTTAATTAAAAAGCCCAACTTAATGTTGGGCTTTTGCTTCTTACTTCTCATTGTTTAACGAAGAGCTTTGCTTATCAGGAACATGGCTCATGGCCCATTCCGATATTGCGGTAATACTCAAAGATGGATTCACGCCCGGGTTTGCTGAAACAATAGAGCCGTCGCAAACGTACATATTTTGATAGCCATAAACTTGGCATTTATCGTTGATAACACCTTCGTTCTCACTTGCTCCCATAACAGCACCTCCCAAGATATGGGCCGTGGATGGCGTACCAAGCAGTGCCTCTGTAGTCGCAGTTGATGACTTACCTTCAACAATTTCTTCAACTTCTTTGGTGATAGACTCCGACTCTTTAATATAACGAGAAGGCGCTGGGCCTTTGCCCAATGAGCTAGTTAACCAGCCGCCAAAACCGCGTTTTAGTGAAAGGGTACTGTCTAAGTGCTGCATAAACAGCAAAATAATCGACTTCTTACTCCAGTCTTTGGCAAATAGCACCTTTAAGTTTTGTTTCGGCGAAGTGATCATAGTTTTCGCAAATGATGCGGCTCGGTGCAAAATGGTTTTACCCGACACATTCGGTGCGTGGATAAATTTAACTAAGGTCGATTGCGCATTGTAATTGATTGGTTCGAGATGGCTGTGGTCATCGGTATGAAGAACCGAACCAATGGCAACACCTTGCGCAAAATTAACGCCTTCTTTGAACGAAGTTACTGAACTTAAGGTTTCATTGTTAGTGCGAATGTCATCACCAACTCGGTCAGATAAACGTTTTAACGAACCGATGGCTTTGAGTTTTAACAGCAGTGGTACAGTTCCCAGTACACCTCCCGAAAAAATGACACCTTTAGCGCGTACTACCTGATTATTTTTGCGTAAACTGTAGGGTTTAGAGCTTTTAAATGAAATAAAATAGCCTTCGCTACCATCCTTGTTACCCGCTGGTTTTATATCGTGAACAAGCTGTTCTGCAACGATCTCGGTACCGAGTTTTTGGGCCAAGTACAGATAGTTTTTATCGAGCGTATTTTTGGCGTTGTAGCGACAGCCGGTAAAACAGCTGCCGCATTCGATACAGCCGCGCCGCTCTGGGCCTTCGCCGCCAAAATAAGGATCTTTAACGAACTTGCCGTGATCTTTTTCATCGGAGAAATAAATAGCGACTCGCGACGGGTGAAATTGGTCCTCTTTGCCCAG
Source organism: Endozoicomonas sp. G2_1 (assembly GCF_017744155.1). GTDB lineage: Bacteria > Pseudomonadota > Gammaproteobacteria > Enterobacterales > Alteromonadaceae > JAGHQT01. Next base: position 142,347 of record NZ_JAGHQT010000002.1, on the reverse strand, counting down.
TTTTGTCGCCAAGTCCTTTATCACATTATCTGCTTCGGTAAAGTGAGGGTTGTCTTGAGCACCAAGCATGCGCAACGCTTCGGTGTAATGAGGTTTTAAGACATTTTGCCAGTTTTGTAACTTTGCCCAAGAGCCGGTTTTGAAAAAAGCATCTTTGGGTGTTGGTAATGTTGCACCATAAGTATGGGAACCGCCACCAACGCCAACACCTGAGTAAACGGTAATATGCCTGAGTACGGTAATTTTCATAATACCGCGCAAACCCAATAGTGGCATCCAAAGCCAGCGTCTGATATCCCACGCGCTATGAGCATAGGTATTGTCTTTATACCACTTGCCTTTTTCAATCACCAAAACCTTGTAACCCTTTTGGCTGAGGCGCAAAGCACTGACCGAGCCACCAAAGCCGCTGCCAACAATAACGTAGTCATAGTCGCTGGCTTGTGTAATATTCTTACTCATTGCTAACTCCTATTAACGCTTAAGGTATTTAAACTTAAGCCACAGCATGCTGGTTAACAGCTTGTGTATTGGGTTGTTCCAAGGAGGCGCAATGTATTTGATGGTGTCAAAATGACCTTTGCGAACCACTGTTTTGGCTTTACTGAAATTAACGAAACCTTCTTTGCCGTGATAGTGCCCCATGCCTGATGGCCCAATTCCGCCAAATGGTGCATCGTCTGCCATAACATGACTTAGGGTATTATTGATGCAAACACCGCCAGAATGGGTGCGAGTTAATAAATCTTTGGCACGTTGTTTATCCCAATCAAAGTAGTACAGGGCAAGTGGTCTTGGCCTATCGTTAACGTAATTAACCACATCTTCAATATCGTCGTAAGCTTTGATTGGTAAAATTGGCCCAAAGATTTCCTCCTGTTCCACTAACATGGTTTCGTCAGTGTTGAGGATAAGAGTCATTGGCATTTTTCGGGTACCATCAAAGCTTTCATCATTGGGGTTGATGGTAATTATTTCAGCGCCTTTTTCTCGCGCGTCTTCAATGTAGGATTTGAGTCTAGCAAGTTGGCGATCACTAATAATTGCCGTGTAATCGTCATTGGTTCTAAGGCTAGGGTAGGCTTTGCTGATCGCGTTCACAAAGCTGTGGGCAAACAAGTTAACTTTGTAGCGCGGGACAAAAATATAGTCAGGCGAAACACATATTTGCCCCGCATTCATCCCCTTGCCAAAGGCAATGCGTTCAGCTGCTTCTTCGATGGGAAATGAATCGTGAATAATCGTCGGTGATTTCCCGCCTAGTTCAAGTGTTACCGGTGTTAAGTTTTCGGCGGCAGCGCGCATCACGATTTTGCCGACTTGCGTTGCGCCAGTGAACACCAAATGGTCAAATGGCAGTTTGGTAAACTCGGTGCTAACGTCGACTTCGCCAGTGAATACTGCAACTTGGTCTTGCTTAAAGCAGGTTGCCAACATCTGCTTTACTAATTCTGCCGTGCGGGGCGCAAACTCAGACATTTTTATCATCGCGCGATTGCCAGCCGCTAGCGCTGATACCAGTGGCGACAAACCGAGAAATACAGGGAAATTCCACGGGACAACAATACCAATCACACCTAGTGGTTGATATTGCACTTCAATTTTAGCTGGCAGCAAGGTCAGCGGGGTTTTGCGTTTGCTGGGCTTCATCCAACGCTTAATACGTGCTTTGCTGTACTCAATAGCGTCTAATAGTGGAAAAACCTCCGCCAGCAAGGTTTCTGACTCTGCTCGATTGCTAAAGTCCATGCTAATCGCAGAAACAATATCGTCACTGTGTTTAATGATGGTCGCTTTTAATCGGTTTAGGTCATCAACACGTTGGCTGGCTGTTGGCATAGGTTGGCGTCGGTAAGCTGCTTTTTGCGCACCGAGCTGATCGGCTAAGTATTGATAAGAGTGCTCTGTTGTGATTTGCTCAATCGCATTCATGATTGTCCCCATTTGCTTTGTTTTTCCTAAGCCAGACAGTCTGCATTGCGAGTTATAGGTTAGAATTTATTATCGCTGAAACATCTTTTGCATCGTGCCATTTGCCTGTGTTAACAAGTTCACTGGCGGCTTTTGGGATTTATCTATTAAGAATATAGAAAAACAAGTAAACCGAGATAATTAAGAGTTTAACGTGGGGTTGCTAGTTTTTTGCATATCCCCATTAATAGATTCTTCAGTATGGTAACGTAGCCAGATAAACTACTCGTTATGAGCGCCAGTAAAGTAAACTGAGAAAGAATATGCCTTATCAATATCTACATTTTTCAATCAATGATCGTCTAGCGACCATTACTCTTAATCGACCGCAAGCAAGTAATAGCTTTCACATTGATTTTGCTAGGGAATTAGAGCAAGTCACTCGACTTTGTCAAACCAATCGAGAGATTGGCGCAGTGCTGATAAATGCCAACGGCAAAATGTTTAGTGGCGGTGGTGATCTGGAAAATATGGCCGATCACTTTGATAGCATCGATTTAATGCTCAAAGAACTTGCTGACTGTTTGCATACCGCATATGCCAATATTATGCGTTTAGAGGTCCCTGTTGTCGTTGCGGTTAATGGTCCTGCTGCGGGGATTGGTTTGAGTTTGGCCTTATTGGGTGACATTATTCTCGCGTCGGATAAAGCCAGCTTTGTACCCGCTTATGCAAAAGTAGGGTTAAGCCCTGACGGGGCATTAACGTACTTGTTGCCACGATTAATTGGCGTGCAACGGGCACAAGAAATGTTGCTGTGCAGCCGAGCATTGTCAGCTGAACAAGCTGAAAGTTGGGGGATGGTTAATCGCGTAGTACCTGCAGAGCAACTTGCTGAGCAGAGCGTAACACTGGCTACTCAGTTGGCTAATGGACCAACGAACTCTTTCGCTAGCATCAAAAAATTGCTGGCGTTAAGTGAAACCCAGTCACTGGAGTCGCAAATGCATTTTGAAGGTATCGAACTGTCAAAAAATTCAACGACAGCAGACGCAAAAGAGGGCATTTCGGCCTTTTTAAACAAAACTAAGCCTGTGTTTACTGGACGGTAACTAAGGTCAGTTATTGATATCAGTTGGCGAGCTAGATGGAATATGACAATTTGGGCAAAACTGTGGCTATCGTTCTAGACTTCACAAATTTAGCTGCGCTACACTAGGTGTTTGCTTTTGCCTCAATATTGTCGATTTATGTCTAGCCTGCGATTTTCTCCCTTACAGTTATTAAAAAAGCTACTTGTTGGCTTATTTAGTGTCATTTTTGTTGTTTTACTGACCGTTTGGCTCGCCAGTTATTACCTCATTCCATGGCAAATTAACGAGCAGCTTAAACCTTTTCAATTAGCGCTTTCTAAGCAAACCAGTATAGGTTTCAATCCTTTTGTTTTGCAGCTTAAGGTCGAGAATTTATCGGTACTCACACACCGACCAAAGCAGAGCCAAGAACAACATCAAGAGCAAACAGTTGCCGAGCTTAAACATGCAGAGATCGATGTCAGTTGGCAGGCGTTGTTAAAGCAACAAATCAACTTGGAAAGTTTACAGATTGAAGGTATTGAATTGTTGGTTCAACGCGAGCAAGAACGCATAGTGATTGCTGGGCTTGATTTGACTGAGTTGACTGAGTTGTCGTCAAACAGTGAAACCAACACGGCCGAACAACAAAACTCAGAACAAGGAAATCAACAATCAGGACTACAGGCATGGCAATTTGTTATGGCAAATGCCAACATCGCTAACGTTGTCATCAATATTGATGACTTAGGCCATCAACATCAATTTACGCTGGAACAGCTTGCTATTCGCGATGTTTTGGCGAGTTTGATTAGCCAGCAGGGGAAACTTGATTTAACCGCGAAACTCAACAGTTCAACTATTTCAATTGCCTTGTCAGCCGATGCTCAATCTAGCAGTGCTGAATCCAGCGATGTAAAAGCCAGTAATATTAGTGTTGAATCGACGCTGGATCTCAAGCAGTTTTCTCTAGCAGATTTTGCCTACTACATGGAGCAGGTACCAGAGCAACCAGTAAAGTCACTGGCAGGAAGTCTTGATATTCATGCCGTGCAAACATTGGTGTTAGGTGAACAAGGCTGGCAAGTTAATCAAGATAGTTTCTCGTTGGCATTAAAGCAATTAGCGACGAGGGCACTGGGTTATCAAATAGAACAAGAGTCACTATTGCTCACATTGAAAGATGGTGTTTACCAAGAACAAGACAGTGAAAATAGTGGTTTGTCAGTACAAGCGAACCTAGAACTCAATACTGAACAATTATCTGTTTATGTCGCAAGCAGTAATACTCAACGTGATAACGTTCGGAGTGAACCTGAGCCTAAGCCAGCAACACTAGCTGCACTCGACGCCTTAAAGATTAAAGACGGTAAGCTAAGTTATAACAGCTCAGCAACTTTAACAGAGTTAACATTAGCGCAAATTCAGTTGGAGAAAATTCTATTTTCTGAGCCTTCAGAGTCCTCAGAACAAGCAGGTAAAACACTATTCAAAGCTAACCAGTTAACCGTAGACAATGTCTCGCTACAAAATAGTCATTTAGCCATTGAAGAAATCGCGTTATCGACTTTTGACAGCCATATTTGGCTTGATAAAAACAAGCAGCTAGCCAATTTAGTGCTACCGACGCAAGCTGCTAGCGACAAAGAGCCGCATTTAGTAAAGGAGTTAGTTGAAGAGCAAAACAGTGAATCAGAGCAAACACCAGTTCAAACTCATACTGAAACAGAACCGCAACAACTATCAGAACAATCACAAATCACCTTTAGTTTAGCTAAGTTCTCGTTGTTGGAACCTAGCCAGCTTTATATTCAAGATCAAAGTGTCAATCCGGTATTTGAACATCAGCTCAGTATTTCTGAAATACAGCTAACCGATATTAATAGCCAAACACCAGAACAAGTCAGTCGCTATGCCGTTGCCTTTAACCTCGATCAGTTTTCAGGCGCGAGAATCGACGGCGATATTATGCCTTTCGCTGAGCAACTCAATTTGAATACAGTTGTTAAAATTAGTGAATTTTCTCTTCCTGATTTGTCGAGTTATATGCGTGATGCTTTGGGCTTTGATTTCCTAGCTGGCCAGCTCGATAGTGATATCGAAGTAAAAGTGGTCAATGATGAAATCGACGGTGAAGTAAAGATTGCTCTAAGAGGCTTTGAGCTATCGAGTGATAATGATGTCAGTGGTGAACACGTTAAAGAATCGAGCGCAATACCACTAAACGCTGCGCTTGGTATGCTTAAAGATAGCGATGGCAATTTACATCTCGATATTCCGTTATCTGGTAATGTTAACGATCCACAATTTGGCGTTAGTAGCTTTGTCACACTAATCGCGAAAAAAGCGGTAATGGCGCAAGCAGAGAACTACTTAATTAACACTTTTGTTCCTTATGCCAATGTCGTTACCGTCGCGCGCGTTGCTGGTAAATACTTGCTAAAAGTTAAAGTTGAAGACTTACTTTATCAGCCCGGACAAATCGACTTAGATCAAGCTCAACAAAGCTTTATTGATGAACTCGCTAAGCTGTTGCAAGACCGTGAAAAGCAGCGTGTGACCATGTGCTCAGTCGCTGTTGCAACAGATTTATCAGCTGAGCAAGAACAGCTACCTGAACCCGAACGAGTCAAGACATTACAAACGATTAGTGAGCAGCGCGCTCAACAATTAAAAGCGAGCTTGGTAGAGCAATATCAAATTGCCTCGTCGCGTTTGTTGTTGTGTGAGCCAAAAGTTGATTTGGCTGAGGGCGCGAAGCCAAGAGTTGAATTTAGTTTTTAAGGGTAGTCAGTGACAAAGATCATTAACACTAAAAATGAGATGATCACAGCATTAAAAATAAGGATGTGAACAAAACCTTTGGTGCCTTGTTTCAATGTGTAACCGCGCAAGGTTAAATAAGCCCACCAAATTAAGCAGGTTACAATCGGCATCAAAAAAAATAGTTTAATCATGTAATTACAAATACTGCCTTGAGAAAACTGAATTACTATTCATCATAGGATAAAACGCTCTGACCAGCAATAAGCACTCAGATGTAGAGTTATACCCAAACTACCTCAAGATACTTGTTCAGTTGGAATTAAAAGCAATTTAGGCAAGGCATTGATTACTCCGGACATCCTGTCCTTCGCTAAAGCCAGCCTTCGGCTGTTCAAAAATGTTCCAGACATTTTTGTGCAAAGAATGGTTATTCTCTTGTTAAAATCAATAACGCCGCATAAATCGTCTTTTAAACCAACCCTTCGGGCGCTTCACAGGAACTTGCTCTCATCGTTGCAGCTAATTGAAAGGGAGTGACCATTCCTGCTAGCTGCGCCTTGATATTAAGTCCCTGTGACAGCGCTGAATTATGCATCTTGAGGTAGCTTGGGTATATACTGTGGTAAATAATAAAAAGTTCAGTAGGGAATGAGATGAAATATTTCCATTTTTCAGCGACGTTGATTTTCGCGATTGGGTTGGTAGTAAGCACGAGTGTAAATGCAGCTGTTAAGCACGTTTCTGATGTCGGTTTTATTGTTGAAAACCGCATTCAAGTGCAAGCGAGCGAGCAACGAGTGTGGCGAGCCTTGGTTGATAAAGTTGATCTATGGTGGCCAAAAGATCACAGCTGGTGGTACGGCAAGTTTGTGATAGAGGCTAAAGCTGGAGGTTGTTTTTGTGAGTTGGCCGAAGGCGGAAAATCTGCTCAACACATGATGATTGCCTTTGTCGACCCTAACAAAACACTTCGCATGCTTGGCGGCTTGGGACCACTGCAGGGTATGGGCCTACACGGGGCTTTAGATTGGCAAATCTTAAGCCCGAAAAGCATGACTGAAACCGATAGTAGCGAAGTTGTATTAACCTACAAAGTCAGTGGTATGAATCCCGATGGCTATCAGAAACTGGCCCCTATAGTCGATAAAGTACAAAGCCTGCAACTCAATGGTTTGAAAGATTATCTCATTCAAAAAGATGTGCAGAACTAAGCTTTGTTCTGCTCGGCTTCTTGCTGGTTGATTAACGCGGTTAACGGTTTTCTGATACTGTACAAAAACAGCAAACTCGGAATAACCATCATTGCGGTTAAGACAAAAAACAGCGCCCAGTTGCCGTCTAACCAATCGACGACAATCCCTGAATACGAACCTAACATGACTCGGCCAAACGTCCCCAGTGAGGCCATCAGCGCGTATTGGCTTGCGGTAAAGGTTTTGTTGCAAAGCACTGATAGCAAGGCAACAAAGGCAACTGAGCCCCATGCTGAGGTGAACCCGTCAACAAAAACAGTGAAGGCAAACAAGGCTTTATTCGGGCCAACTAGGGCCATTGCTGAAAACAGTAGGTTACTGGCTGCCATCGCGATGCCGCCGATGAATAAGCCTTTTAAAATACCGTAGCGAATGGTAAATACGCTGCCGATGAGCGAAAAAACAATGGTAACGCCCCAGTTAATCATTTTTGAGTAGTAAGCAATATCAGCATTGGAAAAGCCTACTTCTCGGTAAAAGACAATCGACATACGTCCCAAATAAGCCTCGCCTAGCTTAAACAAAAAGATAAACAGCAAAATTGATAGCGCTAGGCGCGTGCCATTGCGTTCGAAGAACTCTTGAATTGGTGCAACTAGGGTGGTTAATAGCCAAGCCATTATTCTATCGGTATTGCTACTTGGGCTATTTGAATGAATCTTGTGTTCAGGTAGTTGGTTAATTTGTCTAGTTAAGCTAGCTAGCTGTCGAGCAAAAACACTTAACAAAGTAGTCACTAGTAAGCTTGTTGTCGCGAACTGTTGGTCAACAGCGATAATGCTTTCCGGCCAATAAGGGTAACCAAAATTGGCATAAACTATCGCGAACATAATCATCGGGAGAATAGCTAAAATCATCACCGGCTTTATGCCTAAATGAGGTAGCGCGTTGAGGTATTTATCCTCAACAATTTGGTGAGCTTGCTCGCGATCACTAACGGGTTCTTTAACTAGCAAGACCACTAGCATTAATAGCAACATCAAGCCTGCTAACACCCAATAAACTTGTGACCATTGCCAATTTGGACTGTCGACTAAAATAAACGGAATACTGCCAAGGCCGGCATAACCCGTCCACCAGCCTGACGTCGCCATCGCCGAGCCCGCTGCCATATAGTTGTTGTCACGCTTGTTAGCACCTTGATTGTTAGCATCTTGTTTATTCGAGTCAGATTCTGAACTACCTGCTGTCGCGAGCAAGTCGATGCGATAAGCGTCAATAGCGATATCTTGAGTCGCACCAGCAATCGCGATAATTAAACCAAACATCGCCATCACGCTGAGCTGGTTTTGTACATCTAATTGCGTTAGTTGCCAGCAAGCGAGAAGTAAAACGGTTTGGGTTAGTAAAATCCAACTGCGCCTGAGACCAAACTTGGCGGTTAATAAAGGAATTTTGACCCGGTCGACCAGTGGCGACCACAAAAAATTAATCGAATAAGCAACAAAAATAAGGCCAAACAGGCCTATGCTTGAGCGTGACAAGCCTTCATCTTTTAGCCAGCCGGTCATGGCCGAGCCTATCATCACCCAAGGAAAACCACTGGCGATGCCAAAACAGAAAATGCTGACTAAGCGCTTGTCTTGAAAATACTTTAAACTTTGCAGTAATGATTGAGGTGCAGCAGACATAGATTAGATTAATTCGATAAATAAGACGAAACGGAAAGTAAGGCAAGCCTATCAGAAAAAGCTTTAGGTGGGGGGAATTATTACCTAATATTACGAGTAATTATGGTATCGATAAAGGTATAGGGCCGTGTCATTGAAAAAATATGGCAACAAGCATTGGCCACTGAGCCTGACAATCTAGATTTAGTTTACGCGCAAAAAATTTTCTACCAACAAGATAGTAAGACAATACATGCAAGTTTTGCTCGTAGTGTTATTGAGCGCGCAGATGAGCTGCGTTTTATGCCCGATAACTTGTTTAATCATTACGGCCACTACTTTACTGATTATGTAGTTAGTTTTGATTATCCAGAATTTGATGGTGATATGGTTGCTGATTGTTTTCTCAACTTACTTAGTGAAAAGTTTTCGAATAACTCGGTTATAAGTGCTGGGCTGTTGCAAAAAGTTGAACAAGTACTGCACTTTTTTGCTGAAAACATCTCGTTTTTTCAGGGAGAGCGAGATATCTATGGAGATTTATCAGAGCGTTTGGAAGCTACTTTTTTGGCGTTAGAAAGTTATCAAAGTAAACGGCAATAAGGAATTGTTATGGCAGTGGTCGCCAACCAATACAGTCTATCGGATAACTGCCTTTGCCAATGAAAAAGTCGAGGCAGGTGGTGATTTCACTTTTGAAATAGAGATCGTTACCGAGCGATTGCGCACCGTGTAGACTAAATTCGTGCATTAAGTGCCAAAATACACGCTCTCTGGCACTACCTGGGGTTTCGTCAAAGACACTGAGTAAAGTCCACTCTTCCATGGTGTCTAAAATAAATTGGTCGAGCTCTGTGTAGTGAATGGTTCTGTCGATAACAGCATTAACATAAGCACTAATTTGGCTAATTTTTTCATTGATAAACTGCTCAATGACCATGACAAACCTTTACCTTGGAAACGAATAATTATTAGCACGCCCGCGGGAGAAAAGTCTGTGTGCACGGAGCGATTTATCAAAGCTCAGATAAGAATCACACAGTAGTGCTTGGCGTTACCTCTATTAGTTATTATTGATAATCATTTAAATGTCAAAGGCCAGCCAATAAATTTATTGATACTTTATGTATGACGATTGTTAATTATTTGTATTTCTGGTCAGGGCCTATATCTATTTTTATTAGTGGTTATGGTAATAGTAAGTACTAGCATATAAACCCGTGTGCCGGAGCTTAGCTAAGTAACTAGGGGATGTTTAAAGCAGAGTTGCTAGGCTCTGCTTGTAATTGATTTGAGAACACTTATTCTGCTGGTAGCAATGTTGCTTTGATTAAAACAAGTGGCTCAACTGGCACGTTTTCCCAACCTAATTCACTGTTGTAATCGGTTTCAACAGCACCCATTTTTTCTAGTACTTCTTGACCTTCAACCACTTCACCAAAGACCGCATAGCCCCAGCGCCTGCCAGGATCTAAGCTAGTGTTATCGCCAATGTTGAAAAAAAACTGTCGGTTGGCGGTATGAGGTCGGCTCTCACGGGCCATGGCGATAGTGCCAATCTCATTTTTCCACCCGTTGCCAGACTCATTAATAATATCGGGGTTGTTCTTTTTAACGGCGTAATCAGTATCGTAGCCACCACCTTGGACGACAAAATCGCTTTCTACTCGGTGGAAAATCGTATTGGCATACTCTCCTGTGACTACATAGGTCAGGAAGTTATCTACGGTAATTGGCGCCTTTACTCGGTCGAGTTCAACAACAATAACGCCAAGTGACGTCTCTAGTTTTACTTTCGGAAACAGGTTATCGGGATCAATAGCAATATTTTTTGCCGCTGCGAATAAGCTAAATGTGCTGGCTAAAATAAATAGCATGATATTGGTAAGTGATTTCATTGCTTTGTTACTCATCATTTAAATGTTATTGAGTGATAAATTGGTGTAATTCTTCATCGGCAATAATGTTGTTTATGACCCTTGCAAGGCTTTGGTTAAAGTCGCGTTCAAGCACTGCAATATCAGGTGTTAATGGCATTTCACTGGTACTGGTGGTGTTAAAGTTCTTGCTAAAACTCTTGTAACCATGGCCGTCAAGGTTAGGCACAATAGCTTGAACTTGTAAGGTGATCTCGCTTTTGGTTTTGTGCTTAACTAGGCTTTGTTCAACGTCAATTAATGCTTTTTGTAGCACTAATGTGATTTGTTTTTGGCTGTGTTGGTCAATGGTTAAAGCCTGTTGCTTAAAGCCTTGACTGGCTTTAGCAGCGATTTGTTTAGTCAACGAGTTGGCACTACTGATTAAGCGAGCCGCTTGGTCTTTTTTGCGAATTTGTACAATGTGCTGCTGTGGTCGTAAATCTTGCGCTTTGATATTTGCGCTGCTATTGGCATAGCTCAGTGGCGCTGGCGTAACATAATCAATAGCGACGATAATGTTGTTGGGTTTACTGGCACAACCGCTCAGTATGGTCATTAAGCTAATTAAGGCTATTGAGGTAATGTGTTTTATCGTCATCATTGTTCACTCTTAAAGGTGTTGTTAAAGCACTATTGTTTAAAGTTAGTGAGCTGTTTTTCGTTTTTTTGGTTTATCCATATTTGCGACTAATAAGATTTCTTTATCGCTGACAAAACGACAAACTTCTTATTGCTGGCAATGAGTTTAGCATTGCCAAAAATGCGCTTGAGTTTAATGTGATAACCGAGCTGTCGGTTACCAATGATTCTCAATTCTCCACCTTTTTTCAAGACTCTAAAACTATCGTTGAACATCTGCCAAGCAATGTGGTCAGTAGTTGCTTGCTGTTGATGAAATGGTGGATTACAGACGATAACGTCAGCGCTGTTACTGTCGCATTGGCTCAGGCAATCGTCGGCGTTAAATTGGCATTGCTCCAATTGTTCAGGCAAATTACGCTCGATGTTGGCTTTGGCAGAAGCGACTGCCATGAAAGATTCATCGAAGAAACTCACGCTAGCCTCAGGAAATTTCGCTAATATTGATAAACCAATAACGCCATTACCACAGCCTAAATCAACCACTTTTTTATTATCTAATTTCGCAGGCAAATGTTGACGCAAAAAGCGAGCGCCAATATCGAGCTGCTCGCGAGCAAACACATTAGCGAGATTACTAATTGTAAAGCTTGTGCCTTCTAGCGGCCAAGTCAGAGGTTCAGGCATTGCGGTTGAATTACTACTTTTGTTATCTAGCTGGCTAAACACCAAACGCGCTTTTTTTACTGCTAACGAGGTTTTGGTGGAGCCCAAGTACTGTTCAAATACTTTTAAGGTTGCGCTGTGAATGTCTTTGGCACGCGCTGCAGCAATAAATACTATTTCTGGCGGTAGTGTTTGTTTTATTTTGACTAGTTGCTCTATCAACAAGGCTTTGCTTTTGGGGATTTTATAGAGCACCAGCTGACAATCGCTAGGGATGTCATCTAAACTGGTGAGTTGAGTTAGGTTTTCAGTGCTGAGCTGGTTGTTGGCAAAATTGTGTAAGGTGCCTTGTTGGCTTAAGTAGGAATCGCTTACTTGGCTTATGTTAAGCTCTGTATCTACATCTGCTAAATGGTTGGCGAGGGCACCAAAATTGTCGTTCATCACCAAAACATGAGGTTTTTCCGTTAATAAATCTTGTTCCGTGACGTAATTGAGTAAGTATTCATCTGCTGCATCCCAAGCTTGTAAACTGCGATTGACTTGCTGCGGCGGAAAACGCTCAAGTAACAATATGCGTTTCGTGCTGTCAGGGCTATTGTCAGCCTCATGATCTGTGTTGTTACTTTGCTCAGGGCTGATAAAAAGAGGTTGCTGGGCAGATTCAGTCATAAAAATACAATTACAAAAATGGGAATAAAGAAGGCAGTATGAGATAAGGTCAGTATTGTGACAAACTTTGCAGACTAGGGCTAGTCACTTACGATAGAATCCAAACTCACTACAGCCATTTTTACGACCAATAATTTAGTCGAAAATGAGCTCAAAAAAAGACAATAGTTACTGATGAAAATAGCCGCCCAAGACGCCGAACTCGATTTTTATCCCGACTTTATTGATCGCAAGCTCAGGCAAGTACTGTTCGATCAGCTATATGCTAGCTTAGCGTGGCAACAAGACGAAATTGTCGTTTACGGCAAGTCCGTTGCCATTCCTCGGTTACAAGCTTGGTATGGCGATAATCAATTGGCCTATCAATATTCAGGCTTGACCATGATAGCGAAACCTTGGACATCAACACTGCTCACACTTAAGCAAGAAATTGAACAGCACACTGGCTATCGTTTTAATAGTATGCTCGCTAATTTGTATCGCGATGGCAGTGATACGGTGGGCTGGCATAGTGATGACGAACCTGAGCTTGGCAGCGAGCCAGTGATCGCTTCGTTGTCGGTGGGAGCAGAGCGCGAATTTCAGCTCAAGCGTAGATATAAAGACAAGCACAGTAAAGAAAAGCAGATTAATGAAAAAATTAGCATCAATTTAACCTCTGGCTCTTTGTTAGTCATGGCAGGATCAACACAAAAGTATTGGCAACACTGTATTCCACGCACCAAAAAGCCAAAAGCGGCACGAATTAATTTAACTTTTAGGTATGTTTGTTTTTAAAGTTAAGCTATTGTCATTGAATTTCATGGCAGTGTTTGTTGTTTGAATAGGCAAAAACAAAAAAGGAGGTTTAATGAAGAAGCTAATAAGTATCGGCATTCTAGGCTTTATACTTTTTTGTTTGGCAGCTTATTATTTTTTGGTTGATGATGAACTATCAGAACAAACCATTTATTGGCTTGAGCAAGATAGGGCTGCAAAAGATTTAACTAATAATGTGTTTATTCATCTTATGAGCTTAAATGAGAAAACAGCAGCGAATTATCAATTAAGCAAGCAAAACTACTTGGAAAAAGTAGCGTTGTCTAAAGTTAGGTTCTTGGACTTTGAAGAGATGACTCGCTTTCCTGCTCGGGTCGTAGAGCAAGATCTATTACCAGAAAACTTAAATTGTCTTCCCAGTGCTGATAACTGCCTTGAACAGCTTAAAAATCAACGAGAATACATAGCCGAACAGCTGAATAATAATATTACGTTAGTCAGAGAGTTTATTAACAATAGCACTCAATATGATTACCAACAGCCCGATGTTCATAGCTCTATTGGCGATTTTGAACATTTTCATACCGTAAACTACTTAGCTAGCCTTGCGATTTATTTTGATATTTTGGATGGCAATTTAGATAGAGCAGAACAGACACTTTTCAATTACTTATATTTGCTTAGACAAGTATCTGAATCTAGCTTAGATGTTGGAACTAGTGCTGTTTTTATTGTTGCCGTAGAACAGCTTATTCAACCCTTATTTGAGGAGTTAGTATCTTCGGGTCACACTTTCAAAAGCCAAAGTAATCATGCGCTTTATCAAATTCCAGTTAAAGAAATTACACTACAAAAAATAGCGGTATCAGAAATTGCCAAAATGCATAGAACTTTAACTGAGTACATTTACTCTGATGGTTATGTTGATCCGAATTTTTATAATAACCCTATTGCTTATATCGGTTTTAAACCTAATAAGACTCTCAATAGTATCTCCAGCTATTGGCAAACGGTGACTTTACCTGACTCAATTGCAAAGCGCGATTTTTTGGAAGCGAGATCTAATATTCAATCAATACCAATAATTGGCTCAGAAAATATCTGGAGCGCTGTGCTACGCAACCCTACCAATTTTGTTGGTGAGTTATTAGTATTGATATCAATACCTAGGTACATTGATATAGGTAAAAATATCGCGTCAGTTGATTTGAATTTGTTATTGTTTAAGTTATTAATTGCAAGTCAAAACAAACCTATAGGTGATTTACTGGCTGATGATAAATTTGTAGATCCTTATACTGGCAATCGACCTTATTTATTGGACTATAAGCTGTGTTATCCAGCTTGGCCTAATGATAGTGATGCAAGTTATGACGTCGAACCTGTTTGTATGAAGGCCATTTATCATTGAGCAGCAAGAATATGTTTCTGGCTGAGTTGATCAAAATAAGTTTTTAAAAAGTCGAGTAATAACCTGACTTTTTTCGACTGTACTCGACTCGGCGGAAAAACGCCGTAAACCGGAATATCATCCACTTCATAATCGGCAAAAATTTGTTCGAGCTGGCCTTGTTGGATCTTCGGCCAGGCATCGTAGAATGGAATACGCCCCAAACCGTGGCCACCCATGACAAACGCGGTACGAGCGGCGGCGTTATTCGTGCTAATTTCACCGGTTAATTTCACCTGATACTGACTGCTTGCTTTCTTTTGGGCCTTGCTTTTAGCGTTAGTGCTACTAGGAATCAAGTTCATGGTTAATGCGCGTTGATTTCTTTGGTAGAGCACCCATTTGTGTTGTTCCAATTCTTGAGGAGAGGACGGTCGTCCGTAGCGTTGGAAATAATCAGGTGCCGCGCAAATACAGGTGCTGAGCCTAGCGAGTTGAGTCGCTTTCAAGCTTGAGTCAGGCAGCGGCGCACCGCGAATGGCGAGGTCGAAACCTTGCTCAATAATGTTGACGACGTCATCGCTCAAACTGAGCTCTAGGCTAATTTTAGGATATTGATGCTTAAATTGATTGAGGGCAGGCACAATTAATTCAACACCAAGGTTAACTGGGCAGGTAATTTTAATTAAGCCAACTGGCTCGTTTTTTATATTTTCTAATTGTTGTTGAGCAAAGGTCGCTTGTTCAGTGACAATTTTACAGCGCTGGTAATAAGTCTTACCTGCTTCGGTGAGCGCCATAGTGCGAGTTGAACGATTGACGAGCTGAACCGCGAATTGCTGTTCGAGCTTTTTTATGTGGTAACTGACCACGGCGCGCGACAAGCCCAGTTTTTTGGCGGCACTGCTAAAGTTACCTTGTTCCACCACTTGAGCGAATACCACCATACTTTTTAACTGTTCAAACGAGATATCCATCGCTGCTCTATTATTGTCAAAATTATTGATACATTGTAGTTGAAATTATCTGCATTGTCGGTATTTATTTATCTCTCTATACTGTGCTCATTAAATATAGTCATGTAAATAAGGGTTTGATAATGAGCCAAGTAGATAAAAAGATTTTAGTGGTATTAACTTCTCACGCTGAGTTAGGCAACACAGGTGAAAAAACTGGTTTTTGGTTAGAAGAGTTTGCTGCGCCATATTATGTGTTTGTTGATGCGGGCGCTAACGTTACTTTGGCATCACCTGCCGGTGGTCAACCGCCATTAGATCCAAAAAGTGAGCTGGCTGATTTTCAAACCGAACACACTGAGCGTTTTAATAACGACGAGCAAGCACAGCAACAATTAGCTAATACGTTAAAATTAGCTGAAGTTAATGTTGACGAGTTCGACGCAGTGTTTTACCCAGGCGGTCACGGCCCATTGTGGGACTTAACCAATAATGCTGATTCTATTGCAGCAATTGAAGCAACACTGGCGGCTAACAAGCCTGTTGGCGTGGTTTGTCACTCAACTTCAGTATTGTTAAACGTTACTGATAGCGACGGACAAGCTCTTGTTAAAGGCAAAAAAGTCACCGGTTTTAGTAATACTGAAGAAGCTGCTGTTCAGTTAACTGACGTTGTTCCTTTCTTACTTGAAGACGAGTTAGTTAAACAAGGTGGCAATTACCAAAAAGTTGAAGATTGGCACCCACTTGCTCTACAAGATGGCTTGATTTTCTCTGGTCAGAACCCAGCGAGTTCAGCACCAGTGGCTGAAAAAATGTTGGCGTATTTGAGCTAACTTGTGTCTTGAAACACAGGGCTTAAATGGGCAGAGCTAAAGGTCACGGCTCTGCCCAATTGTTATTCTTAGTGGGGGAATCAATCATGTTAAATTTTACTTTTCACAATACAACACGTATTCATTTCGGTAGTGATCAAATTGCCAAAATTAAGGCAGAAATTCCAGCAGACGCCAAAGTATTAATGCTATACGGTGGCGGCTCAATTAAGAGCAACGGCGTTTATCAACAAGTAGCCGATGCTTTGAGTGATCACACTTGGTTTGAGTTTTCAGGTATTGAGCCAAATCCAAGCTATGATACTTTGATGAAATCACTTGAGCTGATCAAAGCTCACGATATTGATTACTTGCTCGCCGTTGGCGGTGGCTCAGTCGCCGATGGCACTAAGTTTGTTGCCGCAGCTGCCTGTTATCAAGGTGAAGAGCCTTGGGATATTTTAGCCAAAGGTGGAAAAGTCGAAAAAGCGTTACCACTTGGGGTTGTTTTAACATTGCCGGCAACTGGCTCTGAAATGAATGCAAATTCAGTCGTTACCCGTGGTAAAGATAAACTTCCGTTTAACAGTCCTAAAGTACGGCCAGCATTTGCTGTTTTAGATCCGAAAGTGACTTTGAGTTTGTCTGATCGTCAAATCAGTAATGGCGTGGTTGACGCGTTTGTTCACGTTATCGAGCAGTACCTCACTTACCCGGTAAATGCCAAAGTGCAAGACAGATTTGCTGAAGGTTTGTTACAAACCTTGGTTGAAGAAGGTCCTAAGCTGCTCAATAGCGAGACTAAAAACGACTTAGACACTCGCGCCAATGTCATGTGGTCAGCAACCATGGCGCTTAACGGCTTAATTGGCTCGGGCGTGCCACAAGACTGGGCGACTCATATGATAGGGCATGAACTCACTGGCAGTCACGGTATTGATCACGCGCGTACTTTATCTATCGTTTTACCTGCGGTAATGAAAATACAAAAAACGCAAAAGCGCGCTAAGTTATTGCAATACGCTGAGCGCGTTTGGCAAATTACCGATGGTGATGACGACAGCCGCATTGAACGTGCTATTGCCCATACCGAAAACTTCTTTAGCCAAATGCAAGTGCCTGTGCGCTTGTCAGAAGTTAACCTCGGCGAGAGCGATATCGATACATTAGTCGAAAAACTCACACAGCACGGTATGTTGAAGCTTGGTGAACACGGTGACATTACGCCAGAGGTCAGCCGCAAGATTTTACAAACTGCGTTATAAAACCCTGTTTAAATCATTTATAAAAAGGTGAGTAAGTTATTACTCACCTTTTTTTGTTGGTAAATATTAAACATAAATTGAGCACGAGGGCTGTTACTCAACTTGGGGAAACCAAAATAAAAGGGCATAATTGGCAATATAAATGATTAATGAGATTAACTATGACCATGCAAGCACCTATTCAGGCAAAAATTCAACAAAAACTTCTCGAGGCATTTTCACCACTAGTGCTTGATGTTATCAACGAGAGCCACCAACACAACGTGCCAGAGGGCAGTGAATCACACTTTAAAGTAGTAATCGTTTCTAACGACTTTGACGGCAAACGCTTAATCGGTCGCCATCGCATGGTCAATCAAGTGCTGGCAGACGAGCTTGCCAATCACATCCACGCGCTAGCTATCCATACCTACACTGAAGAACAATGGCACACTGAATACAAAGACAAGGTTCCTTTATCGCCAAAATGCTTAGGTGGTAGCAAGTTTAACTAACGCTTAAATTAGCATTTAAAGTAGTATCGAGAGCATTTTTAAGCTCAATATTATTAGTAGACAAGCGAATATAGTTTTTAATGCTTTTGTTGGCAAACGATGTGAAATACTTGCTCCCAACGGCGCAAATAAAAAACTTGCTAAAGAAACCAAAATGACCGCGGGTAAGTAAATAAAGCCAACTTGATGATCCATAGTTCCATTGGTTTCGATAGTATTTAGGGTGTAACCAATAGCACCAGCAACGGAAATAGGGAAGCCAATAGCAGCAGATGTTCCTATTGCGGTTTTTATGTCGACATTTCTATTTGTTAAATAGGGGACGATTAGCGACCCACCGCCAATTGACACTAATGCAGATAGCCCGCCGATACTAAATGCTGGATAGAACATATTAGTATTTTTTAGTGCTGTTGTTGGTATCGCATGACTTTTTCTACTGAGCATTTTTAGGGCTGTCCATGCCATAAATGCTGAAAACACTATTGCTAAGTATAAAGTGTTTAGATATGAGGCTATCTGGGCGGCAATAAAGCTACCCAGCACAACACCTACTGCCATACTTTTAACCGTTTGCCATTGAACAGTACCTTTTTTATTGTGCGCCAGTAGACTCGATAAAGAAGTTATAATGATACAAGCCATAGAAGTGCCAAGCGCAATATGCATGACATTGTTTGTGGTGACTCCCATTCTTAAAAATATAAAAGTCAGTATCGGAACTAGTATCCCGCCGCCGCCAATGCCCAGTAGGCCAGCGGTAAAGCCAACAAAACTGCCAAGCGCTAGAAAACTGATAAGCCAAGTAATATCCATGGTATGCCTTAAGTTATTTGTAAAAATAAAATGCTAACTTAGGATATTGTTGGTAAGTTATCGATAATATGAATAGATATATCGATAATGTGTCAAGATTTACTGAAATTCCTCCTTCTAAAGAAAGTAATCAGGCTGAGATTAAACCAATTACCGTGATAAACCGAGCTATTGGTATTGATTCAGTGGTCAAAAAACACAAGCATGATTGGGGGCAGTTTATTTACGCAAATAGTGGGGTTTTATCTGTTGTTACCGATTCTAGCCGATATATAGTCCCGCCAGAGCAAGGGGTATGGGTATTGCCAAACATTAACCATGAAGTTTCGGCGATAACTGATGTTGAATTGACTAGCTTTTATTTTGGCAACGAAGTGCAAGATAAATTGCCAAAACAGAGCTGTGTTTTAGCCGTAAATAACTTTCTAAAAACGCTTATTGTTGAAGCGAAACAAACCAAGCCCAATTACCATTGGTCAGACTCAGATGGCCTATTGCTTAGATTGATTGTGGAAAAGCTGAACCTTGCGCCGACAGTCGTTTTTCAGCTTCCTTACCCGAGAGATAAAAGGCTAATTACAATGCTAACTATGCTTCAACAACAACCTGCTAATCGAAATAGCTTAGTTGAATGGGGACAGATTGTCGGCGCTTCAAGCAGAACATTGTCACGGCTCTTCAAAGCAGAAACTGGCCTTGATTATTCGACATGGCGACAGAGATTATATGTACAACTCGCGATAAGTAAATTGGCTCAAGGACACTCTATCACGGCGATTGCTGCAGAATTAGGCTATGAATCACCATCGGCATTTATCTATATGTTCAAAGAAAATACCGGAGTAACGCCGAGTCACTATCGCGCCGAAAACTAAATAACATGGTCGTTAGTTAGTTTTCCAACAATTTCTGATTTATTCGAAGTCTATTTCTGGTTATTCTTATCTCAAAAGGGTATTTGGTACCCAAATAACATGATAATAACAATAATCAGGATCATCAGCAGTGGCCTCACAACAAGTTGTTTCCCCTACATTTTCCCATCCGTTAGTGATCATTGAACGGCTCATCGAATTGATTGGTCGCGGTATTGCGTGGTTAACCTTAGCCATGGTGCTATTGAGCTTTGCGATTGTGGTATTGCGCTATGGCTTCAACCTTGGTTGGGTTGCAATGCAAGAAAGCGTACTGTACCTGCACGGCGTAGTTTTTATGCTCGGCGCCGCATATACCTTACAAGCGGATGGCCACGTTCGAGTCGATATTTTTTATCAACGTTTTTCCGTTAAACAACAAGCTTTAGTCAACTTAATCGGCGGTTTGTTATTGTTGTTACCGGTTTGTTGTTTCATTTTTTACATCAGTTTTGACTATGTGATGGCGTCTTGGTCGATTATGGAAAAGTCGTCAGAAGCTGGTGGTTTACCTTTGGTCTATTTGAATAAGAGTTTGATTTTATTGATGTCGGCGAGTTTGTTTTTACAGGCGTTGGCACACATTAGCCGAGATCTTTGTTTATTGCGTGCCAAACCAAATAAAAGTAAAAGCACAAACACCGAAGTCACTGGCAAGGAGGCGAGCTAATGGAAATAGTTTCATTGTTAATGTTCGCCGCAGTATGTTTAGTTCTGCTAACTGGCTATCCCGTTGCTTTTGCCTTGGCGGGCACTGCATTGCTGTTTGCTGGCGGCGGTATTTTGTTTGGCGTTTTTGAACCTGCTTTTTTATCGGCATTGCCAAGCCGATTATACGGTGTTATCAATAATCAAACCTTGTTAGCTGTACCCTTGTTTGTCTTTATGGGAGCTATGCTAGAGCGCTCAAAAATAGCTGAGAACCTGCTGACTGCCATGTCGATATTGTTTAGTCGCTTCCCAGCAGGTTTAGCGATTTCAGTGACTTTAGTCGGCATGTTATTGGCAGCCAGTACCGGCATTGTTGGTGCAACTGTTGTCACTATGGGCTTGTTGTCGCTGCCAACCATGCTAAAACGCGGCTACAATCCCGCGTTTGCTTCGGGCATTATTTGCGCGACTGGTACCCTTGGCCAAATTATCCCACCGTCAATTGCTTTGGTGTTACTTGGTGATGTTTTATCAAGTGCTTATCAAAAAGCACAGCTAAAAATGGGCATTTTCTCGCCTGAAACTGTCTCGGTTGGCGATTTATTTGCGGGGGCGGTTATTCCCGGTTTAGTGTTAGTGGTTTTATACATCCTTTACGCGCTAACGGTCGCTTGGTTTAAACCAGCGCTGGTGCCAAAGCTTGCGCGCGACATTGGTGACCGTGAACAACTTTCTACAACTAAGTTACTGTCTGCTTTAATGCCACCGTTGCTATTAATTGTCGTGGTGCTTGGTTCTATTTTACTTGGCTTTGCCACGCCAACTGAAGCCGCTGGTGTTGGTGCCATGGGCTCGCTATTACTGGCGTTAGCCCAAAAGCAGCTCAGCAAAACCAATCTACAGGCAGTGATGCAAAGTACGGTTAAGATCACCTCAATGGTCTTTATGATTTTAATCGGTGCGAGTTTGTTTTCGTTGGTGTTTCGCGGTTACGGCGGTGAAGAGTTAGTCAGCGGCTTTTTTGACAATATGCCAGGTGGCGTGTTTGGCGCAACCTTGGTCGTGATGCTGGTGATATTCTTACTCGGTTTTATTCTCGATTTTATTGAAATTACTTTTGTCGTGGTGCCGATTGTTGCGCCAATATTACTGGCGATGGGTTTAGATCCGGTTTGGCTTGGTATTATGATTGCGATTAATTTACAAACGTCATTTTTAACGCCACCCTTTGGTTTTGCTCTGTTTTATTTACGTGGTGTTGCACCTAAATCATTGCCAACCTCAGCAATTTATCGCGGCGTAGTGCCTTTTATTGCGATCCAAGTTATCTTACTCATAGCTTTGGCACTGTGGCCACAAATGGCCACTTGGCTGCCAGATGTTATTTACGGTTAAAGAGAAAATAACTAAAAGAAAAAGAATCAAAACAACAGGAGAGTTTTGTGAACAAAACAACGATTTTTGCTCGACTTGCTTCAGTTTTATTAATGACTAGCGCCCTGTTTGCTTGTGGTGATAAGCAAGCTGACAACAGCCAAGCAGCTGCAACACCAGCTAAAACTTATCAATGGAAAATGGCGACTTCTTGGCCGAAGAATTTTCCGGGGCTTGGTATGGCACCAGAGAAATTTGCCAACTATGTCAACGAAATGAGTGGTGGCCGCTTAACGGTTAAAGTATACGGTGCGGGTGAGTTAGTGCCGGGTTTTGAAGTATTTGACGCCGTCTCACAAGGTACAGTACAAATGGGTCACAGCGGTTCTTATTACTGGAAGGGCAAAATACCGTCATCGCCGTTATTTGGCGCGATTCCCTTTGGCATGACCGCAACTGAACTCAACGCTTGGTTACATTACGGTGGTGGTTTAGCGCTGTGGCAGGAAATGTACAAGCCGTTTGGTATTATCCCGATGGCGGGTGGTAACTCTGGTGCTCAATTCGCTGGTTGGTTCAAAAAAGAAATCAACAGCATGGATGATTTGAAAGGCTTGAAAATGCGTATTCCGGGTCTCGCAGGTGAAGTGTTGAAACGCGCAGGAGCGGTACCAGTAACCTTAACCGGTGGTGAAATATTCCCTGCTTTGCAAAGCGGTGCAATAGACGCTACCGAGTGGGTTGGCCCATACAACGATTTAGCTTTTGGTTTTTACCAAGCGTCGGATTACTACTACTATTCGATTTGGCATGAACCGGGCACTGGGCTTGAGTTTTTAATTAATGAGCAAGCCTTTAATGAACTGCCAAAAGATTTACAAAAAATTGTCGAAGTTGCCGCTCGAGCGGTTAATGAGTCAACCTTAGATGAATACAACGCCCGTAATAACAATGCGCTAAAAGCGTTAGTTGAAAAGCACCAAGTTCAGCTACGAGCATTACCTGCGCCTGTACTGAGTGAGTTGAAAAAAATCACCGCCGAGGTAATGGCAGAGCAAGCGGCTGCGGACCCAGGCTTTGCTAAAGTATGGCAATCGTATAGTGAATTCCACGATTCAATTCGCGAATACCACGACTTAACCCTGAAACAATACTATCAAAACCGCTAATTGAGCGATTTTATTGAAAATTTATTGAAAAGTTGCGCTGCTCGTACCTCTTTGTGGTCAAACAAGAGTAAACTAAGCGCAATTTTTTTATCTTGATAACAAGTAGCGCAGCAAATTGTTGCTGCTACTTTCTAATGAAAAGGTTTTACTATGGTCATCAAACCAAAAATTCGTGGTTTTATTTGTACTAACGCACATCCAGCGGGTTGTGCTGCTCATGTTAACGAGCAAATTGCTTACGTTAAGTCACAGCCACAAGCGGACAGCAAGCCACAAAACGTGTTAGTGATTGGCGCATCAACTGGCTATGGTTTAGCGTCTCGCATTACTGCTGCCTTTGGCAACGGTGCAAAAACACTTGGCGTGTTTTTTGAAAAAGAACCTACTGAAAAGAAAACCGCAAGTGCTGGTTGGTACAACACCGCGGCCTTTCAGCAAGCAGCCGACGAAGCCGGTTTGTGGTCGAAAAACATTAATGGCGATGCCTTTTCTCACGAAATTAAAGCCAAAGCGATTGAGACTATTAAAGCTGAATTAGGCAAAGTTGATTTAGTGATTTACAGCTTGGCATCACCTCGTCGCACGGATCCTGATACCGGTGAAGTGTACTCGTCAACCTTAAAGCCAATTGGTGAAGGGGTTACGACTAAGAATCTAAATACGTCTAAGCGCATTATCGATTCAGTATCGGTTGAAGCAGCCAATGAAGCTGAAATTCAAGGTACTATTGATGTCATGGGCGGCGCTGACTGGGAGCTTTGGATCAAAGCACTGAGTGAAGCAGGTGTGTTAGCTGAAGGTTTCAAAACGACTGCCTACACCTACATTGGTAAAAAGTTAACATGGCCAATCTACGGTCACGCGACTATTGGCCGTGCCAAAGAAGATTTAGACCGTGCAGCGGCTGCTATTAAAGCATCAACTGAAGCACTTAGTGGTCAAGCTTACGTCACTTCACTAAACGCGGTAGTGACACAAGCCAGTTCTGCCATTCCAATTATGCCACTATACATTTCAGCAATGTTTAAAGTGATGAAAGCTGACGGTACTTACGAAGGTTGTATTGAGCAAATTCAAGCCTTGTTTCGTGAAAACCTCTACGGCGAAAGCCCTCGTTTAGACGATGGTGGTCGTTTATTCCAAAACTACAAAGAGCTTGAAGACAGTGTGCAAGATCGCGTACAAGCCATTTGGGATGGCGTTGAGACCGAAACCATTGATGAAATGACGGATTATGTTGGTTACCACCACGAGTTTTTAAAGCTGTTTGGTTTTGATGTTGATGGTGTTGATTACGACGCTGATCTTAGCCCGCTAGCTGAGATTAAACACTTGATCTAATTTTACTTAGTTGCGAATAAGAAAAAGCCGTTATTCAAGGTATTGAATAACGGCTTTTTTATTGTTTAGAGCTTAAGGTGATTATTTCATTGTTGGCATTGAGAACTGAGCACCTTCGCGGATACCCGCTGATGGCCAACGTTGAGTAATGGTTTTGCGCTTAGTATAAAAGCGCACAGCGTCAGGGCCGTATGCGTGCAAATCGCCAAATAGTGAACGTTTCCAACCGCCAAAGCTATGGTAAGCAACTGGCACTGGTAATGGTACGTTAATACCGACCATACCGACTTGGATGTGATCTGAGAAATAACGAGCTGCTTCACCGTCACGGGTGAAAATACAGGTGCCGTTACCATATTCATGGGCGTCGATCAAATCCATTGCTTCTTGCATGGTGTTGACTCGAACAACTTGTAATACTGGACCAAAAATCTCTTCTTTGTAGCTGGTCATTTCTGGCGTGACTTGATCAATTAAGGTGCCGCCAACGAAGAAACCATCAGGGTAGCCATCGACATTTGGCGTGCGACCATCAACAACAATATTCGCACCTTGGCTCTCGGCATGGCTGATATAGCCGACGACCTTGTCGCGATGTGCACCGGTGATGACTGGACCAAAATCGTTGCTGCTATCGGTGTAAGCACCAACTTTTAGGCCTTTCATCGCTTCCGACATTTTCGCTACGAGCGCGTCTGCAGCTTGGTCACCAACAGCAACGGCAACAGAAAGCGCCATACAACGCTCACCTGAAGAACCAAACGCCGCGCCAAGAAGTTGATTTACGGCGTTGTCCATGTCTGCATCTGGCATGACGATAGCGTGGTTTTTGGCACCACCTAGCGCCTGGCAGCGTTTGCCATTGGCATTGGCTGTTTGATAAATGTATTCAGCAATAGGCGTTGAACCAACAAAGCTCACTGCTTTAATACGCTCGTCGTTTAACAAGGTATCTACTGCAACTTTGTCGCCGTTAACAACATTCATAACACCATCTGGCAAACCTGCTTGCTTTAACAATTCAGCGATAAACATGGTTGAACTTGGATCGCGCTCAGACGGTTTTAAGACAAAACAGTTACCACAAGCGATAGCCATTGGGAACATCCACAGTGGTACCATCACAGGAAAGTTAAACGGTGTGATACCGGCAACAACGCCGAGCGGTTGGAATTCACTCCAAGAGTCGATGTTCGGGCCAACGTTTTTGCTGTGCTCGCCTTTTAATAGCTCAGGAATGCCACAGGCGTATTCAACGTTTTCAATACCGCGTTGTAATTCACCAGCGGCATCGTGAGAAATTTTACCGTGTTCTTCACCGATTAATTGGCAGATTTTTTCTGCGTTTTGCTCAAGTAATTCTTTGAACTTGAACATCACGCGTGCGCGCTTGATTGGCGGGGTATTGCGCCATGCTGGGTAAGCGGCTTCTGCTTTGGCAATGGCTTCTTCAACTGTGGCAACCGACGCTAGAGCAACTTCTTTTTCAGCTTGCCCTGTTGCTGGGTTGTATACCGCTTGCTTGCGCTCTGCGTCGTAGACCATTTCGCCGTTGATAAAATGACCAATTGTATTCATTGATGTACTCCAAAATTTAACGTTAATTTTATACTTTTAGCGCTGCCTCTTGGCGCGCTTAAATTCTTAATCCCACAGCGCTTGGTAGAGGGTGACTAGCTCGTCAGCACTGGGCACTTTAGGGTTGTTACCCGGAGAGCCCGAGGCGAGCGCTTGCTCTGCCATGGTTTGGCAAACCGAGAAAAATTCGTCTTTATCAATGCCAAACTGCTCTGGCGTTGGCACAGATAGTTCTTCATTGAGGGCTTTTAATTCAGCCAATAGTTTTTCGTTGGCTTGTTGGTCGTTGTCTTGATGAGAGGCGATGCCCATTGCCCGAGCACAGTCTGCATAGCGCTCTGGCGCTGCAGGAATTGAATACTCGGTAACACTTGGCAATAGCATGGCGTTAGACAAGCCATGTGGTACGTGGAAAAATGCGCCAATTGGTCGGCTCATACCGTGTACTAAGGCAACTGAAGCATTTGAAAATGCAACACCCGCAAGTGTTGAACCCAGCATCATCTGTTCGCGCGCTTGCTTGTCTTCACCGTTGTGATAAGCCTTGCGCAAGTTTGGCGCAATCAGCTTCATTGCCGCAATTGCTTGGGTATCACTGTAGGCATTGGCCTTTTTACTGACGTAAGCTTCCATCGCATGAGTGAGGGCGTCGATACCGGTATCAGCCGTTGTTCGGGCAGGCACACTGATAGTGAGCGTGTAGTCGACCAGTGCAGCAACGGGCATAAAGCCAACCCCGATACAAAGCATTTTTTCATCGCTAGTTTCGTCGGTAATAATGGTGACACGAGTTGCTTCAGAACCGGTACCCGCTGTAGTTGGAATCGCAATCACTGGCAGACCGAGCTCGTTAACAATGCGCGGAAAACGATAGTCTTTCATTTCGCCGCCAAACTTAGCCAGAATCGAAATTGCTTTCGCGCTATCGATAGGGCTACCGCCACCTAGGGCGATAATACAGTCGTAATCACCTGCTTTTGCCATTTCAACACCGGCTTGAATAGAGGCGACTGTTGGCTCAGGCACAGTATCGGAGAAAACATCAAAGGCGAGCTTTTGTTGTTCGAGCACTTTGGCAATGTTATCGACATAACCTAGCTTAACCATCATGTTGTCGGTGACGATTAAGGCACGTGAACAGCCCATACTGGTTAAGATGTTAGGCACTTCCAAACTTGCGTGTTCACCAACTTGCATAATACGTGGAAGAATGATCTGTGAAGACATCTGGTTTTCCTTATTCGAATGACAGCTATGCTCGCGTGTTCGAAGATAGCTGTTGGTAGTTGCGCACTAATGCGCTAATAAATGGTTTGAACTTAGCTAGCAGATTCAGCTGCCGCTTGTTTTTTGCTGCGCTTGTGCGCGTAGCTTTGACCGTACTCTGGCGGTAATGGAATATCGTCAGGCGTGCTCAAGTAAGGCAAGCCGTTATATGGCTCGTCTCGGAACGATTTGTATAAGCCCCAAGTTGTGATGGCTAATACAATTGAGTATGGCAATGCCGCGACAATTGATGCGGTTTGCAGCGCTTTGAGGCCACCTGCAATGAGCAGAACGCCGGCAACAGCACCAATTAACAATCCCCAGAAAATACGCAGTTTCGGTGGTGATTTTTGTTCGCCCATTGATACTAGCGTACAAATTACTAGGGTTGCCGAGTCAGCAGAGGTAATGAAGTAGGTAACTAGCATCACGGTACAGATAATGGCGCCGATAGTGGCAATTGTTGTGCCTAAGTCCATTAACTCCATAGTGACAAATAGTGCGGTAGTAATGTCTTTGTTAACCGCTTCGGTTACGCCACCAGAGCCAAATAACTCGATAAAGATAGCGGTGTTACCAAAGGCAGTAATCCAGAAGGTTGCCAGTAATGTTGGTGCGATTAATACACCTAAAATGAACTCTTTTACAGTACGGCCTTTTGAAATACGCGCGATAAACATGCCAACAAAAGGTGCCCAAGCAATCCACCAGCCCCAGTAAAATACTGTCCACCAGCCTTGCCATTGGCTCTTAGGATCTGGATCAACCCAAAAACCTAATTCAACAGCATTAGTCACGTAGTCACCTAAGTTCGTGGCAAAAGCTCCTAATAAGTAAGCTGTTGGTCCAAGCACGATAAAGAAAGTCAGCATTAATGCGGTAAGACGCATATTTAACTCACTGAGCTTTTTAACGCCTTTATCTAAACCACTTAGCGCAGATAGCGTTGCTAAAACCGAGATCACAGCAATGATCACAACTTGGTTCGTTGAGGAAATATCTACGCCAAACAGGTAATTGATACCGGCATTCATTTGTTGAGCACCGAGCCCGAGCGAGGTTGCAATACCAAACACAGTACCGAAAACTGCCAGTAGGTCTGCCATGTGGCCAATAGGGCCATAAATTTTCTCACCAAAAACAGGGTATAAACCAGAACGGATAGATAACGGTAATCCCTTTCGGTAAGAGAAATAAGCTAACGCCATACCGGTGATGGCAAATAATGCCCAACCGTGTAAGCCCCAGTGGAAGATACTCACGCGCATAGCAATTTGAGCGGCTTCAACGGTTTGCGCTTGTCCTTCGGCAATAAACGGATTGCTTTGGAAGTGATAAATCGGTTCAGCAATACTCCAGAACAAAATACCGATACCGATACCAGCACCAAACAGCATTGAAAACCATGAGAAAAAGCTATAGTCGGGTTTATCGTTATCGTGACCAAGCTTAATACGACCGAAACGGCTAAAGGCGGTATAAACCGAAAGCAGCAAAAAGAAGCTCATTAAAATGATGTAATACCAAGCTAGATCTGTCGCGATAAAACCTTTTGCGGTTTCGTAAACGCCGTTGGCATATTCAGGGTCAATAATCGTAAACAAGACAAAAGCGATGATAATGATCGCTGAGCCTACACTCATTACCGGGTTGGTATTGGCAAAAATACCTTTTTCTAATTTTTTACTGTTCATAGTATCGCTCCGTTGTTGAAACATGGGGGCACGACACTTGTTGTTAACTGGTTGTATTGGCAGGCGACTAGCCTTGTTGCCGTGTTATTTTTGTTATTCATTTTATTATGCTTCGCTCTAGTTAATGATGTTCACTGCAAGGTGAATATCTTCCCAATAGCGACTTTTACGACACGGCGTTATTCTGCTCAGCAGGTCATTTAAGCACAAACAATAAAATTTATGGCTTAGGCATAAAATAATTTATATCTGCGATTTGCTTAGTTGTGTAATACTAAAAAAAAGAGTCGAAGAACTCATATTTAACTATTAACTTATTGTTTATACGGTGTTTTATGAAGAAAAGGTTGCCGCCCTTAAATTGGATTAGGGCGTTTGAGGCGTCTGCCCGACATTTGAGCTTTACCCATGCAGCTCATGAACTAAATCTCACGCAAGCGGCTGTCAGCCAGCAGGTTAAAGGCTTAGAAAGCCAAGTTGGTTGCTTGTTATTTCGTCGTTTACCAAGGGGCTTGGAACTTACCGACGCAGGTGCCGCCTATTTACCCGCAGTACACGATTCCGTTGAGCGCTTGACGGTGGCAACTGAAGAGATTTTTGGTCACGGCCGCGCTAGTTTGTTGACGATTAAAGTCAATATGGTGTTTTTTACTAAGTGGCTTGCACCGCGTTTAAAAACCTTCAGAAAATTACATCCCACTATTAATTTGCGGTTAACCGGTAATATCTGGGTCAACGAAGTTGAGCGAGAAAATAAACTAGATTGCGATTTAGAAATTCGCTATGGCAAAGGCCAATGGCAAGGAATGCAAAGCGATCGATTAACGTGGGACGAATTGTTTCCGGTTTGCAGCCCTGAGTATCTGGCAGAGCACCCGATAACAGAGCAATCTTTTGATTTATCGCAGCACACTCTATTGCATGTTATGGGGTACGAAGAAGGTTGGGGCCATTGGTTAAGTAAAGCAGGCTATAAAGATATGAGATCAAATCAAGGTTTTCATATGGATACATTAGTCACGGCTTTAGAGTTAGCGGTATTAGGTCAAGGCATTGCTTTGGGACGCACCAGCTTGGTTCGGGATCTTATTGATTCAGGTAAACTAGTGACACCATTTGAGACCAAAGTTGCCACTGATGAGGCATTCCATCTGGTTTATCCTAACTCCCATGTCGAACATCGAGATGTCGAAACATTTCGCCAATGGTTGTTGAGCGAAGTATCCGCCACCGCTATCTAAAACTCTAGTCAAAAATAAAATGTTACTATCTCAAGCGCTTTGCTGTTTTTCAGTAAAGCGCTTTTTGTTTTTCCCATTTATTTAATCTTCCTATTTATCAGCCCTTTATTTTACTTGCTATAGCGAGTCATAAAAAAAATAGCATCAAAGATAACGTTTTTATTGCTGGTCAGTTTTTTTCGAGACTTTATGATGTTCTCGCTTAACAAATTTGAAAGACAATTACTCAGTTTTCAAATGAGCTAATTAATTAATAACGACTTTTACGACACACAACATTAATACTTTTCGCGGCGTTAGCGGCGACAAGTTAAAAGTCAGAACTAATTAAATAGAGTGAGAAAATACATTGAGTATGAAAGCAAATTTACCATTAATCGGTGTTCGAGTTATCGATTTTGGTCAGCAAATAGCTGGGCCTGCGGTCGCCATGATTTTGGCCGATCTCGGGGCAACTGTGATTCATATTGATCCTCCAACAGGGCCAACGTGGAAAAGTCCTGCCAATGCTATTTTGAATCGGAACAAAACCACCGTAAATATCGACCTAAAAACAGATCAAGGCTTGGCGCAAGCCCATACCTTGATTAAGCACGCCGATGTTGTTTTAGAAAATTTCCGCCCTGGTGTTATCAAACGCTTGGGGATTGATTTTGAACAGCTGCGTAAAGAACGCCCTGAGCTTATTACCATTTCACTGCCCGGATTTGCCAGCAATGATGAGCTGCGTAGTCAATGGAAAGCCACCGAAGCCATTATCGCCGCCAACTCTGGCGCATTTACCGACATGGGCTTTAACCGAGTATTAATGGGCTTAGATCCTAGCTTCTCGCCATTGTCATTGGGGTCTGCTTATGCAACCGCTATGGGCGCGAGCTCAGTAGTCGCGGCATTATTTGCGCGCGAGAATCTTGGTCTTGGCGATCACATTGAAGTACCTGGCGTTGCCGCACTGATGGAAGGCTTATCTTACAACTCTATCGTGATTGAAGACTTGCCTGAACGCTATTTAACCATGCGCGAGCACGAAATCAATTATCGCAAAGAAAACAACTTGCCGATGGATGTCAGCTACGAAGAGCTACAAGAGTACTTAGACCCGTTTTATCGCACCTATGAGTGTAAAGACGGTCGTTTTTTCTATGCGGTATGCCCCTCCCATCGCAATCACGCCAAGCGTTGCCTACAAGTGATGGGCTTATATGAAGAATTATTGGCCAAAGGTTTTCCGGAGGTGAATAATCTGCATTTACCGATTAGCGAATGGGATGGCGAAACCTCTATTGGTTTTTATCCGTTGCCGAAAAAGTGGGCCGATATCATTTCTGCAAAAATGAAAAAAGTGTTCTTGACCAAAACATCGTCAGAATGGGGTGTTATTTTTGGCGAAGGGCAAATTCCTGGCGCGCCACATCGCACTACTCAAGAGTGGGTAAACAGTCAGCACTGTGCTGATGCTGGTTTGATTGTTGAAGTTGACGATCCTGAATACGGCGTAATGAAGCAGCCGGGGCCAATTGTTTGGTTAGAAGAATCAGCAGAGCAAATGTTGACGCCTAGACCACGGGTTACAGTAAACTTTGAACTTGCTTTAGCCGAGCTATTAGACGTTGAAGAAACAGAACAAGTTACGCGACCTACGGGAAGTGAAATTATTCACAACAACGATCAACCCTGGCTTGAGGGAGTAAAAATCCTCGATTTAACCAATGTTATTGCAGGGCCTCATTCAGCGGCATTTTTAAGCCGATTTGGTGCTCAAGTCACTAAGCTTGATCCAGTAACACCTATGTATGATCCGCTTATTGGCACCTTGTTTAGCTTCCAAACCAATATCGGTAAAAAGAGTGCATTGGTTGATATTACCACAGAGCAGGGCAAGGCTATTTTTCACCAACTAGTTAAGTCGGTAGATTTAGTGTTAATCAATGCTCCGGAACGTCAGATGGTGCCATTGGGTTTAGATGAAGCGAGTTTACAAGTGCTTAATCCAGGGGTTCTATTCTGTCGCTTAGATTGTTTAGGCGGTCCAACTCGCGGTTCGAAAACTGATTACATTGGCTACGACGATATTATTCAAGCCAATAGCGGTATTATGAGTCGTTTTGGTGGCCCTCAAACACCGGAAGAGCATGCTCACCTTGGCACGCTTGACGTAAACTGTGGTTTTGCTGGTGGTTTAGGCATGGCGCTAAGCCTCTATCACAAAAAACGCACCGGTAAACACAGCAGGGCACGTACCTCGTTATCAGCAGCAGCTAACCTAGCGCAAATTAAATTTGCTTATGATTATGACGGCCGCGCGCCATTTGATGAACCTTCCGGTCGCGAAGCCTTAGGTAATCACGATTTATCTCACTTCTATGCTACTGAGCAAGGCAGCTTGTTTATTGACTCTAATGAACAAGAGTTAAGTTTATTAGAACAAGTACCAGGTCTTGCAGGAGTTAGCGTTGCAGAAGATAAAAAGGCGTTTTTAAGCCAAGCGTTTGCCAAAGACAGCGCCGATAACTGGGCATTGGCATTGCGAGAAAAAGGTATAGCTGCAGTTCGCTCAACTGGCATCGAAGAACTTCGCGAGCGTTACACTCGACCTGCAGACGGCAAAATGGGCATTGATTTAGGCAGTTATGCCTTTTCTTGCTACGCCGACCATCCAAGCGGTCATTCAGTGACTATTATTGATCACTACTCAATTAGGCCGTCGAGAGCGAAAATTATTGCGCAAACACCAACCGAGCGATTTGGACATTCGACTACTGAGATTATTGCAAGTCTCGGCTATAATGAACAACAAATTGCTACCATGCTTAATGACAACATTATCGGTACAGGCTGGGGTAAGGAATATCTACCGAGTTAGGCGTAACTTGTTACCCTGTGTTGTCATAAGCTGTAACATTGTTATATCGGGATGATTGCACAGGGTGTTGAATAATAATGACACTGAATAAATACAATAACAGGGGAAACAACATGAGACTTTCAACACTCACACTGGCATTAGTGGCGACGTTTTCAGCTGCCAGTTACGCTGAGCAAGCTGAGTTGTCAGAGCTAGAGCAATTAAAACAAGAGTTACAGGCAATTAAAGACAAATTGGCGAAAACTGAGGAGTTGATTGCCAGAAGTGAAGAAATACTGGCAAAAACTCAAGAAAAAGCAGCTAAAACTGAAGAAAAAGTGACTAAAAATGAAGAGGTTTTAGCTAAAAACGAGGCTGAAAAAGCTAACCAAGTAAAAGTTGGTGGTGCAGTTCGCTTTCAATACGGGGTAAAAGATTACGACGCTGACGACAGAGATCGTGTCGGTGACTTCGACTTTGACGTTTTTCGCTTAGACTTTAACGGCAATGCTGGCGATATTATTTTTTCAGCGCAATATCGCTGGTATCAGTACATGGATACTATTCACCACGCCTACCTTGGTTATCAGTTCAACGAACATTGGCAAGGACAAGTGGGTATTTCACAAGTGCCATTTGGCAACTTAACTTGGAACTCTAATAGCTTCTTTTTCAGTACGGCCTTCTACGTAGGTTTAGAAGACGATTACGATGCTGGTTTGAAGTTTATGGGACGCTACGATAATCATGATATTCAATTGGCATTCTATAAAACTGATGAATTGGGCGGTATTGACGGTTTTGTCAGTGATCGCACCAGTCGTTATTCTTACGATATTGTTGGTGCGCGTTCAGCAGGCGAGGGCACATTTGATGCGCCGGGTACAGCCTTAGCTGAAGATAGCACCATTAACGCGCGTTACTCGTATCACTTTGACCATGCTGAAGTTGGTGTTTCATTGATGTCTGGTGATATTGAGGGTACTGCCGGTTCTGCTGGTGACCGAAGCGCATATGCGTTTCACGTTAAAGGTCAACTCGATAACTTCGGCTTGTTGTTACAATATACTGATTACGAGTACGACTTAGACGATGGCACTGAGTTATTGACCGTTGGCGCATACAGCTTCTACGATACTATTCCAACAGGAGCAACGCTATACAACATGAGCTTGACCTATTCAATGGATGTTAACTGGGGACCAGTGAGCAACTTGAAGTTTTATAACGACTACAGCTTAATGACGGATAAATCAGGTGGTTTAACTGAAGATACTTTTATGAATGTACTAGGTGTTCAAGTGACTTCAGGCAACCTTTACACGCTGATCGATTTAGCCTCGGGTAAAAACCAGCCGTTTATTGGCGGTTCGTTAGCGGGTGAAGCCGATGATACCAATACTCGACTCAACATTAACTTTGGTTACTATTTCTAAGGTGAGCTAATCACCTTTATATTGGTGTAATAAAAACGCTAGTCAGTGGGCAACTGACTAGCGTTTTTTTGTGGTTAATTTTTATTGACTATGTTCTCGTTAAATGTGATTACAAAAAATAACTCATTAATATTCAATGGATTATTTATTTTAGTAGGGGACGTTGTTTGTACCTACCAAGGGTAAACGTATTACTTGAACAGCTTGTTACATGCCTTCTTCTTTTTCAATTAGTGTAATTGTTCTTTCTATAAATTTTTTGAAAGCTTTTTCAGGTACGAAAGGCGACTTTTTACTTACATTGAATTTTTCTAAAACATTCTTAACCTGTTGGTTTTTTCTAATGCTTTCAACATTCCAACCCTCTCGGTGAAGGTCTCGAATTATATTTACCCACTTGAAAGTATTTTCCCTAAATACATGAAGTGCTGGTTTATGCGCTGGAGAGCCATGACCGGGTATTATCAAACTCTGATCGTCCCCTAAATTTAAGATAGTATTTATTGCATTCTCAAAGCCTTCAATACCACCTGAATAAAATGTAGGGTGCCAGCTAGCATCGAAAACATCACCGACAAATATAATGTTACTTTTTTCATGGTAATAGACATAGTCTTCTGGTGAATGAGAGTTGACTTTGATACGGGTGATCCCATTTAAGTCAAATTTATCTTCAACAAGCGTAGCACCGTGTTTTATGAAATAGTCATTTCCACCTGTGTGATCAGAATGTTGGTGAGTATTCAAGATTAAAGTATTTGTAGTACCATAAATAGACCGAATTACTGTATCCAATTCAGCTAAGTGATTTTTGCCAGCCATAGGATCAATTAACACCACATCATCTTCTAACGATATTAGTCCAATATTTGTTCCGTAGCCTTTTCCACTCAGAATATGCACATTTTCGGAAATTCTTTCCAAATTAATATTGCTTGATAAGGCAGTAAAACTTGATATCAATAATAAAGCTGCGGTCAATATTTTTAAATTTGTCAAAACAAACCCTTCTATACGGTGTCAGCTATTTATTAGCATGTAACAGTATACTATGTAGACGTCTCAGTAATATCCGTCTACGAATATACCTTTAAATTATCATAAACCTCCGGTAATTCAATTTACTATGGCAACAAGTTGCGCCACCCTATACAGTAGCAACAATTAACAAGAGCGTGGCCTTTTTATTAACTGGTTTGCGGGCGCCAAACGCCTTTCTCAATGCCTTTTAAAATTAGATCAGCGACTGCTTTTTCTATGGTCTGGGTGACGCAAACATGCATAGGCTCATTAGTTGAATACCCCATTTCAGCCTCGGCTAAGCGTTTAAAACTGACGTAGCGAAACAGCCCAGCTCTAACTTCTTTACTCAGCACTTTTTTGCTCGTCGACACCGATACTAATACTTGACCTGTGCGGACATCAATCGCGCGCATATAAACCGCAATTTGGTCTTCTCGATAGAGTTCAGAGGCGTTAATGCCAAAGTATTCAGCGCCAAAACCACCAGTTTTTATATTCGAGTCATAGCTGATAATGCCGCCTTCTAAAATAATTTTGGCTGTGGTTAACGGAGGTAAATCTTTACTTTGATCACCAGCGTTGTTGGCTTGTAGTGCCGCTCTGGTTATTTTTCGCTCGGTTAAAATATTTTGTAAGCCCTCGCGCTCAACCGGCAAAAACCAATCAGACTCACTCAATGTTTGCACTAATATTGAGTTGGCACCTTGAGTAACCGCCGTTGAAAAAGAACTGACGTTAGCTTGAGGTTTGTACTGTCCTGTTTGATCGCGAAAAGAATATACTGAGACTGGAATCGCGCCTTTGGGCTTAGGCAATGCTTGTAATTCACTAAGTGTTGCTGATGGCGCGATGGTAATAGCAGAAGATTGCGCAGGTGGTATTAAATTTTGTACTTGTGCGCAAGCAGATAGCAATATGGTCATTAAAATAGTAATAATTGTTTTCATAGCTTAACCAAATCTCGGTACTTCGATAATGGTCACTTCGCCGGTATCGGTATTTGTAATTTGTACGGTGATGCTGTCACTTGAACTGGTAATAATTTGAATTTCGTAGCCTTCGCTAGTAAACGTCGCGTCTTGTCCAAATATACTGGGATCACAGCTTGGGTTAGTAGCAGGATCACAAGCATCGCCAAAGGCTAGGTCGGTGATTTCTCGTACCATGCGGTTGATTGACGCTCGCTCAAGGGAGTCCTGAAAACGCTCGCCGTAACTTTTTTCAGACACAGGCGCTCGGTGTTTGTTTTGCGCTTGTGCTTTGCTCAGTAAATAGCTGCCGTTGAGTGGGCTGCCGCCAAAACTCGGGTTTATTGGTGTGTAAACTAATTCTGTAGCGCTACTGATAAAAGTGGGTAAAAAGGCGAGTGAGAATACTGTGCATAGTGCGATTGTTTTTTTCATATTACCATCCGTTTGTTGCAATATCTGGACTACTGCTGTTGTGTTGGTTCTCAACCATAGCTTCAATCAAGGTAAACATTGCCTGTTCAACTCTTTCCATAATCGGCGTTTGGCGACGACCCATATAAGTGACGTAAATCACTTTGCCATTCATGATTAAATTGAGTTTAGTGCCAGAACGCGGAATCACTTGTTCGGTGATGTGAACATTTATCCCTTCTGAGTTGGGCAAGTCTTGCCAAAGCTGTGAAAACTTCAGGGCAAATTCGTGACCTTGACGACTAATCGTACTGTCGAGTAGCAAGCCACCGATCTCTAAATCGTCAGCGAGAGCGTTAAAAACGCAGAGGTATAGCAGTAGTGTTGTTATTATAGTTTTCATTGCGATAGTGAGAGTAAAAAGGGGGCTTATTGAAATCCGTTTATAAGCCCCAATGCTGCAACTCTGTGGTAGATTACTGTTGAACGATAGTGGCGGTGTTCCAGTTACCTACTTGAGTGATAGCAATACTGCCTGAGTCACTGATGACAGAACCCTCAACAATGTTGCCATTACCCGTTTGACTAATGCTTAAGTTAACGTTGGCACCGCCGATTAACATTGGCGCGCCAGCCGCACCGGTCACTAAGTTTTCGTCGCCGATTTGCGCGATATCAATTGTATGGTTGCTACCTTCAATCATAATGTCTAACGCATTTAAGTCGCCGTCTTGAACAATATCAACGGTATTGAAATTGCTGTCGAGAATGCTGCTGATACCAATAACAGCATCGTTAGCTTCACCAGATTGGTTGACGTTTATTTCACTGTTGTTTGTGGTTAATTGCGTGTCTTCGATTGATGCTTCGACAACCGTGACATTTTCGTCACCTGATTGAATAACATTAATGTCGTTTTGGAAGCCGTTGAAGTTAACTAAATGTGACTCGTTTAAGCTACCTGTTTGAACGACGCTAAAGTCATTTTCAGTACCGATAACACCTACGTATGAGCTGTTTTCGTCGCCTGCTTGAGTCACGTTAAACTCGTTACTGTCGCCGATAGCTTCAAATGTAGAGGTATTGCTATCGCCAATTTGCGTTAATGTGACTTCGTTGTCTGAACCGGTAAAAACACCTGATTCAGCGGTATTGCGGTTGCCGTCTTGGTCGATTTCGATATCGTTATTGTCACCAATAATCGCTGTCACAGTAATTCGGTTACGCTCACCTTCTTGCTCTACTGACAGCTCGTTATTATTACCCTCAATATCGGTAAAACGAGCAACACTGAAGTAACCGTCTTGTTCAACTTCGATAGTGTTGCTATCGCCAGTGACTTTCGTTAAATGAATTTCGTGCCATTCACCGGTTTGACTCGTTTCAACTGTGTTTCCATTACCTTCCATTTCTCGGTTGAAAGCAAAGTGGCCACCGTCGCCTTGGGTCATATTAATATCGTTATCGTCTCCGACAACTGTGTTAACGATGGCGTTGCCGATACCGAGGTAACCATCGCCTTCTTGGCTAATTTCAACATTGTTATTGTTGCCAGTTACTGAGCTGCGGGTGTCGTTGCCTTCCCCCGATTGGTTAACAACTTGGCTATTACCTTCACCGATACTTGTGATGATAGCGACATTTTCAGTACCGGTTTGATCAGCAGTGACATCGTTATTTTCGCCGGTTAATGTCACATTTAAGCCATTAACATCTCCGTCTTGGCTTAAACTTACTTCGTTGCCGATAATCGCATCGTCACCTGAAGTTTGAGATAACAAGATGACATTACCCGTTGCATCTGCCATAAAATCGCTTTGTACATGCTGGTTTGCATCTTTGATGTCGTCGTTGGCGTATGCTGTTTGTTGTGCGCTTAATGCTAGTACTATCGCACAGGCGATTGTTGTTTTATTCGTTTTCACTTTGTTCTCCAACGTAGATCATTAATATTGTGTGACATTAACGACCATATCATTTCCTATTTGATGAACTGTAAAACCTTGTTCACCGTCCTGTTTTATATTGGCGATATTGGCGTCACCAACTTGCACTACCTCTGCCCAATTGTCGTCACCGTGTTGAATGACTTCGATAGTATTACCATCGCCAAGTTGAGTGAGTATTGCTGAATTGTTGAAGCCATCTTGGCTAATGAATAGTTGGTTAGCCGAGTCTGCCTTTTGACTGAGCGTTGCTTTGTTATAAACACCGTATTGGCTAATGACTATTGATTGTCCTTCGCCGCCACTGGGGGTGGTAATCGTCGTTGTTAAACTCAAAGATAACTGAGAGTCTGTTAAGTCAGTGCCAGCAACTAAATCTTGTTGGCCATAAACACTGCTAGATAAAGCGAAACTCGCAACACTTAGTTGTGTAATAAGCGCGTTAAGTAATGATTTTTGAGTAAAGCTTTTATTTAGCAAGGTTATTGTCCTTAATGTTTAATTGTTAACACTTGGTTGCATTTACAACGTTAATTGTTAACGTAATTTAAACCTATCACCTAAAATTATTATTTTTTATTTTTTTATATTTATCAGTGTTTTACGTTTTTTTAGGTGGTGTTTTTAGGCCTGGCTGTATTTTTGTAGCACTAAAGTATTATTAAAAAGCGAAGCCCGACTGGTTTGCCGTTAATTATTTTCTATCACCAAAAAGTATTATTTAGTCGTTAAAAACTAAGCAAAAAGTCGTGTTTTTAGGCTTTTGCTAGTAATTTTGTTTTTTGTATGGTTAAAGTAAATGTGTTGCATAAATACAGTCGTTGAATAACTCGTGAAATTGAGAACCTGTTTTTGGACTAGAAGGTGACTTCTAGAAAACTAAACTCTTTTAAAATAGGTTTTAATATGAAACATAAATTATCGGCAATCGCGCTAGCTATAGCGCCCGCTATGGCAACTGCTTCAGTTGATATTTCTTCAGACACTAGGGTAAAAGCTGAAGAAAACTCAATCATGGTTATCTACAAAAAAGGCGTTTCTAAGTTCGAGCGTAGCAGCGTAAGAAGTATCGTTAGAGCGCAAGTTTCTGATTTCAACAAAGATGAAGTTGACGATAAGTACCAACACATTTTGAACGGACGTTTGGCCAACTTTAAACTCGATAAAATGTCGAGTAAGCAGGCGTTAGAAAAGTTAAAAAATCATCCAGCAGTGTTATACGCAGAACCAGATTACATTGTTAAAGCGGCAACAACACCAAACGATACGCGCTTTGATGAGTTGTGGGGATTGAATAATACCGGCCAAACCGGTGGTTCAGATGATGCCGATATTGATGCGGTTGAAGCTTGGGATATCAGTACTGGTAGTCGTGACGTTGTTGTTGGTGTAATTGATACGGGTGTCGATCACAGTCACTCTGATTTAAATGCCAATATGTGGGTTAACTCAGGAGAAATTGCCGGCGATGGTATCGATAATGACAACAATGGTTATATCGATGACATTTATGGTATCAACGCCATTACTGATAGCGGTGACCCTATGGATGACAACGGCCATGGTACCCATGTTGCCGGTACGATTGGCGCAGTTGGTGACAATAATGAAGGTGTTGTTGGCGTTAACCAGGAAGTGTCAATTGTTGGCTGTAAGTTTTTAGATGCTTCAGGTTCTGGCTCAACATCAGACGCATTAAAGTGTATTGATTACATGGTTGGTTTGCGCAACAACGGTGTTAACCTGCGCGTGCTGAATAACAGTTGGGGCGGTGGCGGTTTCAGCCAAGCCTTATCTGACGCTATTACTTCCTCAGAGCAAGCGGGTATTTTATTCGTTGCAGCTGCCGGTAATAGTGCTTCAGATAATGATGTCACACCTAGTTATCCTGCAAGTTATGAACACGATAGCGTTGTTGCTGTTGCAAGTACAACACACACCGATGCAATGTCTGGTTTTTCTCAGTACGGTGCCAATAGTGTTGATTTAGGTGCTCCTGGTTCGGCAATTTTATCGACTTGGCCGGGCGGTGGTTACAACTCTATTTCAGGGACTTCGATGGCAACTCCACATGTTGCCGGTGCTGCAGCACTTGCGTTAGCGGTTAACCCAAGCTTAACTACTGCCGAGCTAAAAGCGCTGTTGATGAATAGCGGTGACGATAATGCTGATTTAACTGGACGCACGGTTTCGGGTAAGCGCTTAAATGTTAACCAAGCACTTATAGATGCCGATCCAACCCCTGGCTTTAGATTCTCTGCAACTCCTCGTCAGGTTACACTAGTTGCAGGTGAAACAGCATCATATAGCTTTGATGTCGGTTCTATCGCTGACTGGAGTGGAGATATCTCGCTGACCGTAGCAGGTACTTTAGAGGGAGCAAGTTTATCATCAGCAACAGTCGAACCGGGTGATACTTTTACTCTATCAGTACCGACAACGGCTGAAACTGCTTGGGGCGAGTACAGCTTTACGGTAACAGGTACCAGTGGTGATTTAGTTAAAGAGCAAACGGTATCTCTGTATGTTAACCCTCAAGGTTTAACTGACTTTACTTATAGCAATAACACCAGCGTTGCCATTCCGGATAACGATGCTGAAGGTATTAGTTCAGTCATTAATGTTGCCGACGAGATTACTATTTTTGATACCGCAACATTTGTAGATATTAAGCATACATACATCGGTGATTTAACCGTTAGTTTGACATCACCAGCAGGAACTACTGCCGTGTTACATAGCAGAGCCGGTGGTGGTGCTGATGATATTAGCCAAACATTTAATTCATCGAGCTTTAACGGTGAAATTGCAACGGGCGGCTGGACCTTAACAGTGGTTGATTCAGCCAATGTTGATACCGGTACTTTGAACAGCTGGCAAATGACCTTTACTGGTCTTGGCGAAGTAGCTCCTGTCGCTCCTGTTGCTGACTTTAGTTTTGTGCCAGAAGGGTTATCAGTTAACTTCACTGATGGCAGTAGTGATAGTAATGGTGATATTGTTAGTTGGGCATGGGACTTCGGTGATGGTGCGGGCTCAGCTGAACAAAACCCTAGTCATACTTATGCTCAGTCAGGCAGCTACGACGTAACTTTAGTCGTGACTGACAGTGAAGGGCGCACCGATACTAAAGTGCTCAGTGTTGATGTTTCTGATGCAAACATCGAACTGTCAGTAGCAAGAGCTTACAAGTCTCGTTTAGGTCGATTGCGTGTTGATATTGAATGGCAAGGCACAAGCGCTGAAACAGTCGATATTTATCGCAACGGTGTCAAGATTGATACAGTAAACAATACTGGCATTTATCGCGATCGCGAACGACGTATTCAAGGCAGTGAATTTACCTATTCAGTGTGTGACGCGTCAACTGCATGTTCAAACGACGTAACGGTTAACTTCTAATAGAACACGCGCAACTGATATAACGTAAAAAGCCAAGCTGATGCTTGGCTTTTTTATTGATTTATATTTTTTAAAGAACTACGCGCTAGTAAACATCGCTAGCTAAGAGGCTGACTGAGTTTTTGTGACCAAGTTATGAGTTCAATTCTGTTGCGAGAATTGGTTTTCCTAAAAATACTGTAAATATGGGTTTTAACGGTATTGGGACTGATGTGAAGGTGAGCTGCGATCTCTTTGTTCTGTGCACCTGCCGATACCAGTTTTACAATCGTTTTTTCTCGTTTGGTTAACAAATCTGAATCAATTTCTATTTGATCTGTTTCGGTTGAAGTTTTTAGTGACTTAATACTTGATGACAGCAACTCAGACAGCGCAGCACTCATGGTAGATCGTTTAAACCATGACTCACCCTTAGATAAGCATTGAATACCTTTTAGAATGATGTCAGGGCGGTCTTGCTGATAAAAAATCCCTTTGATACCTGAGAATAATGGGTGTTTTTCATCGCCGCACTGTGAACTGCAGTTAAACAAAACGATGTTAGTGCCGTTAGCCAACTTGGCGATATCGGTTAACGAGTAGTGAGTACTACTTTGCGAGGCGTAGTCGACGAAAACAAATTGATATTGTCTAGAGCTCGCAGCTGATGGCAACTGACTTGCTATGGTTAAATTGAATTCACACGTTTTGAGTAGGTTTACAAACTTCTCAAGCGCTAAGTT
Organism: Endozoicomonas sp. G2_1; assembly: GCF_017744155.1. Classification (GTDB taxonomy): domain Bacteria; phylum Pseudomonadota; class Gammaproteobacteria; order Enterobacterales; family Alteromonadaceae; genus JAGHQT01. The sequence goes on along the minus strand of NZ_JAGHQT010000002.1, from coordinate 99,419 downwards.
ACTGGCAATTGATGTGTTATGAGCTAAAACAAATGCTTTATTGCATGTAGAAGAGGTATCTATCATCCGTGATCTTATCCTAATTAATAGGCAAAACTGAGAGTTTTGCTGGCTTCCATTCTCAATAAGATAAATACATCACAAACTTTATCTTTTAGGTGATTGAATACGAGAGTTTGAAACAAAAATGTAACAATATTTTTACTGGTGGACTAGCGAAAGTCAATGATAAATATGGACAAATTTTTATATATTGAGAAAAGCTTAGGATAATTTGGTTTATTTGTGTCGGTGATTTAAATTTCCTATTGAGATCTATCTGAGTATGAGTGCGTAAGCGCTTATCTTATAGAATTTCGTTCTACCAAGTGTTGGTGGTTATTTGAGCTTTTCACACTTTTTGATCCTCATTAATAAAACCTTTTTTTTGCTAATGGCTTGTTGTTTGTTTTTTTATATTGTTGATTTTTAATGTTATTTTGTGGTTTTTTGTTGGCTGTTTGCGCTTTTTGCGTCAACAAAGTTTTCGTTAAAGATCGTCGATAAAATTTTTAGGTAGCAGATAGCATCTGACACCTTTTTCGTGCTAAAATTCGCGGCTGAATAATTTAACTAAATGGCGTTGGCTGTTTAAAACAGCTTATTTTTAAGCAGTTTTGCAGTGTTTCGCTGAAATACACTGAAATCGGTTTATCAAATTAGTGTTGGCTCTTACCTAATCACTGCCTTGATAAGTTGGTTTTATTACTCCCGTCAAAGTAGTGCAAGTGTTTATGATTACAATTAAAAAGGGGCTGGATGTACCGGTTAGTGGTGCTCCCCAGCAAGTAATCCAAGACGGCAATGCCGTTAAAACCGTTGCAACTCTCGGTGAAGAGTACGTAGGCATGCGTCCTACGATGTCTGTAAAAGTCGGTGACCGCGTTAAAAAAGGTCAGGTGCTTTTCTCAGATAAGAAGAACCCAGGTGTTCTTTTTACCGCTCAAGCTGCAGGTGTTGTGACTGAAATTAACCGTGGTGAAAAGCGTGTTTTGCAATCTGTTGTCATCGAAGTTGATGGCGACGAGCAAGAGACCTTTACTAGCTACAGCGCTGACCAATTAGCTTCTTTGGACCGTCAAGCAGTTGTCGATAACCTAGTTAAATCAGGTTTGTGGACAGCATTGCGCACCCGTCCTTACAGCAAAATTCCAGCGATTGATAGCACACCTGAAGCGATCTTCATTAGTGCAATGGACACCAATCCACTGTCTGCTAACCCTGAAGTTATTATTAACGAGCAAAGCGAAGCCTTTAAACAAGGTTTAACGGTACTTTCTCGTTTAACTGATGGTGAAGTATTCGTCAGTAAAGCACCTGGTGCCAACATTCCTGTTGAAGCTGGTGCAAAAGTGAATGAGTTTGCTGGTAAACATCCAGCTGGCCTAGTAGGTACTCATATTCACTTCTTAAAACCAGTTGGTGCTGAAAAATTTGTTTGGCATCTTGGTTATCAAGACGTTATCGCTTTCGGTCAGTTGTTCACTACTGGTGAGTTGAACAACACTCGCGTTGTTTCTCTTGCAGGTCCAGCAGCGAAAAATCCACGTTTAGTACGCACTACTTTAGGCGCGAACATTAGCGAATTAGCAGCAAATGAAGCGGCAGACGGCGAAACTCGTCTAGTGTCAGGTTCATTGCTACAAGGTCAAACAGCACAAGGCGTTCACGGCTACTTAGGTCGTTACCACGTTCAAGTTGTATTATTGAACGAAGGTCGTGAAAAAGAGTTTATCGGCTACATGTACCCAGGCCCGAATAAATTCTCTGTTACTCGTGCTTATATGTCGCATTTCTTCAAGGGCAAGTTGTTCAATATGACGACAACTACCAACGGTAGTGCTCGTGCCATGGTGCCAATTGGTAACTACGAGCGCGTGATGCCACTTGACGTATTACCGACATTATTGCTGCGCGACTTATGCGCTGGTGATACAGATGGTGCCCAACAATTAGGTGCCTTAGAGCTTGATGAAGAAGATTTAGCGTTGTGTACATTTGTTTGCCCAGGCAAAACAGATTACGGCGTACTACTTCGTGATTGCCTAACCACAATCGAGAAGGAAGGTTAGACATGGGCTTGAAAAAGTTTATTGAAGATATTGAGCCGCATTTTGAGAAAGGCGGCAAACACGAAAAGTGGTTTGCGCTTTATGAAGCCATTGCCACTGGTTTATTTACTCCGGGTTATGTCACCAAGGGTAAAACTCATATTCGCGACAGCATCGACTTAAAACGTATTATGATTACGGTTTGGTTGGCTGTATTCCCAGCAATGTTCTGGGGTATGTACAACATCGGTTTCCAAGCAACTGAAGCATTAGCAGCAGGTTCTACATTACCTGATACTTGGCAAGTTGCTTTGTTTAGCATGTTCGGTGGTGAGTTATCAGCAGATGCTGGTTGGTTCACTATGATGCTTTACGGTGCCTGTTTCTTCCTGCCTATTTATGCAACGACCTTTATTGTTGGTGGTTTCTGGGAAGTATTGTTTGCCGCTGTTCGCAAGCATGAAGTTAACGAAGGTTTCTTCGTCACTTCAATTCTTTTTGCTTTGATTTTGCCGGCTTCAATTCCATTGTGGCAAGTGGCTATCGGTATTACCTTTGGTGTTGTTATTGCCAAAGAAATCTTCGGTGGTACAGGTAAAAACTTCCTTAACCCAGCACTTGCAGGTCGTGCGTTCTTATTCTTCGCTTACCCGGCAGAGATCTCTGGTGATGCCGTTTGGGTAGCCGTTGATGGCTTCTCAGGTGCTACTCACTTAGCCGCTGGCGCTGCTGCGCTTCCTGGTACTATCGATTACAGCATGAACGCTGATTGGTGGAACGCATTCTGGGGCTTAATTCCTGGTTCAGTAGGTGAAGTGTCTACCGCGATGATTTTACTTGGTGGTGCTTACATTCTTTACAAGGGTATTGCCTCATGGCGCATCGTACTAAGTGTATTCTTAGGTATGGCGGTAACTGCAACGCTATTTAATGCTATTGGCAGTGACACTAACGCTATGTTTGCTATGCCTTGGTACTGGCACTTAGTCGTAGGTGGTTTTGCCTTCGGTATGATGTTTATGGCAACAGACCCAGTGACTATGTCATTTACCAACACGGGTAAATACTGGTTTGGTGCATTAGTTGGCGTAATGGTTGTCTTGGTTCGCGTTGTTAACCCTGCGTTCCCAGAAGGTATGATGCTAGCTATTTTATTCGCTAACTTATTCGCGCCATTGTTTGACTACTTTGTGGTTCAAGCAAACGTTAAACGGAGGATCGCACGTGTCAGCTAATAAAGAAACTTTTGGCAAAACAGTTGGTTTTGTTTTAGCCGTCTGTGTTGTTTGTGCCTTATTAGTATCATTTGCTGCGGTTCAACTTAAGCCGTTACAAACAGCAAACAAATTACTAGACAAACAAACTAAAATTTTAGAAGCAGCTAACTTGCTTAGCGCAACCGATGGTAGCGCTAAATCAATTGTAGCGACTTTTGAAAAATACGTTGAAGCTAAAATGGTTGACCTTGACTCTGGCGAGTTCATTGAAGGTAACCCTGATTTGTTTGACGAGCGTCGCAACTCTCGTGACTTAGCTAAGTCAGACAAGCCTCAAAATGACATCGCTGGTATCAACCGTCGTTCACACGATGCTGTTGTATACTTAGTTCGCAATGACAACAACCAAGTTGAAACTGTGGTATTACCGATTGTTGGTTCTGGTTTATGGGATTTAATGCACGGTTATGTTGGTTTAGAAGCTGACTTAAACACAGTGAAAAACGTTATTTACTCTGATCATAAAGAAACTCCGGGACTAGGTGCTGAAGTACTTAACCCTAAGTGGATTGCTCTATGGCCAGGTAAGAAAATTTACGACCAAGCAGGTGAAGTGAAAGCGCGCTTAGTTAAAGGTGGCGCTAAAGCGGGTGATATCCACGGTGTTGACGCATTATCAGGTGCGACATTAACCAGTAACGGTGTTACAAATACCTTGCAGTTTTGGTTTGGTGAAGAAGGCTACAAGCCTTTCATTGCTAAATTTCGCGCACAGGGGGTTAAATAATGGCTTCAGAAGCGAATAAGGTTTTAACGAAACCGATTGTTGACAACAACCCTATTGCTCTACAAGTATTGGGTATTTGTTCTGCACTAGCGGTAACAAGTTCAATGGCTAACGCATTAGTAATGACGTTAGCGGTTGTCTTCGTTACAGCTTTTTCTAACTTATTTATCTCGATTATCCGCAACCAGATTCCATCAAGTGTTCGTATTATCGTACAGATGGCAATTATTGCGTCATTAGTAATCGTGGTTGACCAAGTGTTAAAAGCGTTCTCTTACGCTCTGTCAAAAGAACTGGCGGTATTCGTTGGTTTGATTATTACCAACTGTATCGTTATGGGTCGTGCCGAAGCTTTTGCGATGAAAGAAAAGCCAGGTGTGAGCTTCTTAGACGGTATCGGTAATGGCTTGGGTTATGGCTTCATTCTTATGACTGTTGCTTTCTTCCGCGAGCTATTGGGTTTTGGTACGCTTTTCGGTGTAGAAATCTTACCACTTATTCAAAATGGTGGTTGGTATCAAGCAAATGGTCTACTTGTGTTGCCATTTAGCTCATTCTTCGTCATTGGTTTAATCATTTGGGCTATTCGCCAGTGGAAGCCTGAGCAGGTGGAGAAAGACTAATGGAACATTATTTATCACTTTTAGTTAAAACCATTTTTATCGAGAACATCGCGTTAAGCTTTTTCTTGGGTATGTGTACTTTCCTAGCGGTTTCTAAGAAAGTTAGCACGGCTATTGGTTTAGGTGTTGCGGTTGTAGTAGTACTTGGTATTGCGGTTCCTGCTAACCAAATCATTTATCAAGCAATCTTGGCTCCAGGTGCCTTAGATAGCGTAATGGGTGTGACTGACCCTGCTAAATCAATCGATTTAAGCTTCTTGTCTTTCATTACTTTCATTGGTGTTATCGCAGCACTTGTTCAGATTCTTGAAATGGTCTTAGACAAATATTTCCCACCTTTATACAACGCGTTAGGGATCTTCTTACCGTTAATCACCGTAAACTGTGCTATCTTCGGCGCGGTTTCATTCATGGTTGCGAAGAACTTAACCTTAGGTGAGTCTGTTGTTTACGGTATCGGTTCTGGTATCGGTTGGGCATTAGCGATTGTTTTACTTGCGGGTATCCGTGAGAAAATGAAGTACTCTGATGTACCAGATGGCCTTAAAGGTTTGGGTATTACGTTTATTACTGCGGGATTGATGGCGTTTGGCTTTCTTTCTTTCGGTGGTATTTCGTTATAATAAGATTAACGCAGAAAGCTAAGTCGAAAGATTTACTTAGCTTTCTCCATAGCAGTGCATAGGAAAAGTCGATGGAAATTATTCTCGGCGTATCAATGTTTACAGTTATCGTTGTTGCACTTGTTTTGGTAATTTTATTTGCCAAATCTAAGTTAGTTTCAACAGGTGATGTAACCATTTCAATTAATGGCGACCCAGAAAAAGCAGTAACAACAGCCGCTGGTGGTAAGCTTTTGGGCGTTTTAGCTGACCAAGGTATTTTCGTACCGTCAGCTTGTGGTGGCGGTGGTACTTGTGGCCAGTGTCGTGTTCACGTTCACGCCGGTGGTGGCGACATTTTGCCAACTGAGCAAGGCCACATTACTAAGCGTGAAGCAAAAGAAGGCTGTCGTTTGTCGTGTCAAGTTGCTGTTAAGCAAGACATGGACATCGAGCTTGAAGATGAAATCTTCGGTGTTCAGCAGTGGGAATGTGAAGTTATCTCTAACGATAACAAAGCAACCTTCATCAAGGAGCTTAAGTTAGGCATCCCTGATGGCGAGTCAGTCCCGTTCCGCGCTGGTGGTTACATTCAAATTGAAGCACCAGCTCACCACGTTAAGTACAAAGACTTCGATATTCCTGAAGAATATCGCGGTGATTGGGAGCGTTTTGGCTTCTTCGATATCGAATCGAAAGTTGATACTGACACCTTGCGTGCATACTCAATGGCCAACTACCCTGAAGAAGAAGGTATTATTATGCTTAACGTGCGTATCGCTACGCCGCCGCCTAATAACCTATCTTTACCTGCGGGTAAAATGTCATCATTTATCTGGAGCTTAAAAGCCGGTGATAAAGTGACAATTTCAGGTCCATTTGGTGAGTTCTTCGCGAAAGAGACTGATAACGAAATGGTCTTTATCGGTGGTGGTGCAGGTATGGCACCAATGCGTTCTCATATTTTCGACCAACTGAAGCGTCTTAAATCTAAGCGTAAGATCTCTTTCTGGTACGGTGCGCGCTCATTGCGTGAAATGTTCTATGAAGATGACTTCAACGGCTTAGCAGCTGAAAACGAAAACTTCGATTGGCATGTCGCCTTGTCTGATCCGCAACCAGAAGATAACTGGGAAGGCATGACAGGCTTTATTCACAACGTTCTATACGAAAACTACTTGCGCGATCACGAAGCGCCAGAAGATTGTGAATACTACATGTGTGGTCCACCTATGATGAATGCTGCTGTTATCGGTATGCTGAAAGACTTGGGTGTAGAAGACGAGAATATCCTATTGGATGACTTCGGCGGCTAATATTTGATATTAAGCTTGCCTCTTGGCTTTACTTCGTTGTCGGCTATGCTCATATATATTCATATTCTCCGCGTAGCCTTCTAGAATAAAAGCCAATATTCGGCGCTTAATTTTCAAATAATTAAAGTTTTTAAAGAGCGGCTTAGGTCGCTCTTTTTCTTTGGTTGATAAATTTAACAATAGATAGTTATAGCCTATTTTTTAGCGGTTTATTGTTAAATTTATTTTTGAGGATAAGTGACAGATGAAGCTTAACAACTCTCGTTTTTATACCCTGTGGATATTGGTTTTTGTTGCACTGCTCAGTGGTTGTTTTCCAAGTAATAACACGCCGCTGCAAGAAGTGTTATTGCAAGGGCGTACCATGGGGACTACCTATAATATTAAGGTTGTTGCCGATCCTGCTCGTGTTGATCAGCTCCAATTGCAACAAGCCATTGACAAGCGTTTGGTTCAAGTTAACCAAGAAATGTCGACCTATATTCCTGACTCAGAGCTTTCATTGCTCAATAAAGCTGATGGTGCTGAGGCGATTACTTTGTCTGAGGGCTTATCTGCTGTTATCGCTGAGTCGATACGGTTAGGAGAATATACCAATGGCTCATTAGATGTCACCGTTGGTCCATTGGTGAATTTATGGGGCTTTGGCCCTGATGCTCGACCAGAAAAGGTACCGAGTGAATTAGAATTGGTCAAGGTACGGTCTCATATTGGCATCGATAAAGTCAGCTTAAATGGTAACCAGTTTAGTAAAGCTGAACCTGAGGTCTATGTTGATTTATCAACGATTGCTAAAGGCTATGGCGTTGATGTCATTGCCGAGCTACTGGAAAGCTATGGCATTAATCGCTATCTCGTTGAAATTGGTGGTGAAATGCGTTTGAAAGGCTTTAAATCAACAGGTGAGCTTTGGCATGTTGCGGTTGAAAAGCCCGTTGGTGATGGCAGCCGGCAGGTACATCAGATTATTGTGCCACAAGATAATGCGGTAGCAACCTCAGGTGATTATCGAAATTATATTGAAGTCGATGGCAAACGCTATTCCCATATTATTGACCCAAATACTCAGCAGCCGATTGATCATAAGTTAGTGTCAGTAACTGTCATTCACCCTTCGGCGATGACCGCTGATGGTTTGTCGACGGCGATTATGGTGATGGGGCCGGAGCGCGGTTTGGCATTCGCGCAAGAACGCGATTTAGCAGCAATGTTAATTGTCAAAGAGGGCGATGGCTTTGTTGAGCTAAACACGGTAAAATTCGTCGGCTATTTGAAATAAATTAAATGTAAAACAGAGGCCTTGGGGGGCATCTAAATGATGACAATGTTTTTGATTACCTTAGCACTATTCCTAATTGTTTTTATTGCGATGGCAATTGGCTACATAGTTCAACAGAAATCTCTTGCCGGTAGTTGTGGTGGCTTAGGTACTTTGGGTATTGATAAAGCGTGTAACTGCGATAACCCTTGTGAAAAACGCCAAGAGCGCGATCGCAAAGCGGCAATGGCAAAAGGCGATATTGAAATAAAAAATATCTAGCCGAACTTAAAGCGTGGCCTCCTAAATCACGCGACTGCTAACAACACTATTTAAAAGCCAGTTAATTTACCATTAACTGGCTTTTTTGATGATAAATACAGCCTGAGGATTAAATATAACTCGCTTTTAGTTGGGTTATCTTTATACTGTTTAAACATACAGTTTTTTTAGTGATATACAGTGCGAAAAATTATTCATATCGATATGGATTGTTTTTATGCGGCAGTTGAGATGCGCGACAATCCAGAGTATCGCGATATCCCAATCGCAGTTGGTGGTGATAGCCCGCGCAGCGTTATGTGTACATGTAACTATATCGCCCGCCAATATGGTGTTCGGTCGGCGATGTCAGCAATCAAAGCGAAACAACTATGCCCTCAGTTATTGATCGTCACACCGAGAATGGCGGCGTATAAAGAAGTCTCAAGACAAATCCAAAGTATATTTCAACGTTTTACCCATTTAATCGAGCCGTTGTCACTCGATGAAGCCTATTTAGATGTTACCGAGAGTGACGCTTGCCATGGCAGTGCGACACTGATTGCTGAAGAAATTCGTCGGCAAATCTTCCAAGAAACGGGATTAACGGCATCAGCTGGTGTGGCGCCAAACAAGTTTATTGCCAAAATTGCTAGCGACGAAAATAAGCCAAATGGTTTGTGTGTCGTTAGCCCCGATCGAGTCGCTGATTTTGTCGAGAGCCTTTCGCTTAAGAAAATTCCCGGTATTGGTCCTAAAACATACAAAAAACTTGCGAGCCATGGCTTTGAAAATTGTGCCGATGTCAGAGCGAGTTCAGTCGACAAACTAGGGCCTATTGTCGGTAAGTTTGCCCAAAGTCTATATGACAAGAGCTTTGGCCGTGACGACCGCGCGTTGACGACTTCGCGTTGGCGCAAAAGTTTAGCCGTTGAAACTACGTTGGCGCGCGATATTAATACAATGGAGGCTTGCAGCGAGGTGGTTGAACAGTTATTACCTAAGTTAAACCAGCGCTTAATTCCGCATCTCGACAAGCGCATTGTAAAGCAGGGTATTAAGCTCAAGTTTGCCGACTTTAATCAGACCACGGTGGAACAACGTAGCAATATTGTTAATCATGCGTTATACAAAGATTTACTAGCGAGTGCAATAGAGCGAGCTAATGGGCGGTCTATCCGCTTGGTAGGCATAAGTTTAGGGTTTGCAGAACAGCAAGCTGAGGCCGAGAGTTGTGGTCAGCAGATGTCTTTACCCATGATATAACAGGAACAATACACAAGTGATCGGGGATACATAACAATGAAAAATATTAAGCAGTACTTGTTGTCAGTCATTGGCTTGTCATTGGTGGCGACAGCAGCTCAGGCACGTGATTTTAGCGATGTTGAAATTAAGGTTAAAAACGCCGCCGGGCAAGTTTATATGTTGGAAGGCGCTGGTGGCAATATTGGTGTGCTGGCAACTGAGCAAGGTTTGTTGTTGGTTGACGATCAGTTTTCACCGCTTGCAAAAAAAATTGAAACTGCGATGAAAGGCATTGCTGACCAACCGCTAAAATATGTTGTTAATACTCATTATCACGGTGATCACACAGGTGGTAATAAATATTTTGGTCATCACGCGCCTATCTTTGCTCATGAGAATGTCCGCAATCGCTTGCAAGCTAAAGATGGTCATGATCCCGTATCTTTGCCAGTAGTCACTTACAAAGACGGCGTTAATATTCACATGGCAAAAGAGCGAATTACGCTGACTCATTTACCTGCGGGTCATACCGATAGCGACACCTTTGTCTATTTTAATCAAGCGAATGTTCTCCACACCGGAGATTTGTTCTTTGAAAGTCGTTTTCCATACGTCGATCTCAATGGTGGCGGTTCAGTTAAAGGGTACTTAAATAACGTTCGTCATATGATTGCTAACACGCCAGATGACGTTGTTATTATTCCAGGTCACGGCAAGTTGACCGACAAAGCTAGTTTGAAAGCCTTTGCCGACATGATCGATTACAGCATTAACCGAGTCAGTAAAGCACTTGCAAATGGCAAATCTGAAGCAGACATTTTAGCCATGGGGATTGGCGAACAATACAAAGACCATTCGTGGAACTTTATTACTGAAGAGCGTTGGTTGAAAACGCTAGTTGCAGACTTGAAGTAGTAATTTGTTTAGGAAGTGCCATGAGTAAGCGGTCAAGAATTGACCGCTTGAATACTCAAATAACTAGACTTTTAGTTTATCGGCAAAGGTCTTTTTAAACTTTGCTAGTTTTGGTGAAACCACCATCTGACAGTATTGGTTCTCTGGGTTGTTGTTAAAGTACTCTTGGTGATAGTCTTCACCGCTATAAAAGGTACTTTGTGGGTTCACTTCAGTGACTACTGGATCTGGCCAGATTTTATCTTGTTCAATTTCGGCAATAATATTTTCAGCTTGCTGTTGTTGTTGCTCATTGTGATAAAAAATGGCTGAACGGTACTGACTACCAATATCGTTACCCTGGCGGTTTAATTGTGTCGGGTTGTGCAGTGAAAAAAAGATTTCTAATACTTCGCGATAGCTGATTTGTTCAGTGTCGAAACTTAGTTGAACAACTTCAGCGTGACCTGTACCACCGTTACAAACTTCTTTATAACTCGGATTTTCAGTGGTTCCGCCCATGTAACCTGAAATGGCTTTTTCAATACCTTGAACACTATTAAAAGCCGCTTCAATACACCAAAAACAGCCACCAGCCAATGTTGTCGTTTCTATTTGTGCCATTATTTACTCCAAACACTAAAACACTATTAAGCAAAGATAGCAAATAGACGTTTAGATGTCTATTTGTTTCTTGTTGTGTTGGTTAATCTGATAAACTGTAGGCAATGTGCTGGTGAAAGCGAACGATAATACTCTCGCCTTTTGGGTTGATTTCAAGTTCGGTTGCCAATAGTTTTAATGCACCTTCTACTTGCTTTATGAACGGGTAGTAATTTTGATTTTGTTGTTGAACATTGGTCAGAGGTAAGATTATTTGGATATCATCCACTAACGTTGTTGGCTCCCATCGACACGTTAGCCCGCCATTATTTGAGTATGGGTTATAGCCGAGTATTTGTAGTTCACCGTGTTCATATACAGTCTCTCGTTCGCAATACCTGACTAGTGGTACTAAGCCATTAGCTACCATGGCACCGTTGTTAATACTGTGGTGCTTAACTGCCATCGCGAAGGCATTGGCGATAAAACTATAAAGCCGGTTATAAGGTGTTTCGCTCATTTCGTCTACTTCTACGATATTGAGAAGATGATTTGTGATGGGGACTGTAGCAACCACATAAGTCATTTCAGACAGTTGACTCGGCAACTCTAACCCTGAGCTTCGGTAATTTGCCATAATACTTTGTAATGACTCTAGCTGCCGGTATTGTGTTCCTTTGTTTCTTGCAAATAGATCGTAGGTGAGACGCTGATGATCCCTCAACCTAATTGTCGACGGATCAATATCGACACAATCAGCGAACTCGTCTAGTACTTGTTTTACTTGCTGATGAAAGCTTGCGGAATTGGTGCGAAGCGCTTGGCCACTAGCCAAAAACAACAGAGTGATTTTTTTGGCTTTATAACTACCATCAAAAAAACTTTTTTGTAATTCGTGATAGCTGGGGTTGTAGTAAAAAAGAATTTGTTGGCAAGTTTGCCATTGATGCATTTCTTGGTTGTAGCGAACTCGAGCGAGCTTATCATTTGCAATAAATTGACTGTTGGCTAGTTCAAACTTTTTACAGCAGTTAAAAAACTGCTCAGCTAGACTGGTGTAGCACTCGTGGTAAGGTTGCTCAACATCCAGTGTTAAATGCTCTTGATATCTGTTTATTAACGCTGCTGAGAGGCTAAACTCGGCGATCAAATAGTGGTTTTGGCGAGTGTTTTCAGGCAATGAAAGCGTGTCGGTCGCGTCGAGTTTGCGATTGATTGACATGAGCATTCCCTTGTTCCTTTTAGGTGATGTTTTAATCGTGTTTGACAGTCAATAATTCGAGTATAGGTCGTTGAAATGACATATTTATTGCATCTATAAGTCACTTTTTTTGCGCACTAAAATGGCTGCTATTGTGTTAAAGTAGTGCTATCGATTTGCTGTTTAATAAAGTCATGATTTCAGATCAAGCATTCCTTCTTGAAGCAATTAATACCGAGATGCCGTTTGGCAAGTATGCAGGTAGAAAGTTATTACAATTGCCTGAACCCTATTTAGTGTGGTTTCACCAAAAAGGCTTTCCTGAAGGGAAATTGGGCCAACAGCTGGCGTTGATGTATGAAGTTAAATTGAACGGCTTAGAGCAGGTGCTAAAGCCGTTGTTGCAAGCTTAGTCATGAGATTTATTACTCGTTGACGTCTACCGTATCGCTTACATCGATATCATCAGTATTTGGTTCAACTTTGGTTCGGCCAAATAAGGTGTGAAACTGTTTGGGCGACAACACCTTGTTTTGGTATTTAAGCCATGTTTTCTCAATTGAGCTGGTTGCAGTTAATTTACCCTCACAAACGTCTTTAAAGCGCTGTTCCTCTTCATTTATTGGTACTCTGGTACCGTCTGCTATTGCCCGCAGTGCAACACCGTACTGTTCAAGAATCTTAACTTCGTTCAAGGTGTAGTCGCCAGATCGACTCATACCTCTAGGGTAGTTTTTATCGTCGTAAAAACGTCGGTTTGATTGAAAGCTATCTATTGAAATGTTTTTTGTGTTCATCATGTTTTAACTCAAAAAATTGACAAAGGATATTGGCGCTTTTTGACTTGTTTTCCAGCTATAAAGAATGTTTTTAACGCAAAAAGCTGAGGAATCGGTACAGCTTTTATAAACCTTTTTACACTAAACAAACCGTATTATGCACCTTTGCGTTATAAGCGATTTTAGCTAGTTGCCTGTTTTGGTTGTCAAAAAAACTTACACACCATTGACCGCTATTAATTGCTGAGTTGTGTTAAATAAAAATGACATTTTTATTAAAAATAAATGATTGAAAATTTGGTGAAAGTGTTCTTTAATGAAGTGTCGATGTTGTGTTTTTAACGTAATATCGGCCGCTTAAATCAAGATTTATTTGTAAACTTTTCAATGAATTATGGAGATTTAATTAATGAAGAGACAGAAAAGAGATCGTTTAGGTAGAGCGCATTCAAATGGTTATCAGGCTGGCGCAGCTGGCCGAAGCAAAGACAATTGTCCTTATCAAAACACCGATGCTCGTTCAGAGTGGCTAGGTGGCTGGAGAGAAGCCGTAACAGACCGCAGTCAAGGTCTGATTAGAACTTAACTTTCAAACATTTTATCACCTTATAAATATCTAAGTTCTCGCTATTTATAGCATTAATATTGGAGACCAAAGCCCTCGTTGAGGGCTTTTGCGTATATGGACATAGGTCAACATTTTTGCTCCCGGCAAATGCTAAGTACCGACATCCATGTTGGCAATACTGGGGGTTCATGGACGAAAAAGAGCAGCGGCGTATATGGACGTAACACACCTTTTTCTTTTCTTGAGCGGCACTAAACAGCGTATGCTGAATCTACCATATTTTGTTTATCGGCCTAGGCTTGGCAAGTAGGGCAATTAGCTTGCTTGGTTAAGTTGAACTGTTGCCATTGGTTTGACAGGCCATCAAACAAATTTAATTGCTGAACATTGACGGGTAAACCGACGATTAATTTAATCGCCTGCAATGCTTGCATGCCACCAATCATTGCCAATACTGGCCCAAGAATACCTATGGTTTGGCAATTTTCGACTGGCGCTGATTGAGCTTTTCCATCGACGTACTGAGGAAATAAACACTCGTAACAAGGAGCGTCTGCCTGCTCGGGGTTAACCACTAAACACTGACCGTCAAAGCCAGTAGCAGCGCCAATAACCAATGTTTTTTGGTGTTTAATGGCCATTTTGTTAACCAAGTAGCGAGTGGCCATATTGTCACTGCAATCTAAAACAATATCGACTTCTGGGAAGTAATAATCGCACAGCTCGTCATCTAACATTTCGTCAATTGCCTCAATGTCGATATGACTATTGTGCTGCCTGAGCTGCTCTGCTGCTGCTTCCGCCTTGTTTTCATTGATATCGCTTTCGGTAAACAGAATTTGTCGTGGCAAATTGCTGAGTTCAATATTATCACCATCAACCAAATAGAGTTTGCCAACCCCTGCGCTAGCTAAGTACAAGCTTGCTGGTGTGCCTAAACCACCTACACCAACGATCAGTACTTTGGCTTTGGCTAGGGCGAGTTGACCGCTTTCACCGATTTGTGACAACAGGGTTTGGCGGCTGTAACGCAACTTTTCGTCAGTAGTGAGCATAATCTTGATAGATCTCAGTTAGTTCAATGATTTGAGGGGCTCAATCGAGCCAGCTTTTTGCTTTATTTTGGTCTGAGGTTTTAGCATCAAGCCAAACAGCGCCATTAGTGGTTAATTCTTTTTTCCAAAATGGGGCTTTTACTTTCAAAAAGTCCATAATGAACTCTGCGGCGGCAAAAGCGTCTTGCCTATGACTACTAGTGACGGCGACAAAAACAATTTGCTCGCCAATAGCTAATTCGCCAATGCGATGAATGACTCGAGCTTGTGAGAACTGCCATCGGGTTTTGGCTTGCTCAATAATTTGTTCAAGCAGTTTTTCAGTCATGCCAGGGTAGTGCTCTAAGTATAATCCAGTCACCTCTTGCCCCAAGTTGTGGTTGCGCACGCGCCCCGTAAAGGTGACGACAGCGCCATCACTGACGTTATTGGCTTCTAATTTTGCCAATTCATCACTTACTGAAAAATCTTGCTGTTGAATGCTAATCATGATTAACCCCCAGTCACCGGCGGGAAAAAGGCGACTTCATCGCCGTATTTTAATGAGTGTTCTGGGTTATTAACTATCGTCTGGTTGACTGCGCACAAGATATTTGGTTTGTCTAAATGCGGCTGCCAAGCAGGGTTTTGGCCGATTAAATAGTGTTTAAGCTGGGCTACACTATCTATGCTGCTGGCTTGTTCTGTTGTCAACTCAAGTTCAGCAGTCGCTAATTGCTCTTTTAGGGCAGCAAAAAAAATTACTTTCATCGTTTTTACGTTCTTTTCATTACGCTTTTTTATTAGGCTCTTTTCATTACGACTGAGTTATTTGGTTAACTTCTCTGCCAGTCGCCCGTTTTACCACCGGTTTTGGTTAGCACTTTTATACCGTAAATTTCCATTTCTGGATCTACCGCTTTACACATGTCAAACAGGGTTAAACAGGCAACAGATACCGCTGTTAGGGCTTCCATTTCAACACCCGTTTGGCCACTGAGTTTGGCTAATGCAAGCACTTTTACTGAGCTTAGCTCTGGTAACAGTTCAAACTCAACACTAACCTTGGTAAGCATTAAGGGATGGCAAAGTGGAATTAAGTCACTACACTTTTTCGCCCCTTGAATGCCGGCAATTCTCGCGGTGGCAAAAACATCGCCTTTTTTGTGTTTACCTTGACTGATCAGGCTCAAGGTTTCTGCCGTCATTTTGACAAAGCCTTCTGCGCTTGCAACCCGCGTGGTAACAGCTTTATTGCTAACGTCGACCATATTAGCTTCGCCATGTTGATTGACATGGCTCAAACTGGGCGTATTAGATTCGTTTTGATCTACTAGTTTTGACATGGCTTAATTTTTTCTCTCTTTTTTTGCTCTCTGCTTATTTGGGCTCTCTGCTTTGGCAAATCAGATCTTTGCCGCCTTTGAGGTGCTGAACAAAATTACATGGTCGATGACTGGCGTCGAGTTGCTGTGCAATGACTTTGTCCCAAGCAGTTTTACAGGCATTGGTTGAACCCGGCATACAAAAGATAACTGTGCCATTAGCCATACCAGCGAGGGCGCGCGATTGAATGGTTGAGGTGCCAATTTCATCTAACGATACTTGACGAAATACTTCGCCAAAGCCTTCCACTGACTTATCAAACAATGGCGCCAGTGCTTCAGGGGTATTGTCTCTGGCGGTAAAACCAGTGCCACCAGTGGCTAATACCACTTGGACATCATCGCTGGCAATCCATTTTGAAACAATCGCTCGCAGCTGATACACGTCGTCCTTAACAATCGCTTTTTCAGCGAGCTTGTGGCCTGCTTGGCTAAGGCGTTCAACCAAGGTTTTGCCCGAACTGTCGGTTTCTTCGTTACGGGTGTCTGAAACGGTTAATACTGCGATGTTGAGTGGCATAAGGTGTTCGGCAATACTAGACATAATTGTGTAACCTATTAAAAAATTCTTGTTGAAAAAGGTGCTATTTACTCGCGCCGCCAGCAAGGCGTCTGGCGATTATTTGGCTTTGCTGCCATTGCGCCGGTGAATTGGTATTCAGCAGCTGCTGAGGATCTTTTAACTCGACGGCTTGGTGTGGAACATGGCTTAATAACTGTTTAATTGATAGACCCGATTTATTTGTGCTTTGCTTACTTTGGACGCAGTCATTTTTATTGTTTTTGGCACGGAGTAAACTCGGATATTGCTGTAAAAAAAAATGCTGACAATAGTGGTTATTTGGCAAGTATAGCGGCAAAAAATGATCGCTAAAAAAGCACGCCTGTTGGCTCATTTGTCCTACGTGTTTCAGCTTGGCTAAGGTACTTTGACCAATTAACGGCAAATCAACCGGCATAATTAAAAATGCTTGTGCCGTAGGGTAGCGATGATAGACCGACTTAATCCCTTCCAGTGGCCCTAAGGCTGGGGCTTGGTCGGCAACATCGTAGTTGTCACCACTGATGACGATATTTTTGATACCCACTTGATTGAGCATTTTTTTGCTAAACTCAAGCATGGTTTGCTGACTTGCGTGCACGAGCTTGGCTTTGTCTTGTCCCATTCTACTCGATTGGCCACCAGCGAGAACAATACCAATGCAATCGCTATTGACCTCATTCGCATCTGGCATTGCTGTTTTTTGTGATGGCTTTTGTTTGGGCACTGTGAACATCATGGCTTAATCACCAATTTTAGCCACATTTTTTGCAACATAGTTAGCCTCCGAGCATTGCCAATTGGGTCGTGGCGCCGGTTAAATTTTCGTGCAGATAATGGCTTTCAGCTTTTTGCCCTAACAGTGCGACCAATTGTTGTTTTAGTGGTTCGACATCGTCCGATTGCAAAAACGCTCTAATGTCTAGCCCTTGTTCAGCAAATAAGCATAAGTGCAACTTTCCTAGGCTACTAATTCTCAAACGATTACAGCTACTACAAAAGTCTTTGCTGTATGGCATGATCAAACCAACTTTACCAAGATAGTCTGGATGGTAAAACTCCTGCGCCGGGCCGGCTGACTTTTCTCTTATCATCGGGCGCCAGCCGCCTAGCATCAGCTCTGTTTTATAGTTACTTGCTGAAACGTGCTGGGCGTTAAAAAACGCTTTGTTGTCACCCGTTTCCATCAGTTCAATAAAGCGCAAGGTTACTGGCTTGTTCTTTAACCAAGTTAAAAATTGGTTGAGCTCTCCCGCATTGTGTTGGCGCATTAATACTGAGTTGACCTTAATGGTAACGTCAGAGGTTTCCAGCGCCTGGTCGATACCGCGCATGATCGTGTCGAGTTTGTTGTGCCCCGTAATCGATTGAAATTGTCTAGGATCAAGGCTGTCGATGCTAATATTGATGGCATCGATGCCAGCATCTAGCCAACTCGGCAAGTGCTCAGGCAATTTATAGCCATTAGTCGTGATTGCGACTTTTTTGATACCAGGTGTTTGTTTTGCGGCTGCGATAATGTCGGGCAGGTCTTTACGCAGTGAAGGTTCACCACCAGTAATGCGAATTTTTTCCGTACCCAGCTGCGCAAATGCTCTCATCAATCGAGATATCTCATCGGTTGAGAGAAAGTCTCGATTGTGCTGACACTGATAGCCATCAGGTAAGCAGTAGTTGCAGCGAAAATTGCAAACGTCAGTAATAGAAAGCCTCAGGTAGTAAAACCTGCGGCCAAAAGTGTCTGTTAACATATCACCTTTCCAAATGTCGGGAGGCTAACTCGTTTCCTCATTAACCCTGGCGATAGCAATTTTGAACGCGGATAAGAGCCTGTATTCAAAATCACTACCACGGCTAGACCGGCATATCGCGTGAATACTTCACTGACGACTTAGCATGAATAGCTCGGCGAAAATAATGCAGTGCTAATGTTGTGTATTCAGTCACTGCGTGCTGGTTTAGCATAGCAATAACAGCAGAATATAGCTATGGTTATCAGAGGTGGCATATATTCTGTTGCCAATGCAGTTAATTTTGTTATGGTGAATAACGTAGTTTTCAAAAAGTACTAGTTTGTATGCGGTTACTTTACTTATTTGGGTTAAAGAAAGGAGGGATTCCGGCATTTATGTTGGTGTTTTCGTTCGTCGCGCAAGCAGACCAACTCGATTTTCTCAAACACGCTGAGCAGCAAACTAATACTGCGCCATATTCCAGTTATCAAACCTTGTTATCGTTAGAGTCAGAGGCCGTCGACTCTGGCCCTGAAACTGAACTACGCTGGTTAAAAGAAAAAGCTTATGCCGAAAATTCACTGTACTTTTATCAAGAATTCGACACCACTGTTCGTCGAGCGTATCAGCTGATTGATGTTAATACTGAAGCCGAAATAGTTGCGAGCTTCATGTTATTTGCCGGTATTGCCGCTGTGCGAGACGCTGAATATGCCAAAGCCTTAGAGTTTTATCGAAAAGCACTAGCTGAATCACAAAAACACAGCTTGCATCGGATTTATTTGCACGCTAAACAGAATATTGCTTATGTTTTAAGTTTGACTCAGCTATATGAAACGTCTCTTAACGAGATTCAACAAGCCTATGTCGATGCTTTTGCACTAGATGACAAATTACTGGTTGCTGTAATCAATGAGACTTATGGTGCGATTTATGGTTATATGGCAGAGTATGAAAAGTCGATAGACTATTATCACAAAGCATTAGAAACCTATCGAGCGCTGAATTATCCTGCTTATATCGCTGAGGCAACCTATGGCTTAGCGTCCACCTATCGCTATTGGGGAAAATACCAAAAAGCGATTGAAGAGTTTCGCAACTATCAACAAATCTTGTCTTATACACCCAATGTCGAAGTGAGTTATTTTGCAGCCTATGGTTTGGGGATGACACTCGCTGAAGATAAACAGTGTCAAGCGGCACTACCTGTTATTAGTCAAGCTTTTACATTAAACGGCCCAAAAGATTACGACGCCGAGCTATACAAACGACGAGCTACTTGTTTTATTGCATTAAACCAACTCAAAGAGGCTGAAAAAGCTCTTGCTCAAGCCAGAGATATATTATTTGGGATAGAGGAATTAAACGGTACCTCTTGGCAGCTTGATATCGTTAAAATAGAAGCGGAACTTGCAAAGGCTAATGGCAATTTAGAACAAGCTTATGATTTGCTGCACAGTTATCAAGAGAAGAACGAGGCACTTTACAAAAAAAATGCCAGTGAACGATTAATCAGTGTTAGAGCGTCGCTGGAATACGAACGCCAAAAAACCGAGATATCGCTGTTGAAGCAACAAGCTAGAGTGCAAAGTTTGGAAGTTGTACGCAAACAGCAACAAAATCAACAACAGCGTTATTTAATTGTCTTTATTTTATTAATTGTGATCTACATCGCCACTTTATTGGTAACACAACGGCGCAATAATGCGAAAATGAAACAATTGACGATTATTGACCCCTTATCGCAAGTTTATAATCGTCGCTATATGTTTGAATATCTCAATAGCCTAGTTGATGGGAAAGAAGATAAATTGTCGTTTGCTTTAATGGTTTTTGATATTGATGATTTTAAAAAAATTAATGATAACTTTGGTCATCCCATTGGTGATCAAGTGATTAAGCAAGTTGCCAAACAAGCGAAGAAAACGTTGCGACAACAAGACGTTTTTGGTCGAATTGGCGGTGAGGAATTTATGGCAATCTTGCCGAGAATAGCAGCTGAGCAAGCCCATGATATAGCCGAGCGCTTGTTAACAGCGATTAGTCAGCACGGTGTACCATTAACTACCGGAGCTAAGTTGGAGCCGGTAAGTTCAGACCGTGTTGAAGTTACAGTGAGCATTGGTGTTGCCAATTATTCTAGCACTCTTGCCGATAGCCAAACGTTATATAGCTGTGCAGACAAGGCGCTTTATCAAGCTAAAAGGGCAGGCAAAGCACAAGTGGTAAGTTACCATGCAAGCTGATACTCGATACAATCTCCACTTTTAAACCTCACATTATAAATATTCATCAGCGCTTAAATAACACTCTCTATGCTTGAACTCTGGTCTAATACTATTTCTCAGCTTCAACGTTACATTGGCAACCTAGGCTATACACCGTTAGTGCATTTTGAACTCGAAGGGTGTTATCAAACCAAATCAGCTGACCTTAAACTCGATTATTCGAAAATCAATCGTCAACTCAAAGCACTGAATATTGATGGTGAACTGGTGAGTGAGTATTGGCAGCAGCAGTGGGAATACGTCTCTATTTTTGCTGGTCAAACACCTTTGAAAGAGGCACAAAACCTCGACTGTGCCATTCGTTATCTTCCAGAGTTACTGGCTCAGCAAGGAGTAGATAAAACCTTGATTAAGCCTGTAGTGTGGGCTGGCGATAAAGGTAAGTTAGCTTCTGGTAGTAAAAATATATTTACCAGCGACACCCGTGATGTTCACATTCCCAACGCCATTCAGCTAAATGTTAGCGTGCTTGATCAAGCGGGTAATAACCTCGTTGCCGATGCCAACTTTGGTGAGTGCTTACAACAGTGTTTTATCGACACCAGTTTGGCAAACTGCCTTTTGTATTTACCAGAGCAGGAAGCGTTTGAGCGGTTCGCATTGAAAACCCGATACGGTTTAGCCGATGAGCTTTGTTCTCCAAATGATATTTCTGGCGGTCACCAAGGCAGTGTCGCCTTGTATCGCGAGTTGGGCAAGCACAACCAAAAAATGGGTGAACAGGCCTTGCTGTACGATCATCAGCAAAATGTTTTAGTAGCTGAACATCACTGGCAAAAAACGGCGCGAGTGGAGCACAGACTAGGTGCCGCAAGTGAGGCCTATAACCCGTACCTCAATGTCATCTACGCGCTATTAAACTTAATTGATGCCCTGCACGTATACAGACAAAACGAAGGTCGACAAGACCCTGAAATAGATAACACAAAGAATTTAAATCAACAGCTTTTACCTAACTCCTTGTACGACGTCACTATATCGGGAGTCACCGAACTAGGAGCGATATCCTTGTTCGAGCAAAGCGATTGGTTTAGCGACAGTATTGATGCCATAGTGAAGCTTGATACACCTAGTCAGGTTGCCGGTAGTAGCTATGGGAAACAAATAAAACGAACCTTGTTGGCGCAGTATCAGGCTTCAATTATTGTTGCATGATAGCGCGAATGACAAAAATAATGACAAACAAATAGACTGACTATTCTTATGAACGATATCACGAAAAAACAGGCGAAAACGCCGTTACTCACCGGTGATTCAGTAGCCCAAAAGCGGGCAGAGCTAAAACAGTATTTTCATAACAGTTGGCAAACTTACGAAGCACTGTTTGCCCTTATTAACGACGACAGTGCGTTTTATCTGCGACCAGAACCTTTGCGCCATCCACTGATTTTTTATTATGGTCACACGGCGACGTTTTATATCAATAAGCTAATGCTGGGCAAATATATTTCAAGTCGCGTTAATGACAAGCTTGAAGCTATTTGCGCGGTGGGTGTTGATGAAATGAGCTGGGACGACCTAAACAGCGAGCATTACGATTGGCCAACAGTTGATGAAGTGCGCGAATATCGCAAGCAAGTCGCTGTTTTGGTTGATAACTTGATCGACACCATGGAGCTGAGCTTACCAATCACGCAAGATTCATTGGCTTGGGTGATTTTAATGGGCAGCGAACACGAGCGTATTCACCTTGAAACCTCGTCGGTGATTATGCGAATGCTACCGCTCAAGTACCTCGATCAACCGTCTGAGCAGCAAGAGTCAAATTGGCAAAGCTGTCCGTTTGTTGGTGAAGCCCCCATCAATGATTTAGTCGCGATTAGTGGTCAAACTATGGCATTGGGTAAGCCAGCAAGCGCACAAACTTATGGTTGGGACAACGAGTACGGTCAGTTAACAGTGCAAGTTGATGATTTTCAAGCAGCTAAGTATTTAGTATCAAACCAAGAGTTTCTCGCCTTTGTTGAAGACGGTGGTTATCAAGAAGCAAAATGGTGGACCGAAGAAGGCCAGCATTGGTTGGCGTTCAAGCAAGGTAAGTGTCGCGGTGATGAGCAGCAAGAGCCGTTACCGCGCTTTTGGTCAAAACGAGCTGATCAATACTTTCAACGAAATTTGTTGGCAGAAATTCCACTACCTCTGAATTGGCCTGCGGAGGTCAACTACCTTGAGGCGAAAGCGTTCTGTAACTGGAAAAGCGCTCAAACCGGCCAGTTTATTCGACTGCCGACTGAAGCCGAATGGTACTGCTTACGAGAGCAACAGCCGGCAGATTTTACTGATTGGCAAGAAGCGCCTGGTAACATCAACTTAGAGTTCTTCGCATCGTCATGTCCTGTCGACCGCTTTGCAACGAAAACTGAGCAAGGAGATGTCTTTGATGTTATCGGTAACGTTTGGCAGTGGACAGAATCTGCCATCGACGGTTTCGACGGTTTCAAAGTTCACCCCTTATATGATGACTTTTCAACGCCAACCTTTGACGGTAAACACAACCTAATCAAAGGTGGCTCTTGGATCTCTACCGGCAATGAAGCGATAAAACATTCGCGCTACGCGTTTCGCCGTCACTTTTTCCAACATGCTGGTTTTAGATATATCGCCTCGCAAAATGCCGATGTGCCAGTAACACCTGTCAATCAATTTGAAACTAACCCTGAGATAGCCGCGTTGCTAGAAAGCCACTACGGTGACAATTATTTGGGGGTTGATAACTTTGCCGTGCAAGTCTCTGAGAAAGTATTGAGTATTACCAAGCAACTTGGCATTGGCACCAGCAAACTGCTCGATTTAGGTTGTGGCACCGGCCGCAGCAGTTTTGAGTTGTCACCGTATTTTGACCATGTTGACGGCGTTGATTTTTCTGCCGGTATTATTCAACACCCAGTGCAGTTGCAACAAGCGGGTATTGTGCGCTACGCAATTGAAAATGAAGGTGAAATTGTCGACTTTAAAGAAGTCAGCCTGGCTGAGCTGAAGCTACCTGAGGGTAAGAACATCTTGTTTAGCCAAGGTGATACTAGCAACTTAAAGCAAATCTTCGCTGGTTATGATGTTGTCGTTGCGCAGCAAGTACTGGAGCAGAGTTATCACGGCAAGCGTTTCTTGCAGTCGGTACATGAGCGCCTCAACCAACAAGGCTTATTAATAGTGATATCAAATTACGATTTTAGTGCTATTGACGCTGATAAGCGACTTGGCGGTATTAAAGTTAATGGGGAAAATGTCACGGGCTTTGAGGGCGTTCGCCAGCAATTGAGTGAACACTTTGATTTAGTCGAAACCAGTCAATTGACCCGTGTACTGAAATTTGCTGATAGAAAATTCTCAGTAACCCAGCCAGAACTTTCAGTGTGGCGCAAAAAGCCTAACTAGGCCGACGGTAGTTGTTAACAGCAAGGATTCAATATTGAAATTAACGCTTCCAGCACACATTGGCTTTGGTCAGCGGCTAAATGATATTTTAGCCGCTGACCATGGTCAGCAATCTAAGTGTGGTTATCAGCCTAAGCGCAGATTTAACTTGAGCCAGTCAGGCGCTAAAACATTAAGCTATCAGCAGCTTATGGAGATGGCGAACTGTTCACAAAAGCAGCGCATTAATCAACTTGAACTCGGTTATGCATCAATTCAAGGGGATATTGCGTTAAGAACCGCTATTGCCCAATTCCACACCGAACTCAATAATTCGTATTATGATGCTGAAATAGATGTAGCAAACATCAATTCTCAAAGTGGTGATAATCAAATTAACCCTGATCAGGTCATCACCTTTGCTGGCGCTCAAGAAGGTCTGCAGGCGCTTTATCAGCATGTACTCACGCCAGAAGATGAAGTGATTACCTTAACGCCAAGTTATCCTTCGTTGGTGGCGATGGCAAGTCAACTCGGTGCAACAGTCAAAAGCTATCCACTGAGTTTCGGCAACGCTTGGCAGCTCGATTTAACTGAGTTTGCTAAACTGTTTTCGGCGCGTACCAAACTTGTGGTGATCAACAGCCCTCATAATCCAACTGGTGCTGCCTTGTCACAAGCTCAAGTCGCGCAGATTCTCGAACTCGCCGCTGCGCATAATAGTTACTTACTGATGGATGATGTCAGCCAAGCCAGTAATTATCGCGAGCAAGCGCTTGGTCATCAGATACTTAACTATGAAAAAGGTGTCGTTGTTTCGGTGATGTCAAAAAGCCTAGGTCTTGGTGGTTTGCGCATTGGCTGGTTAGTAACCAAAAACTCAGCGCTCCATCAAGGGTTACTGGCACAAAAGTGCTACAGTTCAATTTGCACTTCAATAGTTGATGAACAATTAGCGCTAGTCGCCTTGAGCAACTGGCAGCAGCTAGTACGTCAGAATAATCAAATCATTGCAGACAATATTGCCGCATTTCAGCAGTTGGTTAATGAGTTTCCAGGTTTGCTTAGTTGGCATCAGCCACAAGCGGGCATCATGACGTTAGTTAAAGTCGCTGATCACATTGTCGAACCCTTCGAAGATGGGCAAAGCAGCGCGATGGAAAACTGGGCAATTGACTGTGCGCTAAAGTCGGGGGTTACTGTATTGCCCAGTGGGTTATTTGGCCTATCAGGATATTATTTCAGGCTGGGCTTAGGGCAAACTGATTTTAATGATGCATTAGTACCATTTCGAGATCATTTATCAACTTTCGATTGATTAATTGTGCTAGTGAATGGCGCTAAAGGTTAAAAGTAGCTGACAAATGCCCTAATAATGATTAGATTCTAAGCCTCTACTTCTCAAGTGCTTTATTGAGCGAATTAATAGGAATATGTCGATGACTAGCGTTTACGATCAAGATAACGTTTTTGCCAAAATTTTACGTGATGAACTACCAAGTATTAAAATTTATGAAGATGAGCACAGCTTAGCCTTTATGGACGTAATGCCTCAGCGCGATGGTCACGTCCTCGTGATTCCAAAAGAACCAGCGATGACAATTTACGACCTTTCAGAGCAAGCGGCACTCGCGTGTATGAAAACAGTACAAAAAGTTGGTACTGCAGTGCAAAAGGCAATGGCAGTCAATGGCAGTAGTGTTTTTCAGTTTAATGGCAAAGAAGGTGGCCAAACGGTACCACATTTCCATTTTCATATTTTACCGGGCTCACTGTCGGGCTTGCGACAGCATGCCGCTGAGTTTGCCGACCAACAACATTTAGCCGAAATTGCTGAAAAAATTATTAGCTGCTTAGATTAATGAATATTCGATTAGCAACTGATGATGATTGGTCAGCAATTTGGCCTATTTTTCGCGATATTGCTCGCTTGGGGGAAACGTATGCGTATCCGAGAGATATTGAACAAGAGCAAGCAAAGAAGCTGTGGTTGGTAATGCCTAGGCAAACCTATGTAGTTGAATGTGAGGGCGAGGTCGTTGCCAGTTATTACATTAAAACCAACCAAGCTGGCCCTGGTAGTCATGTTTGTAATTGTGGCTATATGGTCTCTGAAAGTGCTAGAGGTAAAGGTTTGGCAACACTTATGTGTCAGCATTCACAAGATATAGCGCTTGAGTTGGGCTATCAAGCTATGCAATTTAATTTCGTCGCCAGCTCTAACACTGGTGCGGTCAAGTTATGGCAAAAATTAGGTTTTAATACCGTTGGGCAGTTACCAAAGGCATTTAATCACCCCAATTTAGGCTATGTTGATGCACTAGTAATGTATAAGTGGTTGCTGTAAGCGCTAAGTAGTATCAGTTAGTAGTGCTTTTAGTGATGGAATCGTTTTGATACGGTTGTTTTTTTCACTTATTTTAGTGGCGCTATCGCCTTGTAACCAAGTAGCGTTGAGTCCAGCGGCGATAGCGGGCGCGATATCTTTATCATAGCTATCGCCAATCATGGTAACCGTCTTGGCTAATTCAGCGGGTATTTTTAGTTTCGTTAGTATCGCTTGATAAAAAGCCGGACTTGATTTGTTTAGTCCGAGATTTGCGTGACAAAAATAACCGCTGATAAACTGGCTTAACCCGACGCGAGCAAAAGCTTGCTCTATTTCTTGTGCAGAAGAATCGGCAGCGTTAGTGGCGATGTAAATAGCGTGTTGTTGGCTCAGCTTTTCCAGCACTTGATATGCGCCATCAACCGTTTTCACTTGTCGCCAATTACACATTTTTCCTTGCTGCCCCGGTAAATCCTGCATTAGGGTATCTCCCCAATCAAATAAATAGATCATTCGGATTAATACCCTTGTTCCAGTTGTCTCTGATTATCTAACCAATTGCTATCTATCGTTAGTTTTTGAGTTATTTTGTCTGTAGAAGTTAATAGCCGCCAGAAAGGTGTGATCTCAGAGACTGACTGTTCGCCTTGCTCTAGTTCGTCGATAGCTGCCTGTGCCGCAATGCGAATAAATATTGCCGTTGAAACAGGACAACTTGCATCACACAGGTGATCAGCGGCCATTTTATTACGCAGCTCGACAATGGTGGTACTCTCGCCGTAGGGAATTTGTTTTATGTAGTGATTTACTAGTTGCGGTGTCGCAACGAAGAGTTTTTGTCCCTTTTTTACACCAGCGAAATCTTTATCTAAAACGACTTGTTTTGTCTTCTTATTAGTATGGAGTTGCTGTTTCGCTGATTTCGCCATTATTTTTGCTCACTATTGTTGTGAAGGTTTAGTCGCCGCCACCGCCATCACTGCTACTACCACTGTCATTACTATTATCAATATGGGTAAACCAAGCTGTTGAACCATTTTTTCCGTGTTTAACTTTAGCTACGCACGAAAGTAATATCACAATGCCAACTGCAATCGCTAACCAACCAATAAAATTTGCGCTAGTTTGTTGATAAAGCTCTTGGTAACCATAGGCAATTGCAATAACTGCGGCTAGTAATTTGACGACTATCATAGCTGTTGTCCCTAATCATGGTTAAACAATTAACAATACTAGCCTAGCCAATTTGCACAGCTTTGGCGAGCCTGATAAGTGAAATCCCTATTTTGGTGCATTAATACCAGTTTAAGTGTTGATGTTTATTTTAAAAAATAAGCTTAGTTTAATTTTTTCAATTAGTTATGTGTTTTTGTTGCCACGTTGTCGGTTGGTATAAAAGTTGTTTTGTTATTGGTTATCAATAATTGAATGGTGAAGTTGTTTAGGTATTCGCTTTGACCAAAAAACAAGAACAGTTAACCGTGTTGGTGATTGACGATGATATGGCACGCGCCCAGTCTTTTCAGTCAGCGTTGGCAGATACACCGTATCAGGTAATTCACTTGGCTCACACCAGTATGTCGCTACTCAAAGAGGTAGAGCGTCATCAGCCTGATATTATTTTAATTGATATCGAGTCACCCAATCGCGACACCATTGAGAGTTTGGCGACAATTTCGGCATACAACCCCAAGCCCGTAGTGATGTTTTCTGACAATCAAATGCCGGATATGGTCAATGACTCAATTAAGGCTGGTGTAAGCGCTTACATTACAAGTGACACCAGACCAGATAAAGCCAAGTTTATTCTCGATGTCGCGGTCGCGCGATTCAATGAGTTTCAAAAATTGCGCGATGAACTCGACCAAGCCAAGCGCAAACTGGCCTCTCGCAAGTGGGTCGACCAAGCCAAGGCTATTCTGATTGAGCAGCAGGGCATGAGTGAGCAACAAGCCTATAACGCGATTAGAAAAATGGCGATGAACAATGGCCAAAAAATGGAAGACGTTGCCAAAAATATGGTTGATATGATGCAGTTAATGGCCGGAGGTAAGCAGTAATGACCAGTAATACAGCCAAGGCGTTAGAAAAAACGCAGTTAACTTTGGGCATTATTGCATTGACCGATAGCGCACCGCTAGTTATCGCCAAGCATTTAGGATTATTCCAACACTGGGGGTTAACGGTTGATTTAGCACTGCAACACTCATGGTCAACCTTACGCGATAAACTACAAGCAGGTTTGCTTGATGGCGCTCAAATGTTAGCGCCAATACCACTGGCTAGCTGTACTGGGGCGAATAGTGGTAATGCGTTAATTACCGCGTTTAACTTGAGTATGAACGGCAACGGCATCACGCTCTCAAAAGCGCTTTATCGAGAAGTGTGCCAAGTTAGTGATGAATTTGAACAACAAACGCCGAAACTGCCGTTAACCGCGAGCTATTTAAAGTTAGCGATTGCTAAGCGCAAACAACAGGGCTTGGCAAAGTTAACCTTTGCCGTTGTCCATCCGTATTCTTGTCATTTTTACCAACTTAGAGATTGGTTAAAAAGCGCCGATATCGATATTGATAGCGACATTGACGTCATGGTGATTGCACCTGTCGATATGAACGCTGCCCTTGAAAGTGGCGATATCGACGGTTTTTGTGTTGGCAACCCGTGGAATGCTAAAGCGGTTCGAGCGGATATCGGTGTTACTGTGATCACGTCATGCGATATATGGTCGCAAGCGCCTGAAAAAGTGCTCGCTGTTTCCGAGCGCTGGCAGCAGCAAAACCCAAACACTTTTTTGGCCTTGCTGGCGGCAGTTCAGCAAGCTTGCCAGTGGTTGGCTGAGCCGATTAACCGCTTTGAAGCGGCGGTTATCTTGAGTTCATCTGAGTATTTAAACGAAGAGTTAAGCGTGGTCGCTCCATCCTTACTCGACAGTTGTTTAACTGAACGTGGCGAACCGCCGAGAAAAGTCGTCGCTTACAATCGCTTTATCAGCCAAGAAGCGAATAAGCCAACCTTAACTCAGGGCTATCAATTGTTAGAAAAAATGGCGACAGCGGGGCAATTAAATGGTGAGTTAAGTCAAAGTCAGCAACACCAAATTGTCAAACAAGTGTATCGTCCTGATTTGTATATCGCGATGCAAAGGTTATTGGCAGTAAGTTAAACAAACTAACCGCGATCGAGCTGCAAAGACGCAGTTAGCTGGTTAATCGGAAAAACGAAAAATTTAAAATGTTAATTGCAAAGGCGCAGTGCGAGGTTTCGCATGCGCCTTTTTGCTTTTAGGGCCAATCATATTAGGTGATGTCATTGTGGTAGTAACATCATCACTAGTGGTTAGGCTCAAAGGTTTACGTGAGGAGAACGAGATGTCAGAGGTTAATTTAGTACAAACTAGCTGCCCATATTGTGGTGTCGGTTGTGGCCTCGATGTCACTAAAGCGGGCAATATGCCAGTGAGCTTACAAGGCAGTAGCGACCATCCGGCAAACTATGGGCGCTTGTGCATTAAAGGCACTAATTTGCTCGAAACCATCGACCGCGAAGGCCGTTTGCTGGCGCCAGAAGTCAATGGCCAAACCGTTACTTGGCCACAGGCGACCGATTATGTTGCCGAACAATTTAACAAAATTATTGCCGAACACGGGCCTGACGCCGTCGCCTTTTACGTGTCGGGGCAGATTCTGACCGAAGACTATTATGTCGCCAATAAACTGATCAAAGGCTTTATTGGCAGTGCCAATATCGACACTAATTCTAGGCTGTGTATGTCGTCTGCTGTTGCCGGTTACAAACGCGCTTTTGGTTCTGATACCGTCCCTTGTAATTATCAAGATTTAGAGTGTTGCGACTTATTAGTGTTAATTGGCTCTAATGCTGCATGGACCCACCCTGTGCTGTTTCAACGTATTGAACGAGCGAAAAAAATTAACCCAGAGCTTAAAATTGTTGTCGTAGATCCACGTCGCACCGCTAGTTGTGAGATTGCCGATTTACACCTGCCATTGAAAGCTGATACCGATGTCGCGCTGTTTAATGGTTTACTCAATTATTTAATCGAGCACGGCGCAATAGACCAAGACTATATTGATGATCATTGTCAAAACTGGTCTGAAACTAAAGCAAATGTCAGTCGCTGCTCACTGGCGGCAACTGCCGAGTACTGTGACCTTGATCTAGGTTTGCTTGAACAGTTTTATCATTTGTTTACCCATACGAATAAAACAATTAGTTTTTATTCGATGGGGGTCAATCAATCCGAGCAGGGCACCGATAAGTGTAACGCGATTATCAACTGTCATTTGGCGACTGGCCGTATCGGTAAACCGGGCGCCGCACCATTTTCAATTACCGGCCAACCGAATGCAATGGGCGGTCGTGAAGTTGGCGGCTTAGCCAATATGTTAGCCGCTCACATGGACATTGATAACGCTGAACACAAGGCTTGGCTGCAAACCTTTTGGCAGTCGCCAACCATGGCGCAACAAGCCGGTACTAAGGCGATCGATATGTTTGATCAAATTGCCGAAGGCAAAATAAAAGCGGTTTGGATCATGGCCACTAACCCTATGGTCAGCGTGCCCAATCGCGCTAAAGTGTCGGAAGCACTGAGCAACTGCCCATTAGTAGTAGTATCTGATTGCATGGCCAGTACCGATACTATGGCTTACGCCAATGTTAAGCTGCCCGCGACAACTTGGGGCGAAAAAAATGGCACAGTCACCAACGCCGAGCGCCGTATTTCACGCCAACGCGGCTTAATGCAAGCGCCGGGACAAGCCCGTAACGACTGGCAAATCATCAGCGAAGTCGGCCAAAAAATGGGTTTTAGCCAAGCCTTTGACTATCGCGATGTCAGTGAGATATTTAAGGAGCACGCTGAGCTTTCCGCATATAACAACGGCGTTAATGGTTACCCTGTGCGAGATTTTGATATTTCAGGGCTTGCGGAGTTAAGCCAAAAGCAGTACGACAATTTACGACCGATTCAATGGCCGGTAAATAGCCAATATCCCGAAGGCTGTAGTCGTTTGTTTAGCGACGGAAAATTCTATACACCATCGGGCAAAGCCAATTTTGTTTCAGTATCAGCTAAACAGCGCAGCTCAATCACTTGTCGAGAATTTCCCTATGTTTTAAATAGCGGACGACTGCGAGACCATTGGCACACCATGAGCCGCACTGGTAAATCGCCGACTTTGGCCAAACACACTAAGGAGCCGTTTGTTGATATTCATCCATTAGATGCCAAGTCGCTCAGTTTAGAAACAGGTGATTTCGTCGAGTTGAGCGCTGCACATGGTGAGTTATTACTGCCAGTAAAACTGACTGAGGCTCAGCGACGCGGGGAATTATTTGCACCGCTGCATTGGAATCAGCAAACCGCGTCTGCTGCTCATATCAGTGCTTGTTACGGTTCATGGCACGATCCCGTTTCGGGTCAACCGGCGTTAAAATCTGGCGCAGTCCAGCTCAAACCAATTACTGATATTAACCGTTATTTTTACGGTGTTAGCCGTAGTCCACTCGATTTATCCACCGATTATTGGGTGAAAAGCCGATTGGCAGAAGGTTATGAATACTTTGCCGCGCAGCAAGGCCAAACGGCGCAACAGTTAGATACGTTGGCGTGGTCGAAAGCGCTGAACGCTGAAGATGAGAGTTTTCAATGGTTTAGTTTCGCCACTAGTTTTACTGGCGTTACTTGTCTGGTTGCCTTAAAAGAGCAAAGATTAATGTATGCGGGCTTTAGCAGCCGCCAGCGATTATCACTCAACAGTGATTGGCTGAATGATTTACTGGCGCTAGATGCACTGACCGCAGAGCAACTGCAGCAGATCTTTAATCGTGAAATTGCCAGTGAGTACCTCAATGGCCGGACGATTTGCTCGTGTTTTAAAGTGGGTGAAAAGCAGATTATCAATGCTATTACCGAGCACGGTGACAAGAGCGTTGAGCAGTTAGGCCAGCGTTTAAAATGCGGCACTAACTGCGGCTCGTGTAAATCAGAACTGTCGAGTTTAATCAGCCAGTATCAGATACCGATTAAGCAAGTGACTAATTAGTTATACTTTGTGCTTAGTGCAGTGACGAAATCGTATATTGCTTTAACTCTAAGGCGATATTTGGTTTTTTTGACACGAGTGTTGCTACTATCTCCGATAGTATTTTGTCGTGATCATTTACACAGCTATAGACAGCAGGAAGAACATTTTGATATTTGGTTAATAAAACTAAATAAGGAAACAGTTTTTTGAGCCAATGTTCAACAATATGTGATGAACCACCTTCTAGAGCATAGTGCTTGATCAAAAATTGCAGTTCTTCTACTTTACCTGAGATTCTGAAAAGCGCTTGTTCTGATTCCTCCGTTGGAGCTACTATAGTCACTGCTTTCACGTACCTGTAGTTACGTGATTTTATATCTCTAACTACTGATTCTAGTCTTGTGTGTGTCACTACTTCATTCGTCTCGACGGTAACGCGTATATTCGCTTGAAAAGTAGTTAATGTTTCTAAATCTGAAGCTGTAATAGAGAATATATTTTCTATTGCTGTACGTTCAAGTTGTTGCTGTTGAATAGTCGCTTGTTTTTCAAGTGATATTGCGCTTAGCTCGGTAGCTTTACGGCTTTGCTCCAATTCTTTTTGAGTCATCTTTAATGTATTGTTTGTCGCAGAAAGCTCTTTTCTCTGGATGTCTATACTCCAAAATAGCATCGCTATAACAATAAATTGTAAAAGTGGGTTCATTATGCCACCGACGAAATCACCAAATGAACCAAATTGTTCAAGAGTGCCTAAGCTATGAATAGGTAGAGGTACACCAAATTTTATAACGTAAACAGTTAAGGCAAGCCCTATTAAAAAGCCGACAGTTAGTAATACTCCCCAAACTAACTTATTAAATTGAAACCATTGGTGCTTGTTTTCTATATCTTTATCCATTTTCTATTTTGTTACTCCATATGTTTTAAATCGTGATGAGCTAGTTAGTTTTTGGCGCAGCTTGATAAGCGCTAGTACCCCATAGCGGCACGGTTGATAAACTGTGCTTAAAACTACCCGACGTCTCCTTGGTGGAATACGACAAATACATCAAGGTTTGGCTGTCGGCATCAAAAATACGGCGAATTTTCATATTTTTAAAGAAGATACTTTTCGACTTCTTAAATACCACTTCGCCAGAGTCGCTTTTGTCTATTTGGGCAATCATCGCGGCGGTTATCTCACCTGTTTGGCGACAAGCGATCGAGCTATCGCTTGGGTCTGAAAATGACAAATCGGCTTCAACGGAGGCAACATGACAAGTCACGCCGGTGACAATTGGGTCAACCATGGCATTGAGCTTGATGTCATTGGTGGTAAAAACACCTAGTGAAACATCGCCCACTTCATCGTCAGAACAGGCAGTTAACGCCAATGCCATTAAACCAACAGACAGTAATTTTTTCATTGTAATCTCCGCGCTAGTGATCGAGGTGAGTTATAAGTATTGGTTAAACCAGTTTACAAGCTCTTGTTGTACTTGTGACTTATTTTTTGTCAAATAGTGATTATCGTCGGGGTAGCGAATAAATTTATAAGGGTGCTGGGCGGCTTCTAATGCTGACACTAAACGCTCAGACTCGACAATATTGACTCTTTTGTCTTGATCGCCATGCATAATAAGAATCGGCAACTCAGCGGGTAACTGGTCGAGCCATTGAATAACCGAGCGCTTGTTCAGTTCCGGTATTTTGTTGGCCTCATAGTCGGGTATACGCTTGCGGTAGACCATTTCCATTTGTGGTCGAGTTTTTAGCCGTGCCAACAGATCTGAGACGCCAGCAATTGTCGCTAGTGCTTTGACTTGGCTTGCTTGTTTGGTGCCTTTTAATGCTAAGTAGCTTTGCATCACTCCGCGGCTGGCGCCAAACATCCCGATTCGATTTTGGTCGGCGTGTTCAATGGTTGGAATAATGTCAAACAAGGCCAAAATATCGTTGACATCATCGCCGCCAAACTGGTCTTGTACTTTTGATTTTTGCATGAAAGTGCCGCGATATTGGCTACCGATAATGATGTAGCCCTTATCTGCCAGCGGGAACAGTTTGTTGAACATAGT
The DNA here is from genome assembly GCF_017744155.1 of Endozoicomonas sp. G2_1. Classification (GTDB taxonomy): domain Bacteria; phylum Pseudomonadota; class Gammaproteobacteria; order Enterobacterales; family Alteromonadaceae; genus JAGHQT01. The sequence continues at coordinate 65,198 of NZ_JAGHQT010000002.1, read as the reverse complement.
ACTGAATTTAACCGCGCCAAAGTTGCCATTGCCGCCGCGATTGAAAATGATCACCGGAAGCTTAGTATTGCTGTTGTTTTGGTACTGCTTGGGGCTAATTAAAAAGCCTTTAACTGGGTGCCCATCGACGCTATAGATAAAATTACTGCATTGGATGTTTTTGCGATAACGTTGGAAGTCTTCAATCGTGTTACTTTGCTTAAACCGAGCCATCACTTTATCGACTTTATTTTTATCTTTGAGCTTTTTGAGATTCTTTTGCTCGATAAAGTTGAGCCAGCTTTGGTATTCGCTAAAAAAACCGCCAAAGCAATTTACTGAGCGCAGTATTTTACCTTGTTCTAGCGACTTAAAAGGTTCGGCGTTGCCCATTACGCTGTTTAGCGTAAGTGTAGAGATAAACAGTAGCTTGAATATGGTGCGCATATTAATCCTTTAATTGACGATATTACCCTTGGTTAGAAAATCATTATATCCAGTCTTGATCTTCGGTGGCAACGGTGATCTCGCTATCAAGATCACCAGTGTGAGCGGTTGATTTAGGCTCAAACATTAACACGTGCGCTTCGCTGTCTGCCTGCGGTTTGTGCTCAATACCTTTAGGCACGATTAAGCACTCACCTTGTTTTAGAGTAACTGCTTTTTCAATAAGCTGGCCACTAGTTGGGCAGGGCTCTTTGAGGGCGATAGTGATTTCGCCAGCGACCACTTGAAAGTATTCGTCTTCAAACTCGTGACTGTGCCAAATCATTTCACCTTTGAATTTGGCTAATTTAACGTATTGGCCGTTGAGCTCACCAATTATTTTCGGCTGCCAATAGCCGTCAATTAGCGCAAATTTTTCTTTTAAACGAATGGCTTGGCTCATCAATAGCTCATTATTTCAGTGTCTTTGCCAATCACTATGACACAAACCTTGATGAGGTCATAGTGACGGCAAATAATTTTTTAGTAGGACAATTAGAGTTTTAGCTGGTTGCGGTAGCGTTTAGTCAACTTAGTTTGGCGGACTTGATCAATCAACATCGTTAAATAGGGATTAAGCGCAGGTTTAGCACTTTTACCTGCGCCAAGTCGGCGCAACTGACGTTTAACTATTGCCATAATCGCTAAGCCGCGGAAGGTTTTGTGTTGCCAGTCTATTTCAGGGACTGGGCCAACAAACTCAGGACGCTGTTGCCAAACATTGACTAAGTTTGGAGTGAATGACAAGGCACCGCCAATGCCAACCATATCAATGCCGCTGTCAATAACCTTATTGGCGACAGGCAAGCGACGAATACCGCCGGTGGTCATAATCGGCACCGGTGAGTTTTTGGCAATTTGTGCTGAAAAATCGAGGAAGTAGGCTTCTCTTGATAAAGTACTATCGTCGGCAGTGCGGCCTTGCAGTGCTGGTGACTCATAACTACCACCAGAAAGCTCAACCATATCGAGTTGGTATTTCGCTAACATGTTGACTACTTGAGCGGCGTCTTTGGCATCAAAACCGCCGCGTTGAAAGTCAGCTGAGTTCAGTTTGACCGCTAAATCGAACTGTTGACCACATTTTTCCCGAATTTTTTCGACGATGGTGAGCAGCAAGCGCGCGCGATTTTCCAATGAGCCACCCCATTTATCGGTGCGCTTATTGGTTAACGGCGACAGAAACTGCGACAGTAAATAACCGTGGGCCGCGTGTACTTCTACGCCGTCAAAGCCCGCTTGTTGCGCTAGCGTCGCGGTCGTGACAAAGCGCTCGATAACATCGTCAATTTCTGCTTCAGACATGGCTTTGGGCTGGCCAAACATACCGGAAAGTTTACCCATGTTCATATTCACGGCTGACGGCGCCAATACCTTGCCACCCATATTTTTATAAACTTGGCGGCCGGGATGATTAATCTGCATCCAAACCTTAGTATCATTGGCCTGAGCGGTTTTCGCCCACTGTTTGAATAGGGTTAAGTCGGTATCGCGCTCAAGGGCAATACCGCCGGGACCTGTCATGGCAAAACGGTCCACCATGACGTTACCGGTAATCAACAAACCAACACCGCCATCGGCCCACTGCTTGTATAAATTAAACAGTGCTTGATTAGGTAGACGCTCGGCACTGCCCATATTTTCTTCCATCGCAGCTTTGGCAACGCGATTTTTTATTTGATTACCATTGGGCAAGGTAAAAGGGCTAAAGACATTGTTGGTCATGTTCACTCCGGTGATTACATTATCAGTAGACAGTCGTTAAATGTCACCGTAACATTAAAGTCAACTTTAAGGTCAAGCGGTTTACTCTCACTTTGTTGAAACAAGAATTACTGAGACAACTGTTAGCCAAAAAAGATGAAAGTAAGGTGAAGTAAGATGAAAATTGGTCAACTATCAGCACTCAGTGGTGTGCCCAATGCCACTATTCGATTTTACGAGCAAAAAGGTATCTTGCCGCCTTCACGCCGATTGGCCAGTGGCTATCGCGACTATAATCAAGATGCGCTGAAATCGCTGCAAATCATTAAATTCGCCCAAGGCTTGGGTTTTTCTCTCGATGAAATTGTCTGGCTTCAATCGTCAGAAACCAAGCTAGATCATCACGCCGCTTTAAATGCCTTAGCTAAAAAGTCGCAAGACATTGATGAAATGATTGTCAGCCTTCAGGAAAAAAAACGCAGTATTGAATTATTGACCGAGCAGCTTGAACAGCGTTGGTCGAAAGGTGAATGCTTACCTGATGAAGAGCTGGTCAAGATTGTTGATAGCAGTAAGAGCGCTGTCGCGAAAATTCAGTAAAAATGTGGTAATAAATCGTTGGAGTTACCGCTAGTTTCGGTAACTCCAAACTGCTTTAAGCTCATACTAGAACTTATGTTAGAGCTTATATTAGAACTTATATTAGAACTTTTGTTAGAACTTAGCGTTTAACCACAGCCATAACTTGTCGGTATCCACTCTTCCACCTGATGTGTCACCAGCGGAGTAAGTGGCATACTTAGCACCAAAAGTGAAAGTTTTGTTGATGGGACGAACGTAAAGCAAGTTAATTTCATCACCTAAGTCATCAACGGCCAGCGAGCTATCATCGGCAGAAAAGTCGTGATAGGTCGCAACCCATTTACCGCCAAATGCTTTACCGCTAACTGTCGCGTAAATGTCAACCAAGCCCTCATCTGGTGTCGCTAAGAATAGATCGGCAAAACCGTTAAACTTGTGCAAGGTTGCCAGTGGTGTTGAAAAGCCGTACTGACCGTTGTCTGAGCCGAGTAGCTCATAACCTAAAGTAAAGTTAACTTTGTTATAGCTGGTGCCTAACTCTGCGTTAAGGTAGTCGGCTGAAAATGAATTGGCGCCGGCATCGGCATCTTGAGTGGCATATTCAAGTTTGTATTTTACGCCACTGGCTTTGCCGTTGTAGCTAAAACCATAAGTATCGAGGCTGTTATCGGTATTGTTGTCGACTTCTAGCAAGTAGGCGTAACCGACTAGTTTTCCGGTTTTAGTCTTGTAGCTGGCATTGAGCAAGTGGTCTTTTGAATCGAGATCTTTTTCTTCCCCGAAAATGCGATTGCGCTTATCAACATAGGCATAAGTGAAGGTCGCATCGTCTTTTTTGTAGTTTAGACTGGCGGCATCAAAGGTTTGGCGATCTTGACGCCAGCCAACGTGACCGACGAAGCGATGACCGTCGAAAGTAATGACTTGGCGGCCGAGCTTAGCGGTAAAAGCGCCACTTTTATATTGCAGATAGCCTTGGTCAAGCTCAGTGGTTTCTGGATCGGCAATCACTGAACGGAGGCCGGCGTTCTTGCCATTAGTGTCGTTAAAATCATCTACGCCAAGCACAGTACGAGAGTCTTCAAATTCAATTACGGTTGAGAAGTTGTGATAGCTGCCACTTTGATAAGTCAGTCGGCTTCTCAAGGTTAAGCCATTGGCATCTCGTAGGGCATTGTCTTGGTCAACCGTTTCATAACGCAGGTTAAAGTTACCTTTTACAGTCCCTTCACTGAATGCTTCAGCAAGTGTTCCGGCTGCGAGTAATGCCGGGCTTGCTGTTATTGCGATTACACTTGCAATGGTTAATGCTATTTTCTTAAGTTTCATGTTTTCCCTTAATTGTTATAGCGCTCGGTTATCGCTGTTATTATTATTGGCGTGCGATAGCGAGATACTTATGGCTTTAGACTTTGTTAAGCCTGTTTTAGGGTCTCTTTATTGTTTTTTTCTGCTGATTCGCTCTTGCTAGAGCTGGCCATTACTTCAACTTTGCGTTGCTTCTCGTATAAGAAACTCAGCACAGACGAGCGGTACTGGTTGTATTGGGCATCTTGCGCCAAACTGACTCGGTTGCGCGGACGCTCCAAATCTATTTCTAAAATTTCACCGATAGTAGCGGCGGGGCCATTGGTCATCATCACGATGCGATCAGAGAGCAATACTGCTTCATCGACATCATGGGTGATCATAATTACGGTGTTGTTGAGTTCCGCTTGGATTTCCATCAATGAGTCTTGCATGTGGGCGCGGGTTAGAGCATCCAAGGCACCAAAAGGTTCGTCCATTAGCAATACTTCTGGCTGCATTGCTAAGGCACGGGCGATACCAACCCGCTGTTTCATTCCGCCTGAGATCTCATCTGGGCGCTTGTGCATGGCGTGGTCCATGTGGACAAGCTTTAAGTTGTGCTCAATCCAGTCGTGACGCTCGGTTTTGGTCATTTTGTTTTTAAACACTTGCTGAACTGCAAGTTCAACGTTTTGGTAAGCGGTTAACCAAGGCAGTAACGAGTGATTTTGAAACACCACGGCACGCTCTGGTCCCGGTTCGCGGACTTCTTTACCGTTCAGTAAGACGCCGCCGGTGGTGGCTTGATATAGGCCGGCAACAATATTGAGAACGGTTGATTTACCGCACCCCGAATGACCAATGAGTGAAATAAACTCGCCTTTGGCAATTTGTAAGTCGACATTTTTCAGGGCGGTAAAGTCGCCTTTAGGAGTTGGAAAAACCATGTCGATTTTGCTGATATCTAGTAATGTGCTCATTGTCTTGCCCTAAATTCTGTTTTGTATTGTCTTTGCTCTGTCTGGTTTGCTTGTGACGCTTTATTGAGTATCGGTTAAGCACTGACGCTTGATTTGTCCCAAGAGACCATTTTTTGCAGTTGCAACATGGTGCGATCGAGCAAGAAGCCGATAAAACCAATCACGATAACCGCAGCCATAATGCGAGCTAGTGACTCTGAACTACCATTTTGAAATTCATCCCAAACGAACTTACCTAAGCCTGGATTTTGCGCCAGCATTTCTGCGGCAATCAATACCATCCAAGCAACGCCAAGCGATAGGCGCATACCAGTAAAAATCATAGGTACTGACGCGGGTAAAACGATTTTCTTAACATGAGTGAGTGGTGATAAACGCAATACTTTTGAAACATTGACTAAGTCTTTATCTAGTGAAGCAACGCCAAGCGAGGTATTAATGACCATTGGCCACAAGCTACACAAACTGACGGTAATCATTGAGTTGATAAACGATTTAGAGACCAATGGGTCGTCTGAAACATATAGGGCACTGACCACCATAGTGACGAGCGGCAACCACGCCAGTGGCGATACCGGTTTAAAGATTTGGACAATCGGATTAACACTGGCCTGCACGTTTTTGTTTAAGCCCATCAAAATACCCAATGGAATCGCGATAATCGCCGCCAACAAGAAACCACTCATCACTGTCACTAAGCTAGTGATGATTTGATCGAAAAAGGTTTCTTTACCGGTGTAAGCGCGAATTTTTGGTTGGTAGCTTGGATCTTTCGCGACTCGGGCGGCGTTGCGCTTTTCTTGCCTTTGATAAAAAGCGACTTCTTTTTCACCTTCGGTAATGTGGTCTTGGTATAGGCTTTCAAATTGTTCGGCAACCGCGACTGGGCCGGGAAATTTACCGAGAGAAGTATCGATACTTTGTGCGGTAATCGACCACAAAAATAAAAATAACGCAATACCGATGGCTGGGTACACTAAGTTAGTGCCAAAGCGATTTAACGTTGTACTAAGCCACTTTAGCATGGTTTGTCCGGCGGTGTTCTTGTTCAGTGTTGCTGTGTTGGCTGTCATGATAAACCTCGATTGACATTAACGATTGAGTCTTGTGAGAGGTAAGCCAATGACTTACCTCTCTTTTGGGGTAAGCGGAGCTTAGATCTTGTCGCCTTGCTTTAACCCGATGCTGAATTTATTGATGTATTCGTTTGGCTTTTTGCCGTTGTAAACAATGTTGTCAATAAAGTGAGTTTGCGGAGCGCGGAAACCATCTTCCGTTTTAAAGTCAGGAAATTCGTCGACTTTCATGATTTTTTCATCGATTAACGATTGTGCCGCGGCCTGATAAATGTCTGGGCGGTATACTTTTTTCGCTAAATCGTAGTACCAGCTATCCGGCTTGTCTTCAGAAATTTGGCCCCAGCGACGCATTTGGGTTAAGTACCAAATCGCATCTGAGTAGTATGGGTAAGTCGCGTTGTAACGGAAGAAAACGTTGAAGTCTGGTACTTCGCGTTTGTCGCCTTTTTCGTACTCAAAAGTCCCCGTCATACTGTTGGCAATCACTTTATAATCCGCGCCAACATAGTTCGATTGCGATAAAATTTTCACCGCTTCTGGACGGTTGGCATTGTTGTTTTCATCTAACCATTTGGCGGCGCGAATTAAGGCGCGAGTTAAGCGAATAGTCGTGTTTGGGTATTTTTTAGCAAATTCTGCTGAAATGCCGAATACTTTTTCCGGGTTGTCTTTCCAAATTTCGTAATCGGTGACTACTGGCACGCCAATGCCTTTAAATACCGCTTGTTGGTTCCAAGGTTCACCAACACAGTAACCGTAAATAGTACCCGCCTCTAAGGTTGCTGGCATTTGCGGTGGCGGCGTTACTGATAACAAGGCATCTGCGTCTAATTGACCAGAAGTGTCACCTTTGTGCGGCGCGTAGTAGCCGGGGTGAATACCGCCCGCCGCTAACCAGTAGCGCAACTCGTAGTTATGGGTAGAAACGGGGAATACCATGCCCATGTTAAACGGCTTACCTTCGGCTTTGTATTTTTCAACTACAGGCTTTAAGGCGTCGGCTTTAATGGGGTGTACTGGCTTGCCGTCAGCTTGCTTTGGAATATTGGCCTTCATTTGTTGCCAGATTTCGTTAGAAACCGTGATGCCATTACCGTTTAAGTCCATTGAAAACGGCGTGATAATATCGGCTTTAGTTCCGTAGCCCATAGTGGCGGCAATGGGTTGACCGGCAAGCATATGAGCGCCATCTAAACGGCCGTCGATAACGCCGTCGAGTAGTACTTTCCAATTTGCTTGTGCTTCGATGGTGACGTAAAGACCTTCTTCTTCGAAATAGCCTTTTTCATAGGCAATGGCGATTGGTGCCATATCGGTAAGTTTAATAAAACCAAACTTGAGCTCTTCTTTTTCTGGGTAGCCAAGCTCTGCGTAAGTGCTAGGTGATATTGCTGCGCCAATCAGTAGAGCACTGGTGGCAATGGCACTTGAGAGCTTTTTAACTAACCTGTTGGAGGCGGACTTAATTAATAGTTGACTCATAGGTGTTCCTCATAGTTTTATAATTTTGTTTTAACGCGGCAGCAACAAGACAAAAAAAAGCCACAACTAACTCGGAGTAATTAGTTGTGGCTTCTTTGCCAATTAGCACCAACATTGGTGCTTAATAACAAGTTGTTGTCAGCGTTACTTACCATCACTAACACTTGTTAGCTGGCGAATAGAGTTGTAACACATACACAAATATTCTTTTCTTACTAGACATTGCAGCTATGGTGCCAACAATTAAAATTATTTATAAAACAATTGTTTATTTGTTTTTGATACTGTTTTGTAGAGCTTATACTCAGCTTTGTGCACTATTGTGAAACTTAGCTGCACATTGGCAGGGCAGTACTTATGGGGGAATTGGTGGATTGCTTACTGTTAAATCGTAAAAAAGTAAAAAGCTCGGTGGGTTAGACCGAGCTTTAGTTAGTGGTTACATTAGTTGGTAATTAAACCTTTAATTGCACCTTGTCTTGATGAGCGCGCACTTGATATTGCTGAATTGTTGTTTCTGGATCATCCAGACAGGCACCAGTACTGAGGCTAAAGCGCTGTTTATACAAGGGCGAAGCAATGTAAATAGTGTCTTGCTCACTGCCGATTAAGCCTCTCGATAAAACGTTGGCTTTGCCAAATGGATCGTAGTTAGAGAGCGCGTAAAGTTCACCCCTTACTTTAAAAATGGCCACTTGTTCACCATTGTGTAATGCACAAACGCCAGTGCCATCTACTAAAGTATCTACTGAGCAGATAGTTTCCCAATTGTCGAGTGTATCGGTCATGTTATTGTCTCCTGTGCGCTAGTGCTTAGTTGGTAACCGCTAAAGTTGCAATTTCTTCGCCTTTAGCTGCTTTTTGGCGTTCGGTATCGGTGGCTATACGGGCGCGATTTTGGCCGCGTTCACTGACGTAAGCTAAGTTGTCATCGGTGGCGTCTGAGTTGATAAAGTGGCTGAAGCGCTTTAATCGCTCAGGATTGTTTAAGGTCGCTTTCCACTCACACTCATAAGTGTCGATAACTTTTTCCATATCGGCTTCTAGCTCGTCGCAGATATTTAGCTTGTCATCAATAATCACTGATTTTAAGTAGTCTAGGCCGCCTTCTAGGTTGTTCATCCAAGTGGCGGTACGAGTGAGACGCTCGGCGGTGCGGCAGTAGAACATAATAATGCGGTCGATATATTTGATCAGGGTTTGATCGTCTAAATCGATGGCGAATAAATCGGCGTGTCTTGGCTTCATGCCGCCGTTACCGCAAACGTAAAGGTTCCAGCCTTTGTCGGTGGCGATAATGCCAAAGTCTTTACTTTGCGCTTCGGCACATTCGCGGGTACAACCCGAAACTCCCATTTTGACTTTGTGTGGTGCGCGCAGACCTTTGTAGCGCATCTCTAAATTAATCGCCATTGACACTGAGTCGAGCATACCGTAACGACACCAAGTGCTACCGACACAAGACTTTACTGTTCGAAGTGATTTACCGTAGGCGTGACCTGTTTCAAAGCCAGCATCGGTCAGTTCTTGCCAAATCATCGGGAGTTCGTGCAGTTGTGCGCCGAAAAAGTCGATGCGTTGGCCACCAGTGATCTTAGTGTAAAGGTCGTATTTTTTGCCGACTTGACCCAGGGTGATTAAACCTTCTGGCGTGATTTCACCGCCGGCAATGCGCGGCACTACTGAGTAAGTACCGTCTTTTTGCATATTGCCCAAGAAGATGTCGTTGGTGTCTTGCAGTGCGATGTGATCATCGCTGAGCACGTATTCGTTCCAGTAGGTGGCGAGAATTGAGCCAACCGCTGGTTTACAAATAATACAACCGTGACCACTGCCGTATTTCGCTAATAATTCATCGAAAGTTTTGATTTTTTTGGCGCGGATAATATCGAACAGCTCTTGGCGCGAATACTCGAAGTGTTGACAGAGGTTGTTGTTCACTTCCATGCCCATGTTTTCAAGCTCGGCTTTTAACACCTGTTCAACCATAGCACTACAGCCGCCACAGCCAGTACCTGCTTTAGTGCAGCTTTTCAGTTCGCCAAGTTCAGTGGCACCGTCGTGAATGGCGGCAATTAAATCGCCTTTCGTGACATCGTGACACGAACACACTTGCGCCGAATCTGGTAGGGCGTTAATTCCGAGCGCGCCGCCTTCTTGGCCGTCAATCGCCGGTAGAATTAGCGATTGTGGCTGCTCAGGTAAGTCCATGCCTTCGAGCATCATCGGCAGTAAGGTGCCGTAGTTGTCGGTATCGCCGACTAATACTGCACCCAGTAGTTTGTCTTGCTCGGCAGACACGACTAACTTTTTGTAAATCCCTTGGGCGTCGTCGATATAGCTATAGGTGAGTGCGCCCTCGGTTTGGGCGTGAGCATCGCCAATACTGGCCACGTCAACACCCATTAATTTGAGCTTGGTGCTCATATCGGCACCAGTAAAACTGCTGTCGCCACCGGTTAAATGGTCAACCGCGACTTTCGCCATGTTGTAACCCGGCGCCACTAAACCAAAAATACGGCCTTGCCAAAGGGCACATTCGCCAATGGCATAAATATTGTCATCTGAGGTTAAGCAGTGGTCGTCGATAACGATACCGCCGCGTTCACCAATGGCCAGTTCAAAATCACGAGCGAGCTGATCTTGCGGTCTGATCCCGGCAGAATAAACGATCATATCGGTTTCTAAATGGCTGCCATCGGCAAAGTTCATGCGATAGCGACAGTGTTCACCTGCGCTAATGCTTTGGGTGGCTTTTTCGGTGTGAACGTGAACCCCTAAGTCTTCAATTTTCTTGCGCAGTAGTTGGCCGCCAGTATCATCTAATTGTACCGCCATCAGGCGCGGAGCAAATTCAACAACGTGTGAGTCTAAGTTTAAGCTGTGTAAGGCTTTAGCACATTCTAGGCCGAGTAAACCACCACCAATAACAACGCCGGTTTTGCTTTGCTCAGCAGAGGCGGTAATGGCTTCTAAGTCTTCAATGGTGCGATAAACCAAGCAATGCTCGCCATCACCACCTTCAATCGGCGGCACAAATGGGAATGAACCGGTGGCGAGTACTAGTTTGTCGTAGCTTTCAACGCGACCGCTTTCGGTGGTCACGGTTTGCTCGGCTTTGTCGATGGCGACGACTTTGTCGCTGACTATGTATTGAACGCCGTTTGCATCGTAGTAATCTGATGATGTCAGCATTAAATCGTCAACGGTTTTACCGTCGAAATAGCCTGACAACTGGACTCGATCGTAGGCAAGTCGAGGCTCTTCAGAAAAAGTAATAATTTGGTAGTTTTGATATTGCGGATGATTGATCAGAGTTTCAATGTACTTGTGACCAACCATACCGTTGCCAACGACAATAATTTTTTCGGGTGTCATGATAGCCTCTCCAGTGTCTTACTTGACCTTGAGCTTGTCACTTAGGCCTGTGTCGATAACACAGGTTAAATGTCTACCGTGATTTCACCGTTGAAATCACAAATCTGGACGATCACCCTCGTTGGTGTGGTTTCAGTTATTTCATCGTTACTTGTTATTGAGTACTAAAGGTTGTTTGGTACTAAACGCTTGAATAACTGGCAAGCTAGAATGTTTATTGTGAATTAATTTTTCTGATACGCAGCAATTAAAATGCCATCGTCTTAGCGATAAATATTTATGATAAAAATTAATGCTTTAGCTTTTTTATAGACTTGATAACAAGTTAAAAATTACGACTTATGCACTAATTTGGGGAAGAGAATGAACAAATTAGCCCAATAACTGTCAAGCGCAAATGTATTTTTTATCACGTAACGCAAAGCGCTTCTTTAAACGCGCGCTTGTGCTAGCAATCGGTCTAGTTGATTGGCAAAGGCTTGGCGCTCTCGTTGGCTTAATGGCGCAGGCCCTCCTGTTTGAACACCGCTGGCGCGCATAGTATCCATAAAATCGCGAATATTAAGGCGTGACTTGATATTTTCTTTACTGAGCTTTTCGCCGCGAGTATTAATCACATGGCAGCCCAAGGTAATAACTTCGTCAGCTAGCGGGATATCATTAGTTACCACTAAATCGCCTTTATTGACTGAACTGGCAATGTGATCATCAGCAACATCAAAGCCAGAACTGACCACTATGCTACGAATGACTTTTGATGGCGGTACTTTTAAATAATGGTTGGCGACTAAAGTCGTCTCGGTCGCGGTTCTATCAGCGGCACGAAAAATAATTTCTTTGATGGCTACTGGACAAGCGTCAGCATCGACCCAAATTTTCATTTTTTACCTTTTCTATTTGTTGGTTTTAGTTGTTACACAATAACGAGTTTGTCTTTACCTGTGCGTTTGGCTTGATAGAGCGCTTGATCGGCACGCTTGATAAGTTCTTCTAATGACTGAGTACTTGTTGAATTTGTGTGAGTAACACCGACACTGACAGTATAACTGAGCTCAAGGTTATTACACTGCACTGAGCTTTGTCTAATTGCTGTAAGTAGTTCCTCGATCACCGCAGTGGCATCTGCTAAGTCGAGGTCGGGTATACAGATGATAAATTCTTCACCACCAAGACGCCCAGATAAGTCATTGCCTGTTGTTTTAGTTATTATCAGCTTACCGAGTGAAGCGATTACTTGGTCCCCAGCACTATGGCCGTAGTTGTCGTTAATTAATTTAAAGTTATCAATATCTAGGTAAGCAAAGGTTATAGCTCTTTGCTGCTTTTGGTAACGATTAAGCAAGGTACTCGCTCTTTTGATAAAAACAGTGCGAGAGAGCAACTGAGTCAGTTGGTCGTAGGTCGCAAGCTGGCGCATATCGTGTTCTAAACGGGCAACTTTCAACATTAAGCCGATTACATGCCAAGACATCAATGGTGCAATGACTAATGGAGCAACAATCGAAATTATCAAGCCAATCGGACTAATTTTGCCTAAGCCAATCGTTAAAATAGTCAAGGTAATGGCGACAGAGCACACGATTGAAATTAGCGTGATTAATAGCGTTAATCTCAGTCGGCCAATTTTAAGAAGATATTGACTCATCGTGGTTATTTCTTGTTGGTCATAACAATAAAGAGACCTGCAAGCGTTAGCATTGAGGCAATAACTAATTGGTTTGTAATGGCTTCACCGATTAGCACGACACCTGCTAAGGCCGTGATAATCGGCACTGTTAATTGCAATACTCCCGATTGTACCGCCGAATAGTTGGGCAGGACCGCATACCAAAGTGCATAGCCAATTCCTGAAGTGACTGAACCCGATAAAATCGCGTAAATAATACCTGAAGTCGACAGCTGCCAAGATGGCAGTAATAGAACTAATGCTAATAACACTATAGGAATTGAGAGAACAAAGTTATTGCGAGTTACTAGCAGTGGTTTTGTGCTATTTGCGCCAAGAAAAGTGTATACGCCCCAAGCGATACCTGACAGTGCCATCAATAAGCTAGCGACTATGGGAGGTTGTTGCGCGCCTGGCAGTAATAGATACGTGATGCCCGCTAGCGCCAGCAATAAGCCAACCACTTGTTTAATAACGAGAGATTGGCCTTTGAATAAGGCCATGGCAATGAGAGTAATTTGCACCGAAAAAAACAGAATTAATGCGCCAGTTGCTGCAGTCAGCGATATGTACGCGTAAGAAAAGCCCAGTGCATATATAAATAGCGCTATTGCTGGGTACCAAGATGATAATTTATTAGCGGATAGTATTGGTGCTGATTTTGGTGATTGAAATTGACATAACAGCCACAGCAAGACTGCGCCAGAGATCAGCCTAATCGCGGTGAAGCTGAATGGGTCAATATCTGGTGTCGATAATGCCATGCGACAGAGTACTGAATTTCCGGCAAAAGCCACTAGCGCTAACGCAGTTAGCAGCCAACGAGAACTAGTGGAGTGCAATGAATTTGTCAAAACCTATTTGCTTCCGATAAGGAACGATTGCCATAGTGTATATCAAGCCGTTGATGCTGTCTTAATCTTCACCATGCCATTTATGATTTGTTAATTTGTAAACGGTTATGTCATAGAATAAAAAAACATTTACACTTTTTTTGTTTGATAATTATGCAGCATTTGTTGAGTTTTATACGAATTGTTTCGCAGCTGAAAATTAATTGTAAAAACAATGAATACAGAATAAATAAGGGCTTTAGCTGCTTTTTTGTCCGCAATTTAAAAAGAAGAACTTCGTAGTGTAAGCACGCCTGTTCAAAAAAAGAACGGATAATTGCCGAATTATATTCAGAAATAAACTTGTAATGAGAGTTTTGCTGTTTTATAACTAAATTATTGGCTTATTTGAGTAATCACTCAAAAAGACCGATAAATAAAATAATAAAACAAAAAATAATAAATAACTCCGAAGTAATAAATACTGGGAAGGAAAATAACATGTCTATTAAATTTCGCGCTGGTACGCTAGCGTTTGCCGTTGCTGCTGCCTTGGGTACAACCACTACCTATGCACAGCAACAACCTGCTGCCGACGAACAAGAAGTAGAAAAAATCTCAATTGTTGGTACCCGTGCTGCACCGCGCTCTGTTGCAGATTCTGCAGTGCCTGTTGATATTATTGACGGTGCTGAAATTGCTAACCAAGGTCCTTCGGACATGGTATCAATTTTACAAAACGTGGTACCGTCGTTTAACGTAAACGACCAACCAATTAACGATGCTTCAACACTAGTCCGCCCAGCTAACTTACGTGGTCTGGCATCAGACCACACCTTAGTGTTAGTTAATGGTAAGCGCCGTCACCGCAGTGCGGTTATTACGTTCTTAGGTGGTGGTTTATCTGACGGTGCTCAAGGCCCTGACATTTCTGTCATTCCAGCCTCAGCGATTAAGCAGGTTGATGTTCTGCGTGACGGTGCTGCTGCTCAGTATGGTTCAGATGCGATTGCTGGTGTTATGAACTTCACGTTAAAGAATGACTCTGAAGGCGGTTTTATCGAAGCTCGATACGGTGAGTTTTACGAAGGTGATGGCGACAGTGTAGTGATCGCTGGTAATCTCGGTTTACCACTAACTGAAAATGGTTTTATTAATACCTCGTTTGAATGGAAACAGTCAGATCCAACAAGTCGTAGTGTTCAGCGTGACGATGCTGCTGCATTAATTGCTGCGGGCAATACTAACGTAGCAGATCCTGCCCAAGTTTGGGGGTCACCAGAAATTAAGAGTGACTTCAAAATTTTTGTCAACGCTGGCCTAGATTTAGGTAACGGCGCTGAAGCTTACTTATTTGGTAATGTTGCTAAGCGTGAAGTTGAAGGTGGTTTCTATTTCCGTAATCCACATAACCGCGGTGGTGTTAATGATGGTGGTACTGATGCTAATGGTAACCAATTATTATTAGTAGGTGATCTAACGCCAGATATGAGCGGTAACTGCCCAACAGATATTCAGGTTGGTGCCAATGTATTAACTAACCCTCGTTATATTAACGAAGTACAAAACAACCCTAACTGTTTTGCTTTTAACGAAATTTTGCCAGGCGGTTTCACTCCGCGCTTTGGTGGTGAAGTATTAGATACTTCACTTGTCTTTGGTACCAAAGGTGAGTTTAGCAATGAAGTATTTTATGACTTCAGCTTGTCGCACGGTCGTAACGAAGTTGATTTTGCTATCAGTAACACCATTAACCCGTCACTTGGTCCAAACACGCCGCGCAGCTTTAGCCCGGGTAAGTATATTCAACAAGAAGATATGTTAAATATCGACTTGTCGAAACAAGTTGAAGTTGGCTTAGATGAGCCAATTAATGTTGCCGGTGGTTTAGAATATCGCAATGAGTCATATGAAGCCGTTGCTGGTGATCCCGCATCGTTTGAGATTGGCCCACTAGCTTCTCAAGGTTTTGGTATTGGCTCTAACGGTTTCCCTGGTTTATCAGCACGTAGTGCAGGCAAAAACAGCCGTAACTCTTACGCGGCCTACATTGATGTTGAAGCTTATTTAACTGAAGACTTCTTGCTAACTGGTGCTATCCGTTATGAAGATTTCTCAGACTTTGGTAATACTACTAAAGGTAAGGTTTCATTCCGCTGGGAATTTGCTGAAGACTTCGCACTCCGTGGTGCGGTAGCAACCGGTTTTAAAGCTCCTACTATTGGTCAAAACAACGTTCGTAACGTGACCACTGCCTTTGGTACAGATGGTCGCTTGATTGACCGTGCAACTTTACCACCGACTGATCCTATTGCTCAGCAAAAAGGTGCTACAGCTCTAACACCGGAAGAATCTGAAAGTTACAGCTTAGGTTTTGTCGGTCGTTTAGACAATGGTTTATTCTTTACTGTTGACTACTTCAATATCGAACTAACTGATCGTATCGCGACTGCATCTGGTCAGGTTTTAACACCTCAAGATATTCAAACATTATTGGCAAATGGTGTTAGTGATGCTTCGAGCTTCCAAGAAGTTAGCTTCTTTACTAACGATTTTGACACCACTACTCAAGGTGTTGATATCGTAGCTAACTACGACATGGAAATGTTCGGCGGTGAAACTAAGTTTGCCTTTGCTTACAACTGGACGCAAACAGAAGTTGATAGTTTCTCTGACAACATCTCAGAGTTCCGTGTTCGCATGTTAGAAGATAACTTACCAGCTGTTCGTTATAGTTTAACTGCGAATCACTTAAATGGTGACTGGCGCTTCTTAACGCGCTTGCGCTATGCCGGTGCTATCTTTGAAGATCACTTAGACTCTGGTTTACCGTTGGATGTTGGCTCTGAGTTTGTCTTTGATGCCGAAGTTGCTTACCAGTTTACTGATAACTTTAACTTGGTAGTAGGTGCACAAAACTTGTTTGACAACGATCCAGATATTGCCGAAGCATATGATACTGAAGTTGCTGGCTCGCGTTTCCCAACGACGTCGCCAATTGGTATCAATGGTGGTTTCTACTATGTTAGAGGTATTTACAGCTTCTAATAGTTGTTAATTACTAAACCATAAAAGAAGCCGAGCATCGCTCGGCTTCTTTGTCTTTGGGCGATTGATAAATGCTCAAGCCAACATTTAACGATTACACTTGCTCAAGTGTTTGCTGCCATTTTGCCTTAGTTTGGCTGATCACCGCTAAGCGAGCAGACTCCATTGCTTGTTTTATTTCTTCGCCTTTTAAACCTTGTTCAACAAAGCTTTTGGCAACAACAGCACGAGCTTTGGTGCCACATTCAAGCAAGTAATTGGCTTGGCGATATTCAGCTTGTTCAAAATGGGTTCGGCCACGGGCATCGGCGGTGCAACACAAAACAAAGTCTGTTAGCAGTTCAGGCTTTCGCCAAATATCAAGGGCATTAAATACCTTTAAAATAGTCTGAGGCCTAAGTTCAAATGCCTTGTGGCAATGCAAATGATACTGACAGACTTTTAATGCCAAGGTTTTAAAATGGTTTGGTACTTTGAAGCGTTTACAGCTTTTTTCGACCAGAGGCAGGCCAGTACTTTCATGGCCTCGATGGCTCGGCCATTGTTCGGTTGGCGTAATACCTTTGCCCAGGTCATGACACAGTGCAGCAAAACGTACTTCTATTTTATTGGATAACTTAACCGATTGTTGCAATACCATCATAGTGTGGACACCCGAACAAATTTCAGGGTGCCACTTGGCTGGATTAGGCACGCCCCAAAGTGCATCTAGCTCAGGCCACAGTACTTTCAATGCGCCACAGGCGCGCAAAACTTCAAAGAATACTTCTGGGTGGGCTTCAGTTAGGCTACGCTCTAGTTCTGAAAAAACGCGTTCGGCGCTGAGGTCACTAAGTTCTCCTGAGCTCGCTAACTGTTTCATTAAGGTCATGGTTTCATCGGCAACGCGAAAGCCATAACTGTGATAGCGGGCGGCGAATCGAGCAACTCGCAGCACCCTTAACGGATCTTCGATAAAAGCTGGTGAAACATGGCGCAGTAGCCGTTTTTCCAGGTCTTGCTGACCTTGGTAAGGGTCAATTAATTCACCCGATGTTGATAAGGCCATCGCGTTAATGGTTAAGTCTCTGCGCAACAAATCTTGCTCGATAGTGACATCCGGCTCGGCGTAACAAGTAAAGCCTGTATAACCATGTCCTTGTTTGCGTTCAGTGCGGGCGAGGGCATACTCTTCTTTGGTTTGTGGATGAAGAAATACCGGGAAATCTTTACCCACTTGCAAGAAGCCCAGTGATAACATTTGCGCTTGGCTAGCACCGACAACTAAATAGTCGCGGTCTTTAACGGGACGTTCGAGCAGTTGGTCGCGAACGGCGCCACCGACTAAATAAACATTAAGTGAATCTGTAGGCTGAGTCATGGTTAACGGGTTTGGAAGTTTGTCGCTATATTAACATGGATTTGTTGGAAAATTGTTAAGCACTTTGACATCAATGAAATAACAAGGTAGTTTTTCAAACGCTTATCGAATTTCACCCAATAAGAATCACTTATGTACACGGATTATTTTGGCTTATCTGACAGCCCTTTTTCTATTGCCCCCAATCCTCAGTTTTTATTTATGAGTGATCGCCATCGTGAAGCCTTGGCCCACTTAACCTATGGCTTAGGTGAAACCGGCGGCTTTGTTTTGTTAACTGGCGAAGTCGGTACTGGCAAAACCACGGTTAGCCGTTGCCTACTTGAGCAGTTACCGGAAAATACCCAAGCGGCATTTATTTTAAACCCGACCTTGTCTGCACAAGAATTGTTGGCCACTATTTGCGATGAACTGAAAATTCGCTATCGCAAAACTGGCGCGACCTTAAAAACACTGACTGATAAAATTCAAGAAAAGCTGCTGAAGAACCATGCCGCTGAACTTAACACCGTACTGATTATCGATGAAGCGCAACACCTCAAGGCGGAAGTGTTAGAACAGTTGAGGTTACTGACTAACCTCGAAACCAATACCAAGAAATTACTGCAAGTGATTTTAATCGGTCAGCCGGAATTACAGCAATTGTTGCAGCGTCGTGACTTGCGACAATTAGCCCAGCGCATTACCGCTCGTTATCATTTACTACCACTGAATAAACAAGAAGTTGAGCACTATATTCGCCACCGATTGTCGGTGGTTAACTGCCAACAGGCCTTGTTTACTCCGTCGGCAATTCGCACTATTCATAAGCACTCAAAAGGCATTCCAAGACTGATTAACTTAATTTGTGATCGCGCTTTGTTAGGGGCGTATGGCGCGAATAAGTCACAAGTTGATAAAAAGTTAGTGCTCGGTGCTTGCCAAGAAGCACTGGGAGTTGAATACCAACCTAAACCTTGGTGGCAACATAAGCTTGCCTTGGTGGCCGGAGGCGTGAGCTTAGTAACTGTGCTTGGTGCATTTGGTTATGGTCTGGGTTATTGGTTGTATGCCGATCAACAAAGTGCTCGGCCAAGTGCGGGTCTGAGTGAAAATGGCAACGCTCAATTGTCCGAGCAGCAAGCACATAAAAGCGCACTGCAACCACAAAATTGGCAAATAATCGCCAATCAGCATCAAGACTTGGGGCTAGCGGTAGAACAACTGTTTCAGTCGTGGCGCGTAGTGTTAGATGAAACCATCACTGAGCCATGCCAGCTAGCCCAATATTATGATTTAGCGTGTTATTGGCACAAGGGCAATTTAAACAGCTTGGCTCAGCTTAACTACCCCGCGGTACTTAAGCTTTATGACCAACAAGGGCGAGCGTTTTATGGAAATTATCAAGGGCAGGTCAGTATCAGCAGGTCAGCTAATAGCAAACAAGTTAGTGCAGCTCAAAACATTCACACTTTAGAACAGGCCGATGTTAATTTTGGTCAAGTGGGTTATCAACTCGATTACGCTTGGTTTAATCGCTATTGGCGCGGTGCTGCCTTAGTGTTTTGGCCAGCACCAAAAAACAATGCCGGTGAATTTGTTGAGCAAATCGATCAAGGCAGTGAGCTTGCGCTTATTCAATGGTTAGAGCAAAAATTGAGTGAACAGCAACAGCGACCCGCGCGTCAAATTAGCGAATTTGACCCGCGTTTAGTCAATCAATTACAACAGTATCAGCGCGAGCATGGTTTGGTATTGGCAGATTACGCCGATACCGCAACTTTGCTATCATTGGCTAATACAGTTGAACAAGGTTTTCCTGTATTTTTGAAACAAGCTTTAAAGTAAGCGCAGCAATAGAATAGAAGCTTATAGTGGCAATAAACTAAACTATCAATCAGGCAAAGGTTTAGTGAAGGTCGTGTTTAAGCAAAACAACAGAATTTTATGTCTTATATTTTAGATGCTCTGAACAAGGGCGATAGTAACCGAAAACCAAGTGATAATGTTCAGCGAAATAACCACGGTCAGCGTGATAACGTCGATGAACAGGCAAGTATTGTTCAGCCAACCATAGCGATTCAATCGAGTAGTAACTATACGTTGCTATGGGGGCTATTGTTAACTGCCGCGATATTTTTAGCGTTAGTGGCCGGTTACTGGGTTGGTACTAAGCAGTCAGTGGGTCGTGATACTAGTATGAGTGTTGCCGAACAGGCATCAAGTACAACCACTAAATTGGCCAATCAGCCAGACAGTAGCCCTGTTAATGGACAAAGTCAGAACCAAACGAGTGTTCAGCAGAGCTATGTTGCTAATAGTGATGCAATTAACAATAGCAAAGTGAAACTCGCGGCTGAGGATTATTTTGAGCGTCCACCGCGGAAAGTTGTATCTTCAGAGCAAACTAAAAGCGCTGAAGCCCCAGCTGTTAAAGAACAAGCACCTTTGATTCTGGGCGATCCAAGGCCATACCAACAAGCACAAGCAAATAAGGTAAATGACGAGTTTAAAGTGAAAGCCGAGGAGGGCGTTTCAGCTGATTTACTGGCCCGTTTTCAAAGTGCTATTGACGAAACCGCTGTTGTTAGTTCTGAGCCAGAAAGCGACCAAACTCAAGAGCCTAAGGTAGTCACTACCAAAATTCACGACTTACCGGTTGTCACCCAAAACGCGTTGCCGAGCATGGATTTTGAAATGCATATTTTTTCCAGTGAGGGTAGTAGCTGGGTCAAGCTCAATGGCAAGGAGCTTAATGCAGGTGAGTGGTATAACAATGATTTACAACTGGTTGATATACTGCCACAAACCGTGGTTATGTCTTATCAAGGCCAGCATTTCTCAATGCCGGCACTGTCTAGCTGGCAGAATTAACCTTGGAAAAAGGCGAGTTTAAAGAAGCCCAATAAGTTGAGATCAAACTCTTCAGGCTTAATACAGCATTCGATTTGGTCTTGGTATTTAGCCACTGATAAATCGAGCTCTTCGATGGCAATAGTTTGGTTGAGTCGAGTGTTGTAAAACACTTTAACAATTGGGTTTAGTGGCTTGCTCTTATTGAGTTTACTAATTAAACCCAATTTACCACTGGTCAGTTTAACCAAGGTTCCGACTGGGTAGACCCCCAAACATTGAATAAACTGCTCAACTAGCTCTTGGTCATAACCGTTATTAGCTTCGGCTCTGAGAATTTTAAACGCCTGAATTGGGTACATGCCTTGTTTGTAGACGCGATCTGCGGTCATGGCGTCATAACTATCGACAATCGCGATCATGCGTGCGTATTTGTCTAAGTCTTCAGCACCGAGCTGGTTTGGATAACCTCGACCATCAAGGCGCTCGTGGTGGTGTTGAACTATTTCTAACGCTAATGGTGGAATTCCCGGCTGCTGACGAACAATTTCAACACCGTAATTGACGTGGCGTTTCATTTCTTCGTATTCAGCATCGGTAAATTTGCCTGGCTTGTGTAAAATGTGATCAGGGACTTTTATTTTGCCCAGATCATGTAAAAACGCGCCAAGGGCTAGTTGCTCGATAATATCTTTACCTAAACGCAAGTGTTTGGCAAAAATACTCATTAAGATCGCAACATTAAGCGAGTGCTCAATCAAGTATTCATCTTTGATGCGCAGTCGAGACAAGCACGAGAGCGCATCGCGGTTGCGAAATACCGAATCAACGATAGCATTGGTGGTTTGATTAACTTCTTCGATATTGAGCTGCTTATCTTGGCCTATATCGTGAATTAGCTTCATCTGTAAGCTTTTGGCATCGTCAAAGAGTGCACGTGCCTTGTGAATTTCTGAGCCGAACGAATGACTGTCTTGATAGATATCTGGCTCTGGCGCTTTTGGTTTTTGCTCCTGCTCAGGTTTTTCAGCAGCCTCGTTAACCTTGGTTTTACTCGGGTCAATTTCGACTTCTTTTATCCCTGATTTGATCAATTTGTCGACGGTTGCTTGCTTGAGTATGTAACCTTCAGATTTAACTTTAACGTCTTTCTTAGGGTTGACCACTGAAACGACGTACATACCCAGCTGTAAGTCCGATAGAGCAATTCTTTGAAGTTTGTTTTCCATAATGACCGATCTGACAAAAGTAGTGCAAAAAAGGATTATCGCCAAAAAGCACGTGGCAATAAAAAAGCGCTAATATTTGGTGAATATTAGCGCCATTATACTTAAACACGCAAAATTTGCATATTTTTAACGGTATTAGCGATTATTGCCAAGCCGGTAGTTTTCGTTCAAAAGCTTCAATTAATTCAAGTTTATTGAGTGTCCAACCGACGCTGTCGATGCCTTGCTCTAAACAGTATTTGTGAAACTCGTCCAAACTAAAAGTAAAGCTGTGCTCGGCAACGGTGACGGTTTGCTCGCTTAAGTTAACCGTCATTTGTTGTTCAGCATTGTTGGTGAGTTGAAATAATTGCTCAATTTCTGCTTCGCTCAGTTTTACTGGCACGATGCCGATGTTAATACAGTTAGCATAAAAAATGTCGGCAAAGCTCGGCGCAACAATCACTTTAAAACCGTATTCTTGCAGCGCCCACGGCGCGTGTTCACGGCTTGAGCCGCAGCCAAAGTTTTCGCGGGCAAGCAAAATACTGGCACCTTGGTAGCGATCGGCGTTTAAAATAAACTCAGGGTTATTTTCCAAGCCGTGCTCGTCGAGGTAACGCCAATCGTGAAACAAGTGCTGGCCAAAACCAACTCGTTCGGTTTTTTGTAAAAACTGCTTTGGAATAATTTGGTCAGTATCAACGTTGGCAACGTCTAACGGTACCACTAAGCCTTGGTGGGTAGTAAACTTTTCCATACTTAATTCCTCGATTAGGCGTCTAATGCACTGGTAGATAGTGCTGTAGTTGATAGGTCAACGAAGTGACCGGCGATTGCCGCTGCCGCGGCCATTTCTGGGCTGACTAGGTGAGTGCGACTACCGCGCCCTTGACGACCTTCAAAGTTTCGGTTGCTGGTTGACGCACAGCGGTCACCTTCAGCTAAGCGGTCATCGTTCATACCTAAACACATAGAACAACCCGGTAAACGCCACTCAAAACCGGCATCAATAAAAATTTGTGCTAAGCCTTCACGCTCTGCTTGTTCACGAACGCGATACGAGCCAGGAACGACAATCGCATCGACACTTGATGAGACTTTGTGACCTTTAACAATCGCCGCCGCTGCCCGCAAATCTTCAATACGAGAGTTGGTACACGAGCCGATAAAAACCTTGTTAACCGGAATGTCGGTAATTTTGGTGCCCGCTGTTAAGCCCATATAAGCCAATGCTTTCGAACACGACTCTTGTTCAACCGGATCGCTAAAGTCTTGTGGTGATGGCACAATGCCATCAACTTCAATCACTTGGCCCGGTGTAGTACCCCAAGTGACTTGTGCTTTAATGTCTTCGCCTTTTAAGGTTAATACTGCGTCAAACTCGGCACCGTCGTCAGTTTTTAAGCTTTGCCAATCAGCAACCGCCGCTTGCCAATTGTCACCACTTGGTGCGTATTCACGACCTTCAATGTAATCGAAAGTGGTTTGATCTGGCGCGATTAAGCCGGCTTTAGCACCAAATTCGATACTCATGTTACAAATGGTCATGCGCTGTTCCATGGTTAAGGCACTAATCGCTTGGCCACAGTATTCAACAACATAACCCGTTGCACCGGCGCTGCCGGTTTTACCAATAATCGCCAAGATAATATCTTTAGCGCTGATGCCCGGAGCGACTTGACCAGTCACTTCAATTTTCATGGTTTTGGCTTTGGTTTGACGCAGTGTTTGGGTAGCAAAAACATGCTCAACTTCTGAGGTGCCAATACCAAAGGCTAAGGCACCAAAGGCGCCGTGGGTTGCGGTGTGTGAGTCACCACAAACAATCACTTGGCCCGGTAAGGTCAAGCCAAGTTCTGGCCCCATAACGTGGACAATACCTTGGTTTTTATGGCCCATACCAAATAATTTAATGCCAAAGTCGTTACAGTTTTTTTCTAACGTGCGCAGCTGATTGGCCGCGCCATCACCAGCGGCATCGATCGCTACTGAGCGGGTAGAAATATTGTGATCCATTGTCGCAATGGTGCGCTCTGGTCGACGCACTGGGCGATTGTGAAACTTTAAGTTGGCAAAGGCTTGTGGTGAAGTCACTTCGTGAATTAAATGACGGTCCACATAAATTAATGGCGTTTCGCCTGCCTTCTCTTCAATTAAGTGACGTTGCCACAACTTTTCATAAAGGGTCGTTGCCATGATTATGCTTCCTCAATTAATTGACAAATATAGTCGCCAACTTGTGCAGTACTTTTCGCCTGGTCGGCTTGTTCTGCGCCTAATAGATCGCGTGTTAAGTAGTTGTCGTCTAGGGTTTTTGCAATTGCTTGCTCAATTGCGCTAGCCGCTTGATCTTGATTTAAGCTATAACGCAATAATAGCGCAGCTGATAAAATTTGAGCAATTGGGTTGGCAATACCTTGGCCTGCGATATCTGGTGCTGAGCCACCTGCTGGTTCATACATACCAAAGCCGCTTTCGTTTAAACTTGCCGATGGCAACAAGCCCATTGAGCCAGTGATCATGGCACAGATGTCAGACAAGATGTCACCAAATAAGTTAGAGCACAGCATGACGTCGAACTGACCTGGATTACGAACTAACTGCATGGCGGCATTGTCAACGTACATATGTTCTAGAGCCACGTCTGGGTATTGTTTAGCAATGTCGTTAACCACTTCACGCCACAATACCGACGTTGCTAAGACATTGGCTTTGTCAATCGAAGTAACCTTGTTGTTGCGCTTTTGTGCTGCTTGGAAAGCAAGGTGGGTGATACGGCTGATTTCGGCCTTGCTGTAGATCATGGTATCGAATCCGGCTTCATCTTCGGTACCTTGATTCTTGCGACCTTTAGGTTCGCCAAAATAGATGCCGCCGGTTAACTCGCGCATCACCAAAATATCAAAGCCGGCGTCTGAAATATCGCTGCGCAGTGGTGAAAGTGATGACATTGCCGCTTGTAGTTGAGCTGGGCGCATATTACAAAATAAGCCGAAGTGGCCGCGTAAGCCAAGTAGTGATGCTCGCTCAGGCTGCTCGACAGGCGGTAAGTTTTCCCATTTGGGGCCGCCGACTGAGCCAAATAAAATCGCGTCAGCACTTTCACAACCTTCAATGGTACTTTGCGGTAGCGCGGTGCCGTGATTGTCGATGGCACAGCCGCCGACATCGTAATGGGCAAACGACAGTGGAAAATCAAATTTTTTGGCGACTGTGGTTAACACTTTTTCCGCTTCGGCCATCACTTCTGGACCAATGCCGTCACCGGCTAATACTGCTATTGTTGACATGTTTCTTACTCTTCTCTAGAGGATTCTGGGTCTTATTTGGGTATTGTTTTCGGTATTGTTTCTATTATCTGTGCTGTGCCTATTCTGACAAATTAGCTGCTATACCTGTGGCGTTTTTTGTCGTTGCTCTCTTAATTCGGCAACCCGCTTTGAGCGCTCAATGGCGTTTAACGCTGAAATTAACGCTTGGCCAGAGGCTTCGATAATATCAGTAGCAATACCAACACCGTGGTAGTTGCGCTCTTGCCAAGTGATAATTAAATCAGCTTGTGATAAACCATCTTCACCCTTACCTTTGTTGGCAATTTTAAAGTCGGTAACATCGAATTGGTCTGCAACACCTTGCTTGATCGCTTGGTATAAGGCGTCGACAGGGCCGTTACCGGTTGCCGAATAAGCTTGGCTATCACCACCTGCCACTAACTTAACACCTGCCGTGGCAAAGTTACCATTGGCGGCTTGCACGCTCATCGACTCAATTTGATAGTGGTCTTGCATTTCTTGTTGCTGAATATTGAAGACTAAGGCTTCTAAATCTTCGTCAAACACTTGGCCTTTTTTATCCGCTAGTTTTAAAAAGTCTTGATACAAGGTGTTTAAGTCAAAATCAGTGTCTTGGTAGCCCAAGCTTTCCATTCGGTGTTTGATGACGTGACGGCCACTGCGCGAGGTAAGGTTTAACTTAGTTTTGCTGATGCCGACGCTTTCTGGGGTCATAATCTCATATGTGTTGCTCGCTTTTAGCATACCGTCTTGGTGAATGCCCGACGAGTGACTAAAGGCATTGCTACCAACAATGGCTTTGTTGGGCTGTACTGGCATGTTACACAAATGGCTGACTAATTTTGACGTACGGGCAATTTCTTGATGTTGAATGTTGGTGGTGACATTTAATAAGTCGGCGCGAGTTTTCATGATCATCGCGACTTCTTCTAATGAACAGTTACCCGCGCGTTCACCAATACCGTTGATGGTACATTCTATTTGTCTGGCACCTGCTTGCACCGCGGCAATTGAGTTGGCGACTGCTAAACCTAAGTCGTTGTGACAGTGAACCGAAATAATCGCTTGGTCGATATTCGGGACGCGATTAAATAACTGGTTAATGATACCGCCAAACTCGTGAGGCAAGGTATAACCAACAGTATCTGGAATATTGATGGTGCTAGCGCCAGCTTTAATTGCTTGCTCTACCATCCGGCACAAGTTGTCGATTGGCGTTCTGCCTGCGTCTTCACAAGAAAACTCAACATCATCGGTGAATTTACGCGCGTATTTAACCGCGTGAATTGCCATTGCTTCCACGTCGGAGAAGTCTTTGCGCAGCTTTTGTTGGACGTGGACATCAGAGGTAGAAATAAAGGTGTGAATGCGAAATTGGTCGGCAACACTCAAAGCATCAGCACAAGCTTTGATGTCTGCTTCAACAGCGCGAGATAAACCGCAAACAACAGAATTTTTTACTGTTTTGGCAATTTCCTGTACTGAGTGAAAATCGCCGGGCGAAGATACTGGAAAACCAGCCTCTATAATATCGACTCCCAAGCGTTCAATGGCTTGTGCAATTTGCAGTTTTTCATGAACCGATAAGCTTGCGGTTAGCGCTTGTTCGCCATCGCGTAATGTCGTATCAAAAATAATTACTTTATCGTCCATTGTTTGTTCCTCTGCGTACTATCGGCTAGTTGCTCAAAGCTATTGTTATTTCGCGCTTACAGGTATAAAAAAACCCGCGTAGTTAGCGCGGGTTTCGGGATTATCTTTTAATTAATTAAGCAGACATATCCACACCGCGCCAGTTGCTAGCGAGGAGGATAATGAGTAATGACTTAATTAATGTAATCACGGTATTCTTTTCTATCTCGTTGAGCACATCTTGCTCAGTTTATTTTATCTTGTCCTAGCGTGAATAAAGTCGCTAGTAAATCGTTGGCGAGCTCAGTTTAATTGTTCACCAAATTCAATGACGTATTAATAGCGTATTTTCGAAAACTATGTCAACAAAAAATGACGAATGTGGGTGTTATTTGCTAAGGTTTTTTTTGCCTTAATATAGCAAAAAGTTATACAGCAAGACTTTTTTGTGTTACCGCGCTAGTTTGAGAGTATGAATGGGAGGAGTAAAGTGCGCTTTTGTTGAACTGTTATATTGTCAAGCAAGGCTAGCCAACGGTGGCCGAAAAACAACCGCTGGCTTGTCACTGTTAGCGCGACTATTAGGGCTAGTCCTAATTATAGGTGATAGCTAAATTCAAATGCTAAGTTGGCTTCACTTCTATCGTCTTGGTCGATAAAGTCCGATTGGCTGTAGCTGGCACTGACCTTATAGCTATAACGCTTATAGTGTCTGTGGTAGTTACCTGAGACCATTAAGACGTCTTCTGCCACTTCGGTAAGGGAGTTACCGCGTGGATCATTGGGAAATAAATCAGAGTTGTCTTTGTTGAGCTCTAAATACCTTAATTTAATATCCCAAGCTTGGTTGCTGTAGTTTTGTGAACTTAGGCCAAAGACGATGGTTTTGGCATCGTTGTCGTACAAACTGTTGATATTACGCCCTTTAAAACGCAAGCCTGTTTGGTAAGTGCCGTGTTCGTAAATACAGTCAAATACGCTCAAATTCTCGCCACAAGCGCGCAGAGTATCGATACCCTCAAGATAGATTTTTACTGGTTGCTCAAAAAGTTCTACTTGCGCTTCAAAACCAACTTGTTTAATAACGTCGGCAATTAAGCTGCTAGAGCCGCCATCTTCACCTATGTATTGGCCGTAAATTGCTAATGGAGTACTGAATAAATTAAAGCTGTAGCGTACATCATAACCGGCCATTTGGTTACCGGAGCGAGTTAACTGGCTATCATCACATTCGTTGCCAACAACACAGCTGTTATCGGCAACGATGATATCAAAGAAATTGGATAAGCCTTGAGGTTGACCTTCACCACCCCATTGTGCCAAACGAACAATACCTATTTCAAGATTATCAACAGGGATAAAATTGAATCGAAAGCCCCACAATAAGGCATTGGGAACGGTGCGATCTGATTCCATTCGGCCCATAAAGCTGGTTACAGTCCAAGGAATTTCGTAACCGTCGGTAAAGGGAATTTCAAACGGATCAGAGGTATTGCGGGTTATTGCCAGTGTTGGTATTGGCCGAGCGTTGTTAGTTAAGCTTAAGTTGCTGTCCCAACCGGGTCCCCACCATCTGTCTTGAGTGCCAAGCGCGATATTCCAGTTGCCAATTTTTCCTGCAATGTAGCTATCATCAAATCGAAACTCGTCGCCGTCATCGTCACTTGAGGTCACTGAAGGACTCAGTTTATAGGCAAAGTTAGTAAAAACATTACTGATCGAGTACTCAAGGTTGTTTTTGTTGCGAAAGGTGTCGCCAAAGCTGGTGAAGCGATTGTCATGGCTGGCGACATTAGCGGTGATCTTACTTTGTTTGCGCTTCGCTTTGTTAAACTCAGCTTTAACGTGGAAATAGGCGTCGGTGTCATGACCTTTGAGCTGACCTGGGTCAACCATGTTGACGGCTTTAATGACATCGTTCCACATTAACGGATAAGTATTGAGTGGAATCTTGATATGGCCTGCGTCAGCTAATTGCCGTAAACTGATTCTCAAACTTAAGTCGTCGGTGTTTATATAGGGTTCGGCTTGCGCTTTAGCCATGCTTAAAGCTAACAGCCCACTGGTTAACAAGCTTGTTGATAGTAGCGCTTTACCAACGCTTGAACTAAACATTTTTTTTAATTGCATTTTATCTACAACAATAGAATCGCGAGCAACATGCAGTCCTTGCTAAATCGTTTAACTGGTCGATGTTGTACTCGTTTGATGAATGATAAGGTAACAGCAAGCGATTATATTTTATCTTAATGCCAGCTGTCAGCTTTTCTTCGTTTTGAACCGCCCAAATGAGGCAGAATAATGCCTAATACCAATCCAATACCCAAAACAATGGCGCCGTTGAAAAACCATTGTTTTTTCGCTTCAGCGTCTTGATTGTCTACTTGACTGCGAACTTCTGCGAGTTGCTGTTCAAGGGTTTTGATTGAATTCTTTAATTGCTGGTTGTCCTGAGTTAGCTCGGCACTTACTTGTTTACTGGTCGCTAACTCAGCATTTAATCGTTGTTCAACGTCACTTTGGTCAGCGATTTTGCTGTTCAGTTCAGCAATAATAGTACGCAAACTTGGCTCAGTTGATAAGTGTTTACTTTCAATCCAACCTGTGCGCTGTTTATTGTCAATGATTTGGCTAAAACCATTTTTTTGTTGCCCGGTAATTTGGATCTCGGAACCTGAGCTAACACTGCCTATAATGCGGTAGTTATTACCTGCGCCAGCGTGTAGGTAAATGAATAAATCATCACTGATATAACCGGTGTCATATTGTTGCACAGTTGCTGTGTCAGCCTCTTGAGCACTGATTGGTGTTGACCAAAGCGAGACAGCAAGCAAAGTGCTGGTAATAATGGCAAAAGTTGTTTTCATAAATCGACGAATGTTATACAAATGAGCGTGTTACAAATACTAGGGCTTTGACTATTCAAGCGCAAGCGGCATTTTTGATTAATCTTTAGCGAACCCGCTAATATTTGTCTTTTTTGTCGCAAAAGGGATAGATATTGACGAATAACGGTCTTAAACTGTATCGATAATAGAAAAATTAGGTTTTGCAGATAATTATGGACACAGAGATAGAGTTAAAGTATCTCGTTTTAGATGACAATATTGCCGAAAAAATCTCTCAGCTGATCACGGATTTGAACCTTGATGTTGAGCAATCAAGCCAAGCAACGAAAGTACTCACCAATCATTATTTCGATACACCAGATTTAAGCTTGCGCAAACAAGACATTGGCTTGCGTATTCGATCTAACGGAACAGCCTTGGAGCAAACCATCAAAACTGCCGGTAAAGTAGTTGGCGGTTTGCACCAGCGACCAGAATACAATGTTGCCATTGACCAACACTTTCCCAATTTAAGCTTATTTCCCAGTCATATCTGGTCTTCTGAACATATTGTAGAAGATTTGCAAACCGATTTAATCAGTTTATTTAGCACAGACTTTACCCGGCAAGTTTGGTTAATCACGCTCGCCAACGGCGCCAAAATTGAGTTGGTCTACGACAATGGTTCAGTGTCAAGTCAGGCAAGTGGCGAGCTTAAAAGTGAAGCAATTGCCGAAATAGAACTCGAGTTAGTCACTGGTGAGGTTGAAGACTTGCTCACGTTTGCTCATCAGTTGCTGTCGCGGGTCAAAGTAAGACCTGGAATTCACAGTAAAGCGGCTCGCGGCTATCGGCTTGCTCAAGGGCAAGTATTTAGCTATCAAGTAACGCCTTTGCCGTTAGTTGAACTCAACAGCCGTGGCAATTTAGTTGAAAGTTTTGCCGCGGGTCTAGATTTTTCTTTGCAAAACCTGCAACAGTTAGTCGATGTTTATATAGCTCAACCGTCATTGACCTACCTCGATAAAATTAGTGAAATTTTAGCCTTGTTGCGCCATGGTTTTTGGCTCTTTGACGAATATTTATCTGAGCAAGCGAAAGAAGTTCGCGACGAACTCAGCTATTTTGTTAAGTCGCTAACTTGGGTTGATAATGCGATGTTTTTAAAAGCATTAACTAAAGCGTCGGGCAACTACCGCAAGAAGATAGAATACAGCCAACAGCTTATTGAACAGCTCGATTTAGAAAAGCGTCGCTTTCCCGAACCTGAGCAAGTCTTAGAACTTTTTTACTCAGAGCGTTTTAATCAATTGCAATTGTCGTTGTTAGCGCTACTAGTGCAGCAAGACGCTTTGTTGTCAGATCGCACTAAACCAGAACTGCAAGAATTCGCCAGCCAAGCATTGCAATCGAGTCTAGATAACTTATTGTCTCAAACCGATCTCAATGCCCCAATGAATAGTGAAGCTTATTTGGTTCAGCGTAAACACTTGGTACGCTCTTTGTTAACCGGTTGTTGGTTTGGCAGTTTATTTGATAAAGAGGCGCGCTTAACTTTCAGAAATCCATGGCTTGATATCGAACAAGGGATCAGTGAATTGCAGACGCTTTGGATATTACAGCAGCAGCTCAATAGTATTAGTGATAAGCCAGCTAAATTGGCCAATTGGCTCTCTGATAAGGTCGATGGTTTGTTGTTGGCGCTCAATAGCTCTTTGAATATTGCCACGAAAGTGACGCCTTATTGGCGACTGTAATTCAATTTTTTCATCGACGTTACTTTTATCTTGTTGAGATATTCCCAGAGGACTACATTGACTAAAGTCTCACTTAATTTTGCCGCCTTTGCTAAATTAGTTTTGTTAGCAATTGTTAGTTTGTACTTGGCTTGGCAGGTTAATGCACAAGTCAATTATGGTTACCGTTGGCTTTATCACAGCTTTAATATTGAGCAACACATAAGCGAATACGGGCCACAAAACCGATTTCGACTTGGCTTTGGGCAAACGACACCTGAGCAGCATCAAAGCTTGTTTAACCAAATTGTCGATAGTGTTCACAACCACGGCCAAGGGCTGACTGAGATCGTTTATTACGCCCAAGGACTGCCACCTCAAACTCTGCTGACTAGGCTTGAAATCATTCATTTACAAGACGTCGCGAATTTAATCGATAAACTCAATAACGCGATCGTTCTTGTACTTTTACTTTTGGCAATGGCGTTGGTTTATTTGCTCTTACAGGCGCAAAAGGGCAACTGCGCTAGTGTTAAAGGGGTTTTCTTGAGCTTTGCTGTTACTTGCATAAGTTTGACTGCAGCGGTGTTTATTATTGGACCGCGAGTTGTTTTTTATCAGGCACATGCCTGGATTTTCCCACCTGAAAACCCTTGGTTTTTTTACTATCAAGATTCTTTAATGAGTACCTTGATGAAAGCGCCTTATTTGTTTGGCGGTATCGCGATTCAGATTGTCGTCGTTGCTTTGTTGATTGGTGTGATATTGAACAAGATCATTAATATGACATTACTCAACTCGAGCAAGAGTTAAAAGCTCAAGAGTAGAGTGAACTCTTGAGCTTTTAGATGTTTGCTATGGCGTTAATTGCTAGCAGCTAGCAAGTCCATGGCAAGAGATGTCATACCGGTAACCCCTGTTTTGATGGTTGTGCCAGCGTCGGGAGCAAATTTTGACGAATGCAGCGCTGGTAAGCTTTGACCCGTTTGTTGCGCTTGTTGGTATTGCTCAGGGTTAACGGCACCTAACCACAGTAAAGCACTTGGTATTTTACTTGTAGTGCGGCCGTAGCGGGCAAAATCCTCACCAGCCATCACAGGCGGTACCGCAATGACATTGGTTTCGCCAAGCGTTGCCGTCAATGTATTTACTAGCCCTTGAGTATATTCAGGTTGGTTGTAAACAGACGGTGTGTACTCGTCTTTAATGGTCATCTTAGGGAGTAAATCATCAGGCATACCGGCAGTTTTAGCAACGCCCTGACTGATTTCTTCAATGCGTTTTAGGATAAAATTGCGCGATTGATCTGAATAAGTACGCACGGTTAACTGCAACTTGACTTCGTTGCCTATGATGTTGTGCTTGGTTCCGCCATGAATCGAGCCGACAGTAATAACCGCAGATTCTAGCGGTGATATTTCTCGGCTGATAATGGTCTGCAAACGAGTGACAATTTCTGCTGCAATCACGACCGGATCTTTGGTTTTATGAGGGTAAGCGCCGTGCCCGCCTTTGCCAAAAACGCTAATGTCGACCGAATCAACATTCGCCATCGCGTAGCCTTTAACATAACCAATTTGCCCTGCGGGTAGCTCGGCGGAAACGTGCATCGTTAAGTTGTAATCGGGCTCAGCAAAGCGCTCAAATATTCCCGCTTGCAGCATCGCATTAGCGCCGTAGCCAATTTCTTCGGCAGGCTGAAAGACCAGCATTAGGGTACCACGCCATTGTTGTTGGTTAAGTGCCATTTGCTCAGCGGTACCTAATACCACGGTCATATGCATATCGTGGCCACAGGCGTGCATTACCGGTACTTCTTTATTGGTTATCGGCGATATTGCGCTAACTTTACTGGCATAGTGTAAACCTGTTTCTTCCTCAACCGGCAAGGCGTCCATATCAGCGCGCAGCATTACCGTTGGCCCTTGGCCATTTTTAAGTATGGCAACTAGTCCTGTTTCAGCGATGTTCTCGGTAACCTCGAAACCCAGTGCCTTGAGCTTTTTGGCTACAAACGCTGCTGTTTTGGTTTCGCGTCGAGATAATTCCGGCGTTTGATGCAGGTGCTGATAGGTTGAGATCAGCGCAGGTAACTGTTGGTCAATATTTATTGTGGAACCTTGGTTGGCGTGGCTAATGGAACTCAAGCTTGCCATCGCCAATGACAGAAGTAGTGGCCGTATTTTCATTTTTTATTATCCAAAAGTGTCAGGTTATGCCTTATCGATGGCGTGAGAAATCAATTCAGCCATCAGTTTTTTCTTAATTTCTAATTGTTGATCCGGCTGTAAATGGTATTTTTCTGCCAAGACAACGTAATCATCTGCGCTTAAACTAACGGTTAAGCGGGGCCTTTTCGGGCGCTTGTTGGTCGGCAGACCTAAAATACTGCGGATTTGATCCGATGGGCTAAGTCCTGCTTCAAGCGCCTCTTTGCGAATCGACAATTGAATTTTTTCATCAATATCAAACGCGACTTGGGTCGCTTTTGCCGCTTTTACTGACGACTGCCATTTTTCAGGAATTTTTCTAGTCATTGACGCCTCCGATTAACTGCCAGGGAAAAAGTCGACAACATCTGTTAGTGGTCTAAACAAGGTTAAAAAGACATCGGTGTCGCCATCTGACCACACTTCGATATCAATACCTTTGTCTTGATCTTGGTCGAACAAAGCATAAAGTTCAAATTGTTCACCAGCGTCTTTGCCTTGATAAACCGATATATTTTCACTGCGTGAGTCTTTGCGGTGAAAGTAACCAATTTGCGCATAGGTTTGCTGGCGATAGTAATCGCTAGTCCACTGCTTGGTCAGCGCAGAATCTGCTTGCTTGTCTAGCTCTGTTGGTTCCTCACTGTCAAACACTTGGGCAAACTGTTCTAAGTCAAAGAGTTGTTCGACATCTTCGTGTTCAATTTTAAGGGCGAATTTGAGGTAGGTTTTATCGTCGACATCTAACGATAAATAGAGTTCGCTGTCGTCTTGTCCGGTTAGTACCCATTCGAGTTGGGTATTGTGCTCGTACTCGTAGCTGTTAATTGCAGTTACTTGAAATTGCTTGCCCCGCAAGCGCTCAGGCAAGCCAAAGCTATCGTTTAACACGATAATGTCGTTGACTAATAAATCGTGCACCTTAGTCAATTGACGAACGGTTTCCTGTTTACCAAATAAGTTTTTGAGAAAGCCCATGACTATCCTCCATGTTTTTGCTCAGTTCAAAATGCAAAAAACTCGACATACAAAAACACAAGTATGCCGAGTGGTTGGTTGGGACTAACACTTGGTTTTAGTGCCAAAGGTTAGTTAGCAATTGCAAATTATTTTTGCTTGGCTTTAATGCGATCAAGTACTGAGTTAGCACTGCTGTCACTGCCGCCGATGCCAGCTGCTTTTAGCTGAGCTTCTAATGAGTTATCTGAGTTTTCAGACTCAAGTACTTCAGCCGCTTTCAGCTGGTCGTCAAACTTCTGCTGTTTCGCTTTAATGCGCTCTAAAGAGTCCTTCGCATTGAGCAATTTAGAATTGCTTGACGAGAAGTTGTCAGTAATCGCTGAAGTTGCTTTTTGCACACTCTCTGTGGTTTTCACCATAGATAGCTGACGTTTGTATTCAGTTACTTGGCGTTCAGACTTTTTCACTAACTCTTTTAAGCGGTTGGCATTGCCTTCAAAGCTGTCTAACGCTTGTTGTTGAGTAACTAACTCACTTTCTAGCGCGGCAATTTTTTCGGCAACAGCAAGCGCAAGTGCTTCGTCTTCTTTCTCTAATGCTTGAACCGCGTAACCTTCGTGTTCAGCAATTTCGCGTTTAATGCGGTCAACTTCGCGTTGAGCGGCCATTTGCTGTGCCATTACGCCAGTTAAATCGCGCTTGGCTTTGGTTAAGTGATTTTCGGCATCGCGAATTTCTTGTTCAAAAATACGGGTTGAGTTGGCATCGACAATTGCTTCACCAACTTCACTGGCACCACCGCGAACGGCTGTCATGATTTTCTTAAAAAGGCTCATAATAATTCTCCTGAGTTTGATGAAGACTAAACTAAGTAGTCGCCCATATCGTCGATAACTTCAATCGCGTTGTTGTTCAATACTGCGAGTTCGTGTTCGATATCGTCGAACGCTGAGTTAATCGATAGCGCGCCAAAAATGACATACTTGTCACCAATTTTTGAGAACGACGACAACGGCATTGGAATATTCATCTCTAACATGCTGGCATGCATTTCGTTGATGCAATCTGGTTTTACTTCTTCTTGTCCCCACAAGTAGGTGATACAAAGAATTTGATCATCAGTAACTGAAACAAAGATAGGTAGCTCTTCGCGACCAATGATACTAATTTGCAAAACGTCAACTTCACCAGTGATCGGTTGACAGTCAAATACTAGCCCTGTTTCTGAGTTGTCCGCTAAGCCGTTTAGGTGGTTGGCTATTTTATGAATATTCATATCGTTCCTCATTTAAAATGACATATTATGTCGTTCCTGTTAGCTAATTTAACATCGAGACATAATATGTCAATAGTTAATTAGTATTAATTTTAAAAAATTTTGTTATTGTTTTTTATTGTTGCAAGCTCGCTTGCTCTAATCCTTGTTGATTGCGCCAAGCATTTTGGTGTAATTGGTAGACAACGTGACTACCTAAATAATTCACTGGAATGGCCTCGCGGTTTTGATAAAAGTCTTTTGGAAACTCAAAAGCGTTTTTGATCATTGGCAAGGTTAGCCAGTTTTGTGCGACCGGTAGCGCTGATAGCTGTGCCAAGCGAGCGGACGGTGCTAACCCTTGCTTTGCGGCTATGGTCCAGCCCCATTGACCAAAGCTTGGTACATTGTCGTGATACTGTTCAACGTGAGCAAAATCAGCCGCTTTAACCGTATTAGCAATTGCAATAAAGGCCTTTTTAGCGTGATATGGGCTAGTCGATTGAATTGCCATTAAGCCATCGGCTGAGAGCAATTGTTTAAGACGCGCATAAAAGTTCACTGAGTAGAGTTTGTTGAGATCCGGGTGGCTCGGATCGGGCAAGTCAACAATGATCGTATCGAAGTAACGATGTTTCGCGAGTAACTGGTCAATCGCTAAAAAGGCATCGGCAGCAATGACTTCAACCCTAGGATCATTAAAGCTGCTTTGTGTTAAAGCATTTATCTTGGTTGCTAAGCGACTAGGTAAATACTGAGCGGGCTGGCTAAAGGTATCGAGCAGCTTTTGGTCTAAGTCGATTAAAGTGACGTTTTCCGTTGGCCACCTCAAGACATCGCGCAAGCCCAGGCCATCACCACCGCCGATGATCAAGACTTTTTCTTGTCGAGCCGAACCGGCCAGAGCAGGGGTAACCAAATAACTGTGGTAAATGTGTTCATCGGCAGAGGAGAATTGCAGACGACCATTGAGGTAAAAGTTAAGCACAGTGCGTTGGCTATTCCCCATGTTGCGTTCAGTAAAGGTGAGCTGTTGGTATCGGGTTTTATCTGTGTAGACAACCTTGTCTAAATAGAGCAAGTTACTCATTTGATTGAGCCAGTTGTTGCCGTAGTTAAATACTAAACCAATCAATAAACTAAAGACTAGGTGCAGTGCTAATAACGTTTTTCGCCATTTCAACATCGACCAATAGCGCGTCAAAAAAATACAGCCGGCAATTAAATTGAGGCTAGCGGTAAGTGCTGAGGCTTCACTGATGTCTATTGCCAGTAAAAACGTGACCCAAATGGCTGCACCAATACCTGCTCCAATATAGTCAGCGCCATACATAGTGCCCAAATTGTGCTCTAGGTGTTTTTGATGAACAATTTCGCGAATTCGAGCAATTAATGGAATTTCCATGCCGATAAAAAAGCCGAGAATAAAACCAAAAAAGTAGGGACTTTTTAGTGCGATGTAGCTCAGGCTTTTGATCATGCCGCCGCGGGGGAGGGCATCAGGTGGTAGCGCGAAGGTATCGGCAATCAGTTGTGGCAACAGTTGGGTGACGGCGATTAAACCGCCAATCATTAAAATGGCACTAGTGCCAAGCAACGCGATAATTAATTCTAGCCAGATAAAACCGTTAAAAGGACACTTGATACTGCGAGCAGCAAAGGCACCGAGCCCCATCGCGACAATCATTAAACCGATCATGGTGTAGATGGTACTTTCCATCACGCCGAGCACTCGGCCGGCGTAGTGGGACAGCAAGTACTCATATATCAGGCCGCAACCAGCCAATACCGCCATTGTCAGTATCAGCAAAGTGTCATCGAGTAGGACTTTGTTATTTCGTTGTTCAGTGAAGCGTTTTAATGAGGTTAGCACAGCGTTATCGTGTATCAGGTGATGTAGAAAATGTGCTGACGACGAGCTTAAGCCAGCACATTGATTCGGGCTTTGATTAAGCCGCTATTTACTAAGCCATTAGGGCGGTCATAATCAGTGCGATACTGATACTGATCGCCATTTCAATACTGGCAACGCCAATGTTGTCTTGCTGGTCGACTTCTTCAATTAAGTTAATGCCGAGTAATACAATGCGCTTGGCGATTGTTGTCAGTATTGCCACTAATAGCGTCATGAATAAGCCAAAAACCAACCAAGCAACTAGGTTTTCTAACAGTGTTTCAGGGCTGTATACAAAGAAATAACTGGCCGCTGTGACCGCTAGCGCAGTACTAATGACTTGGCCGGCATAGCGAATCGCTAGGGCAACTTGTCCTTGTTCAAATGCGTGTTGCAAGCTATCGCCTTGATTGTTGCGCGAGTAATTGCGCTCTTTTAAACGGGTGACCAAGACTAACATGGCTTGTGAAACAACAAAGCCTGCGGCAATTGCGATAAAGGTGTTGAGGGTTAAACCGTGCGCCCAAATTAATACTGCACGAATAATGATTGCGGTTGCAATCGCGCCAGCGGCATCAACAATACCAACAGTAAGGTTTTGCTGCTTGATAAGTTCAGTCTTGTTTAAATGATGTAAAGCGACTTTGTCGTGAATAAAGCGGCCAATTTTGATCAACAGCAAACCGAATAGGCCGTAACTGAGCATACCGATGGCTTCCATCGCATAA
Source organism: Endozoicomonas sp. G2_1 (assembly GCF_017744155.1). Classification (GTDB taxonomy): domain Bacteria; phylum Pseudomonadota; class Gammaproteobacteria; order Enterobacterales; family Alteromonadaceae; genus JAGHQT01. The sequence continues at coordinate 26,752 of NZ_JAGHQT010000002.1, read as the reverse complement.
GTGTTGGCGGTTTCGCCATAAATAGCCCCCGTTAACACGATACCCAATGCCGCGATGCTGCCAGCTAGGCTGATACCAAAGGCAAAGTTGTCCTGCTTCGACAGTTCGTCGGTGGTATTGACCTGAGCTGACAGGCCAGAAATAAAGCGCATAGCGCCCAATAGCACGACGGCGATAATCAAATCTATGGTTAAAAAGATGACGAGATCTTGGTTAAAAGCGCTGATGTTGAAAAAGTTATTCATTAATTTATTCTCCTAGATAAATTAGCCACAGCGCTATTTGCCACGGCGAAAGCTACGCGATGTTGAGTTACTGCTATTTCTGAAGCTAGCGCTTTTACTGTACTTGCTCTTACTTGCATTGTTGGTAGCTCTGAATTTGTTGGCACTGGTTTGTGCGCTTTTACTGGTACTTGATAAGCTTGAAGCACCGGTGCGATTTCTACTGTAAGCACTGGTAAAGCTTTTCCCTTGGCGTTGAAAGCTCTTTTTAGTGCGAGTTTCTATTTGGCTTTGTTTGCGCAATTGGGTCGGCGAACTATAGCGCGTGCGACCATAGTCGTGATAATAGCTGTAGTTGCGATAGCGACCCCAGTCTGAATAGTAATAGCGGCGCTTGCGATGGCCAAAGCTTGCGTCGAGCACATTGTCGAGTAGGGCGTACATGCCGTACCACTCCCAAAAAGACAAGCCATTGCTGCCGGTTTGCCACTGGCCGTATGCTGGATTACCGATCAATTGTTCACCAACACCAAAGTCTTGAGCATTGTTGGCGCGCTGGCTCTGATTTTTGCTCAAGGAGTTAACTCTTGGCAATTGGCCGTCAGACATATCAGCCAATACGTTAAGTGGATCGCTTAGTGCGTCGGAGTATGAAACGGGATCCGCCGCCTGATAAATGTTGATTAGCTCATCGAAGCGAGCTTGCGAGCTAGCGAACATATTTTTCTGGTTTTTTGCGGTATTAATTCGGTCGACAAGTGCCAAGTACATCGGCCCTTGGCAGGTAGCATCGCGCTTAAATTGATCGATTAAATCGACAAATTCTGGTTTTTGGCTCTTGAGTTTGTCGGCGTATTGAAAAATGAGATTGGCGTTGCGCACCTGTTTATTTTCAAGTGCCTGACAAAGTTTATCAACGCGCTGTTCGGTGACGGGAAGCTGTTGTTCAATTTGTTCGACAACAGGGTCGCCACAAGCTGATAAGCCGACGATAATCGCTGTTGCTGACAGTAATTTAGTCAGCTTAGCTGCGCGCTTGCGCAATTTTTTTGTGCTAGTAGTCATCCGATTGCGATTAACTATAAGGCGATAAATCGCTTTGTAATCAACTGCATGACTACTAGAGTTAAGGTTAAAGTTTTGCATTCCTGCGCTCATATCCTCAAAATAGGGAAGCTTATTATTTATCTAATTGACATAATATGTCTAGTTTATTCTGTTGCACTGTCTTTCAAAAGTGTTTCAAAATAATTTTTTGTACCAATCAAAAAATTGATTCAAAGCATATCGCTAGGGTACTAATGATAATAAGCTGATAACCTCGTTACGACAAATCCAATTCGACGTTAATAAAAGAATTGCACAATAACTAAGAGAAAATCTATGTCTGACAGTCAATTAGTGCCAAATTTTAGTAGTAAACAGTGGCGTAAGTTAATTGAACAAGCGCCATTGTTTAATGAACTTGCCGAGCAAGAGCGTAAATTACTACAACAGGCAATTGGCTTGAGTGATTTTGTTTACAACACTTGTTTGCGCACACCTCAACTCGTTTTTGATCTATTTGATGGCAAAGGGGTCTATTGTAAAACAATACCAGTTTATGCGGATTTACTCTCGGCGCTTGTCGTAAATTGCCAAAGTGAAGCCGATTTACACAAAAAGTTAAGACAGTTTCGCATGATAGAAATGGTTCGGATCGCGGTTGGCGATATGGTCTTGCAATTACCGCTAGCTGAATCGTTGCAACGCTTGTCGATGTTAGCTGAGGCGCTGATTTTGTCAGCTCGAGATTGGCTGGTTGAGTTTCATCAAGCGAGTTGGGGCCTACCTTATAGTTATCAAGGCAAACAACAAGCGCTATTGGTTTTCGCCATGGGTAAGCTCGGTGGCCAAGAACTTAACTTCTCATCCGATATCGATCTTATTTTTACCTATCCAGAAACCGGGTGTACTAAAGGTGGCCGCAGAGAGTTAGACAACCAAGAATATTTTACCCGTCTCGGGCAAAAACTGATTGCGGCACTGCATCAACAAACGGCTGACGGCTTTGTATACCGGGTTGATATGCGCTTGCGGCCATTTGGCGACAGTGGCCCATTGGTCTTGAGCTTTAATGCCCTTGAAGACTATTACCAAGAGCAAGGCCGAGATTGGGAGCGCTACGCGATGTTAAAAGCGCGTTTACTCGGTAGCAGTGAGTTTCACAGTCAGCTTGAAACTATGCTTAAACCTTTTGTTTTTAGGCGTTACATTGATTTTAGTGTGATTGATAGCTTGCGCCGGATGAAAAGTATGATTGCGCAAGAAGTCAGACGTAAGCAATTGAGCAATAACATTAAACTGGGTGCAGGTGGTATTCGCGAAATTGAGTTTATTGTTCAAGTTTTCCAATTGATTCGCGGCGGTCGACAACCCCAGTTACAAGAACGTCATGTTTTATCGGTGTTACCGCAGTTAGAACTAGCGGGTGAGTTAAGCGCTGATAGTGCCAAGGTACTTGAACAAGCCTATTGTTTTTTGCGCCGAGTTGAAAATATTATTCAGGCGTTTAACGATCAACAAACTCAAACACTGCCCGACACTGAATTAGATTGCGCTCGATTGTTAACTATTTTAGCACTAGAAGACTGGCCTACTTTTCTCGCTGAACTTGCTAACCACACGCGTGCTGTTCATACTGTCTTTGAATCTGTGATTGGCATTGAGAGCCCAAATCATCAAGCTGAGAGTGAACTGTGGCAAGCACTTTGGCACAGCCAATGGTCTGAGCCTGAAGCGGTAGAGTGGCTTAGTGAGCAAGCGCCGTTTTGGCAAGGAGCAGATATTTGGCGTGATTTACAAAGCTTTCAAACCAATATTACAAAACGCTCAATAGGTCAGCGGGGGCGCGAAGTGCTCGATAAATTAGTGCCTCTATTACTGTGGCATTTACATCATCAACAAGCACCAGAGAAAACCTTAACTAGTGTTTTAGTCGTTTTTGAACGGGTGGTAACTCGCACAGCCTACTTAGAACTGTTGTTCGAAAACGAAGGGGCCCTCAGTCATTTAATTAAGCTTTGTCAGGCCAGTCATTGGTTAGCGCAGCTTATTGCCAAATATCCGATTTTATTAGATGAGTTAATTGATCCTAAGTTATTGCACAACCCACCTACACTCGATCAGTACTACCAAGATTTACGAGTATTAATGTTGCGCATCCCAGAAGACGATCAAGAAGCGCAAATGGATGTCTTACGTCAGTTTAAACAAGCGCAGCAATTGCGAATTGCTGCCGCTGACATTGCTGGCGTGTTGCCGGTGATGAAAGTTAGCGATCATTTAACTGCCTTAGCTGAGGCGGCTTTGACGGAAGTGATTCAACTAGCCTGGCAGCAAATCACCGCCCGCTTTGGTATACCGACTAGCTTGGTCGGTAGAGATGACAAAGGCTTCGCGGTTTTGGGTTACGGTAAAATGGGCGGCATCGAACTGGGCTACCACTCAGATCTCGATTTAGTTTTCGTTCACGATGTTGATCTCAATGATCTCACCAACGGCAGCAAGGAAGTTCCAGCGAGCCAGTTTTATGTCAAACTAGCACAGCGCATTATGCACATTTTCAATACCAAGATGGCTACTGGTCAGTTATATGAGCTCGATATGCGCTTGCGACCATCAGGTAATTCTGGTTTGTTGACTATTCATATTGACAGTTTTGCCGACTATCAAAACAGTGAAGCTTGGACCTGGGAGCATCAGGCACTGGTGCGGGCAAGAACCGTATTCGGCCACAAGGATATTCGACAAAAATTCGCTGACATTCGTGAGTGTGTATTGACTAAAACTCGTTCTAGCGATGAGTTGAAACAGCAAGTTGCTGAGATGCGAGACAAAATGCGTACTCACCTTGATAAGTCTAATCAAAACACCGTTGATTTAAAGCAAGGAGCAGGCGGACTTGTTGATATTGAATTTTTAGTTCAGTATCTCGTCTTGCGGCACGCTGCTCAGCACCCGGAGATTATTGAATATTCTGATAATATTCGAGTATTGTCGCAATTGGTCCAAACACAAGTCTTAACCGAGCGGCAAGGTCAATTACTTGCTGACGGTTATCGTTATTTGCGCGATTTGGGACATCGCTTGGCACTAGCCGAAGCTGATAACAGTGTTGATCACTACAATAATGAGCAAGCGGCTAGCTACATGGTAAAAATCTCTGAGATTTACCAGCAAATAATTGGTTAGGCATTTGATTAGGTAATAGCGCCAATTGCTAGCGTATTAACTAAAAACCACTTTTCGAGGTCAGCAGTTGGCACTCTCTGTTGAGGTAATCATTCATTTGTTCTTCAACCAGAACAATGGCTCGGTGCTGGTGACAAAAATAGGTTTTAACGCCATTATCTGTGTGGCCATTAATCGCCATGCCGACTTGGAAAGCGGTACGGGTAATATCTTCATTAATGCGAAATGCGTGTTTGACAATCAAATCGCGATTTAACCACCAAATAACATCTAAGCCTTCTTGGTGCGCATATTCAGATAACTTTTGGTAGAGGGTATGGCCCTCGCGAAAGGGCCTCGATTCCTTGTCACTACGCCAGTTTTTCGGTAGTGCTCTAGTCACCATTTTTCGATCTTCGAGCAGCTTTTCTAAGTTGCCCTTAGGACTGGGTAAATAAACGACATTACGACGAATACGGGGTTGGTCACCTTTTTCGAAATCACCGTGAATACTGGCGTAAAAATTTGATAAGCCTTCGGCGGCAGCGTTAATGCTTTCAGTTTTCTTGATTGGTGATTTTGCTTGGGGCACGCCGGCAGCACTTGTGTCTGATGCAGCCGATATCGTTGTTGATTCTGGCTTCTCAGATGGCGATACCTGAGTTTCCGTTGTTTGTTCTGTTTCAGCGTTACCAAAGTCTGCTAACACCATTAGTGTGTCTTTGTAACTAAACAGAACAAGTATTACTAGGATAAGTACAAGTCCGAAAATTGATTTTTTTAGCCAAAAATTCATAACTGCAAACTGCCAAAAGAGTTTTATAAATAACCAAGTTAATTAGTATGGTTTATAAACTAATTGACTCACTATTGCCAGTTGCTATTAAAAAACAGTGTATTTAATTGTGTTTAATAGAGTGAAGGATCGTTCTCGTTTGGACGTGTTTTAAAGCGACGGTGTAACCACATATACTGCTCAGGCTTTCGAGCAATGGCTTTTTCAAGTTCCTGATTGATTCTGATTAAATCCGCGCGATCATCTTTGTTTTCACTAGGAAAGTTTTCTAATGCCGGCATAATCTCAATGGTGTAGCCGCTGTCATCATCGTTACGCGATTGCATTGCTAATAGCGTTGAAACATTTTTTTTACGGGCGAAAATCAATGTGCCAGTTGTCGTCGCCGTTTCTTTTACACCAAAAAATGGTACAAACAGGCTGCGACTGCGGCCGTAATCTTGGTCTGGCAAGTAGATACAGGTTTCTTTGTCGTGCAGCGCTTTTAATAACCCCTTAATATCGCGTTTACCCAACATATACTTGTTGGAACGACCGCGACCACGACATTGAAAATACTCCATTAGTTTATTGTTGTGGGCGCGATAAAAAACCACTGTTGGGTGGCTACCGCCAATACCGCGACAATTAAACTCAACGCTTAAGTGGTGATAGGCAAGCAGTAAAACACCATTGCCAGCTTGTTTGGCGCGTTCTATGTGCTCTAAGCCTTTTACCGTGACTTTGCGCTTAACGCGCCATTCTGGCCACCACCAACCCATACCTGTTTCGAGTAGGGCAACTCCGGTATTTTCAAAGTTTTTTACTAACGTTTCTTGTCGTTGTTGGGCTGACATTTCTGGAAAGCACAGCTCAATATTGCGCTCGGCAACACGTTTACGACTAGTGCCTGTACGCGCCAGTAATCGGCCAATGGCTCGACCAAGGCCGAGTTGCCATTTATAAGGCAACCAAGAAATACTGTAGAGCACGATGACTCCTAACCAAGTAAGCCAATATTTAGGGAGGAAGAATGATAATTCGAAATTTGGCTCTAATACTTTGTTGCTGCTCAAGATAGTTGCTCACAGACGCGTTTAAAATGATACAATTGCGCCATTATAGCTTTTCTGGAAGACAGGATGAAAGTAGATATTCCCGCTTTTAGTCAATCAAAGGTACTAGTGGTTGGCGACATTATGTTAGATCGTTATTGGCAGGGGCCAACCCAACGGATTTCTCCAGAGGCCCCTGTGCCGGTCGTAAAAATCGATCACAGTGAAGATCGTCCCGGTGGAGCCGCTAACGTAGCGCTCAATATTGCATCTCTTGGCGGGCAAGTGACACTCGCAGGTGTTACCGGTCAAGATGAGGCAGCTAGCACTCTGGCGACTCATTTAGAAGCGATGGCAATTAATTGTAGTTTTGTTGAAGCGGCTGGGGTGCCAACTATTACTAAGTTGCGAGTAATGAGCCGTAATCAACAGTTGCTGCGTTTAGACTTTGAACAGTCATTGGCTAGTGTTGACAAACAGCCGCTTGAGCAAGTAACCGAAGCGCTTGTTCAAGAGCACGATTTAATTTTATTGTCTGACTACAATAAAGGTACCTTGTCTGACGTTGAGAAGCTTATTGCCATTGCCAATAAGTACGGCGTACCTATACTAGTTGACCCTAAAGGTAGCGATTTTAGTCGCTATCGCGGCGCAACTTTACTGACGCCAAATATGAGTGAGTTTGAAGCGATTGTCGGTACTTGTCACAGTGAAGCGGAAATTGTTGCCAAAGGCCAAAAACTGCTAGAAGAACTCGATTTATCTGCATTGTTGGTGACTCGCAGTGAACAAGGTATGACATTGTTGCGTAAAGACCAAGAAGAGTTCCACTTACCAACCAAAGCAAAAGAAGTCTACGATGTTACTGGTGCTGGCGATACTGTGATTGCAACCTTGGCGCTAGCGATAGCTGCGCAAGCTGATTATCCGCAGGCCAGCGCACTTGCTAATACAGCCGCCGGTATTGTTGTGGGCAAAATAGGCACGTCGACGGTTAGCGAAGCTGAGTTAATTAACGAACTTGCCAGCGGTCAAGAGAGTGGTATGGGCGTGATCAGTGAAGAACAACTTGCTATTGCCCTTGAGCTAGCCAAAGCGCGCGGTGAGAACATTGTGATGACTAATGGCTGCTTCGATATCTTACATGCCGGTCATGTTTCGTATTTGGAAAGTGCGCGCAAATTAGGTGACCGCTTAATTGTAGCGGTAAATGATGACGCTTCTGTTACTCGGTTGAAAGGCGTTGGTCGTCCGGTTAATCCACTTGAACGTCGAATGGCAGTATTGGCTGGCTTGGCTGCGGTCGATTGGGTGGTCAGCTTTAGTGAAGATACACCGCAGCGTTTAATTGCAGGCTTGTTGCCAAATACTTTGGTTAAAGGCGGTGATTATAAGGTTGAAGATATAGCTGGTGGCAGCGAAGTTATCGCCGCCGGTGGTCAAGTGAAAGTGTTAAATTTTGAAGAAGGTGTTTCAACCACTGAGATCATTAACACGATTCGCTTGGAAGATTAGGCGCGTTATCACTGTCTACTAAACAGCATTGCCTAGCGTCACTAACTGTAGTAAAAAGGTTGTTGAATTAATAAGTTAACTCAACTCAATTCAGCAACCTTGCGTTTAGTGCAAATTTGTTTAAACGAGATTTATCGGCTTAAAAATGTAATGAAAGATAAAGCGACTTCTATTGATATTGCCTACAAGGCTGGGGTTTCTCAGTCTACGGTTTCTCGTGCACTGCGCAATAGCCCTTTGGTTAACGAAGAAACCCGCAAAAAAGTGCAAGCAATCGCCAAAGAACTAAATTACAAGGTTGATAAAAACGCCAGTAACTTGAGGACGCAGCAAAGTGACACGATTGCTTTGCTATTGTTTGAAGATCCTACTGATGACGATTCGGCGATCAATCCGTTTTTCCTCTCTATGCTTGGCAGTATAACACGCGCCTGTGCTCATCGAGGCTATGATTTACTGGTCTCATTTCAACAGGCGAGTAATGATTGGCACGCCGATTTTGAAGATAGTAACAAAGCTGATGGCTTGATTTTACTGGGTTATGGCGACTATGTTGATTTTGAAGAAAAGCTAATCAAATTAACCGAGCAAGGCACCCATTTTGTTCGCTGGGGCGCTGAAGCGGATCAATTACCCGTAGCAGCGGTTGGCAGTGATAATTTTACTGGTGGTAAATTAGTCACGGAATACGTCTTGCAACAAGGGCGAAAGCAATTGGCATTTTTGGGCACTGCCTCGTCCCATGCCCCCGAGTTCTATGAACGTTATAAAGGACATTGCCAAGCAATTGTTGAACAAGGTGGTACGGTTAATCCCGAGCTACAATTCAATGCGCTTTACACTGAAGAAGCCGGTTATCAAGCTGCTTGTCGTTTGCTTGATAGTGGGCAGCCATTCGATGCGATTTGCGCCGCTTGCGATTTAATCGCTATTGGTGGTATGAGAGCAATTAAAGAGCGCGGTTTGCGCATTCCTGAAGATATCGCCATTGTCGGCTTTGATGATATCGCGATTGCGAACTTTACGTCGCCACCGTTAACTACAGTTAAGCAAGATACCAAGTTAGCGGGTGAAATTTTGGTGGATAGTCTCCTAGCGGCAATTCACGGTGAGCCGATTAAAACAACACTGATTGAGCCAGCCCTAATTTTAAGGCAGTCTTGTTAACCGGCTGACAAATACGATAGCAAGGCCTATTCAGTGACAAGTTGTTCGTTGCTCTTTGCGACTTGTTGCGCTTGATCCTCAACAAAGTAAACACTAAGTGCAGCCAATAACATCGAGCCACCAGCCATCATAATGATGTAAATTGCTTGGTTGTTGAATACTGAGGTCAATATCCAGCCAGCAAAAATACCTGAAACGATTTGTGGTGCTGCAATAGTAAAATTGAAGATCCCCATATAAACGCCTGTTTGTTTAGTTGGCAGGCTGCCGGCTAGAATTGCATATGGCATAGCTAGAATAGCTGCCCAAGCAATACCAACACCAATCATAGACAACAGCAGGGTTACCGCAGCTTGCGGTACTTCAATTTGGGTAATTGCTAGGTTGACCAGAGTTGGTGTTGGGTCTTGCATCAAGCTAATACTGATATAACCAACGCCACCGGCAATCAGGGCAATAGCATAAGTCAACTTACGACCTATTTTGTTGGCGATTTTCGCCATAAACAGTGATGCAATCGCTGCAAAGAGCGAGTATGCGGCGAACATGATGCCGACCCAGTCGCCAGCACTGCCTTTAGCTCTAGCGATATGTTCAGGAACCTGCTCTACGGTATCCAAAAACGCTGGATCAAACCATTTCGCGTCAATTTGCCAAATGTGTTGGCTAATTGCTGGCATGGTATACACCCACATAATAAACAGGGCAAACCAAGAAAAGAATTGAACTACGGCAAGTCGTTTCATGGTTGTCGGCATAGACTTCATTAACTGCCAAAAGCCAGCTAGTCTTTGCGTGACAGCTTGTTTAGGCTGTTCAGTATCGAGTTCAGCTAGACCGTAGTGGCCAGGTGCGTATTCCTTCGTTTTAATGACTGTCCACAGAACAGAGCCCAGCATGACACTAGCGCCAATATAAAATGCCCAAATAACCGAAGGGGCGACTTTACCGTTGTCGGCAACATTGTCCAGACCAATAACGTTAGTCAGTAAAAATGGCAAAATTGAGCCAAATACAGCACCAATGTTAATCAAGAACGATTGAATAGAGTAACCAATATTGCGCTGCTCAGATGGCACCATATCTGACACTAATGCGCGAAATGGCTGGAAAGCGAGATTAAAAGCGGCATCCATTAACGCCAGCATCATGGCACCAAAAAACAGTGGTGTCATCACAGTCGCAACAGTTGCTGAATTTGGCATCAGCAACATGCCAGTGGCTGCAGCGAAACCGCCAGCTAAAATGTATGGATTGCGGCGGCCTAATTTATTCCATGTGCGATCAGATGCCGAGCCGACCAAGGGTTGAATAATCAACCCCATGATTGGCGCAACTAACCAAAACAAAGACAAAGAGTGTAAATCAGCACCCAAGTCAGACAAAATTCGGCTGGCATTGGCATTTTGCAGAGCAAAACCAAATTGAACCCCCAAGAAGCCGAAGCTTACGTTCCAGATTTGCCAAAAGCTCAATCGAGGTTTTGCCATTGTATTATTTGTAGTGGTCATTTTATTCGACTCTAGTTGTTATCTTGTTATCTCGACTTACCCGATTTTAATCAATAGTGTATTTCAGGTACTAGGTAGCACTATACAAAGGATATTATAGAGCGACTACGATTTGCATACGTATTCAAGGTTATCTCACCACTAAACGGGTTGCTTGGTGTTGCCAGTTAACCGGCACAGTTAACAAACAAGAAGCTTGTTGCCATTGGTATTGACTGACCTTTTGGTTGTTAAATAATACTTCTTTGGGTTTATCACACCAATTGTGAATCTTAAGGTTAAGGGCTCTTTCTTTTGGCATTTGTGGGTAACTGCCACCATCGCGTTTAAGCGATATCTCAAGCGCGGCGTTTTTGTGTTTGGCGTTAAACGTTAATAATTCAAAATTGTTTTTGCTAATTGCGTCTAGACTGACGCCATCATCTTCATACATTTGCCCGCTTGACTGGCTAACCTCAGCATCGGCGTAATAGTGCAAATCAAGTCGATTGCGTTGGTAGTTGTCGGTGGTTTGAATCGTCTCGATACGCGGTACAAAAGCACCCGCTTTGACAAATACCGGTAGGGTTTCAATATTAACCGCTAGCTCATGAGTACGGCCGCCAAGGTATTTTTTATCGTCGAAGAAGTTGAACCAAATACCGCTGGGCAAATTGACCTTAACGCTCGTATTGTTATTCGCTAACTCGCCGTTAGCGGCAATGTCAGCCATTGGCTCTGTAATCGGTTGAACGAAAAAGCTGTCACCCCAAAGGTAACTTGTGCTGTTGTCAAAAGCACTATTACTTGCATTGTTATCAAGGTCGTTGTCAAAAAACAGTGGCCGCATTAACGGTGTGCCTTGCGTCGCGTTTTGATAGGCCATAGTGTAGTGATATGGCAATAGTTGGTAGCGCAACTCAATAAACTTTTTGACGATATCTCGAGTTTGCTGATTGTGAAAAACTACCTCCGACGGGATGTGCTCTTGGCCATGAGGACGATAAATTGGTTGAAAAACACCGTACTGAAGCCAGCGGATATAGAGCTCTGGGTCAAACTTGTCGCCACCGCCGAAGCCGCCAAGATCTGAATGAGTGTAGGCCAAACCGAATAACCCCATTTGCAAACTCAGTTCAACTTGCGGCTTAAAACCACCCCAGCTGCGGTTGACATCGCCTGTCCACGGCAAAATCCCGTAGCGCTGTGAACCAGCAAAGCCCGAACGCATCAGAATAAATGGGCGAGTATTGGCTGCAAATGCTTGTTGTTGCTCAAACACCAATTGCGCCCAACGGTGGCCGTAGACGTTGTGAATACTGTCTGCGCCAACAATAGTAGTGTTATCTAAGCGATGTAGCGCATCACGTGGGTGTACTTCCGGTTCACCTAAATCGCCCCACCAACCCCGAACACCTTGTTGATAGAGGTCGTGATAAACCTTGGCAAACCAATCTCGGCCGTTCGAATTAAAAACGTCAATTAAACCAGTATTACCAAAATAGAAATCAAAGGTTTTTGGCTCGCCATTACTATTAGTTGCGAGTGCGTTACTGTCGATGGCATCTTGCCATTTTTTAGAGGTCGATAGCACGAATGGCTCTGTAATCATGACAGTTTTTACCCCTTGTTGATCGAGTTTGTTGATCATTTTTTCCGGGGTAGGAAAGGCCGCTTTATCCCAGTCGAGATTACCCATGTGGCCTTTGATATCTTTGCCAAACCAATATAGGTCAAGAATAATGGCATCAAGTGGAATCTCTTGCTGTTTAAATAAATCGGCTGTTTGCAATACCTCTGCCTGATCGTGATAGCCAAACCTCGATGCAAAATTGCCCAAAGTCCATCGCGCGGGCATAGGTTGTGTACCCGTTAGCTCAACATAGTGAGAAGTTAATTCCGCATACGTTTCGGCGCCAATAATAATATATGCGTTGCGACCGGCAACTGCTTCAAACTGTAAGTTACTCGGAGTAGTGTAACCAATATCGAGCCAACCTTTTGCACTATTGTCGAACAATATCATGTACTTATTACTTGAAAGTACCGCAGGTAAACTGTAGTTCATCTGCTTAGAATACGTTTCGTAGCCATAATGAGCACGGTTGTAAAGTGGCATTCTATGACCGCGTCGATCCATCCCCAATACGCGTTCACCACCACCGAGTATTTTTTCATTGTCAGAAAGTTTAAAACGGACGCCGTGAACCGCTCTGCTCAACTCAGGAGTGATTGAATTCGCCTGAAAAAAGTCTTTTTGTTCGGTAAGCAGACGCCCTTGATAGAAATATTTAACTGACAACGGTTGTTTCGTGATTTCAACGCTAAGTTGGTTGTTGCGCAGAATGAGTTGATTGTCATGACTAGATAACTTAACCGCTTGTTGTGTCAAGCCGGGTTTGAGTGAAAAAGAGGGTAAATCAGCGGCGGGTACATTTTCGGTATGAGCGTTAAACACCACTTCAAAACTGTCTTGGCTAAACGCATTGAAATTCAGCTTGCCCAAGCTTGTCGTTACCGTTAGCGTATTGTTGTCAAAGCGATGACTTTGGTATTGCTGCGGTGTTGATTGAGTTTCAACGAGTGTCGGTTTTACCTGTGTTTGGCTGCTGCTTGCAACAAGAGGGAGCAGTGATAATAAGACCGCAGTAAATGCGCTATATACTTGTTGTTGTAATGTTTTTTTTGACAAAGCAGGCTCCGGCTTTTCTTTTTAGATGGCTTGGATGATAGCGATTTTATGAAAAGGGAGGAATCTTGAATACGTATGCAAGCTCTGTTATGCCCAAAACTTATTGCGTATGCTTATTCGAAATTAAGTTTCTATAAGTTGGTAGTTTGACTAGGTTCGCCTTGCGTTATTTTTGAGCGAAATAGACTTATTATCAATATTACAGCAGTGTTTGAGGTTTCCAATGTCAGAACCAATGTGGTGGCGCGGCGCGGTTATTTATCAGGTATATCCACGCAGTTTTTACGATGCTAACCAAGATGGAGTCGGTGATATTCAAGGTATCATTGCCAAGCTCGACTATATCGCGAGTTTAGGTATTGATGCGATTTGGGTGTCGCCCTTTTTTAAATCGCCAATGAAAGATTTTGGTTATGATATCAGTGACTATCGCGATATTGACCCACTTTTTGGCAACCTCGCCGATTTTGATGAATTGGTGGCTAAGGCGCATCAAAAGGGCATTAAAATTATGATTGACCAAGTGTTGAGTCATACGTCTGATCAACATGCTTGGTTCCTTGAAAGTCGCGAAGACAAAACGAACGACAAGGCCGATTGGTATGTTTGGGCTGATGCTAAAGAAGATGGTACTCCGCCAAACAACTGGTTATCAATTTTTGGTGGTGTCGCTTGGCAGTGGGAGCCGCGTCGTCAGCAATATTATTTACATAACTTTTTGTCGAGCCAACCGGACTTGAATTTCCATAACCCTGAGGTGCGTCAAGCGGTATTAGACAATGTTGAGTTTTGGCTCAAACGCGGCGTCGATGGCTTTAGACTTGATGCCATCAACTTTTGTTTCCACGATGCTCAATTGCGCGATAACCCAAGTAAACCAAAAGAGTTGAGACAAAGTATTGGTTTTGACGAGAAAAATCCATACGCCTACCAATACCATTATTTTAATAATACTCAAGATGAAAACTTGGGCTTTATTGAAGATATTCGCAGCTTGTTAAACCAATATCCAGGTACAGTGGCACTGGGTGAAATATCATCTGAAGATTCACTTAAAACCATGTCTGAATACACGCAAGGCAATGGCCGTTTGCACATGGGCTATAGTTTCGACTTACTGACCGAAGACTTTACTGCGGGTTATATTCGACAGGTGGCTACCTCGTTGGAAGAGCGAGTTTCAGATGGCTGGCCTTGTTGGTCGGTCTCTAATCACGATGTTCAACGTGTGATTACGCGTTGGGGGAAAAGCCAAAACGCTGAGCACACCCCTGATTTAGCAAAAATGCTATTCGCGTTAATTTCATCAATGCGCGGCAGTGTCTGTACCTATCAGGGAGAAGAACTCGGTCTAACCGAAGCCGATATTGCCTATGAAGACTTACAAGACCCTTATGGCATTACTTTTTGGCCACAGTTTAAAGGTCGCGATGGTTGTCGTACGCCGCACCCTTGGCAACGGGACGCTGTTAATGCCGGCTTTAGTTCGGTAAAACCTTGGTTACCCGTACCAGCAGAGCATCACGGCAAATCGGTTGAAAGCCAAGAGCACAACAAAGACTCTGTACTCAATAGCTTTAGGCATTTTACACGCTGGCGCAAAGAATTTCCTGCCTTGATGTACGGTGATATCGAGTTTGTTGACAGCCAAGAACCTGTATTGGCCTTTGTCCGCACTTATCAAGAGCAGCGCTTGTTGGTTTGCTTTAACTTGAGCGCAAGCAAGCAAAGTTTACAGTTGCCCACTGAGCTGACAGCTGATGCAACTGCGTTGACCAATCACGGTTTAATCTCGGCAACCTTGACGGGTGAGTCGCTGACCTTGCCTGCTTTTGCTTGTTTCTTCGCAACAGTAAAGTAGCACGACCTAATGCAGCCAGTCTTGAGTGTGTTCAAGACTGGTGTCACTAATCCTAGACAATAACAATGATAATCAAGGTTTCTTTATGACTAATTTAGCCACTAAGTTTGTTACTGGCCTTTCACCTATCGTGCTTGCGATGGCACTGAGTGCATGTGGCACCGATAAAGAGCAAGTAGCAGAATCTGCTAGTAGCCCTATTATGACTCAAGCTGCTACTGCTGTTAAAGGTAAAGCAAGTGAACTTGCGCCTTATCAAGAACGCGATTTTAAAGATGAAGTTTTTTACTTCGTGCTGCCAGATAGGTTTTACAACGCTGACAAAAGTAATGACTTAGGAGCTAAGGCGGATGATAGCAAACGAGCCTTGTCTCGTGGTGGCTTAGATGTTACCCACAAAGGCATGTTTCACGGAGGCGATTTAGCTGGCCTGACAGAAAAATTGCCTTACTTAGATAACATGGGTGTGACTGCCATTTGGTTAACCCCGGTACTGCGCAACAAAGCAATGCAAGCGGGCACTTCTGGTTATCACGGTTACTGGATTTTGGATTTTACTGAAATTGATCCGCATTTGGGCAGTAACACTGAACTCAAACAATTTATCGACCAAGCACACCAGCGCAATATTAAAGTGTTTTTCGATATTATCACTAACCATACTGCAGACGTTATTAAGTACAAAGAATGTCATGGTGATGATGGTTTAGGTTGGTTGGTTGAGGGGAACAGCTGTCCGTTTAAACCGAAAGCTAACCTCGAAAATGACTCATACACGGCGCTAATTCCTGCCGGTGAAGAAGCGGTTAAGTACCCTAATTGGTTAAACGATATTAAGTATTACCACAACCAAGGGGATTCTTTTTGGCAAGGTGAAAGCTCTGTGCGCGGCGACTTTTCTGGTTTAGACGATGTCGATACCAATAACGCCGAAGTTGTTGACGGTATGATTGATATCTATAAGGATATCATTAGCGAGTTTAAACCCGATGGTTTTCGCATTGATACGGTTAAGCACGTTAACATGGAGTTTTGGCAAGCCTTTTCGCCAGCGTTAATGTCGCATGCTCAAGCACAAGGTATCAGTAACTTTGTGATGTTTGGTGAAGCCTATAGCTTTGAGCCTGAATTTTTAAGCCAGTTTATGAAGCAAGGGCAGTTGCCAGCAGTACTTGATTTTGCACTACAAGGTGCGATTGAAAAAGCACTTGTCGATCAAAAGGGAACTGACGTGCTAGCTGAGCTTTTTGCTCAAGACAGCTTTTATCAAACTGATCGCGGCTTTGACGCGAATTACTTGGTGAATTTCACAGGTAATCACGACATGGGCCGAATTGCGGGTAAGTTAAAGCAAAGCGAACACGGATACGACGAGCAAGCTATGATCGATCGAACCTTGCTTGCCCATGCACTGATTTACTTTAGCCGAGGTGTTCCTGTTATCTATTACGGTGATGAGCAGGGTTTTGTTGGCGATGGGGGTGACCAAGACTCTCGTCAAAATATGATGCCGTCAATGGTTGCGACGTATAATGATGACGATTTACTGGCGACAGATAAAACGACCGCAGACGATAACTTTGACGTTAACCACAGTTTCTATCAAATCTTTAGTGAATTTGCTGCGCTGTATCAGGCTCAGCCTGCGTTGCGCCACGGTCAACAAACAACGCTATATTCGCAGCCAACACCGGGTTTATTCGTTATTAAACGAGATGTTCAAGTTGAAGACGGCAAGCCGCAGTCTTTGATTGTTGCCTTTAACACCAGTGAGCAAGCTCAGCCGCTAGAAAAAATCGCAGCGCTTGCCAATGCCAAACTGATTTATCAGTCTAAAGGTAACGAGGCGGGGCAATTAGCTGGATTGAGTTTTGCTATTTATAAACCATAGCTAATTAGCGTTACAAAAATATCTATTGGTGACACGAGCGGGCATCAGCCAGCTCGTGTCACCGTATAATCTTACCGCCTTTTGTTGCTTCTTGTTATTCAAACGAGCTAAGTGCGACAAACTCGACAATTCTATACCTCGACTCGTGATGAGCTTTAGCAGAAAGGCAACTAATAATGGAGCTGATCATGGCTAATTATTTTGTCGATAAAGTGTTAAGTTATCAAATGCGTCGATTGAGTTTTACTTTATTGCTGCCATTGGCAGGACTTTCTGCCTGTACGATGCAAGAGGAAACATCGACCGAGCATTTGACGACGGTATCGCTACAATCGCAACTGCTTTCAGCAACTGTTGTGCGACAAGTCAATCAACTGGTAAAAACAGGTGAGCTAGACCACGGCGCCCACTGGTTGACGGTTAACCACTTAGCTTTAGCTAATGCCAAGCCTGATAAAAGCTACTTGCTAGTTAGTGATGATGGTGAAAAACTCGAGGCAATGTCACTATCAAGGCAGAGTCTTTCTCGGGAACTTATCAATAAGTATCGACATCTAGCCAACTTTACTGGCTTCTTTTTAGATATCAGTCAACAAGATGCTAAACAGCTACTAAAAAATCGCTTGTTTGTGGTTGAAGCTGAACAAGACTTATCAAGGCTTGAGTTGTCTGGACTTTCAAACGTGCAAGTTGGTGAAGTGCTCGATGTTCTTTATACCGCGGGTAAAGACGATGCTAATGAAGTGAGTGACTTCGGTGCCTCTATATCTTCAAAAGGGACGAGTTTTAAGCTATGGGCACCAACGGCACAGGCGGTCGAACTCTTACTGTATAACCCCGAAGAAGTTGTTACATCGAATAATGGTGAATTCAACAGCGAGATAAAACCAGAAAAAATTATCGCGCTGACCGAAAATGTAAAAACAGGCGTTTGGCAGACACAAATCACCAGCAACTTGTTTGGTCGTTACTATCAGTACCGCATATCGCTTTATCACCCAGAAACACAGCGGGTTGAAACGTTAGTAACAACAGACCCATATTCTTTGAGTCTGTCGGCTAATAGCGAGTTTTCCCAAGTAGTCGATTTGGCTACTAAACGCACTCAGCCAGCCAATTGGCAAGATCATGTGGTACCAGAAATTGCTCATGTTGAAGACCATATTCTTTACGAAATGCACGTGCGAGATTTCAGCGCTAGTGATCAAAAATTATCATCGCCAAAACACCGCGGAAAATTCAAAGCCTTTACTGAGCAAAGCTCTTCTGGCATTGAGCATTTAAAACGGCTTAAACGGGCTGGCTTAACGACTGTACACTTATTACCTGTTTACGACTTTGCCACGGTAACTGAAAACCCCAAGCAAGTGATTAGTTATCGAGATAGCGTAAAACAAGTCTGTGAAAAGCTCGCTAAGCAGTCAGTTGATATTGAATTTTGTCGAGATTTAAGCTCCATCGATGTCAATAAAACCTTGATGCAAGTGCTGTCGAGTTACTCGCCATCAAGTGAACAAGCCCAAGCTTTGGTCAGTGATTTACGCCGTTATGACGACTATAACTGGGGCTATGATCCATATCATTACAATGTTCCTGAAGGCAGCTATGCCACAGATGCCAATGGCATTACTCGTATTGTTGAATTTCGCGAAATGGTTCAAAGCCTCCATCAACTCGGCTTTCGCGTGGTGATGGATGTTGTTTATAACCACACCTACCAATACGGTTTAGCGAGCAAGTCGGTATTAGATAAAATTGTACCGGGTTATTACCATCGACTACATCCGGTAACCGGTATTGTTGAACAGTCTACTTGTTTCACTTGTGGTAACACGGCAACGGAGCGAGTGATGATGGCAAAGTTGATGACAGATTCGCTAGTGATATGGGCGCGTGATTATAAAATTGACGGCTTTCGCTTTGATTTAATGGGACACCAGCCTAAATCGACTATGTTAATGGCGAGAGAAGCAGTACGTGCCGTTGATCACGACACTTATTTTTACGGTGAAGGCTGGAATTTTGGCGAAGTCGCTAACCATCAGCGCTTCGAACAAGCGAGCCAATTGGCGCTCGGGGGCAGTGAAATTGGCACTTTTAGCGATCGCTTGCGCGATGCTGTGCGCGGTGGTGGTAACAATACTCGCGATAGCCAAGGTTTGGCGAATGGCTTGTTATTATTGCCTAATGAACAGCAAGATATCGCCAACAATCAGGAAAAACTGCAGCAAGAGTATCAACTCAGGTTGAATCAATTGAGAGTTGGCTTGGCGGGCAATTTGGCTAATTTTGATTTACAGAGCGCGAATAACAGGTCAATTAACAGTAGCGCGACTAACTCAATTAGCACCACGAATCAGCAAGGGCTAGTTCAACCATTACTTGGTAAAGATATCCCCTATGGCGATCAGCCCACAGGTTATGCGTTAGATCCCGCGGATACGATAAATTACGTCTCTAAACACGATAATCAAACTTTATGGGATAACAATCAATACCGCTTGCCGTTTGCCACTTCGCTGTCTGATCGCGTGCGTTTGCATATGCAGAGTTTATCTTATGTGATCTTGGGTCAGGGCATTCCATTTATTCACATGGGCTCGGAGTTAATTCGTTCTAAGTCATTTTTACGCGACAGCTATGATTATGGTGACTGGTTTAATCGCGTCGATTTTTCTAACCAGCACAATTACTACGATATTGGTTTGCCACCTGCAGATAAAGATCGAGATAACTGGCCGTTGATCAATCGCGTTAAAGCGGGTCATCAGGGCCGTGATCAAGTCTCGCGTACAGAAATTAATTTGTCGGTTAACCACTTTATTGAATTACTGGCAATTCGCTCAAGCAGCAGATTGTTTCGATTAACCACGGAACAGCAAATTAAAGACAAATTAACGTTTTTGAATACCGCTAGACTTGGTTCAGGCGATGACAGCCCGCCTAAATTAGGGCTAGTAGTAATGAAGCTTGATGATAGTCAAGGTCTGCCCGTTGACGAAAACGTTGACAGTATTATTGTCATCTTCAATCTCTCTGATACAAAGCAAGTGTTTAACTACCAAGATGCAAAACACTATCAGTTACACCCGGTTCATCAGCAAAGCATTGATTTACGCTCACGGGCGGCAAAATCAATGGAACAAGGCTTTGAAGTGCCCGGTTATACGACATCAGTGTTTATTCGCTACCATTAGCGTTAGCGAACGTATACTTTGTTAAAGCCAAAATGCGTTTGAATGGTTGTAGATCTTAAAAGTCATCGCTTTCGAGTGGTGACTTTTGTCTTTTTATGAGCGCTAATCCTACTATTGATAAAGTTTCTAATTTAGTTGCTATCAGCGCTTAATTAGCTTGCATACGTATGCAAATTGCGGTGACAGGTTTTTGAATACGTATGCAAAGTATTGAGCTAAAAGTGAGCTTGGCGGTAGGATCGAAGACGATAAATCAAAAATAACAAAACTATAAGTGCAACGGCTCTTCAACAGAGTTAGCACAATACGACATAAAGAGTGGGAAATAATGAAGAATTTTAAGCCAAGTTTAATCAGTGCGGCGTTAATTTCTAGTGGTTTTGCCTTTGGCATGAGTCCGGCAATGGCACAAGAACAAAACGCGGAAGAACTCGATGTTGAAGTGATTCAGGTCACAGGTATTCGCGGTAGTTTGCAACGAGCTCAAGCGATCAAAATGAGCAGCAATTCAATTGTTGAAGCCATTTCTGCGGAAGATATTGGTAAGCTACCTGACACTAGTGTTGCTGAATCTTTATCGCGTTTACCAGGCCTTGCTGGTGAACGTCGCAATGGTCGTACAAGTGGTATCGCGGTTCGAGGTTTCAATGAAAACTATATCGGCACCACCTTAAATGGTCGCGAACTCTTGGGTACTGGTGACAACCGCGGCGTAGAATTCGACTTATATCCTACCGAAATTATTTCTAATATTGTTGTATCAAAAACACCTGAAGCGGGTATGACTACGCAAGGTATCGGTGGTGTTGTTGATTTACAAACTATCAATCCACTTGGCAAAGATCGCGTTTTGGCATTTAACGCTGACTTCGAAAAGAACGCTGAAAGTTCACGCAACCCAGATTTTGACAACGATGGCCACCGTTTATCGTTTAACTATGTTGACACGTTTGCCGATGATACGTTAGGCGTAGCTTTAGTTATCGCCTCTTTGGAAAGCCCTCGTCAAGAAGAACAGTTTAGAGCTTGGAACTACGCTGACGTTACTGATTCAAATGGCGATTCTGCCGTTATCCTCAACGGTCATGATTCATTTGCACGCTCTGCTTTACTCGAGCGCGATTCTATTAGCGCAGTTGTACAATGGGCGCCAAATGATGACTTAATGGTTCAATTTGATGGCCTGTACATTGACTTCCAAGAGAATGATGTTAGACGTGGTCTTGAAGAAGGTTTAGGTTTCTTGAACCCCGTATTTGGTGCGGCTGACAACGGTTTAATCACTAGTGCTAGCAATGACGGCTTCCATCCAGTTATTCGCAACGATGCACAAAGCCAAGATTCTGATTTAAAAACGTTTGGTTTAAATGTTGAATACTCAATTAACGACGATTGGTCGGTTGAGTTAGATTACTCAACAGGTGAAGTAAACAAAGATATTACTGATGTTGAAAGCTATTCTGGTGTAGGTCGCTCAGGTATTGATGGTCGCCCAGTGAGCCCTAGGCAGTGGCAACAAAGCTCAAATGGTGTCTTTTTCACGCCTGTAGCTGGTGCGCCTAACTTAGCCGATAGTTCAGTGATTACCCTAGCAGGTCCACAAGCATGGGGCGGTGGCTTGAACGCTCTGAATGCGCAAGAAGGTTTAACCGTAGGCAACTTTGGCCCAGCCAATGCTCAAGACGGTTTTGTTAACCGACCAATCTTTGAAGAAGAATTAGACACTACTCGCTTACAAATTAATGGTGTTGTTGAGTGGGGCATTATTAGTGGTTTTGAAGCGGGTGTTATTTATTCGGATCGCTCTAAGTCAAAACAAAATACCGGTGCATTTTTAACTGCATCTAACTTTTTCACTGGCGCTGCAGATAGCACAGTTGACCAAGTTGGCAGTTTAGGTACTGTTAGTTTAGACTTTATCGGTTTACCTGGTGTTGTTGCCTACGATAGCTTGGCGCTGTTAAATAACGGCTTTTACCGTCAAATAGATGCCGCACTAGTAGAAAACGGTCGATTAGGTGATAGCTACACTATTGAAGAAGAGTTACTTACGACCTATGTAAGACTTGATATTGATACTGAAATAGGTGACGTATTTGTTCGCGGTAACATTGGTCTACAGTTTGTAGATACAGATCAAAGTGCTACCGGTTTTAGTACTACATCAAATGCTCAAGGCTTTACCGCTTCTACGCCGGTAACTGGCGGCGCTGATTACAGCGATGTATTGCCAACCTTAAACTTGAGCTTTGAACTTTCAGAAACACAGTTTATTCGTACCAGTTTAGCTACGGTACAAAGTCGTCCTCGTTTAGATGACTTGCGACCTAACCGTCAAGTTACCTTCCAATTCAACGATGCTGTAATTGTTGAAACTGACCCTGCGCTTGGTCCATGGGCAGCAAGCGGTGGTAATCCGACGTTACGTCCGCTAGAAGCAGACCAGTTTGACTTGTCTTATGAAAACTACTTTACCGACGATGGCTACTTTGCTGTTAGCTTTTTCTATAAAGACTTGACCAATTGGCACCGTGAAGGCGCGACCACAGCAGACTTCAGTGCCGATTTTATTGAAGGCTTCCACCAAACTTCAGATGGTCAACGACCTGGCACACTTTTGGGCTCTTCATCATCTCGTGAGGATGGCTTAACCGGCTTTGTCCGCGGTTATGAATTACAAACGAGTTTGCCATTGCGCGTTTTACACGATAGTTTAGAGGGCTTTGGCCTCGTAGCTAGTGCAACATTTTTAGACGGTGAGCTTGATGTTGAAGAAGGTCGTGACAACCGAGTACCTGGCTTGTCTGAAGAAATCTACAGCTTGACTGCGTACTATGAATACAAAGGTTTTGAGTTCAGAGTGTCGGGTACCAAGCGCGATGATTTCTTAACTGAAGAGCGCGGTTTGAGTCTAGCACTACAAAATGCGACCGGTGAAAGTATCGAACAGTGGGACGCACAACTCGGTTATAACTTTGACGAATCAGGAATCGAGTCGTTAAAAGGTTTACGAGTAACCTTAAAAGCACAAAACATTACTAACGAGCCGTCAATTAACACCGATGGCAGCGGTGACTCGCGACGCATTATTCGCCATCAATCATTTGGTGCAAACTACCTGTTAGGCTTCAACTATACTTTCTAGTCGTTGCCGTTAGGTACATTTACTTAGATGTTAAGCCCTGTTAGTTTCTAGCTGCAGGGCTTTGTTGTTTTAGCTCCTTTTTAAATATATGCGAGTATGAAAAATATGGAGGCACCCGTGACGACGAGCGCAACGCCAATAAAAAAAGTTGTTATATTGGGAGGCGGTACAGCTGGCTGGATGTCGGCGGCACTATTGAAAAAGCTTCTCGGCAATACTATTGATATTGAACTAATTGAGTCCGACGCCATTGGTACTATTGGCGTTGGTGAAGCGACAATTCCACCTATTCAATTATTGAATAAAGTACTAGGGATTAACGAAGAGGCGTTTTTAGCTGAAACCAAAGCGACGATTAAATTAGCGATTAAGTTTGAGAACTGGCGTGTGCCCGGTGAAAGCTATTATCACACCTTTGGCTCGGCTGGGCAGCCGATGGCATTTGGCCAGTTTCACCACTACCTGCAACGCGCTCAACAAGCGTTTGATGTAACCAAAACTATTTGGGATTACGACCTCAATTACTTGTGTGCTGAACAAGGTAAATTTGCTCAAATTAATACCCAAAACCCAGTGGTAGAATTGCCTTATGCTTATCATTTCGATGCCGGATTATACGCCAAATTTTTGCGAAAATTGAGCGAACAAATGGCCGTTAAACGCACAGAGGGTACAGTTGAACAAGTGCATCAAGACAGCACCAATGGCTTTGTTAAAAGCCTTGTCTTGAAAAGTGGTGAGCAAATCGATGGTGACTTGTTTATAGACTGCTCCGGCTTTCGAGGCCTGTTGACACAACAAACGCTAAATACTGGCTTTGACGACTGGAGCCATTGGTTACCTTGTGATCGAGCCATTGCTGTACCGTCAAAGCGTCACGAAAAAACTGTACCTTATACTCGTTCAATAGCACATAGTGCAGGTTGGCAATGGCGTATTCCATTACAACACCGCAACGGCAATGGTTTGGTTTACAGTAGCCATCACTACAGTGATCAACAAGCAACAGACATTTTGCTGTCTAACTTAGATAGTGAAGCTATTGGTGAGCCCAACTACATAAAATTTACGACGGGTCGCAGAAGAAAACAATGGCATCGCAATGTTGTTGCTGTTGGCTTGTCTAGCGGCTTTCTCGAACCACTAGAGTCAACCAGTATTCATCTGATTCAGTCGGCAATTGTCAGATTAGTACATCTGTTTCCACATCACGGGATTGAGTCGTCTTTAGTGGATGAATACAACAAACAGTCCAAGACTGAGTTTGAACAAATTCGCGACTTTTTGATTCTTCATTATCACGTTAATGAACGAACCGACAGCCAGTTTTGGCGGGATATGAGATATATGAATATCCCTGACAGTCTGCAACACAAGATTGAATTGTTTAAATCTGACGGTCGTATATTTAGAGAACAAAATGACTTATTTGCCGAAAGCTCTTGGTTACAAGTGATGATTGGACAAGGAATACAGCCAAAAGATTACCACCCAATTGCCAATGCTTTATCCGCTGAAGAGCTCAGACAAATGCTGGTAAGGCTTGAGCAAATTAAGCATGAACCACTCGGTAAACTACCCAGTCATGATCGATTTCTCGCAAAGTACACTCGAGGGTAGAGATATGTCTGAACCATTTAAAATAGCAATTCTCGGTGGTGGTACTGCGGGTTGGATGGCGGCAAACTTATTTGCTCACAAGTGGCGACATCGAAGTGTTGAAATAAATCTGGTTGAATCTCCTGATATCGGTATTATCGGTGTCGGTGAAGGTTCAACGCCGACCTTAAAACGCTTTTTCGATACTTTAGGTATTGCAGAGTCTGACTGGATGCCTGCCTGTGATGCTACTTATAAGGTCAGTATTCGATTTCGCGATTGGAGTCCGGCATCAGGCATTGAAAGCTATAGTCACCCGTTTATTTCACAGGTTGATAAATTTACTGAGCGTGCGTTTGCGGTTAACTGTCGCACGCGTCGATTGGGACTAGATACCCACACTCGACCAGAAGACTTCTTGTTAAACGGCGTGTTAGCCAATCAAAACAAAGGACCGGTTGCGCCAGAAAACTTTCCATTTAGCCAAGGCTATGGTTATCACTTCAACTCCCATTTACTGGGCCAGTTTTTGGCTGACTATGCTATCGGTAAAGGGGTTAAACATACTCAAGCAAAAATTAGTTCGGTCGATACTGCTCGTGACGGGTCAGTGGCTGCTTTATTGACGGAGCAAGGCGAGCGTATCGAGGCTGATTTTTTTGTTGATTGTACCGGATTCGCTTCCGTGTTGATGCAAAAAACACTTGGTGTTGAATTTACACCTTTTAAGGATAACTTATTTAATAATGCCGCAGTTGTACTACCAACCCAAATTACAGAAGATATACCGGTTGAAACTGTTTCAACGGCGCTCTCGAATGGTTGGTGTTGGCAAATTCCACTGACATCTCGTTTTGGCAACGGCTATGTATACAGTTCTGACTTTATTGAACCGGAGCAGGCAGAGCATGAGTTAAGAGCGCACCTTGGCTTACTGGCGTCGCCAGAGTCTGCGCGACATTTAAAAATGCGGGTGGGCCAGCTCACCAAGCACTGGCATAAAAACTGTCTAGCACTTGGGCTTGCACAGGGTTTTATTGAGCCACTTGAGGCGACTGCATTGCACTTAGTTCAAATTAGTATTGAGCTCTTTATCAGTCAATTCGAGCGAGGCAACTTTAGCCATCAATATCAGGATGAATTTAACCAGAAAATTTGCGAGCGCTTTGAGCGAGTCCGTGACTACATAGTGGCACACTACAAACTCAATACTAGAAATGACAGTGATTACTGGCGTGCCAATAGAGACAACAATTACCTTTCTGAGTCCTTGTTAAAATTACTTGATACTTGGTATCGACGCGAAGATTTAACAGCTGAAATAGAACGGCAACAGATATCGACTCATTTTGATAGTACTTCGTGGCACTGTTTGCTAGCGGGTTATGGCGCATTTCCTCCATTGGCACCAAACCAACCGGGGCAAGGTGACTTGTATCGAGATCAGAAAGTTGCAAGGTTTTTAAATGGTTGTAGTCTCAATTTTGCCAGTCATGGCGATAATTTAGCGATGTTGAGAAAAGCCGAGTAAGCTATCTGGCAAACCGATAAAAAAAAGCCTGTATATTTACAGGCTTTTATTTTGTCTATGACCCGTCCTAAATAAGGTTGACACTTTTCAATCAATGAATTGGAGAGCATCATGAAATCAACCACTAAACGAACTCAAAAGGATTACTCACTCGCTTTTAAATTGGCGGTCGTCGACCAAGTTGAAAAAGGCGAGATGACTTACAAACAGGCTCAAGATAAATACGGTATTCAAGGTTGCTCTACGGTATTAGTTTGGCTTCGCAAGCATAGTCGACTAGATTGGAGTAAGGGAACACCTAACTATGTCATCAGGACAAGCCACATGTCCAAACCTAAACAACTGACACCAGAGCAAAAGATTAAAGCCCTTGAGCAGGAGCTTGCTGATACCAAACT
>NZ_JAGHQT010000029.1 GCF_017744155.1 Endozoicomonas sp. G2_1 | reverse complement strand
GGTTCACTTACAACTTAAATTAAAGACAAACCTAACAAGCGCTTTAACGGGACAAATAAAGCTTAGCTCCCGTCGCTGCGCTCCTAATTTTAGCTAAGCTAATTATTTGCCCGTTAAGCGGGCGTTAGGCGTACCATGGAAATCGATTTAAAATCAATATTGTCGATAATTGCAATTTGCATTTCATCTGTAAGTTTGTATATATCATTGAAAAGCTCAAAGCATTCTCAAAAGGCTAAGAATGCAGAGTTACGGGTGTCATTACTAAATAAATATGCAGAAGTTAAATCAAAAGCTATAGATTTGTTTAGTTATCTGTCAGGAGTTCAAAAACAAGCTATTGAAAAGAACGACCTAGCGTTATATAGAATCGTGGAAGATACAGAGGCAGCTTCAAGAATTATTAAAAAAATTGAAGCCCAGCACGACAGAGTGAAAAATTCCCCTACGTCAATGGGAGTCGAACTATATGACTTAATTTATAGTGACATATACGAAGTTACTCAAGACATTCTTCAGACTAGGGAAAAAGCGGAAAGACTTGTAAGTAATTACCTTTCATCTAAAACCGATGAGAGTACGCCTAACAAGTAACTAAAGTGGGACAAATAAAGCTTGGCTTTTGTCGCTGCGCTCAAAATTATAGCCAAGCTAATTATTTGCCCCTTAGTTGGGCGTTATGTAGATAATTCAGGTTGGTATATGCTTCGGTCTATAGATTCGAGAAAATGCTCAAGATGCGGGTTGCAAATTAACAATCGCGAGTCTATATGTAGTCATTGTGCTGGTATTGATAGCAAAGATGCTGTAAATGTGCGTGATACTTATCTAAATAAAATGCACGTATTAAATTATAAATTAGCCCTTAAATTTAAAATTATAGCGGTCATTATTTTATTATTGCTTGTTGTGTCGTGGATATAATCTACATAACAAAACAATCAATCGGACGTGTAAAGCTTGGCTTGCGTCACTTCGTTCCTAATTTTAGCCAAGCATTACTTGCCGTTTATTGCGGCGTTAGGTGTTTCTCATGGACGAGTATGAATCTCAAACTAAGGGTGAATTAATAGGCCTACTCAATGTCTCGGATGAAGATAACTTTCAAAAAATTTTAGATGCGCTATGTAGTGGTGATGAAAACGCGATTGAAGATGAAGTTTTTGCTTTAGATTTCAAATTCATTCAAGGTCATGAATTCACTGATGAGTGGGTTAACGCTTTTATTACGCTGGTAAAATACTGCATAGATAATAAAGTTAATGGCTCATATCAATTAATTAGTGTATTTCCCGCAAACTGGGACAAAATAATCAGTTCCGGCCAACAATTAGTAATTAAATTTTGCCATGCTAATAAAAACAACAAATTTAACGAGTTAACTCAGTTAGTTATGCTTCAAATTCTAAAAGAGTCGTGGTAAAACACCTAACAAGCTGTTCAAGTGGGACTGCTAAAGTTTGGCTCGGTTTCGCTTCGCTGCACAAGTATAGCCAAACATTTATCAGCCCCTTAACAGGGCGTTATATGCCAATTAAAATAATCTTAGCGTAAGACATTGTTTATTTTTGTTTTTCGCTATTCTGGGCTTGGCGTAATACTAATAAGCTTTGCCGTTTTTGTGTTTTTAGATAGTTTATTTCTTGCTGGTGGTTTTGCATTTCAGCATAAATAAAAGGTGGCAAAGCTATTAATTTTGGCTAGTTTTGTTGGGTAGCTCAAAAGTTAAATTGGGTGCCCAACTAACGGTGCAATGCAAATGGTTTAGCGCTTGTTATAGGTGTATTTGCATATAACAAGCAAATTAACGGGACTAATAAAGCTTGGCTCTTTTGCTCGTGCCTCGCTTATTTTAGCCAAAACTTTATTAGCCCTTTATTTGGGCGTTATATGCTAATTAAAATAATCTTAGCGTAAGACATGGTTTATTT
Organism: Endozoicomonas sp. G2_1; assembly: GCF_017744155.1. Lineage (GTDB taxonomy): Bacteria > Pseudomonadota > Gammaproteobacteria > Enterobacterales > Alteromonadaceae > JAGHQT01. The sequence continues at coordinate 16,051 of NZ_JAGHQT010000029.1, read as the reverse complement.
TCGTTTTTCGCTATTTAGGGCTTGGTGTAATACTAATAAGCTTTGCCGTTTTTACCATTTTCAAATAATTGGGTATTAGTTCAAGGTTTTGTGCATTGCAGCAGCCAAATGTGGCAAAGCTATTAGTTTTGGCCAGTTTTGGTGGGTAGCTCAAAAATTAAAAGTAGGGTGCTCAGTTAACGGTGCCTTCAAAATGGTGTAGCGTTTAACGTAAAGTAAGCTGCATATAACAAGCGCTTCAACGGGACAAATAAAGCTTAGCTCTCGTCGCTGCGCTCCTAATTTTAGCTAAGCTATTATTTGCCCATTAAGCGGGCGTTATATGCCAATTAAAATAATCTTAGCGTAAGACATAGTTTATTTTTGTTTTTCGCTATTCTGTTTTTGGTGCAGTACTAATAAGCTTTGCCGCTTTTACCATTTTCAGCTAGTTTAGTGTTTGCTAATCGTTTTATGCATTGCATCACCTTTATGTGGCAAAGCTATTATTTTTGGCAGATTTTGGTGGGTAGCTCAAAAGGTAAATTGGGTGCCTAACTAACGGTGCCTTTAAAATGGTTTAGCGTTTGTTGTAGGTGTATTTCATATAACAAGCAAATTAACGGGACTAATAAAGCTTGGCTCTGCTCGTGCCTCGCTTTTTTAGCCAAAACTTTATTAGCCCATTATTTGGGCGTTATAAGGCTCTAGGGAAATATGTCACTATTGAAACCTGATGAAGAGTTTAATATTTATCAAGGAAAAACTGAAAAACAGATAAAGCTGCGGGAAAGAAAGATACTCTTATCAGTGTTTATAATTGTATTTATTGTATATTGTTTTGGGCTTTATTCTTATTTTACAGGTGAGATTTCAATAAAAGGTAATGTATATAGCCTGGTGGCTGATCCAGGCAACTTTTACTTTACATTAGTATGTATGTTGCTTATCCCAACAATTGGCTTTTTAGGTGCTGTTTATCGTTACCATATAATAATAAGTATGTACTGCCAAAAAAGTGATTAGCCTTATAACAAGCGCTTTAACGGGACAAATAAAGCTTAGCTCCCGTCGCTGCGCTCCTAATTTTAGCTAAGCTAATTATTTGCCCATTAAGCGGGCGTTAACTGTCACCACTAATTCAAGGTAACTTGTTTTTCTGGTTTTTGTGTAAAACTAAAAGTTGGGCAGTTGTTGCAAACGAGTTTTCGCCTTGGTTAGTTTGGCTGTCCAAACTAACATCGTGCAAAAGGCTCAAATTATAAATTTGGTGGTGTAGTGGCGAGGTGCTGCTGCAAGTCAGGTTCAAAATGTATTTAACCTTGTTTGTTGCTGGTAGTTTTGTTGGTCACAGCAAACTAGCAGTTAACAAGCAAATTAACGGGACTAATAAAGCTTGGCTCTGCTCGTGCCTCGCTTATTTTAGCCAAAACTTTATTAGCCCATTATTTGGGCGTTATATGCCTGAGGAGGTTGGGTGGAATTAAATATACTATATTTCATTCTAATACTATGGATTGCTTTGAATATAATCGCGTCTTTTGTCGTAGCTAAAAGAGATGATTTGGAGTCTTTTCAAAAATACGGGCAAGTATTGTTGGTTTGGCTGATCCCATATATTGCATCAATTGGTTTACTGGTGTTTTATCGAAATAACGATAAGGGTAGCTATCTTAAAAAAATAGGCAATTCAGCTAAAGATGATCAAGCATATTTCAGCAATAATAATCAAGGTGAGCCGTAATAGGCATATAACAAGCGCTTCAACGGGACAAATAAAGCTTAGCTCCCGTCGCTGCGCTCCTAATTTTAGCTAAGCTATTATTTGCCCGTTAAGCGGGCGTTAGCTGTACAAGGTGGTCATGAGTAACATCGAGTTTCATTCAAAATGGGAAGCAGAAATTAAAACCGAAGAAGTGGTCATTTCTGGAACTTGGTATTACCAAAACGAGATCCCATATAATGCGAAGTTGATTAAGCAAAAGTGGAACTATAAAAGTACTGATTTGCCAATTCTCGATGAAATACTTGAAGTACCATTTTGTGACTACATTGATTACTCTATTAGTGATGAAGGTGTTTTGTACTTTTGGCGTTTTGAAACTAATGGAAATAAGAGTTCTAGCCCTGTTTTTCCAACGTATTTCCTAGCAAGAGACCATATAAATACTTATGGTTATAAATACGAATTGGATAAGAGTTAAATACAGCTAACAAGCCAATAAAGTGGGACTGCTAAAGCTTGGCTCGGTTTCGCTTCGCTTCACAAGTATAGCCAAGCATTATCAGCCCCTTATTGGGGCGTTATGTGTAAAAGGAACCTCAAAGCATGGAAGAGGCTATATCTTCAATTCAAAGTACAATAATTGTTTTTATTATTTATTTTGTTGGTATTGTATGTGCGAGTTATTTTTTGCTGCTGCCAATATTAAAATCTTTTGGTATTAGCCATCAAATTAGCTTAGCTCTTTCCAAAATTGCTATAGTCGTTTTAGCGGCATTAGTTTTTAAAAATCAATTGATAACGTAGTTTATTGTAATATACACATAACAAGCCAATAAAGTGGGACTGCTAAAGCTTGGCTCGGTTTCGCTTCGCTACACAGTTTAGCCAAGCATTTATCAGCCCCTTATTGGGGCGTTAACTGTCACCACTAATTCAAGTTAAATTGTTTTTTGTGTCGGGTGTAAAACTAAAAGTTTGGGTAATTACCAATATGTTTTCGCCTTTGCTGGTTTGTCAGTTCAAAACAAGCTAAGGTGCAAAAGGCTCAAATCAAGGTTTGGGTGTTACCGTGGTGAGGTGTTGTAGCATTTTGGGTAAACGTATTTAACATTGTTTGTTGCGGGTAGTTTTGTGGTTACATTAAGCTATCAGTTAACAAGTGCTTCAACGGGACAAATAAAGCTTAGCTCCCGTCGCTGCGCTCCTAATTTTAGCTAAGCTATTATTTGCCCGTTAAGCGGGCGTTATATGGCATCACTATGATTGAAATCGACGGACGAGTTTTTACTTATACAATAGCTAGTGATGTAATTCGTGACGGCCTTGGTGCTGAGTTGAATGAGATAATTAATGGAAAGGAAGTCTTTATTGCTGAAGTTTTCCGAAATGACACAAAACTAAAAATAGAATTTAGCACTTTTGAAGTGAGTGTACCTTATGATGCAATCGTTAAGTTGTTTGAGGTATTTGAGTCAAAGGTTACACGAGAATTTGATATAAACGCCATATAACAAGCGCTTCAACGGGACAAATAAAGCTTAGCTCCTGTCGCTGCGCTCCTAAATTTAGCTAAGCTAATTATTTACCCGTTAAGCGGGCGTTATGTGTACTGAAAACTTAGCTATAGATTTAACACTCCCTAGCAACATGTATAATTGAACACCATTTGAAATGTCCTAAGTGTCAGAGCAGCGTAACTCCTAAACAAGAATACGTTTCTCCCCAATATACAAAAAGGTCATGCCCTGTTTGTGGCTATGAATTTATGTTCAGGTTTAACAAGTTGAGGATAATTCTAATTTATTCTGTTTTAGCTTTAGTTTTACTTGGTTATTTAAATAGTTAGGGTTAATGTACACATAACAAGCTGCTCAAGTGGGACTGCTAAAGTTTGGCTCAGTTTCGCTTCGCTTCACATTTTAGCCAAACATTTATCAGCCCCTTAACAGGGCGTTAACTGTCACCACTAATTCAAGGTAACTTGTTTTTCTGGTTTTAGTGTAAAACTAAAAGTTGGGCTGTTGTTGCAAATGAGTTTTCGCCTTGGTTAGTTTGGTCGTTCAAACTAACATTGTGCAAAAGGCTCAAATTATAAATTTGGTGTTGTAGTGGCGAGGTGTTGTGGCGCTTTGGGTGAACGTATTTTACTTGAGTTGTTGCTATTGGTTTTGTGGTTACATTAAGCTATCAGTTAACAAGTGCTTCAACGGGACAAATAAAGCTTAGCTCCCGTCGCTGCGCTCCTAATTTTAGCTAAGCTATTATTTGCCCGTTAAGCGGGCGTTAGCTACCAAGGGAAAGTAATGGAGTATATACCAAAATTATTGGCTCAAAAATTTAAGGTCTTTGAAGGTGTATCAATACTTAAGTTTTTATTTTTATTCTTTTTAGCTTTTATAGTTATTGCCGTTATTTCTAATTCAATTAATGGAGTTTTTTCTGGATTACTCACTTCTTTTGGGTTGGCTTGTATGCTAACAATATTTGCGGGTTTTATTTCTACTCAGCATTTTACTAGAAAGCCTTGGAATCCTACTAGTCCCATAGTTGTCCAATTATCGTCAAAAACTTGGTTTAATAATTGTCTATCTTTGCTGGCAGTACTTAGGCGTTACGGTGAGTTAACTTTCATCAATTTGCTTATTGTAATCTCAGCTATAGTAGTTACATTAAGTATCTTGCAGTTTGGTAGCTAACAAGCCAATAAAGTGGGACTGCTAAAGCTTGGCTCGGTTCCGCTTCGCTTCATAAGTATAGCCAAGCATTATCAGCCCCTTATTGGGGCGTTATATTTTAAGGATGAAATCCACTATGAAAGCTGTAATCTCTATTTTATTAACTATCATTTCTTTGTGTTCTTATGCTGATGAACATGGAGAAAAAGGGTTTAAACTGGACGTAACTGTATCTGGTTTTTTTAGTCCTGAAGTTAAAAAAGCAATAATAAAACCTGTTGTTGAAGGTTCATCAGCAGAAAAAGAAGGCATAGAAATAGGTCATGAACTAGTTGCAATTGATGGCTGTAAAATACCGGGTTGTTCTGCTTCAAAAGCTAAAGGTATGTTGCAAAAAAATGTTGGTGAGACTGTAACCTTAACTTTAGTGAAGCCAGATGGTAAAACATATGAAGCCTTAGTTTTGTTGCAATAAAAATATAACAAGCTGTTCAAGGTGGGACTGCTAAAGTTTGGCTCGGTTTCGCTTCGCTACACAGTTTAGCCAAGCATTTATCAGCCCCTTAACAGGGCGTTATAACTCAAGGGGGTAACTTGAAGTATATTTTTCTATTTGTTCTTTTTATAAGTGGTTGTTCTCTGAACTCAAATAATCAAAATACGCATAGCTTTTATTGTGAGTACTACGATAAGAAATCACCAAAATTTTTTATTCAAATTAGAGGTAATAGCGCTTATGTTGGAGAATCATTATTAGGTATAGAAAATTATAACTTTGTTGTACTAAAAGATAATGATGATGGAGTTATTATATCTTTGCCTCAAATTAACAAGGGTATCGAATTAGAAGGACATATTCAAAACGACGTGAATGTGTTTACGTATGTATTGGATAAAAGATTATCGATATTTTCATCTTCTTACAGTAGTACATATGAGCCGTCTGAAGGCAGTAGGTTTGGTAAGTGTAAACCTTTAGAAAGTGAGTTATAACAAGCGCTTCAACGGGACAAATAAAGCTTAGCTCCCGTCGCTGCGCTCCTAATCTATAGCTAAGCTAATTATTTGCCCATTAAGCGGGCGTTATACGTACATCAGGATTTGGTTTTAATGGAAGATCATGCAATAAAAATTAAACGTAGTACTTTTCTTATTAAAATCACAATGGCTTTTGTGATATTGATGCAAGCAGTCAATTTTTATCAAACCAATATTATAGATTTTGGTTCAATTGCTATGGCTTTGGGTGTGTTGTCTTTACTTCGTGGGTTACTCTTATCGCCACTAATGTTTAATACGCCAGTTAAAGTTTGGTTTAAAAATAATGTTGGCTTTAGTACCGATAGCTATAAATATTTTGCTTTGGCATTTTTATTAATCGTAGTTGGTTTAATAAGGTACGTATAACAAGCCAATAAAGCGGGACTGCTAAAGCTTGGCTCGGTTTCGCTTCGCTACACAGTTTAGCCAAGCATTTATCAGCCCCTTATTGGGGCGTTATGTGAACAGAGATTGTGGCAAAAGTATTTGTAATTATTCTATCAATTCTATTTTTTAGTACTGCTTATTCACAAGAGGGTAAAGTGGTTATTATCGAGATTGATTCTGATGTAATTAAAGTAGACGGTAATGTTGTAAATAATTTGCTTACGTCTTTGGTAGCTTTGCAAAATTGCAATTCTGTTCATTTACTAGCTGATCGTAATATGAATCATGGTAAATTAGCGGAGATACTACAAATTATTAAAAAATCAGGCTGTGAAAATATATCAATACAAAGCGTATAAATTCACATAACAAGCGCTTTAACGGGACAAATAAAGCTTAGCTCCCGTCGCTGCGCTCCTAAATTTAGCTAAGCTAATTATTTGCCCGTTAAGCGGGCGTTATGTGTAATGAATAAAGTTCGACCATTTTGGGCTTTAGCAAGTTTGTTACTATGCTCTAATGTCAATGCGAATAGAGTTATATCGTGTAGCGAGCGAGATGTTGATTTTATCTACCAAAAACATACTGCTGGAGTTTTAATTCCGGCAAATGAAGTGGTTAAAAGTTTTCCTCGTGGAAGCCTCAGTTATAGTGAAATATGTGAGGTTCGTAATCAGCTTATAATGGACGGCTTGGCTTTTACGTTGTATAAGCCTAAAGACCAAAAGCAACGTTATATTTCGGTTTATAATGGCTTTGATGGTGGTTCAAAAATTTACGGGCCATTCGTCAATTAAATTACACATAACAAGCTGTTCAAGTGGGACTGCTAAAGTTTGGCTCGGTTTCGCTTCGCTACACAAGTTTAGCCAAACATTTATCAGCCCCTTAACAGGGCGTTATATGTTTATTAAATTAACTTTAGTGTAAGACACGGTTTGTTTTTGTTTTTCGCTATTCTGGGCTTGGCGTAATACTAATAAGCTTTGCCGTTTTTTGTGTTTTCAGATAGCTTGTTTCTAGCTGATGGCTTTGCATTTCAGCAGAAATAAAGTGTGGCAAAGCTATTAATTTTGGCAAGTATTGGGGGGTAGCTCAAAAGTTCAAAGTAGGGTGCTCAGTTAACGGTGCCTTTAAAATGGTTTAGCGTTTGTTGTAAGTGTATTTCATATAACAAGCAAATCAACGGGACTAATAAAGCTTGGCTCTTTTGCTCGTGCCTCGCTTATTTTAGCCAAAACTTTATTAGCCCATTATTTGGGCGTTAGGTACAGCGAGAAAGCGGTTAATATTTATGGAATTAGCAAAAACTTATTGGTTAGTGTCTTTGCTGTTTTTTATTATGGCGGCTTTGAGTGGCTCAACTACTATCTGCGATTTTGTTTCATGCAAAAGTACTTACAGCTACTCTAATGTCTCCTATTTGTATTTCTTCGTTTGTATTGCATTTTTTGTGGTTGGTTTAAAAAAGTTGCAAAATTATAAATAGTATCTGTACCTAACAAGCGCTTCAACGGGACAAATAAAGCTTAGCTCCCGTCGCTGCGCTCCTAATTTTAGCTAAGCTAATTATTTGCCCATTAAGCGGGCGTTATATTTAATAGGGAACATATGAGTAAATTCAAAGTTTTTGGTGCATTATTCGTAACTGGTGCACTATTAGTGGGATGCCAAAGTACTGCTAAAAAGGATTATGGTCAACTATTGAACTCCAACAAAGTTGCTTTGACAAATGGTGAAGCCATAGAAAACTCTACGGCAATTATTTTAAATCCCTCCAAACCAACCGAAGCTAAAGTAACGCTTAATGACTCTATTATTCAATTTGGAAAATACCGTTCAAATTACAAGCTATTCGAATTTGATGGCACTAAAGGTAGTGTATACACTATCGAGCTAAGATCACTTTGCGATTGTTTAGGTTTTAGTAAAACAGTTTTATACCCTGTTGCATATATCATTGATGATGAGGGGACTATCATCAATGATAAACCAGTTAAGCTTGGTCAAGGCTCTATGGGCTTTTCATACCCTATGAATATTCACGGTATTTGGTCGGGGACTTTGCCAAAAACAAGCAAATATTATTTTCTAGTTGCTGCTGATAATCGTAATTTAGAGACAAATGTTGCTGATGTAAACGCTCAAATGGCTTCGGCACCTTATGCATCGATTAGTGTTCCAATGACAAGTGATGTCAAAGGAGAGCTAGAAATAAAACTAGCATTAAATTAAATATAACAAGCCAATCAAGTGCGGGACTGCTAAAGCTTGGCTCAGTTCCGCTCCGCTTCACAGTTTAGCCAAGCATTATCAGCCCCTTATTGGGGCGTTAGGTACACAAACGTAGTCATCAATATCTATGACTGAATTAACTATTTTCGACATTTGGCTCTATTTTATTATTGGTATCGCGATGTCGTTGGGCGGATTCTTTTTGTTTCACTACTACAATATTTGGGCTAAACGGCAACTTAGTAATGCTGACTCATCACTTATTCGTAGCACAGCGTTAGTTTGGTTTGTGGGTTTCGGTATTTCATTAACTGGTATCGGTATAACTTACATTTTTGGTACAGTGCTGTTTAGTTCATATTTTAGCTAATTTTCAAGTGTACCTAACAAGCGCTTTAACGGGACAAATAAAGCTTAGCTCCCGTTGCTGCGCTCCTAATTTTAGCTAAGCTAATTATTTGCCCGTTAAGCGGGCGTTAACTGTCACCACTAAATCAAGTTAAATTGCTTTTATTGTTTTGGTGTAAACCGATAATTTTGGCAGTTATTGCTAATGTGTTTTCGCCTTTGCTCGTTTGTCAGTTTATAACAGTCTAAGGTGTAAAAGGCTCAAATCAAGGTCTGGGTGTTACCGTGGCGAGGTTTTGTGGCGCTTTGGGTAAACGTATTTAACATTAGTTGTTGCGGGTAGTTTTGTGGTTACATTAAGCTATCAGTTAACAAGAGCTTCAACGGGACAAATAAAGCTTAGCTCCCGTCGCTGCGCTCCTAATTTTAGCTAAGCTAATTATTTGCCCATTAAGCGGGCGTTATATGTTTACTAAATTAACCTTAGAGCAAGACATTGGTTTAACGTGTTTTTTCGCTATTCTGGTTTTGGCGTAATACTAATAAGCTTTGCCGTTTTTGCCATTTTCAGTTAACTTTTGTGTTGCTGATGGTTTTGTTGTTTGCAACCCTAAATGTGGCAAAGCTATTAATTTTGGCTCGTTTGGGTGGGTAGCTCAAAAAGTTTAAGTGGGGTGCCCAACTAACGGTGCCATCAAGTGGCATTTGCACTTGTTGTAAGTGTATTTGCATATAACAAGGCAATTAAAAAGCGGACGCGTAAAGCTTGGCTCGCGCTCGTGCCTCGCTAATTTTAGCCAAGCTTTACTTGCCGTTTATTGCGGCGTTATATGCCTAAGTAAATTCAACACCAATATGTCTTTCGATAAAGTAATAATTCCATTATCAAGTTTATTAATCTTATTAGCTTACAACGTGTTTCTGTTGCTTGATAAACCAATGTTGACATTAGCTTCTGGTGGTATATTTGTACTTTTTACTTCTGAGCATATTTCTAATTTTATTAGGCGCACCAATAAAAGGGTTGTTAGGCATATATCGAGTTCTGTCGTCAACCAATTTGTATCGTTATCATTACCTGGAATTATTTTACTTGCGTTTTATCTAATATATGGCATATAACAAGCTGTTCAAGTGGGACTGCTAAAGTTTGGCTCGGTTTCGCTTCGCTCCACATTATAGCCAAACATTTATCAGCCCCTTAACAGGGCGTTAGCTGTCCTTTAGCATGGAGCGAATCACAACATATGAGGTACTCTCTATTTCTCTTGCCCTCTTTAGTTTTGAGTAGTAATGCTATTTCACAAAATCAACTAACAGCCGAACAGCAAAAAGTCGCAGAGGTTTATGCTAGTTACGTTTCAAACCAAGCGTTTGTAACATTATGCTCAAAGCTTGATAAGGTGAATGACTATGAAGTCTTGTTTAAATTTTGGACAAGTAGGGATCTACAAGGTATCGAACAAGGAAAAATGATTTTATCTCACCATTATTCTTCTCAAAATATAGAGATAGATGAGGTATTTAAGTGGAAAATAGATGCAGAAAAAAATTACTTTAATGCTTCGAGTAAAAACGAAAAAATTGTAGCCTGTAAAAACCTTCTGACTTCTATTACAAATAGTGGAAGTTAAACGGTCAGCTAACAAGTCAATAAAGCGGGACTGCTAAAGCTTGGCTCGGTTCCGCTTCGCTTCACAAGTATAGCCAAGCATTTATCAGCCCCTTATTGGGGCGTTATATCTACTGAGCATATGAATCGATTTTTGTGCATTATTTTAGTTTTGTTTTCCTCTTTCAGTTGGTCGACAAGTACCTCTGAAATTAGAAAAAACTTAACTTACCTTTATGGTGAATATGAAATTTATGAGTCTTTTTATTACAAGCTGACCGAAGCGATATTACAAAAAGATCCTAAAACTGTAGCATCAATGAACATGTATCCTATTAGGGTTAACTCTGCATCTGGAACGGTTTATATTAAAACAGAGCAAGAGTTCATATCTCAATTTGACAGCATCGTAAATAAAAAAATGATGGATACTGTCAAATCTCAAAAATTCGAAGACTTATTTGCTAACTCAACTGGCATGCATATTGGCCTTGGTGATATTTGGTTTACGGGTTACTGTACTGGTACTGAGGAAGGTAAAGAATGCGATACGGTTATTGTTAAGGTCATGGCCTATAACGTAAAGTAGATATAACAAGCTGTTCAAGCGGGACTGCTAAAGTTTGGCTCGGTTTCGCTTCGCTTCACATTTTAGCCAAACCTTTATCAGCCCCTCAACAGGGCGTTAACTGTCACCACTAATTCAAGGTAAATTGTTTTCTGGTTTCGGTGTGCAATTCAAAGTTTGTCATTTGTCGCATTCTTTGTCTTTGCAAATTAAGTGGCAATATTCTGATTTAGTGTTTGTTGCCAATGAGTTTTCGCCTTTGTTAATTTGGTCGCTCAAACTAACATGGTGCAAAAGGCTCAAATTATAAATTTGGTGGTGTAGTGGCGAGGTGTTGTTGCACTTTGGGTTCAAATGTATTTAACCTTGTTTGTTGCTGATAGTTTTGCTGGCTGCAGCAAGCTAGCAGTTAACAAGCAAATTAACGGGACTAATAAAGCTTGGCTCTTTTGCTCGTGCCTCGCCTATTTTAGCCAAAACTTTATTAGCCCATTATTTGGGCGTTATGTTTTAAGGGTGATTGGTGCTTGTTGGTAACTTTGATAAAGTAATACTAAAAAGTGTAGGTTGGGGCATCATTTTACTTATTTGTTATTTGATTTGGGAAATGCTTCTTCAGGAGCTTGCGTTATCAAAGGGAAATGTAGAATTATTTCTAGGTGCTTACTTTGTTCTATCTTTTGCGTATTGGTTGTTGTTTGGGTTACCACTGCATTTAATTTTATGTAAATATGCTAAAACTGATTACATTAATTATATGTTAGTACCAATTGTTTTTTGTATATATTCAATTTTTTATCAATTGGAAGCAATCGCATTAGGTTTATATGCTGTATTTCAGATGCTTGCGTTTAGATTTTACGTATTTAAAACATAACAAGCTGTTAAAGTGGGACTGCTAAAGTTTGGCTCGGTTTCGCTTCGCTTCACAGTTTAGCCAAACATTTATCAGCCCCTTAACAGGGCGTTATGTACCACCACAATTTCAAGGATGAAAGTTATTCCAATCAAGCGCCATTCTCTAAATTTAGTAGCACATTCATGTGTTTTTCGCCGTTAATATTTAGTGCTTTTTTCGAGAATAGTTTACGGCTCAAAATTTAGATTTAGCATATTGTGGTGGCCAGTAGTTGGCAGGCTAGGCACACATACTTTCTAAGTTTGGAATTTAACCCAACCCAATGTAAAGTAAGAAAAATTACATAACAAAACAATCAAACGGACGCGTAACGCTTGGCTCGCGCTCGTGCCTCGCTAAGTTTAGCCAAGCATTTCGCGCCATTTATTGCGGCGTTAGAGATTTATGGATGATCCATGGGTAATTTTATAGAACAATTCATGAATTACATAAATGCAGGCAATATATGGATAGGTTTGCTACTTCTCCTTTTGCTTTATGTAATAAAGAAATCACCTATCAAAGTTCTAGCATATTTAGATGAGAAAAAATTAAAGAACTTCGAGCAAGCTAATCTTCTATTGGAAAGTGAAGCGATTGGTGACGAGTATAAGCAATTTATTAAGGAAGAATTGGAAAGAGCAATTTTTAAAAAGTACGCTGGTATCAGCACCGACAGAAAAACGAGGAAAATTTTGTGTGAATTCTATGAAACACACAAGGATACTTTTTTATGGGATCAGATAAGGTGGGCATATAAGTATATGGTGTTTGATGGCAATGAAGTTAGTATAAAAATTTCACCTTTTAGCAATATCGGTCGCTGGATTGTAACTGTTTATAGCTGGATGATAGCAATCGTAGGTTTAACTGTACTTGCTATAGGTGTTTTTTATATGCACTCTGATTATTTACAGCTTATTGGCTATAGTATTTTAGGAGCGTTTTTAATCTTTATGGGGTTATTGTTTAGCTCAATGAATTTTTCATATCACAATGCCGTAAAAATCAAAAAATACCTAAAAAATCTCTAACAAGTAGTTCAATCGGACTTGTAACGCTTGTCTCGATTTTTGCAAAAAGCGCAAAAACACAAGCCAATCATTACAAGCCGGTTAACTAAAGCGTTATGTGTTTAAGGATAAACGGAGTTTTATAATCATGAAAAATGTAAAATCAATTGGTTTAATTGGTGGAGTTTTAGGTACTGCTATTGGTTCCTATTTTAGTGCTAAAGCAATTATCAGTTCGCTAAATTCAGCGGTTGTTACGGGGCAGCAAGTCGGTATTTATTCCGCAGTTACTGCAACTATTCTTGGTATGTCTTTAGCATTAATTGGTATCGTTTATAATCAATCAAGCAAAAACACATAACAAGCTGTTCAAGTGGGACTGCTAAAGTTTGGCTCTGTTTCGCTTCGCTTCACAAGTATAGCCAAGCATTTATCAGCCCCTTATTGGGGCGTTATGTTTTTCGAGAGTTTAGATGGGGAATTGGGATAATGCTTTCATAAAAAGTATCATTTTTGTTGGTATCGCTTCCATTATTTACCTATTAGCCACAGCTATTATTAACGGCTATGAACCTCATGAGTTCATGTTAGTTTTGGCTTTATATGGTACCGGCTATATTTTCGTGTCTTTTGTTGGCTGGATGTTAGTTGGTTTGCCAACACACTATTTGTTGTCAAAGTATACAAGTGCATCTTTTCTTAATTACATGGCAGTTGTGGTTAGTTTGACTGGAGTTTTTTGGTTATTTCCAAATGCTGGTGCCGCATTATTTTTTGGTTTGTTTTCAGGTTCGCAGGCACTAATTTTTAGGTACTATGTGTATAAAAAACATAACAAGCGCTTCAACGGGACAAATAAAGCTTAGCTCCCGTCGCTGCGCTCCTAATTTTAGCTAAGCTAATTATTTGCCCATTAAGCGGGCGTTAACTGTCACCACTAAATCAAGGTAAATTGTTTTGTGGCTTCGGTATAAAATTCAAAGTTTGTCGTTTGTTGCATTCTTTGTTTTTGCAAATTAAGTGGCGATAATCTGGTTTAGTATTTGTTGCCAATGAGTTTTCGCCTTTGTTAATTTGGTTGTTCAAACTAACACTGTGCAAAGGGCTCAAATTATAAATTTGGTGTTGTAGTGGCGAGGTGTTGCGGCACTTTGGGTTCAAATGTATTTAACTTTGTTTGTTGCTGGTAGTTTTGTTGGTTACAGCAACCTAGCAGTTAACAAGCAAATTAACGGGACTAATAAAGCTTGGCTCTTTTGCTCGTGCCTCGCTTATTTTAGCCAAAACTTTATTAGCCCATTATTTGGGCGTTATACGTTAAAGATTAGTGAAATTTTCAAATAAGGAGATAGACATGAATAAACCACTTTTACTAGTGCTACTACTTTTACTGACTGCTTGTGCTACCCCGCCAGAAGTGAAACAACTTTCGATAAAGCAAATGGAATATTTCGACTCAGCTATAGCAGCAGTAGAAAAGCAGTCGGCAGCCTTAATTCTGGCTACAGAAAAATTAGTGATAGAAGCTAAGGCTAGGATTGATGCTGAAGAGCAGCTGGCGAAGTCAAGATTGACAACTTTGATACAACAAGGGGGGTTAGATCAAAGTCAAGCAACAACTGTGGCTACGCAAATTTCAGATCTGTCATCACAAACAACAGCCTCAAAGAATCAACTTGACGATGACCTTGCAGCAATTAATGCGAAAACTCTTGAGCTAAACGCATATCTGGTAAAAATGAAAGAGGTTCATATAGCGATCGATTCATATGTTCAGTCAGAAAAAGCTGGTGAAAAAGTTGTTAATGACGTACTAAACCAACCATCTGTGAAAACGATGTTGGCTCAGGTAAACGAGTTAACCCCTAAAATTGAAAATGGTTTATCGGATTTAACTACATTACTTAACGGATTATAAGCGGGGAGACCTAACATGAATAAACAAGAGCTATTAGATAAAATTTCTCAGCTAGAACAAGCAGCAGAGCAACTGGATGAGCCAGATAAAACTTTCAAGTTAACTGATGCGAGCAAGCTAAAAATTGCAATTGAAGGAATGGCTATCTCCGATATCGCTCAAAAAATGCAAAGCATAGAGCTGCCTAAAATCCAGGAAATGGAGAGTAGTATCCACTTAGCAACGCAGGCAATAAACTCTAATGCTCAACGAGTCGATGCTTTCAATAAAGCGTACGGAATTATCAAAGGTGCATTAAGCCTCGCAATATAACTACGTATAACAAATCAAGCAAGCGGGACGCCGTAACCGGCGCCCCTTCTTGAAGCGTTATACCTTTCTCGAAAGTGGAGAGTACATGAAAATATCAGGGAAATTTGATGTTGCACTTGAGCCAATGGAAACTTATGCAGCAGGCCTAGAAGGTTCAAATCTTGGTCGTATGTCGATAAATAAAACTTTTCACGGTGATTTATCGGCTGAAAGTAAAGGTGAAATGCTAAATGTAATGACGCCAGTTAAAGGCTCTGCGGGTTATGTTGCTATTGAGCAAGTTTCAGGTTCTCTTTCAGGGAAGCGTCGAACTTTTGTATTACAACATTATGGCATCATGTCAGGTGGCAAAGATAAACTTGTTTTAGAGGTTGTTCCTGATTCAGCTACAGGAGAGTTAGTCGGGTTAACGGGACAAATGACAATCCGTATTGAAAGCGGTCAGCACTATTACGACTTTGAGTACAAGAAGGTATAACAAGCTGTTCAAGTGGGACTGCTAAAGTTTGGCTCGGTTTCGCTTCGCTTCACAAGTTTAGCCAAACATTTATCAGCCCCTTAACAGGGCGTTATATTTTTCGGATGGTGTGTCATGGGATATAAAATAAGTTGGGTTGCAGTTCGAGATGTTGAACCTTCTGATGTTTTAAAGTTTTTTCCCTTGTCATACAGCGGTGAAAGGTCTGAGCATTCAGACGCAGGTTCAATAGTAGCCGCTGAGTTACCTAATAATTGGTTTCTTATACATTTTAACGACTTTATGCCTCCTCAATTAAATGTTGATGCATACGCAGAGCTATCTAAACTAGGGTGGGTAGTTGGTTGTCATGTACATGAAGGTATCATGGCGAGTCACACTACTAGTTTTCACGCAGGTGTTTGTCTGTGGAGTGTTACTCATAGTTCAGATAAGGGACTTGACCATATTGAGAGCAACGGTTGCCCACCTAAATTATTTAACAGTATTCTCTCACGTATTGAGAATGCTCATCGTGAAGACGCTTATGGTGGAGTAGATTACTTTTTTGAGCTTCCTGTAGAGTTAGCTAGTAGCTTAGTTGGTTATCGTTACGATCATAGTTTGAAACTGAATGATAGCGAGCCTTTTTATGTACTTGAACATTCGGTAAAAAGAAACACTTCATATCAAAGCAAATATTCTCGAAAGAAAAAGCTTGTAAGTTCTTATGCTAAAAGTGGTCAAGAAAAAATATAACAAGCGCTTCAACGGGACAAATAAAGCTTAGCTCCCGTCGCTGCGCTCCTAAATTTTAGCTAAGCTAATTATTTGCCCGTTAAGCGGGCGTTATATGCCTAGAGGGAAAACGTGAGCAAAGTA
>NZ_JAGHQT010000028.1 GCF_017744155.1 Endozoicomonas sp. G2_1 | reverse complement strand
CACTTGTATGCTCCGTTTTCCCGCCTTGTTAACCCTTTGGTTATCAAGCGATAAAAGAGTTAATAGTTATGGTGAAACAAACCATCTAATAAATTTAAAGAGCAGCCAATGGCTGCTCTTTTTGTTTTTACCCGATAAATAAACAGAAAATTCAACTTAAACAATACTCTAGAGTTAAAGCACTAATTTGCTGTGAAATGATATTGTGCTGTGGTATACTTTTTCGCCAGTTTATCCTGGTTTACCAGCTTTGTAAGTAGCTAGTACCAAAATAGGCTTATATGCGTTGTTATTGGGTTTTATATGTTGTCATCAAAGTTAGTCACAGTGATTTATTATCACGATCATTCACTAGAGCTTTGCCATCAATTAGGCGAGTTCGACGTGAGTGAACACGGCCGTGTTGTCTTGCCTGAGTCGTTTAAGCAGGGCAAGTCAATAATTGCTGTTTGTGAGGGCAAAGTAGAAATACTCAATAAAATTGGTGATCGGATTACACCAGAAGCCTATTTGACTGATAAATTGGCATCTGAGCCACAGCTGCTTTTCTAGTCCCAACTAACGCAAACCTCTTGTATCTGTTTGTTGCTAGCATTATTTTATTTGCTGTTAATTCCGGCAAATATCGCTTGAGTAAAATGTTTGACTCAGTATAATGTCGCTTCACTTCTCGTGTTAGTCTTAATTTTCCCAAACAAACTAAGAATCACCCGACAAGTGTAACCAAATTTTGTTCATCTATTTGGTTGAAAGCGCGAAATAAAGCTTTATATAAAAATTAAAGGGGTATAGTTCCAATTGGTAGAACAGCGGTCTCCAAAACCGACGGTTGGGAGTTCGAATCTCTCTACCCCTGCCAAATTATCAATAAGTGTAGTCGATGTAGTATTGGTTTTGACTGCATAAAGCAGCCCTAGGGCAGTCTTAATAGACGAGTAGTAATAGGTCAAAAGTATGAGTACAAGTACAGAAAACCAAACAAGTGGTTCTCTTGATTCATTAAAATGGGGAGCAACCTTCCTTATTTTAATTGGTGCGGTTGTCGGTAACTACATTTATGGTAGCGAATCAGTATTAGTTCGTGCTATTGCAGTTGTTGCAGCAGTTGTTATTGCTGGTTTAATTGCTGCGCAAACTGAAAAGGGTCGCAATGCCATCGCTTTTGCTAAAGAAGCGCGCACTGAAGTACGCAAAGTTGTTTGGCCTACGCGTCAAGAAGCAGTACAAACCACAGGTATTGTATTGGTTGCAACCTTATTAATGTCACTATTGTTATGGGGCCTTGACTCAGTATTATTCTGGTTAGTTGGCCTAGTTACTGGATTACAAGTTGGTTAATTATGACTGAAGAAACTATTACTGGCGAAAATAAGCCAAAGTTGCGCTGGTATGTTGTTCAAGCTTTTTCTGGCTATGAAGCACGCGTGCAAAAAACGCTAATCGAGCATATTGAAATTCACGGTTTAGCGGATAAATTTGGTCAAATCTTAGTACCAACTGAAGAAGTTGTTGAAATGCGTGCCGGTCAAAAGCGCAAAAGTGCTCGTAAGTTCTTCCCTGGCTATGTTTTAGTTGAAATGGCAATGGATGAAGAAGCATGGCACTTAGTTAAATCTGTACCACGTGTGCTTGGTTTCATCGGTGGCACTAGTGACCGTCCTGCACCAATCACTCAACGTGAAGCAGACCGCATTTTACAGCGCCTTGAAGATTCAACTGATAAGCCGAAGCCGAAAACACTATTTGAAGTGGGTGAAGTTATTCGCGTTATTGATGGTCCATTTGCTGACTTTAATGGTGTGGTTGAAGAGCTCGACTACGAGAAGAACCGCATTAAAGTATCGGTACTTATCTTTGGTCGTTCAACACCAGTTGACCTAGAATTCTCTCAAGTAGAGAAAGGTTAATAAACCAACCTTATTTGATTTGAAAAACGCTGGCTTCGGTCAGCGTTTTTTTATACACGGATGTATTTATACAGCGAAGCCATGGCCTTTCTCGTCATCCATGACTACCAAGGCATTAGTATATCCATATACGTCAGATGGCTAGGAGCAGCGTTTATGCTTGGAATAAAACTTCTAACGCGCTTTCCTGATTTGCTCAATAGACGCTCTTTTCAGAAAGTAAAAACTATTCTCCTTGCCGATCTCCTTATTGCTAGTCTACAGTGGTAGTTGCTAATAATGAGTTAAGGGATGGATATGCAAGAGTTTATCAATAATTTTAATTTAGAAGACTACTTACCAGCGGTGATCGCTGGCATGACCAATGTGTTGTTCGCGGCGGCTATTCTTATTGTCGGTATCTACATTGCTAGCAAAGTTAACCGCGGCATTTGTAAAATGGGCGAGAGCCACGAAAAACTCGACGACACTTTATTTCGCTTTTTAGGCAGCTTAGGCAAGTACATCGTTTTAGCCTTCGTTGTTATTGCAGTATTAAATCGCTTTGGCGTACAAACGGCGTCAATTGTTGCGCTGTTAGGTGCTGCGGGTCTCGCCGTTGGTTTGGCGCTGCAAGGCACACTGTCAAACTTAGCCGCAGGGGTGATGTTACTGGTATTTCGCCCTTACAAAGTTGGAGATTTTATTGACGCTGCTGGCCGGTTTGGCAATGTTACTGAAATAGACCTGTTTACCACTGTGCTGCAAACTTTTGATAATCAACAAATCATCATTCCAAATTCGCAAATTTGGGGTGCACAAATCATCAACCACTCACATCACAAAATTCGCGGCGTTGATATGCTATTTGGTGTCGCATATAAAGAGGACAGCGCCAAGGTTAAGAAAATTATTAATGATGTAATGGCTGCGCATCCAAATATTTTGAAAGACCCAGCGCCTTTTGTTGAGGTTGAATCGTTAAACGACAGCTCGGTCGATTTTAGGGTTCGACCGTTTTGTCACGGTGAGCACTATTTTGATATTTTGTATTCAGTGCCTGAGCAAATTAAACAGGCGCTTGATCAAGCGGGTGTCGAAATCCCATTCCCACATCGCAAGTTAATTATCGAAAAAGAAGAATAAATAGCCATTTTCCACCGTGATTAGCCAATAATTTCGCTTTGTTTTAGATAACACTTGAAACTCGGCAGCTGGTTAATTTATAATCCGCTGCCGTTTTTATTTGGCTGATGTTTTTCACTCAGATAAAAACGTTCTTAATGATCCACGGGGAGCTAACATCATTTGGTGTTGTGCCAACTTATGGCCTTGTAATAGGGGATAAGTGGCTAGCGTTATTACCCATAATAAAGGTATTTTAAAATGGCTAAAAAAGTCCAAGCTTTAATCAAGCTTCAAGTTGCTGCTGGTGCAGCTAACCCGTCGCCACCAGTTGGTCCTGCGTTAGGTCAACACGGTGTTAACATCATGGAATTCTGTAAAGCGTTCAACGCACGTACAGAGTCTTTAGAAAAAGGCGCACCAGTTCCTGTAGTTATCACTGTATACAACGATCGCTCGTTCACTTTTGAAACTAAAACTCCACCTGCTTCTTACTTACTTAAGAAAGCTGCTGGTATCAAGAGTGGTTCAGGTCGTCCTAACACTGAAAAAGTAGGTACTGTGACTCGTGCACAACTTGAAGAAATCGTTAAGACTAAAGAACCAGATTTAACTGCTGGTGATTTAGATGCAGCGGTACGTACAATCGCGGGTTCAGCTCGTTCAATGGGTTTAGTGGTAGAGGGTTAATCAATGGCTAAATTATCAAAACGCGCTCGTCTTATCCGTGAAAAAGTAGACGTATTAAAAGAATATGAAATCAACGAAGCTTTAGCACTTCTTAAAGAATTAGCAACTGCTAACTTCAAAGAAAGTGTTGATGTTGCTGTTAACTTAGGTATTGATGCTCGTAAATCAGACCAAAACGTTCGTGGTGCTACTGTACTACCTAACGGTACTGGTCGTGATGTTCGCGTTGCTGTTTTCACTCAAGGTGCAAATGCAGACAAAGCGAAAGAAGCAGGTGCTGACGTTGTAGGTATGGAAGATTTAGCAGAGCAAGTTAAAGCCGGTAACATGGACTTTGACGTAGTTATTGCTACTCCTGACGCAATGCGTGTTGTTGGTCAGTTAGGTCAAATCTTAGGTCCACGTGGCCTTATGCCTAACCCGAAAGTTGGCACTGTAACGCCAGACGTTGTTACTGCTGTAAACAACGCTAAAGCGGGTCAGGTTCGTTACCGTAATGATAAGAATGGTATCATCCATACTACTATCGGTAAGGTTGACTTTGAAGACGCTAAGTTACAACAAAACCTTGAAGCTTTATTAGAAGCGCTTAAGAAAGCTAAGCCTGCTAATGCTAAAGGTCAATACATTAAGAAAGTTTCTGTTTCTACGACTATGGGTGCCGGTGTTATCGTTAACCAAGCGAGCTTAACTTTATAATGTTTTGCTAAGTTAGCGACGATAAAAATTTATTATCGCTAACTTTACAGGGGCTAATTATTGAACTATAATTTCGCCCCTCAATTTTTGGTAGGAGTTGTTCGCTTTGACTTTATTTTAAGTCAATTTTGTGAACAACCCCCGTCAAAGACCGTAGGTGATGGAATTTTCGATGTATTTTGGAAGTGAAATCTTAATTTTCCTACGTAGATGGTGATTACCCAGATATTTCCTTAAATTTCTGGCTCTCGCCGTAATGGCCTAGCTGATTGTTATTTGCAGTTGGTTAGGAGTTGTAAATACCGGATTTCCGGTTGAACCAGGAGTTATAAGCCGATGGCTATCAATCTTGATGACAAAAAAGCAATTGTTGCTGAAGTTCAAGAAGCTGCCACTGGCGCTCTATCAGCTGTTGTTGCCGATTCTCGCGGTGTAACAGTTGAAGCGATTACTGCATTGCGTAAGCAAGCACGTGAAAACGGTGTATGGATGAAAGTTGTCCGTAACACTTTAGCACGTCGTGCAGTAGAAGGTACTGAGTTCGAATGTTTGAAAGATTCATTCGTTGGTCCTTCACTAATCGCATTCTCAAGCGAGCACCCAGGTGCTGCTGCGCGTTTATTCTCTGACTTCGCTAAAGAAAACGAAGTTTTTGAATTAAAAACTGCAGCGTACGAAGGTGATGTTGTTGACGTACAGTTATTAGCTAAGCTACCAACTTACGACGAAGCAATTGCACGTTTGATGAGCGCTATGAAAGAAGCATCTGCAGGCAAACTATGCCGCACGATTGCAGCAATTCGCGATCAGAAAGAGCAAGAAGCTGCTTAATTTTTTCTCTCTACAGAGAACCAGCACTTTTTGTATTAATAGTTATTTCAAGCAGACATTCACTTATTAAGAAGTCTGTTTATTAAAAGTAGGAAATTACATAATGTCTATTTCTAAAGACGATATCCTAAATGCTATTGCTGAAATGTCAGTAATGGACGTTGTTGAATTAATCGAAGCAATGGAAGAGAAGTTCGGTGTTTCTGCTGCTGCAGCTGTTGCTGTTGCTGGTGGTGACGCAGGCGCTGCTGCTGCTGAGCAAACTGAATTCGACGTAGTATTAGAAAGCTTCGGTGGCAACAAAGTTGCTGTTATCAAGGCAGTACGTGGTGCTACTGGTCTTGGTCTTAAAGAAGCTAAAGAAGTTGTTGAATCAGCTCCTAAAGCTCTTAAAGAAGGTGTTTCTAAAGAAGAAGCTGAAGCTCTTAAGAAAGATCTTGAAGAAGCAGGTGCAACTGTTGCTATCAAATAATCTGTCTTCTGACAGATTATTTGCCTGAAAAGGCACTGGCTGGTGATTTAAACGTCACCGGCCTTTTTGCGCTAAAGAAAGTGGTTTTTTTTTAAACCAAAACAGTGCATTATTTGATGCTTAGTTCTATGCATTTCTATCCATAGAATTTGTTCAGTTGAGTAGCATCGCGTATTAATCTGGCCGCAACAGCCAAGTGATTAATACAAAGTACAAGCTGTCTTTATGACAGATTCGGCCATAACCAGCAAGCTGAGGAACCCCATGGTTTACTCTTACTCTGAGAAGAAACGAATTAGAAAGGACTTTGGTAAAAGTGCACAGGTAATGGATTATCCATTCTTGTTGTCCATCCAACTCGAATCTTTCCGTAAGTTTATTGATATTGATCCAACAGGGGAGACTGGCCTAGAAGCCGCTTTCCGTTCTATTTTCCCAATAAAAAGCTATTCAGGTAGCTCAGAATTACAATACGTAAGCTATCGCTTAGGTGAGCCATTGTTTGACGTTAAAGAGTGTCAAATCCGTGGTGTTACCTATTCAGCTCCATTGCGCGTTAAGTTGCGTTTAGTACTTTATGATAAAGACGCACCTGCTGGTACAGTAAAAGATATCAAAGAACAAGAAGTTTACATGGGTGAAATCCCATTGATGACTGAAAACGGTACATTTGTTATCAATGGTACTGAGCGTGTTATTGTTTCTCAATTACACCGTTCACCGGGCGTATTTTTCGATCACGACAAAGGTAAGACACACTCTTCGGGTAAAGTGCTTTATAACGCACGTGTTATTCCTTACCGTGGTTCTTGGTTGGATTTCGAATTTGATCCAAAAGACAATCTCTTTGTTCGTATTGACCGTCGTCGTAAATTACCTGCGTCGATCATCCTACGTGCATTAGAGTATTCAACTGAAGAAATTTTAGACCTTTTCTACGACACAACTGCGTTTGAAATCAAAGGCGATAAGTTGATCATGGAACTTGTTCCTGAGCGCTTGCGCGGTGAAACCGCCACCTTTGACATCAAAATGCCAAACGGTGATGTCTTAGTTGAGCAAGGTCGTCGTATTACTGCTCGTCACATTCGCGCATTGTCAAAAGAAAATGTCAGTGAATTAGAAGTACCAGCAGAGTACATCGTAGGTAAAGTGTTATCACAAGCTTATGTTGATGAATCAACGGGTGAAGTGGTTGCTGAAGCTAACGCTGAAATTACCTTAGAACTATTGGCTGAGTTAAGCCAAGCAGGTCACAAGTCACTCTCTACTTTATATATGAACGAATTCGATGTTGGTTCATATATGTCGGATACAATCCGCGTCGATAGCACCACTAACCGCTTAGAAGCATTAGTTGAAATCTACCGCATGATGCGTCCTGGTGAGCCACCAACAAAAGACGCAGCTGAAGCATTATTCGCTAACTTATTCTTCTCATTAGAGCGTTACGACTTATCAACGGTTGGTCGTATGAAGTTCAATCGTCGCGTTGGTTTCTCTGACGAAACTGGCGAAGGTGTATTGTCAAACGACGATATTATCGCGGTAATGAAGACTTTAATTGCCATCCGTGATGGTAAAGGCGAAGTCGACGATATTGACCACTTAGGTAACCGTCGTATCCGCAGCGTTGGTGAAATGGCCGAGAACCAATTCCGCGTTGGTCTAGTTCGTGTTGAGCGTGCTGTTCGTGAGCGTCTATCATTAGGCGATTTAGACGCAGTAATGCCACAAGACTTAATCAATGCTAAGCCTATTTCTGCAGCAGTTAAAGAATTCTTTGGTTCATCACAACTTTCACAGTTTATGGATCAAAACAACCCGTTATCAGAAGTAACGCATAAGCGTCGTATCTCTGCATTAGGCCCAGGTGGTTTAACGCGTGAACGCGCGGGCTTCGAAGTTCGAGATGTTCACCCAACTCACTACGGTCGCGTTTGTCCAATCGAAACGCCTGAAGGTCCAAACATCGGTTTGATCAACTCGCTTTCGTGTTACGCGCGTACAAATGACTACGGTTTCCTAGAAACGCCATACCGCAAAATTGTTGACGGTGTAGTGACTGATGAAGTTGATTACCTATCAGCGATTGAAGAAGGTAACTTCGTTATCGCACAAACCAACGCTGAAGTTGATGCAGATGGCAAATTAGTTGACGGTTTAGTGCCTTGTCGTCACAAAAACGAATTCACGTTAATGTCGGCTGAATCAGTTCAATATATGGACGTTTCACCACAACAAATCGTTTCTGTTGCGGCGTCACTTATCCCGTTCCTAGAGCACGATGATGCTAACCGTGCCTTGATGGGTGCGAACATGCAACGTCAAGCCGTACCAACACTTAAAGCTGATAAGCCGTTAGTTGGTACAGGTATGGAAAAAGTTATCGCAGTTGACTCTGGTGTAACGGCTGTTGCTAAGCGCGGTGGTGTGGTTGATTACGTTGACGCGTCTCGTATCGTAGTTAAAGTTAACGAAGATGAAATGATTCCTGGTGAAGCTGGTATCGACATCTACAACTTAACCAAGTACACCCGTTCTAACCAAAATACGTGTATTAACCAACGTCCTAACTGTCGCGTTGGTGAGCCAGTGGTTCGCGGTGACGTATTAGCAGATGGTCCATCAACGGATATGGGTGATTTGGCACTTGGTCAAAACATGCGTATCGCGTTCATGCCTTGGAATGGTTACAACTTTGAGGATTCAATGTTGATCTCTGAGCGCGTTGCTCAGGAAGACCGTTTCACGACTATTCACATTCAAGAATTAAGCTGTATTGCCCGTGACACTAAGCTAGGTTCAGAAGAAATCACTTCTGATATTCCTAACGTAGGTGAATCAGCGCTCAGCAAGCTTGATGAATCTGGTGTTGTTTACATCGGTGCTGAAGTAAACGGCGGCGATATCTTAGTGGGTAAAGTAACCCCTAAAGGTGAAACTCAACTTACGCCAGAAGAAAAACTTCTACGCGCAATTTTCGGTGAAAAAGCAGCTGACGTTAAAGACAGCTCATTACGCGTACCTAACTCAGTATCAGGTACTATCATCGACGTTCAAATCTTCACCCGTGACGGTGTTGAAAAAGACAAGCGCGCCTTAGAAATTGAAGAAATGCAACTTAGCCAAGTTAAGAAAGACTTGGGCGATGAGTTCAGCATTTTAGAAGACGGCATCTACGCACGTGCTAAGAAACTATTGCTTTCAGCTGGCTTAAACGAGTCTGAGCTTAACGGCATGTCTCGCGACAAGTGGTTAGAGCAAAGCTTGAGTGACGAAGGTCAACAAGCGGAACTTGAGCAAATTGCTGAACAATACGATGCCATTAAAGCTGAGTTCGATAAGAAGTTCGAAACTAAGCGTCGTAAGATCACTCAAGGTGATGACTTACAACCTGGCGTCTTGAAAATTGTTAAAGTTTACCTAGCGGTTAAGCGTCGCATCCAACCGGGTGATAAGATGGCTGGTCGTCACGGTAACAAGGGTGTTATCTCAAACGTAGTACCTGTAGAAGATATGCCGTACGACCAAAACGGTGTGCCGGTTGATATCGTACTTAACCCACTAGGTGTACCATCGCGGATGAACATCGGTCAGATCCTTGAAACCCACTTGGGTATGGCAGCGCGCGGTATTGGTGAGAAGATTGATCGCATGATCAAAGCTCAGCAAGAAGTGGCTAAGTTACGCGAGTTCTTGAAAGAAGTTTACAACTTAGGTGAGTCTCGCCAGGAAGTTGATATCGATAGCTTCTCTGACGACGAAGTACAACGTTTAGCACAGAACTTACGCGCCGGTTTACCAATCGCAACACCAGTATTTGACGGTGCGAGCGAGAAAGAAATCAAAGAGCTATTCAAACTAGCAGATATGCCAGAAAGCGGTCAGTTTATCTTAACTGACGGTCGTACTGGTCGCGAGTTTGAGCGTCCGGTAACTGTTGGTTACATGTACATGCTGAAACTAAACCACTTAGTTGATGACAAGATGCATGCGCGTTCTACTGGTTCTTACTCACTTGTTACTCAGCAACCACTTGGTGGTAAAGCTCAGTTTGGTGGTCAGCGCTTCGGTGAGATGGAAGTATGGGCACTTGAAGCATACGGTGCTGCTTATACCCTACAGGAAATGCTTACGGTTAAGTCTGATGACGTTAACGGTCGTACTAAGATGTATAAGAACTTAGTTGACGGCGATCACAGAATGGAACCAGGTATGCCTGAATCGTTTAACGTATTGTTAAAAGAGATTCGCTCATTGGGTATCAACATCGAATTAGATGAAGAAAACCAATAAGCCCATTAGGTTTATACCTTAGTCCAGTAGACTAAAAATATATGCAGGGTTAGCGGTAAATTTACAGCGATATTTACCGCTTAACCAAAGGTTAACTCCGACAGGAGATAGAGTGTGAAAGATTTACTTAAGTTTCTTAAGCAACAAAATCAAACTGAAGAATTCGATGGTATTCGCATCGGCCTAGCTTCACCAGACATGATCCGTTCATGGTCATTCGGTGAAGTTAAAAAGCCTGAAACTATCAACTACCGTACGTTCAAACCTGAGCGTGATGGTTTATTCTGTGCCCGCATCTTCGGCCCAGTAAAAGACTACGAATGTCTTTGTGGTAAGTACAAGCGCCTTAAGCACCGCGGTGTTATTTGTGAAAAATGTGGTGTAGAAGTAACGTTAACTAAAGTACGTCGTGAGCGTATGGGTCACATTGAGCTAGCAAGCCCAGTGGCACATATTTGGTTCTTAAAATCATTGCCATCTCGCATTGGTTTATTACTTGATATGACCTTGCGTGATATTGAGCGCGTTCTTTACTTTGAGTCTTATGTTGTTACCGAGCCTGGTATGACAACATTAGAAAAAAGCCAAATTCTTACTGAAGAAGAATACCTTGACGCGTTAGAAGAGCACGGTGACGAGTTCGACGCGAAAATGGGTGCTGAAGCAGTACTTGCGTTATTAGAGCAAATTGACCTTGAAGGCGACATCGCGCAAATGCGTGAAGAGTTACCAGAAATCGGCAGCGAAACTAAGCGCAAGAAAATTACTAAGCGTTTAAAGTTGATGGAAGCATTCGCTCAGTCTGGCAACAAGCCAGAGTGGATGATCATGTCTGTTCTTCCAATTCTTCCACCAGATTTACGTCCACTAGTACCACTAGATGGCGGTCGTTTCGCTACGTCTGATTTGAACGACTTATACCGTCGTGTTATCAACCGTAATAACCGTTTGAAGCGTCTATTAGACCTAGTAGCACCTGACATTATCGTGCGCAACGAAAAGCGTATGTTACAAGAGTCAGTTGATGCGTTATTAGATAACGGTCGTCGCGGTCGCGCCATTACTGGTTCTAACAAGCGTCCATTGAAATCACTTGCTGACATGATCAAAGGTAAGCAAGGTCGTTTCCGTCAAAACCTTCTTGGTAAGCGTGTTGACTACTCTGGCCGTTCTGTAATTACCGTTGGTCCTACTTTGCGTTTACATCAATGTGGTCTTCCTAAGAAGATGGCACTTGAGCTATTCAAGCCATTTATCTATGGCAAGTTAGAAGCGCGTGGTTTAGCGACAACAATTAAAGCTGCTAAGAAATTAGTAGAGCGCGAAGGCGCAGAAGTATGGGATGTATTAGACGAAGTTATTCGTGAACATCCAGTGCTACTTAACCGTGCACCTACACTTCACAGATTGGGTATCCAAGCGTTTGAACCTGTCCTTATCGAAGGTAAGGCAATCCATTTACATCCATTAGTTTGTGCGGCTTATAACGCTGACTTCGATGGTGACCAAATGGCGGTTCACGTACCATTAACACTTGAAGCTCAACTAGAAGCTCGCGCGTTAATGATGTCGACTAACAACGTTCTTTCTCCTGCGAACGGTGACCCAATTATCGTTCCTTCACAAGACGTTGTATTAGGTCTTTACTACTTAACTCGCGATCGCGTTAACGGTAAAGGTGAAGGCATGGTATTTGCCAACACTAAAGAAGCTGAAAAAGCTTACCGTACCGGCGTTGCTGAGTTACACGCACGCGTTAAGATTCGTATCACTGAACACGTTCGCAACGGCGAAGGTGAGTTAGTGGCACAAACTTCACTACGCGATACTACGGTTGGTCGTGCTATTTTATGGCAAATTTGTCCTAAGGGTTTACCTTACGAGTTAATTGATCAGCCATTAGGTAAAAAGCCAATTTCGCGCTTGATTAACCACGCATACCGTAACTTAGGTCTTAAAGACACGGTTATTTTTGCTGACCAAATCATGTACACAGGTTTCCATTACGCAATGGTAGCTGGTGCGTCAGTTGGTATCGACGATATGGTTATTCCTGATGAGAAGTACACCATCATCGACGGCGCTGAAGAAGAAGTTAAAGAGATTCAAGATCAATTCGATCAAGGTCTTGTAACTGCTGGTGAGAAGTACAACAAAGTTATCGATATTTGGTCATCTGCTAACGAAAAAGTGTCGAAAGCGATGATGGACAACTTATCGAAAGAGCACGTTGAAAACCGCGAAGGTGAGATGGAAGAGCAAGACTCATTCAACTCTATCTACATGATGGCTGACTCGGGTGCTCGTGGTAGTGCCGCACAGATTCGTCAGCTAGCGGGTATGCGTGGTCTAATGGCAAAACCAGATGGTTCAATCATCGAAACGCCAATTACTGCGAACTTCCGTGAAGGTCTAAACGTACTACAGTACTTCATCTCAACTCACGGTGCTCGTAAAGGTCTTGCCGATACCGCACTTAAAACAGCTAACTCGGGTTACTTAACACGTCGTCTTGTTGACGTTGCTCAAGATTTAGTGGTAACAGAGCACGATTGTGGTACGCACGAAGGTCTAGTAATGACACCGCTTATCGAAGGTGGTGATGTTGTTGAGCCATTGCGCGAGCGCGTACTAGGTCGTGTTGTTTGTGAAGACGTATTGATTCCAGGTACTGAAGACGTATTACTACCGCGTAACACGTTAATTGACGAGAAACTTTGTGATCTATTAGAAGAGCACTCAGTTGACCAAGTTAAAGTACGTTCAATTATTACTTGTGCTACAGATTACGGTATTTGTGCTCACTGTTACGGTCGTGATTTAGCACGTGGTCATATGATTAACCAAGGTGAAGCGATTGGTGTTGTGGCAGCACAATCAATCGGTGAGCCGGGTACACAGCTTACCATGCGTACGTTCCACATTGGTGGTGCGGCATCTCGAGCGTCAGCAGAAAACAGTGTTCAAGTTAAGAACACCGGTACCTTGAAGTTACAAAACGCTAAGTTTGTTGAAAACTCAGAAGGCAAGCTAGTAATCACTTCACGTTCATCAGAACTTACTGTTATCGATGAGTTAGGTCGTGAGAAAGAGCGTTACAAAGTTCCTTACGGTTCAATCCTAGGTAAAAAAGACGGTGAAGCGATTGAAGCTGGCGAAATTGTTGCCAACTGGGATCCACATACTCACCCAATCATTACTGAGGTAGCTGGTAAGATTAAATTTGTTGACCTAATTGAAGGTTTAACAATGACTCGTCAAACCGATGAGTTAACCGGTCTATCTAGCATTGTCGTTACTGATGCTAACCAACGTAGCTCTGCGGGTAAAGAAATGCGCCCAATGGTTAAGCTAGTTGATGCTGCGGGCAACGATGTGATGATCGCTGGCACTGAAATTCCAGCCCAGTACTTCTTAGCGGGTAACGCGATTGTTAACCTAGAAGATGGTGCAGAAGTTGGTATTGGTGACGCGCTTGCTCGTATTCCTCAAGAGTCTTCGAAAACGCGTGATATTACCGGTGGTCTTCCGCGTGTTGCTGACTTATTTGAAGCACGTAAGCCAAAAGAGCCCGCAATTCTTGCAGAGAAGACAGGTATCATTGGTTTCGGTAAAGAGACTAAAGGTAAGCGTCGCTTATTGATTACTCAGCCAAGCGGTGAAGTATACGAAGAGATGATTCCTAAGTGGCGTCAACTTAACGTGTTCGAAGGTGAATCAGTTCAAAAAGGTGAAGTTATCGCCGACGGTCCAGAGTCACCACATGACATCTTGCGCTTGCGTGGTGTTGCTGACGTTGCTAACTACATTGTTAACGAAGTACAAGACGTATACCGTTTACAAGGTGTAAAAATCAACGATAAGCACATCGAAGTTATCGTTCGTCAAATGATTCGCAAGTGTGAAATCTTAGACGCAGGTGATTCAGAATTCCTGAAAGGTGAACAGCTAGAAGTAGCACGTGTTCGCATCGCCAACCGCGAGCTTGAAGCTCAAGGTAAGCAACCAGCTGAATTCGAAATGCAAATGATGGGTATTACTAAAGCCTCACTTGCAACTGAATCATTTATCTCAGCGGCGTCTTTCCAGGAGACCACACGTGTTCTTACTGAAGCAGCTGTTGGCGGTAAGAAAGATGGCTTACGCGGCTTGAAAGAAAACGTTATCGTTGGTCGCTTAATTCCTGCAGGTACAGGTTACGCTTATCACCAAGATCGTATGCGCAAGCGTGCTCAAGGTGTTGAAGAAGAAGTAACAGTATCAGTAGATGAAGCAGAAAAAGCATTAACTGACGCGTTAAATGCTGACTTTGATGCTGACTCGAACGATCAGAACGATCCAGTGTTATAAATTTAAGTAACATTGTTTGAATCAAAAGGGCAGCTTGTTAAAGCTGCCCTTTTTGCTTCTAGAGAATTGGCGACTAAATTCGCCCCTACAATCAGGATCCTAATTCTTATTGGAAAAAGGATCCTTTTTCGTTTTTGCTTGACAGTTTAAAGCTTGACCATTAGAATTCTGCGACCTTTTAATCTGCGTTTCGTATCGCTTGATGAAAAAGGTTTGATTTTTACACGTTTAAGAGGGTGTGAAGTTAATAGCAATATTAGCATTCACACATGTTTTAACTTAATCAGGAGCTATAATGGCAACTATTAACCAATTGGTACGTAAGCCACGTACCAAGAAAGTTGCGAAGTCTAACGTTCCAGCGTTAGATGCATGTCCGCAACGCCGTGGTGTATGTACTCGTGTATATACTACTACGCCTAAAAAACCTAACTCAGCACTACGTAAAGTTGCTCGTGTTCGTTTAACTAACGGCTTCGAAGTAACTTCATACATTGGTGGTGAAGGTCACAACTTACAAGAGCATAGCGTTATCTTAATCCGTGGTGGCCGTGTTAAAGACTTACCAGGTGTACGTTATCACACTGTTCGTGGCGCACTTGACTGTTCAGGTGTTAACGATCGTAGACAAGGCCGTTCTAAGTACGGTGCTAAGCGCCCTAAATCTTAACGGTTTCCGTGAAGTAAGGCCAAA
The DNA here is from genome assembly GCF_017744155.1 of Endozoicomonas sp. G2_1. Lineage (GTDB taxonomy): Bacteria > Pseudomonadota > Gammaproteobacteria > Enterobacterales > Alteromonadaceae > JAGHQT01. Next base: position 3,069 of record NZ_JAGHQT010000028.1, on the reverse strand, counting down.
TTTAAACTATTAACAATTTTGGGTAATCCCTGAATTAAACGGAGAATTTAAGATGCCAAGAAGACGCGTCGTAGGGCAACGTAAAATATTGCCAGATCCTAAGTTCCATAATGAACTTTTAGCAAAATTCATCAACATCCTTATGGTTGATGGTAAAAAAGCTGTTGCAGAAAAAATCGTTTATGGTGCATTAGACATTTTAGCTGACAAAGTTGAAGGTAAAGAGCACTTAGAGTTATTCGAAGAAGCTCTAGAAAACATCCGCCCACAAGTAGAGGTTAAGTCTCGTCGTGTTGGTGGTTCTACTTACCAAGTTCCAGTTGAAGTTCGTCCAGTGCGTCGTAATGCACTAGCCATGCGTTGGTTAGTTGAAGCAGCTCGTAAACGTGGTGAAAAATCAATGGCTCAGCGCCTAGCTAACGAAATGTTAGATGCGTCTGACAACAAAGGTTCAGCGGTTAAGAAGCGTGAAGACGTTCACCGTATGGCCGAAGCAAACAAAGCGTTTGCTCATTACCGCTGGTAATCGCCAAGGTAATTATGAACAGCGTAGTGTCCCTTTGGGGCGCTACGCTTTTCTGTAATAAATCCGCGGCAATTTAGTCTTTAAAATTACAGTAAGTTAACATCAAACCATTACAACGAGTTGTTTGATGTTAGCTTATTTGCTTTTGAAATGAGGATAAAATAGTGGCTCGTACGACCCCTATCGACCGTTATCGAAATATTGGCATCTGTGCTCACGTAGATGCAGGCAAAACCACGACTACCGAGCGTGTATTATTTTATACTGGCCTATCACACAAAATAGGTGAAGTGCACGACGGCGCTGCCACCATGGACTGGATGGAACAAGAACAAGAGCGCGGTATTACTATTACGTCTGCGGCAACCACTTGTTTCTGGAAAGGGATGGAAGCCCAATTTGACGATCACCGCATTAATATTATCGACACCCCGGGACACGTTGACTTTACCATTGAGGTAGAGCGTTCATTACGTGTACTCGATGGTGCTGTATTAGTACTTTGCGCCTCTTCAGGTGTTCAACCGCAAACTGAAACGGTTTGGCGTCAAATGGAAAAGTACTCGGTTCCGCGTATGGTATTCGTCAACAAGATGGACCGTATGGGTGCGAACTTCCTCAATGTTGTCGAGCAAATGAAAACTCGCCTAGGTGCTAATGCTGTACCAATGCAATTAGCGATTGGCGCTGAAGAAGATTTCACTGGAGTTGTCGACCTAGTTAAGATGAAGGCGATTAACTGGTCAGAAGCTGATCAAGGTATGACCTTCACATATGAAGACATTCCTGCTGATATGGTTGAGCTTGCAGAAGAATGGCGTGAAAACCTTATTTCAGAAGCGGCAGAAGCCTCTGATGAGTTAATGGAAAAATACCTTGAAGAAGGTGACTTGTCAGAACAAGAAATTAAACACGGTCTGCGCACTCGTACGCTAAACAATGAAATTATCTTGTGTGCGTGTGGCAGTGCATTTAAAAACAAAGGTGTTCAAGCTGTATTAGACGCAGTCATTGAGTACTTGCCGGCACCAACAGAAGTTGAAGCGATTAAAGGCATTAACGAAGACGAGTCTGAGGGTGTACGTGAAGCCGATGACAATGCGCCGTTTGCTGCATTGGCATTTAAAATCGCTACCGACCCATTTGTTGGTACATTGACTTTCTTCCGTACTTATTCTGGTGTTGTTCAAACGGGTGATACTGTTTATAACCCAGTCAAAGGTAAAAAAGAGCGCTTTGGTCGTATTGTGCAAATGCACTCAAACAACCGTGAAGAGATCAAAGAAGTTCGCGCCGGTGACATCGCTGCCGCTATTGGTATGAAAGATGTGACCACAGGTGACACTTTATGTGATCCAAACAAGGTTATTACCTTAGAACGCATGGAATTCCCTGAGCCAGTAATCTCTGTTGCAGTAGAGCCAAAAACTAAAGCCGACCAAGAAAAAATGGGTCTTGCTTTGGGTAAGCTTGCCGCAGAAGATCCATCGTTCCGTGTAGAGACTGACGAAGAGTCGGGCCAAACCATTATTTCGGGCATGGGTGAGCTACACTTAGATATCATCGTTGACCGTATGATGCGCGAATTTAAAGTCGATTGTAACGTTGGTAAGCCACAGGTTGCTTATCGTGAAACAATCCGCTCATCGGTTGAAGTGGAAGGTAAATTCGTTCGCCAATCAGGTGGCCGTGGTCAATTTGGTCATGTATGGCTTAAGATGGAGCCACTACCTGAAGGAGAAGGCTTTGAATTTGTTAATGAAATCGTTGGTGGTGTGGTACCAAAAGAGTACATTCCAGCGGTAGAAAAAGGTTGTAAAGAGCAAATGGAATCTGGTGTTTTAGCCAGCTACCCAATGCTAGATGTTAAAGTCACTTTATACGATGGTTCATTCCACGATGTTGACTCTAACGAAATGGCCTTTAAAATTGCCGCCTCAATGGGTTTTAAAAAAGGTGCAATGGAAGCAAGTCCAGTGTTGCTTGAACCTATGATGAAGGTTGAAGTAACAACACCTGAAGAAAACATGGGTGATGTTGTTGGTGACTTAAACCGTCGCCGTGGCATGATCGACGGTATGGATGAAGGTCCAGCCGGTTTGAAAATTGTTAATGCGCAAGTGCCGTTAGCAGAAATGTTTGGTTATGCTACTGACTTACGTAGTGCAACCCAAGGTCGAGCTTCTTATTCGATGGAATTCGCACAATACAGCGAAGCACCAAAGAATGTTGCCGACGCCGTGATTGAATCGCGAGGCGGTTAGTCGTTGTCTTGACAATCTTATTGTTAAGACATAACTAAACGCAGCGCAGCAATAAATTATTAATTTACATTTAGTACTTTTAAGGTAAAAGAAAAATGGCTAAAGAAAAATTTGAACGTTCGAAACCGCACGTAAACGTTGGTACTATCGGCCACGTTGACCACGGTAAAACAACGTTAACTGCTGCTATCTCTGCAGTATTAACTAAAACTTTCGGTGGTGAGACAAAAGATTTCGCACAAATCGATAACGCTCCAGAAGAGCGTGAGCGTGGTATTA
>NZ_JAGHQT010000027.1 GCF_017744155.1 Endozoicomonas sp. G2_1 | reverse complement strand
CAGTTTCTAATTTAAACTCAGGGGCGTAATTCGGTTTTTTCTTCTTTGCCATTTGTCTCACCTAAATAGTTCTGAGATGAATAATAACATCTCTAATTAGGTGGCCAAATTCACTATGCCACTACAGCGAGATCTTTTTGCTTATCAACCTTGTGTTGATCTTCTGTTCTACCTTTTTTCCAATAGCTACTTAGATAATATTGAGATCGCGGGATGTGCCAATGATCGTTGAACAGTACACGCATTGCCCGCATCTCAGAAAATTCACTAGCAGCCCAAATTGCTGGTGTACCTTGTGGCCAAGGCAACTTAGCTAATGCGCAAGCTAAGCTCTCATTGTTGTTGACAAGCCAATGTAATTCGACACCTTTGAGTTTGGCAATTTCCCTAATATCTTCCTGAGCAGTAACCGATAATACCGCGTGACCAATAGTATGACTTGGCAGGGCAGACAAATGAGACTCTATCGCTGGCATTGCTGTCATATCACCAGCAAACAGTACCCAGTCAAATTCGTTTGCTAGGCCCTTAGCACTGCCGGGGCCAGCTAAACAGATCTCTTGGCCAGGTGTCACAGTGCTTGCCCGACTAGAGGCAATGCCTAGTTGTTGGTGGTTGTCTTGGTGTAAAGCTATATCGAGCGTGAGCTCCAGATTCTTTTTGTCAAGTGCTTGAATCGTGTAAGTACGCATTATTGGTCGGTCTGACGATACTTGCTGTATTTCCAAAGGAGTTCCGTCATGATTGAACAGCAGTTTGATATAAGCACCTGGACCGACATCGGGGAAGTCACTAAAACTATCACTAAACAAGGTTATTCGTTTCATGTGTTTTGACAGTTGTTTACAAGCTAAAACCTTCGTTGGCATATAGGCCATACCAATTTCCTCTCACCATGTTGATTTTGTAAATGATAATCATTATTAAAATTAAGCTAAAGTGAAAATATTAAACAGTTATGTTCGGTTTTATCGAATCATCGAACCAGTTGTTTGAATTATAACCATTTGTAAAAAATGTAAAGCTGCTTACAAATCTAAGTGATAATAATTACCATTTGCGAGATTTTTGTTTGGGAGTTATTATAATGAGTAAGTTTAAGGTCAGTCGAGTTGCTTTATCACTTGGCATCGCGTTGTCTATGTCTAGCTTTTACACTGTTGCAGATGAGAGCACGACTTCGACTGATACAGAAATGGAAAAAATTGAAGTCAAAGGACACCGTATCTTAGGTGTCGATGTTGTTGATCTCAGCGATATTCGCAAAAAACAAGCAAACGATTTAGAAGATATTTTCCGTGGCGAGCCTGCAATTACTGTTGGTGGTTCGTTTGGTATTGCACAAAAAATTTACGTGCGCGGTGTCGAAGACACTAACCTAAATGTTAGTGTTGACGGTGCAACTCAAGCTGGCTATTTATTCCACCATCAAGGTAGATTGTCAATTGAACCAGAAATGTTGAAGCACGTAGAAGTTAAAGCGGGTGCTGGCTCGGCGTTAGACGGTCCAGGAGCACTAGGCGGCGCGATTCGTTTTGAAACCAAAGATGCTGATGATTTGCTCAGTGATGATGAGAACTTCGGCGCTTTGATCAAAGCCGGATATTTTAGTAATACTGACGGCACCAAGCTAAGTGGCAGCTTTTACGGTCGTGTTAATGAGAATTGGAGTGGCCTATTAATTGTTGGTAAAAACGATACCGACAATATTACTGACGGTAACAGTGACGAACTCGAAAACACTAAAACAAATCAAGATTTGGGTTTGGTCAAAATTAATGGTCGCTTAGCAGAAAACCACGAGGTTGAATTAAGCCACGAAGTTCGCAATGACGACGGTTTCAGAAACGTTCGTCCACATTTTATCAGTGTGGGTTGGAACCCTGCTAACCAGCAGAAAAGCCGTCGAGAAACGACAACGGCTAACTATTTTTATACCCCAGGTAACGATTTCGTTGAACTATCTGTCACGGCATACAAAACAGATAGTTACTTAACGCAAAATGAGGGTACTGAGCGTCAAGATGGTGCAGGTGTAGAAAGTACAGGTTTTGATATTCGCAATACCAGCATGCTAGTAGACCACGAGTTAACTTATGGTATTGAGCAGCGCAAAGATACTGGTTACTACATTAATGGTACCGACAGCCAAGAAGATGGCAAAGTAGTTGCGGTATATTTGCAAGACACTTACGACCTTACTCAGCAACTGACCTTAAGTGCCGGCGTGCGTTATGACGATTATCAACTGGATGACTCTGATGGTCAGCACTTTGAAGCGTCAGGCTTAAGCCCAAATGTCAGCGCTATTTATCAGTTCACTGAACATTGGTCTGTGAGAGCGAGTTACTCAGAGGCATTAAGAGGACAAAAAGTTAAAGAAGCTTACTTGATTGGTTTTAGATCAAACGCTGCTGACTTAACAGAAGAAGAAGCTAAAAACAAAGATTTAACGTTAGCCTACGAAAACGATGGACTATTGCTCAGCGCTCAAGTTTATCAAAGTGATATCGACGGTGTCGTTGGTACTTTAAGACGCGGGGAAACACGCGTGTTTGCCAATATTGGTGAATTGGAAACCAGTGGTTATACCTTAACGGCATCGCAAAAATGGGACAACGCAGAGCTGCGTTTAAACTACTCGAACACTGAGCCAGAGCTTGATGGCGAACCGCTAAACGATAGTGATCTTGGTGTTGGTACGGCGTTTGGTGATACGTTGACAATAAACGCTAACTATCTGTTTCCTGAGCTTAACTTAGAGTTAGGTTGGAATGCTCGCTTGGTAAAAACACTTGATGAAGTTAGAACTGACCGACCAGACAAGCCCGGTTACGGCGTTCATGACTTTTATGCCGAGTGGCAGCCGATGGCTGAGCAAAACTTATCGTTCAATTTGAGTTTGAATAATGCCTTCGATAAACACTATTTTGACCATGGTACCTATGGTTATAGCACAGGGTCTGAGCGTTACATTGGCCTTGCGGAACCGGGCCGAGATGTACGATTAACGGTGAGCTATCAGTTTTAGTTATAGAAAGTATCCAACGCTTATTATCATCGATAAATGATCACAGAGTACATGAGTGAAACCTCATGTACTCTTTGTTTTTTCTGATGATATCGCGTCAACTAATACTGTTGGTAAAACTATATTGCTAGTAAGCAACAACAATACAATGAACAAAATGAAAGCACGTATTTTAATTATCGAAGATGACCTTGTTGTTAACGAGCTGGTGACAGAGAGCTTGTCGAGCGCCAATTATCAGTTAGTATCGTGTCACGATGGTAACTGTGGTTTAACAAAGGCGACCGAACAAGACTTTGATTTGATTTTACTCGACGTTATGTTGCCTGGCCTCAATGGGCTAGAAGTACTGACTGCGCTGAGAAAAATTAAAACAACCCCAGTGTTAATGCTGACCGCCTTAGGCAATGAAGAGCAGCGTATCGCTGGGTTGCGAACTGGTGCCGACGATTACTTGTGTAAGCCATTTAACATTGAAGAATTGCGTTTGCGAATTGAAGCAATATTACGTCGTTTTCACGTCCAAGAGCAGCAATTACCAAGCTCGCCAACGAGTTTGACTCGTTTTGCTCAGGCAATTCCTGAGTTGACTTCATTAGAGCTTGATATTATCGAGCAGTTGGCTCAACGGGTTGCCAAACCGGTGAGTAAATTGGAGTTGTATCAGAGTGCGTTGAACAAGGAGTTTGGCCGTTATGACCGGACACTAGATATGCATATCTCCAATATTCGCAAAAAACTGAGTCGCGTTGAAATTGAGCCCAATTTGATTAAAACCGTGCATGGTAAAGGCTACATGTTAACTAAGGCATTGAATCAGGTATCACTTAATCATCAACAATAGTTGGTTGTTTAGTGGTTTATTCGGTAAAAAGTACGATGAAACTTAGATTGTTTTGGAAAATCTACCTCAGTATTGCCATTTGCAGTGCCGCTTTAGTATGGGGCTTGTCATTTCTCGACGAGTGGGTTGAACGGAAAATGAGCTATTTGGCTGATGGCGATCAACAGGTGCTGCAAGCCTACGCCGATCAAGCTCGTTTTTTGGTAGACAATGATCCTAGTGCAATACACGAGTGGGCTGAGTCGGTAAAGCGCAAAGAGCAAACTTGGCTAGCGGTGATGAAAATAGATCACAGCTGGTTATACGGCAGTGATATGCCAACTGAGTTGCAAGGACATTTGGAGTTAGGCCGTGCTATTTATCATCCAATTCACTTGAATCACCGCGTGAATCCGATGATGGGGATACCACTTGGCGTTAATAATCACTACTTTTTAATTCAGTTACCTCAGCATATGCGCCCGGGTAAACAGTGGCAATTTATCCACTTATTGATCACACTTATGTTGCCGATACTCCTTGTCGCTGCTCTGAGCTATCTGATTTACTGCCACGTAATCAAGCCATTGGCCTCGTTGCACGAAGACAGTCAGCGCTTTAGTGGTGGTGATTTTTGCCGTCGCAGTTCTACTGATTTGGTTAGTCGAGATGATGAGATAGGGCAATTAGCACTAAGCTTTAATCACATGGCTGACAATATTTCAGCCTTAATCAACAGCCAACGTCAGCTTATCGCCGATATTTCTCATGAACTTAGAACGCCGATGACTCGCTTGAGATTATTGTTGGACAGTCATCGAGATAAACGGGATACGCTGGACCGAATCGACCGAGAGGTTGTTTACATGACTGGCTTGGTTGAGGACACCTTAACACTGGCTTGGCTCGACAACGAAAAACCTGAACTTAACAGTGAAGAGGTTAATCTCGTTGCGTTAATTGAAATTATCGCTGAAGACGCTCGCTTTGAGTTTCCCAACCACCAGTTAATCACTGAACTACCTGAGCAGTGCTGGTTAGTCGATAGTCATCATCGTGCAATCGGGCAAAGTATTGAAAACATTGTTCGCAACGCCATGAAATACTCGCCAGTTGGTACTGAAGTGATGATTCGTTGTCGGCTTGATGGCGATATCGTTACTGTCGAAGTTTTGGATCAAGGACCCGGTGTACCAGCAGATAAACTCAACGATATTTTCCAACCCTTTGTTCGCATTGATAAAGCGCGCGGGCGAGAAAGTGGTGGATATGGTTTGGGCTTGGCGTTATCAAAACGACATTTGATTGCTATTGGCGGCAGTTTAACCGCTAAAAACAGACAACCTCATGGGCTACTAGTGACCATCAAGTTACCGCGAGCGAGCACAGTAGAACACGGTTAACTTCCTTAGAAAAATTTTATTTACCCTATCAAACGATTAACGCCTGTTTAGTCGTAATTTTAAACTTATAGACATATTATTATGAAAGCAAAAGTTCGTTTATTGTGGATGAAACTCCACGCTTATTTCTCATGTTTTTTCTTGCCGTTGACGCTCATCTATATTTTGTCGGGCGTACTCTATATGTTCGATATCCGTGGCGATGTCAGACAGGAATATACCTATCCTGTAGGTATTGAAAAAATGCCTGAGAGTGAATCAGCTGCACAAGAAATTGTCAGCCAAATATTGGCTGACAACGACCACATGTCGCTACCAAGTGATTATTCAGATCGCAGAGGTGCTCATAATTGGTACGGCTTTAAGCAACAAGTCTCACTGCAAGCAGCGAAGGATAGCGAAGGCTTCGAAGTTATCGTAAAAGAGTTTGATGTTTTTCGCTCGTTTTTGATGATTCACAAAGGCCATGCGGGCATTTGGTTTTGGGTACTTGGGATCTTTTTAGGCTTGAGTTTAACTTTTAGTTTGGTAAGTGGGGTCATTATTACCTTGCAGTTACCACAGTTAAAAAAGCCATCGTTGGCCATGATTGGTGCTGGTTTAGCAAGTTTTGTCGTGTTTTTTATTACTGGTGTCTAGTTAATCAACACTGATACCAGTAAATACGAAAAAGGCGTTATCAAATTGATAACGCCTTTTTAATGTCTTACCTAAGTTTCTTACCTAAGAAATAGTCCATAGGTAATGCTCATTCTTAATATGCACGTTTTAGCATTACGTATCTTGCTATTAAAACGCGACGTTGATAAAAACAATCGTTAACAATACCGGGCAAACAAAGCGCAGATAATTGCCCAATAATGCCAAGCCTTTGTTTTGCGCCAATACACTGCTGTCGGTGAGTTTGTTACCTCTTTGCCATAACCAACCGACAACAATAAAGTAAAACAAACACATAAGTGGCTGCATTATAGTCGTTAGCACGCGAATAACTGCGCCAAATAAAACATCAAAAAATGCCACTATCGTCATGCTGCCAACCAATACTACGGCTGATACCATGAGAGTTGCTTTTTGACGGTTAATTTTTTTCTCTTCAATCAAGAAAGCGACGGGGACTTCGGTTGATGAGATTGTTGAGGTAAGTGCAGCAATTGACAGCAGGGCAAAAAATGCCGTGGCGATTAATAAGCCAATCGAACCCATACTATCAAATAGGGTTGGCAGAATTTGAAAAATTAATTGGCCTTCACCAATCAGTTTATTGTTGGCAAATACCTCTTGGCCAGCGTGCTGAGCAACAAACAGAGCTGGAATAATCAATAAGCCAGCAATAAAGGCGATAAAAGTATCGAGCGCGGCAATCGATGTTACTAACTTTCCTAAGTCTCGACCTTTTTCGATGTAAGAGCCATATACCATCATGCCGCCAACACCAATAGAGAGCGAAAAGAATGCTTGTCCCATTGCCGAAACAATTAACTCAGGGTCGGTAATTTGCGAAAAGTCAGGAATTAAGTACAGAGCTAAGCCTTCACTGGCGCCGTCCTGTTGCAAAATATAGCCGATGAGGCCAAATAGCATGAGCAACAATATTGGCATTAATCGGCTTGACCATTTTTCAATACCGCCGTGAACCCCTTGATGAACAATGGCTGCGCCGAGAATGATAAATATTGGTGTAAAAATAATATTGCGCCACGTACTAGAGCTGGCAAGCCACTGAGCGGCTTCGGTTTGACCAAAGAACTGAAAAATTGGCGACAGTGTATGGGCCAGCATCCAACCGGCGACTATGGTGTAGAAACTGAGCATCATAATCGCGCCACACAAGCCAATAATACCGGCGTATCGACCAACTTTCGGCATTTTGTCGCGACAGGCATAGGTTAGAGCACTAACTGGATTTTTTTGGGTTTGGTTACCCAAGTATATTTCGGCATATAAAGCAGGTAATGCCAATAGCAGAGTCACCACTAAATAAACAAAAAGAAACGCACCACCACCATTGTTAGCTGCTTGTGTCGGGAAACCCCAGATATTACCAAGACCAATTGCTGAACCAGCTGAAGCGAGAACAAAACCAAGGCGAGATTGAAAGCCATCTCTAGTATTTGACATAAAGTTTACAACATTTTCATTTTTTACTATTTTTTGCGAGCTTACCTAGTTCAGCGGCAAAGCTAAAGAGAATTTTGTCACTTTTTGGCAATAGTTAACAATTTGCCCTTTGTCTTTATCATTTCGCCCATATATCCTTGTCAATTTCGACAGACTTTCATTTATACATCATCGGTGGCTCTATGTTGCAGTTTAAAATAATTCCCGTTACACCATTTCAGCAAAATTGTACTTTGTTTTGGTGCGACCAAACCATGCAAGCGGCTGTGGTTGATCCCGGCGGTGATATCGATTTAATCAAAGCAGCAATAGAGCAAACAGGTGTCACCTTAACCAAGGTCTTGATCACTCATGCCCATATTGATCACGCCGGTGCTACTCATGATTTAGCCACGCAGTACTCTGTGCCGATTGAAGGTCCGCATAAAGAAGATCAGTTTTGGATAGACTTAATTCCTATGCAAAAAGAGCGTTTTGGTTTTGCCCATGCTGAGGCGTTCAAAACTGACCGTTGGTTAAATCAAGGGGATAAAGTCACCGTTGGCGACGTCGAACTTGAAGTGTACTTTTGCCCGGGCCATACACCGGGCCACGTTATCTTTTTTGATCCTGATACTAAACTTGCACAAGTGGGGGATGTCCTGTTTAAAGGCTCTATTGGTCGCACTGATTTTCCGCGCGGTGATTACGATACCTTGATCAGCTCAATAAAAAACAACTTATTCCCGCTGGGGGATGATGTTCGCTTTATACCAGGTCATGGGCCAATGAGCACCTTTGGTGATGAGCGCCGCACCAATCCATTTGTCAGCGGCCAAGCGGGATAGTTGAGGAAACGCAGCAATGTCATCACAAGTACTAAGCATTCAGCAAACACTAAAAAAAATTGACTCGAGTAAGATCTTCCAAGGGATAGTGATCACGGTCATTATTTTGTCGGCACTGTTAGTTGGTGCTAAAACCCATAATTTGCCTGAGTCGGCCATTTATGCCTTGGGCATTATGGATATTGCCGTCACCATCTTTTTCGTTATCGAATTGACCATTCGCTTTCTCGCTTATCCTGAAAAATCTAAGTTTTTCAAAAGTGGTTGGAATATTTTTGACACCCTGATTGTCATTGGCAGTTTAATTCCTGCAGGTGGCTCAGGTGTGTTAATTGCAAGGCTGCTAAGGGTGTTTAGAGTCTTGCGTTTAGTGTCTATGGTGCCGGAGTTAAGGCTGTTGATAAACGCCTTGATTACAGCAATTCCGCGCATGGGCTACATTGCTTTGTTGATGTTTGTCATTTTCTACATTTATGCGGCAATTGGCAGTATTGTTTTCCACGAAATTAACGAAGTGCTATGGGGCGATGTGTCGATCTCAATGTTGACTCTGTTTAGAGTAGCAACATTTGAAGACTGGACTGATGTTATGTACGAAACCATGGCGGTATACCCAATTAGCTGGGTTTACTATTTAACCTTTATTTTCCTCACGGCCTTTATCTTTTTAAACATGATGGTCGGTACAATTTTAGATGTTATGACCGAAGAGCATAACAACCAGCGGGCGTTAGATCACGGTGAGAGCAAAGAGGGCGGTGAACCAGCAAGCCGCGCCCAAATTGAAAAGCTCGAAGCTGAACTGACAGAAATAAAGACCTTGCTTAAAAGCTACGGTGAACAGAAAACTAAGATTTGATAACATAAAGGGACTTGTTTTGATGATAAAGTTTGAGGCCCTTGCTCTTAAGCACGCGCCGTTATTACTAGGTTTTGAACTAGAAAATAAGTCTTGGTTTGAATCCTTGATTGCTGCCCGCAAAGATGATTTTTATTCGTTAAAAGGTGTGCAACAACACATTGAGCAGCTTGTAACAGCAATGAATAAAGGCCAAGGTTATTCAGTCGTAGTGACTAAGAGTGAGCAAATTGTCGCGCGCGCAAACTTGAAAAATATTGACGGTACTAGTGCCTATCTTGGCTATCGCGTTGCCAAGGTAGCGACTGGCCAAGGCACTGCGCAACGGTGTTTGAATCACCTGATTAATCACGCTAAGCAACGTGGCCTAAGAACGCTAAAAGCTCAAGTATTAGTCAACAACCCAATTTCCAAGCATATCATAGAAAAAGCCGGCTTTAGGCTAGAAAGCTCTCACCTTAATTTTACTCAGTTAAACGGTCAGTCGATTGATTGTTTGACGTTGTCTAAACTTCTTTAACAGCCGATTAAAAAAGCCTCAGTGGTGTTTTTGACGCTGAGGCTTTGCTCTGACAAGCAATTGTCTACGGATTCAGGGTTTCAGTGATAACAGTATCTATCACGTGAATCACACCGTTGCTGGTAAAGACGTCTGGTGTTGACACACCAGCACCTTGAATTTGCAAGTCAACTTGCGCTTGATTGACCTGAAACCAAACGTTGTTGACGCCATCGCCATTGTTGTCACCGGCAGCGGTATCGCCTGAAAAGAAGTACAGTGGACGACCTTTAAAGGTTGCTTGAATACTATTATCGGCACGAGTGATTGTTCCCAAGTTTGGTAGACCAGAGACAGTACCGTCTGTGACGATGACTGGCGGCCAGTTTGTTGCACAAGCATCATTGCAGTTGCTGCTGGCGCTACCCAAGTCATTATCAAAAACGTAGAGTGTAAAGCCTTGATTAGCGCTATTTTGCCCACCAACTAAGCGTTGATTGGTAGCATCAAAGCCTACTTCATCGTTTTCCGTTGCCGCTTGCATACTAAAGTTGACAAGCCTTACGGTAACATCGTCGTTAGCTGCCGTGTTTACACTAGTACCATTGGCGGCAAATGCAGTTACGGAATTGACTTCGGCGCCAATAATCACGTGCTGTAACAATACTTGGGTGAGTGCAGCGTTATCAGCCAGTAGTCCGCTAAGCGCGTCATCAGGGATTTTATCAAAAGCGGCATTAGTCGGGGCAAATACGGTAAAGGTTTGGTTGGCGTCTGCCAGTGTGTTAACTAAGTTGGCGGTTTGCAACGCAGTGACTAAGGTTGAAAACTGACTGTCTGCCAAGGCTGTTTCAACAATATTATTCGCTGGGTTGTCTTTAATCGCAGGGGGGACAATCACTTGGTCAACGACGTGAATAACACCATTACTGGCCATGACATCAGCGGCTGAGACATTAGATCTATTGATAAACAACTTACTATCGACAAATGACAGCGCCGCCATTTGATTGTTAGCCATAGTTACGGTATTCATATTCGATTGTGCCGCAGTGACCGCACCGTCTTGTAAAATAGTACTGCCGCTGATCACGTGATAAAGCAAAATATTTCTCAGCGCATCAGTATCCGCCAATAGCGCGTCTATCGCGTTTTGACCAAGTAGTGCAAACGCTGCATCAGTTGGTGCAAATACGGTAAACTGAGCACTCTCGTCGGCGAGCACTGAATCTAGTCCTGTTGCTTCAAGTGCCGCGATTAAGGTAGTGAAATTACCATTGTCGAAGGCAACGTTAAAAATGTGATTGGGGGGCGTTGGCAATGGCGCTTCAGCAACCACAACGGTGTCGATGACGTGGATAATGCCATTGGTGGTTTGAATGTCAGTAATTACGACGTTGGCACCACCAAAAGTTAAGCGGTCGGTGTCTTGGTTAATCGCAATCGGAATCATTGCCCCGCTAGCAGTCTCAGCATCATTGCCATTGAGCGTAAATGCCGTTACGGCGTTCACTTCACCCGGGACCACGTGCTGCAGCAAGATTTGCCTTAACATATCAGGGTTATCTATCAGCGCGTTGAGCAGCGGCGTTCCAATCATGTCAAAAGCGCTATCGGTTGGCGCAAATACGGTAAAGTTTTGGCTAGCATCGGCAAGCGTTGCGTCTAAATTCGTTGCTTGCAGGGCGGCAACTAGTGTCGTGAAGTTACCGTTGGCGACGGCAGTTTCAACAATGTTCATGGTTGGAGTGACAGGTTCTGCAGGTGGCATTAGCACAGCGTCAATAACGTGAATAACACCGTTACTGGCGGCAATGTCAGTGCCGGTAACCGTCGCTGTATTAACTAATAGCGTGTTGCCGTCAAGGGATAAGCCGACTAAATCACCATTGACCATTTCAATGGTCATGCCAGCGCTAGCAATTGCCCCAGCAGCGTCAACACGACTGCCGATAACGTGATACGTCAGTATGTCGGCTAGTGTATCAGGGTCCGCCAATAGAGCGTCAATAGTGTCTTGGCCAAGTGCTGCGAATGCGGCATCAGTCGGTGCGAATAAGGTAAAGTTTTGGCTTGAGTCTGACAGGGTATCCGTTAAGCCTGCGGCGTCAACAGCAGCGAGTAAGGTACTAAAGTTGCCCCGTGCGGTTGCCGTACCAACTAAGTTTCGCAGCTCCGGAGTCACAATCGGTGTTCTGTTCTCGTCGTTCCTGTCGTTATCGGAGCAGGCTTGTAGCATAAATACTGCAATGCTAATTAATATTATTGTTAGTTTTTTCAAGGTCACATCCTCGTATCTGTGTTGCAGTTGCTCTGCGCAATACGAGGACAAAAAATAAACAGATCAAAGTTTGACGGCTATTTAGTCGATGATGTCTTTGATTTTTGTTTTGAGTACCGGTAACACCTTAGTTTCAAACCAAGGGTTTTGTTTTAACCAGCGATTGTTTCTCGGGCTAGGATGCGGCAAGACTATTAGGCCCTGTTTTAAGTAATGTTGCCACTGCTTGACGTGTTCAGTAACTGATGCCGTTTTAACCTTGAGGTTACCAGTATCGACACTGGCTTGATTGAGGTGCCAATCGATGGCGTATTTGCCAATGACGCAGTGCAATTTTACTTTTGATAGCTTTGCTAACAGAGGTTGTCGCCATTTTTGAGCACAAGCAGGTAGTGGAGGGATGTCACCTGATTTACCAGTACCGGGAAAGCAAAAGCCCATTGGCACCACGGCAAATAGTTTTGGGTCATAAAACTGTGCTCGGTCAACGCCAAGCCAATCGCGTAAGCGATTACCACTGGCATCGTCAAATGGGATACCTTTGTCATGGGTGACACGTCCGGGGGCTTGGCCGGCAATGAGTACTTTGCTCTCTGATGCCGCTTGCAATATCGGCTTCGCCGGTAAGGGTAGTTGCGCTTGGCAATGATTGCATTGACGAATTTGGTCTATTAGATGGTCGAGCATATTAATAATTTAAACAGTGAGTAAGCTTTTTCTTGAATTAGTCTTGAGCCAGTCTTAAATGAGTTTTAAGTTTTCCTTGAATTGCCCTCAGTAAATATTGACCGCGTAAGTCGCTGCAATCTTTTAAAAAGCTGGCGAAAAAATCAAATTTGGCGATAATAGCCAGCCAATTTTTAATAGTATGATGTCTCGTTGCAATGCGTTTAGATAAATTTATTTGTAAAAGTACCGAACTCACCAGAACTGAAGCAAAAAAGTTACTAAAAAGTGGCATTGTGACGGTAAATGGTGCAATTGCAAAAGATCCCGCGATGCAAGTCCACGAGAATAATGAAGTAGCCATTGAGCAGCAAATCTTGAGTGCGCGTCAGTCTCGCTACATCATGTTGAACAAGCCGCAAGATACTATTTGCTCTAACGTTGACGAAGTTTATCCATCCGTTCTGCATTATATTGATGTTGATAAAGCATTTGATTTACACATTGCTGGCCGCTTAGATGCCGACACCACAGGCTTAGTGTTAATTACTGATGACGGTCGCTGGTCGCACAATATTATTTCACCGAAAAAATTGTGTCAGAAGCGTTATCGCGTTTGGTTAAGAGACGATATCGACGAAGCTGTGATAGATAAGTTTTTAACCGGTGTTCAGCTGCAGGGTGAAAAAAACCTTACCGCACCAGCAAGATTAGACATTGTCGATGTCCGCGAAGTGCTATTGACTATTACCGAAGGCAAGTACCACCAAGTTAAGCGCATGTTTGCCGCCGTGGGTAATAAAGTGGTTGGTTTGCACCGTGAGCAAATCGGGAATATTGCGCTTGATCAAAGCTTGTTAGAAGGGCAGTGGCGTTATCTAACTGAAGCTGAAATAGCTTCAGTTAGTTGATATCACTGTTTACATCAAACAACTGATGTAAGAAAAGTATTATTGATTAAGCGAAAACAATTACTTTTTTTTGGCGGCTTGTAGTTCGTTAAAACGCGCCATTTGCTCTTCGGTCGCTGGAAGTTGATGTTTTTCTTTCCACTCGCTGTACGGCATACCGTAAACGTGTTCACGAGCTTGTTCCATAGGCAATTCAACCCCTAACTCTTTCGCTTCACTGACCATCCATTTAGACAAGCAGTTGCGACAAAAATCAGCTAACAACATTAGCTCGATATTTTGTACATCTTTGCGGCTGTCCAAGTGGCTCAATAAACGGCGAAAGGCCGCTGCTTCAATCTCTGTTTGCTTTTCCATGGTTAAAATCTCTGTTTTGGGTATCTGTGTAACGTAGTTTAATAAGATTCAAAAGTGATTTGCGGCACCAATATTTAATTACTGCTGATCACTAGATAATTGTTGCTCAGCTGTTTCGGGCTCAGGTCGTTGATAGCGGCGAATTTGAACCACCATGCCCATATAAGGGTGGTCAAAATAGTGAATTTGTTTACTGATAACACGTCGGTTTTGCTCAAATCGCACCAGCTCTACTGAGTTATCAGCCTCTATTGCTTGACCATTATTCGTGGTACTGGCAGTAAGTGCCTTGGTAATCTGTTGTGCTAGCGGCTGATTATAGATATTGAAATCGGCGGTAATGTATAAATAGTGGTTCAGGTGTACGTTAAATAAGCCGTCAATATACCAAGGTTGTAGTGGTGCTTTTGGCTCATTAATTTGCTTCGTGTTTGATACTTGGTCAACCGACAGCGCGTTGTCTGCGTCACTTTCGAGTTGTGATAACAAGGTTTGGGTATCTTGCGGTAAGCTGTCGATATTTTGATAGATATCGGCAAGTGCTGCTTTAATTTTTTCCTCTTTGAGTGCTTGCTCACTTAGCTCTGGAGTTGTTGTGTCGTTCTCAGTTTGACTTTCACCATTTTGGTTAAAGTTATTGTCAAATAAGGCTTGAAGGCTTTGTTCTTGCTCGATATTACTGGCAAGCGTATCGCGATATTGACTTAACTGATCACGGTAGTGTTGCTGAAAATTATCACCGGCAAATAAGCGCATGGGGATCGATTGCTTTTGGGCGACGGCAGGTTGACGCCAGCCGATATGTAATAGCGGTCGAAACTCTTTACTGCGTCGCAAAGCTTGGTATATATCGGTAAGCTCGAGTGATTCTGATGACAATAAATACGGTTGGTCGCTGTAGATATCTTCGGTAGCATCTATGCGTCTAGGCATTTTATCAATAGGGAAAAAATCGGGATCGTAATCACTAATTTGCGCGCTTAATTTGGCGATGGTTTCCGGTGCTAAAGCACAAAACTGTTTACTGACTTGGCCTTGGTCACCATTATAACTAAATGCTAAGTTGTCGATGTATTGCTCTGCTTTAACAACTAAGGCAGATACCTCTGCTTGGGTGAAACCGTATTGCTCAGCAAACGGCAAGGTTGTTATATCGGCTAATTCACTATTGTCGCCTGCGAACGAGTTATCTGTCGGATTAATTTGGCTACCCGGTACGCCAACCAATTGGCCAAAACTCTCACCAAAACTCCCAGTAGTAACACTTTGAGCATTCTGGTTGGCATTATTTTCACTGCTTGTTTCATTACCAGCTTTTGCCAGCACATCACTACTGTCAAGACTATTATCACCTAATAGCAATGATTGTTGGGCTGATTGCTCTCGGTCTAAGTAATCTATCTCCGAGAGTAAGGTTGTTTGTTCAATTTCGCTAAGTGATTTTATTGGCGCGTACTGATAACTTTGTATTTGTTGTTGCCAGCTAGGCTCCGCCGCTTGTCCACAAACAGGCAGTAGTGCTTTTAATGATGTTAGCTCCGGGTATAAAAATGGTGTTAAGAGATCGTTGACTCTACGATATTTTTTATTGAAGTCGCTGAGCTGCTCGGTGCTTGGAAAGTTTTCCTTAAGTGTACTTTTGTCATTGAGTTGACTAAAAAGAATTACTTCCATTTCAAACCATCGCTCTTTTTTCGGCTCTGCGGCATTAGCGTTTGGACTAAACCCAAACGCACCAAGGCTAAGAGCAAAAGTAGTGGCACCAATTGACAGCAATAATTTTTGAGACTTCAACTTCATTATATCCAACGGAAATTCACGTGCTGATAATAGCAAAAGTTTACCCGCTTACGCCACTTTATGGACAAAAGAACCCGTAACAAAAAACTCATGTTTTGTCTGATTCAGCAAAACATGAGTTTTTGGCGGTCGTGTAAATTTAATTTGAGATAGTTTGGGTATAACTTACATTAAGTGTTTGGTATCAAAGGCTTGTTTCAGGCTATTGGCAAATTCAACAAACTTCTCTTTCATTGTTCGTTTAATGCTAATCGACAGTGACCCCAAAACAACTTTACCTGTGATAACGATAGTGGGGGCTTGTCTATTTGAAATTGATGGCGCTTTGTTGTCGACGCTGCCAATAATATTGTAGCTTTGACAAACGACATTGACGCCTTCAGGGACATAAATTTTGGTGTTGCCAAGCACGTCTAAAACATTGATGGTAACCGTTTGGCTTTGAAATTCAGCATCGGTTAAATCTAATTTTGCATCGCCCAAAAAGTTGGAGACATTAATTTTAGCCGGCACTGGCCAACGACCACTGCGATCTGCGCTGCCCAATACCGCCATAATATTCAGTGGCTCGCTATTGGTAGAGGCGCCATAGTTTGGTGTGTTGAGTTGCTCTTTTTCGGCGCGGTATTGTTTGTCGGTATCAAGTGGTAGGTCTTTGACTAAATCAACGATTTCTTGATGGGATTGGCTTGCCATTGCTTGGTCAAGGCGACGTTCAAACGCTTCGGCTGAAATAACGCCGTGGCTGTAGTTATAGATGAGTTGGTCGATAGTTTGTTCTCTGACCTGTTCAATTGGTCTATCTTCAAGTATTACGCTCATTTGCCTTCCCATTTGCTTGTTGTTGTTTATCGTGACCGCTTTGCTAATTTTTTAGTTAGCTACTAATGATATTATTCGCTTAACTGCAAACACTAAACCACATTTTAAAGTTATTAAATATCAATCACTTAACAGGTTTTTATGTGTGCATTGAACAAATTTATAAACAAAGATTAGCCTTTTATACTAACTATTGTGTTATTTAACCAATGTAATCTGTCAATCGTTGTCACTATATTAGCCAATGAACAGCAATATTGCGTTAGTTAGTGCATAGATAAAACCAAGCTGGGCGGTTCGTTCTAGCGTTGCATTTAACGCTTTGCCCTGAACTGTGCTAATTTGACGACTTAACACTAAAGTGAGCGGCATACAGATTAACAAGGGCAAGACTAACAGCAATTCACTTGTCATTGAGTTGAGCGGCAAAAACATTGTGGCAATAAAGTGAAGCACCAAAGCCAAACAAAGTAGCCCTTGATAAAGCTTCTTACTGAGGCGAGTACCGAGTTTAACTGCCAGGGTCATTTTGTTGGCCAAGGCATCGGTCTCAATATCTCGAATATTGTTTACTAGCATGATCGCCGCGCTATACAAACCACATGAGCAGGCATAAATAATGATGCTAGAGTTGACTTGAAATGTTTGCAGGTAGTAGCTGCCAATTACCGCAATTAAACCAAAAAATATGAACACGGCGAGTTCACCAAGGCCGTGTGATGCCAGCGGATATGGGCCTGCGCTATAACTATAAACACCAGCGATAGCCAATACACCAAGCACTAAAAATACAATACCGCCGTGATAAACCAATATAAGTCCGAAAATGATGGCAAAACTTGTCATGGTATAAGTTAAGCCTTTGACTTTGCTTGCTGGCAGTAAGCCAGATTGCACCATTCTTTGTGGGCCTAACCGGTTTGCGCTATCGACTCCGGCTTCCGCATCAAAGACGTCATTGGCTAAGTTAACCGCTATTTGCAAACACAAAGCACATGCTAAGGTCAGTAAGAAGATAATCAGGTCAAATGTTGGTTTTTGATAGGCTAGGGCGTTAGCCAGTAGCACAGGGCCAATAACGGCAACCAGTGTTTTGGGTCTTATTGCACGCCAGTATAGTTGTAACATTTATTTGTCATTCTTATATTTAGATCAATAACCTAGCTTAGCAAGTTGACTATAGTTTTGGTTATTCACGGTTTGTTTATTAGTCACTTTTTATTTTTGTTATGGCGTCACAATCAATACTTCCATTTGTACTCGGCTTGATGATGTTAGCCATGGGGCTAAGCTTGAGCAAGTCTGATTTTACACGACTATGGCAACAGCCCAAGGTTGTTGCTATTGGCTTATCACTCCAGCTGCTGTTGTTACCGCCAGTTGCCATGGTTATTGCTGAGCTGTTTCAGCTATCGGATATTGCCAGCGCAGGTTTATTCCTAGTTGCTCTTTGTCCTGGTGGCGCGAGTTCTAATTTACTGAGCTTTTTAGCTAAGGGAAATCTGGCCTTAAGTATTTCATTAACCGCTTTGACTAGCTTGATTGTGCCATTCTCATTACCTTTGCTTTTTACGCTGTATTTGGCGGTGATTGGTCAGACGCAATCGAGTTTCGACTTGCCGCTGTTATTAATGACTAAACAGCTGGTGGTGGTAACACTTTTGCCAGTAGTTGTTGGCATGTTGCTGCGTCAGCTGTTGTTAACCAAGATCGACCGTGTGCTCGTTATCGTTAAATGGACCGCCGCATTAGCTTTATTTGCTGTTGTTACCATGCTGGTGGTGGAGCATTGGAAAACGGTGATTGGGATGTTTTCAAGCAGCGGTGTAGCTGTGATTAGTTTTAGCACTATATTGTTTTTTATTGCCTACTTCGTTGCAACTAAAACTATGAAGTCCACAGCCGATATTCGCACTGTCACCATTGAAGTTGGTGTGCAAAACGCCGGCACGGCAATGTTAGTGGCACTGAGTCTTATCGGAAATGCGCAGCTGGCTACCGTACCATTAATGTATGGCTTATTGATGAATATTCCCGCCTTTATTTTTGTTATGGGTTGCTGGTACCAATCGAGGCGATAAGCCAATACTAAAATTACAGAATGTTAGTGTATTACTTTACGCTGTTTTTGAGTTTGTTATGCTGTCTTTATTGTACCGTGGTTACTCAGTAAGGCTTGTAAACTTCTATGGCAAAAAAATCTATTCTTATTACCGGTTGTTCAACGGGTATTGGTCTTGATGCGGCACTAACGTTATCTGCGCGCGGCTATCACGTGTTTGCCAGTGCGCGCAATGACAGCGATTTAACTAGGCTAACCGACAAGGGGCTAAAAGCGGTTTACCTTGATCTAGCAGATGCAGATTCAATCAGCCAAGCGCTTAACACTGTTTTAGCGGCGACTGATGGTCGCTTAGACTATCTATTTAACAACGGCGCCTATGGGCAACCGGGCGCGATTGAAGATTTGCCAACGTCAGTATTAAAAGAGCAATTTGAGGTCAATGTTTTTGGTTGGCATGAATTGACCAGGCAGGTACTGCCGATAATGCGTCGGCAAGGTCATGGCCGGATCATTCAAAACAGTTCTGTGTTAGGTTTTGTCTGTATGCCATATCGCGGCGCTTACAACGCCTCTAAATTTGCCCTCGAAGGATTAAGCGATACTTTGCGCTTAGAGCTTCGCGACAGCAATATTGATGTTTGCTTAATCGAGCCGGGGCCAATTGATACCGCGTTTAGGAAAAATGCGCTAACGGCCTTTGAAAACAATATTGATTGGCAACAAAGTGAGCACAAAGCACGCTACCAAAAGCAACTTGAACGACTTCGAGATCCCAAACCTTCAAGCCGTTTTACCCTGCATGCTCACGCTGTTACTCAAGTACTGATTGACGCGTTAGAGAGCAAAAATCCAAAAGCGCGTTATAGCGTAACCTTTCCGACCAAGCTCTTTGTTTGGCTAAAACGCATACTGCCAACGTCTTGGCTCGATAGTATTTTGGTAAAAGGTTAATTCATATAGCAAGCAGTGGTTAACCAGTAACCTTATGAAATTAATTGAATTATTTTTATATGAAAGCTGATCTCAAGTACAGCTTTTAGTAGTATCTACTCCCTTTTTGATTAATTTATAAGGCACTATCTAATATTTAGATCGTGCACCGCATTTTATGTATCCAATTATTCGTCTGATTAAAACGACATTTCTCGCCAAAAAGAAATCAAAGCTCGACTACTTGGCCTCAGGTAGAATCGCATTTAGATGCCGACCTTGGGATCTCGATATGTTCAATGAAATGAACAATGGTCGGGTACTAACCTTGTATGATTTAGGGCGGATGGATTTAGGCCTGCGCTGTGGCTTAATGAGCGCTTTAGCAAAACACAAGTGGGCACTAGTTGTTGCGGGTAGCTCAGTGAGGTACCGCAAACGCATTAAAGCGTTTGATAAAATAACCATGCACAGTCAATGTGTCGGTTATGACGATAAATGGATTTACTTGGTGCAGTCGATGTGGGTCGGCGGTGAAGCATGCTCTTCAGTTCTTATTCGAGCCGGTATTACTTCAAAGCAAGGCTTGGTAACACCAGATAAAATGATTGAAGCGATGGGGGCTCAACCATTTGACGGCGATATGCCTGATTGGGTCAATGAGTGGATTGATTCTGAACAGCACCGACCATGGCCGCCGCACAAATAACCTCGGTATAAGTGTTTTATCAAAAGGTAGCGCGCTTTATACTAGCGCAATTATTGTAATGAAAATTAAAGGTTAGTAATGAATCCAATTATCCAATTACTGAAAGCGCAAAATATTTCTGATGAAAAAATTGCTTCTATCTTTAAAGAGCTGACTGAAAACCCGCTAATGGCTATGAACACTATTGCCGGCTTGGGGATCCCACAAGAGCAGTTGCAACCTGTGATGATGCAAGTAATGACTAATCCAACATTAATTAAAGAAGCTGTTGAAGAGCTCGGTTTAGACTTTAGCGCAGTAGAAAAAGCGAAGGCACAGTTAAAGCCAGAGTAGTGTGGTGAGAGCAGTGTGATGTTAAGCCGTTACTTCATTATTGGCTTAAAGTGACGGTTTTACATTGGCTCTCAATGTCATAGGCGTACGTTGAATTTCTTCATTTAACAATTTAAGTATGTTGGCGTGCGCTGGTTTTTTCATCGTTAGGCCGAGGTAAAATGGATTTTGTTCGCCACAAATTACTGGGGTAAATTTGTCATTCAATGTGTAATGGGCAACATTGATCTCTTCAATAAAATAATCAATCCGCTTTAGCTCTAGTAATCGACCGAGTCTTTTTAGTGGCTCGCTGCCATGTACTTCTAGGTATCTATTCTCTGTGTCATTAGCGATAAAGCGATCTATTTGCTGGCCATATGAATGTTCGCTAATAATACCAATAACCGCTTTGTTGATATGATTGAATTGAAGCTTATCTTTAGTTTTAGTTAAGGCAAAAAAACACGACTGGTAATAGCTTGTTGCTGTTGAGGTAAAGTGCAAAAAAGGCGCTTCTGATTTAACGCCAGTTAATACACCGTCAACGTTACCAATTTTCGCTTCCTGTATTGCTCTCGCCCAAGGTAAAAAGAGCACTTTTAGATCGACATTATGTTTGGCTAATAGCGATTTGATATAGGTGGTGACATCACCTTGTGATGTCATTTCTTGACAAGTGTAAGGGCACCAATCCGTTGTCGCCAAGGTCAATTTTTGGGCGTGAAGCGAAAAGCTCAATAACAGCACAACTGTTGCTAGAAAATAACACCAAAAATTTTGACAATGATATTTTTTCATAAACAGCTGCCTGTTTGGTTAACTATTTTTTGACTAACTTAACACGATCAGCATGACTGAACATCTGTAATTTACTACTACAAGTAAATTTATTTTTCGACGAGTGCTACGCCATCGAATGTTATGCCTGCCCAACCCGATTGAATAAAGCTGCGAATATTAGCGTGGTCGCTGTTTTTTGGATGTTGCAGAACGTCTTTGCGGTAGTAGTCACCAAAGCAGGCAAGGGTTTGCTGTTCATCGAGCTGATTGAGCTTGGCAAAAGCAAAGATTTTACATGAACCTTCGTTAGTTCCCGCCTGATTAATGACATCACCGTTGGTGAAGTTTGTTGCTGTGTAATGGTAGTATCGTTGAATAACGTCGATAACTTCACTGAACTCAACTGCTTCAGGGATTTTAGTGAGTTTATTGATTAATGCGTTTACTGACATAGTGAGTTGTTTACTCTAATTAAAAGTGTTTATTGATTATAAGGTTGCAACGACACTTCGATAGTTTGATTTGCTATGACTTAGTCACGTCTAGTTCTATTGCCTGACAGAAAAATATAAATAGATGGTCAAATTAAAAGTCATTGCGTTATAATGCGCGCTTTCTCAACGACCACTTAACAATTTGCCGCATGAAGTTTCCTGGCCGCCGTCAACAAAAGCACTACTTTCCAGTCGACAATAAAAATCCGTTAACTAATCAAGTTAACCACAACGATCAGTTTTTAAGAAACTACATTGTCGGTATTGATCAAATTTTGGTGGATATAGAAGCGAAGGTAGATCAAGCATTTTTAGATGAATTTGGTCTACAACGCGGCATGTCACAAGTAATTACAGACGATGTTACCGAGCGCTTGTACAAACGCTTGAAAGATGAATCGCTAGTCAATTATGAATTCGCCGGTGGTACCATTGGCAATACTATTCACAATTACTCTGTACTTGCTGACGACCGTTCAGTGCTGCTGGGAGTAATGTCGCGTAACATTCACGTTGGTGATTACGCTTATCGCTTCATCAGTAATACCTCTTCTCGTGTTGATTTAAATTACTTACAACCCGTTGATGGCCCAATAGGGCGTTGTTTCACACTGATTGACGATACTGGGGAGCGTACCTTTGGTATCAACGCCGGTTTAATCAACCGATTGCACCCCGATGCCATTGATCCAACCTTGATTGAAGAATCATCAGCGTTAGTGATCAGCTCTTATTTAATGCGAACAGAAGCTGGTGATACCATGACGGAAGCGGCCATCAAGGCTGTTGAGTGTGCCAATGCTGCTGGTGTGCCAGTGGTGTTAACACTGGGAACAAAATTCCTTATTGAGAAAGAGCCTGAGTTTTGGCGTCAGTTTGTCAAAAAACACGTTAACATTCTGACCATGAATGAAGAAGAAGCGCTGGCGATTACTGGTATTGATGATCCACTTAAAGCGGCTGATACCTGTTTAGATTGGGTCGATATGGTGGTTTGTACCGCTGGGCCTGAAGGTTTGTATATGGCGGGCTACTGTGAACAGGAGCTGCGCCGAGAAACTGAGTATCCGATTTTATCTGCGTCGATCAGTGACTTTAATCGCTATGAATATTCGCGACCAATGTTGTTAAAAGACTGTCGTCAGCCGGAGCGTATTTATACTCACGTTGCGCCATATATGGGTGGTCCTGATAGCATAAAAAATACCAATGGTGCTGGCGATGCTGCGTTAGCGGCGATTTTGCATGACTTAAGTGCTAACGTGTATCACAAGCGCAATGTTGAAAACTCTAGCAAGCATCAACAGCAGGCGCTAACATATTCTTCACTGTCACAAATGGGCAAATACGCCAATCGCGTAAGTTATGAAGTATTGGTCCAGCATTCACCTAGATTATCGAGAGGCTTACCAGAGCGAGAAGATAGTCTTGAGCAAGCATATTGGGCGCAATAAGCCTTGATTAAGAACAGACAAAGGCAGCACAAGCTGCCTTTTTCATTTTCTTGACAGCTAAACCACCTACTTTAGTAGGTGGTCATTGTTAAAAAGGCTATGCCTGAAATATCTACTCATGTTACATCCCCGTTTGATTTTTAGCGAAGTCAAATAGGAGACTAACATGAG
>NZ_JAGHQT010000026.1 GCF_017744155.1 Endozoicomonas sp. G2_1 | reverse complement strand
TACGGCATCAAGACAAGATGGAGAAACAAGAAGAGAAACGTCAATTACATTTACTAGGATAACCCAGCCCCCTTGTTTAGGGGGCTTACGCAAAGCCACCTTCTTTAGAAGGTGGATTCTTTACTTTGGCCAGTTTGGGTGGGTAGCTCAAAAAGTTCAAGTAGGGTGCCTAACTAACGGTGCCATCATATGGTATTTGTACTTGTTGTAAGTGTATTTGCATATAACAAGGCAATTAAAAGGCGGACTAATAAAAGCAGGCTTGGTTCGGTTCGCTCCAAGTATAGCCTGCTTTTATTAGCCGTTTATTGCGGCGTTATATGTTTGAAAATCTTAATTTAGCTTAAGACAAGGTGTATTTGTGTTTTTCGCTATTAGTGTTTTGGCGCAATACTAATAAGCTTTGCCGTTTTTTGTCTTTTCAGATAGTCTGTTGCTCTCTGCTTGATTTGCATTTCAGCAGAAATAAAAGGTGGCAAAGCTATTAATTTTGGCAGGTGTTGGTGGGTAGCTCAAAAGTTAAATTGTGTGCCACGCTAACGGTGGTCACAAAATGGCGTAGCGTTTGGTGTTCAAGTGCGGCGCATATAACAAGCTGTTCAAGTGGGACTGCTAAAGTTTGGCTCGGTTACGCTTCGGTTCACATTTTAGCCAAACATTTATCAGCCCCTTAACAGGGTGTTAGGTATACATGGAATTTCTGCACAAATTTGCATGTTTTGATTGTAGGGTAGCATTCAAAAGACGTGTAATTGAAGAGTCACATACAGGTACTGCTTGGCAAGCTGATTCGAAGCTTGTGCATACTTGTCCCAATTGTGGTCGTAGAATGGCTTTTTTAGGTCGTAACTTTCGTGCGCCAAGACAATCGCATAAAAATAAATGGCAATCTGTAATGTTGCTTTGGGAAGCAGGCTTTAGGTATTGTGGAAGTGGATACCATGAAGATCCCGCTCTTCCCGAAAGCAAAGCCGAAACAATTGAATTTATTAAAAATAATATTAACCACATTCAAAAAATTGCAGGTGGTAAATGTTGGGAAAAGTATACCTAACAAGCCAATAAAGTGGGACTGCTAAATCTTGGCTCGGTTTCGCTTCGCTTCACAAGTATAGCCAAGCATTTTTAGCCGTTTATTTAAGCGTTATATGCCAATTAAAATAATCTTAGCGTAAGACATAGTTTATTTTTGTTTTTCGCTATTCTGTTTTTGGTGCAGTACTAATAAGCTTTGCCGCTTTTACCATTTTCAGCTAGTTTAGTGTTTGCTAATCGTTTTATGCATTGCATCACCTTTATGTGGCAAAGCTATTATTTTTGGCAGATTTTGGTGGGTAGCTCAAAAGGTAAATTGGGTGCCTAACTAACGGTGCCTTTAAAATGGTTTAGCGTTTGTTGTAGGTGTATTTCATATAACAAGCAAATTAACGGGACTAATAAAGCTTGGCTCTGCTCGTGCCTCGCTTTTTTAGCCAAAACTTTATTAGCCCATTATTTGGGCGTTATGTTGCAAGTAGAATATGCGGAAATTTCTAATCTTCGGAACTGGATTATTGATAGTGGCTTTACTAGTTGTATTGTTACTATTTTTGACATTTGAAAATGCGATGTCAGGTCAAGCTATCTGGGGAACTAGAGATGGCTCTGTTGTCGTAAAAGGTTTTTCGGCTATATTGGTAAACTTGGGAATTCTAAGTATTGTTTTAAGCTTTGGTTCATACCTTGCTTACTTAAGAAATCGGCGAGAGCTACTTCATAAACTTTACAATATTTTTGGTGTGTTAAGTGCTGTTTTAGTTTTGGTTGGCTTTTTAACGTCAGCAACATAACAAGCTGTTCAAGCGGGACTGCTAAAGTTTGGCTCGGTTTCGCTTCGCTTTACATTTTAGCCAAACGTTTATCAGCCCCTTAACAGGGCGTTAGAGTTACATGGACATGTCTAAGCATAAAATTAAACTCGAAGATGATTGTTTAGCTTCTTTTTCGAAGGCACTAAAAAAGGAAATTAACAACAACTTAAAGTTTTACAAAAGAATCGACAAGGAAAAGGCCAAGGAATATCAAGTTGCTTATTCGAATGTAATTTTCATTTTAAAACAAAAAGCTGAAGAGTTTTGTATTCCTTTGTCTGATTTGGGTATCGAAGATTATGATGTACCTAAAATTGAAGATGACTTTGATATTTAAGTAAAGGTAACTCTAACAAGCGCTTTAATGGGACAAATAAAGCTTAGCTCCCGTCGCTGCGCTCCTAATTTTAGCTAAGCTATTATTTGCCCGTTAAGCGGGCGTTATGAGTTCTTGTAGCTCTGAGCTTTAGCTTCATTTATTAGAAGGATTTATATATTGGAAACCCCAAAAAGATTACAACCTCTCGGCGAAACGTTGAGGCGTTTATATTCATTGTCTGGTAATCAGTGTGCTTTCCCTGGTTGCTGTCACCCTATGTTTAACAATGAAGGTAATTTTGTTGGACAAATATGTCATATAGAAGCAGCTTTACCCGGAGGTGAACGATTCAATCCTAATATGACAAATGAATCTCGTCGGGCATATGAAAACTTGATGCTAATGTGTTACCACCACCATATTGAGACAGATAAAGTTCAAATCTATCCTGTATGGAGAATGCAAGAAATTAAGAGGCAGCATGAAGAAATCTACTCAAATATTGAGCGATTTATTCATCAGATGCAATCATCGCTTACAGATGTTACTTCTTTAGTCTCAGCCACAACTGTTAAGTCCTTAGCTAGTTTATACATCGAATTATATGGTAAAGATGATCGCGAACCTGAGCACATAGAAGAAGATGTAAATGCATTTAATTTAGCTATCTCTAAATTGTCAGCATTATCTCCAGACGCTAAGCAGCTATTCGCACTATCACTTGCCAGAACTCAATATGAACAAAACTCTTTTGGGGGTTACACTGAGAATATATTCGTAGACCCATATGAAATTGAAAGGGTTACTCAGGCGGATAAAACTCATCTAAGGCAGGTATTTCAAGAAATAGAAAGAGCTGGCTTTTTATCACTGGAGCATCAGGATAACGGACAAGCTGTATTTTGGGTTTGCTTACAGGGTACTGAAGCAAACATTTGGGAAATGATAAAGCAGTTTTGCCATAAAAAGTCTCTAGACATTACAACAATGGTATCTAATTTGAATTTTGCCGCTATCGATTAATAAACTCATAACAAGGCCAGTCAGAGGGACCAAAAAACCGTCACTTCGCTCCGGTTTTTCAGCCCCTGCTGGCGGCGTTATATTTTCTAAGAGGTATCAATGAAAGCTGGTGACATTATAGCTACCAAGAACAATAAATTTATCAAATTTGCTACCTTCGGGACTTGGAGTCATGTTGGTATAGCCCTCAATGAACAAGAAATCTTGGAAGCAACTCCAGATGGAATTAAGCCTATCAACATAGATGAAATCTTAGAACGAGACAAAGAATTGTTGCTACTCGAAAGGCCTGTTGCTTTATCAGAAAAACAAATTGATATTTTGAATAATAAAAGCACAGAGTTAATCAATAGGAAGCTCAAATATGGCCACTTACGAGCGGCATATTCAGGAGCGCCACATATTTTTCATAACATCTTTACTTTCCTTTCATTACTCTGTTTATCAGGTGCAATTTTTTTATACTATTTAAATGAAAGCGTAGAGCATTCTTATACTCTGCTTCTATTGTCTGTTTTTTCAAACTTTGTTGGTATTCCATTTGCGAAGTCTACTGGAACAGTTAGGCAGACGAATAAATTCTTGGAGAAAATTAACGCACCAAAGTTCTTGTTAACTGATCTTGATAAAATGTTCTGCTCTCAAGTAGTGGAAGACCTTGATAAACATATTGGTGGCAATATATCTATATTGCTTGGTAGAAGCCATGAGCTTCGCCCAAAGGATATTGTAATTGCGTGTGAAGAGCTTGAATGGAAATCCAAAAATATAACAAGCGTATCCAATGCGACAGCTAAAAGCTGCGCTTGATACGGGCGTTAGCATTACAATAGGATTCGAGTGCAAACCTACTCTAAAAGACAACATGCTAGATTCTTTCCTTATACAAGTGGCTGTTTAATGCTGCCTGTGATTTTACTAAATAGTGGATTTGCAACGTATTCTCTTGTCGCCTCAATTATTGCTATTTTACTTTTTAACTTCGATCCTGCTTTTAAATTTTACAAATTAAATATTCAACACTTTACAAACTATATGAAGATTTCATTTGTTTCAGGTATGTTATTGGCTACACTAGCTTTTATGTATCCTGATTTTTCGGGTTGGGTAATAGCTATTTGGGGGCTACCTACTTTTATTTACGGCTTTAAGTTAAGTGGTCAAGTGGATAACTTGGCTAAAAAGTAATGCTAACAAGCCAATAAAGCGGGACTGCTAAAGCTTGGCTCGGTTCCGCTTCGCTACACAAGTTTAGCCAAACATTATCAGCCCCTTAACAGGGCGTTATAAGGCGTAAGCAGATGGAAGGATTACAGCAAATAGAAGTGTCTATCTTTAATTGGTTCATTCAAAACTGCTCCGAATACGCCTTCGAATTTAAAAAGCAGCTTTCACTTGCTGTTGTAACAGAAAGAGAATTTACTAATGGTGGCGGGGTGTTCGTTAGTTTTGCTATTCCTGTCGAGTGTAAAAACAATATACTCAAAAAGAACGACTACCTTGAGGGGCCATTGATTAAATCAAGCCAACTTGAAAGCGGCGCTTTAGTTACTGTAAATATTTCAAAGGATGGCTTGGTTGAACACTTTGAAATATTTTCACTCGCAGGTGATTACCCTAAAAGTCAACATGTAGTAAATTACGAGTTAAGCTTACCTACATTTCAAACTATAGATATCAGGTAAGCGCCTTATAACAAGTGCTTCAACGGGATAGATAAAGCTTAGCTCTCGTCGCTGTGCTCTTAATTTAGCTAAGCTAATTATTTGCCCGTTAAGTGGGCGTTATACGGAGTAGTAATGGTCAGGTATTCCTCGTTGGTATTATTATCTTTGATTCTTAGCGCATGTGTGAGTACAAAAGAAAATACATTACTTTGTGAAGATCCAAATATAAATAGTGCAACGGTTGATGATAGTTACATCATTGGGAACTGGCATTCAAAAGTGCAAAGCGGCGAAGGTACTTATTTGCACGACTGCCAATTTTATAAAAATGGAACTTATGAATGTGAATATACTGAGCACGGGCCAATGTCTCCAGGAAGTAATTTATATCATGCAGATATTCTACCTAGCACTGGTACATGGTTGCTGGAAGGAAATACACTAACTTTAAGTAGTGATTCCAACAATAATAAGGAAACTCTTAAAATATCAAAAGCTTCCAATACCTCTTTTAAAGTTGTTAACAACGAGTTTGTTATTTATTACCGAACAGAAGATTGTGCAAAATCCGTATAACAAGCTGTTCAAGCGGGACTTTTTACTGTTTGCCGAGTTTCGCTCCGCTCCATATTTTGGCAAACTATTAAAAAGCCCCTTAACAGGGCGTTAGTGCTACAAGAATATATAGGAGAGTTTAATTGAAAGCTGTAATTTCGGTTTCATTGATATTTTTAGTTTTAGGTTGTAACAGTACACCAAGGGATTTTAGTCCACCTAAAGTAAAATATCTTGCTGTTACGAAACACCCAGAAAAAGGAAGAATAGTTTCTGAACATGGCAAGGAGCAAACTAAAAATGAGTTATACGATTTAGACTTTAAAAAGTGCTCTGAATTAACGTATAAAAAAGGTGTAAAAATAGGAAGTAAAATTTCAACAGATAAAGATGAAATTATTGTGTTTCTTGAACGTGCATCATCTTTGAATGCAAGGGATACTGTATTTAAAGGGGTAAAAAGCGACCTTAACTTCACTAATACAGAAAAAGAGTTACTTAAAGAATATAACAAGTTTAATAAAAATCGTTGGAGTTGTATGCAAAAAATAGGTTGGTCTAGTGTTATTGAAGAGGTACCTTTTGATAAGTAGCACTAACAAGCTGCTAAAGTTTGGCTCGGTTTCGCTTCGCTTCGCTTCACATTTTTGCCAAACATTTATCAGCCCCTTAACAGGGCGTTATATTTTTAGGTCTCTAATGTTACATTCAAAAAGCATATTAAGTTTTGTTCTTGTTTTATTTATATCTGGCTGTTCTAGTGTGGTTTTACCCATAGACGAAAGAGCACTAATTAATGATATAAAAGCTAAATATCAGGGTGAAATCCTAGCGCCTGAAGACTTAAAGAAAGGTGATATTACAACGTATAGCTTTCCACCTGTTTGGGGTTTTAATGTTAGAAGCTACTTTAGTCGAGACGGAAGCTTTAGCTTAGACAGAGAATTTTATAGATTCAAAAATGAAGATCGTGGTTCAACAATATTTGAACATTTCATCGAATCTGAAGGGGATATAGAAAAAACGGGACGTCAGATAATTCTCAAGAATAGGATAGCTTATCGTAAATATGACTCCTCCAGTGATCTAAATTACCTTAGCACTTTTAAAGAATGTGAGTTCAAGTTGGGTACATGCACATATAAATCGGCCTCAGGCAAAGATAAGAAAGTAAAAACATACTTCGAGAATGGCGTTTGGACTTCTGAATATGAAGGTTTCAGGAATTCAAAATTGATAGAAACCAAGATATATCATAAAAGTGGCCTGCTTATATTTAGTTCATATAAAGGACTAATTCGAGGGAATACTTCCTACTCTAATAGGGAGGCATTTGAGGCAAATAGCCTATAAAATTCAAGGTGTTGTTCTTTAAAGCTCTAATGGAATTTAAAATATAACAAGCGCTTCAACGGGACAAATAAAGCTTAGCTCTCGTCGCTGCGCTCCTAATTTTAGCTAAGCTAATTATTTGCCCCTTAATGGGGCGTTATGCAACGATGAGTAACCTATGAAGTATGTATTCTTATTAATCTTTTTTTCTATTAGTGTATTCGCTGAAAAATTGAATCTAGATGAAGTTATTAGGGAAATTGATTCGGATAAAAGTTATCAAGATCTAGTTTCTCAATGTCCTTCAGAGTTATTCCCCAAATTAGGTATACCTTATAAAGATCATATTGATTATTGCGCTGCTAATCCTATGTCATGCTTAAAGCGTTGTAATGATGGTGATGCCAACTATTGTTCTTCGCTAGCAAATTACGCTCAAGGTAAAACAGGCAGTGAATATCATTCTGAAGCTTTATTTTCAAAATCTTGTAAATTAGGTTTGGTTAATGCGTGTACAAATAGAGCTTCAGGTTTAATTAAGTATAACGGTGAGTCTTCTCTAAATTGTGCAGTTAAAACTTTTGAACTTAGTTGTTCTCAAGGTGATGCTTGGGGCTGTACGATGTATGGAGCTTATTTAGCTCAAGGTAAAGGAGTTAAAAGAGATTTTGACAAAGCTTTAGATGTCCTTGAAATTGGTTGTAAAAATGGAATTCAAGATCCTGCTTGCCAGAATGCTAAAAATATTAGTAGTCAAATTAAAGCTGTGCTATCTAAACATAAATAAGTTAAGGCGTTACATAACAAGCTAATAAAGCGGGACTGCGAAAGCTTTGCTAGGTTCCGCTTCGCTACACAGTTTAGCCAAGCATTTATCAGCCCCTTATTGGGGCGTTAGCATTACAAGGGAGGTGTTGTGAAAATATTTAGCATCGCAATTTTATTGTTTTTATCTTTACCTATTTTTTCTCAAGATC
This sequence comes from Endozoicomonas sp. G2_1, assembly GCF_017744155.1. Lineage (GTDB taxonomy): Bacteria > Pseudomonadota > Gammaproteobacteria > Enterobacterales > Alteromonadaceae > JAGHQT01. The sequence continues at coordinate 25,424 of NZ_JAGHQT010000026.1, read as the reverse complement.
ATTTGTACCCAGAAGATTCGATTTATGGGAGTGGAATTTCCTCTATCGAGTATCATCAATATGTAACTAAAGCTTTTCACGTTGCGTTTTCGCGAGATGTAATTTTAAAAGTGTTTGTAATCCCGTCGTTCTATCCAGAATCCGTTTTATATATAGAAAAGTCTGCTGACTCATACTATGTTTCATACTTAGAGGCTGAAACTCGCTATTGGACTGTTGACAGAGAAGAGTACCAACCTAATCCAATTAAAAAATGTCGTACGGTTTTGTCTAAATTAGTGGTAGACAACATCGAAAATGTTTGGATCAATGAGCTTAGTAAAACTCGACATGCCAAACGTTTTAATTTAGGAGAAGATGGTACTAGTTATCATTTTTCAGCCTCATTGAAGTGGTTGTCATCAAAACAGTTACCTAGGCCTCCGATGGCAGGACAAACAATGAGTCCAGAAAAAGAGAGTAGGATGGGGAAACTTGTAAATTTAATCTCAGTTATTAAGGGGTATTGTTTAAGCCCTAATTCTGAGGAAATAATTCAGCAAAGTATAAATAAATTGGCTGACAAATAATGCTAACAAGGGCATCAAATGGACGTCTAATGCTTGGCTGGCGTTCGTTCATCACTAATTTTAGCCAAGCATTTACTTGCCGTTTATTGCGGCGTTATGTGTATTAGATGAGTCGACTACTCGAATTACTAAAGAAATTTTGGCCAATAGGGCTGTTACTTCTGTTCTTTGGGGGGTGGCTAATAAATATCATAAGCGAGCCGCTTGGGGCGTCGGTTTTACTCGTAACAATTTTTATTGCTTTACCTTTGATGAAGTATTTGGCCTTAAAAGTTTTTATACTGGATAAAACGGGGTCAATACCTTGGTATGGTTCATCTATATTTGTTTTAGGTTTAGTTGTGGTAACTTATTTAGCGAATGTTGTTGTAAAAAATAACAAGTTGTTAAAGGTGGGGCTGCGAAAGCTTGGCTAGGTTCCGCTTCGCTACACAGTTTAGCCAAGCATTTATCAGCCCCTTGTTGGGGCGTTAGGTAATCAATGAGGTTTGGAGTGATTTCACACTACAATTCCGTTTTCGGAAAAACGAAAATAGTTCTAGTTTGTTGTTTTGCTACTGGACTGTCTTTATTTTATTTTTCGGCTTTTAAAAATTTAGAATTGGCTATTGCGCTTGGATTAGCAGCAATTGCGTTACTTTTTGATACTGTTCGGTTGAATAAAGCCTTAAATCATTTTCTAAGCAATAAACATCATTTCACAACTATCCATTCTGCTCTCGAAAGCACGCTAAAAGATGCATTAAAAAATAGGCAACTATATCAACTAATTAAAAACGAGTTGTTCGTAATATTTTATGCTTTCTTCGCTAAAAATTTCCCTGAAGAGCACACTGATAATGTGAACTCATTCAGTTATGCTAAATCTAGCAACGCCAGAGATATTTTTTGGGTGGTGGCGGTAGCACAGATACCTACATTGCCTTTCATTCATTTTATTGTCGAAAAAGAGGTAAACTTTCTTGCTGCTTGGTTTGTTTCTACGCTTACCATTTGGTCAGTAATTTATTACTTAGCGCAAGTACATGCTGTACGTTTAAGGTCCATTCAATTAACTGAAACAAATTTAAGTTATAAGTTTGGGCTAGCTTGGGATGCTGAAATTTCTTTTGCAGATATAACATTAGCTAGGAAGTTAAATTACACCGATACGCCAAATCCATTTGATTTCTTTATTTCACCATTAGGTACAAGCAAAAATATAGTTATAGAGTTCAATCAACCTATCAAGTTTAAAGGGCGTTATTTCATCACTAAAAAAAGATCTAAAGCAGTAATCTCACTTGATAACCCTGAGGCATTTTTATCACAGTTGGCAGACAGGGGTGTTTCGATTACCTAACGAGTGCATCGAGGGCGGGCGTAACGCTGGGCTCGCGCTCCTCCGTCGCTAAGTTTAGCCCAGCATTACTCGCCGCTTATCCATGCGTTAGGCGCAAAGGGAGTTTCATGTTCATATTAAAGCATCAAGATGAAGATATTAAATTTAGCCATTGCAAAAGTGGATTTTCTATCTCAGATGGAAAGCTATATTTATCAATAGAAGCAAAAGCCTTAGATGAAGATGCTTTTCCTGACTCATACCTTTTTGCAGTTGATGGCTTTCCTCTACCTAATGGGTTGGACAACCAAAGTATAAACATCTCGACGAATCCTAATGATGAACCACCAAATGTATATGTTTATACTTCTTTTCATGCCTGTGAAGTTGAAGCTCACCTTGAGCTTAAAGTTCACAGTAGCGAATCAATAGAGTTAGAATTTAATATAATTTCTGAAGATGTAAACTATTACAATGAAAAGGCAAAACCGAATCCGTTTATCGGTATAGCAAAGTTATCTAAAACCGAATTAAATAAGCTTTGGTTGCCCGTTAAGCGGGCGTTAGGTGGCCTATATGGACATAATTGATCTTGAGGAATATGAGTTTCATGCTGCGATGTTATCAGTATTGAACAACAGGGCACTATCGATATTAGACTTTTCTCCTTTAGTTGTTTTTCTTCTTGATTGGGCAAAAACCAACAACTTCTTAGACCAAACATACTTTGATAAATATATCGGTGAAGATAAATATTCTAAGTTAAAGTTAGGAAAAATATCTTTTAGCGAGTTTGTTCTTCGAGAAATGAAGGGTATTCTGTCTTCGAAATTCTTTATAAACGAAGTCAGGTGTTTTGTTGAGGATTATTGTGAATACTCGGGATATTCCGAAGATCTTACGGAAGTTTTTCAAACAAATATCGGTAATTTACCGGTTACCTTTGATGACATTGGTATTTTATATAACAAAATCAATGAATCTAGAAGTAATTATTTGGAAAACAAAATTAACTTCCCTGAATTAATAATTTTCAGAGATCCTGAACTATTGAAAAAAGAGCAGTTTAAGGGTTGAATGTGACCACATAACAAGCTGTTCAAGCGGGACTGCTAAAGTTTGGCTCGGTTTCGCTTCTCTCCACAAGTATAGCCAAACATTTATCAGCCCCTTAACAAGGCGTTATGTTTTTAGCATGAAAATTACCTTATTAGCCCTAATATTGTTTTTGTTGTCCGCATGTACTGATAAGAAGTGTGAATATTTGAGGGGGGATAGGTATAAAGCTATTACTGAAAATGCTGAACAGCCATTTTCAGTTGTATTGGTTAATTATCTATCAATTAAAAAATATGATAGCACTTGGTCTGCAAAAGCTATTATTGAATCTTTTAATGATATTAATTCCGAAATATACGATGTTACATTGATGTGCGCTGATTCAGAGAATATTTTCTTTAAAGTACATCTAAAGGAGCACCCCAATTTTTCTGTTGATGGTGTTTTTGAGTTAAAGAATAACTTTTATTCAAAAGGGCCTTTGGTATTACCAGACAAAACAAATAGCAACGAAAATATAGTTATTAAGGCTGACATCGAATAGTGAGTATAAAAACATAACAAGCCAATAAAGTGGGACTGCTAAAGCTTGGCTCGGTTTCGCCTCGCTACACAGTTTAGCCAAGCATTTATCAGCCCCTAAATTATGGCGTTAGTATTTCACACAGGATTGGCGTAAATGTTCAATAAAATAATCATTATAATGTCTACCTCGTTTCTTCTTTTGGCATGCAATGCCACAGGGCCTAAGTTCACTGAACTTGAACGTTTAGATACAAACCAGGCAAAAATTTATATTTATAGACCTTGGGCAATGTTAGACGGTGCTGCGGCTCCAACAATTCAAGTGGATGGAGTAGATCGCTTTGATCTTAGTAATGGCGGTTACGAAGTGATTACTTTATCTCCAGGTATTCATAAGCTTACGGTTAAAAAAGGTGCTTTTATGTCTAACTGGCGTGCTGATGAAATGAACATTGAGTACAAATTTGATGCAAATAAAAACTACTTTGTCCGTTTGTCTGCTGAGTTACAGGATGCTGGTATTTATGGTCGTGTAATATCGATTTCTGGCAGTTATGGTTTTGCATTGATTAAAGAGTCATATGCTATTAATGAACTAAAAGAAGTAAAGAAAAACTAACAAACAGTTAAAAGTGAGACTTCTATAGCTTGACTCAGTTTTGCTTTGCTGCAAAAGCATAGACAAGGATTATCAGCCTTTTATTAGGGTATTATATTTTATTATGAATGCATCAGAATTTTATCAACTAAGTAATGATTTAGGAAAGAAATACATAGAGCCTCTAGGGTTCAAGAGCAATACCAAAGGTGATTGGTATTATGTAGGGGAAGATTACATGTTAGCTTTTGTTTTACAAAATCATAATTCTTCTCAGCATTTCGATACGAAATACATAACTTTAATTTTTAATTCTTATATCAAAACTAAAGATATAGCACCAATGAAGCCTATGAAACATGCAGATGGCCCTATGAAAATTAATCCGCTTAAACTTAAAGGCTACATCGAATCTAATTTTGACGATAAAGAATGGCACTATATCAATGACGGAAAAGGGTTCTCAAATTCTCATTGTCCCATTTATTACGGTGGTGTTAAGAAAAAAGCTTTTACTTCCATTTTCTCTAAAGCGGTACCAAATAGGGTGACAGTACAGGAGTTTATTACTAACCGTGGAGTTGAGATCGTTTCTGAGAAAGAGGCATATAAACAGTTTGAAAAGTGTTTTAAATCAGTTGCTGTTTATGGGTTTAAGTGGGCAGAACATTTGACTTTTGATGAAATATTGAGGCAATTGCAAAAGTATGGTGAAAATTGGTTTGTTGTAAATGAATGGATAGAAGCTTACGAGACAAATAACAAATATAAAATATAATAAGCTGTTTAAGCGGGGTTGCTAATGTTTGGCTCGGTTTCGCTTCGCTACACAAGTATAGCCAAGCATTATCAGCCCCTTATTGGGGCGTTAGACGTTGGAGATAGAGTGCCAGTTTGGATTTATAGTAAAAGTAACGTTCTACTTGGACATATAGACTTCAATTTGGATTCAAACATTCCAAATTGTTTGTTTATTCCCCATTCTATGACCGGAGAAAGTGAAGATGAGGTGCTAATGCTAGAGCTTTTCAATTTAGGTGAGTTCATTTATCGGAAAATCGAAGATGGATTTATAGAGTTGATAAACTCTAATTACCCGAATATTGCCCGAATCTCTTGTACCTCAGGTCTACAAGTTGGTAGTAAACAATTTTTACTAAAAGTTTCAAGCCATGAACATAATGTAATTGATAGCTTGTTTGGAAGTAAAAATGGCGTAACGGTTAACTGGCCGACAAACACATAACAAGGGCATAAAATGGGCGTCTAAAGCTTGGCGGACGCTCGTTCCTCGCAACGTATAGCCAAGTATGCGTGGTGCCATGTTGGGCGTTATATGTGTATGGATAATTAATGAGAGTTTTCTTGATATTCTTTTTGTCAATATTTTTATGGTCTTGCAGTGAAGCTCAAGTAGAGGAATTTGCCTTTAGAAAGACCTTGGAGTTTTCTCTAGTAGATTTATGTGGTGAGGAAGACAAAGAGTGCATCGCGGCTGTAAAGTCACAAATTAGTGGTTGCATGGAAGAAAGTAATTGGCGTAAATACCTAGAAAATCAAGATGATCCAGAAGAGGTTAATCGATTTGTTAATGAGTTTTACTCCTGTATCACTGATGATGAAGGTAATCCTTACTTTGAGTCAAATGTGTAAATATAATAAGCCAATAAAGTCGACTTGCTAAAGCTTGGCGTGGTTTCGCTTCGCTATACAATTTTAGCCAAACATTTATCAGCCCTTCAACAGGGCGTTAGAGGTACTTTAAAATTTTTGACTCTAGAAGTCCCTATGCCATTATTTTTGTTCTTGGTATTACAGTTGTTCTTGTGTTTGGTGCTTGGTTTGTAGGGGGTACCGCATCAAAGTCTGCGTTTGTCGAAGAACAACAAGAAATATCGAAACTAAATCGAGTTTTATGGAGTAAGGTAGAGCCTCCAAATTATTCTTATTCAATTTGGTACGGTTGTATGTACACAGCCACATCGGATATCACAGTTTCAGATGGTATTGAAAAATTTAAAGGCAGAGAAAGAACTATAACTATCAATGAGTTGTTTGATTTGTTACCAAAGATATTTGCAAAAGCTTCATCATATAGCATTAAATATAATGAAAAATATGGGTTTCCTACCCAGATAAAAGTAGATTGGAGTTCTGAAGTATATGATGACGAATGCTTTTACCAAGTACAACGGTTTTTAGTCTCTGAGTAGGAGCTTCTAATTATTGCTTTAGCGGCTAAATAAAGCTTGATTCCCGCCTTTGTGCTTTTAATTGCGCAACTGACAAATTAATCGAGTCGAGTCTTTAGCATCAGCTAATGTAAATTTTAAAATTATCGAGTAAACGGTATATAGTAGATAACTAAAGCGGGACTGTTTGCTGTTTCGTTTTCCCTCAGATGGTAGCAAGCTGAAAAAAGCCCCTTGTTGGGGCATTATGTGCTAGGACAGCTATGAGTGCTTGGCGTAGAATCGCAATTGATTTATTTCCCAAAATTAAACAAGATATCGAGGAATCAAGTGGCCCTGGAGAGGTTTGGAGCTATATTGAAAATAGCTTACTTGATGCATTAAATAATGGTGACTGTGAATATATTAAACACGTAAAGCAGTATTTTTCGTGGTGTGTTAGTACTAAGTATGAAGATACACCGCATCAGGCAGTATTGTGTGGTTTTCTCGAAGATATTGGGCGAAATAAACAGTACTGGCCTCATTTGCCTAAATTGCTAACCAAGCAACAGTTTGAGTTTTATAAACCTTCTTTAGGTTATGCTAGGTCAGATAAGTTTGTAAAAGAAATGGAAGCCGCTTTCTATAGTCTGTAGAAAGCATATCACGGGCACTTCAACGGAACCATTTAAGTCTAGTTCTAGTTGTTGTATTCCTAGTTTTAGCTAAACTCATTGTTTGCCCGTTAATAGGGCGTTATGTCTTGGGGAAAGTGATGCGTATACTTCTGTTTTGTTTATTATTCTATGGAACAATTGCTATAGCCGGCTCACCTTTTCAGAAGCTTGCTGGTTTATTTCATATATCTTCAGCACCGCAAGCCGATCTCGAAGAACCATTAATATCTAACTCGCATCTTTACTTGAGCCTATCAGGTGATGCTGCTAAGAGCACATATGAAGCTATGAAAATTGAGCCTCAAATTAGCTATTGTGGCGAAGACCACTTTGAGAAAAGAGCTGAAAACTTTAGCTGCTCCTTTTATTTTACTAAAAATGTATATGAATGCTCATTCAGTATTGATATCAATAGAGGTAAATTGGATCTCGGTGGTGTTTGCTAATGCATCAAGAGTGGTTCAAATGGGACTGCTAATGTTATGTAGGTTTTGCTTCGTAAGTTTAGTTAGATTTTTTCCTTTTATTATCAAGGTGTTAGCGATATTCTAGGTCGATGTTATGAAAAACTCTAAATTGTTACCCAACGCTAAAGACGTATTTTCGAGAGATATAGAAAAACATGCTGAGCTTCTTTTTCCTTTGTTAAGTATTGATTTACAAGAACTCTATCCCGAATTATCTGGTTTGGTGCATTTTATATTGCCTTTTGAGCCATTTGATCACATAGGGTTGGAGACGACTAAATATCATACCTATTACAGCCGAGTTAATTGGCTTGCCTATAAACTTGAAAACAATAAATGTTCATTGGAGCCAGACTATAGGTTCTTTCAAAAAGAATATATTCAGTATCATCCAGAGTATAAAAATGAATTCTCTGGGGTTGTCGATTATTTAGATCAATTGCCAGCTGACCTAGACAGAGAATTACTTGAATTTGAATGTAACTATATAAAAATTAGAGAAAAATATTTTAACGATTCAAATAAATTACACGAAGTGCTAAAGCGTTTTAAAAATAGTAACGAGGCATTCAAGTATATAGATGGACGCTTTCCGTCAATGACAGAGCCGACAAATAATATAGATTATCCAATAACTGAAAATGGTAGAAAGTTTAGATACATTGGAAAATTAGATCCTACTGACCTTAGTTACTACGATAAAAATAATAAATTAATATCTTTGAAGGCTGATTTCGATATTATTATGTATTACGATCCAGTTGATAAAATCATCCTGAATACGTTTTTTTATTCTTAGATAACTGGAGGCAATATTACTAATAAGCGCATAAATGGGGTAAATAAAGCTTAGCTCTTGATTTAATTTGAGCTGTCCAATGTTTGGGCGTTATGCTTACCTCAAAGATAATGATGTCCAAAATTACCAAACGGATAATTTCAATACTTATTTCTGTTGTTTTGATTGTGCTTTCAATCGAAAAATCTATTGTCAATGCAATAAATGAACATTACTTTCCTGAAACATATAACGAGTGTTGGAACTTGTACCCTATTGTTTTGGTTATAGTTGCGGTGTACTTTGTTATTTGTGCGTTAAAAGGTAAGTTTACGATATGGAAATAGCGAAAATAAACTCAACAACCTGCTTTTGTTGGGATTACTAGAGCTTGACTCAGTTTTGCTTCGCTACACATTTTAGCCAACCGTTTATCAGTGCCCTAACAGGAAGTTCGCTGTAATCATTTAGTCAAACCTCGTTAGTCCCTTATATGGACATTATTGATAAATAGGAGATCTTTTTGGCACTTTATATGAGCATATTTGCCTTGAATGATAGTCAAATTGAATTTATTAAAAGACACCCAGAATCACTTTTTTCGTTTATCGAGGGAGAAAAACCAGAAATTAATACTGGTTTTGTGAGCAAATATTCTCGTTTACTTTCTAATAAAGCGCAGGTGTTGAAGGACTGGCCCATCGAGCCAGTTGAAATGATTAACCCAGTTGTTACCCATAAAAATGTTGAGCTTTATCATTACCTTTTAAACGGCACAGATGAAATAGTATTCGGCGCAGGCTCTTTGTTTCAAACATGGTTTAACATAAAAGAACACAGTGCTATAAGCATGGATAGTTGCAATGATAATTTTGCCTTTTCTAGCGCACAAATCCCAGAGTTACTGGGCTTATTAAATGATTTGAGCTTTGGCGTATTTAAAAGTAGGTTTGACAAATGGTTTCAAATTAAAGACTTGGAACTCTATGAAACTGAAGAAAGTTATCAAGAAACTTATAGGGCTTTGATAAAGTTTAGAAATGGGGTTGAAATAGCTGTTCGTAATAAACACGGTTTAATGTGGATTCATTAATGGTTAACAAGCCGATAACTCGGGGCTATTAAAGCTTGGCTCGGTCTGGCTGCAACATACAGCTACAGCCAATGGTTATTAGATGTTTAACGTGGCGTTGTGCTGGATGGAAGTTTAAATTTGATTATTAGTCGTAATCTACAAAATATTATCTTGTCAGTTATCGTTATTCTTGCATTTCATTTGCTTGGTTTTAGTTCTATGTTGTTTTGGTTTGGCGGACTATTAATTGTCCCTGCTATGGTTGTAGTTATCCAATTTAGATATGCAACTGGTACACTAGTAACTCGCTTGTTGGTAGCTTTTGTTCCGTGGTGCTCACTCTGTTCTATAGGGCTTTTTATAGCTAATCGCACAGTTCATGAAGGGCAGAGGCTTATGAACCTCAGCTTTTTTCAGATGCCCCTATACTCTGCTTTGTTTGGTTGTGTTTTGCTGTTACTTTGGTCATTGTTATGGGGCATGAAAAAGCAGGTGTAATAGGGGCAACGAAAGCGTTGTAACAAGCGTTAGGCTACTGAGGAAAATTCAGTGATTGTCAATCAATCTAATTTCAAACTTGGAAGGGAAGCAATGATGCATGCAAGCTTCTTTTACTATCAACTGATCGAGGACGGTGAATTTTCTTGTGGTCAAACGTCATATTGGTTATTTGACGGTTGCAGCTGTTGGGATCTTATAGAACTAAAAGTCGTTGAGCCCAAAGGTGTTGTGCTTGGAATAGATGACGTTTTCATACGTGAGGCTGTTTTAGTTTACATTCTTTGTATGCTGCTAAATCAATATGAAGAGTTAGAACCTGAAGAATATCCGAAATCAAATGACCCAGCTGTTATTTTAATTAGAGATAAAGGTGCAGCGCTTATCCCTGAAGTTTCGCAAATAGCAGATAGCATTGACAGTGGTAACGTTGAGCAGTATTACGCAGTAATGGGTAGTATTTTTAAGAAGTATGTTCAAGGTAGATTTCTTAAGTTAATTAAAAAGGTACCTTAACGAGTTACGCACTGTGATACAAAATACTTGGTTTGTGCTTCGTCATCTCTGATTTTGGCCGAGCTTTGGTCTCAATTTATACGCACGTTTTTTAACTTTTTAAACTCAATAACTGTCAGGAATTATTATGACAACAGACACTTCTCCATATGCAGCCCCTAAATCTGATTTATCGGTTAAACAAGACTTTATACCTTCATTTTCAAACTTGAATTTCTGGAGAAAGCTCTATTTAGTATTGATGTGGCTTCTGACATTGCTAGTCATTGTAAGTGTTGTAAGACAAGCCTTTGATGGTCAGGCAATTAGCGGTACAACAGCCCAGCTTGCGGTTGCTGGGTTGTGGCTGGGGTTCTCTTGTTGGCAACATACGGCGATCGTCAACCGCAAACTAACCCAGTTAACCGTTTTAACGGTTATTAATATAGTACCGTTTTTTAATATTATTGGTGCTTTGATTTTACTTTCTATTCGCCGTGTAACTAAAAAAGAATTAGCAATGTACAATATTAGCAGTACATAAATAGGCAATTACCTATTTATCAGTTTATTTAGCGTTTTTTCTAGGAATGGTCAGTGCCAGACTATAAATTTTGTGTTTCATTAAATATATCTCATCCCAATATGGAGGTTGAGATGATTACTGAGCAACTATCAATTCAACCAACTTCATTACATAATGTTGGAGATCTTCGGGTTACAAAGCATGGCCGGATCCTCAGTGGAACTTATGAAGATATGCGTTGGAGTTTGGATTTATGTCATGGCGACAGACTCGATGCTGAATTTGTGTTATTCGAAGACTTTATTTCTTCAAAAAATGCAGAGCTTGAAAAACATAAATCCTTTTTTGAGAAAATACGTTCTTCAGGTGGCACAGTTGAGTACTTTGTAGGATGGTTTAGTGTCGGTAGTATTAATATGAACATTTATTTGGAGCCGCCATTGTTAAAAAGTGCTGCGGATTTAGGTATCACAATTGTGTTATGTGCCTACCCGGAAGACTAAGCGACGCATTAATCGCTGAGCACGGTTTTCATTTTACAGGCATGAAAAGTCAAATGTTCATGTTTGGCAATTCTATTGCTATGTCATTATAGGTATGTGTCGTTCTTGTTTTTCATCGTTTTAAACCAGCTCAAAATAAGACATTTATTGCTGTAGCGTATTTTTTTAGTATATTTGTTAGTTACATGGCTTTTAAAATAGGTGTGTTTTACACCTAACAAGCCGTTGAAGGTGGGACTGTTATAGTTTATTTAGATTCCAACTCGGCTATTTAGTTTAACCAAGCATTTATAGATCCCTAATTGGGGCTCTGTGTTTTTCTCAAGGATAGTGAAAATTGAAAGTATTGGTAGTGATTCTCGGAGTTTTTACTTCTATTTTCCTAAATGGTGATTGGCTAACAATTGTAAATGAAAGTTGGGTTTTACTATATGCAGATTTAACTATATTTTTGTTCGGGAAAGATGGCTTAAACCGAACAATAGAAACCATCTTTTTAATCATATGGACTCAGTTGCCATTAATAGCTGTGTTTACCTTATTGTGCTCAATTGTAATATATAGATTGGGTCATCAAAGGCATTACATATACTCGTATTTATTGGCTACTATTTTCGTGTTTTTCATCCTCGATAAATTATCTATATTTAATTTACTTATGCAGCCTCTTGGTGGAATGCGATATTACAATGTATTTTCAAATTTATTTTTGTTCTTAACACTGTTTTTCACGTTTAGTAAGTTAGTTGAAAAACACAACTAGTGCTTTAGCGGGATAAGTACAATTTAGCTCTTGTCGATGTGTCATTAAATTTTAGCTAAGCGATGTTAGGTAATCTTTATTACGTTTGTTGCATCTCGTCATCACCTCTTATTTCAACTCTACAGTTGCATTGGGTCAGGCATTGCAAAACTTCCAAGCTATACAGGTGCTGATATTGAACACTTACCTTGTACTAGTTTCTTTTCTTGCAGTAGTACTCATTAATTTAGTTGGTTATGTTACTGTTTATTGCGGTGTTATATTTTAGGGAAATACTATGATTAAAAAAATAATTGGGATCGTATCTACATTCATTTTTAGCTCATCATCGATTGCTAAAAATGATGAACTTTTGTTAAAACTGATACCGGATGAGCGCGTGCAAGCTGTAGCGGAAGCATATTCGTTGGATTGTATAGATTTTGTAAAAAAGAGCTTCAATATTGAGCTAGACTATTCAAATGATAGCGTCTTAAAACTCGAGCCAATACTTGACAATTTAAGTAACTATATTCGCGAGAAAGGTATGTCTGATGAAGATAGAACAGCTTATGAAAAAATGTTTGGTTTTTACATTGGCGAAACTTACAGAAAAAACCACTCATCCGTAATCTGGGGCGATGTTTATATAAATGGCGTTAAATATTGGGCAATCGGTAAACAAGATAACAACCAAGCAATTTTTTGGCCTGTAGCAAATGTTGCTAAGCGAATTGCACTGGGTAAAGAAGCCGATATTGCTGTTTACTATAAGGCGTTGATAGAGTAATAAAATATAATGAGTGCTTTAACGGAATGATTAAAACTTGGTTTCTGTCACTGCGCTTCTAAATTTTAGCTAGGTTAGGTGTTTGCCCTTGAGCGGGTGTTAGACCTGAACATAAAAAGTCAAGGAACTGAAATGAGTGAAAATGTAAAAGTCTCTCTCATATCCGGTACAGTTTCGGTGTTGGTTGCCATTTGCTCGACCATAGGTGTTATTTATTCTCAGAAAAATGATTTAAATAAAGCGTCGTCAGTTGCTGAGTCGGCTGTTACCCAAGTGAGAACTCTTAGAAGTGAAATAGCAGGCCCCAATTTACCAAGCGGTGCTGTAGTTGCTTTTAGACTCGTTGATTGTCCCGAGAATTGGGAGCCTTATGAACTGGCAAAAGGCAGGGTAATAGTTGGTTCAGGCACTGGATATAATCTTACGCCGAAAACGTTGGAAGAATTTGCGGGCGAAGAGAGAACAATTTTAGTAAACGACAATATTCCGGCACACTCGCATTACCACGATGATTGGCACTATTACGATCAAGCTAAAAAAGCCGCTGATTATGCCACTAAAGAAGGGGATGATACTGGTAATATTATAAAAAAACGCAGGATGTCAGAACCGACAGGGAAAGGGCTTCCTCACAATAATATGCAGCCGTATGTGGCCCTGTTGTACTGTAGAAAAATCTAGGGCCTAACAAGCCATATTGCTGAGCTAGACAATGTAAACTGTACTCCATTGCCGCGGTGAGTTGTTGAAGCATCAGCAGCCAACGTCGTAAAATTTAATTTTAGTGTTTTTATAGTAGTTGTCGCCTTCATAATGTTACTTTCAGACTATGGTAGGGACTGGGAAGCTGATTGGAGTTTTCAGATGTTGATTTTGAAAAACCGGTATTTACCCCATCAAGACAAATAGAGTTTTGTAAAATAACTTATAGTTAGGCTGTAAATATTTTTGTATCATTTGCAATAAGTGTGGCTGTTGTCATTTTCAATGCGATTATTGGCAACTAACAAGCGCTTTGACCGCACAAATATAGTTATGTTCTTAAACTTAGCTTTAAGTTAAATACTTTTCCGCCAGTGAGCATTATGTTTTTCAGGGAGTTAATGTGAAGGCCAAATTTATCGTTGTAATTTCTTTATTAGTTTTAATTACTGGCTGCATAGCGACAGGAAAAAAATTCAGTACTGTGTTGCCATCTGCAAATGGACAGGGGCTTGTGTATATTTACCATCCCAAAGATGCTCAATTTGGTGCTAGTGAGGCTGATTTTCTTTATTTAAATGGCGAAGAAGTATTTAGGTTTACCCACGGTGGTTATTCTTACTTTTATTTAGAGCCAGGAATACATAATTTTCAAATACGATTAAGTACTTTCTTTGTCGCTACAGAGCAAGTTAAGCAACAATTAAATTTTGAAGTAGAAGCTGGTAAAACATATTTCATTCGTTACTACGAACACAAAGACAGAACTGAGTTCTATTCGACAGGAACAATGGCTGGAGCTTATCAATTGACTAAAGCTGAGTTGAAAGAAGTTGCTAAAAACAATGCTTTGGTAGAATTACCGAGTAAACGCTTACTGAAACATAAGCTGATGACAAAGTAACAACACAACGTTCACATCAATTAAGGGTTACCGTTTGCCTTTTGTCGCTGCATTTCTAATTTGAGCTATCCTAACTATTTGACTGTGTAAAGGGTATTTTGTTTAGTAGGGAAAAGATGAGTAAATTTAAAGCCTTTGGTTCTTTATTGGTTGCTTGCACTCTGTTAGCTGGCTGCTAAAGTGCAGCAAAAACAGATCATTAACAGCTGTTAAACATCAACAAAGTTGCGCTGACTAATAGTGAGGCTATAGAAAATTCTTTGGCAATAACATTAAGTCCAGCTAGGCCAACAAAAGCTAACATAACGCTTAACGACTTTGTTATTCAACTTGGAAAATCTCGTTCAAATTACAAGCTATTCGAATTTGATGGCGAAGACTCTATTTGTATTTCGCCAAATCTAAATGACAAAAAGTATTAATAGAAGCCAAAGAGTTGCAAAGCCAATTAAAATCCAATGAGTAATTGGCGTGAGGCAACCAAAGCTTGGCTTTGTTGTCTGTGTTGGCTAGTATTGTATCTTCATTTACTTCTATATCTGTCCTTAAAAATTCAGAAAACATAGATGTGATGAAAGCACTTTTACTATTTGTCCCGTCAGCCTTTATGTTATTGTCCGGTATATGTTTTTATCGTTTTGCGAGTGAACTAGCGTTAAAGTACAAGTAAATAGTTGTTACATCAGAACAAATAAAGTTTAGCGCGGGGCATTACGCTCTTGATATAGTCAAATCAATCATTAGCTTTCTAAGTGGATTAGTAAAGTTGACTATGGGGCCGTTTTTCAATTTCTTTGTATCACTAGTTTGCTTTTCCGTGTTGGTATGTTTCTCTCTACCACTTTAAGACTCAGTTGCAAAATGTAGATTTAGTATGAATTTTCTAATTAATACGTGTGAAAAAAAACCAAGTATTGGGTTACTTAAAAAAGATAAAGTACAGTACACAGAATTGGCAACATCAAGTTACCAGGTACCAATTTTATGGTTTTGCCTTTTTAAAGAAACTGATTTAATTGAGGTTTCATGTGAATATCACGATGGCGAGGGCAATGAATATGTTTCTAATACTTTTCAGCCATGTACGACAGTTGAAGGTGCAATAACCAATTTAAGAAATTCTAAAAGTTTACTTTTAGCTATCTGTAATGATGAGTTAATAGTTCAAGGTTACATTGATAAAACCTTGGAGCTACTCACTAATTTTGATCATGATTACATTGCAATGGATGCGTCTCAGTATTTGATTTTAAACTTGGAAGAATCAGACTGGTGGAAATTTTCGAAATGCTTTGGTTCAGATGAAAGTACTGTCACTTATTTGAAAGAGTTTAGTCATTATGAGGATGACGCGCTGCCATATCCCGTAGCTGAATTTTATGCTACTCCTGAGTTAGATGACGATAAACGGCGGAGTAGCTCAATAGCCTTCGATCCGAACTTTGCTAATTTATTGTCTAGAGTTAAATATCCATTGACTCCTGTTAACCTTGCGACAATACCAGTAGTAAAGAAAAAGCCTTGGTGGCAGTTTTGGTGAGGCCAAAGGCATTAATATGAAGTATTGGAAAGTCCTATTTTGGATATTTGCTTTTTTATTGGTGATAGACTTTATCGCTTTACCTCTATCAAACGATACCAGTATTTATGATTTTATTGGTTTATTCGTTGGCGGTATTTTACTCTTTCCTTATTATGGTTATGCCTATCAAAAAGCAGTAGGTTGGAAACTACTATGGCAGATATCATTTTTCATAAATGTTTTGATGGTTGTGTTTTTAATTTATGACCCATTTATTGAGAGTGTATTGCACAAACCTGATATCGCTGGTTTTTTCAGTATTGTTATCGCAGTTTTATTATGCATGTTGTTGTTTATTCCTTTTTATCGGTATGCTTTTCATTCTAACCATTTGTGGTCTAATTCTGCATAGCAAAGTTATGAAAGTTGTGAGGGAAAGCTTGGTTCAGATTAGTTAACTTCTGTCATCGTAAGCTAGCCACCTTTTAAGCTGATGTTGGGGGTGTCTGTGAAGCTATTAAACAAAAGCTTGTCGCCTGTTTGTCAGGCTAGTGTCACTAGAGTGACTTGATATTGTCGGGACTGTCTCCGTTAATTGTATTTACTATGACCTTTCATTTTAACGATATGAAATAAGGTCAAATCATGAGTAATGATGTGAAACTAAATAAAGATAAAATCCAAAAATTAAGGTCGATCAAATGTTGGAGTCAAGATGAGCTAGCATCAGTTAGCGGGTTAAGTGTTAGGACTATCCAGCGCGTAGAAAAAACGGGAACGGCATCTTTGGAAACAACTAAAGCGTTGGCTTCTGTTTTTGATGTGAATCCTAGTGAACTGCAAACACCGGATAAAATTGAAAATCTTACGTTTAGTTTTATTTGTAAATATGCTTGGCTTGTAGCGTTTGCTTTTTCAAGCATTTTCTTCGGTCTATGGATCGTTGATATTTTAATACCAACATTAAAAGGCGCTGATTTTAATCAACAGTATGAGATACATGGTAACTTTAGGTATCTTGACTTTGGGGGTATCAGTTTCTTTTTGGGATTTCTGTTTTTAGGTTTAAATGTTTTTATAGAGCATTTGGGTCGTAAAAGCTTAGTCAGGAGTTCAGCGAGTCCCCGTCACTAGGAACTTAATGATAGTAAGGGCGCAAAAACGCATGATTTGTGCTCTTTTTTCACTACTTATAGCTATGCATTTACGAACTACATACCGAGGTGTTTGTGCCGTGATAGCTAGTAGTGCTTGGCGTAGAATCGCGATTGATTTATTTCTCAACGTTAAGCAAGATATTGAGAATGGATTACTAGGTGTTGTTAGCAATAATCATGATTCCCAATTTACTTAGACGTCGAAAACTATAAATCTAATCGTGCAATGGCTTATGCTTTTGACGTCGAGCTAGGTAAAAACTTATAGTATAAGTTCAACTTTTATTAATGAATGAAATAGATATGGCGACAATACTGATATCGAGCGCGTTGTAGTAAGCGTTTGACGAATCGGTGAGCCTTATAGTTCAGAGAAGTATGTACGAGATAACATTGTACTTTCTGCTTCTGTTAGTGTTGTCTCTGAGTTAGAGATAAACTAAATATAAGGCGAAATTTAACGTTTTGTGCGCCTTGATTTGGTTTTTACTATTGCTACTCGAACTATTTGTCTATTAAATGGGGTAATATTTTACAAGGAGCGTATATGAAACTGCTGAGTGTTTTAATCATTAGTTTATTAGTCATCGCCGGATGCAAATCAACTCCCGAACGGTATTTGACAAAACCACCAATAACTGTCGAGCAATCAGACTTAAAAGACTATTGGGTTCACGTTTCAAAGGAGTTTAGCTTTAAAACTGGTAAGTTAAAACAGCCAAAAGAGCCCGGTTTTGTCAAAATAATGTACTTAATTGACTCCAATGGTGAAATTTTTGAACCTAAAATAGTAGAGTCTGTACCTGACGGAGCCTGGGATAAGTTCGCGTTGCGCGCGTTAAGTAATCTTCACTATGCGCCGGCTAAAGCTAATTCATCAAATAGGCCTGTTTATGTAACAACCACGTTGGAGTTTGGGCTTTAGGCTTTAGTAAATATGACCAACTGTTTATTTTGGATGGTGCTAAAGGTTTTTTACTAAGTGTGTTCAACATCAGTGTGTTACATTTTAAATGGAAGTTAGACATTTAGTGAGTAATAAGCCTGAAATTAGGAAGCTAAAACTAAAAGAGTGGGGATGCTTAACGTTTTTGTGCATCGTCGCTTGCGCTCTATGGTGGTATGAAAATAATCCCCTCAATCTGCCTTCTAGTTTTTATACAATGATTACAGGAAAAGTTGTAGGTAAAGGGACATATCGTAGTAAAACTGGTAAAGGCTATTTTGTCCAAATCAGAAATACTGCAGGAACCTACAAGCTCAAAATTGATGGTAAATTTGCTCCAACAGGCTTTTTAGATATTGTAAGGAACTCTGCTGATGCAACGGCAAAAACTTATCGCTCATTAGAAGGAATAAAATTAGTTGAGCTTCAAATCGATAATGCTTTTGTTGTTAAACGACAGTAAAAAGCATATAACAAGCGCTCAATAGGCAAATATATTTTAGTTGCCGTTATTGCATTTAGTAGTCAAGTGAATGAGTAGCCTGTTGAGTTAGTGTTATATATTTGTAGGGTAGGTTAATGGAAGTAAACTGTTCAAATTGTAGAATAAAAATAGATTCAAATAACATCAATGTTTCAAAAGATACTGCATATTGTGATAGTTGTGAAAGTCTTACATCACTGTCTTCACTATTGGAATCAACACCGAGTAGTACTTTTGACACCGCGCAACCCGTTAAAGGTGTCCAAGTTTTAGATAATGGCTACAAATGGTCAATTGAAGCTTCAAATCGAAGTTTAATGGCTATTTTTTTAGTGCCATTTACTCTCGTTTGGGCTGGTGGTTCGCTGTCTAATATTTATGGAACACAATTGCTAAATAGTGAATTTGATCCAGTACAGTCCCTCTTTGGACTTCCTTTTTTGATTGGAAGTATCGTGTTAACCAGTATCACCCTGATGAGCCTATTTGGTAGAACATATGTTTCAAATGACAATGGAAAGGCGTTAGTTTTTATTGGAATAGGGTCAATAGGTTGGTACAGAAGATTTGATTGGATAAATATAGATAGAGTTACAGAGAGCGAATCAAGCCAAAATAAGCATATATCACTCGAAGGAAGCAAAAGATTAAATTTAGGTTGGGGTTTAAGTAGTGAAAAGCTTTATTACATGTCTAACTTCTTAAAAATGAAGTTAAAAAGGTAACCAAATAAGTTAGTCAAATGGGTTAGAAACCTCTGCAGTTATTGGTTTGTCGATATGTTTAACCCATCAACTTGCGCATAATAGATAGGTACTCATTGTTTCTATAAGGATATTGATGAAAATTAGATTATTGTTGCTAATCACTTTGCTCATTTCTGTTTCAATTAACGCTCAGGTGCTAATAACATCTGTTAATCAGTCAACCAATGAGTTATTGATTAAATCAGACTTAGAATTACTTCATGAGGAGTACGACCTTAGCCGCTGGGAGTACACAAACCAAATCCGCATAGATCAGGATGCCAGAACCCCACATAGCCATCCTGTTCTGACTATGAGTACTCAACAAGAGTATCTTGATAGCAGAATTAAGTTACTTTCAAGCTATTTACATGAGCAGTTTCATTGGCATGTAATTGAAAATGGAAAGGCTAGTAAACAAGCGTTTAGGACGCGTATAAAAAATGAATTTCCAAGTGTTAAAGTAGGCTTTCCTTATGGCAGTAGGGATGAGGGAAGTACACTAAGCCATATTGTTATTTGCTATCTAGAATATATTGCTTTATCTGAGTTAATTGGACCAAATCAAGCTCAAGAAAATTTGTCTACAAATAACTACTATACGTGGGTTTACCAAACGATTTTGGACCCACGAAATAGAGAAACATTAGATCGTTTGTTAACTGAATTTGGTCTTGAATTTCGCGGTGTGTCGCACCAAGGAGCAAATTAACGGGAAACACCGAAATTGGCTCTGCACGAGCCTTGTTTATTTTCGGTTGAGCTTATAGTCGTTCACTATCAAGGTGTTGTGATAACAGGAAAGTATGACCAACTTTTATCAAATAATTAGTCATGAAACTGAAGTAATGAACAGCTTGCACCAAGATGTTCATATGACATTTCTAAATCGGGCAAACGATTATGAGTCTTGGAGCAAGGCATGTGAAAAGTTTCATTCCTACGTTTCTCCTATTGATAGTTTTATTGATCAAATATACGAGTCACCTATTCTGGATAATCAGGAAACCCTAGAGTTTGTCCTCGTCTTTTTAGAGATAGATCCTATTTTTTTTCGCTCGGGCTATATCAAAGAAGATATGATACAAAAACTAAAGAAGACAAAGCTAAACGCAGACCAGTTAACGAGAATACACTCAATACTTATTGATGCTGTTGAAAATAGAGGTCAACGAGAATTCAAAAGATATTGTCGCCTTGCAAAAGCCGTGAGTTCAGGTGCTATAATCGAAACTTTAAACTGTGTCTTTCAACAAGGTAAAGGCGCGCGTAAAAGTCGGGCAAAACTTATGTTGCGTTACATATGTTTATCACAGGTTGTCAAACACCATGACTAAACGCGGTATCGAGGTACTGATGTTAATATTTTTTTGTTATTCCTAGGAAAAAATGTGCAAAAAGGTAAAGATGAATCACAGCAATTAATCGATGTAGTGTTTCCTTTTATAGAAAAGTTACTACATGAGCACTCTTATTTTTTGCGATGATCAAATAAAAGGGTTATCTGCTTGTGTTATTTTGGATCGCGGCAGCAATTGCGAATAGCAAATATATAATAAAACCTTTAACCAGCGTTAAAATATATAGGAATACATTACAGTGAAAATAAGTATCAGTATTGTCATTTCATTTGTTTTATTCAGCTCTGCTGCCGCTAAAGCATCAGAACTTAGTTTAATGAAGGAAGGGTATTTAAAGGTATATTCAATAATAGAGTTTATGGAGACTAACAAAGGAATTGAAAATTTGTGTGTTGCCAACTCCCAGGATAAAAAACGCTTTTCAGTGTATTCAACATGGCAAGATACCAACAATGAGCTTTTGAGCAAGGTATTTAAAATAAAAAGTGCTTATGAGTCGAAACTAGTGTCAATCGCAGGCGACCAAGCTAACCAGTTGTTGTCGAAACATAGGGATACAGTTATGTCAAAAGTGAATAAAACATTGGCGCCTTTTCAGGCGGGTTCACGTATTCGAATAGCAAATGCATGCATAAAGTGGCGGACAGCTATGAATGACAGTTTGTCTAGTTATCGCTTGAAAATAAGAGATGATCTTCAGTTTTTTGCTCTTGAAGATAAAAATATCACTAGAGCAATTAATAACGACGCCAACTGGTAAAGTTATTACAATTGAACTTTACATGTGGAAAGTAGATTTCCTTTATTAACAAAATTGCCTACACAAAAAGGGCTTATTTGTTTCTGTTAACTGTCATTTCGCGTTTCTCAAAGCGTTATATGTTCAAAAGGATATAATTATTAATGGAAAATCATGCAATAAAAGTCAAACGCAGTCGTTATTTCTTCAAACTATTAATGTTGGTTACTGTCGGTCTCTTTGTTAACCAATATTATCAAACTAAAATTTTTGATTTGGGAGAGTTTGCAAGTACAGTAGCAATACTGTCTTTGTTGCGCGGTTTAATGTTATCTGCCTTCATTTTCACTTCTCCAATTCAGTCCTGGTTTGCATCAAATATTGGTTTAAATAGTGATAGTAATAAGTACTTCTTACTGGCGATTGTTTTAGGCGTTGTCGGTTTTCTGTAAAAAATTCACATCAAACTAGTGAAATCAAGGACTAACAGCATAACTTGATTTTACTGTGCTTTGTCGTAAATTAAATCAATTATCGGTTAACCCTGCCAAAAGGAGCGGGCAAATTAAAAGGAACAAATCTATATGAAAAACATAATCGTTGCACTGTTAGTCATCATGTCTCTATGGGCTCATGCGGGCGAAACCGGTAAAAAAGGGTTTAAAGCGGATGTGAGTATTTCAGGCTTTTTTAGTCCTGAAGTGAAGAGTGCAATAATTAATTCTGTTGTCAAAAATTCTTCTGCAGAAGAGCAGGGTATAAAAGTTGGGCACGAAATTGTTGCTATTGACGGTTGCAAAATTCCAGGTTGCCCCGCATCTGTCGCTAAAAAAGCATTACAAAAAAGTGTAGGGGAAAGCGTTGTTTTAACTATGTTAAAACCAGATGGTGATATTTATGAGGCGAACGTGACCTTACAATAAACGATGCTAGTTGTTTTGTTGATAAGCGAATTAATCGATTTGGGTAAAGCAACTATATTTGCGGCACGTCCCATGTCGCCCCCTAATTTGAACACGAGAAAGAGTCTGAAAAAGTTTGTTTTATAGTGCAAAACTACGAGCAGTTTGCAAAGTTATCTGGTGGTAACTATGAACTGGACATCTGAAAAAGTACTTTAATGGACAATTCACTTTTTGCTTACGGGGAGTGCTCGTTATGTTTTATTCATATTTAATGTAAATATTGGCCTTCAATCTAAGAAAGTAAGTCTATGACTAAATTATACTGTTACTTCGCTAGCTTCTCGTTGGTGTTATTTGTTCTTGGCTGCCAATCAACGAACGAGAGTCAGGTAGACTGGCGCCAATACATGATTCCTCACATTGGGGGGATTGAGATTTTAGAGCATCAAATTACTCAATTAAATAGAGAAAAAGCGCGCCTTAAAGTCAAATTTAAATACAAAATTGAAGACTATGATTCAACTAAATGGAGATACTCTTGTGGTATCGAGAAACGTTTGAAATTTGACATTGACAAACAACGTTATTTAGCTGGTAATGTAGTGGCGACAGAGTGTGTGTTGAATTCTGAGCAGGGAATTGTTTACGCGGTTGATGACGTGAAGCTAATACACGAGACAAAGAAAATTAATTATGCCGATATAATTATCCTTAAAGATAACAAGGGAAAAATCGTTAAGCTTGACGACGTAAACGTTAACAAAAATGAGTCGGAGCTATACAAGTACCCATCATTATTTAATTTTCGACTAATAATTTACAAGCAACCCTGTAGACCAGATAAATTGAGATGTGGAGGTCTTTTTTATCTTGCTACCTCCAATATCCGACAAGTCGATTTATCTAGCGGCAGTTAAGCAAATCAAAGCAGTTGCAGTTGAACAAACAAGAGGTTCCTACACGTGTTTTGGGGCACTAATTACCTTTTAGTCAGGCTACAACTACTGGTACGTCATGACGAAAAATAGTATGTTGAATTCACATAAATTACATATATTCGTTGGCTTGTTGGTAAATGCTTAGGTGTTATCAGTGCCAGATAAAAACCATATGTTTTTAGGGGGTTCTGAAATATTTCCTCTTGATGAATAATTAGTACCCAGAACTGAAATAATGTTTGCAAGAATGGTACGAAAGCTTAAAAACTTGCGTTTTACTGATTCTGACAATGGCATTAATATTTAATGCGTAGTGTATAAATGCTGACTGAATTGATTAAGTTCTTCTTCGGGCTGTTGATTGGCTCTGTCACTTCAACATTGATTTTGTACGTTGGTATTTATATTGTTGTGTCATTTATTGAAGACCCGAGAACTTTAGGCTGGGCTTGGATCTTGTATTTATTTGTCGTCCCGGTTGTTGCAGTTGTATGTGCGATTGTTACTGTTAAATCTAAATTGTAATGCAGATATGCTTATTCAAAGGCGAGCAATTTAGTTGGGTAAGTAACGTAGATATTTGTAACAGTGACTTCAATATTTATAAGCTGATTAATTGCCCGTTAAACTAGCATTGTGTGTCATAAGGATGTTTTGGATGAATGTGACAAAAAGGTTTGTCTCCAATTATGAGCTTGCTGATGTTTCAGTACACGATATTCCAATTGAATTGCCTGTGGACAAGGGCAAAGATGATTGTATCGAAGTAAGCTATGAAATTCGTGTTGAGCATATAAGAGGTGAGGCATTTAGTATCATTGAAAATGAAAAAATAAGGAACGTCCTATACAGCGGCATGAAAATTTTTGTCTCCAATGAACCTTGTTTACCGCCGGTGCTTGGTAGTTTGACACGCTCTGTGGTAATTAATGGCCAAGAATATTCAAAACCAGAAGGTGAAATTTTAATTGATGCTATTCGCGGTGGTATTAGTGCCTATACTGCTTATCCAGTTGAAATTTTTAATTTTATTGAGTGGCAATCTAGGATTAATGATCGTCTGAAAAACACGTTTAAAGGAAATAAAATTAGAGCTTATGTAAAATTAGATGACGATATGTGTTAGCTATATCAGTTAGAGCGATACAGTCAGTACTTTGTGTTTCTGACTTGTTGATGACAGTTAGGCATATTTACCTGTTTCATCGCCTCTGGCTCGCTATTTTATCTAAAGTCTTATTTGTCTTATATTTAGTCGATTTAACATAAAAGGAGCGTACGCGAATGAACGCTAGAATACTGTTCATTATTATACTGACTTTTGTTTTTAGTGGTTGTCAACTGACTACCAAAATTCCTAAAAGTGTTGATAGTGATAAAACATTTGATCTCAGAAATGAAATTTATCAGAGTAAACCCTGTTGCACGGTACTGAATGCTCTTAAAAAATCAATAATGAAAGATTCTTTAGCAGTATCGATGGAAGAGAACACAGATTTAGTTCAAATTGATTCGGTAAAATCACCATACCTTTTAATCGAGCTCGAGGATCAAGCGAGTGTTCAATATTACTCGGTTAAGAGCTTTTATCTCGAACATAAATTTGCCTTTATACCCATGGTAAGCGTTTTAGATTCAAATTTTAATATAGTTAAGCAAACAGATTTAAACTATATGCGCTATAAGCACCAAGACTTGGTATATGACGATTCTCACTTTTGGATGTATTTTAGTGTCGATAAAAAAGCTACACCTAATGTTAAGTATTTACTTGTTCACTCTGCCAAACCGATAGGATCGAAAGTGTCAATAAGCAGTGATTCTCACGGTGGAACCCAAATGGCGATGGCAGGTAATCAACCTGTCGTCTATCATCAGAGATCTACTGCATTTAAGGTTAACCCCGTTGTATCACCATCTGGTGCAGTTGTTATTACAAAACTAAGTACTTGGTCTAAACCGATAAATGATTGGGTTATACAGCCTTTGTAGCAATTGAATTTGTATTAGTACAGTGAACCTGAGCGCGAGTATTGGGTTTTACTCCCACAGCATAAAACATACGCCTCGCGAGGTTTTCCAGTCAAATAGTAACATGTAGTGGTCAAGTTAAATTGGCCACGGTTTTGTATTGTTTCCAATACCTTTGTTCTGATTCATTCGGACTTAAACCTGCGTTATAACGATGCGGTCTAGTCTGACTGTAATAGCCAATGATGTAAT
>NZ_JAGHQT010000025.1 GCF_017744155.1 Endozoicomonas sp. G2_1 | reverse complement strand
GTTATGTACGGCATCAAGACAAGATGGAGAAACAAGAAGAGAAACGTCAATTACATTTACTAGGATAACCCAGCCCCCTTGTTTAGGGGGCTTACGCAAAGCCACCTTCTTTAGAAGGTGGATTCTTGACTGATATATTTCGTTGTCGTCTAGTGACGAATTTCAATATTTGGCGAGGTATCAATCTCACCATCACTGGTAATGGTCGCTGGGTTACCGTTACACAACAAAATCGCCATGCTGCCTGCCGCACTGTTGCGAATAAAAGCGAGATCATAACCAAATTGGGTTAGGCTACTAGCGGCAAATTTTTGTGCTAGTGTCAATTTATCCCAAAGCATAGAAAGCTCAGGCTGATAGTGCCGACGCTCTAATAGTGCTTCTCGTTCTTGTAGTGCTTGCATGACGTACCTCAAAAGATATTAACTAATTGGTGTAACATCCTTTTCATTCATATACTTATAATTTTGTTTCCAGATAACATTATCTCAGGGTGCTGAATAATTCAACACCCTGAAAGCTAAAATGTTATTAATTGTTTCAATTAGACCAGAAAACAACCAATTTGTTTTCAAAGTTTACAAAATAATTTTTCGAGCTTGGCAGCTTTCTGTTTTTTAAGATTATTTTTATAATCACAAAAAAATATCAAAAAGGTCGGTGAGCATGAGCCAGGTATTAGATCAACTATCAGCGCTACTGTCTTTAGAAACTATTGAACAAGGTTTGTATCGCGGTCAAAGTCAGGATTTGGGCTTTCGCGCCTTATTTGGCGGCCAAGTCATGGGGCAAGCACTGTCAGCGGCACAGGCAACCGTAGATGAGCAGCGTTATGTTCACTCACTACATTCATATTTTTTACGCCCGGGAGATGCCAGTAAAGCCGTAGTCTATGAAGTTGAAAGTATTCGCGATGGCGGCTCAATAAGTACGCGTCGCGTCAGAGCTATTCAAAATGGACATACTATTTTTTATATGACCGCCTCGTTTCAACAGCCGGAAGATGGCTTTGAACACCAAGACGCTATGCCTGACGTCCGAGGTCCCGATGGTGTCGACTCTCACGCTGACTTTATTCGCAAGTACCAAGACTATATTCCAGAGCAAATTAGAGAAAAGTTTTTAGCAGAAAAGCCAATCGATTTGCGCCCTGTTGAAGTATTTGACTGGATCAAGTCAGAACCAATGCCGGCAAAATGTCATATTTGGATGCGCACCAATGGCAAGCTACCAGATGATCCGCGTATTCACCAGTATATGTTGGCTTATGCGTCAGACTTCCAGTTTTTACCAACTGCTTTGTATCCACATGGCGTCAGTTATTGGCAGCCAAACTTTCAAATCGCGACCATTGATCATGCGATGTGGTTTCATCGCCCTTTTCGCTTTGACGATTGGTTATTGTACTGTGTGAACAGCCCTTCAGCGAGCTCCGGTCGCGGTTTGGTTAGCGGCAAAGTGTTCAATCGCCAAGGTCAGTTGGTTGCTTCAACAATGCAAGAAGGCGTTATCCGTCAGCGTTAGCTGCTTTATGATGCGTCGTCGCCCTGTCGATGATTCTGTTGCCAGTCATAGCCGCTGGGATGTTGGAAAATGCGCAAGCCAAAGTGCGGCGCAATCGCATATAAATGGTCAAAGATATCGGCTTGTATCCCTTCGTAATTAATCCAGTCTTGGTCGTTGCTAAAAAAGTATAGTTCTAAAGGCAAGCCAGTGGCGTCGGCTGGCAGTTGGCGCACCATACAAGTCATAGCTTGATGAACTTTATTGTGAGACTTTAAATAGGCTTCGATATAGGCGCGAAAAGTACCGAGGTTGGTTAATTGTCGAGCGTTAACATCGGTTGTATCGGCAATATTGTGTTGCTGACACCAAGCGTGAATTTCCGCTTGCTTGGTCGCAAGATAAGGTTTTAACAAACGAAATTTGGCCAGTTTTTCTAAATCTTCAGCACCGTAAAAGCGAATACTGGCCAGATCAACGCGAATACTGCGCTTTATCCGCCTGCCACCTGAGCTATACATGTCGCGCCAGTTCTTAAAGGAACCACTGATTAAGGCATAGGTCGGAATTGTTGTGATGGTTTTGTCGAAATTTCTCACCTTAACCGTGTTAATGCCTATTTCAATAACATCACCATCTGCCCCGTATTTGGGCAGTTCAATCCAATCGCCGGGTGCCACCATGCGGTTAGCTGATATTTGAATACTGGCCACTAAACCCTTAATGGTATCTTGAAAGACCAATAGTAATACGGCGGTTAAGGCACCCAAACCACTGAGCAAGTAAATCGGTGATTTATCGACTAAGTAGGATATCGCCAAAATTGTTGCGACGATATAAATCGCCAACTTAACAATTTGTAAGGTGGAGTTAAGTGGAATGTACTTTTCTTGTGCGGTTGCGCCATAAATATTTTTAAATACACCGAGAGTGGCGCTGACGACTCTAGCTATTTGAAAACACAAACTCGCTTTTGCCACCGTTAACAGCAAGTGATGCAATACGTGTTGTTCGGGTACTAAAATGGGGGTTAGTACTAAAATAACTAAGGTTGGCGTAACACTGCTGAGTCGATTGAAAATATTGTGCTCAACCAAAATATCATCGAGCTTGTTTTCACTGCGATCAATAGCCTTGTGTACTAGCGCTAAAATGTACTGTTTGGTGATGTAATGGGCAAACAAGGCCACCAATAGCAAGACACTGGTACTGACCAATAATGACAAAATATGCAGGTATTGTTCGTCAACAGCTTGGTTTTTTAGCCAATTGACTATCGTCGAAAAAAATACCGGCTCGTGTCCATTTTGTAGCTCTTGCATCGCTTTTTCTCAATTCTGTAGTGGTCTGATTAAAGATCGTTTTGTGCTTGTTTTAACTGGCTTAAACGTTGATCTTTGTCGTGCCACAATTGATTTAACCACTTCTGAAAATTTTGCTTAAATTCAGGATCGTTAAAATAATCGCCTGAACAATTTTCATCGATTGGCAAGGTTTCAATATCAATACATACTTTGTTCACTTTGCCACAAATAAAGTCGTAAAAGCTAGGAATACCGTTGGGGTAGTAAATGGTAACGTTGACGATTTTACTTAAATGTTCACCCATGGCATCGAGGACAAAAGCAATACCACCGGCTTTGGGCCGCAGTAAGTGCTGAAATGGTGATTTTTGTTTGGCGTATTTTTCATCGGTAAAACGCGTGCCTTCAATAAAATTCATTACGCTAACCGGCTTGTGCTTAAATTTAGCACATGCCTTTCGAGTCGTTTTGATGTCGGTGCCAATCAAATGAGGGTTTTTACGCAAGTAAGCTTGGCTGTAGCGCTTCATAAAGGGGAAGTCTAACGCCCACCACGCCAACCCGAGAATAGGAACATAAATCAGTTCTTTTTTGAGAAAGAACTTTAAAAATGGAATTTTGCCATTGAGTACACGCTGTAACACCAAGATATCAACCCAGCTTTGGTGGTTGCTAATCACTAAGTACCAATCTTGCATTTTTAAGGCATCGCCGCCGGTTACTACAAGTTTGGTTGGCACCAATAGTTTTTGATTGAAGCTGTTTACGCTGATCCAACTGCTGGCGCAAAAGTCGAGTAAGTAACTCATGAGTTTTTGCCAGGGTGCAATTGGCAGCAAAAACTTCAGTAATGAGCCAACTAAAATAGGTGAAATCCAAAATAGCGTGTTGACTAGATAGAGGACAAAAGACAAAGCAGCGAGCACTGGCCCGGGCAAAAAACTCAACATAAATGAAGAAAACCTCAATTTATCAAATAGATTATTTATAAAGATTAGCGTTATTCGTATTCAAAATAGGTATAGCCATCAACGCCGGCGGCTAGCTCGTTGAGCATAGCGTTAATCTCATTAGTCGCTAATGATTGCTGTTGATGCAGCTGCTTTTGGCAGTTTGCCAGCAACTGATGTTTACTAAAGTGCACTGTTTTTAACACATCTTCAGCACTTTCGCCTTGAATTTTTTGGCTGATAACATGGCTTTGATCAGACAGCTCAACGTGAACTGAGTCGGTATCGCCAAATAAGTTGTGCAAGTCACCGAGGATCTCTTGGTAAGCACCCAACATAAAAATCGCGATATCATAGGGCTGTTCAGGATCAAATTTTGGAATCGGCAAGCTGTTTTCGATGCCGACACCGTCGACATATTGTTTGATTTGGCCGTCAGAGTCGCAAGTAATATCATTGATAATAGCGCGATGATCTAGCGTTTTGTTGAGCTGATCAACCGGTAACACTGGAAACAACTGGTCGATACCCCAAGCATCGGGCAGCGATTGAAACAGTGAAAAGTTGCAGAATAATTTGTCGGCAAGTTTTTCGTTTAATTCGTCAAGGATATCGCGGTGCGCTCGCATACTCGGCACTAAAACGCTTTTTATTTGGCGCAACAGGCTAAAGTAAAGTTGCTCGACTTGCGCCCACGCCAGTAAACTCAATTGACCACTTTTGTACGCTTGATGAGCGTCACTAAAGTAGTGCATGGCATCGTGATAAGCCTCTAACGCATTGCGGCTGGTTAAACCGACACTGTCCTGCCATAGCGCTTGGAAATAAGTGTTGTCGATGGCGCTCACCTGCTGGTCGGTAAACTCATTACCACCGGGTGCCGATTCACACTCGATTACATTGGTGATCAATAAGGCGTGATGAGCGGTCATTGCCCTACCCGACTCACTAATAATGTCGGGCTCCGGCAGGTCTAATTGTTGGCAAGCGTCGGCCAGTGCAAAAACAACGTTTTTGGCGTATTCCTCAACTGAATAGTTAATTGAACAGGCACTGCGGGAATGACTGCCTTCGTAATCGACCCCTAAGCCACCGCCAACATCAACGGTATTTATCATGATACCGAGCTGACGTAATTCGGCATAATGTCTGGCGCATTCCAACATTGCATTGTGAATGTCGCGGATATTGGCGACTTGCGAGCCAATGTGAAAATGCACTAGGGTCAATAAATGTATCGCATCAGCTTGTTTTAGTAACTCAATCGCTGTTAGCAATTGGCTGGCGTTAAAACCAAATTTGCCTTTTTCGCCACCGGTGTTTTGCCATTGGCCTTTAGCGGCACTGTGCAGTTTTATTCGAATGCCAAGCTCAACTTGCGGCCCGTCAATTTGGTAGACATTGTCGAGAAACATCGACAACTCAGAGAGCTTTTCAATCACGACACAAACCTTGTGCCCCATAGCGGCGGCAATTTGTGCTAAGCGCAAAAACTCTTGGTCTTTGTAGCCATTGCAAATAATGCGGATATTGCGATTCGCAGTTCCCAATATTGCCAATAGCTCAGCTTTACTGCCCGCCTCTAAACCGACCTTTTGATCAGCGTTTAATAGCTTATCGATAACACTGTGTTGTTGATTGACTTTAATCGGATAAACAGCGGTATACTTGCCGCTGTAATTGCGCTGTTTTTTAGCGTGAGCAAAGGCTTCCACCAAGTTTTTAATGCGATCTTGTAAGATATCGGTAAACCGAACTAATACTGGTAGTTTGACACCCTGCTCTTTTAATTCAGCGACAAGCTCGCTGAGTACGATATTTTGCCCTTGGCGCTTACCTTTGGGATGCGCAACCACCTGACCGCCTTCATTAATACTAAAATAGCCTGCGCCCCACTCACTGACGTTGTAAGTTTGTTCTGCAGCTATGTGATTACTGTTTGTCATGATTGCTACTTGTTCGCTAAAAGGGTCTCGATTAATCGCTAAATTTTAATAATATTTTTTCACTGTTGCAGTATAAATTTAGTAAAATAAGTCAGTTTAATTCGTTATTTTAGAGGCTTAAATGTCATCGTTTCATTCACCGCAGTGGTTTACCGAAGTACATCACGACTTAGAAAGTGCCTATTCGTTAAAAATTACCGAAAAGCTCGCTGAGCAACAGTCACCGTTTCAAAAAGTTGAGATTTATCAAACCACTCAGTTTGGTAAGCTGATGACGATTGATGGCTGTACCATGGTGTCGACACGGGAGAACTTTCTTTACCACGAAATGATGTCACACCCGGCTTTATATACACATCCCGAGCCGAAAAATGTCGTGATTATTGGCGGTGGTGACTGCGGCACCTTGCGCGAAGTATTGAAGCACCAAGAGGTTGAGTCTGTTCATCAAATCGACATCGACGAAGTGGTCACGCGCTTGTCTGAGCAGTATTTTCCAGAGTTGTGCCAATCTAATAATGATGTCCGGGCGCAAATTTTGTTCGATGACGGCATTGCTTTTATGGCCAATGCCGAGCCAGAGTCGATTGATATTGTCATTGTTGACTCAACTGATCCAGTTGGTCCAGGCGAGGGCTTGTTTAACCGCGCCTTTTACCAGAGTTGTTTAAAGGCTCTGCGCTCTGATGGCATTTTAGTTCAGCAAAGTGAGTCTCCGCTTTATCACTTAGCCTTGTTAACCGACATGCGCAATGCAATGACTGCAGCAGGCTTTAGCGATTTACAAACCTTGAGTTTCCCTCAGCCAATTTATCCAAGTGGTTGGTGGAGCTGTACCTTGGCTAAAAAGCAGGGCGCTTTTGGCGATTTTCGTGCAGTTGATGCTAATAATGCCGAATTTGAGACATTATATTACAACAGTGACATTCATCAGGCTGCGAAAGCGCTACCAAACTTTGTAAAACAGGCTTTTGACGGCACATAATGGCAATGTGTACAAAAACGTCAATTTATTTTTATCTTGGCATTTTTGGTCTGTTTTCAGAGACAGATCTTAGTGTTTTAAAGAGTTTGAATAGAAAAAATTGTTAAAATCTGGTTAATGCTATTAATAAGAGCATTCTTGTCTAAATAAACTGCAAATCTTTATTGCCAAACCCTTTGATTTACGTGCATGCTTAAAGCAAGTACACAAAGGGGGAAATAATGAAGTTTAATCGTGCTGTGATCAAAGTTGGCAGTGCTTTAGTCTCGCCAAATGGCAAGGGCTGTAGTGGTCAGCATATTTTGCCAATTGCGCGCTTTATCAATGAGTGTCGCCAAGCGGGCAAAGAAGTGATTATTGTCTCATCGGGCAGCGTTGCCGCTGGCCGACAGTTAATTCAGCACGGTTCTCCCAATCCCTCGATTCCCACCAAACAAGCGATGGCCTCGGTTGGCCAAATGCAAATGATGGCAAACTGGCAGCGCTTTTTTGATGTGCCGTGCAGTCAGTTGTTGATCACTCATGGTGACCTCAAAGATCGTCAGCGCTATATCAACATCAAGAATACCTTGCGCATTTTGCTCGACAATGACGTGATTCCGATTGTTAACGAAAACGATACCGTTGCCACCGATGAGCTTAAAGTAGGGGACAACGACAACCTTGCTGCCTTAGTGGCACTGGTTGCCGATGCTGATAGTTTGTTTATCCTTAGTGATGTTGACGGAGTTTTCGATAGCGACCCGCGCTCTAATCCAAGCGCTAAAATGTTCAGTGAAATTAGTGAAATCACCGAAGAGCTCTATGCAATGGCGGGAGCGACCAAGAATCACATTGCCACTGGTGGTATGAAAACCAAGATTCAAGCGGCGGAAAAAGCCATTGAGAACGGGATTGATACTTATATTATCAACGGTAGCCGCAATCAGGTTTTTGAACAATTGCTGCAGGGTGACAATCCTGGTACTCGTTTTGTTGCTAGCCAAGCAGCAGTAAAAGCGAAAAAACATTGGCTTAAACACACCCTAAAAAGCAGTGGCGCACTCTTGCTCGACAATGGTGCCGTACGGGCGTTAACGCAGAAAGGCGCGTCTTTGTTACCGTCTGGCATTGTCGAGGTAGCAGGCCGTTTTGCCGCCGGTGAGTCGGTCGACATAATCGCAAAAGAGTCAGGGCAGGCGATTGCGAAAGGGATTTGTCAGTATGGCGACCGAGATTTGGCAAAACTCGCTGGCGTTAACAGTGAACAGATTGAACAGCTACTTGGCTATTGCCCAAGTAAAGTCGTGGTGCACCGCGACGACATGGTGTTAGTTGATAAATGATCTAGTCAAACCCGAGCGAGCTTTGCTTGGGTGAATGGCAACAGTAAAGAATAAATAAAGAGTAAAAAATGTCAGAACAAAACAATTTCTCAATGACTGAAATGGCGGCTCAGGCAAAGGCCGCGAGTAGGGCGGTTGCCAATTTAAATGAACAGCAAAAAAATCAACTGCTCACCGATATGGCTGTTGAAATAGAGCAGGCCAGCGCTGAAATTTTGCTGGAAAACGTCAAAGATATTGATGCCGGTCGTGCCAAAGGCCTCAGTGAAGCCATGCTTGACCGTTTATTGTTAACCGAAGCGAGAGTTAAAGGGATCAGCGATGCCATTCGCGATATCGTGAATCTCGCTGATCCGGTTGGCTCTATGGCTAATACCACTATTCGTCCAAATGGTATTCAAGTGAGTAAAATGCGCATCCCACTTGGCGTGATTGCGATGATTTACGAAGCTAGACCCAATGTTACCGCGGAAGCGGCGGCACTGTGTTTAAAATCTGGCAATGCGGTTATTTTACGCGGTGGCTCTGAGGCCATTCACAGCAATTTAGTTTTGGCTAAGTGTTTACATAGAGTATTGGCGCGACACGGCTTAAATGAAGGTGTAGTTTCGGTTATTCCCGATACCAGCCGTGCGGTTATCGAACAGTTATTGAAACAGCGTGAAACCATTGATTTAGTGATTCCACGCGGTGGTGAAGGCCTGATCCGCTATGTTACCGAGCACAGCCAAATCCCAGTAATTCAGCACTTTAAAGGCGTTTGCCACTTGTTTATCGACAAGTTTGCCGATTTAGACAAAGCCACCAATTTATTGGTTAATGGTAAAACTCAACGGCCAAGTGCGTGTAATGCAATAGAAACACTCTTGGTGCATAGCGATATTGCCGAAACCTTTTTACCACAAGCTGCTCAGGCGCTGTCAGCATTTTCTGTGAAAATTCACGCATGTCAAAACAGCCAAGCGTATTTTGATAACGCCGAATTGGCCACTGAAGACGATTTTGCCGCTGAATATTTAGCGCAAGAAATCGCGGTTAAAGTGGTTGATGGCTTTGATGCTGCCATTGATCACATTAATAAATTTAGCTCAGATCACACCGAAGTTATTGTGAGTCAGGATATTTCCCGCGCTCAGCGCTTTGTCCGCACTATTAATTCGTCAGTAGTCATGATTAATGCCTCATCGCGATTTTCTGATGGTGGCCAGTTGGGGCTTGGTTCTGAAATTGGTATTTCAACCAGTAAATTACACGCTTATGGACCGATGGGATTAGCCGCATTAACCACGGAAAAATTCGTCGTGGTCGGCGATGGTCAAGTACGAGATTAAAATTGATTAAACGCTTGGCATCGGGCGATTTTATTCGTTTCAATCGAGCTTGATTCACGATACAATCGCCGCCTTTGGCAGTTTTCTGCGCTGTAGCGTATAGCAATCTCAATTTTGGTAGTTTAATCAATGAAAAAACATCGCGCATTTTTAAAGTGGGCTGGCGGTAAATACGGCCTTAGCGATGTTATTGCGAAAATGTTGCCAAAGGGCGAGCGCTTAGTTGAGCCCTTTGTTGGCGCTGGTGCTATCTTTCTAAATACTGATTATCAAGAGTACTTACTCAGTGATATTAATCAGGATTTAATTCATCTATACCAAACCTTACAACAGCAACCTGACAAGTTTATTGCTGATGCTCGCGTTTTGTTTGATCAAATCTACAATTGTCCCGAACAATACTACGAATTGCGCAGCCAATTTAACGCCAGTACATGTAAATACCAGCGTTCGTTATTGTTTTTGTACCTCAACCGCCACGGCTACAATGGTTTGTGTCGCTACAATAAATCTGGCGGTTATAACGTACCCTTTGGCAAATACA
Source organism: Endozoicomonas sp. G2_1 (assembly GCF_017744155.1). GTDB lineage: Bacteria > Pseudomonadota > Gammaproteobacteria > Enterobacterales > Alteromonadaceae > JAGHQT01. Next base: position 30,094 of record NZ_JAGHQT010000025.1, on the reverse strand, counting down.
AAAAGCCGTACTTTCCAGAAAATGAGTTATTGTTTTTTGCCGAAAAAGCGCAACGTGCTACTTTTGTTTGCCAAGGTTATCGAGAAAGTTTTGCCCAAGCAGCCAGTGGTGACGTTTTTTATTGCGATCCGCCTTACGTCCCGCTAAGTAAAACCGCGAGCTTTACTAGCTATGCTGGCAATGGTTTTGGCTTAGACGAACAAGCTGACTTAGCCAACGCAGCCGAAGAGGTGTTAGCAGTACCAGATGTTGCAGTATTGCTGAGTAATCACGATACGATATGGACTCGCAAGATTTACGAGCACGCCGACAAGATCAAAAAAATTAAAGTGGCTCGTACCATTAGTCAAAAGGGCAATGGTCGCAAGAAAGTCGATGAGTTATTGGCTCTTTATCGCAATAAAAACAGATAGCTTCACTGATATCAGCTAGTGCATTTTGTGCTTTAAGGAAGCACGATTGAAACAATAGCCACTAAGCTTGTGATAAACAAAATCACGCCGATTAACCCGGCAATCACAAAGTGTGAAAACTGGCCCTGATTAAAGTCGCGATGGCGATTCTTGTCACTTTGTACACCCAAAAATGCCATGGCAACGCTTTTTGCGGTTTCAATAAACCCTATACCTTTCGCGTTTTTCATATCATTGTTAACTTTTATAAGACGAGCATAGTTATGCGTATTGGTCTTAGTATTGAATATTTTTTAGTCACTGGCAATTGTGTTCAATAGGCATAAAAAAACCTAGTTGTTTTAAACAACTAGGTTTTATTTAAACGTCAATGAATTACGACAGTATTATAATTCGAAGTCTACGCTGTAGCTAACAGTGAATTTGATTTCATCGTTGTCTAAACCGTCAGAGCCACTATCTTCTAAGTCAGTGTCTGTAACAGCTAAAGTGAAACCGTTTTTAGAAACGCTAACACCGTAATCTAAGTATGATTCAGGGACACCGTTGAACGCTTCGTTGAAATCACCGTCGTGGTAACCAACGTGGAAGGTCAACTCAGTTTCGTTCAAAACAGTCGTTGTGTAGTCGAGCGCGGTGTATGTTGCTTGACCAAAACCAAAGTCTTGACCTGCACCTTCGTCAGCTTCAGTGTGTGCCAATACGTTTAACGATAAAGTGAAGCCGCCATAGCCGACTGAGCCATAAATTTCAGCAAAGTCGAAGTTAGCGACATCATCATAGTTGTAGTAAAGGTAACCAACATCGTAAGAAATACCGTCTACTTCACCAGAAAAACCGAAGTATAGGTCGTGCTCATATGAGAAATCATCGCCTGGAGCATACTCAACGTTTGACACCCATGTACCGGCATAAAAACCACTTTCGTGCGAGTAATCGATACCACCTTGAATCGCTGCTTGGTTAATGGTTTGTGTTAAACCACGCCAGATGTAGTTAGATGTTGCTGACGCATTGGCGGTGACTTCTGCTGATGCTTGAGTTGAAATAAAAGCGGTACTGGCCAATGCAGCTGTTAAGGCAATTGATACTAATGATTTTTTCATGTTTTCTCTCTCTATTTAGTAATTGTTGTTGTGAGTAAATTGCTGATATAGCCGGAGCAAAGACAATGCCCGCTTGCCTAGTCCGCGAAAGAAAAAAATTGCAAGTAAAATCAATAATTTAAAGGGCTGGAAAATTTGAGGTTTAAATAAAATAGTGCGTTTGCTCTATTGTGGTGCGCAAAATTCACGATCTTGGCACAAAAAACGAGCAGTGCTTGTTAGCGAGCCTCGTTATTTACGTGGAAGAATAAATCTGAATTATTGCTTCAATAATCGCCAACCTTTAGGTAAAGTAGCGCTGATTTTTCTGGGGGGTAGGTTATGTCTGATTTTTTGATTGCACCGTCGATTTTATCGGCTGATTTTGCGCGTTTGGGGGAAGATGTTGAACGAGTATTAGCGGCTGGCGCCGATGTTGTTCACTTTGATGTCATGGACAATCACTTCGTTCCCAATTTGACCTTTGGCTCTATGGTGTGTAAATCACTGCGCGACTACGGCATTACCGCACCAATCGATGTCCACCTTATGGTTAAGCCGGTCGACAGCCTAATTCCTGAGTTTGCTAAAGCAGGCGCCAGTATTATTACCTTTCATCCAGAAGCCAGTGATCACATCGATCGAAGCTTGCAGCTAATTAAAGACCACGGCTGCCAAGCGGGTTTGGTGCTAAACCCAGCAACGCCATTACACTGTTTAGATTTTGTCATGGATAAGCTTGATGTTATTTTATTGATGTCGGTAAACCCAGGTTTTGGCGGTCAGTCGTTTATTCCATCAACGCTTGATAAATTAAGATTGGTGAAAGAAAAAATTGCTGAGAGTGGTCGAGATATTCGTTTGGAAATTGATGGCGGCGTAAAAGTCGATAATATTGCTGAAATCGCAGAAGCGGGCGCCGATATGTTTGTCGCTGGTTCGGCGATATTTTCACAACCAGATTATCAAGTGGTTATCGAACAAATGCGTGCGCAGCTAGCAACCGTGAAATAGCAGCTAACGTCGCCAAGTAAGTTATTTAAGTAAAAAAGGTAAGCAGTGTTTAGGCTGTTTAGCTAAAAGGAAAAAAATGAGTAAACCTATTGTATTAAGTGGTTGTCAGCCATCAGGCGAACTAACCATAGGTAACTACCTTGGCGCATTGCGTCAGTGGGTAGACATGCAAGACGATCACAACTGCTATTATATGTTGGTTGACCAACATGCAATTACTGTGCGTCCTGATCCAGCTGCATTGCGCAAAGCGACCTTAGACGGCTTAGCCTTGTACTTGGCTTGTGGTGTTGATCCAGAAAAGAGCACTATATTTATTCAGTCGCATGTACCAGAGCACGCTCAGCTGAGCTGGGTATTAAACTGTTATACGCAAATGGGTGAGCTTAACCGCATGACCCAGTACAAAGATAAGTCGCAAAAATCAGAAGCTAATATGAACTCGGGTTTGTTCACTTATCCAGTATTAATGGCGGCGGATATCTTACTATACAGCGCTGATCGCGTGCCAGTTGGCGATGATCAAAAGCAACACTTAGAGTTAGCGCGTGATATTGCCACGCGTTTTAACAACTTATACGGTGATGTTTTTACCGTGCCGGATCCTCATATTCCAGAATTCGGCGCACGCATTATGAGCTTGCAAGATCCGCTCAAGAAAATGTCTAAGTCAGACGACAACACCAACAACTTTATTGGCTTGTTAGAAGACACTAAAAAGATCACTAAAAAGATTAAGCGCGCAGTGACTGACTCAGACGAGCAAGCACGTATCTACTTTGACGTAGCTGAAAAACCGGGTGTTTCTAACTTGTTGTCGTTGTTGTCGTGTACTACTGGTCAAAGTATTGAAAGCTTAGTACCACATTACGAAGACAAAATGTATGGCCACTTAAAAGGCGATGTTGCAGATGCGGTTGTTGCTTTACTTGAACCGATTCAAGAAAAGTATCACCAATATCGCAACGACCAAGCATTCTTAGACCAAGTTATGCGTCAAGGTGCTGACAAAGCGTCTGAGCGCGCAAGCAGCGTTTTAGAGAAAGTTTACGACTCGATAGGTTTTATCGCTAAACCATAAGTGATGAGTTGTTTAGGTGATGAAAAGGTGGGTATTATCCCACCTTTTTTTTCGGCTATTACTTGTCAGCCTCTGCTCTCGCTTTGTCAAAAAGCTCGTTGGTACTTTGAACAAAATCTTTTGCTGGCGTATTCGGTGTAAATAAAAATGCCGGCGATAGTACAGTGGCGTTGTATTCAGGGTTTGGATTGAACTCTGGCTGCTTGCTTAAGCCAATTAAAAAGTTACCGCCAAAAAACAGTATGGTTAAACCTACGGTAATGACATTTCTGCGCACCGGCGACATGTGAAAGCTAACGTAGCAGTTAAACCAAAACAATCCAAAGGATGCTGCAATTGGCACTAGGGCAATCACGTTGACAATGGGCCAGTTACTCGAAAAGTTAAAGGCAACTAAGGACTCGAGTAAGTCACTGAGCCACCATAAATTAAAGAAGATAAAACTAACGCCAAGCTGGGCAAAAACCCGGGCATTGTTTTTGGTTAAGTGTGAGACTAGCGCAACGCCAAATGGCCACAGTGCGAACATTAAGGTAAAGCCGATAGCTCTGACAAAAATGAGGCTTGAGGTAACTTCTTTCGCTTGCCCTAAAAAGAACAAATAACCGATAACGCTGCTAAAGAGCGCAATCACCGTTGTTAGTAGCCAAGGCTGGCTGGCGAAATTGACGAAATTTTCTAGTGGCGAAAAGCGAATACTTTCAGCAACTGGGTGATTGGGGAAAACAATTCTGACTTGGCTGTTGCCAATCGAGATAATATCGCCTGAGCGCACAATGTGTTGATGCGCAGATGCTTTGCTATCGTCGAGGAAACTGCCGTTAACGCTCTCTTGATCAAAGGCAACCCAGTGTTCACCATTGTGTTCCAGTGAGACGTGTTCAGGGCAAACATGTGGATCGGAAACAATAATGTCGTTGTGGTAACCGCGGCCAATGGTAATTGAGTCTTGTTGGAATTTGTGACGACTAATCGTTTTATGGCCTTTACTGATTTCTTCAATGATTACTGTTTCCACGATACTGCCTCAATAAATTTCTCAGTAAATGCTTGGCTTAGCGCTTGCTCAACGCCCGACAAACTAAAATAACTAATCAAGCCTTGTTGCTGTTGATCAACACTCGCGCTGATAAATACCACATCGAATAGTTTTGGAAAGTCTTTGTAGGCTCGGGTACAAAATGCTGACTTAGCTGCCATACCGTGTTCATCTGCTCGGGTCGTTATCGTGTTGTGGGCACATTCAAACTCGCTGACGTCATCTTTGTCGACTTGGTTATTGGCGCCAGCTCGGCTAAATAGGTTTTGATAGAGATGATAAAACTTAGTGGTACTCAATTTTTTTGATTCGATATAACGAAATTCCATTTCGACCATACCGGTGAAAAAGCGTGAATCGACGTAAATATCGTCGTCGAGTGCACATTGAGCGACTGCGGCAAAATACAGTGCTTCAGTTTTGTCAGAGTTGGAATCACCCCAACAACGAATAAATGGCGCGTCGATAATGGGAATTTGGCCATTGCCCAATTGTCTCATTTGCCACTGGCTATTGAGCATACTATTGAGCAGCTTTTCTTGGTTAGCTGACAATTGGGTTGCCATTTGCTCAACGATGTTCTGGCCGCCAAGTTCTTGATAGTCACTAAACAGTTTAACTAACTTGGTATGGGGCACTAAAAAGCCAATTTGGTTACCTGAGGTTGCGACGTTAATACCAACCACTTCGGCATTTTTGTTAACCACAGGGCCACCGCTCATGCCAGAGTTAACTGAACCGGTAAAGTGAATACGTTCGTTAAATGACTCTTTTTTGAGACCGTTGTAGGTACCGGGCACAACTATCATTCCCAAGTCGTGAGGGTTACCCAAAGAGTAAAGCTGCTCACCTTTAATTGGTGTTGTTGCCGAAATTTTAAAATAGTTATTCGTTGTTTGGTTTTCGTCGACATCGCGTTTCACTAAAGCCAAGTCGTTAACAATATCAACGCTCTTTAAGGTCAGTAGGCCGGTATTACCGCTATTGTCTAAATACTCTATCTTGTACTTTTCGGGGTGACGGGCAAAACCTGAAATGACGTGGTAATTTGTCGCAATCAGTCCGTCTTCAGTAATCTGAAAAGCCGAGCCAATCGAAGATTTTTCACCACTGGCGATATCGATTAATTTTATTTGGTATAAAGATGGAGCTAGTTGTTTAAAGAGTTGTTCCGCTTGTTCACCTGCATTGGCTTTGGTAATCAAGGAGAGTGGGATAAGTAAACAAAAACAAAGTGATAACAGCTTTTTCATTGATATTCCTGGTCGCAGGTACTGAGTTTATTGTGCCATTGTTACTGCAATTGTCATCCTTTATCCCGCGATTTATTTAACATAATGTTATTAAACATGAAAAATTGTCATTAAAACGGGTTTAAGGGAAGAATATTGTTTGAGTAATTGATAAACTAATTAGTAATATCGTATCTGTGTTATGCCATCTGCGCATTGAGTGTTGAGATCAATCAATTAACAGTTTGGTATGCTCGTAAATCAGTAGAATAAATCAAGGTAATAGTAATGAACCATAATCTAGTGCAGCAATATTTATTAGCTAAACCAGAAGCCGTTTTAATGCAGCCTCAAGGCGATGAGTCTATGGTCTTTAAAGTTAAGCATAAAATGTTCGCTACATTATCTGTCGGTAAAGAGCAGGGTGACAACCAAGGTGAACCGCACTGGTGGTTAAATCTAAAATGCGATCCTGATGAAGCTATTGAGCTCAGAGAAACTTATTCTGCTATTTTGCCTGGTTACCACATGAACAAAAAGTTGTGGAACACAGTGGTACTTGACGGCTCGGTTCCTGAAGACGAAATTAAGCGCATGATGGACAACTCGTTTAAGTTAGTTGTCGACAACATGCCAGAGCGCGACCAAGCCTCAATTTTGGCAAAACTGTAAAATCTAAAAGTTACAGATAGCTAAATTAAGTCGCCAGCCGACTTAATAATCTCGAGCGCTAATTCGTGCTTAATTTTGCGCTCGGGAGAGATAGCGTAAAAACGCTCACTCACCGAATTAGTGCTACCAATCAAATCAACTTTATATTGACTGCAAATGTGGCTTTGAATGCTGGTTGGCGCACAAAACACACCAAAACCCTCTTGGCCAAATAGTTTCATTAGTGCACTGTCGTCAAATTCAGCAATAATCTGTGGCTGAATCGCCAATTGCTCAAACCAAGCTAATAATCCCGCCTTAATTGTTGCGTGATCACTGGGTATTAACAGTGGTTGTCCGTCTAAACAGTGAGGAAAATCTGCTGCCAGTTGCTGAGCAAGTGACGGTATTGCAAAAAAGCTAGTGCCCGACTCACCGAGAAAGTGATTAAATGCCTTAACATTGGAGCCATTTGGCAAGGGCACATCTGACAGAATCAGGTCTATTTTATTGATTGCCAGTTCGCTGAGCAGGGTTGCTAAATCACCTTCTTTATAAATAAGCCGCGTTGAACCGATTGCTTTCATCACGGGCTGAACTAAGTCAAAGGCAAATACTTTTGGCACGACATCGGTGACGCCAATGGTAAAGGATTGTGTTTTTTGACTGTTTTTATCATTTAATGCCTGAACCAACTCATTGCCTAAGGCGAAAATATCATCGGCGTATTGGTAGGCGAGTTTACCTCGGTTATTTAATACTAAGCGCTTACCCTGTCGTTCAAATAGTGGCTCACCTAGATAGTTTTCAAAGGCGCTGATCTGACCGCTGATGGTTTGAGGAGTTAAATGAAGCTTTTCTGCAGCTCGGCGAATACTGCCTTCTTTTGCGGTGGTGTAGAAGTAGTACAAGTGATGATAATTTAGCTGCAGCATTTGGTTTACCTAGCTATCAATTTTTTTCGAGGTATTTAATAAGTATATTCGACTTTTACAGTTAATGTATATGACCTATACCTTAAAGAATGTCTGTTTATTAACCAGCGGGTGATCTATGACTAAAGCGTTTCGCCAAATGGTACAACACGATGCCGCCGGTGGTATCTTGTTGGTCATCGCTGCCTGCTTTGCCTTGCTGTTAGCGAACACTCCACTCAATGGTTTTTACCAAGGCGTACTAAATCTACCTGTAGTTGTTCAATTTGGCAGTTTTGAAATCGCCAAACCACTTTTATTGTGGATTAACGATGGTCTTATGGCCTTGTTTTTCTTTATGGTTGGCTTAGAAATCAAGCGCGAAATACTCGACGGTCACCTTAATTCAGTAGAAAAAATTACGTTACCTGGCATCTCAGCTATTGCTGGTATTGCTGTACCTGCACTTATTTATTGGTGGTTTAACCGAGATAACCCGGTTGCAGTGACCGGCTGGGCTATTCCTTCCGCCACAGATATCGCCTTTGCCTTGGGTATTTTTAGTTTGTTTGGCCGAACCTTGCCGATAACCCTCAAACTGTTTTTGTTGTCGGTCGCTATTTTTGACGACATTGGTGCGATTGTTATTATCGCCTTGTTTTATTCCGCTGAGCTTTCGACGACTTCACTATCAATTGCACTGGGTGGCTTAGTGGTGTTATTTGCACTAAATCGCTATCAAATTAGGCATCAAGCCGCATATATCTTGGTTGGTATTGTTGTATGGGCTGCCGTGCTTAAATCAGGCGTTCACGCGACATTAGCTGGCTTTGCCGTTGCTTGGTTTATTCCTCTGAAAGTTAAAAATGAAGATGGTCACCCAATGCTGGCTAATTTAGAGCACAAATTGCATCCTTGGGTTGCATTCGCGATTTTACCCATATTTGCTTTTGCCAATGCTGGCGTAACCTTTGTCGGCACGACAACCGAAGACATGTTTAATCCAGTTGTGCTCGGTATTGTCGCCGGTTTATTTATCGGTAAACAAATTGGTATTTTCGGCGCGTGCTGGTTAACCATCAAAATGGGCTTTGCCAAACTGCCGCAAGGGGCTACTTGGCTCCAGCTATACGGCGTTTCTATGCTTTGTGGTATTGGTTTCACCATGAGTTTGTTTATTGGCACCTTGGCCTTTGAACACCAAGGTAGCGAATACTTAAACAGTGTTAAATTTGGCGTGCTTGCTGGGTCAGTCTTATCAGCCGTTATTGGTGGCTGGTTGATCGCTCGAAGCACAAGTAGAAAAAAGTAGCGGAGGTGTCTCATGCGTAAACTCACTTATTTCCCTCTGGCGTTGATAAGCTTATTTGTATTGCTTTTTGGTCTCGTATGGAGTCAAGCCAGCTATGCCAACGCGGCTGCTGGTAAAGTAACTCAATCTAGCTGTGTTGTTGGTCAACCTATCGGTCAGCAGTGTTATCGTTATTTAACGGCGGTGGCGAAAGGTATTCTAACCACTAAAACTGTGATGGCTGAAAATACAAATAGTAGTGAAATAGCTGATAATAGATCGGCTTACGCCAAACGAGTTTTTCAGACCCGAGTGTGGACGATACGCGATAGTCAACAAGATGCGATAAATTTTAAATCAAAAGTTTGTTTACCCGAAGGTAAAAACAATGAGATGTTATCACAACAAGTAGTTGACGATATCGTCTTCAAACAGTCGCTTGAAAGTGATGTTTATCGTCAGGTATACAAGACTATCACTGCTTTATACCCTTGTTAGCGACTGATTTTTCAAGGTGTTTTAACATCACAAGGTGATCATTTTTTTGTCACAGAGTTGTCACCTTGTGGTCATTTATTCTTAATTTATCATACACTTAACTGTCACCTTTCATTCCTAGTATCTCGTTGCTTTTAAATTTGGGCACCTTGTCCGACGTAGATTTAAACCTTAACGCAACTAATTTACACCTCAGAGGAATGAGTTATGGACTCTAAGTGGTTTTCACTTTCTGCGCTTGCTGCATGTTTAGCAACGGCGAGTATTCACGCAGCGGTTTTACCAACCGTTCAGTCTTCAAGTCAGTGGTACACTGACGGTCAAGCAATTGTTGATAGCAAAACCAAAGCAACGGTCAAAACAAAAGCAAAGAACGTCATTTTATTTGTCGGCGATGGTATGGGGATTTCAACCTTGACCGCCGCACGTATCTTAGCGGGTCAGCAAGCGGGCAATTCGGGCGAAGAGGGCTACTTGAGTTTCGAGCGTTTTCCGTATTCTGCTCAAATAAAAACCTACAATGTTAATGCCCAAACACCTGATTCGGCAGGCACCATGACTGCGATGATCTCAGGTGTTAAAACCGACGTTGGTGTTATTGGTGTTGATGAAGACATTGAGCGTGGTGATTGTTCAACTGTTGCCGGTAATGAATTAGTTACAGCGCTAGAACTTGCGGAAATTAGAGGCCTATCAACAGGAGTTATTTCAACAGCCCGCATTACTCATGCGACACCTGCCGCGACCTATGCGAAATCGGCCGATCGCAACTGGGAAGATGATTCTCGCGCTCAGGGTGGCTGTGAAGATATCGCGTCTCAGTTAGTTAACTTTGAGAAGAACTTAGAAGCGCGTTTTGTCGGTGTTGATGTCGACGGTATTGAAGTGGTAATGGGCGGTGGTCGCCGTCACTTTTTACCAAAAGCTGATGGCGGTCGTCGTGCAGATGCACGCAATTTGACTTCTGAATGGCAAGCAACTTACCCAGACGGCAACTATGTTGTTAATCAAGCACAATTCGATGCCCTTGATACAGCGAGTGCTAAGCAAGTATTTGGTTTGTTTAACTCGTCGCATATGCAGTACGAAGCCGATCGCGCTAATGACAGTGATGGTGGTGAGCCTTCACTCAGTGAAATGACCGCTAAAGCGATAGATATTCTTGATAACAACGACAAGGGTTTTTTCTTAACGGTTGAGTCAGGTCGCATTGACCACGGTCATCACGCCGGCAGCGCTCATGGTGCATTAACTGATGCCATTGAATTTGCCAATGCGGTGCAAGCGGCAGTTGATGCTACTGACCCAGAAGAAACGCTAATTTTGGTCACCGCTGACCACAGTCACGTGTTTACTATTGCTGGCTATCCAAAACGCGGTAACCCAATTTTGGGCAAAGTGGTTGCTGTTGGTCAAACGACGCCAAGCACTGCTGCTGACGGTATGCCATACACAACACTTGGCTACACCAATGGTCGCGGTTTCATGGATTTAGGCGTTGAAACTAATGCCGATGCTTCATATAGCAACCCAATTAATGCTGGTCGCCAAGATTTAACCAGTGTTGATCCAACAACCCCGGGTTTCCATCAAGAAGCCTTGATTCCAACCAGTTCAGAAACGCACGCCGGTGAAGATATTTCATTACATGCTTTTGGTCCCGGTGCTCATCTAGCACAGGGCGTGGTTGAGCAAAGCGTAATCTTCCACATCATAGATCAATCTCTCGGATTAACGGCTAGATAAGTCGGTTATTTACAGGAATATTCAAATGAAAGCTTTAAAATATTTATCTTTATCTGTCTTAATCGCACTGGCTGGTTGTGAAGGTGACGACGGTCGCAATGGCATTAACGGCGCTAATGGAGCCAATGGCGCAAATGGTTTCGACAGTTTAATCAATCAAACAGCCTTGTCAGCTGGCGATGCCATTTGTCGCAATGGTGGTGTTCGCGTTGATAGCGGTACTGATAGCAACCGCAATACAGTTTTAGATGCCGATGAAATTAACGCAACTGAATTTGTTTGTGCACCAACCTTAACCTCGTTAGCCAATACGGATATTGCGGCTACAGTTAACAATGAATGGTTTACCAGTGCTCGACGCCAAGTTGCTAAGGCACAAGAAAATACAGATGCAGTCAGCAATACCAAAGGTAAAGCGAAGAACATTATTTTATTTGTTGGCGACGGTATGGGCATTTCAACGGTTACCGCGGCCCGTATTTTAGCGGGTCAACAGCAAGGTAAGTTGGGTGAAGAACACGAATTGAGCTTTGATAAGTTTCCGTTTTCTGGCTTTGCAAAAACCTATAATGTTGATGCGCAAACACCTGACTCTGCTGGCACCATGACTGCGATGATCTCCGGTGTTAAAACCGATGTTGGCGTGATTGGTGTTGGTGAAGCGGTTGTTCGAGGCGATTGCTCAAGTGTTGCCGGCAATGAATTAGTCAGTGCATTAGAGCTTGCCGAAATTGCTGGTAAAGCAACTGGCGTTATCTCGACAGCACGTATTACCCATGCAACGCCAGCTGCAACTTATGCAAAATCAGCCGACCGTAATTGGGAAGACGATTCGCGCGCCCAAGGTGGTTGCGAAGATATTGCATCGCAATTGGTTAACTTTGAAGCTAATTTAGAAGCGCGTTTTTCTGGCTTAGACGTTGACGGTATCGAAGTGGTGATGGGCGGTGGTCGTCGTCACTTTTTACCTAGTTCAGCAGGTGGTCGCAGAACGGATAACCGCGATTTAACTGCTGAGTGGCAAGCGGACTACCCAAGTGGTAACTACGTTGTTAACCAAGCGCAATTTGACGCAATTAATCCAGCGACCGCTCAACAAGTGTTTGGTTTGTTTAATTCTTCTCACATGCAGTACGAGGCCGACCGCGCTAATGACAGCGATGGTGGCGAGCCTTCGTTGACTGAAATGACTACTAAGGCGATTGATATTTTAGACAATAACAACAAAGGGTTTTTCCTGACTGTTGAGTCTGGTCGTATTGATCACGGTCATCACGCCGGCAACGCTCATGGCGCGCTAACTGACGCGATTGAGTTTGCCAATGCTATTCAAGCCGCGGTTGATGCAACTAACCCTGAAGAAACGCTAATTTTGGTCACCGCTGATCACAGCCATGTCTTTACTATTGCTGGTTACCCTAAACGCGGTAACCCTATTTTAGGTAAAGTGGTTGCTGTTGGTGACACAGAACCGAGTTTAGCAGATGACGGCATGCCTTATACGACCTTAGGTTATACCAACGGTCGTGGCTTTATGAATTTAGGTGCACAAACCAATGCTGATGCTGGATATAGCAACCCAATTGATGCCGGTCGCAAAGATTTGGCTAGTGTTGATACGACAACGCCAGGTTTCCACCAAGAAGCCCTGGTGCCATTGAGTTCTGAAACTCATGCTGGCGAAGATGTTGGTGTTTATGCTCAAGGTCCGGGCGCTCATCTAGTAACAGGTACCCAAGAGCAAAGCTTAATCTTCCATGTTATGAATTACGCAGGTGATCTTGTTGGTCAAGCTGAAGCTGCGTTGAACTAATAGCGCAGCTATACCCAAACTACCCCAAGATACATGATTCAGCGCTGTCATAGGGACTTAATATCAAGGCGCAGCTAGCAGGAATGGTTACTCCCTTTCAATTAGCTGCAACGATGAGAGTAAGTCCCTATGAAGCGCCCGAAGGGTTGGTTTAAAAGCGATTTATGCGGCGTTATTGATTTTAACAAGGGAATAACCATTCTTTGCAATCAATGCCTTGCCTAAATCGCTTTTAATTCCAACTGAACAAGCATCTTGAGGTGGCTTGGGTATAAATATGGAGCTGGCTTGGTGTCAGCTCCTTGTACTGATTAACGGTTTAGTTGTTTGCCTCTAGAGCGATTAAACTTATAGTTAACCTGAGTTTTGGTTAAGAGATGAGTTAAATGATTGACTTTAAAACAAACATAACACTTTGCGTCTTTACAGTTAGAGATTTTCTTTGATAACGAGGAAAATTTACGCGTCAATAGCTTGTCTATTGCAAGTGAATTTAACGCTGTTAGCGATGAAAATAGCTATTGTAAAGCCATTTATTATCCAGAACTCAGGTTAGTTAGTAAACGAAGAAAATCTTATGAACAAATTATTAATAGCCCTTGCAGGCGTTGGTGTTGCATTCAGTAGCTGGGCGCATTCAAGCTCTTGTCAATCTGAAACCTTGTTGGTAACTTTCCAAGTGACTAATAGCCAAGTGATCAATACTCAAGTGACTGGTGCCAATAAGTTTGAATCGCTAAAGGTGAGCAAAGCTGATTCACAACTGGGTAAAAAACAGGTGGTTTTTTATCGAAGTAATAACAAGGTGGCATATCAGTATCCTCAAACAGGGATCAGTGAAGTGTTTAACCGCATTACTGACCAGCGAATGTTATTGCAACGCTATTTTGATAAATACCAGCGTGGTATTGAGTACCAACCTAATGAAGTGAAAGGTAAGCAAAGTTGGCAGACCAAATATCAAATTGTTAGCCCTACGGCATTGGCTAATATGCAGCAAATCGCCCAGCGCGGCAGTGGTTGCCAGCAAGAACATGATTATCAACAGCAATTTGGTGAAACAAGTATTACCTTGACTTGGCTACCTGAATTGCACTTGGTTAAACACTACCAATTAACCGACAAACATCATCGAATTACGTGGCAGCTTACCGAACTTGCACAAGACCCGAAGCAAGTGACTGCCTACTTTAAGGAGAAGCGCAGTTATTTACTGACCGACTACGCAGATATTGGTGATAATGAACAAGACCCGTTTTTAGCGAAGATGATCAATCAAGGTTTTATTGAACACGGTTCACTGGGGTTCTATAACAGCCAAGGTCAAAATATTTCACCTACTCATGACAATCATAGTCACTAATTTTGTTGTCAGTCATTATGGTGTGATTTTTCTGATGCGTTTTTGTGATCGTATTTTCTATTTATTACAGAGCGACTAATTCCTGAACTTTCCATGGTCGCTAAGCTATCAAAATCTGTGATGTCAATTTCCTTTTTATAGCTTTTTAACTCCTCGACAATCCTGTTAGGAAAAGCAAAGTAGCCACTGTATTTACAGATCTTGCGTTGTAAAATATATAAGGTGAGTACTGATACATAAATTGTCCAAGCTAAAAATAGTGAGATTAGTATAGGGGATATTTTTATCAGTAAAAAAGCACCTATGATGCAAACTAAACATTTTGCTTTTAATTTGTTTTCGCCCTCGAATGAGTAAAATTCGAAATAGTCTAGCCGGTTTAAATACCAACGGCCAATTTTACTGCCTGATTCATTTTGATATTTGGCTTGTCTAAATTCATTTTTCATCAGTTTAGCTTCCAAGGTCTCTTTATAGCTCAATGCACAGTATGTGAATTAGAAAACTTAACTTGCTAGCTCGTTTGATACCGCCGATAGTTCCGTAAGTTTGCCTTGTTCAATAAAAAATATTCGCTCGGCTTTGTCAATGGTTTCTTGACGGTGAGCAATCACGATTCGAGTCATGGCGAGCTGCTCAATCTGTTGGCTAATTTGGGTTTCGTTATTGCTGTCTAAATGACTGGTCGCTTCATCGAGAAAGAGTATTGCAGGTGTGTGGTACAAGGCTCTTGCTAATAACAACCTCTGTACCTGACCGCCGGACAAGTTAGCTCCCATGTCACCAACTAATGAATTATAGCCCATAGTCATTTTGTTAATATCGTCAGCAATTGCTGCTTGTTGCGCAGATTGTTCAATGCGCTCAATATTTGGCATAGGGTCAAAAAAGCTGATGTTGTCACTGATTGAACCAGCAAGTAAAGTATCGTCTTGCATCACTGCCGCAATCTGTTTTCGATAGTTTGTTAAGCCAAGTTGGGTGATGTCTTTGCCATCGAGTAATACTCTGCCACTGGTGGGTTGTAGTAAGCCAAGCATAATTTTCATTAAAGTGGTTTTACCCGCGCCAGAAGCACCAGTGATGGCAACTGATTGGCCTGCTTCAATGGTCAGGTTGATGTTAGTTAAAATAGTGGTTTGTTCATTGTCGTAACTAAAGCAGATATTTTCTAGCGTAAGTTGGCCTTTAGGCTTGTTAATGGCGAGCTGACCATCGCGGTTGGCTTCTTGAGGTGTGAGGGCAATATCGGCAATTCTATCTAAATGTAAACGCATCATTTTAAATTGAATAATTTGCTCAACTAAGTTGGCAAAGCGTTCGGTTAATTGGCCCTTGTAGGCGATAAAGGCGAGTACCATACCGACAGACAAACTGTTGCTAATCACAAGCTGAGCAGCTAGGTATATGACTAATACGTTTTCTAAACCGAACAGTAATTTATTGACTGAATCAAAGCTAATATTCAGTCGGCCTAAGCGAATTTCACTGTTAATCACCTCCGCATAGCGATTTTGCCAGATACCTTGGCGCTGTGCCTCATTGCCAAATAATTTAATGGTTTGAATACCGCGAATATTCTCTAAAAAATTACTTTGCTCTTTGGCGGAGTTTTGAATGGTTTCTTCGGTAGCTTGATGAAGCGGCCGATACAGCAGTAAACGAATGATGGTATATAGAGCAATTGCCGCTAATACTACTAATGTGAGTTTTAACGAATACAACAGCATCATCACTAATACGGCGATGGACATAATGCCATCAACTAACGTCTCCACAAAACCTGTAGTAATTCTCTCTCTAATTTGCGCTAGTGAGCCAAAGCGGGAAACAATATCGCCGATATGGCGTGCTTCAAAATAATTCATTGGCAGACGTAATAAATGGCTCAGTAGGTTTACTCCCATTTGCAGGTTTAGCACGCTTGATAGGCGTAAGATTAGCCAGCTTCTTACCGCATTGGTGACTACTGAAATAACCGCGACTAACGCAAAACCTATTGCTAATACCGATAGCAAGGGTTGGTCAAAACTGACTAAAACCTCATCAACCACCCATTGCATGTAATAAGGTGACATTAAAGCAAACAGTTGCAAAACTAACGACAGTGCAATCAGCTTAATTAAACCAATGCCTAGCCCCGACATTTTGCTCCAAAGCTGGCTTAACTTCATATTGCTTTGTGCTTTTTTTACTTCAAACTTGCTAGTTGGTGTTAGCTCTAAACAGATACCCGTAAAGTGCTGGCTAAACTCAGTAATGTTAAGTACCTTTTTGCCTATCGCGGGGTCGTTAATGGCAAATTTGGTGTTATTGCCCTTGCCTGATACCTTAGTGAGTACAACAAAGTGATTCATATCCCAGTGCAAAATACACGGCAGCGTTAGTTTATCAACTTCATCAATGGGGCATTGTAAGGCTCTACTGGCAAGACCTAGTTTGTCGCCAAGCTCAATTAACTGCTGTAAGTTCATGCCCTTAAGCTGTGCTGAGTAGTATTGTCGAATACTCGGCATATCGAGCTGATGACCATAGTACGACGCTACCATTGCCATTGAGGCTAAACCACATTCGGCCACTTCTGCTTGTAGGATGAGCGGCACTGATTTAGTGATTGAGAACTGTAATAATTCGCTGTTATCAGGTATTTCTGTAGCGTTTTCTACATTGCTTGGGTTCATAATAAACGTGTATCCGCCTGTTTGTTTTAGGCTAAATTACCATTAGCTAGCTGTGCTAAAGGTAAGTAGTGACAGAATTGATAAACTGTTAAAAATAATATGAATAGCAATACAGTAGCTAGTGTTATTGGTTTTGTGGCGAGCTATTGCAAGTAAAAGCCCCAAAGAAAAGATCACGGCAAATGTGGTTAGGTGCTGATATTGGCTGTGTATCACGGTAAATATTAGGCTGGTTATAGTAACGGCACCAATATTGCCCAACTTGGTTGTTGCGATACGGGTAAATAGCCAGCCTCTAAAAATAAGTTCCTCAATTATAGGTACGAGCAAACAAATAGTTACCACGGTGAGTGCGATAATTGAACTGCTCGTTAGTGCGGTTTCAAGCTCAACCATAAAGCCATCAACCGGGAAGCTAAATAACTCGCTTATTGCTGTTACCACAAGCCAAAAGACAATACCAACAACTAACCATTTAAGCAGAAGCTTTTTGTTGAGATCCGTTAAGGCCCAAAAATTTATCTTGTCACGGATAGTTTTTACTGGTGTCGCCCACGATAATAGAGGCAAAGTAATCATTGGCGACAGCAGCGATATTATTAGCAGAATTGGTATGCTGTTAAACCACATGTCCATATTGTCCTGAGCGCCACCACTGCCGTTAACCACACCGTAATAAATCCCCAAAAATAGGCCTATGAATAGTTGCGGTATCAGCAGTAAAACCAGCAGCCAACCTGAAGTTTTGAGTAATGATAAGCCAGTACTGTCTGGTTTAACTTGATCTTGCAAGGAGTCTTTTTTTCGAGTGATTAATTGTTTTTTCTGAGTTGTCGTTGCCTTGAATATTTCATCTTGCATATATTGTCCTTGTTTTAACAGTATTCTTTAGATTTTTTCCTTGAAAACTTTCTGGATACAGCTGAATTTATGTAGTTTTTAATAAAGGTTGAATTGAAAGCTTCTAATTTAAATGTATTTTTGCGGTTCGTGATTTTAATCATCTTTTTTGTGCCAGTAGCTACAAGCAATCATTAAATATAAGAAAAAAAGTGAAAAAAATAAGAGGTTAAACTCTTCATCGGTGACTACGACAATTAAAAAAAGTAGTGCAGATATTGAAAAAGCTATTGATATTCGTTTTTTAGAGTTCATAACATTTCCTACATGGTTTATACATTTTACATCCTTGTAAATATGTTTTATTAATGTTTACTTTTATGGTTTAAAAGCGTAAAAAAGCATTAAATTAGTTTGCCTTAATTTGTATGGTACTACTAGATCTACGTCTAATAGAGCTACCGCTACCACCGAACCTAGAAATAGATGATGCTATATCTATAGCTACAATACCTATTATTCCTGCTAGCCCTGCAACTACAGCTACAGTACCAACTGTTGAAGCTGCTGCAACAACTGCAATAGTCGCTCCAACCGCGCCTAGACCTTCAGTAGGGGTGAGTCCACCATTCACTTGCTTAATTTCATTAACGTTTAATTCACGCATAATGTATACTCCATATGTCTGACCTTATTGGTCAGGTAGTTAAGTGCTTATCGTTTGCTGTTATTAGCCTTGATAAGCGGTTAATTAGGCTGGCTTTAGTTGGTTGTCGAAAGTTGACTAAAGCTAGCCACTTTATTTACTGATCAAATATTGAATATCTAAACAGTAAAATTAAATTTTGCTCTTCACTTTTACTTTTGTATTACTGCTAAATAGTGTTTAACTGATCCGTCCCTTGAGGCTCAGTATTGGTTCAAACAGCCATGCAATTAAACTGCGCTTTTCTAAAATAATATCGGCCTCGAATAACATGCCACTTTTAAGCTCAAAGTGTTTGCCATAGGCATTAATACTTTGTTGGTTAAGCTGAGCTTGTAAGCGGTATACAGGTTCTTGCAGCGCTATAGGTAATAAAGCTTCGTTCGGATGAATTAGAGCTTGGTCAATACGAGTAATATCACTATTAATAAAACCAAAGCGCTGGTATGGAAACGCGTCAAACCTGAGTTTGGCGATGTCTCCCTGTTTTACAAAACCTGCCGAACGAGTCGGTAGCAATAGCTCAGCGACTAGTTCTGCTCCTAGTGGTAAAATTTGCAACAAAGGTCTATTTTGGCTCACGGTTTCACCAGCAACCACTTGAATACTCGTGATAGTACCGCTGTGACTGGCAGTTAAGGTGTAACGATAGTTGTTGTTAATTTGTGCTAGCTGGCGTTTAAGGTCGGCTTGTTGGCGCTTTAGGTTGTTAATACGCAAAGCGTATTGCTGTGGTAAGTTTTGTTGGCTTAGTTTTATTTGCGCTAATTGGTTTTTTTGTTGTAGCAGTAAGCGCGAAATATTTTGCTGCTCTTGTTTGGCATCAAGTAATGCTTGCTGTTGGCGTTCGGCTTCAATAGTTGAGACATAACCTTGGTTATTGAGCTGGTGTAATTGGCTGTGTTGTTTATTCAGTAAGGCAAGTTTGTCGTTAGCCAGTTCCAGCTGCTGTTTTAGTGCTTGTTGCTCTTGTTGCAGCGCTTGTTGGCGCTCGGTGAGAGTGAGAGCTTCTTGTTGCCGCAATAATTTATGCTGATTGACCTCATCACTCAGTAAAGCTATTTGTTGATTCAATTCCACATTGAGCTGCGTGCTTAATTCAATACCGTGCTGATTGGTTTGCGGAATAATGATTGAGGCAAGTGCCTGACCTTGTTCAACTTGTTGGCCTTCAGTAACCCATAATTGCTCAACCATGCCACCTTGGCGGGCAAAACTTTTAATAATACCTTTGTTGGGTTGTAAAAAACCACGTACCGTTTCTTTACGGCTATATTCGGCGGTAAATAGAAAGATTATAATACTAGCAGCAATTAGGCTAAGTAATATAACGACTAATTTGAGTGATAGCGGCTGCGCTAAAACGATGGCGCCAGTTAAGCGCTCTTGTTGGTGTGAAATTGCTTCTTGTCTGAATAACATGCTAATTGCTCCTTAATTACTCAATTAGCGTGGCAAACTTATTCAGGATTAATAAATAACTTAGCTGCATTAACAATAGCTAAAAATTATGAAATAATTTTGCTTGTTTCGTTAGGTATTTGTTATTTAATGCTTATTTTGTTATTGCTTTTTGATTGTGATAATTCCTATACCTTTTTGTGATGTTTTTGTTAGATTTAAGCGAGTAAAAATACCGATTGATAATGAAGATGGATATTCGCCCTTACCAAGCTAGCGATGCTAATGTACTGACGGAGCTGTTTTATAACACCATTCATGCGGTTGGTATTGAACATTATACCAAGGCACAAGTGGATGCTTGGGCGCCTTTGCCAATTGACTACCCTAAATGGCATCAGCGTTTCGACGCTTGCCCGCCTTGGATCGGGATTATTGATGATAACATTGCTGGGTTTATCACCTTGGCTGACGATGGCTACATCGATCTTGCTTACACTGATAGTCGGTATCAAAGGCGCGGGGTTGCGACCGCGTTATATAAGCATATTGAAGCCTTAGCGATAGCACAGGAAATTAAAACATTAACAGTTAACGCCTCTTATTTTGCCAAGCCATTTTTTGTCAAACACGGCTTTACTGTGCTGACAAAAAACGACAATATTCGCAATGGTAAAGTGCTGGTGAATTTCACCATGACCAAAGCGCTGTAATATCGGCCAACTATTGCTTCTTGGTTTACCTATTTAGAGCTTAGGGGATTAGCCACCGCTGACAATTTCTTGATAGTTGACCTTACTTTGCTCCAAGGCGTGATTATTCGGCAATGATTGATGGCCGGCTAATAAGTAAATCACTTTCTGACCTTGCTCGGCGAGTTCTATTGCGTGTTGGTAGTTAATGGCAATAGACGCGTCAACATCTTGTGGGTGTTTGTCAGCATCGCGCCTAACGTATTCGATTAATCGTTCATTCACACTAGTGTCGTAAAAAACAGCATCGGCAAATTGTAGTTGTCGGTGAGCTTTTAAGGTTAAGTTGTCTGGATTGCCATCAAGGGTATGAATAAAGATGATCTCACCTGCTGGCGGTTGAATGGTGTCTTTTAAGCTGGCGATAAGTTCTTGCTCAGCCTTTTTTACATTGCCATCGAGAATGGCTTGACCGATTTGTCCTTGCAGAGTGTTTTCCCAAAACGTGCGACGGTTTCTCAGCCCTTTTATTCTCGCTTTAACATGGTCGCGAAACTTCAGTGAGAAGTCGGCTAATCGGCCATAGCCTTCAGGCAACATCTTTTCGATAATTTCTCTGAGCATGCGAACCAGTATTGGTGCGCTGCCAGAGCTAGTTAACGCAATAATCATTGGCGAGCGGTCAATAATAGCAGGCGTGATATAGCCGCAAAGTTCAGGCTGGTCGACAACGTTGACCAGAATTTCGTGCTGATTAGCTTCGATTGATACTTGAGTATTGACCTCTGTGTCGTCAGTGGCGGCAATGACAATATTTTTGCCCGTCATGTGGCCGGCTTGGTAGTCGTGTTTGAACCAAGTGAGTTGGTGTGTATTGATCAAGCGCTCGACACTGACACTAACACTCGCCGTCATTACCGTAATGTTAGTGGTTGTTTTTAGCAGTAATTCAATCTTGCGGGCGGCAACATCACCACCACCTATGATCAAAGCATTAATTCGATCACCAGTTAAAAAGATAGGAAAGTATTTCATCGACAGTTATTGTTGTAGGTTAAGCGACTTATAAGTGCCATTTTGCCAGTATTTGCTGATAACGACCATCTTGCTTGATAACGGCAAAGGCTTTTTGTAGTCGCGCGATAACATTTGGTGATGTATTAAGGCTGGCGGCTAAATATAGATCACGAGCTTGGCCGGGAATTTTGTAATGAAGTTCGAGTTTGTTTGGATCATAACCGAGCTCGGCAATCTGCTCGTGCCAAATAAGGGTTGACGTTACGACGAAATCAACGCGACCTCGAAACAGTTGTATCCATAAGTTTTCTCTTGTTGATGTGGTAAACAAGTGCTTTTTTTCGGAGAAGCCCTGTTTTCTTAAATCGTCAACCGTAAAGTCTTGTCTTATTATCGCCAGTTTATAATTGAGTGCATCGTCGAGTTTTTCTACGTTGAGGTGTTCACGCGATTTGAGTTTAGCGAGATAGGTATCAACTTGGTAAAGCTTGGCTAACCAATGAAATTTTTGTTCGCGATCGGGTGTTCGAGCAATAGAAAAAATCAGCGTATTGGGCTCGGCGATCGCTTGTTTATAGCTTCTTACCCAAGGTTGAATGGTAATGTCGGTATCGGAGAGGTTGGCTTCTTTGAGTAGTAGTTCGACTATTTCAACCGCTGCACCATCGGCAGAACCATCGCGCTCCTGAATTTGTAACGGCGGCAATGGCTCTGTGACTACTGAAAGTTCACGAGAATTGGCACTATTGCTAGTACTTACTAGCAACAAAAATAGCATGAGCAGTGCACGAAGTTTCATAACGCTGATAGTGATTAAGTCGATTTGCTCATCTTACCGCCAGAATTATCGACTTTCTAGTATTAAATCTAACCACTCAAAGCGCGTTATTTATATTTATACAAGTTTGGAGGTTGTCGACTGTATCTTTGCTTTGCCAAGCAATGATAAAATAACAGCAAATAGTTGTGAGATGATAATTATGCCTTGGATTCAGCTTAGATTAAGTGCCAACGAAGAAACTGCAGAAAAATATAGTGACTGGCTGATGGCTGCCGGTGCACAGGCAGTAACCTTTATCGATGCCAAAGATACGCCAATTTACGAGCCGTTACCCGGCGATGAAGTGGTTTATTGGTCAAACACTGTTGTTATGGGGTTGTTTGATGCGAGTTTCGATATGGATAAAGTGATTAGCTATTTACAAGGCATTCACCCTGAAAAGGAAGCGATGAGTTATAAACTCGAACAGCTTGAAGATAAAGACTGGGAACGCGAATGGATGGATAACTTCCATCCGATGAAGTTTGGTGAGCGCTTGTGGATTTGTCCGAGCTGGCGTGAAGTACCTGAGCCCGATGCGGTTAATGTTATGTTAGATCCTGGACTTGCGTTTGGTACCGGCACTCACCCAACCACGGCATTGTGCTTAAGCTGGCTTGATGGGCTTGATTTAACGGGCAAAACCGTCGTTGATTTTGGTTGTGGTTCCGGCATTTTATCTTTAGCGGCGTTAAAGCTAGGCGCTAAAGAAGTGATTGGTATTGATATTGACCCACAAGCACTACAAGCGAGTAAGGCAAATGCTGAGCGCAATAATGTTGCCGATCGATTATCCCTTTACCTTCCTAAAGACCAACCTTCGCTTAAAGCAGATGTAGTTGTGGCAAATATTTTGGCCGGACCGCTGCGCGAATTAGCGCCGACGATTATTCAATTTGTCGGCGACAAAGGTTTATTGGCACTGTCTGGTGTGCTCGAAGAGCAAGCACCAGATCTACAAAACTTGTACTCAACTTGGTGTGATATGGCGCCAATTACCGTGCAAGAGGAGTGGGTTCGACTGAATGGTCAACTAAAGTAAGCAAAAATAAACGGCGAAAGTTCGCCGCTTTTTGAACAAATTCTGAGCGCATCAATGGTTTGCTAAATGTCAATAAAAATATTTAGTAAAAAAAGCCAATTTGTTCAATTTATATGCTTTTCAAGCTGACTAAAAACGCGTAAACTTAGCGCCCTTTTGACGACGAGCTCAAAAAAGCAGCAGTGTGAAGATAGGTCCGTATACATTAACTAGCAATGTTTTTTTAGCGCCAATGGCCGGTATTACTGACCAGCCATTTCGACAATTGTGTTGTCGATTAGGTGCTGGTCTTGCAGTTTCGGAAATGGTTTCAGCCAATCCACAAACGTGGAAGACTGAAAAATCTAAGAAACGTCTACTACACACTGACGATGTCGGGGTTAGGTCAGTACAAATCGCTGGCTCAGATCCTGATGAACTGGCTTTTGCTGCTCACGTTAATGCTGATAACGGCGCTCAAATTATTGATATCAATATGGGCTGCCCAGCAAAAAAAGTGAATAAAAAGTTAGCTGGTTCGGCTTTGTTAAAAGAGCCTAAACTCGTAGAAGCTATTGTTAAGTCAGTAGTTGACGCGGTTGATATTCCAGTAACTTTAAAGATTCGTACCGGTTGGTGTCACGACACTAGAAATGGTTGTGAGATTGCTAAAATTGCTGAAGCTAACGGCATTCAATCGTTAGCGGTTCACGGTCGTACTCGTTCAGACTTTTATAAAGGCGACGCTGAGTACGACACAATTAAAGCAATCAAGCAGTCAATTAGTATCCCTGTGGTTGCTAATGGTGATATTACTAGCGCGGAAAAAGCGAAACAGGTACTCGATTATACTGGCGCAGACGCCATTATGATTGGGCGAGCGGCACAAGGGCGTCCGTGGATATTTCGTGAGATCAATCACTTTTTACAAACTGGTAATCAGTTAACACCGCCGTTAATCGATGAAGTGAGAGCCATATTACTTGGCCATGTCACCGAACTTCATCAGTTTTACGGTGATTTTATGGGCGTGAGAATCGCTCGTAAGCACGTTTCTTGGTATATGCAGGCGCATGACCAAGAGAAAACGTTTAGATCAAAATTCAACGCCTTAGAGTCAAGCGAAGCGCAGCTTGAGGCATTGAATTTGTATTTTGATAACTTAACTTAAGAAAGAGTCTGAACTTTATGTTTGAACAAAATATTTCCTCTCCATTTGTTACTGGCAATCTGCAAACTCAGACAGAGGCTTCACCATTACGTACACAAGCAAAAATTGCAATCAGCAACTACTTGTCTCAATTAAACGGTAACGATGTTGATGATATGTACGAATTAGTACTTTCGGAAATTGAAGCACCAATGCTTGAAGAAGTTATGAAGTATACTCGCGGTAACCAAACCCGCGCTGCTAACTTACTAGGTATCAACCGCGGTACTTTACGTAAGAAACTTAAAAAGTACGGCATGAACTAAAATTACGCAGGTTTAACCTGCAATTAAAAAGCACCTTCGGGTGCTTTTTTACTTATTAGGGTTTGAAAACCTGACCAAGTGGATAAAGAATTAAGTTATTAATACAAAAATACAGCATCAACCGTAAACAACGACATAGGTAAAGAAAAAAGCAATGGATACCCCACGCCCAATCAAACGCGCACTATTAAGTGTTTCTGATAAAACAGGTATTGTTGAATTCGCTCGCAGTCTTGCTCAAAAGGGCATTGAATTACTTTCTACAGGTGGCACCGCTAAGTTACTTGCAGAAAATAACATTCAAGTCACTGAAGTGTCTGATTACACAGGTCACCCGGAAATTATGGATGGCCGAGTGAAAACGCTACACCCGAAAGTACACGGCGGTATTTTAGCGCGCCGTGGCACCGATGAAGCCGTGATGAGTGAAAACAACATCAACGCCATCGACATGGTTGTAGTAAACCTTTATCCATTTGCCAACACAGTTGCCAATGAAAACTGTACGCTTGAAGATGCGATTGAGAATATTGATATCGGCGGGCCAACAATGGTGCGTGCAGCGGCCAAAAACCACAAAGATGTCACTATTATTGTTAACGCGAGCGATTACGATCGCGTATTGGCTGAAATGAATAACAACAGCGACTCGTTAAGCTATCAAACGCGCTTTGACTTAGCCATTGCCGCGTTTGAACACACAGCCAGCTACGACGGTATGATCGCCAACCATTTTGGTCAGATGCTTGCCGGTCACGGTGAACAAGCCGACGTCAACTTTGAGCAAAAGAATAAGTTTCCACGCACGTTCAACAGCCAATTTATTAAGAAGGAAGATTTGCGCTACGGTGAAAACTCTCATCAAGACGCTGCTTTTTATGTTGAAGCAGAGCCAGAAGAAGCCTCGGTTTCTACTGCGACGCAATTGCAAGGTAAGGCGCTGTCATATAACAACATTGCCGACACCGATGCCGCGTTAGAGTGCGTGAAAGAATTCGACCAACCCGCTTGTGTTATCGTCAAGCACGCTAACCCTTGTGGTGTTGCCATTGGTGACAATATTCTTGCTGCGTACGAAAGTGCGTATACGACAGACCCAACGTCTGCGTTTGGCGGTATTATTGCGTTTAACCGTGAGCTTGATGCCGATACTGCTGAGGCGATTATTTCTCGCCAGTTTGTTGAAGTGATTATTGCGCCAACCATTTCTGAAGCGGCAGCTCAACTTGTAGCGGCAAAACCAAATGTTCGTTTATTAGCTTGTGGCCAGTGGGACAGTCAAACAACAGGTTTAGATTACAAACGCGTTAATGGCGGTTTGTTAGTTCAAGATCGCGACCAAGGTAAAGTGAGTCAAGACGAGTTGAAGGTAGTGACTAAGCGTCAACCAACTGAAGACGAACTGCGCGATCTACAATTTTGCTGGAAAGTTGCTAAGTACGTTAAATCAAACGCGATTGTTTATGTGAAAAACAGCATGACCATTGGTGTTGGTGCTGGTCAAATGAGCCGCGTTTACTCAGCTAAAGTAGCAGGTATCAAAGCCGCGGATGAAAACTTAGAAGTGGCTGGCTCAGTAATGGCGTCAGATGCCTTCTTCCCATTCCGTGACGGTATTGATGCTGCGGCTAAAGCCGGTATTACTGCGGTTATTCAACCTGGTGGTTCGATGCGCGATGAAGAAGTTATTGTCGCTGCTGACGAACACGGTATGGCGATGGTATTTACTGGGATGCGCCATTTCCGCCACTAATTGGCTTATAGCTATAGCCCAATGATGCTAAAGCGTGATTGGGCTAATTCTCGACCAGCGGTGATGAATTTGCGTTAAGTGGATTTTAGTTACCTGAATATGGAACTAAAACCTGATATAACATGTCTTGTTAAAACAATACTTTTACAAGAATGGAAGGAAGTTAACTCATGAAAAAGCTTAAATCCGCATGTTTGGCATCAATTATTGGTTTGGCTACGGTATGTTCAGGCATGGCGACAGCTAGTGATTACGATAAGTTAGTGCAAGCTGTAAGTGGTGAACACAGATCGGCAAAAAACAAAGCGCGTGACGAATATCGCAATCCGCAACAAACCTTAATATTTTTTGGTTTCAAGCCTGATATGACCGTGGTTGAGCTAACCCCTGGTGGTGGCTGGTATACCGAAATCTTGGCACCAGCACTAAAAGGTTCTGGTAAATTGTACGGTGCTCATTATCCTGACACAGGCGAAGACAACTACTTTAGTAAGTCTCGTCAGCGTTTAGAAAAAATGTTGAAGAGCAAAGACATTTTCAGTGAAGTTGAATTAACTGACTTTGTACCGAGAAAAGCGAGTACATTAGCACCAGCAGGTAGCGCCGACTTAGTGCTGACCTTCCGCAACTTACACAACTGGCGCGTAGACGGTGTTAAGCAATTTTATGCTGATGCCTTTAAAGCACTCAAGCCTGGTGGCGTATTAGGTGTAGTTGAGCACAGAATGCCAACGAGTATGCCTTGGAAGGGCAATGAGCGCAGTGGCTATTTCCCAGAAAGTGTTGCGATTGAATTAGCCGAACAAGCGGGTTTTAAACTAGCTGCAAGCAGCGACGTTAATGCTAATTCAAAAGACACGGCTAACCACCCTAAAGGTGTTTGGACATTGCCACCGGTATTGCGTTTAGGTGAGCAAGATCGAGACAAATATTTAGCGATCGGTGAAAGTGATCGCATGACATTGAAATTTGTTAAACCAAAAAATTAGTTTAAGCTAATTTTATACATAAGAAAGAAGCCCGGAAGGGCTTCTTTTGAATCAATCATAGGAATTTATCTAAATGAAAGTATTGGTTATTGGTAGTGGTGGCCGCGAGCATGCCTTAGCTTGGAAAGCCGCCCAATCAGCACAAGTAAGCACAGTGTTTGTCGCTCCGGGTAATGCCGGCACTGAACGAGAACAAAAACTCAAAAATGTTGCTATTAATGTTACCGATATTCCAGCTTTAGTCGAATTTGCTCAATCGCAAAGTGTCGACTTAACGATTGTTGGCCCAGAACAACCTTTGGTTGATGGTGTTGTTGACGCTTTCCAAGCTGAAGGGCTAACTATTTTTGGCCCGAGTGCTAAAGCAGCTCAACTTGAAGGCTCTAAAGCTTTTACTAAAGATTTCCTCGCTCGTCATCAAATTCCAACAGCGGCCTATGCTAACTTCACTGAAATTGAGCCTGCACTAGCTTATGTTCGCGAACAAGGTGCACCTATTGTCGTTAAAGCTGACGGTCTTGCTGCAGGTAAAGGTGTTATTGTTGCAATGACATTAGAAGAGGCTGAAGCAGCGATCAAAGATATGTTGGCGGGCAATGCTTTTGGCGGTGCCGGCCATCGTGTGGTTATTGAAGAATTTCTGGAAGGTGAAGAAGCGAGCTTTATTGTCATGGTTGACGGTAAGAACATTTTGCCATTTGCGACTAGTCAAGATCACAAACGCGCTTATGATGGCGACCAAGGTCCCAACACTGGCGGTATGGGAGCTTACTCGCCAGCACCAGTAGTAACCACTGAAATTCACAATCGCATCATGAATGAAGTTATCGTACCGACAGTTGAAGGTATGGCAAAAGAAGATGCACCATATACGGGCTTTTTATACGCCGGTTTAATGATTGCCGAAGACGGCACGCCAAAAGTTATTGAGTATAACTGTCGTTTTGGTGACCCTGAAACACAACCTATTATGATGCGTTTGCAATCAGATCTTGTTGAACTTTGCTTGGCAGCTTGCCAAGGTCAATTGGCAGACAAAGAGATTGCTTTCGATGCTCGCGCCGCTGTTGGCGTGGTATTAGCCGCTGGTGGATACCCAGGTAGCTACAATAAAGGCGACGTTATTTCAGGTTTAGATACCAATACTCAAGCGGACCGTAAAACTTTCCATGCTGGGACCGCACTGAATAACGAACAAGTTGTTACTGCTGGTGGCCGTGTACTTTGTGCAACGGCACTTGGTGAAACAGTCACCTCGGCACAGCAAGCCGCTTACGAGTTATTGCATCAAATTAGCTGGAATAATGTTGAGTTTCGTACCGACATTGCATACCGAGCAATAGCAAGAGAACAATAGAAGCGCTTTCCTCAACAAAAAAGCCAGCATTATGCTGGCCTTTTTTGTTGTTTACACAAGTTGTACTTTAGGTGAGCTCTAGTTTTTGGCCAACTGCTCTTTAGTTGCACCACCTTTTAACGCCGCAAGTTGAGCTTGCTCTATTGAAAGACCTGCTGCAACAGCCGCTTCAAAAATGGCTTTGTTCTGCTGATCTTTCGTTTCACTAATTGCCGCTTCTACGACTTGTTCGCCATTATCGGGAAACAGCGCGAGTGTATTCTTTACAAAACTGACGACATTGTCAGGAACCGCCTTGATGGCACCCGTTAGCACCGACAGCATTTTTTCTGGGAATGTTTGCATGGTCTGTTCGACAATGTCATCAGAAATTATTGGATCAGTAACAATAGCAACTCTAACTATTTCGCCAATGTCATCTGGTTTGTGTAAGACCGCAGTTTCTATTATTTCCGCAGCATAGGCTGGTTCAACATCGATCGCGACTTTTACTACATCGGCACTTGGTGCAACATCTGAGTTAATCACTTGCGATATTACGTCACATGCTAAAGCGGGTTCTGCGTGAATTGCTCCGAGCATAATTTCTTCGTAGCTCTGTGGATAATCTCTTAATGCTACCTTAACAACAATATCAACTTGTTCCGGGTAACGCTTTAAGATTGAGCCAACACTATCTTCTACACTGGCGTGTTGTTTAACAATTTGCTGCTTGAGTAGCTTGGAAATAAAAACTTCCCGTTTATTATTTGCAGGATCCTGTGCAAAACCAACTAAACTTATACAGCTAAGAAGTAAACCAATGAAAAACTTTTTCATATTCTTAGCTCTCTTAATTATCTATTTAACGAGTTTTTCTTATTATTTTTCACTGTGTGATAATAAATTCACCAATCGAAATCCAATATAGAGGAATTTAATCGAGATATCTTCTGTATATTTATACACCAACACAAAGCTCAAAAAACCCCTTTATATCAAGTTTTAGTCTGTTTATAAGCCTATTAGTTCAAATGATCGACAAACGATCTTTTTTTTCAAAAAAAGACTTGATCCTTTTTAATAAATCTCTAGAATGCGCATCCACTTCCACGGGGCAGCCCAACGAAGTGTTTTGATAAGTTTAGTTGGTGAATATACTAGGTAAACGGGTCAGATAACTTAGAAAAACGATTTGAAAAAAAATTCAAAAAGTTGTTGA
>NZ_JAGHQT010000024.1 GCF_017744155.1 Endozoicomonas sp. G2_1 | reverse complement strand
ACGCAAGTATACATAAACGAACGAGTACAGCAAGGCTACAAATCGTCACGCAACCCTTTAAAATCAAGCACCCCACCCACACTTACAAGGCGGGGGTCACTGGTTCAAGCCCAGTATCGTCCACCATCTTATTTAAATAAGATTACGGGATAATAAAGCTTGAAGAGAAGAACACCTTCTACTCTTTACAAACCGCACCAATACACTGGTTCAGGTTCAGTGTTATCCTTAGATTATTTATGTAAGATTATTAATAATTCTGTTTCCGGACGATTAGCTCAGTTGGGAGAGCACCGCCCTTACAAGGCGGGGGTCACTGGTTCAAGCCCAGTATCGTCCACCATCTTATTGTTTCTGAAAACAAGATTTAGTTCACAAAATCTTGAACAGACAAATACCTTCTACGCTTTACAACCCGCACTAATTAACTAGTTCAATTTCAGTGTTATCCGCTAATGTCTTTATCTTTAAAGTAGTAAAGCTGTATTGATTATATTTACTGCTTTTGACTGTCAGCAAAATGCTAGTTATTTATCAAATTTTTGCTGGTAACGATTTTAATTGAACTGCCCGTAAACATATCGTGAAATTGTTAAGTGATAATTGTCATATTTTAAGCTCATATACCAAGTTGTAATGATCGTATATTTTAAAAACTTGGTATGAATGCATATTAAAAAGTCTGCTAGCTAAAAGGTATTGCTAAGTGTATACAAGGATTATTTTTATATTGATTGGCATATGTGCGATTTGCGCAGGTTTTCTTAGTTTTCTGATGAAAGCACATGATAATGACTATGATAAGTCTAGTGAAAAAGTCGCCAAGCTTCCTATTATTGCTCAGCAAGTCATAGACCAAAACAATCCCAAAGTAATTAATATTGCAACCACTATAGAAAACCAATCAATCAACAAAGTTTCTTATGAAGACGATTGGTGTGTTGGTGCGCTCGAATTAAGCGTAGAAGATTTTGCATTTTCTCTTAGCGAATCTAAGGAATGGAGAGCGCGAAGGGGCGATTTTGGTGTACCACAAAAAGACATTTATGGAAATTACTTTGATGATGATGCGTCTTTAGATATTGTTGCCTACATGGAAATGGATATAGATCGGTTACTTGAGCTTGCCTATCAAGATGACCAATACGCATTGGTTGCAGCAATGAACAGGAGTGAGCTGCGAAAAAACACGCAAATTCCTATAGCACATCGATTAATGATCTTGGGTAATACTGCGTTAGCGCCTCAATTTTTGACAACTGTCGAAATAGTGACAGCACAGTTACAATATCAAAAAGAGAGAACATTTACTCCAGAAATTAAAGATAAGATTATGACCGCGCTAGCTTATGCCACTTACGGGATAAATAATTATGACTTGTCCGCCTTAACTGCTTATCTGCAGGTGGTTAGTAGCGCTCCATTTAAAGATAACCTTGATTTAGGTCTTTTACTTTCAAAAGAGGACTATCAAATAGTCAGTGAAAGAGCCAAAGAGATAAAAAGGCAAATTAGTGAATTTCGTGAGCAGGAGAACTTAAGTTATTTGAACGAACAAGACCTTCCTAAAATTGCAATTCATAATTTTCAAAGTAGGCTAGCGGCGCTTTACGTTGAGCATGCTACTGCTCTTGCAGAGCTAGAGTTGTTAACACTAGACGATGGGCCTAGCCTGAAAAAGTCAGCATGTATTGAGCGCCACATAAAACTATTTGAAAATTAGCCACCGATAGTAATGTTATTGATAAAGCAATGTTCTGAGTTAATTTTCAGAACATTGTCGTATCTTATTTTCTATGAATCCTGCAGATTATAGCTTTCTCATAACAATATTTACTTTAGGATGTATTAACGGCCCATTGCCTGATAAAATAGCCGCAATTTTTTAACCTATTTTTTAGTTGCATCGAGAATTGTTTGATAGCGACTAACAACAGTGAGATTTTTATGACCCTAACAACTCGTTTTGCGCCAAGTCCTACCGGTTATCTTCATGTTGGTGGAGCACGTACTGCATTATATAGCTGGTTACACGCTAAGAAAAACGGTGGCGAATTCATTCTTCGTATCGAAGACACTGATCTTGAGCGTTCAACGCAAGCGTCAGTCGATGCGATTATGGACGGTATGAACTGGTTGCAACTAGATTGGGATAAAGGTCCTTACTTCCAAACCAAGCGTTTCGATCGCTATAAAGAAGTCATTGATCAACTACTTGCCGAAGGCAATGCATACCGCTGTTACTGCACCCCAGAAGAAGTTGACGAAATGCGTGCTCAAGCACGTGAAAAAGGTGAAAAAGAGCGTTATAACGGCATGTGGCGTGATCGTACCGATTACCCTGAAGATAAGCCTTATGTTATTCGCTTTAAAAACCCATTAGACGGCGACGTTGTTATCAACGATTTGGTTAAGGGCGAAATTACGATTTCAAACAAAGAATTGGACGATCTGATTATTGCTCGTTCTGACGGTAGCCCAACCTACAACTTAACCGTTGTTGTCGACGATTGGGATATGGGCGTGACTTGCGTGATTCGCGGTGACGACCACGTAAACAATACACCGCGTCAAATTAACATTTTTAACGCGCTAGGCGCGCCATTACCTGAGTTTGCCCACATTCCAATGATTTTAGGTGACGATGGCAAGCGTTTGTCAAAACGTCACGGTGCCGTGGGCGTCATGCAGTATCGCGATGACGGCTACTTGCCAGAAGCTTTGCTAAATTACTTAGTGCGTTTAGGTTGGTCACATGGCGACCAAGAGCTGTTCACCCGTGACGAAATGATTGAATTGTTTGACTTAAACGATTGTAATCGAGCGCCATCGGGCTTTAACACAGAAAAATTAATCTGGGTTAACCAACACTACATGAAGACGTTGGCGCCTGAGTATGTTGCCGAGCACCTAGCGTGGCATATGCAAGATCAAAACATTGATACTAGCAATGGTCCAGCGTTGTCTGAAATTGTTAAAGTACAAGCAGAGCGCGTTAAAACCCTTAAAGAAATGGCTGAAATATCACGTTATTTCTACCAAGATTTTACAGAGTTTGATGCCACTGCTGCGAAAAAACACTTGCGACCAGTAGCACAACAACCTTTGGAAGTCGTTAAAGCTAAGCTTGCTGCCTTAACTGATTGGCAACCTGAGCATATTCACGCCGCGATTAACGAAACCGCTGCTGAATTAGAACTTGGTATGGGTAAAGTGGGGATGCCACTTCGCGTTGCGGCAACTGGTGCCGGTAATTCGCCGTCATTAGACGTTACCTTGGCGTTACTCGACCAAGATAAAGTGTTGGCGCGCATTGATATGGCGTTGGCAGTAATTGCTGAGCGTATTGCTAACAGCTAAACTGTAAAATGACTAGCCAATAAGCTTATGATTGGCTAGGCACTTTTAGTTAGGTGTACAGAAGCGGGCATAGTGACCATCTATGCCCGTTTGTTTTTAAATAGGGTTAGGAGAAGATTTTGCAATTTGGCAATTTCGGTTTAGACAAGCGATTACTCGCAACCATAGAGCACTTGGGTTTTGATCAGGCAACGGAAATCCAACAGCAGGCGATCCCTGCGGCCATGGCTGGCCACGATTTAATCGCATCGTCAAAAACGGGTTCAGGGAAAACGCTAGCGTTTTTGCTACCGGCAATGCAACGACTTATTCGCAATCGCGCACTGGCTAAACGCGACCCTAGAGTATTAATTTTAACGCCAACACGTGAATTGGCAAAGCAGGTGTTTGGCCAGTTGAGGTTACTCACAGGTAACACTCAGTTCAAAGCTGTGTTGTTGTTGGGCGGTGAAAACTTTAACGACCAAGAAAAAATCTTAGCCAAAGACCCGCATTTTGTG
Organism: Endozoicomonas sp. G2_1; assembly: GCF_017744155.1. GTDB lineage: Bacteria > Pseudomonadota > Gammaproteobacteria > Enterobacterales > Alteromonadaceae > JAGHQT01. The sequence continues at coordinate 40,901 of NZ_JAGHQT010000024.1, read as the reverse complement.
GTTGCGACACCGGGCCGACTAGCCGATCATCTCAACCATAAAAACTTTTATTTGCACGGTCTTGAATTACTGATTCTCGATGAAGCAGATCGTATGTTAGATTTGGGCTTTGAAAAAGAGCTTAAACAAATTCACACTGCCGCAGATCATCGCAAGCGCCAAACCTTGATGTTTTCAGCGACTTTAGATCACGATCAAATCAACGATTTCGCCCTCGACTTACTAAACAGTCCTAAGCGAATCACCATTGAACACGGCTCTACCGAGCATCAAGACATCAATAAGCGCTTTTATTTGGCCGACAATCTTGAGCACAAACAAGCGATGTTGAATCACTTCTTGACAAATGAAAGCTATCAACAATTGATTATCTTTACTGCAACGCGTGCTGATACCGAACGTTTATCTAACGAACTTAGTGAGCAGGGTTTAAGTACCGCTGCACTAAGTGGCGATTTGAACCAAAGCCAACGCAATCAAATTATGGAGAGCTTTAGTAAGGGACAGCAAAAAATATTGATCACGACCGACTTAGCGTCACGCGGTTTAGATCTGGTTAATGTTTCCCACGTAATCAATTTTGATTTGCCAAAACACAGTGAAGAATTTGTTCACCGCATTGGTCGCACTGGCCGAGCAGGGAACAAAGGTGATGCCATTTCAATGGTCGGACCAAAAGATTGGCAGAGCTTTAAAAACATTGAAGCATTTCTTAAACAGCGCATCAGTTTTGACCAAATAGATGGCTTAGTCGCTAAATTTAAAGGCTTAAAGCCAAAGAAAAAAGCGGTAGCAAAAAAGCCAACCAAGGCCAAAGCTACAAAGCCAGCAGCAGTTAAAAAAGCGCCGATTAAACGCAACAAAAAAGCTGTGTTTAGTGCTGCAGATGCCGGAGACTTGCCGATTTTGCGCAAAAACATCGGTAAACTGCAAGATAGCGATGATGATGAAGCTTAACTAAATTAATCAATAACTTAGTATAGTTATTTAAACAGCGGCTTGGCTTAGCCGCTGTTGAATCACTTTTAATCGCCAAGCTAACAGCACTGCTGCGGTGGTTAAACCCGAAATAAAACCAATCCAAAAGCCTGCTGCGCCAATAGCAGGGAGCAACCAATCGGTTAATGCTAAGGTTAAGCCAATGCTTAACCCGATAATCCAGTAAGCAAAGAAAGTGATATACAAAATTGCTTGTGTGTCCTTGTAACCTCTAAGCGCTCCCGCTGAAATTACCTGCACCGCATCAGAAAATTGAAATAAGGCCGCCAAAAACATCAAGCTTGCCGCAAGCGCAATCACTTCTTGCTCTGTGGTGTAGATACTGGCAATTTGGCTGCGGAAAATGAGCGTAATAGCAGCAGTTACAACAGCGATCAATAAGCCGAAAATAGTTGCGTGCTTACAAATCGCTTTCGCCTGTTCAAAGTTGCGATTGCCAATGGCAAAACCGACTTGAATGGTCACTGCCATGGCAAAACTCAGCGGCACCATAAACACTAGGCTGGAGAAGTTCATCGCGATTTGATGACTCGCGACAATATTGGCGCCAAAAGGAGCAAGTAATATCGCGACGACGGCGAATAAGCTAACTTCAAATAACAGCGATAACGCAATTGGAACGCCAATAACCAAGGTATTTTTAATTTCAGGCCAGTGTGGCCAGTACCAGCGCTGAAAAATACTGACCTTTTTCAATGGTTTGGCAAAGTAACTGTATACCAGCATAGCGACAAACATTGCCCAATAAACTATTGCTGTCGCTAAACCACAACCCGCACCACCAAGCGCAGGCATACCCAACTTACCGTAAATAAAAATATAGTTGGCGGGAATATTTATCAACAAACCAATAATACTGATGATCATGGTTGGGCGAGTGTGGGACATGCCCTCAGAGTAATTTCTAAGCACTAAATATAGACAAAAACCCGGACCACCCCAAACCACGTAATGTAAATAATCAAAGGTGAGTTGCTTTAACTCAGGCTCTAGTGAAACATTTGGGTAAATGATGCCTTCAAGTAAATAATACAGAACAATTAGCGCCACGCCCAAACTGGCTGCTATCCAGCCACATTGATAAACTGCGTTGGCGACTTTGTTCTCTTCATTGGCACCAGCGTGTTGAGAAACAATGGCCGCCAGCGCCATCACTAACCCCGATACGGTTAAAATAAGGGGCAGCCAGACACTACTGGCAACGGCAACAGCCGCCATGTCAGTCGCACTAACGCGGCCGGCCATAACAGTGTCGGCAAAACCCATTAAATTTTGAATTAACTGGGCAATTAAGATCGGGTAGGCGAGCTTGACCAAGTTTTTAGTGTTGGCGATAAAGGCGTTAAATTTCATTTATTCACTTATGCTGTTTTAGGGAAAAATTCTGCTAGAATGGCAAAAATCTTCATAAGAAAACTCTTCAAAGCGAATAATATATGTTTACCGGTATAGTGCAATCACAAGCTGAAGTTTTATCGATAAATCAGCGTAATAATTTTATTAATATCCGAGTTGCCGTCGATAAAAACCTACTTCAAGGTTTAGAAACAGGTGCTAGCGTTGCCAATAACGGTGTTTGTTTAACCGCGGTTAATTTTACTGGCTTATCTTCTAAAACTGGGCGAGAAGCCGAAGATAATCAAGGTTTTATTGAGTTTGATGTTATTGATGAAACGTTACGCGTTACCAATTTAGGGCAGTTAACTGTTGGTGATAAGGTTAATATTGAGCGCTCAATGAAAGTCGGTGACGAAATTGGTGGCCACATGGTCAGTGGTCATATTCACACACAAGCAAAACTGCTACAACGAATAGTAACAGATGATAATTGTGAGCTAGTTTTTGGTCTTGATGGTCAATGGCAAAAGTATATTTTCGCCAAAGGTTTTATTGGCCTTAATGGCGCCAGTTTAACCATTGGCAAAGTGACTGATGGTCAGTTTAGTGTTCACTTAATTCCAGAAACTTTGTCGCGCACTAATTTAGGCACGCTAGAAGTTGGCCAATCAGTGAATATTGAATTTGACCAACAAACCATGACGATTGTCGAAACTATCGAGCGAATGCGCGAGCAAAAAACGGCTTTGTTCGGCGAATAGATGATTAAGTAATAAAGCCAGATAAATCAGATTTAGCTATGTTAAGGAGAATAATATGACTCGATTAGTAAATAAAACAGTATTAATTACAGGTGCCGCGCAGGGAATTGGCGCCGCCATTGCTAAGCTTTTTATCGCTGAAGGGGCACGAGTGGTGTTGACTGACATCAATCGCACCCTAGGCCAGCAGCTCGCAGAACAACTGGGTGAGATGGCAGAGTTTCGCTATCTAGATGTTAGCGACGAATCTAACTGGCAATCAATATCTACAGGTATTGAGGAAAAATATGGTGTTTTAGATGTGCTGGTTAACAATGCCGGTATTACTGGTTTTTTCACCGATAAAGGTCTCGACGGGCCTCACGATCCTGAACATCTCAATCTCGATAGTTGGCGATATGTTCAGCAAGTCAACTTAGACGGTGTTGCACTGGGTTGTAAATACGGTATTGGGCTGATGAAAAAGTCGAGTGGCGCCAGTATTGTTAATATTTCTTCGCGTTCGGGCTTGGTCGGTATTCCCGGTGCCAGTAGCTATGCCGCCAGCAAAGCGGGCGTGCGCAATCACAGTAAGTCGGTTGCACTTTATTGTGCTGAGCAAGGTTATGCGATTCGTTGCAACTCGATTCATCCGGGAGCGATTTTAACGCCAATGTGGGATGCCATGTTGGGGCAGGGAGAGCAGCGTGAAGCGGCCATTGCAGCGGTGGCTAACGACGTACCGCTTAAAGTGATGGGGGAACCAGATGACGTTGCCTATGCCGCGCTTTACTTAGCTTCGAATGAGAGTAAATACGTCACAGGTATTGAGCTCAATATCGATGGCGGTATTTTAGCGGGCAGCAGCGCGGCGCCAAAAACTGACGATTAATGTTTGTCTGACATCATGTTCACAGTTAAAAAATTTGTTCGTCGTCACCGTCAACGGCTAATTCTATCGTTTGCTTGGCTTCGTCAATATGCATATTAACGTGAATATCACAGCAACAAGCAGGGCATGATTCGTAATAGTCTTGATCGCCGTCACTGGCATCTAAGGTAACGTGAAGATGATGCCCGCAATGTGGGCATTCTATTGTTTGTTGACACAAAGGCTGTTGATTAATGATCTCGTGATTTAGTGCTTGTCTCATCTCTTACCTCCAATCGGCAGTCTGTTTGATGAATAGCCAGTTTAGTTGTGTCCATACTCTTGTCTCGTGTTAATAGTCTTGTGTTGATAGTCTCGTATTAATCGTTTCGTATTGGTTATTTCGAATTAAAAGTCTCGCACTAGTTAAGCATAACAATAGCGATAATTAGCGACTATTCTAGCCAGCATGGCTTTTGCCTGGTCAATATAAATTCCGCCAAACAGATTGGCGTGATTAAGAATGTGATAGAAGTTATAAATTAATTTGCGCTCTTCGTAGCCCTGATCGAGCGGGTATTGATCTTGATACCCCCGGTAAAACTCACTTGGCAACGAGCCAAACAATTCAGTCATGGCCAAATCAACCTCGCGGTCGCCGTAATAACTGGCCGGGTCAAATACCGTAGGTATGTCGCTATCGAAACCAAGATTGCCTTGCCATAAATCGCCGTGAACCATACAGGGAACGGATTTGTGTTGTCCGAGTAAATCGTGACAAATTTGTCCAATGTAGTCGATATTGCCTAGCGATATCGACTTTTCTTGCAGTAGTTGTAATTGCCAAGCAATGCGCTGTTCAGCAAAAAATACCCGCCATTTCTTGTGCCAACGGTTAGGCTGATAGGTCTTGCCAATAAAATTGTCGTGCTGCCAGCCAAATTCTTTGGCGCCGTTAGTTTCTGAAGCGGTGTGTTGATGAAACTGTGCCAGTTGCTGCCCGAGTTGATACCAATTGTTAACTTGGTTTGGTGTTAGTGATAAATGAGATAGCACCAAAAAGCTGTGCTTAGAGCTGCAACCTAAGGTGATAACTTCAGGGCAGTGAATTTGCTGAGTATCGTGAATTTTCTCTAACGAATAAGCTTCTGCTTCGAGTAGCTCATAGTAATGTTTGTCGTTTATTTTTACGAAATAGGGTGTAAGTCCATCACTTATTTTAAAGGTTTTGTTGATATCGCCACCGTGAACTGATTTTTTCTCAGTGATGTGATAGCGCTGACCAACGGCATTGGATATTGCTTGTTCGATAACCTGCCACATAATCTTTCACCTTTTACACGGAAAAACCTGCCTTGTTAACGCTAAGTATAGTTGCTTAATTTAGCTCTGCGTTATTGCTTGGCATAATGTCTTTTGTTTGTTCATTAGTTCCTGATGTAGGCTCTTGAATGAGCTCTTGATATTCAAGAATATTTGCTAATTTTTGATACTGCCAATCACTGTTGGGTAACTGTTGGTTGATGTTTTTTAACGTTCGCCAACTCGAGCGCAGCGCAACTTTATTGGCAAGCCAACTCGGCATCTTACCGTTGGCGTTGGCTATCACTCGATATTGAATATAAAGCTTGTCGTTGGGCAGTGGTTCAATTAACCAGTGAGCCTTGATAATAGAGATGGCAATGTGATTTTTATGGCTAGTGTAATGGTCACTCGCATCTTCGACTTTTATGTGGACGTTACCTTGTCGGTCTTGCCAATATCGGCTTTCAATTAGCATTTCACGGGGGCTGACCGGCCAAATTGCCGAAAATTGAATGCGAAAAATATTGTGACTAGGTGTTATTTGTTCGATTAATTGACTGCCATTGGCATTATCCAACCAATTTGGAATTTTGTCATAATCTTGTAAAAACAGCAGAAAGCCAGCGATAGAGGACTCAACCGTTAGTTCGCTTTTTATCTCGATTAATTTGCTGTTTGCTTTACTTTGGCCATTACTTTTGGCGCTATTAATAGCTTCCAGCTCACTGCTTGTTAGCGCGCGAAAGTAAACTGCCATTTTTGAGTCAGCTATGGAAGCTTGTCGGTAGGTTTGCCAATCTTTAGCTTTATTAGCAGCTATTTTATCGGGTAATGGCTGTTGAGCATGGGCAATATCGGCTATGAACAATAGCCAAATACCGGCAAAAAGTGTCGTGCAATATTTAACAAACATTGCGTTAATAACTTTGCTCACCAACAACAATAACTACCCACAATAAAATTAACCTTTTGATATGGCTATAGACCCTTGTAATCAAGGTTAAATTCCCCTATATTCCCGTGCTCTTTTAGTTTGTTTGGTACAATTCGCGTTATCAAACTGAACTAATACCAAATAACATTTATATTTTCATGTGGCATTTAGTATGTGTCACCACTGAGTAAAGGAAATTTCATGCCTATTATTACGCTTCCTGACGGTAGTCAACGCAGTTTTGAACAAGCAGTTTCTGTAATGGACGTTGCTTTAGATATTGGTCCAGGCCTTGCCAAAGCAACCATCGCTGGTCGTATTGACGGTCAACTTGTCGATGCTTGTGAATTAATTACCACGGATGCAAGCTTACAGCTTATCACCAGTAAAGATGATGAAGGTATTGAAATTATTCGTCACTCTTGTGCTCACTTACTTGGTCATGCGATCAAGCAATTGTGGCCAGATGTAAAAATGGCAATTGGTCCTGTTATCGACAACGGTTTTTACTACGATGTTGACCTTGACCGCACCATTAGCGAGGACGACCTTGCTACTCTAGAAAAACGCATGTTAGAGCTTGCTAAAACCAACTATGACGTGGTTAAGAAGACTGTTAGTTGGCAAGAAGCGCGCGATACTTTCGAAGCGCGCGGCGAAAGCTACAAGATGGAAATTCTCGACGAGAACATTGAACGCGACGACAAGCCGGGTTTGTACCATCACGAAGAATATATCGATATGTGTCGTGGCCCACACGTGCCAAACATGCGTCACTGTCACCACTTTAAGCTGATGAAGGTTGCTGGTGCTTACTGGCGTGGCGACTCAGACAACAAAATGTTGCAACGGGTCTACGGCACCGCTTGGGCAGACAAAAAACAGCTTAAAGCTTATATCCAACGTTTGGCCGAAGCTGAAAAGCGCGATCACCGCAAAATTGGTAAAGCGCTAGATTTATTCCATTGGCAAGAAGAAGCGCCGGGCATGGTGTTTTGGCACAACGATGGTTGGACAATTTACACTGAACTAGAAAAATTTGTTCGTGAAAAACTGCACGAATACGACTACGACGAAGTAAAAGGTCCGTTGATGATGGACCGCGCCCTGTGGGAAAAATCTGGCCACTGGGACAAATACGCTGAAAACATGTTTACCACTGAATCGGAAAAGCGCGAGTATGCGATTAAACCGATGAACTGTCCAGGTCACGTACAAATCTTTAACCAAGGTTTGAAATCTTACCGCGACTTGCCACTGAGAATGGCAGAATTTGGTTGTTGTCACCGCAACGAGCCGTCTGGCGCTTTACACGGTTTAATGCGCGTTCGTGGCTTTACTCAAGATGACGCTCACATTTTCTGTACTGAAGAACAAGTGCAAGCGGAAGTGACTAAGTGTATCGAAATGGTTTATGACGTTTATAAATCATTCGGCTTTGAAGATATTCTAGTGAAGCTTTCAACGCGTCCTGAAAAGCGCATTGGTAGCGATGACATTTGGGACAAAGCGGAGCAGGGCTTAGCCAATGCACTAACCGATTTAGGTATTGCTTTTGAATACTTGCCGGGCGAAGGCGCGTTTTACGGACCAAAAATTGAGTTTACTTTACTCGATTGTTTAGGTCGTAACTGGCAGTGTGGTACCGTTCAGTTAGACTTCGCACTGCCGGGTCGCTTAGGTGCAAGTTACATTGGTGAAGATGGCGAGCGTCACGTACCTGTGATGATTCACCGTGCAATCTTGGGTTCACTAGAGCGTTTTATCGGTATTCTTATTGAAGAGTACACAGGTAAATTCCCAACTTGGTTGTCACCAACGCAAGCGGTAATAATGAATATTACCGACAAACAAGCTGATTATTGCGAAAAAGTCGTTAAAAATCTGAAAGAAAATGGATTTAGAGCAAAACTAGACTTGAGAAATGAGAAAATAGGCTTTAAAATCCGCGAGCACACTTTAAAGCGTGTTCCATACTTGTTAGTTGTAGGTGACAAGGAAATGGAAAATGGCGAGATTGCGATTCGCACACGCGGTGGTGAAGATTTAGGTAAAATGTCGGTTGATGCGTTCATCGCACATTTAAGCGAAGAAGTTAACAACCGAGCATAAGCTTTTACGCGTTGGCTAAGTACGAACGAGCAAAAACGTAATAACACTTAGTCGACAATTTTTAAGTTCTTTGGAGGAACCGACTATCAGAAATGGTCAAAGAGGCGGGCAAAAAGAGCCAGCACATCGTTTAAATGAGTTAATTACTGCGCCAGAAGTGCGTTTAATTGGTTTAGAAGGCGACGCATTAGGCATTGTTTCATTAAACGAAGCAATGGACGAAGCGGAAAAAGCGGGTGTTGATTTAGTAGAAATTAGCCCAACTGCCAAACCTCCAGTATGTCGCGTAATGGATTACGGTAAGTTCCTTTATGAGAAAGCGAAGGAACAGAAAGAACAGCGTAAAAAGCAGAAACAAATTCAGGTTAAGGAAATTAAGTTCCGTCCTGGCACAGATGAAGGCGACTATCAGGTAAAACTACGCAACCTGAAGCGCTTTTTAGAAGGTGGCGACAAGGCCAAGGTTACATTGCGTTTCCGCGGTCGTGAAATGGCGCACCAAGAATTGGGCTTAGAGCTTTTAACTCGCGTTAAAAACGATTTAGAAGATTTAGCACAAGTGGAATTCTTCCCGAAAAAAGTGGAAGGACGCCAAATGGTGATGGTCCTAGCCCCTATTAAACGATAATAGCTTGGTCTAACAAGTAGACATCAAAGCGAGCATTGTTTTAAACATGTGCTCGCTTTGTTATCTCACCACTATTATTTTGAAGCTGGTTATTGAGGCCTGACAAGTAAAGCGCACTATACAGTAAGTAAAGTTACTGAGTAAAAGCACTTTCGCCTGAATAACTTAAATACATTTGGCATTAAATGCGGAGTTTATCATGCCTAAAATGAAAACAAACAAAGGTGCTGCAAAGCGCTTTAAAAAGACTGCCTCAGGCGGTTACAAATGCAAACAAGCTGGTCTTCGTCACATCTTGACTAAGCGTCGTACTAAAGTTAAGCGTCACTTACGTGCTAAAAGCATGGTCGCTGCTTCTGATGTTAAATCAGTCGATAAATTACTACGCAACGCTTAATTAAGAGGAGATTAGCACATGGCAAGAGTAAAACGCGGTGTTGTCGCACGTCGTTCTCATAAGAAAGTTTTAAAGCAAGCTAAAGGTTACTACGGTGCTCGTAGTCGCGTATATCGCGTTGCTTTCCAAGCTGTAACTAAAGCTGGCCAATACGCCTACCGTGACCGTCGTCAACGCAAGCGTCAATTCCGTCAACTTTGGATTGCTCGTATTAACGCTGCAGCTCGTCAAAATGGTTTATCTTACAGCCGTTTCATCAATGGCTTGAAAAAAGCTTCGATTGAAATCGATCGTAAGATCCTAGCTGACATCGCAGTATACGATAAAGCTGCTTTCACTGTTTTAGTTGAAAAAGCGCAAGCTTCTTTAGCATAAGCAGTAAAAAGTAAAATGAAAAGGACGCTTCGGCGTCCTTTTCTCTTTCTAGCCGCTAATAAAGTTGACCTATTAGTCAGCTTGCATCAAAACTAAGTCACTCGCTGTGCAATAGTTAAGGTGGTGGCAAAGTGTTAAATTAAATAGCTACACGGTAGTTATTCAATTTAACATTTCCAATTTTAGAAAAGGTTCAATCATGACTGTCGCTGATCAAGTGCTTGCCGTTAATGACGATTTACCCATCCGCACCGATAAACCCGTTCACAGTGGTAAGGTGCGCTCAGTGTACTGGTTAACCGAAGCAGATAGTGCCCGTTTGATTGCTGAACGCAATTACGACGTGCCGGCCAATACGCCACTGGCAATTATGGTGATTAGTGACCGTATTTCAGCCTTTGATTGTATTTGGCAAGGTCAGGGCGGTATCAAAGGTGTGCCGGGCAAAGGTGCGGCGCTTAACGCCATTTCTAATCATTGGTTTAAGCTGTTTAAAGAGCAAGGCTTAGCCGATAGTCATATTCTAGATATCCCACATCCGTTTGTTTGGATTGTGCAAAAAGCGGTGCCGGTTAAAATTGAAGCGATTTGTCGTCAATACATTACTGGATCAATGTGGCGCGCTTATGCCAAAGGTGAGCGCGAATTTTGTGGTATCGAACTACCACAAGGGTTAACTAAAGACAGTATATTACCTCATTTACTGCAAACACCATCAACCAAAGGCATTTTAGAGGGAATCCCGGGCGTACCTGCGGTTGATGACGTTAATATCACCCGTAAAAACATCGAAGATAACTTCACTGCGTTTAACTTTAAATCTGAGGGTGATATTAGCCTTTACGAAAAACTATTAGAGCAGGGCTTTGAGGTTATTTCAAAGGCGCTTGCTGAGCTTGACCAAATCTTTGTCGATACTAAGTTTGAATTTGGTTACGTTAAAGATAAAGCAGGCAATGACAAACTCATTTATATGGATGAAGTGGGTACGCCAGACTCTTCGCGTATTTGGGACGGCGAGCAATATCGCGCTGGTAACGTGGTAGAAAACTCTAAAGAGGGCTTTCGCCAGCTGCTTTTAAATCACTTTCCTGATCCCGATATTTTATTGAATAAAGATCGCATGGCTGAGCGTGAAGCATTGGCGCGTGACAACGAGCTACCGCTTGACGTATTGCTTTCAGTCTCTAAAACTTATCGAGACATCGCTGAGAAAATTACCGGTGAAAAAATCGTTTTAAGTGACAACCCGAAAGCGGAAATTATCGCGGTGTTGAAGGAGCAATACGGATTAATTGATGGATAACACTGGTTACCACCATGTATTCAAAGGCTCTATTTAACTTGTTATGGTCATAAGACTTTTACTCTCTGGACTTTTATTCATTAGCACACTCCTCGTTACTTTTAAGGGGAGTGCTGCTGAGCATATTAACGTGATCTCAATTAAACGAGAGCCCTACGTTATTGTTGATCACAAGCAAGAGCGCGGGCTGACTTACGATTTAATCGACATATTTAACCAAGTCCAAGACAAATACCACTTCGCGGTAAAAATTATCCCCACTCGACGTTTACATAAACACGCTCGCGATGGTGACAACAATATTGTGATGTGGGATCATCCCGATTGGGGTTGGAAAAACGTTGGCGTTTCGCTGCCACTAGTGACCACGCAAGACATTTATATCGCTCATCGAGATTACGTCAATGGTGATCAAAGTTACTTTGACGATCTCACTGATAAATCAATTGCAGCGGTCAGAGGTTATCATTACCAGTTTAACGACGCGCAAGCACGCAAAGAAAATAAATACAATATCCGCTATGTCACTACGGATACTATTACTATCAAAATGGCGCTGTACAAACGCAGCCAAGTAGCGCTCACCAGTAATATTTCGCTTGGCTGGTTTTTACGGCAAAACCCCGCCGAAACAAGTAAATTAGTGGTGGCGAATAAGATTGACGATCAATTTCAGCGTTACATTTTAACGCCTATGCAATCAAAAGTGTCAATTGATGAAATTAATCACATTCTCAAAGTTGCTGACCAGAAAAACTTGTTAGCTCCGGTCTATCAAAAGTATGGTTTAGCACCGCCAAACTTCACTTTCCAATAAGCTAATTGTTAAGGCTTATTGTAGCGGTACTGACAAGCTTTACACTTTATTCTAAAGTAGTCTTCTAATTGCGATACTGATGCAGTAAACGGTTGAACACGAAAACTGATACCCTCAATTAAACCGCTATAATCAAATAGAGGTGCCATCGTCGTATTGATGATAAATCTTGAGCTATTTATGCTTAGCAGTACATTATGCTCAAACTCTCTTTTTAGCACTTTGAGGTAGTTTCTTTTTAATGAGAAATGTTGCTGCTTAGGAAGCAGTTCAAAAAATGATGAAGGAGTAAGTGGCAGTACAACCTTCATCGATGAATAAATGTTTGGTGAGTTGTAGTAACTAATTTTATTATCTACAAACAAATACCTTCCAACAAGTATATTCAATTGGTCAAGATGCTTTTTGGCTTCGGCGAAGTCTTTATTCTCTAATAATTTTATAAACGGCGATTGTTGTGCTCGTTTTACATTTTGTTCATGCACGTTTGTTCGTTCACCATAGCGCAGCCACTCAGGTGTTACTCCCAGTACTTGTGCGACCCTGTGTAATGCGGTTTTACTTATGTGGTCTGTTGCCATCCAATTGTAAATAGCTTGTCGACTAAATTGGCTTGAACGCGATAGCTCAGAAATAGATATTTTGCGTTCTTTTAGCAAAGTCTGTAGGCGAGTAGAAAATTTTTTAGGCATAACACTGTACTCAAATACGGCTGACAGTTTAGTTATTATAAAGGGTTAAGTGAGTTTCTTATTGATTTAGAGCATAAACTCTACGAACAATCTTATATTTATCTTGTATATAGAAAAAACTGAATAACATTTGTAAATCAATACTTGACAGTTAGGCTGCTCTTTGAACGTTTTGTTGATTTTTTGCATGCTTTAGATGTTTTTATTAGCAAAAGGAAGGTTAACTGATTGTGTCGAAGCAACAAACATTCTCAGATGATCAAGTACTTATCTCTGTAACAGATATTGATAGCCGAATTAAGTATGCCAATCAGGATTTTTGCGATATTGCCGGTTATCGCTTTGAAGAACTCTCTGGCCAACCCCACAATGTTGTTCGTCACCCTGAGATGCCAAAAGCTGCCTTTAAAAGTATGTGGCAAACAATTAAAAGTGGTCAAAGTTGGATGGGGCCAGTAAAAAATCGCTGTAAAAATGGTGACTATTATTGGGTTAATGCCTTTGTTACACCAATACGCGATCAACACGGCCGTATTACTGAATATCAGTCGGTTAGAACCACACTTGATAGCGACGTAACTGAAAGAGCGGAGCACTTCTATAAAAAGCTCAATAAAAAGCAAGATATAAACACTAAACAGTACGATGCTACTTTGTGTTTGCAGTGGATGATGTTAACTGCGTTGTTAGTAAATTTTGCGACTATGTTTTTAATGTCTGAGATCGCCATTTACTTAGCGCCACTTTTACTATTACAACTGATAGGTCTGGGGCTATTTATCCTGTGGCGCAAGCGCTATCTTAAGGTGGTTAATCAGAGTCAAGAGGCCTTTAACAACCCGTTGATGAGTTATTTGTATTCAGGTAGCCGCGATAAGCTTGCTTCTGTCAACCTTGCTTTAAAGATGCGAGCAGCGGAGCTACGAGCTGTTGTTGGTCGAGTCAGTCAAGTATCTGAAGATATTTCCAACACCGCTAACGACTGCCGCGATTTAGGCAGCAATGTCGCCTCGACATTAAATACTCAAAATCGCGAAACCGCGCAGGTAGCACAAGCAATTAATCAGCTAAGCCAAACTATTGATGTTATCTCATCTGAAGTTAATCAAGCGGCCAAATCTTCAGGTAACAGTATTGATATTGCTAGTCGTAGCACAGCGGTTATTGACAGAGCAACATCGGCAATTGTTGAACTCTCTCAGCACTTAGAGCACGGTAATCAAACCATCAACCGACTCACCGATAGTTGTCGTTCGATAGATAACGTACTAGCTGAAATTAGTGGTATCGCGGAACAAACTAATTTATTGGCCTTGAACGCAGCGATTGAAGCCGCTAGAGCTGGTGAACATGGGCGGGGTTTTGCTGTTGTTGCGGAACAAGTTAGGGCTCTCGCTACACGAAGTCAACAATCTACGCAAGAAGTTCATAGTTTACTAGATATTATCCAGATTGAGTCAAAAAATGCCATTACTACTATGTTAACTAGTACAGAACTATCTAGTGGTTGTGTTGATCTTTCACAAGAAACTAAACAAGCGCTTGTTCAAATCAACAGGGAAGTTGAAATAGTTGCCAATGCTAATCAGCATATTTCTAATAGCATCGAGCAACAAGCGGTATTTGCTCAACAAGTTGAGCACAATGTTAACACGATAACCGATATGGCAAGCTCGAGTGAGCAAGATGGTCAGCAAGCCGCAGAGCTCAATAACAATCTACTGTTGCAGCTCAATGAACAGCAGCGTTTAGTCTGTCAATTTGCAAGGTAGGTGGTGGGCAATGGCTTTGCGACAACACAATATTATCAATGTGAACGATCAACTTGAGCATACAAGTGACGTCGTTTTTTTGTTTAAAAATGACGTGTTACATGACTGTAATATAGCTGCGGTCAAACTGTTAGGACTTACATCAAAACAACAATTAGTCAACGCTAAACCTTGGCACTTTGCACCACGACACCAAATTGATGGCATGACTTCAAAGCAGAAAGCAAAACAAAAATTGAATGCTTGCTTACTCTACGGACAACAACGTTTTTTATGGCTTTACCAAGGTGCTGACAAGGCCTTACATTGGTTTGATGTGGTCCTGTCAAAAATTAACTACGGCGGATACACTTGTATTCAAGCCCGTGTCCGAGCTGCGAATCATACTTTTGTTAAGTTTGGTAGCGCTAGTGAATTAGTTGAAAGCCAATTAGAGGCTGATAACTATTACTATCAGTTGTTAGCGCAACACAAAGCGATCATTGATGCAAGCGCAATTGTCTCGAAAACGGACAAGCTAGGAATTATTAGCTATGTAAACAACAATTTTTGTCAGATTTCTGGTTATCGAAGTGATGAACTGATTGGTCGTCGTCACAGTATTGTTAACCATAGTGATATGCCAAAACATGTATTTAAAGAGTTGTGGCAGACCATCAACAGGGGAAATATTTGGCAAGGAGTGATTAAAAACCGTAAAAAAGATGGTAGCTATTATATAGTGAAAACGACAATAGCACCTATTTTGGATAAATCTGGTGAGATTACTGAATTCATTTCAATGCGAGATGATATTACCGATTTATACCGCAAGGATAAAACTATTGAACGGCAGAACAAAGATTTGAATTCAGGACTATTCAATAGTTATAAACTGAGACAGGATCTTGAACAAGGCCACAGTTGCCACCTTGCAGTTTTTCAAGCATCAGATTTGGTTGATATTCAAAATGCCTATGATATCTCAGAGTACCAGCAAGTTTTAGCTGAGTTTGCACGGTTGTTGGTGAGTAACTTGCCTAACGACTACAAGATATATCGATTCAATGAAACGTTATTTGTTGTGATGACAGAGGGCAGCACTTTTTTCAATCTATTTGTTAAACACTGTCGTTTGTTACAAACAAAATTGGAACAGGTAGAGTTTCAAACACAAGAGAATAGCTTTTCTCTCAATTTGACGGCAGGCCTCAGCCAATGGCAAAAAAACAGAGATTTATTGGCGTGCGCGCGAATGGCATTGGCAAGTGCAGAAGAGAGTCATCAAAAATTAGTTGTTTTCACTAGCGAAAACAGTATCCATAGCCGTTTGATAAATACGATTGATTGGACGAAAAAGTTAAAACAAGCATTGTCTACCGATGGAATTGTGATTTTTGGGCAGCATATATACGATAGAAGGTTTAATAAGCGCTCGACCGAAGTGCTAATGCGCTACTATGAACCAGCTAGCCAATCCTATGTATCACCAATTGAGTTTTTGCCATCGGCTAAGAAAGCTAAAATATACCCACTACTGACCCAAGTTGTTGTTAATAAAGCGTTTGAGTATTTTTCTGACAATAGTGAATGTTTCTCTATAAATTTATCCAAAGCAGATATTTTAGACGATGAAACAGTCAGACTAATCATTAATGGGGTGGTGCAATATCGGATTGCTCATCGCGTAACATTTGAGCTAGTTGAGTCTGAAAACTATGACTTGGATGATCAGCAGTTTCTATCTTTTCTATTAAAGCTAAGAGCGTTGGGGTGTCGAATCGCAATTGATGATTTTGGCTCTGGTTACTCTAACTTTGAATATTTGACACGCCTGCCAATTGACGTAATTAAAATAGATGGCTCTTTGATAAAACAAATAGCAAATAATCGCAAACATCAAATAGTTGTCAAAACCATCGTTAATTTCTGTCGTGAATTAGAGGTCGATGTTGTTGCTGAATATGTTGCTAATGAGGCAATTTTGTCTCAAGTCAAAAAGTTGGATATCGACTTGTTACAAGGTTATTACTTTCATCAACCTCAAGCATTGATTTGTTGAGGTTGATGAACGGATACCGCTTTTTACTTACCCCAAATTTGTTCGGGTTTTAGTTTTAGCGTTTTACGTGGTTTGTTATCACTTTGCTCTGTTGGTGCTTTATTGGCGTTGGGGTTGTGATAGATTTTACTGGCGTTAGGACGAGCCGAGTTCTTGTTAATTTTTTTATCAGTATTAGCGCGACTTGCTTTTGCTTTACTTGGCTTTTGTCCTGATGAAGTTTCAATGCTTGGACGCAACTTTTGTTGAAGACTCTTTAAAAAGTTGCGCAAGATTTGGTCTTTACATTCTCTAAAGTGTTGGTGATCAGGCCGGCGAAATAGGGCGCTTAGTTCCGCTTTGCTCAGGTTAAAATCAACTGATTTAAGTAAGTCGATAATTTCCTCAGCCTTTAAGTTTAGGGCTATTTTAAGCTTAGTCAGAATAAGGTTGTTGTTTAAACGCTTTTCGGCAATTGGCTGAGGTCCATCTTTCTTACCGCGTTTCTCTGTGATTAATCCGTTTAAAAAATGAGCGAGTTGTTGATCAGTTAACGTTTGGTAGCCTTGCTCGTTGTCTTTCTTTAGCCATGCAGCAACCGACGCTTGAGTCACGCGAAGGTCGGCAAGAGCAAAAATGGCGCGCATTTTGTCGTCGTTGAAATTGAAGCTATAACGCAAGCGGCGCAAAATATCATTGTTGGTCACAAAGCTACCTATTTATTTAAATCAGGGAAATTAACGCTCGACACGAGCAGAAGCGATATTCTAACACGGATAAGGCGAGCGATAAAACTGGCTATCTTATTTGTATATCAGGAGCGCTGTCGATATCGCCATCGACATTAATCGTGGCAATACTCTGACCACAAAGAAATATTGCTAAGCCGCCATCATCGGTATGCCTAATAAACATGAGTTCGTAGCCAAAGTGACTCAAATTGGTGGCAGACAACCTTTGTGAGATAGAAAGCCTTGCCCACAGCGCTTGCTTATCGGGGCTAGATTGCCTGCGTTCGCGTTGAGCGTCTTGATACTTGGTGCTGTTAGGTATTGTCATCGCGCTAACCCTTGCTCGGCAGTCCGTTATTGGTTGTGTAGTTAGTAGCACTAAAAGTTAAAGTGCTTAACAACAAGTTTAGTTTAACAAACGCTAATTATCGATGTAATGCGATAAAATCATTATTAGTTTGTTGAAAAGTCATATTTTCTCTACATTTCGTTGATATTTTTGTGTAAAATCGACCGTCATTTTATCAACTGAAATCAGTCTAACTAGCGTTAATCGTTGCTTATTATTTGGCTATTGCTGTTACCGTAAGTGCGAAGCTTTTGAGGAACTCATGAATTTAGACGACATTATTTTGCAAGCAGAACAAGCTGTTGCTGCTGCGACCGATCCTGCGGCGCTAGATGCCGTACGCGTCAACTTTTTAGGTAAAAAAGGTTTATTCACCGAACAAATGAAAGGGTTGAGTAAACTACCAAAAGAAGAAAAACCAAAAGCTGGTCAAATTATTAACCAAGCTAAGCAACAAGTACAAAAGCTGCTTAATGAAAAAGGTGAAGCATTACGCACTGCTGAAATTAACGCGAAACTTGCAGCAGAGTCTATTGATGTTACTTTACCGGGTAATACCAATGAACTAGGTGGCTTACACCCTGTCACTCGCACTATTGAGCGCATTGAAAGTTTTTTTGGTGAGTTGGGTTTCAGTGTTAAATCAGGCCCAGAAGTGGAAGACGATTTTCACAACTTTGATGCCTTGAATATTCCTGAGCATCATCCTGCCCGTCAGGATCACGATACTTTTTACTTCAATCCTAAATTAGTGCTTAGAACACAAACATCTGGTGTTCAAATTCGCACGATGGAAGCTGAAAAGCCGCCGCTTCGCATTATTTCTCCGGGCAAAGTGTATCGCAATGACTACGACCAAACTCACACACCGATGTTTCATCAGGTTGAAGGTTTGATGGTTGATAAAAATGTTAGCTTTACCCATTTAAAAGGTATTTTGCACGACTTTTTACACAACTTCTTTGAAGAAGATTTAGAAATTCGTTTCCGTCCTTCTTATTTCCCATTTACCGAGCCGTCAGCAGAAGTTGATGTGATGGGTAAAAATGGCAAGTGGTTGGAAGTCCTTGGCTGTGGCATGGTTCATCCAAACGTATTGCGCTCAGTGGGGATTGACCCAGAAGAATACACTGGCTTTGCCTTCGGTATGGGCGTTGAGCGCTTGACCATGTTGCGTTACGGCGTCAACGATTTGCGTTCATTCTTTGAAAATGATCTTCGTTTATTGAAACAGTTTAAGTAGGGCGAGTAAAAAATGAAATTTAGTGAATCTTGGTTACGTGAGTGGGTTAACCCAGAGATTAGCTCGGCTGAACTGGCTCATCAAATTACTATGGCGGGTTTAGAAGTTGACGCCGTGGACCCAGTTGCTGGCGAATTTACGGGTGTAGTCGTTGGTGAAGTTGTTGAATGTGGTCAACACCCTGATGCCGACAAATTACAAGTCACCAAAATTAATGTGGGTAGTGCCAGTGAAGATGGCGAGTTAATCGATATTGTTTGTGGTGCTAAAAACTGTCGTCAAGGTTTAAAAGTAGCCGTTGCTATGGTTGGTGCTGTACTGCCGGGCAACTTTAAAATCAAAAAGGCCAAGCTGCGTGGTCAACCGTCGTTTGGCATGTTGTGCTCTGAATCTGAGCTTGGCTTAGAGGAAAGTTCAGATGGTATTATTGAATTGCCACAAGACGCGCCAATTGGTACTGACATTCGCGACTATCTCGACTTAAACGACGTCACTATCGACGTTGATTTAACCGCAAACCGCGGCGACTGTCTAGGTATTAAAGGTTTAGCTCGTGAAGTGGGCGTATTAAACAGTCTGGCCGTTAATGCTGTTGAGACCAATCCTGTTGAGCCTACCATTGATGATGCGATTGCCATTAATATTGACGCTGGTCAAGCGTGTCCGCGCTATTTTGGTCGCGTGATCAAAAATATCGACGTAAATGCAACAACACCACTTTGGATGGTCGAAAAGCTTCGCCGTTGTGGTGTTCGTTCAATTGACCCGGTAGTTGATGTCACCAACTATGTTTTACTTGAGCTTGGTCATCCGATGCATGCATTCGACTTGGCGAAGATCGATGGCGGTATTAATGTTCGTTTTGCCAACAAAGATGAAAAACTTGTCTTACTTGACGAAAATGAAGTGACACTATCAACCGAAACGCTAGTGATTGCCGATGACAATAAAGCATTAGCAATGGCGGGTATTTTCGGTGGTTTACACTCAGGCGTAAGCGCTGAGTCAAAAGACATTTTCCTAGAAAGTGCGTTTTTTGCACCACTAGCGATTTTAGGTAAAGCCCGTCAGTACGGTCTACACACAGACGCTTCACATCGCTACGAGCGCGGCGTTGATCCAACACTACAACGTCAAGCGATTGAACGAGCGACTGAATTACTATTGTCTATTGTTGGCGGCCAAGCAGGCCCAGTAGTAGAAGCAGAGCACAAAGAACACGTGCCAGCGGCTAAGCAAGTGAGCCTGCGCCGCGCAAAACTTGACGCTCGTATCGGTTTGCACATCGAAGATGACAAAGTTAATGAAATATTAACCCGTTTGGGTTTTACCGTAGACTTTTCAGCGAATGGACAAGACTGTGTTTGGCAAGTCAGCGTGCCTGCTTATCGTTTTGACATTTCAATTGAAGTTGATTTGATTGAAGAAGTTGCGCGAATTTTTGGTTACAACAATATTCCAAATGTTTCTCCTACGGCTAGTTTGACCATGCGAACGCATAAAGAGAGCCAGCTACCGCTCAGTAAGCTTCGTCAAACTTTGATCAATCGCGGTTATCAAGAAGCGATTACCTATAGTTTTGTTGATCCTAAAGTTCAAAGCTTATTGCACCCAGAACAAGAGGTAATGACACTACCACACCCGATTTCTTCAGAAATGTCTGTGATGCGAGTGAGTTTGTGGACGGGTTTGTTACAGTCGGTAACTTACAATCAAAACCGTCAACAAGCGCGCGTTCGTTTATTTGAAACCGGTTTGCGTTTTATTCCTGATCAAAGTGCTGAAAATGGCGTGCGCCAAGAAGCGATGATTGCTGGTGTTATTAGTGGTCAACGCAATCAAGAGCATTGGACCTTAGAAAAAGCTGCTTCAGATTTCTACGACATTAAAGGCGATGTTGAAGCTCTACTTTCTGTTACTGCTGATAGCGCGGGCTTTGAGTTTAGTAAAGCTGAAGTGAGTGCTTTACACCCAGGTCAAACTGCCGCGATTTACCAAGGCGAGCGCTTAGTCGGCTATGTTGGTGCACTTCATCCAGAGTTAGAGCGCAAATTAGGCTTAAATGGCCGTACTTTAGTGTTTGAACTCGCTGTTGAGCCAATTTTAAGCCAAAAAATACCGCAAGCGCAGGATGTTTCTAAGTTCCCGTCGAACCGAAGAGATATTGCGGTTATCGTTAAAGACGAAATTAGCGCAAAAAATGTGCTACAACTTATTGAAAAGGTTGGCGGAAAATATTTAGTTGATCTAAACTTGTTCGATGTATACCAAGGTAAAGGTATCGAACCGGGTTTCAAGAGTTTAGCCATTGCGATGATTTTGCAAGATAATGAGAAAACGCTTGAAGAAAAAGAAATCAACGAAGTAGTTGATCGAGTGGTTGATACCTTAGAACAAGAATTAGACGCATCGCTGAGGAACTAATCAATGGCGCTAACCAAAGCAGAAGTAGCAGAGCATTTGTGCGAAAAAGTCGGGTTAAGTAAACGCGACGCAAAGGATATGGTTGAAGTATTTTTTGAAGAAATACGTGAGACACTTGAAAGTGGAGAGCAAGTGAAACTTTCAGGGTTCGGTAATTTTGATTTACGGACTAAAGGAGAGCGTCCTGGTCGTAACCCAAAAACTGGCGAAGATATCCCTATTTCTGCCCGTCGAGTTGTTACCTTTAGACCCGGTCAAAAACTGAAAAGCCGCGTTGAAGACGGTAACGCCGACTAGTTGAGCGCGATATTTGAGCATAAAAAATGGCTGCAGTTGCAGCCATTTTTTATTTTAACTCTATAATTAGGGTGCAGCGTTTTCTGCTAGCTATGTCATTGATGATGATTTACCTGTTAGCCTTTTATTAAATAGCCGGTTAATGGAGTAGCCACAGCCTGAAAACAAGGCGCTAAAACACAATGCCAATATTGCGCCAGTCACGAGCGCTTCAATCGTTAGCGGCAGTGCTGGCGCAAAAGTATCAATAGTCGCACCTGCTATTTCTCTGTTTAGGTGCTGCGCTAATGCAATTAACTGTTCGAGGTAGTCAGTTTGACTAATTTTTTGATATTGCAGTTCGAGCACTGATACTCTGTTTTGTAGCGTGTCGACAATAACGGCTATTTCGTTGATTGCTGGATCGGGATTAGCTTGGTAGCGTGCAACCAGTTTTTTCAGGGAACCATCGAAGTGCAAATTCGCAATCACTTGGTATTGGCTGAGTTGGTCTTGTGCTTCAGCTAAATGGCCTGCTAAGCGCTGACTGTATTGTTGAATAAAATTGGGTAGTTGGACACCGATGACAAATACCGCAGTAAACAAAATGCGATCAATAATGTGATGACACCATTTAAGAATAAAGATAATTTCACCAGATGTATAAATATTGGTGATGCTACTCTAAATTTTCCCGCTATCGTCTGTCAATAGACAAAGAATCCTTTCTATTGTTCTAATAATTAGAATGTTTAAGTCGATTTTTACTAATTCAATTCTATTTAATCGGTTGTTATAGTGTTTCTCAAGATAATTGAACGGCTAACTGATGTAGAGGTAAATAGAATGAACAAGGTATTAGTGATTAATAGCGGTATTAGTGGTGAGCAAAGTCAGTCAAATCAATTGACTGAAACATTTATTAAAGTGCTTAAAGCTAATGATAGCGATGCAAAGGTCAATGTGCGCGACTTAGTGTCAGATAACTTGCCCCATTTATCGGGACCAGAAATGCAAGCTTGGATGACTGACGCTAAACTGCGCACAGCAGAGCAAGCAGAGCTCGCCGCACTTTCTGACGATTTACTCGACGAATTATTTGACCACGACACAATTGTACTTGGTATGCCATTGTACAACCTTGGTGTGCCGTCGGTTTTTAAAGCTTACATTGATCGTATTTCCCGTGCAGGTAAAACCTTCAGTTATTCCGAAGCTGGGCCCAAAGGCTTAGTCTTGGGTAAAAAAGTCATCGTTTTAGCCGCTCGAGGGGGTCAATACCAAGGCTCAGAGCACGATAGTCAAACAGCTTACTTAAAGAGCGTTTGGGGATTAATGGGCGTGACCGACATCGAGTTTGTTTATGCCGAAGGGCTTAATATGAGCGCCGAGATTGCTGATAGCGCGTTGGCAAAGGCGAGGGAGAAGATTTCAAGGTTGGCAGCTGGTGCTGGTGAGCAATAAGCTTACCGAAAGCTGGTGAAGCAGGGGAGCCTGAAATAATAAATGGCTGTGATGCAAATAATTAGGGCAATCCATCATGGATTGCCCTAATTTAATCTAGCTAATAAAATTTTTGTTATTTGAGTAATTTAAAGATTTTCTTGGCAATATCTGTGTTATCAATGTTGCCAGCAAATTTATCTTTGCTATGGCCAAATGCGTAAACGTTAACATCGACACCTGTGTGACCACCCGTTGTCCAACCAGTATTAGTGCGGACATCAATCAATTTTTTGACTGCTTTGTAAAGGCTCGCTTGGACACTTGGCGCGCGTTGTTTCTTTTGTTGCTCTGGCGTCAATTGTTTATACGCTGCAACGGCTTCTTGGCCTGAAATTTTTGCTGCAACTAACTTAGCTGTTTCGTCTTTGGTGACGTTAACATTAAGTAACTCACTGACTTTTTTAGCAGTAATGGTTTCAGCCGCTAACTTTTCAGCAATGGTATGAGCCGATTGAGTCATGGTTTTTAATATTGCAGGTCGCCATGCGTATTCACCATTGGCACCAATACTAAAACCACCAGTGTTGTGGTCTGCGGTAAGTACTACTAATGTGTCTGGGTGCGCTTGAACATATTGTTCAAGGTACTTCATGGTTTGAGCTAAGTCATCCATTTCAGCCATTGCTGATGCGACATCGTTACTATGGCCTGCCCAGTCAACTTGGCTCGCTTCAACTAACATGAAATAACCGTTCGGGTTTTCTAGGTGCTTGATCGCCGCTTTGGTCATATCGACAAGACGATGTGGGTTTTTATCGTCTAACGCCCAAGGTAAACCAACATCGGCAAAAAGGCCGAGCACCTTTTTCCCTTTAGGTAGTTGAGTAAGCTGATCTGTATTATCTAAGTAAAAGCCACCCGCTTTTTGGTGTTCAGCGACAATGTTGCGATCATCGCGAATAAAGTACTGCCAGCCGCCACCAAGGACGATATCAGCTTTTAGCTGGCCACTATCGTCTAAATAAGTATCGGCAATTGCATTGTAGTTACGACGATACTCATTGTGGGCGATGTAAGAAGCTGGTGTCGCGTGGTTAATTTGCGAGGTTACCACCATACCAGTTTTCTTATTTTGCTCGTTGGCATACTCTAACACGGTTTTCACTAGCTTTTTATCAGCGTCTAAACCAATGGCGCCATTGTATGTTTTAATGCCTGAGGAGAGGGCAGTCGCTGCTGCAGCAGAGTCAGTAACATAACCAGATACTGGTGCTGGGTATGTAGTTGCGGTACCAACTAAATGTCTATCGAATACGGTTTCTTCGATAACCGGTGTTTTTGGATCATCTTTAAATAAACGGTATGCGGTAGGGTATACTGGCCCCATACCATCAGCCACAACCATGATGACGTTTTTAGGCGTTACTGAATGTGCGGCTGAACCGTGGCCAAAAGCAATAAGTGGGCTTATGGCTAACGCGATACCAGAAATTATTTTTTTCATGTAAGTTCCAAGTAAAGTGAATTATTTATTTTCTAAGGTGAGTTCTAACCAAACCAAACGGTGATCGGAAGAGGCTTGTCGGTCTTTGACTAAGCGGAAGCCTTCATCGCTCGGCTCGGGCCAAAAAATGCCAGAGTCTTTAATGGTAAAACCAACTTTTGATGGCAATACGTAGTCTGCTCGCATACCCCAATGGGCCGTGTGATACTGAGCAAACGGGCTATTTTTCTTATCACTCGCGACACCACCCAAACTGCTCGGTTTAGCGTCTTGTATTTTGGTGTGGTTAATTAGTGCCGCAATAGAGCTATTGATGGCGTCGCCTTCGTCAGCTGAAGCGTTCAAATCCCCTAAAATGACGAATGCTTGATCGTTTTCTAGGCCGCCGTATTGGTTTTTATCGTCGTAGATATAGCTAGCTTGTTCGCCATTTAAATAATCACGCCAAAAACGTATTTCGTCGTGATTACGCTTGCCATTTCGGTCCTCTGGACCATCAAAAACTGGCGGTGTTGGATGGCTGGCGAGAATGTGAACGAGCTTGCCATCGACATTAACTGGAATATCCCAATGAGATTTTGACGACAGTCGAAAGTTTTGCCACGCCTCTTTATTGTACCAAGGCTGATTGGTTGATGGTTCAACTGGCTCAAGTGCGCCTGGCATATCTTGCCATTTAAACTGTTGAAAAGTTCTGATTTGCTTTTGGTTTATTGGGTACTTTGACAACAAGACCATGCCAAAATGTCCGGCAAAGTGACCAAAACCATAGGTGTCAGCAGGTAATTCACCTTTGATTTGATTGTTATTGAAATCAAAAGGCGCTTTTACACCTGTGTTTACGGGTCCTTGGTAGCTGTATGGAAATTCGATAGGCGCTTGCCCATTTTGGCTAACGGCGAGGTATTGCTCTTTAAAAATCTTTAGGGACTGTGCAAAGTCATCACTGCGATCAAATTCATTGAGTAATATAATATCTGGATTTGTTCGTTGAATAATTTCAGCAATATTTTTAATTTGCTGACGATTGCTTCTTAACGCAGTGATTAACTCTGGGCCTTGAGCAAGTGTTTTTCGCGTTGGGTCATAGGGCAAATAATTTAGTGCTTCCATACTGACATTAAACGTTGCGACTTTAATCGTTTGCGTTTTAACGGATTCAGTCGTCATGGTGTCACTCGCTAATTGGCCAGTGTTTTCAATACTACAGCCTGCAGCGAGCAGGCTAAGAGAAAATAGTGAGATTTTTTTGTTCATTCGTTTATTTGTGTTGCTATTTATTTAAGCTTGCAGCCTCGCAAGATGAAATCGAGCAAAAAGCTTTTTACTTTGTCGATATCTTCTTGCTCGTATTCGCGCTGGTTTTTAATGGTCAGAATTTGTGTTTCGAAATCAGCATAATGTTGCGTAGTCGACCAAATAAGATAGATTAGGTTTTCTGGGTCAACATCAGCCATTTCGCCATTGTCAATCCAGTGTTGAAATATTTTAGCCTTTTCTCGAACCCATTTTCTTTGATAGGTGCGGGCATATTCGTTTAATTGAGGTGCCCCTTGAATAATTTCCATCGCGTAGATTTTAGATGCGCTCGGATTGGCAAACGACATATCGATTTTAGAATTGATGAATTTTTCTAACGCCACTCTAGGGCCATCATTAATATCTATATCGCCGATACCGTCATCCCACATATCAAGGGTTTTTTGCAAAACCGCGTGATAAATGTTTTCTTTGTTTTTGAAGTAATAGAGTACATTAGCCTTGGGTAATTCAGCTCGGTCAGCGATTGACTGCACCGTTGCACCTTTGTAGCCATGAGTAATAAACTCTTGCTGGGCTGCATTGATAATTTTTTCTTGGCTCAGTAGACGGTTTATCTCTTGCTTATTTTGCTGTTTTGGCGCAGGTTCATTCGGTTTATTATTATTGGGTTCAATCACTTCATCCATCGATCACATACCTAATCTATGTTATGACTTAGTTAGTGCTAAGTCGTTCTAATATTGGTCATATATTATCGGCTAGTGCCAATCAATTAGGGCATTATTCTAACTGCAATATAGTGTTTGTATACCGTTAGTTTGCCTAATTAATTATTTTTGTTAGCTAATGAAAATGGCTTGGTTTTTATTTAACCAGTATTTGCTTGATTTGGAAACAACTATTCGAGTTTGTATTTGTTGTTTGACCGAACGGTTAATAAACAATGGTGCATCTGGTCAATCAGTTGACCTGTTGAAGATGAAATTTTATTGTCGTTAATAAGTGTTTATTGGACATTTGTTTGTTCATAAATAAGTTCTTTATTTACAGCGCTTTAAGTGTAGATTTTTGCTTTAAGTATAAATTTTCGATGCGTATTTTTTTTGCTTGGTTTAGAATGTAATCAAAATGTAATAAAAAAATGTTCTAATTAACTGGTTATAAAATTAGACGCTTTATTGCATTGCATAGTAATGCGCAAAATAAACACAAAACATGAAACACAAAGGAACTTAATGATGAAAACTCATCGTCTTTCCCAAGTAGCAGGTGCGTTAGTTGTAGCACTTGGTTTATCAACAGCTGCATTTGCTGACGAAACGTCATCAGGCGTTAGAGGTGTAATTACTACTCCTCAAGGTCAACCAGCAGCGGGTACTAAAATTGTTATTACCCATTTACCATCAGGTACAAAGAAAACCGTAACAACTAACTCGCTAGGTGGTTTCCAAGCGAAAGGCTTACGTGTCGGTGGTCCTTACAAAGTGACAATCGACTCTGACGAGTACCAAGATCAAGAAATTACAGATCTATTTTTACAACTTGGTGAAACTGAACGCTTAAATGCGCAATTAGAAGCTGACCAAGTTGAAAAGATTGTAGTAACAGCGAGTGCCGCTGCATTTACCTCATCAGCTGGTAGCAGCTACTTTGGTGAAGAAGCAATCCAAAACGCAGCTAGTTTAACGCGTGACGTTAAAGATGTAATTCGAGCTAACCCATTAGTCTCTATTTTACCTGGTAGCTCAGCACCAATCACTATTGCAGGTTCAAACCCGCGTTTCAACAGTATTACTGTTGATGGTATCAGCCAAAACGATGACTTTGGTTTGAATGACGGTGGTTACCCAACTCAGCGTTCTCCGCTCCCATTTGATGCACTTGATCAAGTAACAGTCGATACAGTTCCTTTTGACGCCAAAGTATCAGGCTTTTCTGGTGGTTTGGTAAATGCGGTACTTAAATCAGGTACTAACGAATTCACTGGTGGTTTCTTCTACGAGCGCTTGTCTGATGGCTTAGGTGGTATCGGTGATGTTCGTGATAACGGCCGTGATATCGAAGTTGAAATCGACGAGAAAACTTACGGTGCACATTTAGGTGGCGCGATTATTGAAGATAAGTTGTTCTTCTTCGCCGCCTACGAATTCTTTGAAGCTCCGCAAACTTTAGAATGGGGTGCTGCAGGCTCAGGTGCTGCTAACGAAACTGATGCTACTTTGGCTGAAGTTCAACAAATCACTGATATCGCACGTTCAGTATACGGTCTAACAGATGAGCAAATCGGCTCTCCAACAGGTTCTCCACTTGAAGAAGATGAAAAGTGGGTAGCAAAAATTGACTGGAATATTAACGATTTTCACCGTGCTGCGTTTACATACCAGTTCAACGAAGGTAACAGAACGCGTAACCTTACTGACAGAGATAGCGAACTTAGACTTTCTTCTCAGTGGTACAACGTTAGTGAAACGCTAAACAACTACAGTGTTAAGTTATACTCTGATTGGACTGATAGTTTCTCAACTGAAATTAGCTACACCAATAAAGACGTTGAAAACCGTCAAAATTCATTTGGTCAAAGTGCTGATGTAACTATTGATAACTTACCGTCGGGTGGTCGTATTGCCTTTGGTACTGACCGTTTCCGTCAAGCAAACACCTTAGACACTGAAACAGAAATCTTAAAAGTAGATGCAGAATACTTATTCGATTTCCACAGTGTTGAGTTCGGTGTAGAGTACCAAGAACTTTCAATTGCTAACGTTTTTGTTCCAGGCTCATTAGGTGTGCTTGAATTTGATAGCATTGAAGATTTCCGTAATCGCCGTGCATCAAGTTATGAATACTCAAACGGTACTGGTAACAACCCAGCGGCAGCAAGTGCTATCTTCCAACGTGAAACTTTATCATTATACATCCAAGATACTTGGGATTACTCAGATGAGTTAACGTTAACTTTTGGTCTTCGTTATGAGCGTTTAGGTTCTGACGACAAACCACCATTTAACCAAAATTCATTAAACCGTACTGGTATCGACAATACTGAAAACCTTGACGGTTTAGACATTGTTTTACCTCGTTTTGGCTTCAAGTATGAAGTTAATGAAGACGTGACCATTAAAGGTGGCGTAGGTCGTTACACTGGTGGTCAGCCAAATGTATGGGTATCAAATGCGTACTCTGAAAATGGTGTAACTAGTGGCTTCTTTAGTGCTGACGACGTAGTAGTTCCTGCAAACGCGATTACTAATATTCTTCCAGAAGCAAGTGCTGCCATTGAAAACGCTCAAAGCAATGGTAATGTTTCACTAACAGATCCTAACTTTAAGTTACCAAACGATTGGCGTTACCGTTTAGCTGTTGATTCATTAATTGATATTCCTGTATTGGGTGAAGATGTTCAGTGGACTAACGAGTTTTTATACATCGATCGTAAAGATACAGCATTCTGGCGTGATGCGTCATTGCAAGAGTCTGATATCTTAGGCAGAACAGCTGACGGCGGCCGTATCTTGTACAGAGATGATGACAACCGTTATGACTTGTTATTAACAAATGCTGATGATGGTGGTCGTTCTAAGATCTTCGCTACTAGCTTAAGCAAGTACTACGACAACGGTGTTTCTTGGAACTTCTCATACACGAACCAAGACATCACAGAAGCTAACCCTGGAACAAGTTCTACAGCGCGCAGTAACTACCGTTTCTCGCCAGCTGTTAACCGTAACGTGGCTGCAGATCACTTAGGTACGGGCCGCTTTGAAATTGAACACAGATTCGTATTTAACTTCGGTTACAAAACTGAGTTCTTTGAAGGTTATGAAACTAACTTCAACGTGTTCTTCGAGCGTCGTTCTGGTCAGCCAGTATCTTATGTACTTAACAGAAACCGCAGCTTATTCCGCGATACGCTTAGCCCGGGCTTTGACAATGGTAACTTCCTACCATACATCCCAACAGCAGGCGATGCCAATGTTGTTTATGACGGTGTAACTGAAGCTGAAGTACTAGCGACGATTGATGCAGCAGGCTTATCTTCATATGCTGGTGGTTATGCACCTAAGAACTCTGTTACAACTCCTTGGGTTAACACGTTAGACTTGAGCTTCCGTCAAGAAATTCCAGGTATTCTCGATGGCCACAAAGGCGAAATCTACTTTGTATTCGATAACTTCCTGAACTTTATCGATAGCTCACAAGGTAAAGTTGAAGATAGTGACTTCGGTACATTGCGCTTGTACGATACAAACATTGACGACCAAGGTCGTTACGTAATTACTGGCGTACGCGATGACTCTTTCTCACTAGACCTAGACCAATCTTCTTGGAAGATCAAAGTTGGTGTTAAATACAAGTTCTAATGTAACTGTCATTTAATTGTCAAAAACCCCGCTCTAGAGCGGGGTTTTTTTATCGTTAATTTTTATTCAAAGTTATTGGCAAATTTACTTTTCTTTTAGAGAAAATAGGTTAGAATTAAAAGTCTGACCATATGGTCAATTTGTGTGGTGGGAATAATTTTTTGTGTTTATTATTCTCAATTGCTCATTACGATATAACTAACCAGCTACCTAAATTAGTACATGAATAAAGCTAGTATTTACAGCTTTAGATAATCACAAAAAGTCAGAAAAAGTGGCGACGAGACAAAAATATTAGAATGTAATTATGTCTAAAATTGATAATGAAACGAATCAAGCAGCAAGTGATCAACAATTAACCGAGTTAATCGCTAGCGCAAAAGTGGCGTATAACAACGCCCACGCGCCTTATAGTAATTTTCATGTTGGCGCTGCATCTCTTAGTGAAAGAGGCAATATTTACCCAGGTTGTAATGTTGAAAACGCTTCGTATGGTTTAACGGTTTGCGCTGAGCGCAACAGTATTGGCCAGGCAGTTGTTAATGGCGATAAAAAGTTAACAACTATCGTGATATACACAGAAGAAGAGCGCTTAACTCCACCTTGTGGCGCGTGCCGTCAAGTGATCAGCGAGTTTTTGCCAGCAAATGCGAAGGTGATTGCCAGTAATCATCTTGGACAGCAAAAATCATGGACGGTGACCGAATTACTGCCCGATGCGTTTACGCCTGAATTTTTAAACGACTAATCTTTTTTTAGACATGACAATGGCGTTGTGCATAACGCTAATTATGTAAACTATAAGGAATTTCATGTTTTTACCCCAAGAAATAATAAGAGCTAAGCGCAACGGCGAACAGCTTTCTAGTGAACAAATTCAAACGTTTGTCGATGGCTTAGTGTCTGGTTATTTTAACGATGCTCAAGTCGGTGCGATGGCGATGGCAATTTTCCAACAAGGAATGAAAGTCGAAGAGACCGTTGCTTTAACTAAAGCGATGATGAATTCCGGCGAAACCTTAACATGGCGCGGCCAAGACCAGTTCAATGTTGACGGTCCTGTGGTTGACAAACATTCAACCGGTGGTGTTGGCGATAAAGTAAGTTTTATGCTTGCCGCTATTGTTGGCGCTTGTGGTGCCTATGTGCCGATGATTTCAGGTCGTGGCTTGGGCCACACAGGTGGTACTGCCGATAAACTCGAAAGTATTGCCGGCTTCAATGTCCAGCCGAGTATAGAGCACTTCAAAGAGATTGTTGCCAAGCAACAAATGGCAATTATTTCGCAAACGGCTAATTTGGCTCCAGCAGATAAACGCCTTTATGGTATTCGCGATGTTACTGCAACGGTTGAGTCTATCCCTTTGATTACGGCGTCTATTTTATCCAAGAAGTTGGCTGCGGGTTTAGATGCGTTAGTCATGGATGTTAAAGTGGGTAACGGTGCTATGATGAATAGTTTGACTGATGCGACCGCGCTGGCACAAAGTATTGTTGATGTTGCCAATGGTGCCGGTGTTAAAACTCAAGCTATTATTACCGATATGAATCAAGTGCTTGGTAACACTGCCGGTAATGCGCTTGAAATGGTAGAAACGGCGCTATACCTGCGCGGCGATTACCTTGAGCCAAGACTTCATCAAGTCGTTGTCAGTTTGGCAAAAGCAATGTTGATCAACACTGGGCTTGCAAGTTCAGAGCAAGATGCTGAACAACAGATCAATAACGTATTAAGCTCAGGCAAAGCTGCAGAACAGTTTGACCAAATGATCTTTGCCCTAGGTGGCCCTAAAAACTTTGTCGAAACGCCATGGCAGTCAATGCAAACGGCAAATGTCGTCAAAGATATCGTGGCACCGCGTACAGGTTTCATTTCAGCAATGCAAACATTTGATATTGGTATGTCCGTCGTGGAACTTGGTGGTGGCCGTGTTGCTAATGACCAAGCTGTTGATCACACGGTTGGTTTCGACCAAATTGTGCCTGTTGGTACTGAAATTAACAGTGGCGATGTTGTCGCTAGAGTTCACGCACGTACCGAAGATGAAGCGAATAGAGCGACTGAGCAATATCTCACTGCACTGAGCTTTGATGAGCAAAAGCCAGAACAAGATCCCGTTATTTATAAAACTATTGGATAATGACTATCTTGAGTAAGAAAAAGGGCACCCAATAGGTGCCCTTTTTTGTCGGTAATAATATAGGAGAATTATTACTAACTATTATTTGTAGCTAAAGCGTACCGAAAATTTTATCACCAGCATCGCCTAAGCCTGGTAAAATGTAACCTTGCTCATTGAGCTTTTGGTCAATGGCCGCGATGTGGAGGTCGACATCAGGATGAGCCTTGCTCAGCTTTTCAATACCCTCTGGTGCCGCGACCATAAATAACGCTTTGATCTTCTGGCAGCCTGATTCCTTAAGTAAGTCAATCGTTGCAATGGCACTTCCGCCAGTGGCTAACATTGGATCAATAATTAATGCTGTGCGCTCCGCAATGTCACTGACAATATTTTGATAGTAACTTTCTGCTTCAAGGGTTTGCTCGTTTCTGGCGATACCGACAACGCTGATTTTAGCGCTGGGTAACATAGCTAAGCCACCGTCAAGCATGCCTAAGCCAGCTCTTAAAATCGGCACAAACGTTGGTTGTTTATCTGCCAGAGTTGGTCCGGTTATTTGACCTGACCAGCAATTAATTGGCGCTTCGGTAAGCTTGAGATCATGAGTTGCTTCCATGGTCAGCACACTGGCAATCTCTGCCGTTAACTCGCGAAACTTTTTGACAGAAATGTCGTTGTCGCGCAATAAACTAATTTTATGTGCCACCAATGGATGTTTACTTGCATATACAGTCATTACGGTCTCTAATCTTCTCTAATTTGTGGACGCTTGATTTACCAAACGAGTTTTTTAAAGTGCTTGCGGCAAAGCGACTCATAACGCTCGTTACCACCAACTTCAATTTGGTCACCTGAGGTCGCCGCTTTACCTGATTCGTCAAGTCGAACAACAAAGTTAGCTTTTTTACCACAGTGACAAATTGTTTTTAGCTCGACTAACTTATCTGCCCACGCCAACAGAGCAGCGCTGCCTTCAAAGGTTTGGCCTAAAAAATCTGTTCTTAAACCATAAGCTAACACTGGAATATTTAAATTATCAACGATATCGCTAAGTTGTTTGACCTGCTCGCTGGTTAGAAATTGAGCTTCATCAATTAATAAGCAACTCAGCGGCAGGGCACTGTGATATTGTTCAACATCGTGATAGAGCGCCGTTGTTTGATCAAATAATTTGGCATCTGCGTGAATACCGAGCCTTGAAGATACTTTACCTTTGGCAAACCTATCGTCAATAGTTGCAGTATAAATTAGCGTATTCATACCGCGCTCTTGGTAATTGTATGACGATTGCAGTAAATGGGTAGATTTGCCCGCATTCATTGCTGAATAATAAAAGTATAGTTGTGCCATTGCCGCCTCTGATATCGCTTGGTTAGCTTATTATTATGATTGAGGTTTAGTAACTCGTTGTTGCTTGCTTTTCTGTTTGGTGGCCAAGTGTATTAAGTAGATTTGCTAACAAACTGCTTGCACCAAAGCGAAAACGAGCTTTAGTTAACCATTCGCTGCCAAGTATTTCTGTTGCCATATCTAGGTAAACCTTCGCATCTTCTGCACTTTTTACTCCGCCTGCTGGTTTAAAACCAACGTGAGGTGCGTGCTCTTTAATTGCGCTAAGCATGATTTTCGCCGCTTCAGGCGTAGCATTTACAGAGACTTTGCCGGTTGATGTCTTAATAAAATCAGCGCCAGCTTTAATTGATAATTCACTGGCTTGTTTTATCAAACTATCAGTGGCAAGTTCGCCTGATTCTATGATGACTTTTAATTGAACATTATCGCCACAAGCAGCTTTACATGCTTTAATTAGTTCAAAGCCAATGTCCGTATTACCTTGCTTTAACGCATTGTAAGGAAATACCACATCGACTTCGTCAGCGCCATAAGCGACCGCTGCCTTCGTTTCAGCAACTGCTATGGCAATGTCATCGCCGCCATGAGGGAAGTTAGTGACTGTTGCAATTTTTACCTCGGCAGTGCCTTGTTCGGCTAAGAATTTTTTAGCCATAGGAATAAAACGAGGGTAGATACAGATTGCTGCGGTATTACCGGCAGGAGACTTAGCTTGTTGACATAAGGCTTTAATCTCATCGGTAGTTTCACTGTCGGTCAAACTGGTTAAGTCCATCATCAACAGAGCTTGTTGAGCATAATCTTTTATATTGAGTGCTTTGGTATCTGATGTGTGATTCATAATTAATCCTAAATTTGTTAA
This sequence comes from Endozoicomonas sp. G2_1, assembly GCF_017744155.1. Classification (GTDB taxonomy): domain Bacteria; phylum Pseudomonadota; class Gammaproteobacteria; order Enterobacterales; family Alteromonadaceae; genus JAGHQT01. The sequence continues at coordinate 6,660 of NZ_JAGHQT010000024.1, read as the reverse complement.
TTGCCACCAGGTAACTTGACTGGTGGCTATATCGGGCAGGTGTTATCAGGTGGGGAAGCCTAGGTATAGGCTAAAGGGCGATAAACAAGCCTGCGATTGCTGCGCTCATTAAGTTCGCTAACGTTGCGGCAAGCACTGCGCGCATACCAAGCTGAGCAATGTCTGTGCGTCGCGACGGCGCCATTGAACCAATGCCACCGAGTAAGATCGCTATCGAAGACAAGTTGGCAAAGCCACAGAGGGCAAAAGTAATAATGGCTTGGCTGCCAGCAGATAGTGAGTCTTTAATCTCGACGAAATTAACGTAGGCATAAAATTCATTGACGACAATCTTTTGGCCGATAAAGCTGCCTGCTTGCAACATTTCATCAGCAGGTATGCCAATTAAAAATGCTACTGGTGCAAATAAATAACCCAATAACCATTGAATGGTGACATGATCGTACCCGAAGATACTGGCAACACCGCCGACTAAGCTATTAAGTAGTGCAATAAGGGCGATAAATGCCAAAAGCATAGCGCCGACATTAGCGGCAAGTTTCAATCCCGATGCGGCACCAGATGCTGCTGCGTCGATAACGTTTGCTGATTTAGTTTGTTCCATTTCGGCACTGGCGAGTTCAGCATCGGTTTTAGGGGTTTCCGTTTCAGGGTAAAGTAATTTAGCCATCAACAAACCACCAGGAGCCGCCATAAAAGACGCGGCGATAAGGTACTTTAATTCGACACCTAAACCTGCATAACCCGCAAGCACAGAACCCGCAACAGAGGCTAAACCGCCAACCATGATGGCAAATAACTCTGAGCGAGTCATATGGGCGATAAATGGCTTAACGATTAAGGGAGCTTCAGTTTGACCGACAAAAATATTGGCGGTTGCCGAAAGAGATTCTGGTTTCGATGTTTTTAACAGCTTTTGTAAACCTCCCCCTAATACTTTGACCACCCATTGCATGATGTTTAGGTGATAAAGTACGGCGATAAGCGATGAAAAGAAAATAATGACGGGTAGTACTCGGATAGCAAAGACAAAACCAACGCCATTTTCAAACATAGCATCAGTACCCAAACCACCAAATAGGAAGTTAATACCGTCTTTGGCGCTGTCAATGACACTTTGAACGCCACCTGAGATAGAAGCTAAGACGTCTTTGCCGAATGGCACGTAAAGGACAAAAGCACCGAGCGATAATTGCAGAGCAAATGCCAAGCCGACAGTGCGCCAATTGATCGCTTTTCGTTTATCTGACAGCAATATCGCAATCACTAGAAGCGCAGCGATGCCTCCTAATGAACGTAAAATATTTAGTTCCATATAAGCTCTTTATCGTTTTTGTTATTGATTATTCTTGGCCATCAACCGTTAGTTGACGTATTTTAGCTTTTAACATTTCAATTGCCATGCGATTTTTGCCACCGCGGGTAACAATAATGTCAGCGTGAACCTTAGACGGCTCAATGTATTGGTAGTACATAGGACGAACAGTTGACAAATACTGCTCGGTAATTGATTCGATACTGCGACCGCGCTCTAATGTATCGCGTTGAATACGGCGAATTAAGCAGATATCAAGTGGGGTATCCATATACACTTTAATGTCAAAGCAATCTCTTAGTGCAGGGTCAGATAATAATAGAATACCTTCAACTAAGATGATGCGGCTCGGAGAAAGTTTTTGCGTTTCACTCGTTCTAGTGTGTTGCTTGTAACAATAGACGGGTGACTCAACCGGCGTCCCTTCAGTTAATTGCTGCAAATGCTGAGACAATAAGCTGTGTTCAAAGGCGTTAGGGTGATCGTAATTGGTCTTTACGCGTTCTTCTAACGGCATATGAGATTGATCTTTGTAGTAGGCATCTTCTTTAATGATTGAGATACCATGCTCACCAAGCTCAGGTAATAATTCGTCATAAATGGTTTGGGCAAATAGTGTTTTTCCAGAAGCGGAAGCACCAACGATGGCGATAATAGTTGGTTTTTGAGTTAATGTAGACAAGAGAACACTTCTTTTTATGTTGATTATTGTTGGTAAAAATACGACTAAAATAATTCAACTAGCTTATAGTGCTAACATCAATGTACTCGGTTTAGTGCCTTTACACATTAGCCAAGCTCATTAAGACATAACGTAAACTAGTTTTTTGGGTGCGCCAATAAAAATTGGTATTAGCCACACTTACCAATACTATTACTACGGCTATTATAAAGCAGTTGTGACCGCAATAGCAATTTATTGAACGAATGGTCAATAAAATATACAAATACCGCCTAAGGAGCTGGTAATACCAATCCGTATAAATAATTGTTCACTCAGCGAGAATTTAAAGGCTTAGAGGCAAGGCATTGATTGCAAAGAATGGTTATTCCCTTGTTAAAATCAATAACACAGCATATAAGCCTTTAAAACTCGCCCAACGGGAGCGCATGGAGTACCATGATAACTTCACAAAATGAATTCAATGTAGAGCAACTATATTTTCTTTCATTTTGTTTGTTCTAATGTCACCCACGGCGCTCTGAGCGGTCAATTATTTATGCGGAATGGTATCAGATTATCGCTTTAGATTTTGCCTTGGTATCCTTTAAGAGGTAGAATACCGCCCCGTTTAAATCAGATACGCGCCAGTTATCGAATTTAGCGTGGCGCAACAGAGGCTTTTAATGGCACGAGCAATCATTTTAATGGTCGATAGCTTTGGCATCGGCAGTGCTCCAGACGCTGACCAGTTTGGCGATCAAGGTGCAAATACTTTTCTCCATATTGCCCAGCAATATCAACAGCAGCAAGATTCCCTTTTAGACTTACCCAATTTATCTGGCCTCGGCTTAGTTAACGCTTGCGCTGAAGCAGGTAAGCAAGAATTACCCGTTACGCGTTACCAGGCATCTCAAGGTGCATACGGCTATGCACAAGAGCTCAGCACGGGTAAAGATACACCCAGTGGTCACTGGGAAATGGCAGGTGTACCAGTATTGTTTGACTGGGGATATTTTACCGAGAAAACCAACAGTTTTTCACCTGAGCTGATTGCCAAAATTAACCGCGCAACAGGTATTGAAGGTATGTTGGCCAATTGCCATGCTTCAGGCACTGACATTATTGCCCGTTTGGGTGAAGAGCACATGAAAACAGGCTTGCCTATTTGTTACACCTCAGCAGATAGCGTGTTTCAGGTCGCAGCTCATGAAGAGAGCTTTGGTTTAGAGAACTTGTACAAGTACTGTGAAACTGTTCGAGAAGTGCTAGAAGGTATGAATATTGGTCGTGTTATTGCCCGACCATTTGTTGGCAACGATGCGAGCGATTTTACTCGCACCGGTAATCGTCGTGATTATGCTATTTTACCACCAGCACCAACCGTGTTGGATAAGTTAGACCAAGCCGGTGGTACTGTCATTAGTGTAGGTAAAATAGCTGATATATACGCACACCAAGGTATTAAGGTAAAAACAAAGGCCACAGGTCTTGATGCTTTGATGGACGCCACTATTGAGCACATCAACAAGGCAGAAGACAACTGTCTAATCTTTACTAACCTGGTAAACTTTGACCAAGACTTTGGGCATCGCAGAGACCCGATTGGTTATGGTAAAGAACTTGAGCATTTTGACAGCCGCCTGCCAGAAATATTCGCCGCAATGAAAGATGACGACGTACTATTTTTGACCGCAGATCACGGTTGTGATCCAACTTGGCCAGGCAATGACCACACTCGTGAATACGTGCCAGTATTAGCCTATCACCACAATATCGAGTCAGTTAATTTAGGGGAACGCAAAACGTTTGCCGATATCGGCCAAACGATTGCAGATTTGTTTAAATTACCGTCAATGGATTATGGCGAGAGTTTTTTAGCGCAAATAAAATAATAATAGTGCGCTAGTGGCATACTCAGTCAGCCTCAAAATGCGAGTTTCAGTTGGCATTAAAAACGATTTAGACAAGGCATTGATTGCAAAGAATGGTTATTCCCTTGTTAAAATCAATAACGCCGTATAAATCGTTTTTAAACCAACCCCTCGGGCGTTTCGCAGGAACTTACTTTCATCGTTGCAGCTAATTGAAAGGGGGAGACCATTCCTGCTAGCTGCGCCTTGATATTAAGCTCCTGCGATAACGCTGAAATCACATATTTTGAAGTTGAATGAGTATCTAATAAAAAATAGCCACGCACAGCGTGGCATAGTTAGTACACTCTTGGAGATAACATGAAAAACAAGCCATCACTATTGTCTTCGGCAATAAAAGTAGCATTGGTTAGCAGTGCTATGGCAACACCACAATTTGCTTTTGCCGAGCAAGCACCAGCTGCAGATAAAAAACTTGAGGTGATTGAAGTTACGGCTCGTAAGCGCGTTGAGAACGTTCAGGAAGTTCCTGTATCAGTTTCTGCGCTTCAAGGTGATAACTTAGATGCCTTTAGCTCTGCAGCTAAAGATATTCGCTTTATGAATGCGCGTATCCCGAGCTTATCTGTTGAATCGTCGTTTGGTCGCACATTTCCGCGCTTTTATATGCGTGGTCTAGGTAACTCTGACTTTGATTTAAATGCCTCTCAACCAGTTTCATTGATTGTTGACGAAGTTGTACAAGAAAACCCTATTTTAAAAGGTTTCCCGGTATTTGATGTTGAACGTGTTGAAGCGCTTCGCGGCCCACAAGGTACCTTGTTTGGTCGCAACACGCCAGCTGGCTTAATCAAATTTGATTCAGTTAAGCCAAGTCAAGTATTTGAAGGCTTTGCGTCACTTTCATACGGTAGTGACAATACTTCAGATTTGCGTGGTGCTGTAGGTGGAGGTTTAACCGATAAGCTTTCTGCTCGTGTTTCATTTTTAAATCAAGATCGCGATAACTTTATTGACAACGTTGCTCCTGGTTTTGAACAAAATGACGTTTTAGGTGGCTACACTGATCGCGCTTATCGCATTCAGTTTTTATACGAGGGTGATGACTTCAACGCGTTATTCAATTACCACGCTCGCGACTTAGATGGCGAACCAGTGCCATTTCGCGCAAATGCTATTGCAACGGGCACTAACAATTTAGTTGCTGGCTTTGACGAAGATCGCGTGCAACACGATGCTGCAAGCCGTGCAACTCAAGAAGTTGAAACCCAAGGCGCCAGTTTAAAATTAGAACTTGATCTTGGCGAACACACTGTGACTTCAATCACAGGTTGGGAAAGTGCTGAAATTTTTTCTCGTGCTGACGTCGACGGTGGTTTTGGTTGTAACGGCTTTGGTTGTCCGCCAAACTTCCCATCAAGCGGCCCAGGCGTAATTAATTTGAGCTCTGAAACCGCTGATGCGATCCCAGATCACGATCAAATCACGCAAGAGATTCGTTTAGCGAGTAACTTTACTGGTGATTTCAATTATCAAGTGGGTGCATTTTACTTTAACGAAGACTTAACTATCCAGAGTTTTGCGTATGACAGCTTGTTTACTGGCGGTCAGCAAAATGGTTTTGTTGTTCAAGAGCAAGAAACAACTGCGTGGGCGTTATTTGGCTCATTTGACTACGACGTATCAGAAAAACTAGCGGTGACCTTAGGCCTTCGTTATTCAGACGATGACAAAGAGTACAGCTCAGAGCGTACGCAAAGTCCATTGGCATTTTTAGGTGCACCGGACAATGTTCGCGGCACGGCTAATCCAAGTGATACTCATGTTAGCTGGGACTTAAGTGCTACTTACAAATACTCAGATAACATCAATTTATTTGCTCGTGTTGCTGACAGTTTCCGCGCACCAAGCATTCAAGGTCGTTCATTGTTCGCGTTTGGTGACGGTATTTCTATTGCTGACAGCGAGACAATTTTGTCTTTTGAAACGGGTATTAAGAGCGATATTTTAGACGGTGAAGGGCGTGTTAATGCCTCTGTGTTTTATTACACCATGGATGATCAACAATTGACCTCTGTTGGGGGTGATAGTAATACTGCTCGTTTAGTTAACGCAGATGAAACCGTTGGTTACGGTTTTGAAATTGATTCTGAATTTATTGTTACTGATGAGCTATTTGTAACAGCGTCAGTAAGTTACAACAATACAGAATTAAAAGATGATTCGCTATCTGTTCCAGTTTGTGCTTCATGTACAGTGACAGACCCAACGTTGGTCGCAGGTGGTACAACGTTTGCGCGTATTGGCGGAAATAACTTACCACACGCACCTGAGTGGATTGCTAACTTAACGGCTCGTTACACCAAAGAGTTTGATGCCTCAGAGTTCTACATTTACACCGATTGGTCGTATCGTGATGAGATTGATTTCTTCTTGTATCGTTCGGTTGAATTTACCGGTGATTCTTTGTTAGAAGGTGGCTTACGCACGGGTTACATTTGGTACCCAGATGAGTATACCTATGAAGTTGCTCTATTTGTTCGCAATATTACTGATGAAGTTCAAGCCATTGGTGGTGTCGACTTTACCAACAATGCTGCGATTATCAATGAAGGTCGCTTTGTTGGTGCTGAATTTAAAGTATCATTCTAATATTCAGTAAATATGTGTTGTCCTAGTATAAGTTGACACTATTTACGCTAAAACGCTCGATGTACTTCATCGGGCGTTTTGTATTTTAAGGCCATGTGTGGCCTTCGTTGATTATAGATAACAACTGATTCCTCGACCATTTTTCTCGCTTCACTTAA
>NZ_JAGHQT010000023.1 GCF_017744155.1 Endozoicomonas sp. G2_1 | reverse complement strand
TTCCTCTTTTTAAGTACGCTTTAATTAATCTTGATCTTTGTATTCAGCGGCCTCGCCAAAAGACTGTTCTATTTCTCTAGTTGCTTTTTCGAACATAGCTGAAATTATGAATTTCAATACTGGAAAAGCACACAAACCAACAATAAAACCTGTAATTATGTCGTCACTCATGAGCGCCTACTTTTATGAACAACGAACCATAGTTGCTGTCCTGATATTTTCATAAACTTGTGCTGCTGCGTTTCGCTCACTGCCCACTTCACAATTTTGAAAGTAGTCATAAGCCAACTTTTCAGCTTCGCGCATAAGTTCTAAGAGTTTTTTCTTTTTTTCTACTTGGTGAGATATTCCCGTATCTATGGAATAAGCAGCATCTAAAACATGCCTATAACCGTCACTAGTTGGCTTGCTGATTAAGCCCTCAGACTCCATTCTTTCAACAATACTTGCTGCGTGGTTATAACCAATACGTAACGCCCTTTGAATCTTTGAAATGCTCACTTGATTGGTATCTGTGATAAAAGCCTTTGCATGCTTGTATGCTAGTTCTACACGCTCAACGTGTTCATCAATTGCTAATTCATCAAGTTCTTTCTTGTATTTGTCGTAGTAAATGCTCATTTACTTGTTTCTCCTAAAGTACAATTCTGAGCAGGCCAAAGCCTACTTTTGCGAAGCCTCTAAAGCGTTAATAACTCCACCTAGCTCATTTGCTAGCATAGAAAGTTCCTCATATTGCTTCTGACTATCTTCGCAATTAACGTCAATTTTATTAGCAATAGACTTAGCTTTTGACTCGATAGCGATTAAGCGTTTAACTTGCTCATTAATAAACATTGTCCGTTTCTCCTAAAGTACGCGTTGGTACTAGTTATTTGTCTACTTTAATGCGTTAAAAATTCTTCGCGTTGGTCTTTTGTCATTTTCGTGTGCGCCACGCCAAAATTAACTTTGCAATCGCCATGAAGATCGGGTTTTGACACATAACACTTTGCACCCTTGTCAAAGAAGATGCTGCCGCCACGCCCAAATGGTGAGTGAATGGCAAAATTACGTTTAAGTGTGTTGTTAGCTTTCAATTTCATTTCCTCTTTTTAAGTACGCTTTAATTAATCTTGATCTTTGTATTCAGCGGCCTCGCCAAAAGACTGTTCTATTTCTCTAGTTGCTTTTTCGAACATAGCTGAAATTATGAATTTCAATACTGGAAAAGCACACAAACCAACAATAAAACCTGTAATTATGTCGTCACTCATGAGCGCCTACTTTTGTGTAATCTTTACTTTGTACTTCTTCTGAAAAGCTTTTAATAAGCCTTCTTCATGCGTGTTCTTTGTAAAGAAGAAGTCGGCACATTCAGTGCAATGTATGCGGCTAAAGCCCATTTCGCGACTTGATTCAATTGATAAAGCCATAAAGTCGCTACCGCATTCAGGGCATGGAACGTCTGATAAATTTTCATATTCAGTCATAGTAACCTCTACCCCAAATCCATGTGGTCGCGTTTATCGAATTCTTCAACGAACCAACTAAAAGTGTTCATTAAGCATTTAACGCCGTTGAAGAAGCCGATGAAAACTACCGCTAAAATGGCGCTTCCAATTAAAGTGGCTTCACATTGAGTTCTTTCGCTCCCTTCGATTGGTTTAATATCAAAGCCGAGCATTAAAACAACGGCAAAGGTTGCACCGAATACAAACAAAGCCATTATTGTTGTGATAATTAGTGCCGCTATTCTGTTTTTCATAATTTCTCCGTTTAAGTACGCTTAATTAACAGTATCTAAGACAACTTAGGTCTGATTTCTTGGCCGACTGCCAAGTCGACGCCGTATTGTGAACAAAAGGACTGAATTCAGCGGGTACATCAAATTCTTTCTTTTGCTCTCTCATTGCGCGACCAAGTGCTTCATCTTCACTATTCACCCCGTCACGGTCTTTAAAGTAGATGCTAGTTCTTAATCTAGTCTCAGTTGTACCAGAGCTTGTTTTTTGCCATGCAATAGAAACAATAAAGGTTAAATTCTTCTTCATATCAGCCTACTTTAAAACAGTGTCAGCAGGCATTGGAGCAACACCATCTAACGCTAGAATTTCTTTTACATGCTCTTGCATGATTTTCATATTTGAAATCAATATTTCGGGCGTTTGGTTCTTCGCGTCAACTTCAATATCGCCCAGTGAATTTCTTAGTGAAATTAGCATTCCAATTCTTTTTCGCTTATTACTCATAGTTACTCGATTTAAGTACAATTCGTTGTAGGGCAAAGCCTACTTTTGCGAAGTTTCTGCGCTAATAAATGGAACTTTGCCAGCCTCTATTGCTTCAATTATTTCTATAGCTTCACTAGCCGTTAAATTTTGGTTTACGTAAAACATTAGCGCGAAAACCGCTTTCTTTTTTTGTTCTTCGTTCACTACTGCATTCCTATTTTTAAGTACAATTCTGTAAGCCAAAAAGCCTACTTTTTCGGAGCCAAAGGCTCAGTAATCGGCTGGTATAGCGTATTCGCTAATTCAAAGTCATCGTTACATATATCTTGCCAGCAATTTTCAAAGCCACCGTATTGTTTGTAGTTATTGAATCTAGCCAGAATTACAGCATCATTAGTTGGTATATAAACCCAATACCAAAGTTTTTCGTTTTCTGGGGGTAATTCGTCAGTTTTTAACCATTTATCTTGAGCTGAATTTCCTTTGCACTCAGCTTCAACGTATTCACCCCATTTTTCAGCCAAGCTAGGTATATCTTGACGATAGTTGTCTTTGATGTGCCACGTAGCAAAATGATAAATCTCAGCCAGCGTAGGGTTGTTTTTGTCAGTAAAACCCGACTCTAAAGCCCCGATCATTGTGTCTAAAAAGCTAGTGATAGCTTCAGTTTTGGCTTGGTTTAAATCTTGTTCTGACACTTTGTTCTCCTCATTATTTTTAAGTACGCTTTGTGCTGCGTTAAAAGCGCGTTGTTTAAATTGTTCATTTGCCATTCAAGTTCTCTATAAAAGTTCCATTTCGAATTTATAGAGACAAAAAGCCTGAATTTCCCTACAAACCTTGGTTTTGTTCGTAGCGTTGATCTCTAGTTGTTTATGTAAAACATTAATTGCTGAGTTGCAGTGGCAGATGATGCTTTTTGCAGTACTTGATAGCCCAATTCAAACATTCCATTTCATTGCCTGTTTGCTCAACAACGAAAACGTTTCCGTTCAGGCGACCAAAAATTATTCCTGCTTGTAATTGTTTGGTGTATTTAAAGTGCATTTTTATTTCTCGAATTGAGTATTTTTTCTATTGTAGTTGTTTTTTTGCTCTTTTCAATAAGCAGATATATTAACGATATAATAAAATCGCAAAGAGCCTTTAATACCTAACATTTAAAAGGGATGGATGAATTTTAAAACATCATCATATGTATAAAATAACAATATTCTCCATGGACCAAATATTATGCTGAGTTATGTTAGGTGCTCGTTAGTTGTTGTATCTGAAAGAAAAACAATTAAATCAACCCGAAAGTCTAAAGGTTGTCGCACATGTGTTGCACGCGTGAAAAGTGTGTTTTTGAATGTATGGTGTTGTTATTGTTGGATATGTGTTTTTTGGCGCACTCGCCAAAATGACGCATTGCGCCGTTTTGCGACATTGGTTTTTTTAGTTGTTTTTGTTTCTCGTTTTGAGTATTTTTGTTGTTTATTTTGATGCTAGAAAGTTGTTAAGTGAGGATGTGATGAGAAATTTTATAGAAGACTGTTTTGCTTTGTTCTCAATGCTTTGTTTTGTCGCCTTTGTTGGTTTTATTGTTTATTCGGTTGATAAGAAAAATGAACTAAATGATTTAGAAATCGAAAAGACAAAATTAGCTATTGAGGTTTTGAAAGTAGAGCTTTCGGAAAAGTAGAGGCTTGTATGTCAGAAGTAAGACCTTGCGACAGTCCTTGTCCTAAATGTGGAAGCTTAGAGGTCAGTCGTCAATTTAATGCTAAAGGCGAGACTGTTAAACCCAAAGCCTATGGAAAAACATTAAATAAATATTGCAGTAACAGGTGTGGAACATGGCATAACGAAGTGATCAGAGATCACATTCAAAACCACTGTAAGTGTTGTCATTTTGAGTGGCCTTTATTGCCCATGAAAAAGGCAACGAAAAAGTAGGTAGAAATAAGTGTTTGAATTATGGCGAGATGCTAAGTGCTAGCTGTCGAGGTGGGATTTTATTTCAAGGCAGTTTCTTTGTGCGCGTCTAAGTAAGTGCGAAGCGCTGTTGTTGTTGTCTAGTGATCTGTCTAGTGCTTGCTCTGGTGGTAGTTGCTCAGATTCGTCATGTGAACTATTGATGATGTGAATCGCACCTTGAATTAATGCTCGTAGTTCTTCTAGTTGTTTCTTTTGTTCGTAACCAAATAACATAAATAAACCAATATACTCAAAATGAGTTTTTGATAATATACTCATTTTGAAGATATTTGTAGGTTTATTTTTTATATTGATTCCATAATAAAGGCCAATTGGCCGACAATAGCTAGTTTATCGTTGTTTCTAGCTGTTGTTATCTGCCCTTGGCTGCTAAATACATGTAATGCAGTTTGGCCGTGATTGTCTTTACATAAAAAGATGTTTGTGTGTGAAAACTGTATATCGCTTTTAAACATTAGCAATGTTTTAGCTTTGATCTTAAAGCCGCTTTCGTCTATCGCCTTAGGTGTTGTATATATCGAATAGTCAATATCACGGTCTAGTGCTTGGTCTTGATCTTGTATCCATACATCATCTTGTAAGTCACTAACACCTAATATTTTGTTTAGCGGAACGTTGTGTATTCTAGCTGTTGCGATAGCTATATCTATAGGCATTCTTCTTGAAGAGTCTTCATAGCCTCGATAGGTGGTTGGTGGCAAATGGCGTCCAAGAACGCTAACTAGTGCTTGGTGAAATTCTGGTACTTTGCGCTTGCCAAAGTTATCAATTCGCAATTGCTTGATGGTTTCCCTAGCTCTTTGCTGAATTATATCTGCGCTTTCTATTTTATCGTTCATGCCTTGAGGCACCTTAGTTGCGAGTGATTATTGATTTAACATTTCAAATAATAAAGATATTTACATGCTAAATATAGTGTTTTGCGTATTAATTAGTTGATTAATAATTAGCTAATAGTTGTTAATAGATAATCTAATTGTTAGTATTTACTCAAATTGAGTTTTTTCAAGTTTTTATGTTAATTGCTATCGTTGGTGTGTTCGATAAACAAAGTGTTGTTCAAGAGGTTGTAAGACAATTAAAGGAAGCAGCTAGCTATTCTGTTTGTCACTGGACAGTAGGTAATAAATGCAGAAAGGGTCGAAGAACTACACTTAAGACAATCAATCAATCCTTTCATAAACAAGTATTGCTCATTGAGCCAATTATTTTTTCAAATGAGGCCGATTTCGTTCGTCAAAAGGGCGGTTTTATTTGGCATGTGGCTGAATGTTTATCCTCTGACATTCCTATTTTAAAAGGCGATATCATGGTCTCTATAACAGATGACCATAAGGCGTTTGGCACCATAGAGAGCGGTTATCACCAATGTATGCTAAGGCAAAGTAGCAAACGAGGATTGCCAAAGCCCGGGGTAGATTATCGAGAGTAATTATTGATGCTTGATCTTAATAATATCGATGAATGGTTGGAGCGTTGGGCTGCTTGGTGTTTGGCGGGTAATATCCGCTTACCAGGTATGACGTCTAATGCATTGGTCAATAAAGATAAGGTTAAGCAAAGAAGTTTTGTTGATTGGTCGGTAGATGATGTTGAGTTTGCTATTGAGCAAGCTGTAGCTAGTTTGGCAAAGGTAGATGTTTTGGCTGCTGAAGCGCTAAGGCTTGATGTTAGATCTTCAATACGCCAGTCAGAAAGAGCTTTGATAATTAAGTGCTCACTTTCGACTTATAAACGAAAAGTTAAAAAAGCAAAACTGGTCGTAATTGACGAAGTTAACAGGAAGTGTTTTTGATGACCGGGTTGTATAAAGTTTCACCTCCTGAAAGTCAGAAGTGTGAACCTTGTAAATCAGTCAGTATGAAGGTTAGTGGCGAGCAGGTGCTTAACTATTATAGTAAGCAAGTCAGGGCGCGTTATCAGTGTGTGAAGTGCGGCCAGTATGAGTGGTTTGGTATTGGAGTGGCTGATTCTGCCCTAAAAGCATAAGCGTGACTGTCACGTTTATATGTTGTTTCATCGTGACTTGTCACGATTTTAAGGTTGTGAAAAGTATTAGTTGATAAAGGACAACGGGATTGTTTTCACTTACATGGACTGCCGATAGTTGTTAAAAGTGAAAGTTAATTTTCTTATAAAACATGTGGTTAATGAATGTTTTTAAAAATTTACTCAAAATGAGTAGTTTTTTTTGAGCTAGTTTGTTAAATTTCTTCGTAACGTAGCGAAAGTTGCGTTGAACATGTTTCCAAACATTTATTTATCCCCCAAGGATTAACTATTTGCCAGCGCTTTCGCTGGCTTTTTTTTGCCTTATGAATAATGAATCCATTTCTACATTAAGCGCGTTGCTGGTATTTGTTCAGCAAAATTCGTCTTTCTTTTTTTGTATGTTAATTGCTGTATGGGGAAGTACTGCAGCATATATCGCTCGATTGAAAAAATCAGGTAAAGACTTTTCTTTGACTGAGTTGATTGGTGAATGGTCTATTAGTGGGTTTGCTGGAATGCTGACGGTATTGGTTTGCCAAGAGTTTGGCGTTTCTTTGACATTAACCGCTTTTGCTGCAGGTATCTCTGGCCATATGGGTGGTACGGCAATTCATTTGCTTGAGCAGGCTACCCGCAAGCGTTTTCCAAACTTTTTTAAGGCTGAGTAACGATGCCGCGTTTATATGGTCTGGTCAGTGAGCGTATTGCACTAGAGCTGAGCTTGGCTGTATGTGATTGTATTGGTCATGGAGCTGAAGGTACCGCTCCAACGATGATGCTAGAAACTGGTTGTGTTGAAACTGGTCTTGGGACGTTTCGCGATAGACATCCATTGAAGCTAGGTATTGGGTGGACACAAATAGATAAAGGCACATTTGAGTGGCTTAAAAAGAAATACCAAAGTGGTGATATTGCCAGCAAGGTTTATGACAGTTTTGGTATTTCAATTGCGCATATTAAATATGTTGAGTTGGCTTATAACCCATTGTTGGCCGCGATATTTTGCCGCCTTAGATATTGGACGGTGCCTGAGGTAATACCTGGCACTAGAGAAGCTAGGGCGAGTTATTGGAAGCGTTTTTATAACACTAAATCGGGTAAGGGCAGTGTTGAACACTATTTGGCAATGGTTAATAAACATTGGCCAAGTGACTGTTTTTGATGAGAGGTGAATGATGAAGAGAATGATTGCATTGTTTTTGATCGCACTAATAGCTTTTTTAGCTGTGCGTTTTTTTGGTGTTGAACCAACTATTGAAAGTATGAGCGTTGCTGTTGTATCTGTGATTGGCACTGCGTCTTTAATTTGTCAGGTATTAGTTAAAGTAACGTCGGTTACACCGAGCACCAAAGATGACAGTTACGTCAAGGGTGCAAAAATGGTATTGGCTGAAATGCAAGGCTGGATTGATTTGATTGCCGTTAATTTGAACAGCAAGGATAGTCGATTGCCAAGTTCGTCAGATAGGCGAAGAGGTATCCGATGAAAGCGTTTTTGTTGTTGCTAACCAAGTTGTTGGAGTTGTTCACAACCTCGTTAGCAAACAAAAAACAAAGTGAATTTAAGCAGAAGGTTGATGATGCTGAGCAAGATCCTATTGATGCTTTTAAGCATAGCTTTGGTGCTAATGCTGAGCGGATGCCAGATGACTTCATTAAAGAAGTCTCAATGCGTAGCGATAAAGCCAGTGATAAATCCAAAAGTAGAAACCCTAAATAACGAAAGGGTGCTTGTACTAACAGAGCAAGATGTTGCTAAGTTAATGCGTTACATCTACGAGCTTGAGTATTGTAATAGTTAATAACTAAGAGTAAGCCAGCCCTAGCGCTGGCTTTTTTATATGGCAAATAAAAGTATTGATTGGGAAGTTGTCGAGCGCGAGTATCGCACTGGATTATATAGCAACCGGCAGTTAGCTAAACGCCACAATGTTTCTGAAGCAACAATTAGGCGCAAGCGCCGTGAAGGTAGCTGGGAGAAAGACTTAAGTGGCAAAGTTAAGTCTCGCTTAAAAGATAAAGAATCTCGCCTAGTATCTGGAAAAGTACTAACAGGTGAAGATGAGCAAATAGTTGAGCAAGCAGCCGAAGAAAAAGTTGGTGTAATCACTAATCAACGTGGTGACTTAACTAAGATGCGAAGCTTAGTGGCAGGCTTTATGGCAAAACTGCAAGCTCAGTTAAACCAAGACTATATAACAATCGAGAGTAAAGGTAAGTCTCTTGAAATTGACCTTCCTCTTGATTACACGGGTAAGAGCTTAAACCATGCTGCTAACGCTATGAAAACTATTCACGAGCTTGAGCGTAAAGTCTATCGGTTAGATGAAGATGATAAGGCCGGTAGTTATGACGAAGCACTAAACGATCTTCATCAACAGATAAAAGAAGCTTCGCTTGCTGATGCTTAATGAGCTGTCGATTAACCAAAATACTGGAGATTAGAACCGCTCCATTTTCAGCATTTGCCAAAGTTTGTTTGCGAATAAGAACAAAAGAAGGTGCGGTAAAACCACTCATTATAAATAAAGCTCAGCAACATATTCACGCTGAGTGCCAAGACCAATTAAGACGCATTGGAAAGGTAAGAAAAGTTTTACTCAAAGGGCGTCAACAAGGTGGTTCTACCTATGTTGGTGCCAGGTACTACAAAAAGGTTACTGAAGGTAAAGGTTTAGCAGCTTTTATTTTAAGTCACGAGAGTAAGACAACAGGCAAACTATATGAAATGGTTCAGCGCTATCATGAGTTTTGCCCTGATTATGTAAAGCCTGCTAAGGGGCAAGATAGCGGAAAAGGCGGGATGTCGTTTCCCGAAATTGTTGGCTCTTATGAGTTGGGTACTGCGAGAAATGCAGAGACCGGGCGTGGCTTTACCGCACAATTGTTTCATGGCTCTGAAGTGGCTTTTTGGCCTTTTGCCAGTGAAATACTTGCAGGTGTGATGCAAGCAGTACCCAACGCTGATGGTAGTGAGATTATTTTAGAATCGACTGCTAACGGCGTTGGTGGCAGCTTTTATGACTATGTAATGGATGCAGTCAAAGGCGAGGGACAATTCGAGGTTATTTTTGTCCCCTGGTATTGGCAAGATGAATACCGAGAGCGCTTGCCAGAAGGCTTTGTTAGAACAGAAGCAGAAGAGCTACTGTGCAAACAAATTAAACATCATATTAATGGTGAGAAGTACGCCTTTGAACTTGACGATGAGCAGCTTTATTGGCGCAGGCTGAAGATTAATGAGCTTAAAAGCTTAGATAAGTTTAAGCAAGAATACCCGTGCAATATTGAAGAGGCATTTTTATTTTCTGGCCGTCCTGTATTTGATACCGATGGCATGATGACTTGTTTGAGTCAGTGTATTGATCCGATTAAATGGATGCGGGTTAACTGGGCTAAAAATGCTTTAGAGCCGTTAACGAAAGCAGAAGTTGACGCCTTAGAGCGAGATGATAAAGGCGTTAAGTTTAAAGCAGCTAGTGGGTTGATTCAGGTATTTGCTGAGCCGGTAAAAAGTCAGCAATACGCTGTGGGTGCTGATGTTGCCGAGGGCTTAGAGCAAGGTGATTTTTCTAGCTTTGATGTGTTAGATCAGCTTGG
Organism: Endozoicomonas sp. G2_1; assembly: GCF_017744155.1. Lineage (GTDB taxonomy): Bacteria > Pseudomonadota > Gammaproteobacteria > Enterobacterales > Alteromonadaceae > JAGHQT01. The sequence continues at coordinate 47,797 of NZ_JAGHQT010000023.1, read as the reverse complement.
GGTGCAATGTTGCCATTATCACGGTCACTTGGATGCCGATTTATTTGGTCGGTTATTAAATATTATCGGCCGACATTACAACGAGGCTTTTTTAGGGCCTGAGCGAAATAACCATGGCCATGCAGTATTGCTGCGATTAAAGGATTTGGATTATCCGAATTTGTATATCCAAGAAGATTTGGATAAGCGAATAGAGGATAGAACCAAAAAAGTGGGTTGGTTAACCACAGTTGCCAGTAAGCCTTTTATTATTGATAACTTAGCAGCGCTTATTCGCGATGAATCGAGCGGCATTTTGTGTCGCCATTCGATTGAGCAATGTTTTACGTATGTAATTGATGAAAAAGGTAGGACAAACGCCCGTGAAGGCTGTTTTGATGACAATGTAATGAGCTATGCGATAAGTCAAGAAATGCTAAGACGGATGCCGAGAGTAAAACCTAGAACCCACACTAAATCTGTTAAGAAGAATTGGAGATTGTAGTTGATGTTTGATCTTTCGGGTCGGCCACTAATTGAGGCCATTATTGAAGACATTAATCAACAACCAAGTTGGCGGGTTGAATCGGCCAGAGCTGAGGCGTATTACGATGGTAGACAATTAGAGCCTGAAGTTGTCAGTGTAATGGAGGAGCGCGGTCAGCCAGTCATTATCGTTAATTTAATGCAGCCAGCCATTAACGGTGTGTTAGGTAATGAGGCTAAAACTCGTCGTGATGCAATTGTGCAAGCCGATGACGAAAAAGGTACCGAAGTTTCAGAGGGGCTTAATGAAAAACTAAACGAACATTCTCGTTTAGCAATGGTTGATAGAGCTGTATCAGATGCTTATGGCCGACAAGTAAAAGCTGGATTGGGTTGGGTTGAAGTTAGAAGAAATACAGACCCATTTGGTGAGGACTATGTTGCTGAGGAAGTTGATTGGCGCGAAATCCATTGGGATTGGGCCAGTAAACGCCCTGACTTGAAAGATGCTCGTTGGGCTTGCCGAGAGCGTTGGTTTGATGAAGACACAGCAAAGCTAACATTTCCAAAGCATAAAGAGCTCATTGAAAACGTGTTTAGTGATTGGGAGGAGCTTAACACCAATGAAGGTATTGATGAGCTGAGCCCTGATTTGTTGGGTTGTTATAATGAGCAAGACGCGTCTAATTTAGATCGGCATGATTGGTTTAGTGATGAACGCAAACAAGTGAGAGTGGTTCACTTGTTTAAGCGAGTTTATGAACAGGGCGTTGTACTTATCAGTGATAATCTCGTGGTTAAGTTTGAACGCAACAATAGCCAGCATATGAATATGGTGCTATTTGGCGGTGCTCGCCTTGAAAAGCGCAGTTATGTTGTGATGAGAGAACTTTGGTATATCGGTATGCACATGGTGCACGATGGTTATAGCCGATACCCGCACAATGAATTTCCTTGGGTGCCTTTTTGGGGTTATCGAGAAGGTGATACTAGAAAGCCTTACGGTCTGGCAAAGGCGATGATGCCCGCACAAGACGAGTATAATTTCAGGCGCTCAGTATTAACCTGGATATTAAAAGCGCGTCGAGTAATTATGGATGATGATGCGACTGATATGAGTAACGAAGATGTTCGCGCTGAAGTTGCTAAGCCTGATGGTGTGATCATCTTAAATGCCAAGCGCCGAAACCTAGAAACACAAACATTTAAAATAGATGCTGAAACCCATATTGCATCCCAGCAGTTCACCATTATGCAAGAGGCTAAGGGGTTAATTCAGGATGTTGCCGGTGTTTATCCATCATTCTTAGGTCAAGAAGGTGATGGGGTTAAGTCAGGTATTGCTATAGCGTCATTAGTTGAACAAGGTAGCGTTACTTTAAGCGAGCTTAATGATAACTATCGGTTTGCTAGACAAAAGGTCTATGAGTTATTGCTGGCAATGATTGTTGAAGATATTGGCGATAAGCCAATGCAAGTTGTCGTTAACCGAAATGATTCAGCCCCTACTAAAACCATTAAGCTTAACGAAGTCGTTGGCGATGGAAGCAACATTAACAATCAAGTTGCGCTCACAAAATCTCATGTTGTGTTGGCTGATATTCAATCGACCGCGGGGTATCGCGCACAAGCGCAAGATAGATTAGTGGCCATAGCACAAAGCTTGCCTGAACAAGCCCAGTTAGCATTGTTGCCAGATATTATTGAGCTTAGTGATTTGCCGCGTAAACACGAACGAGTGCAAGAAATCAAGCAAGCAATGGGCTTGCCAGTGAGTTTGGATGATGTTTCTGATGAGCTAAGGCAGAAAATTGAAGCGCAGCAGAAAAAGCAAGCGGAGCTTGAACAGCTGTCAATGAAAGAGCGCCAATTAGCGATAGCTAAGCAAGAAGCTGAACTTTTGGAAAGCCAGCAGCGAGCCGGTAAATATGAAGCCGATAGTCAGTTAGCAGGGGTTAAAGCGGTTGATTTAATGACGCAAATTCAACAAAAAGAGCAACAGATGAGTTTTGCTGGTGATGATAGGGTTAAACAAGCCGCGATGGAAATTGACCAATTATTTGGTCAGATGCCCCATTAAATTTAGTTTTTACATTAAATAAAGCATGGCCGCTAAGCGGCCTTTGCTGAAATAAAAAAAGCCATTTGTGCCTAGCAGCCAAGTGGCTTTTTTTATTTTCGCAAGCCCAGCGACAGGGCAATTAGGAGTGTTTATGAGTGTTGAAAATCAAAATGTAGAGTTAGATGTTGATGCGTTGCTCGCCTCGGGTGATGAAGCTGAGTTGTTAGCGGCAATTGATAATATTAGCTCTTTAGCGGATGAATCAGGTGTAGCCGAACAGGCAAGCGTAGCGCCAAACGATGAAGCTAATGCAACCGATGAAGTGCAAACCAATAATAACGACGAACAAGGTGTAGACGAAGCGCAAACAGCGGAGTCAAACGCAGCGCCTGGCGAGATTGATATTGATGGTGTGTTGACTAAAGACGGTAAAAACTTAATTCCTTATGAGGTGCTTACGGGGACCCGTGAAGAGTTACAGAAAGTTAATGGTGTTTTAGGTGAAAGAGACCGTCAAATTTCTGAGTTACAAGCTCAGTTAGATGAACAGCAGCGCCTAAATCAACTTAACAAGCAGCAGTTTGAAAAGCATGATATTCAAGCACCGGTACTGCCAGAACACGAGCAGATTACCGATGACGTGCTGAATAACTTAGGTGAGTATGGTGAGGTCGGGGATGCGGTTAGAATTTTGGCTAACCAAAACGCGATCTTACAAAAGCAACTACAGCAGCAAAACGGTGCTCAAGCAATAGTACCTAATGAGCCAAGCCAAGCAGAAGTGGAACAGGCATTAGCGGGCAATAGCGTGCTTAATCGTTTGTTTCAGGACGAGGGGAATCGAGATAAGTTGATTGCGATTGATAATCAACTTAGAACGGCGCACCCCGATATGGCGATTGCAGACCGTTTTGATTTAGTGGTGGCTACCTATTCACAGCAACAAGTTCAACCTCAGGAAAGCGCTCCAGGTGCTGATGTTCCCAATTCTATAGCTGACGCTAACGGTTCAGGTCATGTGCCTGATTTGCCGTTAGCTGAGCGGTTAGTTGCACAAAGTGACAACCAATTAGTGCAAACTTTAGATGCTATGGGGGGAGATCAGCTTAACGATTTGTTAAATGAATTAGGATAAGCTGATGCCTGTTAATATTCCTGAAGGTAGTAAACAGAAGTTATTTAACGCGGCGCTATTTGCCGCGATTATTCGAGAGCCAAGTTTCTTGAACATGCTGACTGGTGCAGCGAAAAAAGCACCTAAAGGTATGAAAGAAATTGGCCGCGAACAAACCGATGCCGGTTCACCTGTGGTACGTGTTTCTGACTTGTCAAAAAGTCAGGGTAAAGAGGTGACGGTGGATATTATTCACCGATTAACCAAAGAGCCAACAATGGGTGATACTCGTTTAGCAGGTCGAGGTGACAACCTAACCTTTGCTAACGATACGCTGAAAATTGACCAGTATCGTCACATGGTTGACGATGGTGGTGCCATGACTCAGCAAGAGATTGCTCACAATTTAACTGAAGCGGGGCGCCAGTCGTTGATGGTGTACTACAAGCAGTTAATGGATGAAGTGGCGTTTTATCATTTCTGTGGTGCTCGTGGTACGGCGTTTGATCCGAACTACAATATTGTGCCATTAGAAGCAGCTAAGTCATTTGCCAAAATTATGGTTAATGAGTTGGTAGTGCCAAACTACGACAGTAAGTTTTACGGCGGTGATGCGACCAGTGTTGATCAATTAGATTCTGCAGATTTATTCTCGTTAGAGTCGGTTGACAATATGTGGTTACACTTACAAGAAATGGCTAACCCTATCCCTTATATTCGCCTAACTGGCGATAAGCAAGCGGATGAGTCACCAATGTATGTGCAGTTTGTTACTCCGCGTCAGTGGAATGACTTTCAAACCTCTGCCAGTGCAAAAGACTGGAACCAAATGATTGCCAATGCGCAAAAACGAAGCTCTGGCTTTAATCACCAAGTATTTAAAGGTGATTGCCTGATGTATCGCAATATCTTAGTGAAGCCTATGAATCGTCGCGTTCGTTGGAATGCTGGTGATAACGTTGATGTGGCTGCTAATGATAAGGCAGGTACAGTGAGTCAACAAACGGCAGCGGTGCCAGTGGAGCGTTCTATTTTAGTGGGCGCACAAGCCGTTGCCTCGGCTTATGGTAAGACTAAGCAAAGTAATGGTCGCCAGTTCAATATCAACAAAGAAATGGTCGATCACGATAATGCTTGTGAAACGTCGATTAACTGGGTGCAAGGTCTTAAGAAATTAAGCTTTGAAGACAGCCTGGGTTATCGTCGTGACCACGGCATTTTAACCTTAGATACAGCAGTTAAGTAGGAGGTCTTATGCCTGAATTACGTGCTCCAAGTTTATCTAAAACAAGCTTTAACGGCCATTATGGCAATAAAAGTTCCTTTCATGGCCATGCTAACTTAGCTAGTACCCCGGTTGATACTGTAGTGCAGCTAGGCGAGTTTGGCGCTGGTATTCGCGTTGATGATATCAAGGCAGTAACTAAGAACTTAGGGGCAGGCACGAGCTTGCAACTAGGGGTTCAATATCCGCAAAGTGCAACTGCAGATGAACCAAATAAGTTTACAACCATTACGACAACGTCGGATAAAACCACGCGCTATGACGGCGCGCCGGTATATATTGATGAGCCTTGTATTTTAACCGCTACGGTTAAAGGTGCTAGTGCAACAGGTGCCATTGATATTGTATTTGACTATGTTTTTGAAGGTAATTAATTACCTTTTTTTAGTTAAGTTATTCAATAAATCAAAAGCCACTTTTTGACGGAAGTGGCTTTTTTGTTGAGTGTTATAAAAATACTTAGTAGTTAGTTACTAGTTATTTAGTATTTAGATAAATAGTAATTAAGTATTTAGTAAGTGGTTGTGTGTTTTTGATAGAGGAAAGTGATAATGAGTTATTTATCTGTGGTTTATATTGGCAGCAAAGCTGTTAAGCGCGATACGGTCAGCGGTAGTGGCCTTTTGTTTAAACCGTTTGAGCCAAAACAGGTGCCGTTGGCTAACGCTGAAGTGTTATTGCGTTTCCCTGATGTTTGGTTGAAAGAAAACGAAGTAAGTGATGAGCTTAAAGCTGAATATCAGCAGTTGAAAGTTAGCGAAAGTGCTGTTGGTAATGAGCCTAAAGAAGCAGTGAGCCAAGCACCAGTTGATAACGAAGATAATGAACCAACGTTATCGGAGGTTTTAGAAGGTCTAAAAACTAACGCTGCGTTTGATGCTTGGGTGCAAGATAATGGCTTTGGCGATGTTCAATTTGAAGAAGGTGAAAAGCTTTCAGAGCGTCGTAAAAAGGTATTGGTTTACGCTAAAGAGCACTTAGGTGGTTAATTTATGCGTTGCTTAGACGAGCTTTTGCCACTTTTGAAACTTGAAGCTAATGGCGTTCCTGATTTTATTGCACGTAATATTCTGCGCCTCTCACTACAAGAGTTCTGTCAAGAGTCTGACTATTGGCGTGTAGAAGTTAGGTTAAGTGAGTTAGGTGATCAGTTATATCGGTATAGTTTGCCTGCGGGCTTAATCGTGTGTCGATTAGTACAGGTACAAACCGAAGACGGTGAGATTGTACTTAAGGCCAATGTTGATTACGAAGAGCCTGAGCGCGGTCAGCTGTTGTTACTGAACAATATTACCGACTCTAAGCCTTTAAAGGTGTTTGCCAGTGTTAAGCCAGATAGTGATGGTGATGATGTTAGTGAAAGCTTGTTTGAGAACTATCGAGAGGCGATTGTTTCTGGCGCTTTGGTGCGTCTACTAAGGCAGCCAGATAAGTCTTGGTCTAATCCGAATATGGTTCCCTATCACGAAAATAAGTTTAGTGAAGGGTATCGGGCCGCTCGTCGAGAACGTTTGAATAAGAATGCTCGGCATTCTAAAAAAACCGTGAAGCATAGATTTTATTAAAGCCGCTTAATTATAGCGGCTTTTTTATTGGGGATTTTATGGCAACCGTAAAAGTAACTGACCTTTGGTACAAGTTTGGTCGAATGACTCAAGATAACACTGGTGTTAGATGGGGTTTTCAAGAGTTTTTAAATTGGATTAATGAAGCTCATTTGCAGGTAGTAAACAAAAGGCCAGACGCTAAAGTTGTAACCGCTTCGTTTTCTTGTCAGCGGGGAACGTTGCAAGAATTACCTGCTAATGCTATTCGGTTTGGTAAAGTCATTCGAAATATGGATGGTAGAAAGCGAGCTATTACGGCTATTAATGTTGAATGGCTCGATGAGCAAGTTGAGTATTGGCATGATGATACCAATGTTGTCAGCGAAGCTCAGCACTATGTTTATGACAATACAGACCCAACCAGATTTTACTTATATCCACCAGTGGCCAACGGCACCAATGTTTTAGCTAGTTACACTGTTGCCCCTAGTAAAATTACAATATTAGATGCCGATATTGATACTTCGACACAGACAATTCACTTAGATGATACCTATGCACCGGCTATTCTTGATTGGGTGTTATATCGCGCTTATTCAAAAGACACGCAATATGCGGGGAATGGCAGTCGAGCACAAGGACACTATCAGGCATTTTATCACGGGCTAGGTATTAAGCTTGAGGGTGATTCTGGTTATTCTATGAACAGCGCGGATAAAGCCTAGTGATTACAGTTAATAGCTTTGCAGGGGCTATGCCGTTAGTTCCGGTAGAACGACTACCTGAAAGTTATGCGTCAGCTGCTGATAATCTAATCATTAAAACCGGCGAGCTAATGCCTTTATATGATGATGTTGAGATTAGCGCTGTTTTGGTGTCAGGTATCGTTAATAGCCTGTATTGGTATGAGCGCGGGCATTGGTTTTCGTTCTCTAACGATGTTGATGTTGCCCCAAGCCCAATAGCTCAAGATAACTTTGGTCGAGTGTATATTACTGGTAACGGTAAACCAAAAGTAACGAGCAATGATATTGCACTTGGGCCAAGCGCTTTGCCTGGTGCTGACTATGAGTTAGGGGTGCCAGCGCCTAAAGAAAAACTTGTGATAGCAAGTGTGACCGCCAATGACCCTGATCCAAATAATATCGATGATGATATTAGTCGTGTTTATGTGATGACGTTTGTTAATGGTTATGGTGAGGAAGGGGCAGCTAGCCCTGTAAGTGATGAGGTTACGCTTACTCAAGACGATGATAAGGTGACGTTGACGGTTCCGGTACCAACTGAAAATAGACACAATTTAGTTAGCAAGCGCATTTACAGAAGTGTAAGTACGATTAATAGTGTTGGTTTTAGGTTGGTTGCTACTATCGGCTTGTCGTTAGGTAGTTTTATTGACGATGTTGCCGACAGTGCTTTAGGTGGCGCCCTTGAAACCGATAGCTATGATTTGCCCCCGACTAATATGAAAGGCATTGTTAATTTACCTGGTGGCTTTTTAGCCGGGTTTGCTGGTAATGAAGTGTGCTTTAGCGAGCCTTTTTTAGCGTATGCTTGGCCGATTGCTAATAGAAATGTCACTGAGCACGATGTTGTTGCTATAGCTGCTACTGATAGCGCTTTGGTGGTGGCAACAGAAGGTTATCCCTATCTATTTTCAGGTGTATCCCCCGATGCTATGACACCTAGAAAACTTGAAATGCGTCTAGGTTGTGTCAGTAAGCGGTCGATGGTCGATTTGGGTGATCAGGTCATTTATGCGTGTAGCAAAGGCTTAGTTGCGGTTAGTTCTCAAGGTGTTAGCTTGTTAACTGAGGAAAGTCTTGATAAACGGCTGTGGCAACAATATAAGCCTAATACTATTCACGCTTATGTCTTCGACGGTTACTATTTTGGTTTTTACGGTGATTCATTAGGCAACGGTCAAGGCGATGGCGGTTTTATTTATGATGTGCGCGCGAATGCGTTTACAAGGTTAAATTTTTACGCGTCTGCCGGTTATAGCGATCCGCTTGATGATGCGCTTTACCTGATGGTAAATAACAAGCTGGTTAATTTTTCTCAAGGAAGTGGCCAACGACTTGATTACAGTTGGCTGAGTAAGGTTTTTGTACTTGGCGTTTATAGTTTAAGTTGCTGTTTTATTGACACCGATGAACCTGAAAAAGTTGGGTTTATTTTAATTGCCGATGGTGTTGAAGTGATGAATGTGGCCAAAGGAGGGTTAACCGACAATAGGTTTAGGTTGCCAGGTGTACTTGCCGATAAGTGGCAGTTTAAGTTAACTGGTAGCGCTCATATTCGTCGCCTGATTTTAGCTAACAGTATGGCTGAACTTTATTAATGGGCAAGACAACGTTACCTGGTATTACTCTGCCAAGAGGTGCCGATGCTAGTCAACGTTCTATCGTTGATATCTTACAGAAGTTATCTGGTCAATCAGGCAGTGGTTTAGATAGAGCTGTTTTAATACGGGACTTGGTTGATGCGAAAGGTATTAACCTTTCTAGAAACCGGGGTGTCTTGGAGTTTGAATTTGATAACTCAGGTGATTATTCATTACCAAGTGCACCTACAGGAGTTGAGGTACTACCAACATTTAATACCGTTTTTTTGCGTTGGAACGAACCTGATCCCGATGATAGGTGGTATGCGCTAACGGAAATTTTCAGATTGCGCGTCCATTTGGAGGATGATGGCACACCTTACGTAGAAAGTGGCGATGGAGCACATGTTGCTCCTGCATTTTCAATGGCTGTTAGGGTGTTAACGGTACAAGGTAATTTGATTACTGATTATGTTGATAGTGGTCAGAGCTTTGTTTACTGGATACGTCACGTTAATAAAGCCGGAGTATCAGGACCTATTCATGATACTAATGGCAGTTTAGCGACAACTTATCGAACGCCGCTAGAAGTACTAGAAGAATATAGTGCTGATATTTACCAAGGTGAAAATTATCAATGGCTCAGAAGTGAGTTAAGAGAAGTTGAAAATGTTCATCGAATCTATCACGGTGCTGACGTTTTAGGCGATTCGCCACTTTTAAGCTTAATTGAGGGTACAGATGATTTAATGGAGCTTTTAGCGCAGCAGCAATTAATGAATGCGCTAGATAGCTATCACCAGCAAGAAGCGATAAAAGTTAAGTTTGATAAAAATTACGCTAAATTAAGTGGTGGAGTACATGCCGCTGTAAATGCCGATCAAGCCTATGTTAATCGCATTGAAGTACTTGAAAGCCATTGGGAAGATAATGGCCTGGCCGAAAATACGATTGACGCCAAAATAGATGCTTACAATCTGGCATTAACAAGCCCAAGTGGTGCACTCGCTACCAGCATTAATAATATCAGAGTTAATTTTAACAGTAATAGCTCTACTATTCAGGAATTTGCTGAAGCTGTTGCTAGTGCTGACAGAACAATTAATTCATCGATTAGGACATTAAATAGTACGCTGTCAGATACATCATCAGCGTTGCAAACCTTTCAGCAAACCCAAACTGAAGAAAACCGCGCGAGAAGTACAGAAATCACTAATTTAAGTTCGGTGGTTGGGGATTATGGAGCTAATTTACAAACACTTACGCAAACAGTTGCAACTAACGAAGGTGAATATAATGCTCAATGGGGTATTAAGACAAATGTTAACGACTTGCGCGGCGGTGTTGGCTTTTACAATGATGGTACCGCAACCAGCTTTTTAGTTGATAGCCAAGCTTTTGCTGTGACTGGTGGTAATGGTTCACCGGTATTTCCGTTTGTGATCAAAGACGGAAAAACAGTTATTAAAGAGGCGTTGATAGACACCGCAGCTATTTACACGTTAATAGCTGCCAATATCGTTGCAGAAAAAATTGCCGCGAGTATACGTATTGAGTCACCAGTCATAAATGGTGGCTCGATAACAGGCACAAGCCTAAACATTAATGATCGCACCAAAATTTCCTCTACCGGCTTATTAGAAACCCTTAATGCCAGAATTCACGGTGTTATTCGAGCTACCAGTGGTGAACTTGATAACGTTGTAATCAATGAAAATTGCGATATCAAAGGCACGCTCAGCGTTAGAAATGTGGACGGTGATGTTGTTGATAGAACAGTTGTTGTTGTTCCCAAAGACCACGATGTGGGGCCAAGTCAACGGTACGTGTTGATAGAAGGTGAAATTAAGCCTGGTGTGCTTGGCAGCATAGAAAACAGGATATTGGTTGTTAGTGGAATTAGTTTAGATCACCAAGGCGGCGGCGGTAGTAGTAGTAACTTTGACGTTTACTTGTATTTAAACGGTAGTCAACGACAGCATTTTCATTCTCATAATGTTGAGGAAGAAGGTAGCGTAACCCCTCAGCTAGGTTGCTTAGTTCCTGTTTCTAATCAGGTGCAAACATTCAAAGTAGTCTTGGTTCCTCAGGTAAATGATTGGGTCAGAGTACAACAATCAGCAATAGTGGCTGATGTATTTAAACGAGGTTCTACCTTTGACAAGGTGCAAGGGCTTTATTTAGAGAGCGCCGGTGATAGCGGCGCGGTAAAAGCATTGGAGTAATAATGGCCTCAAATTGGTATAGAGCTGGAAAGATAAATGTTGCAAGTGGTAGCAAAAATGTTACTGGTGTTGGGTGCTTATGGTTAACGGCAGCGCAAAAGCCTTTACCAGGTGATGCGTTAATTGTTAACGGTGAAATCCTCGAAGTAGAAAGTATTAATTCTGACGATACATTAACTCTTTTTGATGAATATAAAGGCTCAAATTTAACTAATAGTGATTATGCGATTATGCGTAATACATCATTAAACCCCAACGCGCGTTTAATGGCGCAAGTGTCAGAGGTGTTAAACCGATTGGGTTCTCAAATGCAGGTGTCTACATCGGTGCCTAGTGCTGGTTCAACGAAGCACGGCGATATTGTGCTAGTTATTCAAGAGTAATTATGTCTGCAGTTAATCACCAAGGTGCGTTACGCAAAATAAACAGCGTTTACATCAATCAAAATGGTGTATTGAAGCAAGCACAGGTTTATGGCAATTTTGAAAATAAGCTTTATTTAATTGATTTTAACGCTGAGCCGTTAGATCCGGCTTATCATTTGTGGCGTGTATATGCCGACGATAACACCGGTACCAATGCAAGCATCACGGATAGCACCGGGAAAAAATGGATAGGCTTTGCCCCAGGTCAACGAAAAGCATTGACCGAACTTAGCCAAATAACTGATTTTAGTATTTTTGATTGGTCGAAGATACGAGGAGAGGACGGTGCTGCTGGTGCGCAAGGTCCATCTGGCCCTCAAGGGGTTCAAGGTCCATCTGGTGCAGATGGTCGTCCCAGTTATTTCCATATAGCTTACGCCGACGATTCAAGTGGTGCAGGCTTCAGTCAGAATCCTGCAGGAAAGGCATATATCGGTACTTACTCCGACTTTACGGCGGCTGACTCTAGTGACCCTAGTGATTATAACTGGATTCAAGCGCAAGGGTCACAAGGCCCAGCGGGTGACAAGGGTATACCTGGTGTTAACGGGGCCAATGGCGAGACTAGCTACTTGCACATCGCTTATGCCGACACAGCACTTGGCGTAGGTTTTAGCCAAAGCCCTGATGGTAAATCGTACATGGGCACGTATTCTGACTTTGTTCACCAAGATTCGACAGACCCGTCTCGATACACTTGGGTACTTGTTGAGGGTCCTCAAGGGCCGCAAGGACCACAGGGACCACAGGGACCACGAGGTTTACAGGGTCTGCAAGGTCCTCGTGGTGATACAGGTATACAAGGACCTGCTGGTGCCGACGGGAGGCCTAGCTATTTCCATATTGCTTATGCAGATAACGCTAGTGGGGGTGGTTTTAGCCAAAGTCCATCTGGAAAATCCTACATAGGAACCTATGTGGATAGTAGCCCCACAGACTCCACCAACCCGTCATCTTATAGTTGGCAGCTTGTGAGAGGCTCACAAGGTCCCCAAGGCAACCGAGGTATACCGGGTGCTAACGGTGCGAACGGCCAAACAACCTATTTACATATTGCTTATGCTGACGATGGTAGCGGCGGCGGGTTTAGCCAAAGTCCTGATGGCAAAGCCTACATCGGCACATACACTGATTTCAGTCAAACTGATTCTTCAAACGCTAGCCTTTATACTTGGACTCGTATACTTGGTGAAAGTGGCTACGTTAATTTGTTACGCGCTGCCGAGCACTGGGTTGTTGGTCGCTCAGGAACCCAAGGTCGTTTTTCCCAAAATGGTTTTTCAGATGAAAACAAGGTTGAACTGTTACAAGGCCCTTTAGGTACTACAGAGCCAGTTTGGCACGCAACTAAAGGCGATAACTCTTCGGATGGTGGTTGGAACGCCCATGTTTACGGTATAGATCACACTAAGAGTTATCGAACCTGTGTATGGATGAAGAGTACGGGGACGGCTTTAACTAACTATCTAGGTTGTGATGGGGCTAACACTAACAACGTTAGTGGGGGAGGGCAAAACACCAATCCATATTTCTGGTCTGGTGATTTGCCTCAAATGAATAAGTGGTACTTAGTGGTAGGCGTCATCCATGGCAGCGGCTATAGCGGTGGGAACACTGGCATTAGTGGTGTCTATGACCCTATTACTGGCTTGAAAGTTAGATCCGGTAATGATTTTCGCAACAAACCCGGAGCAACACGTCAAACTCAACGTGTGTATCGATACTATGTAACTAACCAGTCTCATGAATCATTTTTTGCTCGTCCTAGATTTGAAGAAGTTAACGGTGAAGAGGTTAGCTTAGAGGAAATCATGGGGCGAAGAGGCCAAGATGGTCCGCAAGGTCCAACAGGTCCAACAGGCCCAACAGGCCCAACAGGCCCAACAGGCCCAACAGGCCCGGGAGGTCCACAAGGTCCAACAGGCCCCAGAGGTCCAACGGGACCCAGAGGTCCAACGGGACCGGGTGGTAGTAGAGGTAGTGCTCATTTTTACAGAGTTAATAATGGTTGGTCTAACTCTGCTGCTGATGCAGCAATAACATCAGCCGGCTATTCAAAAGTGTTATTGGACAGGGTCACGCTTAGTTATCCTTCAACCGGTTTTGCTCAAACACGGTATTGGAACGGTTCGTCTTGGGTTCTGGTTACTGAAGTTATAAACGGTAACCTACTGGTTCAAGGTAGTGTGGGTGCTTTAGCTCTTGCTGCTAACAGTGTCACTACTGACAAACTTGCCGTTAATTACATTGGTTCTAACTCTAGTAACCAAGTTACGGGTATTCATTTTAACGGCTCGCCCACGTTAAGCGCTCTAGATTTTTATGCACCAAATGTTCGTTTTATTAAGCCCAGTGGTGATGCTGCCTTTAGCTGGTCGGCGAGTTTAGGCACCTTCCTCTACCGAGGGCGAGGTATATACGAACAAGGTTTATCAGCGACATATTCAAACGGGGCTTACTTAAATGTAGGTATAGATACAAGCAGTAGTGGAAATCCCATTGCCGAGTCAACGATTGGTATCAAAGGTACAGGTAGTCAAGCGGGTAAAAGCTCTTACGTCAGCACCAGAAGTGATGGCCGGATTTACTTATACGCTGCACTTTCAGGTACAACATGGAAGATAAGAGCTTGGCATAATACATATTTTAGCGGGAATGTTCACGTTCAAGGAAGTTTGACCTCGGTTACCGGCGCTCACCATGGCCTAATTGCCAAAGAGCATGTGGAGTTGGTGCCTGGTGATATCCTTTGTGATGATAGTTTGGTTTACACCAGTAGTATATCAAGCACGGTCACAGCGATGTGCCAGTCTACTAAGGTTAACCAGAAATCTGCCCGCGGTGTATTGGTAGAACGCGTCCCGTTAACAGCAGACAATGCACCTGATGCAATCATCGGCAGCGATGACGAACATATTATTGGCCTTGCGTATGATTTAGTGACCGTTAACGCAGTTGGAGAAGGTTTAGTGAATGTTATCGGGGAAAACGGTGACATAGAGATTGGCGACTTGATCACAACATCAAGTACTGCGGGCAAAGGTATGAAGCAAAGTGATGATATCGTCAGGAATTTTACAGTCGCTGAGTCCCGGCAAAACGTCTCATTCGAGTCGCCCGATGAAGTAAAGCAAATCGCTGTTATTTATAAGTGCGGTTAATGTATTTACCTGTTTTTTATTAGGTCGCTTTGGCGACCTTTTTTATTGGGAGTTTATAAAGTGAAGCGTTTGATTTTTTTTGTTCTCGTTAAAAGTGAAGCATTGTTTTGGTTATTTGTTTTCCTGGTGCTGGCACTTGTTATGTCGTTGCTTTCGGTTGTTATTAATTTGGTTGCTTTGCTGTGCGCCCTATTTGGAAAAGGCAAGGTAAAACGATGGGGTATTAACTGTTTTGAAGGGTTAGATAACTATCGTAGCGCTCAAACTGGCGGTGACCCTGACGATACGTTATCTAGTCGTTTAGGTAAAGCGAGGAAACGTGGATCAAAATGGACGTTTATTGCAAACAAAGTTGACTTAGTTGCGATCGAGATATTTAAGGACGCAAATCATTGTGAAAAAAGCATTGAGCGCGATGAAGGTAAAAAGCAAGTTACTAGGTATTAGCAATGAAAACACCTAAGCACGTTATCGTTTTTGGCGATTGGCATTTTGAAATAGTAGGTATTAGAGCAAGACGTATGTGTGATGACGGCACTTTTGATGGATCGGGTCATGTATCAGTCATCGATGGTAACCCACACGTAGAAGGGCTGCTTTGCATCAATGAATTTACTCGTCAAGACTGGCGTGCATTCGCATCACTGTTCATTAGTTTAGGCTTTGAACACGCTGATTTTAGGCGCTTTAAGAATGATAATTTTTTATATAAGAGGAAATCACATTGAACCTTTCAGATTTTCCGGATTTAGCGACGGCTAAGTCATACTCGGTTAGTAAAACTAAGCTTATCAGTGGCTCTCAAATGAAAATATTTGTGGTAGCCAATGGCCTGTACAGTTACTTTAAAAACCACTCGGGTGATTTACAAGCGGCGACTTATGACGAGTTACGAGGTGGAGAGTTCAATTTTATAGACGGTCACCCGAGCAATGTAAGCGCAATGCTTGATGCTATGATTGCACTTTCTGCCAGTGAGGGCAATGTGACGCTACTTGACGGAACTCAAGTCACAGTTAGCGCTGCCCTTACTAACCTCAAAAACGCAGCAATTGCTTTCGCCAACGGTGCACATAAACCTTTTGAATCGGCAACACAACAGCAGTTTGACCAAGCAAAAGCGTCATTGACACCTAAAACTATATTAGCGAGTACAAGCATAACAACCGGTGATGATACCCACTACTTGATCAATAACGGTGCGCGAGAAAAACACAAAGTCACCATTACGGTGTCGAACGCTTCGCAATACGATGATGTTTTTACGGTTACTGCGCTAACTAAAAACAATGACGATGACGATTACGCTGTTGATTCTCGTATCCGTGGCAGTATCGCGTTAAAGGCGAGTGAAACGGCACCTATCACGCTAACAGTGAATAACAGTGATTTACTTCGTCGCGTTAAATATCGCGTAGCAAGCAAATACGACCGCGAGTTTTCAGCAATAGCAGAATATGCAGTGAGTTAATCTTATGACTGTTTTTGCTAGCCAAGTCGCCAGTCCTATTAGCGTAAACTATGATAACCCTGCTACGGCAAATTTATTGACATGTCAATTTGATGATGGCACGACAGTAACTAATTGTATAACAGGTGAGACTGGCGAAACTTTCGATAGTGCAAATTTAATAGGTGTTGCCGCCAGTAGCGGCGAGCGAGTTAGCGCTACTTGGACAGCGGCTAAACCTAATGGAATAGACAGTGATCCATTTAGTTTGTTTCAAACAACCGAAAATTTTTACGACGATTATTGTATTACCACTGATGGTGTCGACGATAACATTACTTTTGATGCAACAACATTTGCTGGTACTGTTTCAGCGAGTAGCTATGAATATGAAGTAAGATTAAAAATTAATAGTGCGTCTCAATTTGATGTTGTTGCCCTGATGGGGTCAGGCCGTGTTATTTTTAGGAAAAGTGACAATTTATTAATTTGGAAAACAGCGTCAACAGCGGAGCTTAGATTTAACCCTACGGGAATCGAAATTGGCGAGTGGTTTACGTTAAAACTTGTTAAAGAGCCTAATTCAACAAACTACAGCTTGTATATCGACGGCGTTTTAAAACAAACAAAGTCAGTCACAGCGGGTTTAACGCTGGATAAATTAGGACAAGCAGATAGCGGGGCTACAAAGTCGTTATCGTTCGCTTATTTTAAATACCTTGATAAGTTAGACCATAGAAACTCTCGCTACTGGGAATTTAACAAAACCCGTGGTGACTCTGTTGCTTGTCATTTTAGCGGTTATATCGCAACGCTAAACAACTTTTTTACTGACTCTGGCTATAAAACACAAGCTGATCGAATTGTAGGTTATCAATTTGGCAATAACACCTTTGCAACAATAGCTACGCCTATAGTTATTGCCGATGGAGCAAAACTAAAATGTCGCTTTGACTACAAGCACAACACCATCGCAAATACATTTCAAATGCTCATTGGTGTGTACAGCAATAGCAGTGGTTTAGATTTTATATCGATTTCAACTACTAACCACAGGCTTGATTGCCGAATTGATAACCAAAGACTAAGCGGTCAAACGGTTTTACTAGAAAATCAGGATTATGATTTAACTATAGAGCGCAGCGGCACGGAGATAAGCATTCGTATCAATGGCAATTTAGAAATGTCTTGGTCTAACGTTACGCTTGACCCTATTCTCGGCTTTAACACTTCTTACTCAAACTTTCGTTTTACTGGTGCAATTTATTCGGCAAGTTATGAGACTAGTGACGGGACAGTGCTAAATAACTGGGATTTCACGACAGATGACGTTAGTAAGATCGTTGATAGTGCGGGGAATAATCATGCTGCAATAAATAATATCCCCACTACTAAGTGGCAACGGATAATTGATAAGAAAGTCTACACAATAGGCAGCGCCAAAGACTATTCAACCCCTCAAAACTTCATTAACGGTATCGGTGCAAACTTAAACGTCATTAATCATGGTGTCATTTACGAATATTTTGGTAGTGAAACGTTAGCTAAAAACGGCGCAGACGGCACTGTTATAGAACTAGTTGGTAACACAGATAAACACGCTGTTTCAGAGCAAAAGTCATACGGTTTTGGTGGTCACTGTATCATTAATAAGTCAGGTTTATTTAGCTTAAAAAATCTTACACTAGGTAGTTTTTCTGGCAATACAAACGATGGAAATTTAAGCATAGATAGTTGTGTCGTTGATACAGCCAGCACACAAGCGATAAATTGCAGCTTTATACAAAAAGCTAACATAAGCAAAACCCTTTTCAAAAGTTATACAAGGGAAGCCGTTGTAGGTAAGAACACTGACAACACTAAGCTACAGGAATGTATCTTTGATAGTTCGTCAGTAACAAGTGCGGTTGCTTTTAATGTTAACAATGCTGATCTGCATAACTGCCTTATCCCCAAGGGCGGCTGCTTCGCGGCTCTCGGCACTGTGACGGGTTCAGGTAATGTTACCGATACTCGCGATGCCCAAAATAAAGGCGTAGGCATTCAAGACTCAAATTTACTGACTTATATCACTGATAGCGGTCAAATCAACGAAGCTGGTCAAACAGCTCTAAAAGGTAAAGGCTGGAATGGCAGCGATATTGCGTCAGCGTTTTACCTTGTGTCTAGCGTCAGTTCTGTCTCGTCACTGTTAACTATTTCTAATTATGTTAACGGCTTTGTTAGTTCTAAGGTTGATATTAGAAGCGCTATTGCCAGCGCTCTTGAGTCGGTAGTTTCTCGTTTAGATGTACGAAATTACATCGCCGATCGAGTATCGAGTAACGTAGACGTAAGAAATGCTATTTATAACAAAGCTAGTAGCAGTGTTGTGTTGTCTAGCTCTATTGCTTCTGGTGTCAGCTCTCAAGCCACGATCAGTAACTCTATCGCATCTTATACAAGTTCTTTGTTAGATGTTCGCAATTCAGTGTTGCGTCACGTTGCTGCATCGATAGAGTTAACGAGTGTTGTACTGGAATCAGTAAGTGCTCAAGTTGACATTAGAAATACTATTGCTGGCTTAATTAGCTCGGTAAGTTCGCGGCTTGAAGTTAGTAATTATATCGCTGAAAGCGCAATAGGTTTACTTGATGTTCGTAGCTCTATAAATGCGGTTGTTAGCTCTCCCGTTGACGTTAGATATTCTGTCTTAGCCTTTGTCGCTAACCAGTTGGACGTTTCGAACGTTATTTGTGAACACGTTGGCAGCCCGATAGACGTATCAAGCCAGATATATTCTCATGTTTCTTCAGTTTTAGATATCCGAAGTAATTTAGACGGTATCAAGGTAGCTGGTGGTTTAAACGATGTAGTTTCATTCGATATCGACTACGACGTTTATAGCTTGCAATTAGCTGAGGACGTTTACTCATTCGATATCGACAGCACAATTATTTCATTCGACGATTAAAGGAGGTCATGTGGCCACTATTCTAGCGACGCAGTTACCCTACTATAAGACTACCAACGGTTTGGGCGGTGCAATCACATCAAACAAGTTAACATCAGCAAAACTCGGTGATTTGTTCCCCCATACAACTTCGGACGAAGCGCGTGACGGTAAAACAGAGTATGCGTGTATCTACATTAAAAATGAGCATGCAAGTGAATTAGCTCAGTTAGTCAGAAACTTTATCGTTTCTAACACACCTAGTGCAGGCACCGTTATTTCGATCGGCGCTGGTACTTCTGCTGTTAATGGTGTTGAACAGGCAATATCTGATATCAACACGGCGCCAAGTGGTGTTTCGTTTAGTACAGCTAACGGTCTTGCCAACGCTATTAACCGACCAAATTTGCCAGCCGGTCAGCACATGGCTATTTGGGTTAGAAAAGTTACTTCACCAGGTACTGCCGGTGTTTCTGTTGATAACGCAGTGATTGAAACTCGCGTTGATTATGTCCCTGATTAATTAGGAGGCATCATGCAAGTGTTTAGAAAAAAGCTAGACGTTTATATAGGTAGAAATTACCCAAGAGAAATAACCAACCTGAAACTCAATGGTGTTATTTTCGATTTTAGTGCTCAAGGAATAACTAAAGTTGGCATTGAGTTTGATGGTAAAGAATTTACCTCTGATGATGATGGTAATTATATTAGTTTTAGCGGGGCTAGCATTTTCTTGCGATTAGGGGGAATACCTAATTTAATACCAGGTAAGTTTTCGGCAAGAATTATTGTTTACTCTAATAATTTACCTGCCGGTAAACCTATTATTACCGAAAAAACCAGCTACCGACTAGATTTGAATTTTATTGCTTGACTTGATTAGTCATACATTGATGTGACTTGTTTGTTAGTGTAAATTGTACTCAATATGAGTATTTTGCATGATGAAGAAAACTTTCTTAATCGAGTTTTGAAAGGTAATACCCTTGCGGTACGTTATTGTATTGACTTGGGACAATTATGCCAGTTGCTTGATGATGTGGTTGATGGTGATAAGCCAGTTACTAAAGGCCATATTGAGAGAGCCTTTTGGTGTATGTTAATTGAACTTCCAAATAATTCATTTTTTATAAAACACAATCAAAGCCTCATGGCTGTACTGTCGACCGGCTTTAACGCTTGGTTGGACAGTAATGAATTAGAAAAAGGCAATGATCACGAACAGCAATTAGCCTTTGTTTTACGAAACAATATTGTCGAAATTGTGTGTCATTGTGCTTATTTAGTTGGCGGTTATTCTTGGATGAGAGAAATTTCACCAACAATAAGACGGCATTATTTAAGCGAAGCTTTTTCTGATTACCAAGCTAGCTTAAGGTGACTTATGTGTATTGGTGGTAGTGATACCCCTGATAGAGAAACTGAAGATGATAAGGTTGCAGCAGAAATTGCCAACGAACGTTATCAGTATTATCAAGACAGGTTGGTCCCTGTTCAAAATGAGTATATTGCAGATGTTAGATCACTGAATGACGATAGCCAGTACGAGCGTGTCGCCGGTGATACTAATGCAGAGTTTACTCAAGCATTTAGTAGCATTAATGATGAAAATCATCGTGCGTTATCCAGTCAAGGTATTGATCCTAATAGTGGCCAGGCAATCAACGTCCACTCTTCAACAGCCGCCCAGCAAGGGCAAAACCAAGCTGATGCCATAAACCGGGGCCAAGTTGATAACCAAAACAGTTATGTTGGTGGTTTGCAGAATATTGTTGCTTTGGGTGAAGGTCAAGCAACATCGGCACAACAAGGCTTACAAGATATTGCTGCAAATAGTGCAGAGGTTGCTGCCAATGCGGCGGCTAATAATAGCTATAACAGGCAGCAAAATAATGAATTAGCTTCAACTGGCTTTGGTTTTGCGGCTGAAACACTAAGATCGGGAGGTTGATATGAATCCTTTTCGTGGCAGCTTAGAGGCGTTAGATGATCGCCAAGGATTAGATGCAAATAACCCTTACTCTTTTCGATATCGCTTTAATCGTGGTGAAGATGGCTATGCTAGTCGGCTTAACGCTCAAATTCGTCGTGATCAATGGCAAGATTACCAGCAACGTTTTATGCCTATTCATGGTGAGTTATTTGACGCAACGCTAGGTCGAGATCTAGTTGATCAACAAATAGGTCGAGTCGATGACAACGTTGAGCAGTCTTTTGATGTTGCTGAAGCGAGTGTTAATAATCGTCGGCAGCGTATGGGGCTTTCAGATTTGACGGTTGACCATAGTGCTGACAAGGCCCTTGCGAAAGTTCACGCAAAAAATAACATTCGCCAGGCAAGCCAACAGAGAAAAATTAACGCTATTACTGGTGCTAGCAATGCGGTGGCAACCAATACGGGGATAAGTTAATGACTTATGGATTACTTGAATTGGGTAATGATGTTAAGCGTCAAGGTGAAGTTGGCTTGGCCAACGCTGCCCGTAGAGAACATCAGCGAGAAATGGTGAACCAAAATGCTGAAAATGCAAACCGCCAAAGCCGCAAAGCTGGGTATTCTACTGTTGCAGGTTATGCTGGAAAGCATGGTTACGATTATTACAAAGATACTACCAATGCTGCAAAAGATGTTGTTGATGCAGGTAATCAAGCGAGCCCTGGTGATATTGCTAATGCTCTTGAAGGTGGTGAACAGGTTGCAGCTAATGCCGGTGAATTGGCAAATGGCCAAGAAATTGCCAGCGCTTTAGATGCGGGTGAAGCTGTCGAAGCTGCTAATCAAGTAAAAGAGGCTGCAGAAGTCGCAGAGACGGCTCAAACAGCAGCAGAAGTTGCTGAAGCAGCGCAAACTGCTAAAGACGTTGCTCAAGTCGCGGAGACTGCGCAGACGGCGGCAGAAGTTGCTGAAGCTGCCGAGGCAACAACAACAGCGGTAGAGTTAGCAAATACAGTGAGTACGGCAGGAACGGCGGCAGAGGCCGCAAGCGCTGGTGCTGCAGCTGGGCCTTGGGGAGCATTAGCTAGTGTCGCCGTTTCAGTTTTAGCAAGAGAATTATTTGGGTAGGTGCAAAAATGTTAGATGCAAATGGTTTTATTAATGGTGTGCGCTTGGCCAGTGATAACAGAAGGGATGATCGGCAAGCAGAGCAACAAAAAGTAATCAATCAAATGAGTCGTGATCTGCACAGTCGGCGTATGGGGCTAGCTGATATTAACCAGCAGATGGCAGAGCAAAATCTAGCTAAATTGCAATATCAAAACTCTGATGAAGTTCGTGCTCAGCAAGCGCAGCGTAACGCTCGCGCTGACGAGTTGCAGCAACTGCAGATAAATAGTTTAAGGGGTGAGCAAGCTCACTTAGCAAACCAGCGAAACAAGGCTGAATTACAAGAGAGATTACAACAAGGCTTACAAGCATTGTCGTTAAAAGAACAAGCTGGTCAACAAGTTACGTTAGATGATTTTAAAGCGTTTGACGGTACCGTGTTAGATGTGAATCGGTACATGGATGCTAATCATTTAGCTGACTTGCAGTTGTTGGATAAATACTTAAACCCTAGTGAAACTAATTACCCTCCTAACAACCCAGAATTGCTCGCGCTGATGAATCGGGTTTTTCCTAATGAAATTGGTGCTGGTGAAGGTGTTAACCCTGAAACTGGTGCCAACGCGGTTGCTAAGCAAATAGAAGCTGTTAGAAATGTTGGTAATGGTAAGTATGTGCCGAGTCTAAAAATTGATTATGAAGATGGTACTAGTCGACGCGATGTGCCAATGACCGTCGGTCGTGATCACCTAGGTGATGAGGTGATGCAAGTATCTTTAACTGATTTAATCGATCAGGTTCAAGTGCGTAAGCGTTATGGCGAAATGCTACAGCCACTTTTAAATGTTGCCCGTGGTTACGGTAAGCAGCCTAAAGCAAATAACCCTAAAGGTAGCTTTGATGCTTTAGGTCAGAAGGGTTTAGATATGGAAACCTTTCAGCAGCTTTACGAACAAAACTTTATGGCAACAGATCCGTTAACTGGTGGTGCGCAACCAACGGTAAGTTTTCAGGATGTTATGAATGCGGGAAATGATTCAAATGCCTTAAGTGCGTTGCGAGAACTTGACCAAATTAATCGAGTGGTAATCTCTGATAATGCGTTAGTGGATCAAGATGAACAAAAACCATTGTTGAGTTATCGCCAGTATATGCAAATGAAGAGTGCGGATGAACAGGGTAATAGTGGTGCTGGTTTAGGTGATTTATTAGCGGCAGTTAATCAGAAAGAGAAGCAACAAACAGCCAAACAGCAAGAGTTAATTAATGAAGCTTATGATATTACAACATCTAGCACCGACAAAATTGTTGACGGAGGAAAAGCTGTTTTAGATGCCATTTTGCCTGAGCCGGAGCAATTAACAAATAAACAAATTGGAAACGCACTGTCTGGCTCTTTAGGTTTGGGCTTGCCTAAAAAGCGGTTTGTAATGACGCCTGAGCTACAGGCTATTGCCGATTTGCGAGCTAAAATCGCCGGTGGTGAACGTAGTGAAGAAAATTTTAAGCAGTTGGCAAAACTCATCGAAGCGAGTAAGGCAAGTAACTAAATGAACGATCAATTTGATAATGATTATTATCGTAATGTTCAAGCGCGTTTGAACAATACTAGCACGAGTAGTTTGCAAAGTAATGACCAAGGTATTATTGGTGATACTGTCGATATGTTGCAACATGGAGCATACAAAGGCGTAGCCGGTATTGGTGAAACGTTTGGTCTTGATAGTGTTAGAGACTGGGGTTCGCAAGGTGCTCAAGAGCAAATTGAAAGTTTAAGTGTTGAAGGTAGAAAGTCATTAGGTAAAGAATTTGTCAGTAGAGCTGATGATGGCAGTTTGACTTTGGGGGATGGTGCAAAGGATTGGCGTACTTGGTTACTTACGACAGCGGACATGGTCGGCATGAATGCCGATTTAGTTATTGGTGGTGGATTGGTTAAAGGCGGAACTTTAGCATTAACTAAAGTTGCTGGTTTTGCCAGAAATAAGGCTTTACAACGTGGGGCAAGCAAAGAAGTTGCTAATGAATTAGCAATCAAGGCAAGTGAGAGTTACGCGCGTAAGCACGGTAAAATGACAGGTGATGTATTGTCATACGGCGGTGCCGCTCATGCTCAATACGGTGGGATGCAAGCAATAGATATGCGCGAAGAGGTGCTTGCTATGGATTGGCCTGAGTTAATTGAAGTTGAACCCTTTAGAAAGCGAGTGCTTACACTGAAAGCGCAAAATCCTAATGCCAGTGACTTAGAATTAGCCGAAGCCGCTAAAACGGATATTGCCAATATGGCAGCAAACGAGACTTTATCTAGCCCGGAGCTAATAGCATCAAATGTTCTACTTGGTGGGTTAGGAGGTAAAGCGCTTGAAAGCTTATTAAAAGGAGGTAAGCAAGCCCTTGGTAAAATTGCTATTGAAGGGGTGACAGAGGGTAGTCAAGGTGCTATTGAGCAACGGACTCAAAACCGGGTTGGCCAAGAGTTTATCGATGAAAATATTGAGCTTAACCAAGATATTGATAAAGCGTTTTTCAATGAAGCAATCGCGGGTGCTGGGGCGGGTGCTGCTTTTTCTGGTGTTGGAAAGGTTGTTGATAAAGTTAGAAAAACAACACCACTAGCAAGTGGTCAAGCATTTGAACAGGATAATTTGCCTGAAGCAGAACTAATACAAGCCCCTGTAAATGAAAATGGTGACTTTGTTCAAGACAAAGATACTAGTGATTTGCAGTGGACGGCTTACAACAAAAGGTATCGTCCTGAAGAGCAAGTAAACCAAGAAACCGGTGAGGTTAACTTGGCGTTATCACCTTTTGTACTGACCAAAGATGGCAATCAGTTCAGCAGTAAAATTGCCGCGACAACAGCTGCTAGCAAATTAGGTATTAGTGAGCAGTACGATGTGGTTGAAAGTGATAATGGTCAAGCTTATTTGCAACTTAAGCCTGAATTTGAAAACAACACGTTAAAAGCCATTGATGATGCTCAGGGTAATTATCAGCAGCATGGTAGTGAGTTGATTGACCGGTTGTTGAAAGAGAAAGCCAAACGCGAGCAAAGCGGAGAATTTTTTAATCCGAAAGATTTTGGAAGGTTACTCAAAACTATTGCCGAGGGTGGGGATAAAAACACGGTTAAGCAGCTATCACACAGTGTATTGGTTGATCCAGTTAAGGCACATATGGCAAAAAGCTATGCGGATAAGGTTAAGCAGCGTCAAGCCTTGCAAGCCCAAGCGGAACATTCTGTGCGAGTGCAAGAAGGTAATGCACGAGTTGAAGAAGCTTGGCAGCAAAATATAGAAAACGAACAAGCGATTAATACCTTACCAGAGCCAACGCTAGCTAATAATGATGCCGAAACTGATGTTGTAGCGGAGAATGATGTTGAGGTAGAGGACTTAACTAACGTTGCTGTAAGCGAGGTCGACAATCAGGCCGATATCCAGATCGAGAATGTTGCTAATGAAGTTAATGGCGCCAACGAACAAGAGGCTATTTCTCAGGTAGAAACTGAACAAAGTGCTGAAGATTTGCAGATTTCAGACAGCGAGAATAGTTCGAGTCAGTTGTTTGAACACTTACCTAAATTTGAGCCAAGCCATACCAATGAAAATGGTCGCCCATTAATGGCTGTGAATGACTTGGGGCCAACTAAATATGTAGATGAGTTTGGTGAGCACTATGGCGCTGGTGAAGTGGTTACACCTATAAACCTTGAAGCAGATAGCGAACCCGTTGTCACTCTCGATAATAAGGTTGATAGAAAAGCCCATGAGGCGGCGACAAGCCCGTTAAATGAGTTACCTGAGCCAAGCGACAAACAAAAGCAAGTAAATAATTATCGGCTAGGTCGATCTGAGCACAGTGGCTTTAAAGTAGGTGTTGAAAATCCTCAAGGCAGTGTTCGCAAAGGTGTTGACGCCGATGGAACGCCTTGGCAGCGCACCATGCAACATCATTATGGCGATATTACTGGCACCAAAGGGGCTGATGGTGATGCGGTAGATGTGTTTATTAAGCCCGGCACCGACGATGGTGATTTAGTGTTTGTGGTCGACCAAATCAACCCCCATTCAGCTGACTTTGATGAGCACAAGGTGATGCTTGGTTTTGATTCAATTGAAGAAGCGGAGCAAGCTTACCTGGCAAATTATGATGATGGTTGGCAAGGTTTAGGCGCCATTAGTGCGATTAGTAAAGATGCGTTTAAGCTTTGGCTTAAATCGGACAAAACCAATAAACCTTTTACTGATAAGTCTTTGAGAAAGCCAAAAGCTAACCGTAAAAAAAACGCTAAGACTAACGAAGCAGAAAAACCGACAGGGGAAAAATCATCCACAGAAACGGTTGATAAGGCTGTTGATAAAACGGCCAACGCTAAGGTTGATAATACCTTGGCGAATGATGCCGTGAACAAGGAAAATATTGAGCAACCGATTGAGGATTATGGAGAAAAAATTGGCGGTGCTCGTAAAGATGTGTGGCAGGGGTTTAGTGAGCAAGTGGCTGCAGATGTTGATGTTAAAACGGTGCCATTGTCACAGTCGTTTCCTCAGCCTGATTATGAAAAATTAGCGGCACAAGGGGTAGATAAAGAAAATTTGGCTTTGATCGCATTGATACGTGCAACCATTTCGAATAAGCCTCGAAGAAAATCAACTCTTGAGCGTTGGAGTGTTGAGGTTGATGTTATTCGCAAGGATATTGCTAAATTTCTTGCTGGTAAATTGACTATTGATGAGTTAGTGAAGCAAATGGCATTGATTGATCACCATCATCAAGAGTTGCCTTTAATGTTGCCAGTGATGGCAGATTTACCACTGAGTCAGTATAAGGATGCGGCAAAATACAAAATTGGTTGGGGCCGTTATGGGATGTTTAAAGGAGAAACTTATAATCCGCCAAAAGTTTTTTATCATGTGTTAAATGGCAAAACGACTTTGTACTCGATGGCGAGTGATGATTTGGGTGAAGTTCAAGCCCGGTTGAAATCGGAATTACAACACCAAGCCCATTTGCCGAGTAAAAAATTTAGCAAAGTAAGTGTTTATATTGATCGAGCAACGAAAACGCCTTATTTGGGGTGGAAAAGTAGCGCTGGTGTTTTGCGAATTAAAGACTTTGATGATCCAAAATCGGCGCGCGCGTTTTTAAATGAAAACCCTGAGCAAGTTGAGGCGTTGTTGACGAAGTTAAAAGCAACGCCAAGTATGCGCAAGGCTGAGAATGCTGCTCGGGTAGGTCCTGCTCGTAGTACTAACAATATAACGAGCGCTGAATTTGCAGATACTTTTGGTTTTAGAGGTATAGAGTTTGGTAATTGGGTTGAACAAGGCAAACGTCAACAAGATTTAAACCAAGCGTATGATGCGTTGATGGATTTAGCTGAGGTGCTAGAGTTACCACCGAAAGCACTGAGTTTGCACGGCGAGTTGGGGCTTGCCTTTGGCGCTCGTGGGCGCGGAGGAAAAACCGCCGCTGCAGCACATTATGAACCTGGTAAGGTGGTGATTAATTTAACCAAAAAAACTGGTGCTGGTAGTTTAGCGCATGAATGGTTTCACGCGTTAGATAATTACTTTGGTAAGTATAAGAAAAAGGGCTCTGATTTTGTTACTGAGCACCCGTATGCCATAGGACGGGTGATTCGGCCAAAAGTGGCTGATGCTTTTGCTGAGTTGTTGACGGCGATAAGTCGCAGTAATATTCCAACACGCGCGTTAGCGTTGGATAAACGACGCTCTAGTGCTTATTGGTCTCAGATGGTGGAAATGACTGCCCGATCGTTTGAGCGTTATGTAATTGATAAGTTAAAAGGTCGTGAATGGTCGAATGAGTATTTGGCCAATATCGTTAGCGATAAAGGGTGGAATGATGTTGATGCGCAAGGTAATTCGACTTATCCATATCCGACTGATGCTGAAGCAGCTAAAATTAACCCTGCTTTTGACAGTTTGTTTAAAGCGATTGAGCACAAGCCAACTGACAAAGGTGTAGAGCTTTATAATGTCAACGATACTTTACCTGATGACTTCAAGGGTGCTACAGTTAGCCAGGTAGAAAATGTTTTAGATAGGTTTTTAAAGCGTTACAAAGGTTTAGATTCTTTAAATGGAGTCAAAGTATATGAGTCACCAGAGCAATATCACAGTGCCGAAGAGCTTGCAAGCGAGCCTAGGCTCAAAAGACGAAGCGGGGCATATAATGTCAGAGATAACACGCTTTTACTCTTCGCCAAGAACCTGCCAGCAAATTATATTGAAGAAACCCTTAGACACGAGTTATTCGTTCACAAAGGGCTTGGTGTCTTTGATAAAGAGACTCAAGCCAAGCTGTTAAAACGGCTTTCTGAAACACGCCTTTCTAAAAACGAGTTGTTGCAAGAAATATGGCAACACGTTGATCGCAATTACGGGCATGAACCTGAAGCTATTAAAGCTGAAGAGTTTTTTGCTAATTTAGCTGGCATGGTGCGTAAGCACGGCCATCACAAAACCCTTTATAATCAACTTAAGCGATTGTTCGCGCAAATAGGTCGTGCTATTTGGGATTGGGCGCATGATGTTGGGTTGGTGAAATCTAAACGTATTCCAAGCCAAAATGAGTTGGTTGAGTTGGTTTATTCTATGGCTGATGCTTTTGAGGCTGGCCATATCCCTAATAATCGAGCTTGGGTTGTTGAGGCGCGCAACAAAGACGCTAATCTTTTAAGTAATATACCGATGGCTCGCGCGAGCCAAAACGCGTTGAAGTTGTTAGGAGAACAAAGCCCAAGCTTTAACTTGAATGCCATAACTAAGGCGTTAGGGAACAAGTTGAGTGATATGCGCAAGCATTGGTTAGGGCTGTTGCCTCGGCGCTATCTCGCTGATTTAGCCGGTAAGAAATTACCAAGTATGGCGCGTTATATGGGGTTGGCTCAGCAGCTTGATGCTGATAGAACGGAATTGATTAATGATAGTGCCGCGGTGGTGGATAAGTGGCGAGAACTTAATGGTAAGTACCCAGATAAAGCGCGTGAGCTAGCTGATTTAATGCACGAGTCAACTCAGTTGGGGGTTGACCCAAGTAAGGAATATCAGCCATTAACAGATGACAAGGTATGGGATCATAATAGTAAATCGTTTGTTGATGCGGTTAATCCTGGGGCAGTTATTGATGCTCAGTATGTAAAGGAAAAAATTAAGGTTATTAATGAGCAGGCCCGAGGTCGCAGCGGTGAAGCAACTAATAAGTTTATGCAACGCATTAGTGAGCTGAAAAAGCGTTTAGCGTTTGAGCAAAACCGCAAGAAGGATTACCCAAGTGTTCGCGAAAAATTTTTAGCCTTGCCAAATGAAATGCAGCAGCTGTTTAGTGAGGTAAGTGGTCATTATGAGAAGCAGCGTGATGATGAGCGTGAAGCATTGTTGGCTAGAATTGAGAGCTTGCAGGTAAATAAGAAGCAAAAGGCGGCTTTGCGCGATCAAATTAGGGCTCATTTTGAAAATAACAAAGTTGAATTTTACTTTCCTTTGCAGCGCTTTGGCGACTATTGGGTGAGAATTACTGACGGAGCAGAGGAAGATCCAGAAACCTTGGTTTTTGAAATGTTTGAAAGCCAAGCTGAACAGCAGAAGTTTTTAGCTGAGCAGCAAGGTAAATACGATGATAATCAGGTTTTTGCTGGCAAGAAGTTTGACAATATGAAAGCACTTGATGGTGTTAGTAGTGGGTTTTTAACGGATGTGGTGGCAAGTTTAAGCGAGCTTGGTAGTATTGGCCAAGAGGTGGCTGACCAAGTTTATCAAATGTATTTACAACGCTTACCTGACCTTTCAGCACGTAAACATAAAATACACCGCAAAGGTGTCAAGGGGTTTCATGAGGATGCGTTGCGCGCGTTTGCTCATAACAGTTTTCATAGCGCTTATCAGATTAGCAAGTTACGCCACAGTGAAGAGATGTTAAATACCTTAGAGGTTATGAAGACTGAAGCTGAGAAGCTAGATAGCACTGAACGCAACCAGGCTACTGATTTAGTGAATGAAATGTTTAAGCGCCATGATTGGGTGATGAATCCGCAGGGCAGTGCTTGGTCAAATCAGCTAACTAGTTTAGGTTTTGCTTGGTACCTTGGTATAACACCTGCAGCAGCTATGACCAACTTAATGCAAACGCCTATGGTGGCGTTGCCGGTTATTGGTTCCCGTTATGGTTATGGTAAAACCGCCAAAGCATTACTTGAATATTCTAAAATGTTTGTTAAAGGTGGCCACGTTGATAAGCACTTGGTTGGTGATGATTTAAAAGCGTTTGAAGCGTTTAAGGCAACAGGCGTTATTGATAAAACCCAAACTTATGATTTAGCCGGTGTTGGCGAGGGCGGTTTAGAATATAACTCGACTGGTTATAAGGTGATGAAAGGAATTGGGTATTTATTCCATCACGCGGAGCGCTATAACCGAGAAGTTACCGCGATGGCAGCTTATAAGCTAGCAAGATCTAAAGGCGTAAAGTATGAGGATGCTGTTCAACAAGCGATTGATTTAACCTATGAGGCCCATTTTGATTACAGTAGTTCTAACAAAGCGCGGTTTATGCAAAATGACTTTGCGAAAGTGGCCCTTATTTTTAGACAGCATAGCGTTAATATGACATACCGTTTATGGCGTGATTTTCATCAGATGTTTAAGGGGGAAACGGCTGAAGTTCGAGGACAAGCACAGCGTCAGTTTGCGGGCATTATGGGAATAACCGCATTGTTTGCCGGTGCTACTGGCCTGCCATTGTATTCGGCGCTAGGTAATTTACTTGAGTTGGTGATGGATGATGAGGATGATCCATTTGAGTTTGAAGTGGAATTTAGAAACTTTTTAGCGGACCATTTGGGTGTAGCTGGTGGCCAGTTAGCGAGTAATGGTATTTTGGACTATATGACTGGTGCGACAATTTCTAGTCGTATTGGTTTGAATAATTTGTGGTTAAGAGAGCCTAATAGAGAAATGGAGGGGCGAGATACCGTACAGTATTATGCTGAGCAGGTGCTTGGTGCGGTATTTGGAATAGCGCTTAGTGCCGGTACCGCTTATGATTTTATTAGGCAAGGTCAAATTGAGCGTGGTATTGAGTCGGCATTGCCTAAGGCTGCCCGCGACATATTGAAAGGCGTTCGATACTCTGCTAATGGCGTTGAAACGCTCAACGGTGATAACATTATTGAAGAGCTTGGCCATGCTGATATCTTTAAGCAGATGATTGGTTACACGCCATTTGAAGTGAGTGAGCAATATGAGCGCAATAGTGCGGTTAAAGGCCACGAGCAGAGATTGAAGCGCAGACGTTCAGTGCTTTTAAATAAGTATGCGTTAGCGGTTCGTTTAAGGGATAGAGAATTTATTGGCGAAGTGCAAAAGGATATTAACCGATTTAATAAAATCAACCCGGAATTGGCTATTACTGCTCAAGCTAAGGAGCGATCGCTCACTCGACGCAGAAAGAACAGTGAGCAAGCGGTTAATGGTCTGGTGCTAGATAAAAGAATGAAAAATTTAGATACCGTTGTGCGGTTTTAATGTGATATAAAAGCCTATTGGCTAGTATTGGGGATCTAATGCTAGCTAATACTTTTATTTTTGATCTTTTTTCTATATACTCATTTTGAGTTTTTCGCTGATAAAAAAATAAAAAAGTAGCGTTAATCTTGTGGGTAAAAGAATAAATATAGTTTGGAAAAAAATTATTGAAGTTTAGATAAACAAAAGCCAGCGGTGAAGCTGGCTAGACAAATAAAACAAGAACAAAGTTCAAGTTATTATATTCAGTGTCAATTGCTTTGGCGAACAATTGACAACGAGTATAAGCCTCTTGCACTCTAAAAACAAGAGAATTTTATGCTTATTGGTAAGTTTTTCAGCATTTCTTTCTGTTTACGCTTAACGTCCCTGGTGGTTCATTAGCGTGAGCAAGCTTCATATTAGTTATGAAAATGGCACTGATCGGCCCAAAGTCGGTCGAAAAATATCGTGTCATCGTCATTACCCACCTATATATAAAAAACCTATGGTTGATTTGGCTGTTGTGCAGCGAATACAGGGTATTTTAAAAAAATTCAACTGGCACAAAAGTGACGCGATGATGGATCTGCGAAGAAATGGCGGCTCTATTGTTATGAGAACGTATCAGGATGGTAGTAAGCGTTTCAAAAGCTTACCTCCTAGAAGGTTAAGCATTAGATCTGAGAGAGAAGAAACCCTAAATGAATTGTTAAAAGCAATTTTCAATACGGTGGAATATTCTAGTGAAGCTAACCATGTTCTTGAATGTATGGCCAGTGTTGAAGAGTTGGCAAAAATGATCGGGCAACTACATCAATATGAGCCTGGTTATGATGGTGAAAACGGACAATATAGACACGGTAGAAAGAGTTATGACCCGGTACTGGGTGCTTTGCATGACTTAGAAGCGGCTAAACTTATTCTTGTTGTTAGAGAGTTTGATAAGGAAGCTAAGCAATATAAAGCTAGTCGTGTTTTTTTATGCCCTCTATTATTTAAAGAGCTTGGGCTATCAGGTTCTGACACCAAGAAGCTTGTTAGCACAAAACAGCGGTAT
Organism: Endozoicomonas sp. G2_1; assembly: GCF_017744155.1. Taxonomy (GTDB): domain Bacteria; phylum Pseudomonadota; class Gammaproteobacteria; order Enterobacterales; family Alteromonadaceae; genus JAGHQT01. The sequence continues at coordinate 15,166 of NZ_JAGHQT010000023.1, read as the reverse complement.
GACGCTAAAAGAAAGAAAGTATACAAACGCTCTCGACCACTAACTGACAATATGGCCAATATTAATAATAGCGCTTTGGAAAGTGTGCTTCACTTACACAAGCGTTGGTATAATGGTGAACTGGAAGCTGAAGCTATTGAAGCTAAAAAGCAAGCAATGAAATGGTCTGATCAAAAATTGTCGCCTGAGTCGATAGAACATATAGCTGCTGATTTATTTAACCAGTTAGAAGGTGCTTCAGCATTAGAAATTGCTAAACGCGATTATTATTCATGGTGCCAGCAATATCCTAGATATATGATCTTAAGTGCAGAACAAAGCGTTAAGCAAGATTCCCCTGACATATCCCCGCCTGAGTTTTACGACTTAGTTAAATCTAAAATAAAACAAACCTCTCACTAGTTATTTGAAGCGTATTCAAAAGCTTCTGATGCTCGCAATATCATTCTGCTCAATAATTAATCGTATCTATACTGTTATCGCAATTCTAAGCGGTTGAAAATCTACAGTAGACTCCAACTTTTGACTAATAGTCGGGTAATTACATTCTTTCTCTATATATAATCTCGAAACTAATCTCTGAACTTACCGCTTTTAAAATAAAAGGATACAAGACGCTGAAGCGTCTATGTCTCGGTTAAATTAAAATTTAACTATATAAATGCCTGGCCTTGGTTTTTTTGCGCAAGCGCAAAAGGCCAGAATAATGTTTATTGGTTCTTTCTTTTGTCATTCGACCAGAAAGTTAGAAGCAGTTTGAAAGGATATTTACCCTACGGGGTAGTCGCTGCGCTCCAGTTCAGCAGGGGATAGTTGGCAAGATTTGTACCTTGTTGCAGGTTAAAGTTGTTCTTTCTCTAATCTCTTTTTAACTCGAATGACTGTGCTTTTACTTACTCCAACTGCAGCTGCTGTCTCATTTAAACTAAATTTAGCATTTAAAAATGAAGCAATACGCTGATGTTTTTCTGTATCTGGTTGCCTACCTTTGTATTGACCGGCTTTTTTAGCTTTTTGAATACCTTCCTTTTGTTTACGCTCACGTTCTCGATAATCCTTGTACGCACCGGCAGCAAGTATATCTAACAACATATTGTTAATTGCTTGAAGTATTGAGCGCATAAAATCATCACTAGGGAACGTTTTAAATACCATGATACTGGTGGGTAAATCCATACTGACAACATTGATCCCTTTTTGGTTGATGGTGTTATACAGTGTTTTCCAATCATCGTGGGCCAACCGAGTTAGTCGGTCGATTGACTCTACTAGTAATACGTCACCTGGTTCAGATTCATCGAGTAAACGCATGAGTTCTGGCCGTTCTAAAGAGTTACCAGATTTATTTTCAATGTAGAACGATGATATTTTTTTGTGAAATGGGACCACGAAGGTTTTTAATGTGGTTTTTGCTCTGCTAGCGTCTTGCTCATTTGTTGATGCCCGTAAATAAGCTCGGATAAACATTTTTTGACCTTGTTGGTGTCATTTAAGTGGTGTCATAAAAGGTAGTGTCATTTAAGTGGTGTCATAAGTCAATATGAATATTGTTTTGCTTGGTGTTATTTGGGTATACCTTAATAACACCATTAACTTTATTGCGTGACATGTCACGAAATATTGTTAAATGCCGTTGGACTTAGTACAACTCTTCCAACGATTCCAATATCGTCACCATATACAGCCCTGTAGCTTGATTATGTAAATTTATCAGATATTCTATGTTGCATATCTTCACACAAAAGAAATGCAACACAATGTTGATTCAGGTATTTAAAGATAATGATATAGCGGCTATCTATAAAAATAGCTGTTATGGAGCATCAAAAGTAAAGGATAGCTACTTAGTTTCTCAACTGACTAGTCTGACTTTGACGCTATTAGAGCATAATTTTTTGAAATGGCATGATGTGATCAATGAAAAGGGCATCCCCTACCGAAGGTGGGTTTTACCAGCGGCTTACAGTCGCAACGACAAAGAGCGCGTAATTGAATCACCTGAAAGTTACATTGAAGTATTAGAGGGCTATTTGGAGTGGTATGTAAATCAAGATTTGCCAAATAAGTATCGCCATAATCTAAACACATATAGAGGATTAAGCGATCAAGCCCCTCTATTGCTGAACGACAAACTTAACGCTTATTCAATGAATAAGCGAGAGGTAAACAGTGGTATTCGTTACCAGCCTACAAATCTAAGAAACAAAGTTAAAACGCTATTAAACAAAGCTGGATTAGATTGGGCTACTGCTAAAACATTTGAAGATTCATTAGTTATAAAGTTAGCTAGTTCGGTAGACCATAACAGCGTTAAAAAGGCTTTTGGCTATAGTTCTAAGCAAATTGTAACCGATAAATTTAATGGAAATTTAGAAACGCTCGAAGCAGCGTTAAACAAAGTTTATTCGGGTATTAAAGTAACTGGGCATTAAATAGAAAATAAATGTAATAACATTGTTGCAACTTCGAATAGGTGTGTTATAGTTATTACTATGTTATTACAAAGGTGGTTCTGTTATGGAAACTACAATTAGAAAATTTGGTAATTCTAAGGGGGCGATTATCCCCGCTGTATTGTTAAAAGAGCTAGAGCTTGACGTTAACCACAAGGTTGATGCAAAAGTTGAATCTGGTCGCCTTGTGATTGAACCAATCATTGAAAAGCCAGAGTATACGCTTGATCAATTGCTCGCTCAGTCATCGCCTGAAAGCGTAACCTTAAATGATGAAGATAAAGCGTGGTTGAATGACGCGCCAGTAGGTAGAGAAAAAGTTAATGGTTAAGAAGTATATCCCGAAGCGTGGTGACATTGTTTTCACTGATTTTGACCCGTCTGCTGGTCACGAACAAGCACATAAACGCCCCGCGTTAGTGTTATCACCAGAGCCTTTTAACAATCAAATTCAGCTTGCTTTGGTTGCGCCAATTACCTCAACTGTTCGAGGTCATGGTTTTGAAGTGAAGCTTGATAGCGGCACTCAAACACAAGGCGTTGTGCTTTGCCAACAAGTGAAAACTATCGATTTTGAGTATCGAGGTATTGAGTTCATCGAGAAAGCGCCAAAGCGAGTTGTTGATGAAGCATTAGCGCGAGTGCGCGTTTTAGTTAGTTAAGTTGGATTACAGGGAATTTTTTATGAAAACGACAGATTATTGCGAGAAGTGCCAAAAAGACACACCTCATAATATAGAAGAAATAGGCAGCGCTAATAACGGCGGTGGATTTCCACATAACGATGACATCATTTTTGAAAAAGAATGCTTAGAGTGTGGTCATACTGAAGAAACAATTTAGATATTGGAATGCAGGGAGCAAGCGGAATGACCTCTTTACCAAACGTTAAAAAGCCTTGCGCTCAATGTCCTTTTAGAAAAGACACTTTGAAAGGCTGGTTAGGTTCTGAACGTATGACTGAGATATTAGAACAACAATCATTTGTTTGCCATAAAAAGCAGCATTTGCAATGTGCTGGTCACATGCTTATTAATGGCGATAAAAATGACTTTGTTAGGCTTGCTGGTCGATTGAATATTGAACTTGAATTAACCGGCAAAGAGTTAGTGTTTGACACTCAAAAAGAGTGCATCGAACATCACGAATTTTAATATTGGATTACAGGGACTAAATGCCATGAGTAGAAATGCTAAACAGATAATGGACAATATGCCTATGGACACAATAGCTGTTGTCGATACTGATAATTACCGATTACCTGTAACTCATTTTAGCGAAAGCTTGAATAGTTACATGGTGAGAGATAAAGAAAGCGGTCAATGGTTTTCATACGATGAAGAAATGGGTTTTTTATACGACGAATTGCCTCAAGAAGATATGCGGTTGTTATCTGATATTGAGAAGCTTGTTGAACTTCAAGGCTTAACGGATATGGCTGCAAAATTTGTTGATGATGTAATGCCTCAAGTTGGCAAAATTTGCATTCAAGATTTTGCTAACTTAAACGAGCTTTGTATGGCTATTTCAGCCAATCGAATTTAGTTGGAATACAGGAATAATCGTGGAAAATACTAAAAGAGTAACATTTGATTTAGACGCTCAAACTTTTGCCTGGTTAGAAGTGCTCGTTGTAGGTTTGGCCCGTGAAAATTATGCAGAAATTAGCCAAGAGGCTTACCAGGAACGAGTTAATGAAATTGCGCGCAGAGATAAAAACGATTTTGGTAAAGGCGTCAATGAGCTATTAAAAGAAATTGCCATTTCTTTAGCAGATGGCACTAGGCGCCCTGGTTCATGGGAAAGAGGCAGTTTAGAGTCTTTAACTGGTTATCAAGGCGCTTATGTGCCTGAAATGTTTGCTGACTGTATAAAACAACAAGCGATAGATCATGGTTTTGAACTTGAGTGATACTCTGTAAAATACCTCTAATATTGAATAACTAGGCATAAATATTGCTTTTGGTGTGTTGAATGTTTTTTTGACACAACTAAAGGTAATAGTATGTTAAGTGCAGTTATGGCGTTGTTTTTCAGTGTATCAGATGTAAACGCAGAGCAAGAAATGGCCGCAGAGCGCGTCGGTAAAAAAGGTAAAATTAGAATTAGCCAGCAAGCAGATGATTTTCACATGAATCTGTCAGCGGGTAAAAAAGGCAAGATTCGCGTCGGTGGTAAAAAAGGAAAAATTCGCATCTAAAGCGGCAAATTATTGCCGCCCTTGCGTGGATAAATTATTATGTAACTCAATAATATTTTTGAGTTACTATCTTGCTTCAAGGAAATTCCCTTTTTCATCAACGTTTTGAAGAAAATACATTAGGAAATGATTACGTTGTTGGTGATATTCACGGTCATTATGACTTGCTTCTAGCTCAGTTAGAGCGTTTAAAATTCAACCACAAAATCGATAGATTGTTTGCGCTAGGTGATTTGATTAATCGCGGCCCTCGATCGCTAGACTGTCTCAATTTGCTATTAAAACCCTGGTTCTTTTCGGTGATCGGTAATCACGAAGCTTATTTTAAGCAATGCGTAAACCAAGGATTTGATAAGCAACTTTTTTATAAAATGGGCGGTCAATGGATTGATGATGTAACGTACCCTGACGGCTTAACCAAGCTTGCCGCACTGGTTCATTATCGAATGCCGCTGGCTATCGAGATAAGTATTCAAGGCTATAACATCGGCTTGATACACGCTCAATCTCCCGATGATTGGGAAGATATCCATAATAAAAACTTTTTAGATGATTGCGAAAGTGACTGTTTATGGTCGCTCGACAAATTTAATCGAAGCCAGGACGAAACTAAAAGCGTGAAAAATATTGATATGGTTGTCCATGGTCATGCTAACTGTGACCAAATCGTCGTTAAAGCTAATCAAGCCTGGATTGATACCGTTCGAGTAACCGACAAACTAACTATTTTATCATTAAGTGAGCTGTTAAATTGGCGAGCATAGTAGAGCAAATCAAAGCCCTGAGTGCGTATTTTGAGGGCTGGAATAATAACCAAACTAGTGCGCGTGATCGCATTGTTAGCTTATCTGTACCTGTTGTTAAGCGCTTTGCCGAGCAAGAGTTTAGTCGTAATAAAGTGGTTAATACCCCTATCAAGCTATTTTCCCCTGACGATATCGCACAGGAAGTTGCGATCAGGTTAATCAAAAGGCAATCCAGTATCCATATTGACGGGCCAAATGATTTTGTCAGTTTGCTTAGGCGTATAATTTATTCAGTTATCGCTGAGCACATTAAGCGCCTAACATCGACGCGTCATGGACTCGGCAATAGGGTAAGGTTTAACGAGAGTGAAGCCAATCAAAGCATGGTGAACGAGCATCATGAGTCTGAAAAAATATTAACATTAATGTCTTTGTATGATCAGCTTGAGCGGCTTCACCGACCACAAGCATTAGCCCTTAACTTTCACCAGGTCATGGGGCTATCTTTGTCCGACACAGCCGAGGTTTTAGGTGTCAGTGAGCGCACAGCAAGGCGGTATATTGAATTTTCAGAGGCTTGGTTAAAAGCTGAATTTCGCAAGGTATTAGCGGCATGAGCGAGTTTACCGATGCGTTTGAACTCTATAACATTATTGTTGATTTGCCCCCTAGAATAAGGGAGCAGCAACTTTATCGTTTATGTGACGACGCTGAGCTTATCGAAAGTGTAAAAGGCTTGCTCGCAGTACAAGAAGATAGCAACACTCTGAGCGATTTGTTTAGTCAGGAGCTTGGCGCGATTAGACAAGGCGACTTTAACCACGAAACGCTTACCGGCATTGTTATTGGTCAATACCGAATACAATATCTAATCGACCAGGGCGCGATGGGGTATGTTTTTTATGCCGTTAGGGATGATAACCGTCTTGAGCACCAGGCGGTTGCGATAAAGGTAATAAAACCACATTTAGCGGATATTTATAATTATGATCTGCTCGACCGTGAGGCCAACATTATGGCTAAGCTGTCAAAGCATCAATATATTGCGCACATACTCGATGCCGGTGTGTTTGACTTTGACGGGTATAAACTGCCGTTCTATGTCATGGAGTATATCGACGGCCGCGATATTGTCAGTTATTTTGATAGCCCGTTTCTCTCGATTAAATCTCGCATCGAAGCCGTGGTTAAAATTTGCCAGGCGTTAAGCTTTAGCTATCAGCAAGGCATTATTCACAACGATATCAAGCCACAAAATGTGTTAATCAACTCGCTTAGCGAGCCAAAAATTTTAGATTTTGGCTTTTCAAGACAGCTTAAAAATGATGATTCAGTCAGTGATATTAGAAAAAAATACGCTGAATTTTTTCAATCTGATTATTTCCCGCCAGAGCTAACGACAAAGCCGAGTCCTAAGCATGATGTTTACGCTTTGGGGACGTTACTGTATGCGTTATTAACGGGTATAACCCCGCCTTTTGATATTCAAAACAAGCCTGCTAGCAAACACTTGACGCATACGCTAGGTAAAAATCCTTACAAAATGTGGTTGCCAGAGTTAGATAAAATATTGTTTAAAGCTACCAACAAAGCCCCTGAAAACCGTTATTCAGACGTTTTATCATTAGCTGATGATCTCAATAAGTTTCTTGAGTTTGATGTTGCTAGCGTGGCACCAAGCCGATGTTATCGTTGGTTCAAGTATGCTTTCGTGCATCCTATCCACGCATCAATGGCAACCATGGGCGCGGTCTTAAGTTGTTTCTTTGTTTTTGCCTTTAGTTATCTTGTGCTTTGGTATCAAAACCAAAGCGCTGATATGGTTTTAGAGCGCGATTTGGTCAACATCTACCAAAGCCACAACCTTGGTCATCGTCAGGCAATAGAACAAGCATTTAGTGAAGTGAAAGCCAGTGATAAAGCCTCTGATGATGTTCGTTATCAAGCGCTGAATTACATAGGCCGGCAAGCGTTTAAGGACAGACATTATCGTTTAGCGCGTGAGACCTTTTCGTTTATACAAAAAAATCAGCTCGGTGATATCTTAGATGATGCGCTTTTGATCAAAGCCATTGCATTGGACGGTGATACCGCTTTGGCTGATAAGCTCGCCGAACAATACCGTAACGATATTACTCAGCAGTGGTTTTTATCTCGACAGGGCGCAAAAGCGTTTTTAGAGCTGTTAAGCGTCAATGTTAGGCAGTTGGTTGATACATCTGTCATCGACTTTTTGTCTGACATTAAAGAAACGCACCAATTAACCGGCTACTATGCGGCGTTGTTAGATTATCATTTGGCAAACGAGCTTTATTATCACTATGTTGGTGACAATGTCAGCCCAAGCACGGGCTATCCTGATGATTATTACCAGCGTCATTTGCGGCCAATGTTTAGAAAGGCGCTTGACCTGGTCAATGATACCCGCAATATTCGTTTTGAAGATGCCGACCTAAGTTTGCTGTTGAGCGGTCTACATGGTCGGCTAATGTATGAAATAGGATTGTTTGAACAAGGGCGAGACACATTGAATTACGCCATTGCTGAGGCTAATCGCCTTTGGCCGCAAGGTGATAATATTAATCAGACGCTTTACCGAGGTTTGTATTCTGTCACTCGATTTCATGATTTGCCCGGTGCCATTTCCGCAATAAATGGTGCAAACCGTCATAAAGCCCCATTCGGTCACAATGGCTATTTTGACGATAACTATTTTATTAACGCTTACTTGCTGGTTGATAGTTATATCTATGCCGGCAATCAGCCATTAGCACAACAAACCCTTAGCGATATGCTGCGTTTATACAAACAAAAGGATATTAGGTCGAGGTTAAGTGTCGCTGGCTTAGACTCGCTTTATGTCGCTATCATCCGTTACATGGAGTTCACCGGCTTCGAGCGCAGCGACCGCTTTATTGCGCAGCATATCAATACTTTTATCGATGTCACCAAGGATATTAGTAAGGCTAACAGCGAGTTTTTTGACGACTATGAGCTCGCACTCATTGATTTATATGTTAGTTACTACAAGGAGCAAAACAACATCAAGCAATTGACTAAATCGCTCATGGAACAAAAGTTAGCAGCAAGCGATATGTCAAACAGCGATACAGACTATAGTGTGTTAATCAATTGCGCGTTGATCTTGTTTAATTTAGGCGATAGTGAATATGCCAGCTTTTTAGCTCAAAGAGCTGAGTCGTTAATCACGGTTAGCCAACGTGAAAAAGCCCTGTCGCCTGTGTATATGCAAAACCATTTCTTCCTAGCAAAGATATACCACAGTAATGGCTTAATTGAACAAGCGAAAAGCTCGTTTAACACTGCTCGCCTGGTCTATGAAAAACACGAAACTCATTATCAATCAAGTTATTATTATTATCAGTTAGTGGAACTAAATACACTTTTATTTAGTTAAAAATTACTACTGTTGTCAAAAATTAGGAATAAATTTCGGGCATTGTTATTTTAGCTTGCATTTGTATGATGTGGCTTTAATTACTTACTGATAGATTTGGAGTTGTAGTGAGTCACCCGAACAAGGAGCAGCAAGGTAGGCTGTTGGTAGCAAAATTAAGAGCGCTTAGTTATAACGTTAATCCGATACGAGATAGTATTGAAAAAGGCTTAAACACCCCTGAATTAATTGATAACGTGGAGCAAGCCACTCTTGATATAGAGCTTTTGTCTGAAGATATTTTACAGGATATGATTAGGTTCTTAGACCTTGACACTGCTCATTGTTTAACTGAATAAAAGCAGTAAGTAGAGATTTACTTACTGACGTTTCTGGTGTTTCTTGGCTTTCCATATATCGAACAAATGCCTTTTTCATGTTTTCTCGGTTGAGTGCTATTTGACATAGCGCTCCACCACCGAGTGCTACAGAGGTAATGAATTTTGGTGTTTGTTCTAAAATTTTATCTATTTCTTTATTGTTTTCATTTGCCTGGCTAAGCAGATGTTTAATCGTTTCTTTACTGCCTTGGTTTAACCCTGCTTTTAACCCTGATATATAGCTTTGAATAATGAGATCGCAGCTATTGTTGTTGCTTTTGCAAAGTTTATATAAAGCAGTGCTGCCATCACTTGCATGTGCTACATTAACAAATATGAAGAGTATTGTTATTGCTAGTAATTTATTCATCGTATGAAAACCATTCCCGTCTTGTTAAGCGCTAGTGTAATTAAAAAATACGCTGGTGAAAATGTCCAACTTAAAGACCAAAATCAAGCCTTATACTTTAGATACAGCAATAAAAATCCAAGTTCAGGGGTGTTTTATTACAGGCATTATGAAGCAAGAAAAGGCTTTTATATCCGACTAGGTAAATACCCTACTCTTTCGGTGAGTGATGCAAAAAAATCACTAAAAGCTAAAGCTAGAATCGTTAGTTTACACGGTTTAGATGCAAAACATGGGGTTGAGTGCAAGTTTGCCGATGTTGCAGCGTTACTAATGTGGTGGTTTGAAAGGTTAAAGGATGATCCTGATAAAAAGCCGAAAAATTTATCTAATATTAAAAGTTTGATTAAACTGCATTTGGTTACTCGTTTGAAAGGTTATGCGGTTAGTGATGTTGATGAATTTGTTTTTGATGAGCATGTTTTTAGACCGATGCGACGAGAGGGGTATTCACTAGGGACGATTGAGCAAGTTATTTTGAAGTTGAAGGCCGCTTATAGTCAAGCTGAAAGCTTAAAAGCGATACCGAACAACCCGTTAAAGGACTTTTCTTTAGCTTTGTTTACGCCTGATAAGGTGCTTAGCAAAACTAAGCGTATGAACTACACTGATTTGCCGGTGGCAGCACATTTGTTAGCAAAGGCTTTGCCTGAAACGAGAATGTTAGGTTATTTAGTTGCTGGTCATGCTGTAAGAATTTGTGAAGCTAGTGGCGCCGCTTGGAGAGAATTCGATTTTGATAATAAGACTTGGACAATCCCTGCAAGTAGAGTTAAGAATAAGCGCCCTTTTGAAGTTAAGCTAACTGATAGAATGATAGCTGTACTTAAACAGTATCGTGCTGAACGGCGCAAAGCAGGTAGAGCTAGTTGGTACTTATTTCCATTACAGACGAAAAAACGTAAGCCAATATCTGCTAACTCGGCTAGTCGTAAATTGGGTAAGTTATTTGATCATAAGTATGGCGCACATGATTTTCGTAAGTTGGCTCGTAGTTGGTGGACAGATAATAAAGTCGATTTTGTGATTGGTGAGTTTTTACTTAATCACAAACTAGATGATGTTGTTGAAACTTATGTACAAACTACTGCTCAGCATTTGTTATTAGAGTCGTTGGATAATTGGCAAGCGTATTTAGAAATGCGAGGTTTTTTCACGATGGATGTTAACCGGCTAAAAGTGGCTTAACTATTTACTAGTTAAATGTATAGTATGTAAATAAATAGTAATTACCTAAGTAGTATATAGGTAATTACTATTTAGGTTTTATTGTTGCTTTAGTTTGTAGCCGTATTTTTCAAATAATAGGTTTAGCGCTTCTTCTCCTAGGTGGGTTGATTTTTTGCCGCCAGGAGTATTTTTTTGATCAAAACACAATTGTTCAAATGTTTTGATATAAGGCTCGCTTAGGTAAAATGGTTTTTGGCGCCTTGGTGGCTCGCGAGTTACTTTGACTAATCGAGGTGCTGCGGCATTGGTTGTTTGTGGTGAGTTTGCGAGTTCGTCTGCTCTTTTTTCTTCGTCTTGCATCCAGCTTGGTTTTTCGCTCATGGGTTTGAACCTCTTTCTTAATTTGGTTGTTGTTCTAGTAATAGTCGACCAAGTATTTTTGACACAGCTAGGCGTGTTTGTCTGACTTTGTAGGCTTTGTTTAGTTTTTGGTCGAAGATAGTACGGTATTCGGTGTCTGCCCTGCTGAATACACCGCTCGATGGAATATCAAAGGCCCCCTCCTGCACTAAAGCTTTCCTTGTGGCGACTTGGTAGGGACGTTGGTGGTTGGTGTTGGTAACAACGGTAATGATGTTGTTTTTGCCCGCTTCTTCGGCTTTCTTCTTAGCCTCAATATAAGTGCCGTACTGGCTTCGGTCGGGAAGTAAGGGCATGACTATTTTTGGTGTGCTTGGTATTTCCCAGTCTCCCGCTTGGTGATCGAAGAGTATTAAATCAGCATCAGGCTTTTGTGAGGGAATTTGCCCTATAACCTGAAAAGGTAAATTACCGTTTTGATAAAATTTGGTTGATGTTCCCTGTGGGTCTTGGTCGATTATTATTGGAGTTAACCCTAGCTCTATGGCTGCACCTGCTAAGTTTATTGATAGCATAGATTTGCCTTGTCCGCCTTTAGGGTTCCATACACTGATTATATTCATTGTTGCATTCCTGCTTTGTTATTGTCCTTGTGTAGTATATAAATAGATACTAGATAAGTAAATACTATATAGTATTTACTATATAGTATTTACTTATCTAGTGTTTGGGTCGCCAATGTTGGTAGGTATTTATGTAATTAGTAGTTACTTAAATACTGTTTGGTTGAGTGTTTCGACCTTGTTGACGGGAAAACTGCGAGTTGTTTTGATTGTTATTTACTGACTGCGCTTGCGGTTGACTATTTGAGGCGCTGTTCAGCATTTGCATGGTGCCTTGGTAGCCTTGCACTATGATTTCGGTAGTGTATTGGTCTTGACCTTGTTGGTTTTGCCATTTTCGAGTTTGTAGTTTACCTTCAATATAAATTTTACTGCCTTTTTTAAGGTGCTTGGCTGCTATGTCGGCTAAGGCGCCATAAATGACTATTCGGTGCCATTCTGTTTTTTCTTTTGTTTGGCCTGTTTGTTTGTCGCGCCATATATCTGATGTAGCTAGTGATAAATTTGCTACGGCACCACTGTTCGGCATGTAGCGTATTTCTGGATCTTGTCCCAGTGAGCCGATAAGAATAACTTTGTTTATACCACGTTGCATAAATTGCCTTTTAATGATCTGTTTTTACTAACGTTATTTCGTTAATGCGAAAGCCATCATAAGCGGTTTGAAAGTCGTCTATTTGGCCATCGTCGTTGATTCCTATGTTGATTTCATCACCGTCAAACGAAAGTGATGTAACCATGAATATGCCATTGTTAAAGTCATCATGATCGCATTCTTCTGTAGTTTTTACCATGATACCGAGTTGTAGTGGTTCACCGTGGCAGCGTTCCCAGCATTCTAGTTGTTCGTGATAAGCTTTTGAGTAGGGCATTTTGTTTTGTTTCCATGCTGCTTATTTTTTATATCAAAGTTGATATGTTATGATTATATCATCTTTGATATTTTTTAAATCATTTTTGATATATTTTTCAAAAATATTTATAGTGCGCAGGTATTTTATGAAACCAGACACTCAAGTGCCGAAAAAGAAAGAAGCTAATCATCATTCAAAAGCTGCTTGTAAAAGCATAAAAGGCCAACTAAAGGGGAAGGAGCTGTTTCGCTTGGTGTATGGCCGAGAGGGAAGTGATGATGAGGTACAAGGGTTACTAAATAGGCTTAACCATAAACGAGCTAATCCAGGTGTTGATTTTGTTGGGGAATTGGTTGTTAAGTTGCCTCATTTACACGATATGACCCTAGCCGAGTTTTTTGGTATTGAACAGTAATACCTTGTTATTGCATTTTTTCTTTTATACGCGCTGTTTTTACGTCGATTTTAGCCATTAGTATTATGGTTTCTCTGTGTTGTTGAGGCTGTTTGTTGAGGTGGTAGCGCTGGTTGAGTAGGGCGTGTTCTCTATTATCTATCAGGACTAAATTTTCTATTGATAAGTTTTGGTTGTTGCCATCTTTAAATCTTATGTTGTGCCCTGGTGGTATGGGACCATGTTCTTGTTGGTATATTATTCGGTGCTTGAGCTGCCAGGTGTTTGGTTCAGCTGTTTTAACTTCAATATAACCATCATTATTTTTCCGTTCTGAGCCTAATGGTTTTGTGTTTTCGGGGCGATGACCTTTTTTAAAGCTAGTTTTATTAGTGCTAGTTAAGCCTTTTGTATTTTTATTCCAAGCTTGTTGGCCTTTTTTAAATCGAGTATCTCGGCCGGACTTTATGTCGTTATTTTTTAGGTACCCAACTATTCTGTTGTAACTATAGTCAGTATTAAATTGGTTGTTGAATGCTATTACTAATTCTTTTCTGGTTAATGGGCCATAGTTTTCTTTTAAGAAGTTTTCTTGTTCTGTGGTGAATATTTTTGAGACACCTTTGTTTAGTTGACCTTTGGGACGTCCGCAGGTGAATTTATGATTGCTTATTGCAGCCTTTATTTGGTTAAAGGTTTTGTTGTCGTGAAATTCCTGATTAAATTTATCTGTTACATGCTGTATCCCCATTTTTTGGTAATTAGACTGGATAAATTCAAGCTGTTGAGGAGAGTACATTTTTGCCATTATTTTATATCTAGCATAGCTGGTATGCGGCTTTTATCTGCTAATTGATTGGTTTCTTTGTGAGCTTCTAGTGCTAGAGTGGCATTGTTTATGATGTTTTTCGCGACCCCGTTAATTGCCTGTGCGCGACTAATTTCTTCTTTTAGTTGTTCGCCGGTGATTTGTTCGTCTGACAGGCGTTCAAGCTGCATGAATAGGTGGTCGTTTAAGTCGATAAGTTTGTTTTTCATTTATGTCTCCTATCTTACATTTAAGTGCGCTAATTAATTTGTTGTCTGGACGCCGCCGAAGCCACTTACTTCTGCTGCCATGCTTTGTGTGCAACCTAGATGGTTACCTTTGATGTCAACTCTAGGTGTTAGCCCCCCTCGCGCGCTTTCTAAGTATTGGCAGCCAGTTTGATGGTCAACTCTCACTACCATATTGCTACGCTGATTAGGCCCGTCAGTCGAGTTCATGCCAAACCCAAAAAAGTTGTAACCAAATTGAAATGCAAGAAGAGCTAAGAAAATCCAGCTAAAAAACAGTATGTGTCGATTAAGCCCTTTGTGGACTCCTTTTTGTATCAAGTCGATAGCCTGTTCTTGGTTCATTCGATTTCTCATAAAGTACAATTTCGAGCAGACCAAAGCCTACTTAAATAGATTGACTACTTTGCCAATCTTTCATTTCTAAAAATGCGATACAGATAGCCAGCCCCATATCTGATCTGATCATAGATACGGGCTTACAGTCTGCAAAATAGCTAGCTACATGAACTTGGCAAGTATCAAACTTAATATCGAGGCTAAACTCTCTAATCAATTCACCCCAACTTTCAGCATCATTTGTGAAACAGAACTGCTCCCATGCGTCTTGCGGCTTGTGCGCCCAAACTGTATCTGGGTATCTTTCGTTATAGTTGCGACTCAACGTGTTGGCTGGCAGGTCATCTTTGTTCGTGTTCATGCCTAGTCGCTGAGCAACAAGCCTGTTAATCTTGAACTTACTGAGATTTCTGTAGTTCATTCTCATATTCCTTAAAAGTACGCTTATTTCTCGACTTCGATTTCAGGTTTCCAAGTCCAACCTAAAACATCTTCAAAATCCAACAGTTCACCATCATGCCGATAATAATCTTGTTCGCCTAAATCCCACCAACCAGAAACGAATTCGTGAGCACCATTAACTTCTACAGCAATCAAAAGTTCATCTTCATTTTCTGGTGCTAATGTTGCTCTAGTTAAAATTAATGACATAGTTAAATTCCTCTTTTTAAGTACGCTTTAATTAATCTTGATCTTTGTATTCAGCGGCCTCGCCAAAAGACTGTTCTATTTCTCTAGTTGCTTTTTCGAACATAGCTGAAATTATGAATTTCAATACTGGAAAA
>NZ_JAGHQT010000022.1 GCF_017744155.1 Endozoicomonas sp. G2_1 | reverse complement strand
ATTCTGTACTATAAAACTTATTAAGTTTGTATATAGACATTCATCAAGATAAATTCGTTGCCGAAGCAACTTTTAGTTGAATCTATCATCGTCGTGAATGCCCACACACATTGCATGATAACTACTTGTTAAAGAACTGAATCTTGCGATTCAAACAAAACATCGCACTCGTGCTTTGTTGCTGCTCTCTCGTTGAGAGCGGATGCGCATTTTACGCTTCCTAGTTTTGATGTCAACAACTTTTTGAATTTTTTTTCAAATCGTTTTTCTAAGTTATCTGACCCGTTTACCTAGTATATTCACCAACTAAACTTATCAAAACACTTCGTTGGGCTGCCCCGTGGAAGTGGATGCGCATTTTAGAGATTTTTATCTGGCCGTCAACACTTATTTTAACATTTTTTCGTTTCTTGGGTTAAACGCTCAAATAAGCAACAGAATTTAACCAAAATGCCGAATTGTGTTCAATAAAACATCATCAGCAATTACAAATGAACTAAAACATCGTTGATTGACTCAACTTTCACCGAAGGAATCGCCTCGTCATCTTGATACTGACTAGTAACTAAAAAACGTTTTTTAACACCTGCGTTGCAGGCCGCTGCCATATCAGAGCCTTTATCACCAATAAAAACACTATTAACTAAGTCGAGTTGGTGTTCTTGTTGAGCTTGCATGATCATTCCGGGTTCGGGTTTTCGACAGCCACATGTTCGCACGTATTCGTTAACACCTTTATCGGGGTGATGTGGACAGAAATAAACGTCAGTTATCTCGACACTTTGCTCGGCGAACTGTTCAACCATCCATTTAGTTAACTTTTCAAAGTCTGCTATTGTGTAATAACCACGGGCAATTCCCGCTTGGTTGGTAATGACAAAAATTTTATAGCCCAGTTGCTGCGCTTTTTGACACAGAGCAAAAATGCCGTCGACAAAATCAAATTCTTCTATTTTGTGAACATAGCCATGATCGATATTAATAATACCATCGCGATCGAGAAACAGTGCTTTTTGCATGCTTTATCATATACCTTCAAATAAGATGTTTGTTGTGTACATATACGCTCTTTGTCATCCATGACGTCACGCTATAACGTTGGTCTTGAATATCTAACCCGATTATCATCAATGATATTGGTCGTTATAAAGATAAAAGGCGAGTATAACTCGCCCTTTATCAATTCTCTATGGATTCGCAATTAAACGTGCATCATAGGCGAATTACATACACAAGCCGCCATCAATCTCGACAACGCGACCCGTGAAGAACTCATTTTCAAAAATATACTGAACCGTATGGGCAATTTCATCGGCTTCGCCTAAACGGCCTACTGGTTTCATATTTTCTAGTCGTTCACGCATTTCAGGTTTCATCGCATCAGTCATTGCTGTGCGAATAACACCAGGAGCTATCGCACCAACTCGAATACCATGGCGACCAAGCTCACGTGCCCATGTTACTGTCATGGCAACCACGCCCGCTTTAGAGGCAGCATAGTTGGTTTGTCCCATATTACCTTGACGGGCAATCGACGACATATTAATGATCACGCCTTTGCGATTGTTTTCAATCATGTGCACTGCGGCTTCACGACCACATAGAAAAACGCCGGTTAAGTTAACATCAATCACTGATTGAAACTGTTCCAATGACATTTTCTTGGTGACTTGGCCGTCTTTAGCCTTAACAAACATGCCATCTCGCAAAATACCGGCATTGTTGATCAAACCATCAAAGCCGTTAAAATCGCTATTTATCGCTTGAAATGTCTGCTCTACCTCTTGCTCAACGGTAACATTAGCAAGATAAAATTTTGCCTCCGAGCCAGCTTGCTCAACTAAATTAACGGTTTCTTGCAAACTATCTTCATTTAAATCGATAAGTACTAGCTTGGCACCTTGTTGTGCCAAGTTCACCGCCATAGCACGGCCTAACCCTTGACCACCACCAGTAATAACAATGACTTTGTCTTGTAAATTCATATAACGTTAACGCCTTTATTTACTGTTGTTTATCAAACAAACTAAAAATGCTAGAGAAATCTCTTGAGCCATGACCGCCTGCTGCATGCATAGCATAGAGACTACGAGCTAATGCCCCCATAGGTGTTGACGATTGGCTCAACAATGCGGTTTCCATTGCTAAACCGAGGTCTTTGGCCATTAAATCAACCATGAAACCACCTTGATAACCATTTGACGACGGCACATTTTCCATCACATTGGGACACGGGTTGTAGACATCGAGCGTCCAGTTGCTACCTGAACTCTTCGACATAATCTCCGACAACACTTTAGGATCCAGACCATTGCTAATACCCAATTGCAACGCTTCTGACGTGCCAACCATTAGCACTGACAACAACATGTTATTGCACACTTTGGCAATTTGTCCGGCGCCGAGGTCACCAGCATGGAAAATATTTTTTCCCATATTTTCAAGTACTGACGAAGCTCGTTCAAAATGATTAGCACTCCCTCCGACCATAAAGCTCAAGGTACCCGCTACTGCTCCACCAACACCACCAGAAACTGGCGCATCAATAAAACCAATACCCTTTTCAGCTAAGGCATTGCCAACTTGCTGCGCGGTTTGATGATCTATAGTAGAACAATCAATCACTAAGCTATTGGGATTGATGGCATCAATCAAACCGTTGTGACCCACACTATCGTTACCCAGGCTCTTTTCTCCCAAGTAAAGGCCGGCAACATGCTTACCCGCAGGTAACATAGAAATGACATATTCGGCGCCAACGACGCTTTCGTTTGCGCTAGCGGCAACCGTCGCACCGTTTTCTTTAGCCGTACTTAAAGCTTGTTCAGATAAGTCAAAAACATTGACTTTGTGACCCGCTTTAACCAGATTGGCTGCCATTGGGCCGCCCATATTGCCTAAGCCAATAAATGCAATATTCGCCATAATGAACTCCTATTAAACTTGCTCTAACTCAGCCAATGGGTGACTTTCTGCTTGCCATGGTGTTTCAAAAAACCAAGCAAGTGTTTTTGCATCAACCTCTTCAACGTTGCTAAAGTGCCAATTAGGCTGGTTGTCTTTGTCAATAAGTAACGCACGAACACCTTCGCAAAATTCACCAAACTGGCCTGATTTCACTGAGAGCCCAAGCTCTAATTTAAAACACTCAGCCAAGGTCATCGACTGCGCTTGTTGTAATTGCTGATAAACTAAATGCGCACTCATCGGACTGCCATGTGCGAGGGATTTTTGCGCTTTGTTAAACCATTTATCTTCAATATCGACTGAAATAATCGCATCAACAATTGCAACTAGGTCTGGCTGTTGAATCACTTGATTAATTAAGCTTTGATGCTGTTTTAACTGCGAATTAGGCAACGAAGCTTTAACATCTTGCTCAAAGCTTTGTAGGACATCACTTAACTTATCGTGGTTAAGCGCTATGGTATCGCCCCACTTTACTTCACTAAGCGCTGTTAACAGTTGCTGCTTGTGCTCGTTTAATAAGAAAAAGTCTGCCATTTTGGTATATTTAGCATCTGCAGCATTAATAGAGGCTCCAGTTAAACCGAGGAAAAGCCCACAATTTTCTGGCATTCTATTTAAAAAGTAAGAGCCGCCAACATCAGGATATAAACCTATACTAATTTCCGGCATGGCAATTCTGGAACTTTCAGTCACTACTCTATGACTGGCACCAACCATTAAGCCCAAACCGCCGCCCATAACAATACCTTGACCCCAAACTAAAAACGGCTTGTTAAAGGTGTGAATAAGATAATCAAGTTGATATTCTTTGGTGAAGTACTGCTCTAAAGCAGGAACAGACTTATCTTTTGCGTCGCTGTTTGCTGTTGTTGTATTTTCTTTCATCGCGCTTTCTGTCATAGCATTGTACATGTGCACAATATCACCACCAGCACAGAAAGCTTTGTCACCGCTGCCTTGCAAAAAGATCATCACAATATCGTCATTGTCTCGCCACTCTAGTAGTTTAGGCATCAACAAATCGATCATGTCACCACTTAGTGCATTAAGTGAGCGCGGTGAATTCAACGTAGCCACCGCTATTTTTTTATCAGTTAAGCAGTTAACTTCTTCAAAAAGGACCACTTCTTCAGACATAATATGTACTCTTAAAATAGGTTGTAAAATTTACTTATTTTGCCAAACAGGTGGGCGTTTCTCTAAAAAGGCATTGACGCCTTCCCGTTGGTCTTGAGAGTCAAATAACTCAACAAATGCAGTGCGTTCTTGCGGCAAATTGTCGGTCAAGCTGCGCTGACGATGTCCTTGCACTAACTTCTTACAAGCGGCTACAGCAACTGGACTTTGCTTACTGACTTTTTGCGCTAAGTCTAAAGCAGCGGATAAACTTGTACCCTTTTCGACGACTTCTTCTACCAGCCCGATGCGTTCTGCGCGCTCGGCATCAACCCGTTCGCCACACAAAATCATACGTTTAGCCCAACCTTCACCAACTAAAATGTGAAGATTTTGTGTGCCGCCAGCACATGGCAACAAACCGACTGTCGCTTCCGGTAAAGCCATTTGGGCACCTTGCTCAGCAATGCGTAAATCACAGGCTAATGCTACTTCTAAGCCGCCGCCCATGGCATAGCCATTAATTGCTGCAATCGATACCCCGCGAAAATTACTCAAGGTTTCAAATGCCTGACCAAAAATATCCGCCATTTCAGCGGCAACTTTTTTGTCGCCATCAGCAAATACTTTTAAATCTGCACCAGCAGAGAAGAACTTGTCACCATCGCCCGTTAATACTAGGGCATAAATATCGCAGTCGCGATTGAGCGCTAACACCAAATCACGCAGCTCTGCCAGGCTGTCAAAAGTCCAGGTGTGGGCAGGAGGGTTGTTAAAGGTAACAACCGCAGTATTCGCTATTTTTTCCAACTTTAAATTAGACATCAGCTTACTCCTTATCTGAAATGTTATAATATTTGACCGGCGCCTTCGGCGAGTAATCTTCGGGCGATGATCACTCTCATAATTTCATTGGTACCCTCAAGGATTTGATGAACTCGTACATCTCTAAAATGACGCTCAAGCGGATACTCTTTGATGTAACCATAACCGCCGTGAATTTGCAGCGCGGCATCACAAACTTGAAAACCAATATCGGTGGCTAAGCGCTTGGCCATTGCACAATAAGCGGTTTTTTCAGCATCGTTACTATCGAGCTTAAAAGCAGCTAATCGCACTAATTGTCTCGCTGCGACAAGTTCTGTCGCCATATCTGCTAATTTAAATTGCAACCCTTGAAAAGCTGCAATAGGTTTGCCAAATTGCTCGCGCTCTTTCATATATTCGGTTGCTGTTTCTAATGCCTGTTGCGCTGTGCCAATAGAACAAGTGGCGATATTAATTCGGCCGCCGTCGAGTCCTTTCATCGCAAAAGTAAAACCTTCACCTTCATTACCTAACAAGTTATCAATGGAAACTTTAACGTTGTCGAATGTCACTAGCCTAGTGGGTTGGGCATTCCAGCCCATTTTTTCTTCAGCTTTGCCGTAAACAATACCTTCGGCGTCAGCTGGAATAACTAAAGCGGAAATCCCCTTTGGCCCGGGTTCTCCAGTTCGCACCATAACGACCAAAACATCGGTTTCACCTGCGCCTGAAATAAACATTTTTGAGCCATTAACGATGTAATGTTCACCGTCTCGTTTAGCGCTGGTTCGCAGTGAAGCTGCATCAGAACCTGAACCCGGCTCAGTTAAACAGTACGAGGCAAGCTGCTCCCCCGAGACTAAACTAGGACACCATTTGTCTTTTACTGACTCAGTGCCCCAGCTCGCGATCATCCATGTTGCCATATTATGAATCGTTAGCATCGCAGTCGTTGCCGTGCAGCCTGTTGCCAACTGCTCAAAAATAATTGATGCGTCGAGACGACTTAACCCCAAACCACCAGCGTCTTCTGGTGTGTAAAGGCCACAAAAACCAAGTTCACCGGCTTTTTGGATAACGTCTTTTGGAAAGGTGTGCTGCGCATCCCACTTAGCCGCATGTGGCGCAAGTTCTGCGTCAGCAAACTGCTTCGCAGTATCAGCAAACATTTGCTGATCTTCTGTCATATTAAAGTTCACTAGATTATCCCCGATAACGCTTGTCGAGCAGATATTGTCTGTATTGTTATTTTTCTGCTTTGAACAAGTTATTGCTGTTGTAAATATTTAATCGCCTCGCTATAACCAAATAGCAATAGTGAGGGTGTATTTTTGTCAGTGTTGCACTTTGAACTAACGCTTGAAAATTATCGTTATTTTGCATTGTTCAAGACAAATATAATGGTTGCTGGGCTAACCAATGGTGCCCAGCTTATATAAACTCAGTTGAACTGTCAGTTGGCTGTATCAACTGATGCATATTAACTCTTTATAGAGTCTCTATCGCCATGGCGACAGCTTCACCGCCACCAATACACAAAGAGGCGACACCTTTAGACAAGCCTCTATTTTTAAGCGCGTGAATAAGTGTCACTAAAATACGAGCACCACTCGCGCCAATTGGATGACCAAGCGCACAAGCACCGCCATTGACGTTTACTTTTTCACTGTCGAGTTCTAACTCTTTAATCGCCAGCATAGTAACCATGGCAAAAGCTTCATTAATCTCAAACAAGTCAACATCACTAATTTGCCAATCAATCTTATTCAGTAACTTTGTCATGGCACCAACTGGCGCAACCGTAAACTCTGCCGGTTCCTGTGCATGACTGCTATGGCCGAGTACTTTACACAAAGGCGTTAAGCCACGTTTTTGTGCTTCAGACAATTTCATCATGACTAATGCTGCAGCACCATCTGAGATCGAACTAGAATTAGCAGCAGTGATAGTGCCGTCTTTTTTGAAGGCTGCGCGCAAGCTTGGAATTTTTTCAGGACGTGCATTTCCCGGTTGTTCATCAGTGTCAAAAACTGTATCACCGCGACGCGATTTGACTGTCACTGGTGTCACTTCATTGTTAAATGCGCCTGACTCAATTGCTTGATTAGCACGCGCAAGTGATCGCAAGGCAAATTCGTCCATTTGCTCACGGGTAAAGCCTGTATCGTCTGCCGTATCTTGAGCAAAACAGCCCATAGCAATACCGTCATAGGCATTTTCTAAGCCGTCCATCATCATGTGATCGAATACTTGGCCGTGCCCCATGCGCATACCTTGACGCCCTTTTGGCAACATATATGGCGCGTTAGTCATGCTTTCCATACCACCAGCAACCGCGATATCAACTGAGCCTGCTGCGATAGCATCATGTGCTAACATCGCTGCTTTCATGCCTGAACCACACACTTTGCTTACAGTAGTTGTCGCCGTTGACAATGCTAAGTCAGCACCTAGTGTTGCTTGGCGCGCCGGCGCTTGTTTTAAGCCAGCACTTAACACACAGCCCATGTACACTTCATCCACATCGTTGTTAGCAAGTTTTGCTTGCTCAACCACTGACTTAATCGCTACTGAGCCTAACTCAGGAGCACTAACACTAGACAAACCGCCCATAAAACCACCCATGGGTGTTCTTGATGCCGAGACGATAACAATAGGATCTGCTGAAGACATAATGTTTCCTTTAATTCAAAAAAGCTCGTTCAAACTAAGCCGATACGTTTTTATTATGGTTAGCTTTGAGGCTAGAAACGCTGTTTGCCTTGTAAAATCAAAAACTAAGACAACACCAACATTAAAACCACAACCAAAGACTTACCTTTACGCAAACGTAAACTTATAACTAAGCTACCAAAATACTAGTCCACAATTCTACCTTACGCTGAGATATCAATCTCTTTCGAATCGCTTAACTTCGCTATAACTGTAACTTATAGCTTACAGTTGAATAATTCCCATCAATATCCAATGACATTGTAAGTAACCACCAAACTTTACCTTTACGTAAACTTACACTAGCATGAAATTACACTTAATTCGTTAATATAAATTATTAGAAAACAACCATGACTGACCATTTCAAGACAAGCAATACAAGTAATGGGCAAAAAACGTATGTCATAGGAGAACTTGCCAAAGAGTTCGACATTACTACTCGCAGCATTCGCTTTTATGAAGATCAAGGGTTACTCGCACCATCAAGACGTGGTCAAACTCGTATTTACAGTCAACGGGATAGAGTTCGATTAAAACTGATTTTACGCGGCAAACGCTTAGGCTTTTCACTAGCCGAAACGGGTCGCTTATTTGAGCTTTACGACACCGATAAAACGAGCAAAACACAATTGGTCACGATTATGGATTTAATCGCTGATAAAAAAGCCGTATTACAGCAACAATTACAAGATATCGATGTTGTTCTCACCGAACTCGACAGCCTAGAGCAAAGCTGTCAACAAACACTTGATAAGCTCATTGCAGAATAATAACAGTCGACTAAGCAACGACACACAACAATATACAAATTACGAATAATTAAACAAATAACAGCAGGTAAGGAATTTTCATGATTTCTCAATTTAGTTCTTTAAACTTCAACCTTGGCGAAACTGTCGACATGATCCGCGATCAAGTTAATGCTTTTGCCCGTGATGAAATTGCACCGCGCGCAGCGCAAATTGATCATGACAATGAATTCCCTCACGATTTATGGCGCAAGTTTGGCGACATGGGCTTACTTGGCATGACTGTTGACGAAGAATACGGCGGTTCTGGTTTGGGTTATTTAGAACACGTTGTTGCCATGCAGGAAATCAGTCGAGCTTCCGCTTCGGTTGGTTTGAGCTACGGCGCTATGTCTAACTTGTGTTTAAACCAATTAAACAAAAACGGCAGCCACGAACAAAAGTTAAAATACTTACCTAAATTGTGTAGTGGTGAGCACATTGGTGCCTTGGCAATGTCTGAACCCAATGCTGGCTCTGATGTTGTGAGCATGAAGTTACGCGCCGACAAACAAGGTGATAAATACATTTTAAACGGCAACAAAATGTGGATTACCAATGGCCCAGACGCTCATGTATTCATTATTTACGCCAAAACCGATACCAGCGCTGGTTCAAAAGGCATTACGGCATTTATTGTTGAGCGCGATTTTCCGGGTTTTAGTCGTCACCAAAAGCTCGATAAGCTTGGCATGCGCGGTTCAAATACCTGTGAGTTAGTCTTTGAAAACTGTGAAGTGCCTGCCGAAAACATTCTCGGCGAAGAAGGCAAAGGTGTCAAAGTACTGATGTCTGGTCTTGATTACGAGCGCTTAGTTCTCTCTGGTGGCCCATTGGGCATTATGGACGCTTGCATGGATTTGGTCGTGCCATATATTCACGACCGCAAACAATTTGGTCAATCTATTGGTGAATTTCAGCTAGTACAAGGCAAAGTTGCCGACATGTACACTCAAATGAATGCCGCAAAATCATATGTTTACTTAGTTGCACAGGCCTGTGATCGAGGCGAAACCACCCGTAAAGATGCCGCTGGCGTTATTCTTTACTCTGCAGAACTCGCCACCAAAATGGCGCTTGATGCTATTCAACTTTTAGGTGGCAACGGCTATATCAACGAGTTTCCTGCCGGCCGTCTATTGCGCGATGCCAAACTCTATGAAATTGGCGCCGGTACCTCTGAGATACGCCGTATGCTTATCGGTCGTGAGCTTTTTAACGATTCTAAATAAGCTGATTTAAAAACTTGAGACATTGAATAACTAATATCAATGAACATAAAGAAACTGTTGAACTCATTTAAGTAGGTGTTTTGTGGCTAAAATAGTGTCAAAAATAAATACACGCAGCGCTGACTTCGTTGAAAACGCTGCCCATATGCAGGCTCAAGTTGATGACCTGACGGCGAAAATTGGACAAATAAAACAAGGTGGCGGTGATAAAAGTCGCGAACGCCACTTGTCGCGCGGTAAGCTATTGCCAAGAGATCGCGTTAACGCATTACTCGATCCCGGTTCGGCATTTCTCGAATTCTCGCAACTGGCAGCATATCAAGTTTATCAAGATAACGTGCCGGCGGCGGGCATCATTACTGGCATTGGCCGTGTCGGTGGCCAAGAATGCGTCATTGTCGCTAATGATGCCACGGTAAAGGGCGGAACCTATTACCCACTAACGGTTAAAAAACATTTGCGCGCTCAAACCATAGCGCAAGAAAACAACTTACCGTGTATTTACTTGGTTGATTCAGGCGGCGCCAACTTGCCAAACCAAGACGATGTTTTTCCCGACAAAGAACACTTTGGTCGCATCTTCTTTAACCAAGCCAATATGTCGGCACAAAACATTCCCCAAATCGCTGTTGTCATGGGCTCTTGTACCGCTGGTGGTGCCTATGTGCCAGCAATGGCTGACGAGTCGATCATCGTTAAAGAACAAGGAACTATTTTTCTCGCGGGCCCACCTTTGGTGAAAGCCGCCACTGGTGAAGTGGTGAGCGCCGAAGATTTAGGTGGTGCCGATGTCCACTGTAAAACTTCTGGTGTTGCCGATCACTACGCACAAAACGATGATCACGCATTGCACTTAGCGAGAACCGCAGTTGCTAACTTAAATCGCGTAAAACCGATGCAATTAAACATCGAAGCGGTTCAAGCCCCAGCCTATAAGGTTGAGGAGATTTACGGCGTTATTCCAAAAGACGCTCGTCAGCAATATGACGTTCGTGAAGTCATCGCTCGTATTGTCGACGGTAGTGAGTTCGACGAATTTAAAGCGCTTTATGGCAACACCTTAGTGTGTGGCTTTGCACGCATTTTTGGTTACCCCGTCGGTATTGTTGCTAATAACGGCATATTGTTTGGTGAGTCAGCACAAAAAGGTGCTCACTTTGTCGAGCTCTGTGCTCAACGCAAAATTCCGTTGGTATTTTTGCAAAACATCACTGGCTTTATGGTAGGTCAACAATACGAAGCTGGTGGTATTGCCAAACATGGCGCCAAAATGGTGACCGCGGTCGCCTGTGCTCAAGTACCTAAGTTTACTGTCTTAATCGGCGGTAGTTTCGGTGCTGGTAACTATGGTATGTGTGGCCGAGCTTATGACCCAAGATTTTTATTTATGTGGCCCAATGCCCGCATCTCAGTAATGGGTGGTGAGCAAGCCGCTGGTGTACTCGCACAAGTAAAAACAGACCAACTTGAAAAACGTGGTGAAACGTGGAGCGAACAAGAACAAGCCGCGTTTAAACAACCAATTATTGATGACTACGAACATCAAGGACATCCGTATTACGCATCTGCTCGTTTGTGGGACGATGGTGTTATCGACCCAGCCGATACTCGCCAAGTACTAGGGCTAGCTATTTCAGCCTCGCTTAACAAACCAATTGAAGATACCCGTTTTGGTATTTTCCGCATGTAATTGGACATTCACTTAAATTAGTGAGGTAAAAACTATTATGAGTACAACCACTCACCTTGATAATGCAATAGCAGAGCAAGTTACGGGAAAAGCAAAAGATATCTCTGAAAATAAAGTTATTTGCGAAATAAGTGATAGCGGCGTTGCAACGGTAACCTTGAATAATCCAGATAAACACAATGCTTTTGATGACACTGTCATCGAGACCTTAACAACAACCTTTACTAACTTAGCCAACGCCCCTCAAGTTAAGGTTGTGGTTTTGGCTGCAAATGGTAAGAGCTTTTCTGCGGGTGCTGACTTGAACTGGATGAAGCGTATGGCGAGTTACAGCTATCAAGAAAATCTCGCTGATGCCAACGCCCTAGCTCAGATGCTTAAAACCCTCAATTTTATGCCTAAGCCTGTGATCGGCAAAATCCAAGGAGCTGCTTTTGGTGGCGCCGTTGGCTTAGCCAGTTGTTGCGATATCGTGGTCGCGAGCACAAAAGCGAGCTTTTGCCTAAGCGAGGTGAAACTTGGCTTGATCCCAGCAACCATCAGTCCTTATGTGGTCAATGCTATCGGGTTAAGCGCATCTCGTCGTTACTTTATGACTGCCGAGCGCTTCTTCGCCAACAAGGCTGCTGAGCTAGGTTTAGTTGACGAAGTTGTCGAACCAGAATTGCTTGATCAAAAAGTCGATGAGTTTGTCACCTTACTATTAGCCAACGGGCCCGACGCTGTTCGCCAAGCAAAACAACTGGCCTTTGACGTTGCCTATTGTGACTTAAACCAAGGTATTAACGACGATGTTTTGGCTGATACCAGCGTCCGCATCGCCAACATTCGGACATCGCCAGAAGGTCAAGAAGGTTTAAGCGCTTTTTTTGACAAGCGCCAACCCCAGTGGCAACAGCAAGTAAATCAGCACCCCTCATCAGTTCAGCAAAGACAAGCACATGACGGAAACGAATAATATGACTCTCTCTAATCCTATCGATGTAAAAAAAGACTGTGCTAACATCAAGCGTTCAGAGCGCCAAATGTTCAGTAAAATTTTGATTGCTAACCGCGGTGAAATTGCCTGCCGAGTAATCAAAACCGCAAGACGCATGGGAATACTTACCGTTGCCGTATATTCAGATGCCGATGTTGATGCCTTACACGTAACAATGGCTGACGAAGCTGTCTACTTGGGGCCATCACCGTCACGAGACAGCTATTTAGTCGCTGACAAAGTAATTGCCGCAGCAAAGCGCACTGGCGCTCAAGCGATTCATCCGGGCTATGGTTTTTTATCTGAAAATGCTGAGTTTTGTCGACTTTGTGCTGACAACGACATTACCTTTATCGGGCCACCAGTTGACGCCATTGAAGCAATGGGCTCTAAATCGGCAGCCAAAAGCATTATGGAAAAAGCGCAAGTGCCGCTGGTTCCGGGCTACCACGGCGATGCCCAAGACGAAGCTATTTTGAAACAAGCAGCTGATGATATGGGCTACCCAGTGCTACTCAAAGCTACCGCAGGTGGTGGTGGTAAAGGTATGCGACAAGTTTGGCAAGCTGGGCAATTTAGCGAAGAACTTGCCGCCGCTAAGCGCGAAGCACTTAACGGCTTTGGCGACGACACCATGTTGGTTGAAAAGTATTTAACTCAACCTCGTCATGTTGAAATTCAAGTATTTTGTGACAATCACGGCAACGCGGTGTATTTATTTGAACGCGATTGCTCAGTACAACGTCGTCACCAAAAGGTTATTG
Source organism: Endozoicomonas sp. G2_1 (assembly GCF_017744155.1). Classification (GTDB taxonomy): domain Bacteria; phylum Pseudomonadota; class Gammaproteobacteria; order Enterobacterales; family Alteromonadaceae; genus JAGHQT01. The sequence continues at coordinate 45,970 of NZ_JAGHQT010000022.1, read as the reverse complement.
AAGAAGCCCCTGCGCCTGGGATGAGCGAGACACTGCGAGCTGAAATGGGCCAGGCGGCAATAAAAGCAGCGCAAGCCATCGGCTATTGTGGTGCGGGTACTGTTGAGTTTTTGCTCGATGTCGATCCAAGCACCGGCCGCAGCGCTTTCTACTTCATGGAAATGAACACGCGTTTACAAGTGGAGCATCCAGTTACCGAATATATTACCAAGCAAGATTTGGTTGAATGGCAACTTCGCGTAGCAGCCAACGAAACGTTACCAAAAACACAGGCTCAACTCTCTATTCACGGTCACGCTTTTGAAGCGCGAATTTACGCTGAGGATGCCAACAATGATTTCTTGCCTGCCACCGGCACGCTAAATTTCTTACAAGCACCTACAGAAAGTGAACATGTTCGCGTTGACACTGGGGTTTTACAAGGTGACGAAGTCAGTGTTTATTACGATCCTATGATCGCTAAGCTCGTAGTTTGGGACGAAAATAGAGATAAAGCGCTACAACGTTTGGCAAAAGCGCTGTCGGAATACCGCATCAGCGGTGTTACCACCAATATCGACTTTTTATACAATTTAGCGACCTGCCCTGCGTTTGTTGAAGCTGATCTAGATACTGGATTCATTGAGAAACATCACGAGCAAATTTTTCACAATGGCCCCGTTCAAGATAATCAAGCACTGGCTGACAACCTAGTAATGGCGGCGCTCTATTTAGTATTGGCAAAAGCGAATACGGCTAACAAAAAAGCTTTGTTGAGTAGTGACAGCAACTCTCCTTGGCACCAAGCCAACCACTGGCGAGCCAACGAAGCCAACAAACAATCTTTATCATTAAGACCTGAACTCGGCAACAGTGACGACACATTCGACATTGAAGTAGAACACTTAAACAACCGAGATGGTGACGCCGCAACGCAAGCTTATGCCATTAGTATTAACAACGGCACTGTCATTAAGTGCCAAGGTAGCTTAAATAGCGATCAACTGCTGACCACGATCAACGGTTATCGCAGTGAGGCATCAGTACATATCAATAAAACGAGTACTGACGATGTTATTACCCTATACCGACAAAATGGTGCATTCAATTTCACCCAACTAACGCCTGATTTAGGCGATAGTGATAGCCAAACAGATAACGGCGGCTTGATTGCACCAATGAACGGCACTGTGGTCAGTGTACTGGTTGAAGCGGGCACTGAGGTTGAAGCAGAACAAGCGTTAATGATTATGGAAGCCATGAAAATGGAGCACACCATTAGAGCACCACATGCAGGTACAGTCGAAAGTGTTTTTTACCAAACCGGTGATATGGTTGATGGTGGTGCTGAACTGCTGAGCTTTAATGTTAATGAGCAGGAGTAGCGATATGACTCTTTCAGGGCTTAATCAGTCATTGCCAGAATTTGTCAACATTGTAGAAGTAGGACCGAGAGACGGCCTACAAAATGAACAAGAGCCTATTAGTGCTGAAGACAAAATTAGTTTAGTGAATCAACTCAGCGATGCTGGTTTAAAAAAAATTGAGGCCGGTAGCTTCGTTTCACCTAAATGGGTCCCGCAAATGGCGACCTCTACGGATGTTTTTGCCGGTATTCGACGTCAAACTGGGGTTAGCTACACCTGCTTAACACCCAACATGAAGGGGTTTGAAGCCGCCCTCGCCGCTGGTGTTGACGAAGTTGCTGTGTTCGGTGCCGCTTCAGAGCAATTTAGCCAAAAAAACATTAACTGCTCGATTGACGAAAGTATCGAGCGTTTTATTCCGTTAATTGAGTCGGCTAAAAAAGCAAACCTGCCGGTGAGAGGTTATGTCTCGTGTGTGGTTGGCTGCCCATATCAAGGAGATATTGAGCCAGAACAAGTCGCCGCTGTTGCCAAACGTCTACTTGATTTAGGCTGCTATGAAATTTCTCTTGGTGACACTATAGGTGTCGGCACTCCAGCGAGTGTCGCGAAAATGTTACAGGCAGTGACAGCGCTTGTTCCTAGGGAGAAGCTCGCCGTTCACTTCCACGATACCTATGGCCAAGCGTTAGCAAATATTTACAGCGCATTACAATTTGGTATTAACACGATTGACGCTGCAGTTGCTGGCCTCGGTGGCTGTCCTTATGCTAAAGGCGCATCCGGCAATGTCGCGACCGAAGACGTCGTTTATCTGCTCAACGGCCTTGACATAAAACACGATGTTAATTTCGATTTACTGCTGGAAACCGGCTGGTTTATCAGTGACAAATTGGGCAAAGACCCAGTGTCAAAAGTATCACTGGCCTATCGAGCTAAGCCCTAACCCGGCACCCGTGACAAAACATATGCGACAAAATAAAGACTAAAAGCAAATACTAAAAATAAGTACCAAAACAAAAATTCAAACGAAAACATTTTTCGACAGAATTGTTTCAACAGATTGATAAGGAGCTAACGATGGCTGGATTTGACAAAGTAGTGTCAAGTTATGAACAAGCTATGGCAGGTCTCGAAGACAATATGACAGTGATCGCTGGTGGCTTTGGCCTATGCGGTATTCCCGAGAACTTAATCGCCGAGATTAAACGCAAGAAAACCAAAGGGCTCACGCTTGTTTCAAACAACTGCGGCGTTGATGATTTTGGCTTGGGTGTATTACTTGGCGATCGACAAATAAAAAAAATAATCGCTTCTTATGTTGGTGAAAATGCGGAATTTGAACGACAAATGATGTCGGGCGAGCTAGAGGTTGAGCTTACTCCACAAGGCACTCTGGCTGAAAAAATGCGAGCCGGCGGTGCTGGTATTCCCGCGTTTTACACGGCAACGGGTTACGGTACTCCGGTTGCCGAGGGCAAAGAATCACGAGAATTCGACGGTCGTCACTACATTTTAGAAGAGTCAATAAAAGGTGACTTTGCCATTGTAAAAGCGTGGAAAGCCGATCGTTATGGCAATTTAGTCTTTAGAAAAACAGCCCGAAATTTTAATCCAATGGCGGCGACAGCGGGAAAAATCACGGTTGTTGAAGTTGAAGAAATTGTCGAACCGGGACAATTAGATCCCGATCAAATTCACACCCCAGGTATTTATGTCGATCGATTGATCCAAGGTAGCTTTGAAAAGCGCATAGAACAGCGCACTATCAATCAATCGGCGACGACCAACGGCGATAAATAATCGACAGCATAGGAGAATTCTCATGGCTTTATCTCGTCAGCAAATCGCTATGCGCGTCGCGCAAGAGCTCAAAGATGGTTATTACGTTAACCTTGGTATTGGTATTCCAACACTTGTTGCTAATTATGTTCCCGACGGCATCGAAGTAATGTTGCAATCAGAAAATGGCTTATTGGGGATGGGGCAATTCCCGACCGAACAAGAACTTGACGCCGATATGATCAATGCGGGTAAACAAACCGTTACTGCAATCACAGGCGCATCAATATTTGACTCAGCAGAATCGTTTGCGATGATTCGCGGTGGTCACGTCGACTTAACCGTACTCGGCGCATTTGAAGTTGACGTTGAAGGTAATATCGCGTCGTACATGATTCCTGATAAGCTGATTAAAGGCATGGGCGGCGCCATGGATTTAGTCGCCGGAGCTGACAATATTATCGTCACTATGACCCATGCATCAAAACACGGTGAATCAAAATTGTTAACTGAGTGCTCTCTTCCCCTTACGGGTAAAGGGTGTATTAAAAAAGTGCTCACTGATCTGGCTTTTATCGAAATTAAAGACGGTAAATTTCATTTACTCGAGCGAGCGCCTGGGGTCAGCGTCGATGAAATTGTGCGATTAACGGCAGGTGAACTGGTTGTTCCAGAGCATGTCCCTGAAATGACAGTATAGTGATAACAGCTTATTAACCAAACTCAAAAATTTGTTTTACACAATCATAACAGGTAGCCATATTTTAATGCAGAGGGCTTATGCCCTCTGTCTATATTTCAAGCAAAAGCGTGTCAAAATTATTACACTACGTTTAATTTACCACCACTAACTGCCTGATTTAAAATCAAAAATACTAATACCTTAAATTGTCACACGATTTTTAAAATTTACTTGCATTAGATCAAATATTTAGCAATACTTTTAGTTGACAAAGAAAAGGCAACACATATGAAAGTATGTTACGCAAAGCTTCCGGCCTAAGGTTTAAGTTATTTAATAACAAAAACTATGGTAGCGGGGTTACCTCGATGAAAGGATGCAGAGGTTTTTTCTTTTTATTAATCCCATTTAAGTTTTATTAGGTTATTAAAAATGAAAAAATTATTATTAGTTTCTACCATTTCAGCTTTAACTTTAACGTCTGTGTTTGCGGCACCTCAGGTACGCGCTGACGATGTGGCACAAAACCTTTGCCAGTACGTAGCAGCAGATGACAAAAAACGCTTACGTTCTTTCTTAAAGATGAACAAACTTAAAATCCGCAGTGTTTTTAAAGGCGTTCAATGTAATGGTCAAAACTTACTAGAATTTGCTGCAGCTAGAGGTTCTGTGAAAACAGGTTCTTTAATGATTAGTAAGCTACCAAAGAAAACGGTATCAGCTAATTTAGCAGTAATTCAATCAGGAACACCTTTGTTTGACGCCGCTAACGCTCGCGTTAGCAGCTAATAATTATTAGTGGAAATTAATACCAATTTTTTTCTATTAATAATTTGTCAGCAATCTAAAAACCAGCGCCTAGCGCTGGTTTTTTCTTTTTTAAAGACAATAATTTAGTTAAGCTATTGAATAACCTGAGTTCTGGATAATAAATGGCTTTACAGTAGCTATTTTCATCGCTAACAGCGTTAAATTCACTTGCAGTAGACAAACTATTGACGCGTAAATTTGCCTTGCTATCGAAGAAAGTCCCTAACTGTAAAGAAATAAGGTACTAGGTCAATTTAAAATAACTAATTTAACTCACATCTTAACCAGATCTCAGGTTAAGCAGGGATAAAGAACCGACGAAGGACGGCAGTTAAACTCAATGGCTACTAAAAAAACCTATCGCGGCAGCAAGAATGCGTTAGTACTCACCGGCGGTGGTGCCCGAGCGGCTTACCAGGTTGGCGTGCTCTCTGCTATTGCTAAGTTTATGCCTCGCAACCACGGCATTCCCTTCCCTATTATTTGCGGCACCTCAGCCGGTGGTATCAATGCAACGGCACTTGCTTGCTACGCATCTTGTTATCACTTAGGCGTAAAAAAGCTCGAATGGGTCTGGAAAAACCTCAATACCTGTAAAATATTTTACAGTGACGCTGGCAGAACCTTTGGCCACTTAAGCGCGGGTATGTTAGCGAGTTTCCAAGCCGACTACGCCAACAAACAAGCGCGTAGTTTACTCAACAATGCACCACTTAGAGAGTTGCTCAATAACGTTTTAGACTTCAAACGCATCGATGATAATTTACGCCGAGGTTATTTGACCGCTTTATCGATTACTGCTTCAAGCTATAGCAGTGGTGATTCCATCAGTTTTTATCAAACTGATAAAGCGATTGAACCATGGGCTCGTGCCAAACGGCGCGGGTTAAAAAGTCAAATCAACAGCGAACACTTGATGGCATCAGCCGCTATTCCACTAGTTTTTCCATCGATAAAACTCAACGGAGAGCATTTTGGCGATGGTTCAATTCATCAGTTATCGCCGCTTAGCCCAGCCATTCACCTAGGCGCCAAACGTTTGTTAATTGTTGGTGTTGAACAGCCTAAAGAGCCGCTGCACGCAATGGAAAACAACCCTCACCCGCCAACAGCGGCTACTATCGCTGGTCATATGCTCGACACTATTTTTTCTGACACGTTACAAAGTGATCTAGAGCGTATGGAGCGGATTAATGAAACCATTGCGCTAATTCCAGAAGAAAATAGAGGTGAGCAAAATTCAGGCCTTGGCCTACAGCATATTGATAGCCTGTTGATCAATCCTAGTCATGACTTCAATGCCATCGCAGCCGAGTATTATCACGAACTCCCAATGACAGTGAAATTGTTACTTCGCTCAATAGGTATCAGTAATGATTCTGAATCGAGTTTGACCAGTTACTTGTTATTCGAAAAGCGCTATTGCAAGCGCTTAATCGAATTGGGCTTTAACGACGCAATGGCACAAGAGCAAGAAATCCGAGCGTTTTTGTCTATATAGCTGATGGCTTATAATTACTGTCTTAGGCACACCAACTAACTTCCTTCATGAATAAAGTGCTCAGCGCGTTCAACCCTGCGCGGTTTACCTCTCAGTACTAAAGTATCTTGCTCTTGCAATACAGTGGTGCCAACTGGTTGCTCAGACTCTATGCCATTGCGTTTTAAGACGATAATATCAACACGGCGACTGGTAAAATCTAAAGACTCTATGGTCTTGCCGACCGCGTATGAATTTTCGGTTAGCAAAACACCGTGGGCAAACTCAATTCGCTCGATAGCATCAGGGCTCATATCGGTATGCTCACCTTGGAAGAAGCCATGAAGGTGGTTGTAGTGGTTTTTACGCTCTTTTTGAACATGACGAACAATACGAGCAAAAGGCACACCGGTTAATGACAGAACTTGAGAAACCAGCATCAAACTGCCTTCCAAGCTTTCCGGTACGACCTCATTAGCACCAGCATCTTTAAGAGCATCCAGCTGGGCATCGTTTCGGGTTCTCACTAAAATAGGGACATTAGGCGCTAAACTCCTCACCTTTTGTGTAATCTCAATAGACTTTTTATCTTCACCAAAAGCAATCACTACTAGACGCGCTTTATCTAAATGAGCCGCTTCTAAAAGTTCGGCCTGACTTGAAGAGCCGAATAACACGTTTTCCCCTGCTTCACGTGCTTTCGTGGTGCGCAGTGGATCAATATCAATCGCGACAAAATCAATTTTCTCTTGCTTGAGAAAGCGGCTTACAGTTTGCCCAATACGACCAAAACCACAAATAATTACGTGATTTTCAAGCTCTGCTTGTTCAGGCAGTTCATTGAGCTCATCATAGCCCTTGTGCTTGTCTTTGGTAAACCGGCCTGCCCATTTACGCGCGTTGTCGACCATATATGGAGTCACTGCCATACTGATAACACCAGCCCCCAGTAGCAGTGAGGCAACGTCAAGCGGTAGTAAATTGACTTGACTGGCAAGGGCAATCAGAACAAAGCCAAACTCCCCCATTTGAGCCAACATTAAACCACTGGCTAAGGCATCTTTTTTGTGCTCTCCTGCCCGCAGAGCAAGCACATATATAACCAATACTTTAATCGCCATAAACGCCAACATCACGCCGATAATTTGTAGTGGTGAGCTGATCAAATAACCAACATCGAGTTTCATGCCAACGGTAACGAAGAAAAGCCCGAGTAAAATATCGCGATAAGGTCGAATGTCTGCCTCTAACTGATGCTTGTACTGGCTTTCGCCAAGCATCATCCCTGCTAAGAATGCCCCTAATGCCATCGACAAACCAAATGACTGAGTTAAACTTGACGCCACTAAAGTCACCAACAGCGTAGTTAAAACAAACAGTTCATCAGTTCGCACTTGAGCAACTAAGTTAAACAAACGCGGCAGTAACCATTTACCAGCAAAAAACAATAAACCGACAACTAACACCCCTTTGACCAGCGCCACCAACAATGCCCACACCATAGTAAAGCCGGTATCTTGCGCCAGCATCGGGGTAATAATAAGCAGTGGCACCACAGCGATATCTTGGAACAGTAAAATGGCCACAGATAGCTGACCTGATTTGCGTTTTATGCCGCCAGATTCACTGAGCTGACGAATAACAATCGCTGTCGATGACAAGGCAATAATGCCGCCAATCACAATAGCAGTTGTGAAGCTTTGACCAAAGAGCATGGCGGCAACAGTGAATAACACTAATGATATTCCCACCTGCAAGCTGCCAACGGCAAACACCAAATGCCGCATTGCCATTAATTTAGGTACAGAAAATTCTAAACCTAGAGTAAACAACAGAAAAACAATACCAAGTTCAGCGAAGTGCTCGTAGTCAACGTGCTCTTGCGCCCATGCCAGGCCGTGCTCTCCCACTAACATGCCAGCCACTAAGTACGCTAAAATAGCCGGTAAGTGCAGGCGTCTAAACAACCACACACAAAACACAGCTATCGTCAGTATTGCTAAAATTTCTAAATGTCCGGTCACAAATTCCCTACCTTTGAATCATTGTTAGTACGAGTTATACAATGTGAAGATTGCCAATAATTATTTTTGTTCTAGGTTTTTCTGCTAATTATGGCTTTATGAAGAGCGATCAGCGTCAGCATAGTTATTTTTATACCAAGCCGTTAGCAAGTGTTCAATCTTATCTAACGCTAAATGTTCTCGACAAGCATCGGCTACCCGCTCAATGGCGTGCTCTTGATGGGCGTCGAAATCAAATTTCTGATTGATTTCACTACCAAGCCAATTCACCAGTAGCGATACGGTGTCGATATGGTCAAATAAGCCATGAACATAACAGCCAGCTATTTGATTGTCTTGGCTGAGCAAGCCAGCTTGGTGCTGGCCTATTGCCACGATTGGCTCAAAACACTCTGAAACAGCAGCTTTGGACTCAACAACACTGGGCTCAACAATACTGATGCCAGCGTGAATTTCATAGCCGTTAAACTGTGCTTGCTGGCCCGATAAATTTAACCAGCCTGAGACATTTTTTAAGGTTTTTTGCTCGGCCAATGTCGTGGTAATGGGCAAATAGGCTAACCCCTCAGATTGGCCCGGTTGCCCTTCTACGCCATGTGGATCTGCAATAGTTTGCCCCAGCATTTGATAACCACCGCAAATGCCAAAGACTTTGCCACCGTAACGCAAGTGGCGCGCTATTTGTCGATGCCAGCCTTGTTCTTTTAAAAAAGTGAGATCATCGCGAACATTTTTGCTACCGGCGAGCATAATCAAATCTACTGGCGGTATTTGGCTTTCTTGATTGGGCTGACCATACACAAACTGGCAATCTATCTCTGGGTGCAAACGCAAGCAATCGAAATCGGTATGATTACTCATTCGCGGCGTCACTAAGACTGCAATACGCACTTTAGCCTGAGAGTTATCTTGCTCAGTGGCAATGGCATCTTCTTGCGCGATCTCCAGTTGATGCAAATAAGGTAATACACCTAGTACAGGTTTAGCTGTTTTCTGCTCAAGCCAGTCTAAGCCTGACTGCAGTAGTGCAATATCACCGCGAAAGCGATTAATAACAAAACCAACCACACGATCTTGCTCTGATTGAGACAACAGCGCCAAAGTGCCCACCAAGTGAGCAAAAACGCCGCCTTTATCAATATCGGCAATAATTACCACAGGGCAATTAACTTCTTCAGCAAAGCCCATATTGGCAATATCACCAGCGCGTAGGTTAATTTCTGCGGGACTACCTGCACCTTCAACACAAATAAGTTCGAAACGCTCAGACAACCTTTGGTGTGATTCTAGGACAGCGTTCATCGCAACTTTTTTGTAGTTGTGATACTGACCCGCTTCCATTGCTCCATTGCCACCTGTTAGCGCTTTGCCATGAACAATCACTTGTGCCCCGGTATCTGAGCTAGGTTTGAGTAATATTGGATTAAAATCGACTTCAGCGGGCACTCTTGCCGCTTTCGCTTGCACGGCTTGAGCTCGACCTATTTCACCGCCGTCTTCAGTGACTGCACTGTTCAAGGCCATATTTTGCGGCTTAAACGGTGCCACCCGATAGCCCATTTGCGACCAAACACGACAAAGACCTGCAACCAAGGTGCTTTTACCGGCATCAGAGGTTGTACCTTGTATCATCAGTGTTTTTGCTGGCGTTTTTGTTGGCATTAGCGGTAACTCATCTAACTCGGTTATTTGCTACCTGGTTGACCATAATACTTGATTATAAGCATCTAAAAAATAATAAATAATTTCTTTGCTAACGCTTTTAATATAAGCTCAAACAATCTATTGAAAGCAATTGACCCAAGAGCAATTTTAGCCAATGCGACTCTCGCTAGTTTTCTTATTTTTTTGCAGCACGTTACTGTTGGGCTGTGCGCAAACACCACCGGTAAAGCCACACGGTGAGCACTTAATCATGCCGTTTAATCAGTTATTAAAAAATTGGCACGTTGAGCAAACACTATCCAATGGCGTCCAGCAAATTACTTGGCATCAACCGTTGGTAAACAAGGCTTACAATCCTCAAAATAACAAAGACAGCAATAAGGCCGAGCACCAACTTGTTTTAACTATTCATCAAAAAGCGACATTCGATTTAAAAGCTCAACAAGCCATCGCTAATCAACCGGGCCAAATGAGCTGCGATGCATTTACCAGTAAAAAACGAGTACTGGCTACTGATGTAAAATGGCCACAGCCCAATGCTCGATTAGTGTGGTTTAGCCGCTGCCAAAACAACAATGGTTTTAATGCAGGTATTTTGCACTTTATGGCCCAAGGAAAAGAGGTTTTTTATCATTTACAACGCAGTTGGCACAATTCATTAACCGCGACCTCGTTGAAGCAGTGGTATCAATATTTTGAACAAATTTATTTGTGCGACACAACAGATATTACTAAACCATGTCCATCTGAAAAATAACGGCTAAAACAGGCGTTTTCGTCATTTTTCAGTTTTAACGTTGCCATTAACCGGTGAACTATTTATTAAACGAATGCGTTTAATTTGTTAATACTAAATGAGTAATAACTCATCGACAAAAGGTGCTGTAATGAATGTGCTTATTGCTGGTGCTAGTGGCCTAATTGGCACCGCACTTTCAAATTATCTGCAAAGCCAAGGACACTCGGTTTACCCACTCTTGCGGGCTAAACCTATACCCAAAGCTCAGAAAAGCGAACAAACTGGAACAGGAACTGGAAAAGCTCAATGTTACTGGCAACCTGAACAAGGTATTATTGAACTCGCCCCTGATATTACCTTTGACGTGGTCATCGTGTTAAACGGTGTTGGCATTGCCGATAAACGATGGACAGTAGCCCGCAAACAACAAATCATTGATAGTCGTGTTACTCCCAGTAAACTAATGGCAAAAACCTTAGCCAAACTAGCTAAACCGCCGAAACTTTTTATTGGCGGCTCAGCCATTGGCTATTATGGCGATACAGGCAACGACTGGGCAGATGAAACTAGCCCAGCAAAAGATGAATTTATGTCTGATATTTGTCAGCAGTGGGAAGCTGCTAGCCAAGTACTCGATAATACCGATATTCGGCGAGTCAATATTCGAACCGGTGTTGTACTAAGTACTAAAGGCGGCGCGCTACCACAAATGATGTTGCCAATAAAACTCGGTGTTGGCGGCAAAGTCGGTACTGGTCAGCAATTTATTAGTTGGATCAGTGTGATTGATGTTTGCCGAGCGATCAGCTTTATTATCGATAACGACGCTATTTCAGGGCCCGTCAACCTGACTGCACCAAAACCAGTAACAAATCTAAGCTTTACTAAAACGCTAGGCAAACTGCTGCACAGGCCAACTATGTTCCCATTGCCGGCCGTGATTGCTCGGTTAGTTTTTGGCGAACTCGCCAACGATTTGTTGCTCGCCAGTAACCGTATCAGACCAAGCAAACTGACCTCTGCGGGTTTCAATTTTGACCATCCTGACTTAACATCGGCATTAAGTGAAATTTTGTTGCACAAACACTGATCACTATTGGCAATATATTTTCAGGAACGGATATTTAATGAACACACCGGAGCAATTTCAAAAGCTTTCTATTTATTACGCCACGGCTATCCTCAGTTTAGTAATCGCAGTGGCTGGTTTTAGTTACAACACCTGGCGTATGGAAGTTACCGAAGATAACAGTAATATTCGCACGGCCTCGTTCGAAGTATTTGCGCATTTGGCTGAGCTTGAACAGGTAATTTATGCATCCCATTACGACGGTGATGAAGTGAATGGTAGTCCTCGCAAAGGCTGGGTAAAAGTCGGCTTAATTGTTGATTTAAGTTCGCTGATTAGCCCGAGAGTTGCCCAGCATACAGCGATGCTAAAAACAAAATGGTCACAAAACTGGCAGGCAGTACCTGACGATCAAGAAGTAGTCGATACCCTGATCAGTCAAATAGACACCGTGCGTAAAGAAATAAAAATGGTACTCGCTGATTTACAATAATACCATTCTACACAACGAATTAGTCGCTTAGACAAATAATACTATTGCGTATAAATAATTGTTCAGCGCTGATAGCGCCTCCGCAGCTTAATGAGTATTGTACCAATTGTCATCGTCATTGCAGCGACAATCACGAACTGACCAAACAATAGTAAGGCTAACTTGGGCCAAAAGGCCAACTCTTCAGTAAAGATTGGATGCCAGAGATACACCAACGAAAGATTCCCCGGCCATAACAATAGCTGATAACCGGGCAAAGGCTGACCAAGATAGTCGAATAGATGCCAGTTCGCGGTAAAAACGACGAGTGCGATAACGGTGGCAATTATACCTACTGACAAAGCAACACGCATGTGAACCCACCTAATTGCATCTTTGATCAAAACAGCAATAAAAATAATGGTTAGAGGCTTTATGCCGCTGCGTGACAGACAACACAGTCTCTCCCTCTGCACTTGGCTTGGTAAAGCGCTTTATCTGCACAATTAATTAGCTCAGATAGCGATGTTATCTGGTCGCTAAACTCAGCAACGCCCATACTTGCTGTCAACGTTAATTCAAGCTTGTTGATTCTAATAACTTCCGACGCTAGCAAGTTTCTCAAGCGTTCTGCGATTGATTGTGCTTGTTCAAGACTAGTTTCTGGTAACGCAATAATAAATTCTTCGCCACCATAGCGCGCAAATACATCGCCGCTACGATTATGCTCAGCGATAAGCTGAGCAGTATGAGCCAAGACATAATCGCCAACCTGGTGACCATGTTGATCATTGACCAATTTAAAGTTGTCGAGATCTAGCATGATAATCGCAAGTGAACGATTAGCCGCTACACTATCTGTGAACAATTGATTGACGTTAGAAAAAAAACTACGACGATTGTTTATCTGCGTTAATAAGTCTTTATTGGCAAGTTCGTGTAACTGCTGCTTTTGTTTGGCGATTTTGTTACCAAAAAAAGTCATTGAGGCAAAAATACTCAAAGCAATCGAAACTATCGATAAATTAAACATACCATTAATTTGGTCATTGCTAAGCTGAACCATAGGTTCACCTTGAAAGTAGTGACAAAACAAAAAGCATAGTGTTGCAATGACGGCAACCGAGCTTCGCTCAACAAATTGCTTTTGAGTAAAAACAAAAAATACGCCTAGTGGATGGAGTAAAAAATAGTAATGGGCACCGCTTGCTGGGCCAAATATAACGGTGCTAATACCTATCAAATTGACAACAGATATTAGCATCAGCCACCAACGAGCTAAATAGCCTCGACCATAATGGTTAATGACAATAGAAATACTAAAACCAAGGCAACAAATAAAGTTAAATAGTGCTGAAATTTGATCTTCAAAAACAAACCAATAGAGCAGACTATACAAGAGAGAAATTAACGACGGTATTAGTGCAACCAAGGCAAACCAAGAGTTTTGTTGCTGTAAATCGTTAAATAATTCTCTAGTACCTTGGTCTTGTGCCTTCATGACGTCCTTGCCCTATTAAACCCTAATTATCACTCAAGCCGTCTTTAGCAAATTTATCAACCCATAAAGCAATTGCACCATCGCCCGTGACATTACAAGCAGTACCAAAGCTATCTTGAGCCAAATATAGCGCAATCATGAGGGCAAGTGCTGCGTCAGTAAAGCCCAACATCGAACCCAGTAAGCCCAAGGCAGACATCACCGCACCACCTGGAGCACCGGGAGCCGCAATCATAGTAACCCCCAACATTAAAATAAAACCAATAATGCCAGCAAAACCAGGCAAGCTGAGCTCAGGTGTTAATATCATCACAGCCGTTGCACAAGTCACTATGGTAATGGTTGAACCACTTAAATGAATAGAAGCACACAAAGGCACAGTAAAATTAGCAACGCCATCGCGCACGTTATTAGCTTTAGTTGAACGCAACGACACCGGAATAGTAGCAGCGCTAGACATAGTGCCAAGTGCAGTAAAATAAGCCGGCATCATATTTTTCAATAAGCTCAGTGGCGATTTGCCCATGGCAATTGCACTACCAATATATAAGGCCGCAATCCACAGCCAATGCATAGCTACAGCAAGCACTAAAACAACACCAAAGGTTTTCAAGGTGTTAAATACTGTGCCTTCCACTGTCATATCAGCAAAAACACCAGCAATGTAAAACGGCAATGCAGGAATAATCACTTTAGACAGCAAGAGCTCGACGATGTCACGCGCTTGAATAAAACCTGCTCTCAGTTTATCGGCGTTAATTGCACTGATACCGATACCAAAAATAAACGCCAGTGCTAATGCCGTCATTACGTCAAACAGCGGCGGTATTTGTAGGTCGATAAAACCTTTTACTTTTTCGCCATGACTCGCTGCTTCAATTGCACTGTCAGCGGTTAAGCCCGGTAACACAGAGCTTGCCACCAAGTACGCCAACATACCTGCAACAATAGTTGAACCATAAGCCAAGCCAACAGTTTTACCCAATAAAGAGCCGGAGCCTTGCGGCAATGACGCAATACCACTAGCAATATAAAAAAGGATGATTAGTGGGATAGTAAATTTAATTAACTGTCCAACGAGTGTTTGTACCGTAAAGGTTAACTGGACAATAAAGTCTGGCGCGTAAAGGCCAATGAGCACACCAGCCACAATGCCGGCAACAAGTTTAATGATTAAGTTCATAATTCCCCTGAAGATAATTATTGTTATTCGTTTGTCGGTAATAACGACATTAGCGCCGCCGACATTAGTTTCATTCTAACCTGAGCGCTGAGCGTGAAGCTAGTCAAACGATACACCAATCAGCTAAACCGTACGCTAAGTTCGTTGGAATACCAAGAATTTCAAGAATGCCAGCCGCCTCAATAATTTATGGTTACACAATAGACCTGTGTTTTTGTCTCTTTTCCTGTATCGGGCAGATAAGGTTTACAAATAAATAAGCCGGCAATACCAATAAACTGATCTCGATAGTACAGCAAAGGTAACCGCTTCCTCTGCCAAGGCGGCAAACCGAGTTCCTGTAGTACTTTTTTTAACGGCCTTGAATGCTGGCGATAGTCTGGCGTACATTTCGGATTATCGTGGCTAAAGCGAATGGCCAGTTGCTCCTTATCAAGTACTTGATCATGGTCATTTAGCTGAAAATAGAACGTTTTTTTGGGCTCTTTGGTATTGTTATCCGGTTCTTCACTGATAAGTTGCTCGGTCGTTGCCAAAGTTAGACTGAGGTGACCTAGCTGATCCGGTAACTCAACTTCAAGCTCCCCCCCCTGCTCAACTGCGCTTAAATCAAGGTTTATCAATTGCTCGCTGAGATCTTGAAAAGACGGTGTTAAGTAAAGTTTTTGCTGGTAACGTCTTAGCCAATAATCGCCGAGCTTTAACGCTGGGACTTTGTCGTCAGCAGCGTTTAACTGTTGCCTAAGCTGATTAAGCTGCTCAGTTGATGGCATTAACAAATGACAACTGGCAAAAAAATAGCGAATGACATTGTTAAAGCGATGCTCTGATAACTCCTTAAGCAGGGTTACAGACAGCACGCCTTCAGCAATTTTCAAGGAATCGAGATCTTGCTGCGCAATTTCATCTAACAATGCTTGGCCTGAGCGACAATGGCTCGCACTGCGACTCACCGCTTGATTAAATTGAGGCCAGCGCTGCTCTATCAAAGGCAATACTTGGTTGCGCAAAAAGTTGCGATCAAAACTATCGTCACTATTAGACTCGTCTTCAATCCACTCAAGTTGATGAAGCTTTGCGTATTGTTCAATTTGTTCGCGACGGCAGTCGAGCAGTGGCCTAATTAAGCTAAGCTCGTTATCTCTTGAGCTATGATTGACACTACCATTTGAGCTACCTTTTAAATCCTGCTGATTAAACTCAGTTTGATAACCCGCTAACGAGCTCTGAGTAGACATTGCTGCCAACCCTTTTAAGCCAGAGCCTCGCTTAAGCGCTAACATTAAGGTCTCGGTTTGATCATCTAGATGATGACCGGTCAATATAACCGTCCCTTCACCTTTGGCACGAGCGACTTCAGTAAGTGCTTGATAGCGCGCAGTTCGCGCTTTTTGTTCGATATTGCGACTACTGCTAATATCTAAATCAACCCGCTTAACCACGAGTTCAACCGATAATTTTGTACAAATTTGCTCGGCAAATTCAGCCCAATCATCTGCATTAGCACTTAAACCATGGTGAACATGACAAACTACCAACGAGCACGACAAGTCACCACTTTGTTTTAATCGAGTTAAAATATGCAATAACACTTGCGAGTCAACGCCGCCGCTGTACGCAAGGCAGACAGTATTAACCTCAGTTAAGCTAGCTAAGTTCGATTGCACTTGGTGAAGTAAAACTTGATCAGTCATTATTTGAATCTTTGGTTGTCACGTTACAACTATTGCCCCGGAGACTTAAGGCATAAGTAGAATACAAAAATATATGCCGTTAAAAACAAAAACCACAGTGAACAACACTGTGGTTTTTTAGTTAATTGATTTTTGTCAGTGGTTAACAGTAGCCAAACTTCATCAGTTTGTCGTAACGCTGCTCAATAAGTTCGTCGTTTGACAAACCTTTTAAATCGTCGATATCTGTTTTTAATGCTTGTTTTAAGATAGCCGCCATTTCGTCAACTTCACGATGAGCGCCACCTAATGGCTCGTTAATCACTTGGTCAATTAACTCGAGTTCTTTAATGCGATTAGCTGTAATACCCATGGCTTCTGCCGCCATTGACGCTTTTTCAGCTGTTTTCCACAAAATTGACGCACAACCTTCAGGCGAAATTACCGAGTAAGTTGAGTATTGCAACATGTTAACGCGATCGCCAACACCAATAGCAAGTGCACCACCAGAACCACCTTCACCAATAACGGTACAGACAATTGGCACCGTTAAGCGCGCCATTACTTTTAAGTTTTTAGCAATCGCCTCACTTTGACCGCGCTCTTCTGCGCCAATACCAGGGTAAGCACCCGGAGTATCGATAAAGGTGATGATTGGCATGTTAAAACGCTCAGCCATTTCCATTAAGCGGAGCGCTTTGCGGTAACCTTCAGGTCTTGGCATACCAAAATTACGCTTTACTTTTTCTGAGGTTGAACGGCCTTTTTGATGACCAATAACCATCACTGGTTGACCGTCTAAACGGGCTGTACCACCAATAATCGCCGCGTCGTCAGCATAAGCGCGATCACCAGCAAGCTCGTCGAATTCGTCAAAAATGCGATCGATATAATCTTGCGTATATGGACGTTGAGGATGACGAGCAACGCGAGCAGTTTGCCAAGGATCTAAATTAGAGAAGATTTTTGCGGTTTGCTCTTTGTTTTTTTCTCTTAATTGAGCAATTTGCTCTTCTAAATCAAGATCCAGCTCTTGCCCGGTATTAACCAGTTGTAATTCTTCAATTTTCGCTTCAAGCTCTGCAATTGGTTGCTCAAAGTCTAAAAAATTTAATGACATATGTTCGCTATACCCAAATAGTTTATGGTAATTAGTATGACACTAATACCTGATTATTTAAATTATTACCCAATTATTTAAATTGTAAACTGACGCTGTCATCACCCAATAACACATTGAGCTGATGAATAAGCTCGTCATCTGGTGTAACCC
Organism: Endozoicomonas sp. G2_1; assembly: GCF_017744155.1. GTDB lineage: Bacteria > Pseudomonadota > Gammaproteobacteria > Enterobacterales > Alteromonadaceae > JAGHQT01. The sequence continues at coordinate 28,271 of NZ_JAGHQT010000022.1, read as the reverse complement.
GCCACTGTACGCCCAAGGTCATCATGCCCTGCGCCTCTTCGCGCTGGTAAAACACTCTAACTGGGCAAGTGCCCTCTTTGTAAGGAGACAGCACCTGAGTAAACTGCTCAATAAAATTACCGTTGAGTTGGCTTTTATTGACTTGAATATCCAATGATTGTACGTAATTTTCACGCGCTTGTGCAACGGTTACGATATCACGGCCAGTCATTGTAAGGCCTCCCGAGTAATCATCAAAGCTGACCTGTCCGCTACAGACTAAAATTGCATCTTTTACCAGCAAATCTTGGAAGCGATCAAAATCATCCGGGAATAATCTGACATCTATGCGGGCACTTTTATCATCAAGTGTCACTAATGCCCAACGTCGATTGCGCTTATTCACCAATACTCGCACATTGATAACAAGGCCTACGGCAGTCGTCGTTTGGTCTTTAGCCGTTGGTTGCATCGCCACTAAACGGCCAGATGCGTAATGTTTGATTTCTTTTAAATAACGGTTAATGGGGTGACCGGTCAAATACAGGCCTAGTGTTTCACGCTCGCCCTCTAACCACTCTTGTTCAGGCCACTTTGGCACATCGTGAAAAGCCTGCTTAGTATCGTCTGGCTCTTCATTAATTAAACCGAACAAATCGTGTTGACCAATAGCCTGCGCTTTGGCGTGTTGGTCAGCCGCGCGCATTGCATCAGACAAGGTTGCATAAAGTGCGGCGCGATGAGGCCCTTTTTCATCTCTTGGTCCGAGCGCGTCCATTGCACCTGATTTAATCAAACGCTCAAGTACCCGTCGGTTGGTTTTCTTCAAATCCAAACGGGCACAGAAGTCAAATAGGTCAACAAACGGGCCACCCTGTTCACGGGCACTAATAATCGCTTCAATAGGCCCTTCACCAACCCCTTTTACGGCGCCAATACCGTAGACAATCTCGTCGTTATCGTTAACGGTAAATTTGTATTGCCCCGAGTTTACATCTGGTGGCAATAAAGTTAAGCCCATATTTTTGCACTCGTCGACCAAGGTCACGATTTTGTCGGTGTTGTCCATATCTGCCGACATTACCGCCGCCATAAATGGTGCTGGGAAATGCGCCTTCATCCACAAGGTTTGATATGACACTAAAGCATAAGCAGCCGAGTGAGATTTGTTAAAACCATAACCAGCGAACTTTTCCACTAAGTCGAAGATTTTCATCGCCAACTCGCCGTCAACGCCTAAATCTACTGCACCTTGTTCAAAACCGCTGCGCTGTTTGGCCATTTCTTCTGGCTTTTTCTTACCCATAGCGCGGCGCAACATATCAGCGCCACCAAGGGTATAACCCGCCAGTACCTGAGCAATTTGCATGACTTGCTCTTGGTACAAAATAATGCCGTAGGTTGGCTCTAGAATCGGTTTCAACCATTCGTGTTGCCAAGTGGCATCGGGATAAGATATTTCTTCACGGCCGTGCTTACGCTCGATAAAGTTATCAACCATGCCCGATTGCAATGGCCCCGGGCGGAATAAAGCCACCAGTGCGATAATATCTTCAAAACAGTCGGGTTTCAGTTTGTCGATCAGCGATTTCATACCGCTGGATTCAAGCTGGAAAACTGCGGTAGTTTGCGAAGCCAATAAAACGTTAAACGACTTTTTATCGTCTAGCGGAATCGCAGCGATATCAATCGGCTCTTTGCCTTGCTTGAGCAATTTCTCGTCGGCCATTTCAATCGCCCACTGCAAAATCGTCAGGGTTCGCAAACCGAGGAAGTCGAACTTAACGAGTCCAGCGTCTTCAACGTCGTTCTTATCAAATTGGGTAACCGGGTTATTGCCTTCATCATCGCAATAAAGCGGAGCAAAATCGGTAATAGTGGTTGGCGAAATAACCACACCACCAGCGTGCTTACCGGCGTTACGGGTAGTACCTTCGAGAATGCGACACATGTCGATTAAATCGCGAACTTCAGAGTCTTGTTGGTAAACCTCTGGCAACTTTGGTTCTGCCTCAAAGGCTTTGGCTAGAGTCATGCCAGGATCGCCTGGCACTAGCTTTGAAATGCGATCAACAAAGCCATATGGATGACCTAAAACACGACCAACGTCTCGAATTACCGCTTTTGCCGCCATCGTACCAAAGGTAATAATTTGAGATACCGCGTCGCGACCGTAGAGTTCGGCAACGTGGTCGATAACTTCGTCTCGCCTGTCCATACAGAAATCGATATCAAAATCCGGCATCGACACCCGCTCAGGGTTCAAGAAACGTTCGAATAGCAAGTCGAATTCAAGTGGATCGAGATCGGTAATTTTAAGTGCGTAAGCGACCAAAGAACCCGCACCCGAGCCACGACCGGGGCCAACCGGAATATTGTTGTCTTTACTCCACTGAATAAACTCCATCACGATCAAGAAGTAACCCGGGAAGCCCATGTTATTGATAACTTCGAGTTCAACCATTAATCGGTCGTCGTATTCTTTGCGCTTTTCGGCAAGCTCTGGCGTGTCTTTGCCAAACAGAAATTCCAAACGCTCTTCCAAGCCTTCTTTGGAGACTTTAATTAGGTAGTCTTCAATTTTTAGGCCTTCGGTCGGGAAATCTGGTAAGAAATATTCACCCAATCGAACCGTGACATTACAACGCTTGGCTATTTCTACTGAGTTAGCGAGCGCTTCTGGAATATCGGCAAACAGTGCCAACATTTCTTGCTCACTGCGCAAGTATTGCTGAGGGCTGTAACGCTTTGGGCGGCGCTTATCATCAAGTGTGTAGCCGTCGTGAATAGCAACGCGAATTTCGTGGGCATCAAAATCTTGCTCGTTGAGAAAAACCACCTCGTTAGTGGCAACGACGGGTAAATTATAATGTGCGGCCAACTCAACAGCTAGATGAAGATAGTTCTCTTCATCGGTACGGCCAGTGCGAATTAACTCAAGGTAATAACGATCGGCAAAGTGCTGCTGATAAAAGTCTACCATCTGATTGACCAAATCATTATTGCCCTTTAACAAGGCTTTACCAACATCACCTTCGCGGCCACCAGAAAGCAAAATAAGGCCGGTAGCGTGTTCAACAAGCCACTCTTTGTCGAGAATAGCTTTGTTTTGCACGTGACCGCGTAAATAAGCTTTTGAAATCAGTTCAGTGAGGTTTTTATAACCTGTGTTATCGGAAGCGATAACGGTTAATCGAAACAGCTCATCGCCAAGTTCTTCACTTTGCAGCCAAAAATCAGAGCCGATAATCGGTTTAATCCCTGCGCCGTGGACACCGTGATAAAACTTTACTAAACCACACAAGTTAGTTTGATCAGTTAAGGCAATAGCTGGCATATTGAGCTCTGCCGCCTTGGCAACAATCGGTTTGACTTTAGCCAAGCCATCGCACATCGAAAAGTCACTGTGGACGCGCAAATGGATAAATTGTGGCTCTGGATTAACCACTTCGCCTTCGACCATTTCTGATGTTGGCTTTGACGCTAATTCAGACATAGATTAACGGCTTCCCGAGTTTAAAATAGCGGCAACAGGCTTAAAACTGCGACGATAGCAATCGAGTACGCCAAGCTCTTGAATAATCTCTAAATGTGCCTTAGTTGGGTAACCTTTGTGCTGTGCAAAGCCGTAATCTGGATATTCTTGGTCAAGCGCGATCATTTCGTGATCGCGAGCAACTTTCGCTAGAATTGATGCGGCGCTAATTTCGGCAACTCTCGCATCGCCCTTAACCACTGGTTGGCTAGCAATATCACCACCGTTTGGACTGACAAACTTAGGTGTTCGATTGCCATCAACCAAAACGTGATCAGGCACAACGTTGAGCCCTTGCACCGCCCGTTGCATCGCTAACATGGTTGCATGTAAGATGTTAAGTGTATCGATTTCTTCAGGTGAAGCGCGCCCGACTGACCATGCAATGGCGTGCTGTTTGATTTGCTCAGCGAGTAACTCGCGCTTTTTTTCCGACAGTTTTTTTGAATCCATCAAACCCTCAATAGGATGATCGGGATCCAAAATAACCGCTGCCGTCACAACGTCGCCAACTAGCGGGCCACGACCAACTTCATCTACACCAGCGATACAGTAAGCCACGGGATATTCAAATGGTGCTAGTTCAGGCTTAGCTTTGGTTGCCGCTTTGGTTGTCGCTTTATTGTTAGCTTTGCCGCTTGTCGTCGTTTTAGTCATACGTTGATGTTGTTTAGTATTTGAATTATTGATTGCTTTATCGCCAGCTACTGTTGTTTTGGTTTAGTCTGTCGCTTGTATTGTCACGGTCTTGCTGATATCGGTTTTATTCGTATAAGTAGTCCAATTAATATTGGCTTATAAACAGGCTTCACCTTAGGCCCGTATTATTTTTCAATAAGTGCTTGTACTGCTCTCGCCGCTTGCTCACTGGCATCTTGTTTTAGCGTTAAATGAATATCGGTAAACGCTTGCTCAAGCTCAGTTTGTTGCTGGTATAGACGCTCACTGACCAAAGGCGCAAGATTCTCAGCCGTGACTTGATCTTGCAATAACTCAGGCACTAGCTCTTTATTAGCAAGTAAATTTGGCAGTGAAAACCACTTTAACTTAACCATCATTTTACCGAGCCAATAGGTCAGTAAATTAAAGCGATAAGCTACCACCATTGGACGCTTAATCAAGGCTGCTTCAAGTGTTACCGTGCCTGAAGCCATTAATAAGCAGTCACTGGCTGCCATTACCCGCTGTGTTTGATTGACAAAAACCTGTACCAGTAAATCTGGTGCTATCGATTGTTTTAACTGCTCAAATTGCTTAGCGCGTTTTTCGGTGATCATAGGTACAACAAAGCGCAAGTCTGGGTCTTGTTCTGCCAATACTCGCGCCGTTTGTAAAAATGGCTCAACTAAACGAGTCAATTCACCACCACGGCTGCCTGGCATAAGTGCAAGTACTTTATTATCGTCAGTTAAACCCAATTGCTGACGTGCCTGAGCTTTGTCAGACACAAGTGGAATATCATCCGCCAAGGTATGACCAACAAAGGTACAAGGGACTTGATACTTATCGTAAAACGCTTTTTCAAACGGCAACAACGCCAATACCATATTGGTGGCACGTGCCACTTTAAATACTCTTTTTTTACGCCATGCCCACACCGATGGGCTGACGTAATGAACTGTTTTAACACCTTGTGCTTTTAACTTTTCTTCAAGCGTTAAGTTAAAATCTGGGGCATCAATACCAATAAACACATCCGGTTTGTTGGCCGTGAAATGTTCAACTAAGGTTTTGCGAACATAGAGCAGTCGTCTAATGCGCCCGAGTACTTCAACAATGCCCATCACGGCAAGCTCATCCATAGCAAATAGGCTTTCAAAACCTAGTGCTTGCATTTTAGGGCCACCGATACCAACGAACTTGGCATGTGGGTATTTTTTAATCAATGCTTTGATTAAGCCAGCGCCTAGGGTGTCACCTGAGTGCTCGCCGACAACAATGGCGATGGTTGGCTGTTTTGGTAGATTGTCTGGTCGATTAGTTTGACTGACTGATTCGGCTAAAGTAGACACTTTGCTCCCACAGATTAGAAAGTGATAACCGGACTTGAACATTTGTCCGGTTACCTAACGTTAGAGATTTGCGAATATTAACGAATAATACCGCGACTTGAAGTTTTGATAAAGTTGGCAAATGCAGCAACTTCTTCAAACTCTTCAATCATAGGCTCCAGCTCGGCTAAAGCCTCTTCAACCTTTAAGCCCTGACGATAAACCACTTTATAGGCGCGTCGCACAGCTAAAATAGCCTGCTTGTCAAAGCCTCGTCGTTTTAAACCTTCTGAGTTTAAGCCAAAAGGCGATGCACCGTGACCAGATGCCATGACAAATGGAGGTATGTCTTTGAGTACTAAAGAATTAGCGGCAACAAAGCTGTGAGCGCCAATATGACAGAATTGATGAACCCCTGACATACCGCCTAAAATTGCCCAGTCACCAACGTGGACATGACCCGCGATAGAGGCGTTATTCGCCATAATACAATGGCTACCGACCATACAATCGTGGGCGACATGGGTGTAGGCCATAAACAAATTGTTACTGCCAATTTGGGTTAAGCTGTTGTCCTGAATAGTACCGCGGTGAATGGTACAACACTCGCGAAAAGTATTGTTGTCGCCAATAATCAGCTGAGTTGGCTCTCCATCGTATTTCAAGTCTTGGCAATCTTCACCAATTGATGAAAACTGGAAAAACTTGTTGCCCTTGCCTATTTTACTTGGCCCTTTGATAACAACATGAGACGTAAGATGACAACCATCACCAAGCTCAACATCAGCACCGACATAACACCAAGGGCCAATAGTCACGTTGTCACCGATAATGGCACCCGGCTCAACAATCGCTTGTGGATGAATATTGCTGTTTTGCATAATCAATTTCTTATTCGTGCGTTTAAAAGGTTTTGCGGGCGCACATTAAATCAGCGCTACAGACAACTTTGCCATCAACTTTAGCTTCGCCGTAAAACTTCCACATACCGCGGCGTTCTTTAACAAACTCTACGTGCAAATGCATAGTATCACCCGGCACAACTGGCTTTTTAAATTTGGCATTGTCAATTGACGCAAACAGATACATTTCATCGTCGCTGCGCCCCTCAGTGCTCTTAAAGCCAAGCAAGCCAGTTGCTTGTGCTAGCGCTTCGAGAATCATCACGCCCGGAAAAATAGGTAAATCAGGGAAGTGACCTGTAAATACGGGTTCGTTAAAGGTAACGTTCTTTACGCCATGAAGCCATTTACCTTCTTCGTAGTCGACCACTTTGTCGACCAAAAGCATCGGATAGCGATGCGGGATAAGTTGTTGAATTTCTTTAATATCAATGGTTTTTGCTTGTCTTTCCAAGTGCTTACCTTTTATTACGCTATTTAGCGTTTACCTGCTGCTGTAATAATTTTATTTGTTTTGCCATGGCATCTAATTTGCGAATTCTCGCATTGGTTTTGTGCCATTCCTTATTTGGTTGACAAGGCGAGCCAGACGAATAAACGCCGGCTTTAGTGATGCTCTTTGTGACCATACTCATGCCAGTAAAAACAACACCATCGGCTATTTCCAAATGACCACTTACCGCGACTTTCCCCGCAATAGTACAGTGTTTACCTATTTTAGTACTTCCAGCAATCACAGTACAGCCAGCAATTGCAGTGTGGGCACCAATTTCAGCGTTATGCGCAATCTGTACTTGATTATCAATAATCACACCTTCACCGATAACTGTGTCATCTAAAGCGCCGCGATCAATTGAGGTACAAGCACCGATTTCAACGTTATCACCAACGATGACTCGACCTAACTGCGGAATCTTGTGCCACTTACCTTGCTCGTTAGCATAACCAAAACCATCACTACCTATCACAGTATTCGCCTGAACAAGGCAATTTTCACCAAGTTCAACTTCGTGATAAATGCTGACATTGGACCAAAGCTGGCTATTCGCACCAATGACGGCGTTTTTGCCAATAAAGCAATTTGCTCCAATTGAAGCACCTTCAGCAATGACTACGCCTGCTTCAATAACCGTATTAGCACCAATGGCGACATTACCGGCGATATTTGCACTATCGTCAATCACTGCGCTATTTGAGATGCCTGCAGCCGATTTCGGTGTGGTATCTAGCAATTGCGCGACCATGGCATAGCCTTGGTAAGGGTTATCCATGACTAATGCGTTGGTTTGGCATTCGTCGAGACAGTCTGGCGCTAAAATTACCGCACTCGCCTGAGTGTCAGCCAATTGCTGTTTATACTTACTATTGGCTAAAAAAGATATCTGACCAGCGCGCGCCGAAGAAAGTGTCGCGATACGATCAACAAGGCAACTGTCATCACCATGAACAGTTGCCCCGATAGTTTGCGCTAGCTCGGCTAGCGTCATTTTCTTAATTGTCATTCGCTAATGTTACTTAAGCTTGCTAACTTGTTCTACAACTTGACCAGTGATGTTAGAGTCAGGCTTGGCAAAAACAACTGCTTTTTGCTCAAGTACTAAGTCGTATTTTTCTTTCGCTGCAATATTATCGATAGCTTGGCGAACTAATGCGATAATCTTATTAGTTTCTTGGCCTTGACGCTGTTGTGATTTTTGTTGAAATTCCTGACCTTTTTGTTGGTACTCTTGGAAAGACTTCGCAATTTTAGCGTCGAGCTCTTCTTTTTCTTTTGCACTCATTAAAGCACCGTCGCGCTTTTTCTTTTCTTGCATGTATTTGATGTCTTCTTGCAATTTTTTAATTGCAGCAGTTTCATCTTTAAACTCAACTTCTAACGCTTGCATAACTGCCGCTGTTTGCGGAATAGTTTGCATCACTTCTTGGAAATTAACGACCGCGATTTTTTGGTCTGCTGCCATTGCTGAACTTGCTAATACCATGCTTGATGCGGCTACAGTAGTGGCCAACGCTTTAAATACTTTTTTCAACTTTTTCTCCTAAAAACTCTCAGTAATTTTTTATTAAAATGTTCGACCAATATTAAAACTGAAGAACTCGGTGTCATCATTTTCTTCGCTCTTCAAGGTTTTGGCAAAACTAAAAATCATTGGTCCCATCGGCGATAACCACTGAATAGATAGACCTGCTGATGATCTAAAACGACCTGGGTCAGAATAATCATCAAGTCGACTAAACTGATCCTGTGATAAATCGCGATAATCGTCAAGATCAAATTCGGTATCCCATACATTACCCGCGTCAACAAAGAAACTTGTGCGAACACTATTGCTGTTTTCTTCATCTAAGAACGGCGTTGGTACAATTAACTCTAACCCCGCTAACGCGATAGCATTACCACCAACAGAACGTTGAGATACTGAAATAACATCTTGATCTGGACCTAAACAAGCCCCTGCAGCACCACCTGTCGTTGGATCAGGAGTACCGGTAACACTCGAACAGTTTCTGAAGATTGCTCTAGGACCAACGGTGTTGTTCTCAAAACCACGTAGGGTTTCACTACCGCCTGCTCTAAAGTTCTCAAAAAACGGTAATACCTGATCGTTATTACCTACTGTACCATAACCATTGCCATAACCAGCTCTTAAACGCGCTAACACAGACCAACGCTGGCTTTGAGTAAGCGGAAAATACCATTTAGTATCAAGGTTTAAGGTAAAATATTGTAAATCTGAGTTAGGCGTCGTTACTTTTCCAGACAATACTTGTGAAGAGCCTGCTGTAGGGAAGGTTCCTCGGTTTAATGTACTGCGCGAAATACCGGCGGTTAACTCAAAAGTATCAAAATCAAAACCACCGCTAGAATTTCGTTCAGCTTCGTGAATATCAAAGAAGTTACGCACTTGTTCGTACGTTGTTAAATCTGTAATACCTGTGCGTTTATAGCCACCGCCAAAGTTTACTCGGATATATTCGTTGATTGGGAAGCCTAAATTCAGGTTAACACCATAGTTTTTACTATTGTATTGGACTAAGTTTGCATTACCTGCGTCAAATTCACTGTAAAAGACACTGCCACCTAATGAGACACCGTCAACGGTAAAATACGGGTCAGTATACGATATCTGAGCACTGCGCTGGAAACGAATAGTATTAATATTAAACGCAAGCTGATTACCTGTACCCAAAAAGTTATTTTGTTGAATACCCGCATTCAAACTCAAACCAGAAAATGAACCAAAACCAACGCCAGCAGTAAATGAGCCCGATGGTTGCTCTTTGACTTCAAAATCAACATCAACTAAATCATCTTCACCCGGTAATTGCGTTGTTTCAAACTCAACTTTTTCAATGTAAGGTAAACGCTGAAGACGAGCTTTAGAAAGCTCTAGCGACTGATTAGATAACCACGAGCCTTCCATTTGACGCATTTCACGACGAAGTACCCGATCGGCAGTAACATGATTACCGTTAAAGTTTAAGCGGTTGACGTAAATGCGCTTGCCCGGATCAACAGAAATTGACAACTTAACAGTTTTATCTTCATCGTTGATATCGGGAATAGTGGTTACTTTAGGGTAAGCATAACCAAAGCGCCCTAAAAACTTGCTAATTAGTTCTTCGGTATATGTAACTAATGCACCGTTATACAATTCGTCGTTGCGAATAGGATTAATCGCCTTAATGGTCTCTTCAAAGCCGGCCATATTGCCAATAAAGTCGACCTCTCGAACTGTATATTGCTCACCTTCGCTGACGTTCAAAGAAATATAGACACCTTCTTTGCTCGGCGTCATCGATACTTGCGTAGAATCAACTTTAAATCTCAGGTAACCACGATCGAGATAATAGCTTTCGATGGTTTCAATATCACCCTGAAGCGTTTGTTTTTGATACCTATCTTGAGCAAGAAAATCCCACCATGGCGAATCATAAGTAAGCTCTATTTTACTGAGTACTTCTTCATCACTGAAAACTTCATTGCCAACTAAGTTAATCTGTTCAATTGCTGCAGCATCACCTTCATTAAAAACAAATTTCAGGCTAACGCGGTTACGAGGTAAACGGGTAATTTCCGCCTTAACATTGGCATTGTATTTACCAACACTGTGATAAAAGTCTTCCAATCCCAGTTCGATACCAGAAATAACAGTTCGATCGAGAGTTTCACCAACTCGGATATTACTGCTGTCTAAACTTTCAGTGAGCTGCTCGTCTTTAAGATCTTTGTTGCCTTCATAACTAATTTCACTAATCGTTTGACGCTCGCGAACCGTATAAATTAAACGATTGCCATCTCGATAGACTGCAATATCATTAAAGTGACCAGATTTATATAGCGACTTGATCGATTGCGAAATACGGAACTCGTTAAGTTCATCACCAATATTAAATGGAATATGGGTCAACGCAGCGCCCAATGCTACCCGCTGTAATCCTTTAACTTGAATATCTTCAACCTGAAACTCTTCTGCCGCTTGGCTCGGGTTTGCTAATGCCCCTAGTAAAACTGCTAAGGCTAATTTTTTTATTTTCATAAAGTTAACTTGATCTCTTATCAAAATTACAGCTTTAAATATTACAGCCGAGATATATCGTTAAATAACGCAATGGACATCAGGGTCAATAATGCTAGCGCACCAAATTTAAATCCTGTTTCCTGAATGTGTTCAGGCACAGGCTTACCCGTAAAAAGTTCTATAACATAATAAAGTAAGTGGCCGCCATCAAGTACTGGCAACGGTAAAAGGTTAATAATGCCTAAATTAATGCTTATTAACGCCAAAAAGCTCAAAAATGCAATAATACCAAAGCCCGCACTAGCGCCAGCTCCCTGAGCAATCGAAATAGGGCCGCTTAAATTCTTTAAAGACACATCGCCAGTAATCAACTTACCGATCATTTGAAATGAAAAGACGATAAGGTCCCAGGTTTTTTCAACACCAACACCAACTGACTCAATTACGCCATAACGGATTTCTGTTTGGTACTGTGAAGGCAATTGGTCAACTTTGGGTGCAATCCCTAAGTAGCCTTGGCTGCCTTCTTTACTTTCGCGTGCACCAACAGCAACTGCAATAACTTGTTCAAGCCCCTGACGTTCAACTAGTAACTCAACTTGCTGGTTTGGATACTGTTTGACTATCTGTGAAAAACGAACCCAGTCACCATTGACCCTTTCATTATTGACCGCGAGTAATTTGTCACCAACCATTAAATCTGATTGGCTAGCTGGCGAATTCTTGCCAATTTGTCCAATTTCTGCGTGCACTTTAGGTGTTAATGGAACAATACCAATGTCGGTAATCGCGTTACCTTGTTCAGGCTGAAACTGCCACTGACGAGTATCCAATTGAAAGCTTTTAACCCTTGAACTTTCGGGCAGCTTAACCTCTACACTAATGTTGCTTTCACCAATTTGACTGACCAAGGCAATATTAACATCTTGCCAGCTTTGTACTTTCTGGCCAGCAACAGAGACTAATTCGCTGTTATTGGGGATATTTGCTTGAGCAATAACAGACTGAGGCTTGAGCTCGGCGATAATCGGTTTCACGCTTGGTACGCCAATTAAATACATCAAGTAGAAGGCAAAAATAGCGAAAATAAAATTAGCTAACGGACCCGCCGCAATAATCGCGATACGCTGCACTACAGGCTTGCGATTAAACGCTTTATCGAGGTCTTGCTCAGCGACTTCTTCAACCCGTTCATCAAGCATTTTTACGTAACCGCCCAATGGAATGGCAGCAACGACAAATTCAGTGCCGTGTTTATCAGTTTTGCGCCACAGCGCTTTACCAAAACCAACCGAAAAGCGATGAACATGGACACCACATTTGCGTGCAACCCAATAATGACCGTACTCGTGTACAGTCACTAAGATACCTAGTGCGATAACAAATGAGATTAAATTCCAGAAAAAATCAAACATTACTAATTCTATGACTCGGCAACAGAGAGGTTATTGGCAACTTGTTCTACCAGTTGTTGAGCAAATTGCCTAACATTGCCATCAAGTGCGATTACATCTTCAATATTTACTACTTCTTGTGAGACAAATTTTTTCACGGAAGTTTCATTTATTTTGACAATTTCAGTGAATTTAATACGGTTGCTCAAGAATGCATCAACGGCGACTTCGTTGGCAGCGTTAAGCGCGGTACATGCCGCTTGCCCTTGTTCGCAGGCGTTAATCGCTAACTGCAAGTTAGGATAGCGGTCAAAATCGGGCTGTTCAAATGAAAACGATGGCGCATTGAAAAAGTCTAATGGTTCAACACCGGCATCGATGCGATCAGGATAAGCTAAAGCATGCGCAATAGGGGTACGCATATCAGGGTTACCCATTTGTGCTAATACTGAACCATCTTTGTATTGCACCATTGAATGAATAATGCTTTGCGGGTGCAACACCACTTCAATATCACTAGGTTCGAGATTAAAAAGCCACTTTGCCTCAATAAACTCTAGGCCTTTATTCATCATAGTCGCAGAATCAACAGAAATTTTGCGGCCCATACTCCAATTGGGATGCTTACAGGCCTGTTCGGGGGTTACGCTCTCAAGCTCTGGAACAGGCATAGTGCGAAACGGGCCACCAGAACCGGTCAGTAAAATTTTGCTAATACCTTTAGCGTCAATATCACACTGCCCTGGACGCTGTTGTTCAGCTTCCGGCAAGCACTGAAAAATAGCATTGTGTTCACTGTCAATTGGCAATAATTGAGCACCTGACTCACGCACTGCATCAATAAAAATTTGCCCAGAGGTCACCAAAGCTTCTTTATTGGCAAGCAGTACTTTTTTACCTGCCTTTACTGCGCTATAAGTTGGTGGTAAGCCCGATGAACCAACAATTGCCGCCATCACAGTATCGATGGTATCGCTACTTGCAATATCAATTAAGGCATCGCTACCATAGCTAATCTCTATATCATCTAAACCGAGTGCAGCAAGTCGCTCTTGCAACACTTTCGCTAACGCTTTAGTACCAATAACAACCTGAGCTGGTTTAAATTGCTGGCACTGCTGAACTAATAAGTCGATATTTTGGTGCGCCGACAAACTGACCACTTGAAATCGCTCTGGATGTCGGGCGACAACGTCTAAAGTGCTAACGCCAATAGAACCGGTTGAACCTAATACAGAAAGTCTTTGTATACTCATATTGGACTCTATAACTTACCAGCCAATATAGACATAAAACAAAGCAAACACAGGTGCGGTTGCCGTTAAGCTATCAATGCGATCAAGAATACCGCCATGGCCCGGTAAAATTGAGCCACTGTCTTTAACACCCGCTTGGCGTTTAAACATGCTTTCGTTCAAATCACCCAGTACAGAAATCGTGGTTATCACGGCAGTCACTAAGGTAATCGTCATTAGCTGTTCGCTGTTAAAACCAATAAAGTAGCCGGCGCAGGCACTTAAAAGACACGCAAAAATAACGCCGCCAATAAAGCCTTCCATTGTTTTGCCAGGGCTGACATTTGGCATCAGCTTGTGCTTACCTATTGACTTGCCAACAAAATAGGCGCCAATATCAGCGCTCCATACCATTAAAAACAAATACATTAACAGCTGAGCGCCTTGATACGGATCGAGGTCATAGTCACTACTTCTCAAGGTGACAAAAGCTAACCATGTCGGTACTAGGGTCAGCCAGCCAAATAAACCGCGCACTGAACGATGACTTGACCAAAAACCGCTATAGCGTGGATACACTAAGGTTAAGAACGCCGATAAGACCCACCACAATACCGACAGCCACAATAAATACATTACCATAGGCTGCAAGGCGTGCTTATCTAACCAAAAATTATCGACCGAGAATTGACTCCAAATCGCACCAATAATCAAGACATTTGACACAGTAAATGCTAAACGACGAGGTTTAGACTGAAACCCCATCAGTGGTCCCCACTCCCAAGCACCCACGGCAAGTAAGCCAATCAGCAACAGTGCAAAATAGGTCAATGGCAAATAAAATATTGCCGCTATTGCTAGAGGCGCTAGTACTAGCGCAGTTAACACTCTTTGTAATAACAAACCCGGAACCCTTTTGTAATTATTCTAGTTTTTTTGTTGTACTTGTTCGCCCGTTTGGCCAAAACGTCGCTCGCGCTGGCCAAATGAGCTTACTGCGGCTTCAAAGGCATCTTCATTAAAGTCAGGCCACAGTGTCTCGGTAAAATAAAATTCTGCGTAAGCAGCTTGCCACAACAAAAAGTTACTAATTCGATAGTCGCCACCTGTGCGAATTAACAAATCTAATTCAGGTAGTATTGCCGTTGATGTTTCTTGATTAATCAATTGCTCAGTAATTTGATCCGCAGACAATTCCCCATTAGCGACTTTTTGCGCAATATTTTGACAGGCATGTGTGATATCCCATCGGCCACCATAGTTGGCCGCCACCGACAATACCATGCCTTGATTCGCGCTGGTTAACTGTTCTGCTTGTTTAATTTTTTCTTGTAACTTAGCAGAAAAGCCAGAGATGTCGCCGATTAATTGAAACCGAATACCGTGTTTGTGCAATCGTTTAACTTCACGAGTCAGGACAAACATAAACAAGTCCATTAACACGCTAACTTCTTGCTCTGGTCGTTGCCAGTTTTCACTGCTAAAGGCGAACAAAGTTAACGCTTCAATCCCCAGCTCTCGTGCTCTGGTCACTGTCGCTCTGACAGACTCAACACCAACTTTATGTCCTGCTACCCTTGTTTTACCACGCGATTTGGCCCAGCGGCCATTACCATCCATAATAATTGCAACGTGCTTAGGTAGGTTAGTTTCTGATGATTGACAATTACTCACACGGTCTCCGACAGTTGAACATTTTGTTATTTGCAGACAAAAATTTGTGATCTTGTATACAAAAAACGCCGTAGCTATTATCTACGGCGTTTTTCATTTAGCAACGAAAAAGTTAAATTTCCATTAACTCTTTTTCTTTATCGGCTAATAGTTCGTCAACTTGCTTAACAAATGTATCAGTAATCTTTTGTACTTCGTCTTCTGCTTGGTGCATTTCGTCTTCAGAAATCTCTTTTTCTTTCTGCAATGACTTAATGCTTGAGTTAGCATCGCGACGTACATTGCGAATAGCAATCTTGCCATTCTCGGCTTCACCGCGAACAACTTTAACTAAGTCTTTACGACGTTCTTCAGTCAATGGAGGTAGTGGAATGCGAATCAAAGTACCTTGAGACGAAGGGTTTAAACCCAAGTCAGACGCCAAAATAGCTTTTTCAACGGCACCGATCATACCTTTATCGAAAACCGTAATAGCTAAAGTACGAGCATCTGGTACCGAAACATTGCCCACTTGGTTTAATGGCGTGTCCATACCGTAGTACTCAACACTGATATTATCTAATAGTGATGGATGAGCACGGCCAGTGCGCACTTTGTTCAAATTAGTTTTTAACGCTTCAATACTCTTAGCCATGCGCTCTTGAGCATCTTGTTTAATTTCGTTTATCACAATAATGTTCCTTAACTCTTAACTGCTTTATTTCTTCAATCGTTATCAGCAATTATTAATAAATTTTATCGCCATCGAGTGTTGAAATTCTTGGCTTATTCTTTGTGCTGTTAGCTTAACCTAAGTTACTAGCGTGATCTATGGTTGTACCTTCGGCTTCGCCCATCACTACGCGCTTAAGTGCGCCAGGCTTATTCATATTGAATACGCGAATCGGCATGCTGTGGTCGCGCGCTAAAGTAAAGGCCGCTAAGTCCATTACTTTTAATTCTTTCTCTAACACTTCTTGATAAGTAAGGTGTTCGTATAACTCAGCATCAGGGTTTTTAACTGGATCTTCAGAGTAAATGCCGTCAACTTTAGTCGCTTTTAGTACAGCGTCAGCTTCAATTTCAATGCCGCGTAAACACGCTGCTGAATCAGTAGTAAAAAATGGATTACCAGTACCAGCACTGAAAATAACCACTTTCCCCGAGGTTAACATGCCGATGGCATTAGCCCAGTTATAAGTGTCACAAACACCAGCTAGGTCAATGGCAGACATCAAACGAGCATTAACAAATGCACGGTGCAAAGCGTCGCGCATTGCTAAACCATTCATGACCGTTGCCAACATCCCCATTTGGTCACCAACAACGCGGTTCATACCCGCTTCAGCTAAACCAGCGCCGCGGAACAAGTTACCACCACCGATAACCAGGCCCACTTGAATGCCCATTTCAACCAACTCTTTAATTTCAGTGGCCATACGATCGAGAATTTTAGGGTCGATACCGAAACCTTCATCCCCCATCAACGCTTCACCACTGAGTTTTAACAAAATTCGACGATAACTAGGTTTTAAGTTGGTGCTCATAAAACAGACATTCCTATAAATGAAAAAAATAGCCGAGCCCGATTTATACCCATCTGTATAAGAGGCCGCCAGTATTTTAATGGTTTGTTGAAAGCCAGTCTAGCGCAAATTACCCTGCGCTTTAATGCAGCAATGACAATATCGAGCTCAACTCAAAGGGACTGTACAAAAGCTGAGCAAAGGTTGAGCAAAATAATACTTAACCAATAACAGCCGGCTACGAAAGACAAGTTAGCAAGTGCCCGAATTGGCCAGCCAACGTGACGATATAAACAAAACATTACAGTTTTTGTAAAACAACTCTAGACCAAATAACATGCTCTTTATTCGGCATTTTACTTGGTTGATTAGTCATGTTGAGCCGCACCTCAAAACCATACTCATTACCGTAACCAATCAGTTCTTCATTGGTCGTCGGAAATACATGCTTACCAGCACCGGCTGGTCCATTTCTCAATGAAACGGCTAATATGCCGTCTTTGAGCATGATCTCTGAAAGCTTTCTGATGCTCTCTCTTCGCTCTTGATAGTCAAGGTGATGCCAAACACCGTCTAGCAACACAAACGAAAATGGCACCAAATCAACACTTACGTTTTCAAGCTTAGGTAAACTGTCATTTAACCAATTCACTTTTATGCCCAAGTAATGTTCTTTGGCTAGTTGTCGAAATACTTCAAGTGGCTCAGTGGCGACAACGTCATAGCCTAAGTTTGCTAATGCTGCTGAGTTTTGTCCGACACCAGCACCAATATCTAACACTCGACTAGGTATTGAAGGTAAAAATGGTAAAAAATCTTGATTAATCTCAGCAAAATCTAACGCTAAGCTATTTTTAATAAAGCTATCAATGGCTTTTTCATAGCCGAGAGTTCCAGCAACCGTCATTATATTTCCCTCTAAACTAACAGGTGCCTAAGCCAACAGGCGAACACGACTAATGAGTGATTAAAATAATTTAGCATGAAATAAAGATGTAAAAAAAGGTGATTAACTCATCGTTAATCACCTTTTTTGAAAGCTTTGTTTTACGCTTTTAGGCAATAAAAAACAAAAATGTAAAATTATTCGCCTTTAGCGGCTGCGATTTGCGCTTCAACTTCAGCAGCGAAATCTTCTTCTTTCTTCTCGATACCTTCACCAACTTCTAAGCGGATGAACGTCGATACAGAAACGCCTTTTTCTTTTAACACGTCACCAACAGTGCGCTTTGGTTCCATGATGAAAGCTTGACCCGTTAAAGAAATTTCACCAGTGAACTTCTTCATGCGGCCAGAAACCATTTTCTCAGCGATTTCAGCAGGCTTGCCTTCGTTCATCGCGATGTCGATTTGGATAGCTTTTTCTTTTTCAACGACTTCAGCTGGTACGTCTTCAGGGTTAACGAACTCAGGCTTAGAAGCAGCAACGTGCATAGCCATGTGCTTAAGTGTTTCAGCATCGCCTTCACCAGCAACAACAACACCGATTTTAGCACCGTGCTTGTAAGAAGCTAAAGTAGTACCTTCAACATAAGCTACGCGACGTACGTTAATGTTTTCACCGATTTTAGCAACAAGGGCAACGCGCTCTTCTTCGAACTTAGCTTGTAAGTCTTCGATAGAAAGCTTTTCAGCAGCAGCAACTTCAGCAACTTTGTTAGCAAATGCTAAGAAGTTATCGTCTTTTGCTACGAAGTCAGTTTGACAGTTAACTTCAACTAAAGCGCCGTCTTTAATGATGATTTGACCTTCAGCAGCGATGTTACCTGCTTTTTTAGCCGCTTTGGCTTGGCCAGACTTACGCATGTTCTCAATCGCAAGTTCCATATCGCCGTCGACTTCTTGTAAGGCTTTCTTACAATCCATCATGCCAGCGCCAGTGCGCTCACGTAATTCTTTAACTAATGCAGCAGTAATTGCCATAAGTTAATTCCTCAAAAATTCAAATATGTTTAAAACATTGCCACATTACTGTCTTTGTCGTAAAACAAGGAAGATAATGTGGCAATTGAAAAAATTGTCTTTATGTAAAACTGAAATTATTCAGCTTCAACAAAACCGTCTTTTTCAGCTTGAACTACGATGTTTTGCTCACGACCTTCAACAACAGCGTCAGCTGCAGTGTTTAGGTATAAAGTGATAGCACGAATCGCATCATCGTTACCTGGAATGATGTAATCAACACCATCAGGGTTTGAGTTTGTATCAACAACAGAGATTACAGGAATACCTAGGTTGTTGGCTTCTTTAATGGCAATGTGCTCGTGATCTGCATCGATAACAAATAAAGCGTCTGGTAAGCCGCCCATGTTTTTGATACCACCTAAGCTCTTTTCAAGCTTTTCCATTTCACGAGTGCGCATTAAGGCTTCTTTCTTAGTTAATGCATCAAAAGTACCGTCAGTGCTTTGAGCTTCAAGATCTTTTAAACGCTTGATAGATTGACGAACTGTTTTCCAGTTAGTCAACATACCACCTAACCAACGGTGGTTTACGTAGAATTGATCAGCTTTAACTGCTGCGTCTTTTACTGCATCACTTGCTGCGCGCTTAGTACCAACAAACAATACTTTACCTTTTTTCGCAGAAACACCTGATAAGAATGCAAGTGCGTCGTTGAACATAGGGACAGTTTGCTCAAGGTTGATGATATGAACTTTGTCACGAGCACCAAAAATGTAAGATTTCATTTTTGGGTTCCAGTAACGAGTTTTGTGGCCGAAGTGAACACCGGCTTTAAGCATATCGCGCATAGAAACGTTTGGCATGTTTATTCCTCTGTGGGGTTAAGCGTCCATACACCCAATATACACGACTCATATCAGCCTAAGCTTTGAGCACCCCGGTATACCTTTGCTAGATGTATGTGAGTTTGTAAAATTATGCTGTAGCAACTGCGCTACAACACTGTGAATTAAACTAAAAACAACCTTGATTTACCCGCTGAGCGCGTGATAATTCAAACCAGCTGATTTTAGCGGCGCATTTTATACCACACTAGAGACTAATAAACCAGCAATTCCTCTTGAAAATGCTGGTTTATTTACAGTTAATAACATTTGCTGGTGCTAAGCCAATTTATTCAGTAAATCGATTTAAAACATCAGCAATCAATTAACGTTTAACGTTTGTAGGACAATAACAGCCCTTAGCTGCACTGACTATGGCGGCTCCATAATGCTGTTGGCTATTCAAACGATCGATAAGTTGTTCAACAAAACCATTACCACTTGAGCACAGCAGCCCTGTGGAATAAGGGCCAAAATATCCCAATTGGCCACGCTGATTAAAAATAACCACAGCAGGTGTTGCCGGTAAATATTGGGCGAGTATATCAAACTGGTGTATTTCAAGTGTCTGATTGTCATAGTGGTTTTCAGTCAACAAAGACTTAACACTGCCGATGTGACTTGACGCCACTTGCTGACAAAAACAGCCCGCTTCGCTGATGTGAAAAGCTTGATTGGCAAGTGAACCAAACTTATCACCAAAGACAGTTTCGATATCGCGATCAAAAGATAGAACTCGCGCCGCGTCTGTCAATTTTTGCTGGCTGTCAAAATCAATTAAGCGAACACCAAACGACCACCAC
This sequence comes from Endozoicomonas sp. G2_1, assembly GCF_017744155.1. Classification (GTDB taxonomy): domain Bacteria; phylum Pseudomonadota; class Gammaproteobacteria; order Enterobacterales; family Alteromonadaceae; genus JAGHQT01. The sequence continues at coordinate 7,941 of NZ_JAGHQT010000022.1, read as the reverse complement.
AGCCCTATAGCCGATATTACCAACCAAGCAAAAAACGCTAGGTATAAACCTAGCGTTTTGTTTTTACCTCTAGCGCTAAACAAACTTATTTAACTGTTCACTCAACAACTGGCTTTGTTGATTGAGCTGCTCAGCTTCTAACTTAACTTGCGTCACTTGCGCAAGTTCATGAGTGGCTAAATCGTTTAACTGAGCTATCGACTGAGCAATACTATTAGAAACGTCGGTTTGTTCTGTCGTCGCAGTAGCTACCATGGTCATATCTTGGTTGACCGCATCAATATTACTGACCACTTCTTGCATCGCTTCAATCGCTTCGTTAGAGGACGTTGCCGCGTTGTCAACAATACTCAAACAACTGTGCATTTGTTCCACTGAGCTTTGCGCCTGTTCGATTAAGCCTGAAGTGACACCATTAATTTCATCGGCACTTTCCCGTGATTTAATCGCCAGCTGACGAACTTCATCGGCAACTACCGCAAAGCCACGGCCGTGCTCGCCAGCGCGTGCAGATTCAATCGCCGCATTTAACGCAAGTAAATTAGTTTGATCAGATACCGCCCGAATAGAGTCCATCACCTCGGCAATGTAGTTACATTTCTCGCTCAATGAACTAATACTTTCTGAGGCACTATCTAAGTTAGTGCGAAGTTCTGTTGTGCTCGCATTAGATTTATCAATGGTTGCACGCGCTGACGCTGTACTTTGCTGCGCTGATTGAGATTGCTCATTGACGCGCTGTGAACTGCCCGCAACTTCAACAATATTTGCCGACATTTCTTCAGTGGCTGCCGCAATAGTTTGCACTTGCAAAGCACTATCACTCACCGACTGATGCAATTGTTCAGACATTTGTGCAACACTGCCAGTTACTTGGTTCAACGTATTTGATATTTGACGCGCTTGGCCGGTTAATTCGCGAAAACTGGTAATTAAGCGATTAAAATCTGCTAATTCTTTGTTGTTTTGATCAAGCGCGACATTCAAGTTTAACTGACCATCAGCCTGCATAATTTGCTCAACGGTATTTGACAGCGTTAACGCCGCTTTAGCTTCTTTATCACTTTTTATCGCAATAAACGCAAGCACAGCGCTTTCTGTTGCGGCGAACAAAGCATGTATAAGTAAAATATAAAAATACAAATGCCCTTGTTCAAAAATGTAAATCCCCGTCTCATTGCTCTGAAGAACAAAAAAACTAATGTGATGAACTGCTATGGTAGCGAAACTAGCAGCAATCACTCGCCAGTCTCGGTAATAAATTAAAAATGCAAGAATCGCGAACACTTCGAAGTGGAGCTCAGTTAAACCAGAAACCTGCTGAATGTGCAATGCCGCCATTAGCTGCACTGCTATCCCGACACTGATTCGAGTGATTAGCTTGTCAGGTGCACTAAACAGCAAAAACAGCGGAAACAAAATAATTGGTAAGCCGACAACAAATGCCTCTAACCAAGTACCGGTAAAAAAAGCAATGACTAGCGATAAAAACCATTGCCCAATCAGTACATAAATAAAAATCTTATTCGCGTCTCTCACCCAAGGATATTGCATACAAAAAGCCCAACAATTTTATTAATATCAGTATTTTATTCTATAACCACCCAACAGCGATAGCCGTTGGTGTCACTTTAACGTAAAACCAAAACGTTCCTTGCGTTCGTTAAGATTAGTATTCATAGCAAAATCAGGTAAATCAAGCTAAAATTGACCGATTATTTGACTTATCAGGATCTTTTAATGGCAGCTGAATTATTTTTTATTTACGACACCCACTGCCCGTGGAGTTATGTCACCACTCGCTTAGTCAATCAAATTCATCAAGCTCACCCAGAAATTAACATCCAATTATTTCACTGTGGTCGCTACCAAGGTGATGATGGCATCAATCCAAGACAGCTTGGTGAAGTGAGTAAGCAAAGTGATATAAAATTTAACGACAAGTATCGCAATGCGTTATCTCAGCCGCTCGATTCAACGATGGCCGCCAACCTGATGGCATGGGTAGAAAACAAAGCAAACCACACTGCACTATCGGTCTTAAACGCGCTACAAAAAGCACATTTTGAATACGGTGTATCCTTTGACAATGCGCAAGACTTTGATCAAATCGTCGCACAATTCAAACTGTCACCACCGAGTAAAGTGTTTAATCGCGACAAATACAGTAAAGATGCTGAAAATGCGCTTGCCGACATCGAAGAGCTGCAAGGCTTTATCAATACGTCAGCAATCCCAGCCTTGTTGCTTGCAGTAGACGAAGAACTTATTTTGCTCAATCACAACTTTTATCTATCTCAGCCTTCAGCCATTGTTGAAGCAGTCGAACTCGAGTTAAAAAATCACTAGCGATAAATAACTATCGACAAAGAAACTAACATCAATCAAACAGTTATTAGCGCAAGTAAACGCGAATGTGTACACTCATTGGCAATGTTTATTTGGCTTAATACTGAGATACAGAGGTATTAATGACTATCACAATAAAAACATCAGACGAAATCGAAAAAATGCGTGTTGCTGGCAAGCTTGCCGCTGACGTATTAGAGATGATTGAGCCTCATGTTAAAGCCGGCGTAACCACCGACGAACTCAACACTATTTGTGCCGATTATACTGAAAAAGTACAAAACGCGATTTCGGCGCCGTTGAATTATCACGGTTTCCCAAAATCTATTTGTACGTCGGTTAACCACGTTGTTTGTCACGGTATTCCAAATGATGAGCCGCTAAAAGATGGCGACATTATTAATATTGATATCACCGTTATCAAAAATGGCTATCACGGTGATACCAGTAAAATGTTTTTAATTGGTGAAGTAACACCTGAAGATCGCCGCTTGTGTCGCATTACCCAAGAAGCGTTATACACTGGCCTTAAAAAAGTGAAGCCAGGCGTTGCCTTTGGCGAAATTGGCGCTGCGATTCAAAAGTTCATCAAAAAGTCAGGCCGCTATTCAATCGTTAAAGAATACTGTGGTCACGGTATCGGCGCTGAATTTCACGAAGAGCCACAAATCGTTCATTACAAAAATGGCGACAAAACCAAAATGGCTGAAGGCATGTGTTTTACGGTAGAGCCAATGATTAATTTAGGCCGTGCCGGTACTATTTTAGACAGCGAAGATAACTGGACTGTTTACACCGTTGACGGTAAAAAGTCGGCGCAATGGGAACACACTGTCGTAGTGACGAAAACGGGCTGTGAGATTTTAACCTTGCGCAAAGACGACACTATTCCGCGTGTACTTAATAACTAGTTTCTTTAAACGCTATTTTGCTAAACAACAAACTGAGTTAAATACTAAAACAAGACAAAACAAAGAGTTACTTGTGGTCAAGAGCAGCATTATTCCTGCGCATTTTACCGAGCCATTCTCAGTTAGTGCGCCAGAGTTAACCAGCAAACAAATTTGTCAGTTGAGCGAAACCTTTAACGATTGGCTCAAGGCAGAATTTATCAATCACGATATGGCTAACTTGGTTGCTGCTCGTGCGCAATTTGTCGACCTCATTTTGACCAAACTATGGGTACAACACCAACTCGACGAACATCAAATTAGTTTGTTGGCAGTTGGTGGTTACGGCCGCGGAGAATTGCATCCACAGTCTGATGTCGACATTTTGTTACTCACTCAACCCAGTGTTGAAAAAGAACTAGAAGAACGCATTTCGGCCTTTATCACCCAACTTTGGGATGTAAAGCTCGACATTGGCCAAAGTGTTCGCGACGTTAAAGAGTGTATCAAGCAAGGTGCTGGCGATGTCACCATTGCCACTAACTTGTTAGAAACACGATTTATTTGTGGCTGTGAACACCTTAACGAACAATTACAACCACTACTGCACGAAGACAGCTTTTGGCAATCAGAACAATTTTTAATTGCCAAGCGCGATGAACAAAATCACCGTCATCAGCAATATCACGGTGCTGCTTATACGCTAGAGCCCAACTTAAAAGCCAACCCGGGTGGTTTACGCGATATTCAAACCATTGCGTGGGTCGCTAAGCGTCACTTTTCAGCTGAATCACTTGAAGAATTAGTTGATCACGACTACCTCACGCGCAACGAATACAACGAGTTAATAGAGTGTCAAGACTACCTCTGGCGTATGCGCTTTGCCCTGCACTACGTCGCAGGTCGCAGTGAAAACCGTTTATTGTTTGACTATCAAGCCGATGTCGCCGCCATGATGGGCTTAGGTCGTGATGGCAAAGCTGCGGTAGAGCGCATGATGAAGCGCTTTTTCCGCACCATTGCCCGGGTCGCAGAGCTCAATAAAATGCTGCTAAGAAATTTCGAGTACGAAATTCTTAACCCGACCGAAACCAACAAAACTATTGACATTGATGATGATTTTTATATTGAAGACGGCTTAATACGCACGCGTAATATTCGTGTATTTATGCGTCCTAATAAAATCATGGAAATGTTTTTAATTATTGCACAGCGCACAGAAATTAAAGATTTACATCCAGAGACTCTGCGCCAAATGCGCAATATTCGCCGTCGCTTAGTATCGCGCTTAAACGACTATGAAGAGTGTCGTCGCCTCTTTATCGACATATTAAAACACCCTCGCGGTTTGGGCTTGCCATTTACCCTAATGCATCGCCACAGTATTTTGGCGGCCTACTTGCCTGAGTGGAATAGCATTGTTGGCCAAATGCAGTTTGATTTGTTCCACGCCTACTCAGTTGACGAACACAGCTATCGCTTAATCAAAAACCTTTATCGCTTTAGCCAAGTTGAACACAACCACGAATTTCCACTCTGTAGCAAAATAGTGCAACGCATACGCAAGCCTGAGCTCTTGTATATGGCGGGTATTTTCCACGATATCGCCAAAGGGCGTGGCGGCGATCACGCCGAACTTGGCGCGGTAGACGCACTCAATTTTGCTAAATTACACGGCTTAAACGATCACGATGGCCGCATGATCTCTTGGTTGGTGAAAGAACATTTAACCATGTCAGTAACCGCACAGCGCCGCGATATTAGCGATGAAAATGTGATTAAGAGATTCGCCGGTATTGTCAAAGACGAAGCCCGCTTAGACTACTTATACTGTTTAACCGTTGCCGATATGCGCGCCACCAACGAAAGTTTGTGGAACAGTTGGAAAGCCAACTTACTTGAAGAGTTGTACAACGCAACTAAACAAGCATTCCGTCATGGCTTGGAAAAACCGGTAGACTTAAGGGCAAAAATACGCGAAAACCAGCAACAGGCTATTGCACTATTAACCGCACAAGAAATCAACATAGACCAGTTAAAACAACTGTGGCGAGATTTTAAAGCCGATTACTTTTTGCGCTATTCACCAGAGCAAATCGCGTGGCACTGTCAACACATTCTCCAAAAAGAAGATTATCGACCACTAGTATTGATCAGTCCTAAGCCTTACCGCGGCGGTACCGAGGTATTTGTTTATACCCCTGACCAACAAAATATTTTTGCCTCTATCGTGTCATTACTCGGCACTAAAAAGCTGTCGATTCACGACGCAAAAATTATTACCAGTAAAAGCGGTTTTACCCTTAATACCTTTGTTGTTCTGGACCAGCGTAATAAGCCAATAAAAGATCAGTATAGAGCACAAGATATTAGCCGAGCCTTAACTGAGGTACTTAGTATATGCTCACTCGACAAAGTACCTGTGCAACCGGTAGCCAAACGCTTTGAACAGCTTGATATACCAACGAAAGTAACTTTTATTAAAACGGCCAGTAAAAAGCGCACCATGTTGGAGATTCGGGCCATAGATAGACCCGGCCTACTCGCCAGCTTTGGCCAAGTGTTTCAAAACTGTAAGTTAAAAGTTCACTCGGCAAAAATCACCACCTTTGGCGAAAAAGCCGAAGATGTTTTTACCGTATCAACGGCAGATGACTTAGCGTTATCTGAACAACAACAAATTGAATTAGCTAATCGCTTAACCAGCGATATAACATAAGTCAAAACACTAGTAAACAATACGAAAACGATTAGGAAACCCCATGTCAGACCTACAACAAATCATTGAACAAGCTTTTGAAGAGCGCGCCAATATTACGCCGAGCACGGTTTCACCAGAAGTTAAACAAGCAGTTTTAGACGCACTTGAAGCATTAAACAACGGCAGTGCTCGCGTCGCAGAAAAAATTGCTGGCGAGTGGGTTGTACACCAATGGCTGAAAAAAGCCGTGTTATTGTCATTCCGCATTTACGACAACGCAGTCATTGATGGCGCTGAAAGCACCTTCTTCGACAAAGTACCATTAAAATACGACGGCTACGACCAAGCTAAATTTGAAGCAGACGGCGTTCGCGTAGTACCAGGTGCATCAGTTCGCACGGGTAGCTACATCGGCAAAGACGTAGTTGTGATGCCGAGCTTTGTCAACATTGGCGCTTTTGTTGATGAAGGCTGTATGGTTGATACCTGGGCAACTGTTGGCTCATGTGCGCAAATTGGTAAAGGTGTTCACCTTTCTGGTGGTGTTGGTATTGGCGGCGTTTTAGAGCCATTACAAGCTGGCCCAACCATTATCGAAGACAACTGTTTCATCGGTGCTCGTTCTGAAATTGTAGAAGGCGTAGTCGTTGAAGAAGGCTCAGTGATCTCAATGGGTGTTTACATTGGTCAAAGCACGCGTATTTACGACCGTGAAACCGGTGAAGTTCACTACGGTCGCGTACCAGCGGGCTCTGTTGTTGTTCCGGGTAACTTGCCATCAAAATGTGGTACTTACAGCTTATACGCAGCAATTATCGTGAAAAAAGTAGACGCTAAAACACGCGCTAAAGTAGGCGTTAACGCATTACTTCGTTCAATTTCTGAAGAATAATTTTAGACAATAATTAACCAACACTCGGGTTAGTTAACAATGAAAAGCGCTAGTCGAAAGGCTAGCGCTTTTTTGTGATAAAAAATGAGACAAAACCAACAAGTGTTGATTTTTTGACACGTAATTTAGCGCTGTATTAATCGATAAAAAAGTGCCTAAAATGGTGTCTTTTCACACACCAAAAATAATTTTTTATACATACTAAACCTATAATAAATATAGCGATTTTAAAGCGTAACGTTTAAACAGTCATAGTCAAAAAAACGTTTGGCATAGCCTTTGCCCTATCAGGTTATCTCAGCATTATTTGATATGACTCGTTATGAAATTGTTTAACTTAATCACAGCCCTTTTGATTGCTATAATCATCACGGGTTGTAAAACAACAGCGACAACTAGCCAAGCACCATTGGCTGACAACAACACCAAATACTTTAGCCACGTTGCCAAAGGTAAGTTAAACGAGAACTTCAAAACAGTTAGCATTAACGTCGACGTCCCTAAAAAACCACTCTATCGCAACGACCTTGCCTTAAAACAGCGTTTGCTCGACCGACCCATGACGCCTGATATGCAACTAATGCTTGCTTTTAGTACCAGCTTACAAAGCGCTGATGGCAGCGTTGGTATTCGCATTCGCGGTAACAAGGTAGAAGATCCAATCTCCCGCACCGATACTGTGACTGACTTATCCGATCGCCCATATAGCTTATTACCGCAAAAGACAGTGGCAATACTAGGGCCTAAACAAGCAATGCCATAATCAACCTCAGCTTTGGATAACTAATGTGCTTCTAGCGTCTATTTTTACTGCTATCCGCGTTGAATTCACTTGCAATAGGCAAGCTATTGACGCGTAAATTCGCCTTGATTTCAGCCAAAATTTCTCGCTAGAAGAAGCATAAAAAAGTAATTTACGAAATACTGTAGTTATTCACGATTTTTTATCCAAAGTTAAGGTTAATCAGTTTACGGCTATACAACTGTGTTGTCCTAGTATAGGTTGACACTATTTACGCTAAAACGCTCGATGTACTTCATCGGGCGTTTTGTATTTTAAGGCCATGTGTGGCCTTCGTTGATTATAGATAACAACTGATTCCTCGACC
>NZ_JAGHQT010000021.1 GCF_017744155.1 Endozoicomonas sp. G2_1 | reverse complement strand
CTTACAAGGCGGGGGTCACTGGTTCAAGCCCAGTATCGTCCACCATTATTTTATTGTTAATAATCAATATCTTAGATGGCAAAGTGTTTAAAAACCTTGCTTATTTCTCTGTGCTTTTATTACTCAAATTAACGCTAAATAACGCTATTTTACGGTGGTTCGGGGTACAAAAAGGCTACACAAAATTAATTTAGATTTATTAGTTATAAATATATAACTGGTTCACCTAAATACGATTTGCCTTTAACCTTGAGATCAGTACAAAAACGTAGGTGGTTTTATTAAGTGTACCCCTTCACGGGTACAAGTTAAGCGTTTGAAAATAAAAGAAAAAAGTGCTTGTACCCGCAACGGGGTACATGTATGATACACACCAAATTTGGTCGCTTAGCTCAGTTGGGAGAGCATTGCCCTTACAAGGCAAGGGTCACTGGTTCAAGCCCAGTAGCGACCACCATATCGGACGATTAGCTCAGTTGGGAGAGCACTGCCCTTACAAGGCAGGGGTCACTGGTTCAAGCCCAGTATCGTCCACCATTCTTTAATGACTTATCAAACTAGCTTTGCTAGTCTAAACATCAAATCAATTTGATCTCGGCTCATATATGGACGATAAAGAGCGACAAAGACATAACGAAGTAATTCAAAACTCAAAAGTAGATAACGCCAAGTTGAGCGGCTTTATAGTTGGCTTTTTGGTGGGCTGCTTATTTGTTCAAGTAATATTGCCAATTCTCATATAAAAAAGCCCCGAACTAGTCAGGGCTTTTTGTTTAGTGGTTATTCATAAAATTAACTGGCTTGTACTTTGGCATGCCCGTTGATTTACTTTCCTCGATATCTGAGTGCATAAAGTTAGCGATCTCTGACGCGGGTATTATGAACACGCGACCTGCTTTTTTATGCTTGATTCCATACTTACCGATGTTATCTGATAGTTTTCGCTCAGACATTTTTAGCACCATTGCCGCCTCTTGGAGGTTCAAAGCAATACCATAGTGCCGCACTAATAAATCATGTGTTAATTTAGTTAGCTCATTCACTACCACCCCCAGATAATCGATTCCTCACTAACCGTTGCCACGCAAGTTCAATTTCATCGCAACAGTTATCAATATACTCAGGGCTTGATGCTTCGCGAGTTAATGAGCGCTCTTTACCTTTGATTCCATCAAAGTAAAAAAGGACAACCCGAATGTTCCCATTATGCTTATAGTACGTGAATGGTAGAGGGTAATTATTTTTTAGTGCCATCCGTGTAGGCTCTTTCTCAACAACATACAAGTTGTTAAGATAAGTGAAGTTACGGCCATTAACTGTAAGCGCATTTAACGGCTTATCAGCGCGACTTTGCACAAAAGACGGCGTAGCACTAACAGTCGTTAACTTTTCACTTTCTCTCGGCGTTGTGGTGCTCTGAGTGATATCATCTAACGATACCGGTGGCTTTTCAATCTCAGCACTGAACTCTAGCATTGACTCGGTTAAGACCTTGCCAAGTTGCTTTTCCATCAAGCTATTGTATTCGGCTTGCGCCCATAGCTCAAAAACCTGTGCTATTTGAGCGAAAGATTTACGCGCGTTATCTTTGTTATGCTGCATTACCATTTGCCCCCGCCAATTCATTCGCCGCTAAAAACTGTAACGTTTCGCGCGACACTTCTGTAATTAGGTTTTGAGAATTGCTTAGCGGCCTAAAGATCAAGAACGCACTACCTTTGGTATTCCCGTTGATCGGTTTACCGGTTTCAGGATGAACAAAAGATACTCGACCTTCGGTAATAAAGCGTTTCTCAGAGCATTGAGCAGGCCACCATCTAGCGTCAGGCGTTGCTGGCACTAACATGACAACGGTAAAATTATTAAATACCGACTCACGTAGCGCCTTATCGACAAAAGGGGCTATTTCACCCTTACCGTATGGCGGGTTGAGCCATACGGCCTGATTGTTACTATCAGTATTGCCAACATAGGTACGCCAGTTCACGTTTAAAGCGTCCATTTCTTTAGTCAGAAATAAAGGGCATTTGTGGTTATCGGCACTCGCCGCAGCATCGAGAACAAAGTCAAACTCTTTGGCCATTGCGTCGAAGATATAGCGAGGCGTTGACCAACTGTTCTTATCATAGTCCATCATTAATCCCCCCAAGCTTGGCCGCTTCTGTGGCAACTACTCTGCGTGTTGATGCCTTGCATAAATGGCGATAGCGATTAAATATGGTGTGGTACTTGTCTGATTTACCCAAGTCAATTTCAATCGGGTTATCGACCTTTTTACCGGCTCGCAATCGATATTTCATAATGTTGCCTAGGCAATAACCGTGAAATTGTTCTTCGGTCATCGAACTAGCGATAATTTCAATCGCTTCTACGCCGTTTAAAACTTCGTAGTGCTTAGGGTTGTTAACGTTGTCAGTCATTACGCTTTACCCCCAACACCATATACGCTAGTTGTTCTTAAGAATTCGTTTTTCCAGTGCCAGTTATCCATAACAAGCTTGTCGAATTGTGCCTCTGACAGCTCAATAATTGGGTCGACAGTTAGCTCGACCATTTTTATCGCGCGCTCATAGTCGGCTACATGACTAGTTGGGATAGGTAGGCCAATGTTTTCTGGCGGTTGGTATGTTGCGTTTGAGTCAATTAGGTTGGCGTAGACGCTCACTTGTTCACTAAAGTCTTTACGGCGTGCATCAAGCGCGCTATTCAAGTCCTCAATGTGCTTTTCTAGATTGCTTTTTAAACAACAAAGTAGATCGTCTTTGTTGATTTTTACGTTATTAATTAAATTTTCGTGGTGCATCATTTTGATGTTCCTGCCTTTTGTTAGTTAATTTATGTGCGTTGCCGCGCACGGTTTTGTGGCCAAAACTGGCCGAGCGTTAGTTATTCACAACCACCTGAAAAGCTGCCAGAACTATCTGAACTACTAGAGCTATAACTAGAACCGCCGCTATAGCCGTCACTGTAACCAGTGTCAAAACTAGTTGGCGCATAATCATTTGATGAGGGTGCCGGTGATGGTGACGGGTTAGTTGGCTCATGAGTGTGAGTTACCGAGTCGAACATTTGCTCAATTTCTGAGGCATCACTCATGCTGCATTCATCGACAACTATTGACCATAGAACCCAGTCGTTAGTTTGCTGGTCGTAAACGTATCGACGGCCATTGACTATCTTGGCTTTTGTGTATCTTTTTTTCTTTTTGAATAAGTTAAACATGTGAGTTTTCCTATTTGGTTAAAGGTTTAATGCGTCTCGCAACAATGTCTTTGTATTTGCCATTGCGCTTAACTTTTATTGCCTCGATGCGATTTCGTGCGTTGTGACTAAGCACTACTGCGGCATTGAGTGATGAAAACGGCAATGGGTGATCAGGCATTAAAGCCTGCCACCAACGGCATGCACGTTGTTTTAGCCAGTCGTGGTTGTTGTCGAAGTGCAACCACTCTTTAGCGCGAACGCGCCCAGCTTGAAGGTATTCAACACGGCAAGTATCGGGTTGCCCCTGCTTGCGGTGCAGATGAAAGCTAAGCTCGTCTATCTGGTAAACGAGTTCGCCTTTTTCTGTGGTGTATAGCGGTAACGTGCTCGCGATATCGCTATGAGGTTGTTTTTCGGGTTCAGGGAATTCAAAGCCGCAAAAAGGGCAGACTAATACGGCGGCGTGTACTTTCTCGTCGCAGTTTTCGCAATCCTTGGTCGGTGCTTCACCTTCGCCAGTTGTTGATTGTGGTTGTTTGCCAATGTCGGGATCGTCAAATGCTCCGTGCTCTAGAATATTGCCCGCAAAGTCGAGTACTAAACAATTTTCTTTGTCGGGATGAATACGAACACCACGGCCTAGCATTTGAATGTATAAGGCCGTACTTTTAGTCGGCCTAAACATTGCGATTAGGTTTATTTGAGGCTCGTCAAAACCCGTAGTAAGGACACCGACATTAACAATGCAACGAATAATGCCAGCATTAAAATCTGAAAGTATTCGTTCGCGAACAGACTTCTTAGTTTTGCCCGAAATAACTTCACAACTAACCCCTAATAATTTTACTTCTTTGCAAATGTTGTTTGCGTGCTCAATGGAAACAGCAAAGGCTAGCCAATGACTACGGGAACCGCCGTGCTTATACATTTGATAAACGGCTCGCTTGATTAGCTCTTGCTGGTTTACCTTTTCATTAAGCTTTTTGAGAACGAATTCATTGCCTCTTATGGGTACGTCATCAACGTTAACCGTGGGCATTTCGTCGGCGGGGGTAATGAGTGGGGCAATTAAGCCTCGCTCAAGTAGCGTTTTGACCTGAATTTCATAGGCGATGCCATCGAATAAGCGGTTTTTACCTTCGTAAAGGTAGCCGCCACTTAATCGGTATGGCGTGGCTGTTAAACCAACCACTTTCAATAGTGGGTTTAGTTGCATTAGTGCCGCAAGGTAAGTGCGGTACATGCCGTCATCGCTCTTAGGAATTAAATGGCATTCATCAACTAAGACAACATCGAAGCGGCCTAGTAATTCAGGGTGCTTATAAATTGACTGTATGCCAGCAAAAATAACGCTGTTATTGGTTTCTTTTCTGCCAACAGAGTCGGAATAAATGCCAGCATCAACCTCTGGCCATTGAGTTAACAATTTTGCGTGGTTTTGTTCTATTAACTCTTTTTGATGAGTTAACACAAGAAAACGAGCAGAGGGGTAAGCCAATAAATTACGCTTGATGTACTCAGCAATAATGATTGACTTACCCGCAGCCGTAGGCGCAACAACAATAGGGAACGAGCCACGTTGAGCGATAAAGTAATTATTTATCGCTTGAATAGCTTCTTCTTGATGTTGGTACGGCGTATACATTAGTCGATCTCGAATATTTCAAAAAAACGGGTGCCATACGGTGTGGCTTGCCATGTGATTTTTTGGGTTTTAGACCTGGTACATGTTCGGCGCTCGCTCGATTCAACATGGCCGTTGCAAACCAGTGTTTGTAAGCAATCGAATAGCTCGCCGTCCGTTCGAGTAATATCGAGTTGTGCCGCTATTTCGGTGATCGTCATGCTTGTTGCCGCATCCCTCAACGTGGCAAATATTTTTTGTGTTAATGGTCTTTTCATTTGTAGTTAACCTAGTCGTTTGGCTTTTCTAGCTTTTACTTCTTTGCGTTTGATTCTGGCTTTATACTTGCGGCGTTCTTTGGTTTCCCGCTGCTTTGCGTAGCGCCTGTTGGCCTCTTTGATGCGCTTTTGTTCTTCTTCCTCGGTACGCACTTTTAACTCGTATAAGCTTTCGCGCGTGTGAGTTGATTTAACCCAGTGAGAACCAATGAAAATGTAGATATAACCAAGGTGGCCGATCTTATAGTAAATGTTGTCAATCAAGTACATTGCGCCGCTTGGCGCTTTGCTATCGTGCGGGAATAAATCATTCATCACTCACCCCCTCGAACGTAGCGTCAAAGTCGTTTAGTAGGGCGAGCACGTTGCTATCGACAAATTCGTAACCGGTTCTGACAATTGCGGCTAGGCTTTCAGAGTCGATAACTGTTTTGGCTTGGGTGCCGTTTTTGAGTTTTAAGCCGTTATCGAATTCGTACTCGATAAAGTTCTCGGCATCGTTGAAGTCAACTGCGACCGCGATATTGGCCAAGAAGTCAGGGTGAAAAACATGGCTTTTACAGCCCACGGTCATTAGATCAGGATGAAGGTTTTGTTCGTTTCGGTAGTTACAGTCCCAAGTACCATCGGGCTTAGGCTCGATGTGGGCGCATGTTCTGCAAGTAACATTTAGCGGGTATTTTTCGGTATGACAGATAGCATAGTGATCGCAAAATCTACATTCAAAATGGCTCGGATCTTCGTGCAACCTGATAGGAATTGTTTTTGATGACGCAACGCTAACCATTCTATTCTCGTAGTGGTCGGCGTGCTCTTGTTGAAAGTGAACAACTTCAACATAAAGCGCGTCAGTGTTCTTATTGACGGCTATATATAAAGCTTTGCTCAATTGTGACCACTTCATATAGAGCTGCATTTGCGTAAAGTGCAGCGGCTTCGATTTCTCGACACCTTCTTTTTCAAGCTTGGTAAACGATTTGTCGTTGTGGGTTTTCATTTCAACAACAACCCATTCGTTCAAATCAAAGTGCTCAAATTGCTCTGTTAGTACTTCGGCAAAGCCGTCACCGGAACCGGAAATATGCGTATTAATTTGGCTGGTTAGTCTGAACTGGTTGCCGTTTGGGTCGGTCGTTAGCAAACGAAAACCAACGCGGTTTAATTCGTCTGCAAAGGTGAATTCTTCTTTGTGGCCACGTTGGAATAGCTTTAATAGTCTGCCATCGTGTTCGATACTTATTGCGTGGCGAAAGTTATAGTAAAGGTGACGTAAACATTGATGACCGCCCATACTTGCGCCAAGGTGAGGGCGAAACTCACCGTTAAATCGTGTCTGATAGTTCTTATAAATTGCTTGAACGATATCAGCACATTGTTGTGCCGTGGTACTCATTTCTTAGGCTCCGTTGTATGGCTGTTTGCCGACAGCCATACGCTTTTTGTTAGAATTAAATTAGCCGTAAAAGGCTTTGCGAATTATCTGCATTGCTTTAGTTGGCTCAGTATTCGCCGGTATGGTGGTGTAGTAAGTGCTGTCTTTTAATCTGATTCTGCGTTGCGTGATGAACGTATCAGCAAAATAGACGCTTACTTGATTTGGAATACCACCTTTATCGATGAATAGCGCCATATCAGATGGCGCATTAGAGCAACGTGCAACAGTCCCGTGAAAGTCTGTTACGGTCATAAGCTTATTGTCTTTGTTGCTGCATGAACGGCGGCACGTTGCCGGTATTGTTCTGCATTGGTTGTTGAGCTTGTTGCGGCGCTTGTTGCTGCATTTGAGGCGGCATATTTTGCGGCTGCATTTGTTGCTGTTGTACCTGCTGTGGCGGCTGTTGCGCTACAGGTGCTTGCTGAGCCATTGCGTCATCTTTAGGGAAGAAGTCGACAACAGAGTTGTAAACAGGCACTTGATCTACGGCTGAGCGAGTTTTGTTTTTCTTAAGCTCTTTCAAATCGTCTTTAGATACACCAACACCTAGCGTTAAAATAGCACCGTCCATCATGTACGCGTTTTGCGGGTCAAGCGTTGGCATTTGATTTACATCGCCATTGAATTTATTGGCAATGACGTTTTGATAAAGGTCGAATAGCCAGTTCTGCTCGCGGTTCGTGCGCCATTCCATTTTAGGGCTTGAGTGCTCTAACCAGAGATTAATAAAAACAGTGCGAGTGGTGCTGTCAGGCATGAAAACATCAACTTTAGATCTGAACTCAGTGCGTTGACTGGTGCGGTCGTTGTTGAATTTGCCAACTTCAATCTCACATTCGTTTAACTGGCAGCGGTAGTTGCCGTCTGGGATAAGCTCAAAGCTTTTTTCTTCTACTTCGTGTTTTTGAAAGTTGTTTGCTTGAATTTGAAACATAATTAGTTACCTTGCTTAGGTGCGTTAGACGCGATAGTTGTCATTAATTGGTTAAAGTCCATTGGGATTGGCTGTTGAATGCCGTAACGGTTTTTCGATGTGTACTTTTTGCTTGAGTAACAATGTAAAACACGTTTACCGGTTTCTATTGCCGTGCCTTGCTGACGGCCAAAACCTTGATCTGTTTGCTTGATAATCTGCTCTAGTTCACAGTAAGCGACGATATCGGCTTGCGTGTGAATGTAGTCACCGATTTTGTTATTGATGTTAAGGACGTACTGGTCATAAGCCGCTTTATCTGGCGGGCTAATGGTTTGGGTTTTGGTGTGGGCAATAAGGATTACGCCCATATTGGTCTGCGCGCGAAGTTCTTTAAGTTCACGAACAAATCGATCCATCCATTCCAATGCACGGGTATAGCCTTTACCGTAGCCGCCGCCGACTTCCTCGATAGAATCCGCGTTGTTAGTGTCACATAGCTCAGACCAGATTTTTTTCTCTAGTGCTGTTACTGAGTCAACAACAAGCCATTTGCGGTCGCGAGGGTCATTTTTAATGGCTTGTAACTGGCCTAAAACGTCCTGTGCTGATTCAGGTTCAGGCATATGCGCAACTGGCAACATGCCCAAGCCATCCTCGGCAATAATAAAAATTGCGTCCTGCGCTTGTGCTGCAAATGTTGTCTTACCAACACCCGCGTCACCGTGCAAAACGATAATAGGGGGCTTTGACAGCGAGTTAACAACTACGCTGTCCATTGAATACTTAGACATAAAATTTACTCGATTGGTGTTAACGAAACCGCTGTTTTTGCTGGCTTAGCCTCGATGCACGTAGCAACTCTAGTCATAAGCCGAGGGTTAGCTTTTGCAAGCGCGTTATATTCACGCATGTTCAAGCTGGGCGTGTATTTGATGAGGTCAGGCGCTAGCTCTGCTAAGCGGTCTGGATCGGTGATTTTTCGGGTTAATTTACCGGTTGTTGCAACGACGAATTTAGGGGATTCGTGCTTTGTCACACCTTCGGTTTTTGCTCCGCATAGCTCAATCAGCTTTGATTCAACATCAAGGATTTGCTCGGTGATATCGTGCTTTTGCTGTTTAAGCGTTTGCAGCGTAATTGCGAGGCTTTCTATTTGACTCGTGACATTTTGTGTCACGGGCGTGACATTTTGTGTCACATTTTTTTCGCTTGGGTGCGAAAATTCGTTGATCTGACCGTGACGATCAGATACATTTGCGTTGGGGGTCATGCCAATGGCTCCTGCTTTTTGTTAGAAGCATCGAAAGATGCGATAGTGTTTTGTGAGTTGCCGCTCACTTTTCACGTTCCGCGCCTCAGTCAGAAATGGCTGGGGCGCAGTTCTTTTTAATTCCCAATTCCTTCGAAATATTTCCAAATTACACCCGCCATATCGAGTGCTTTTTTTAAGTTACTTGAGTAATTTTTTTTTGCAAGATCAAAAAATGTCACTTTTTTTTCATTTTTTTTTCGAGTCATTTTAAACGTGACTTTTTCTAAACCTTTGTTACCAATTTGTGTTTTTGGCTGTTTAAAGTAAAAGCTCAGTTATAACGCTTGTTTTATGAGGTTTTGATGATTATTCGATTATATTTTAACTCGAATATAAGGTATTATTACCCTGATTTTTATCGGTCTATTTTAAATAGGCCGATAAATTTTTAAATTGTTTTAAACCACTCGTTCGTGGCTACAGCCCTTGTTTACAAAGGATTTTGATTAATGCTATAAATCGTCCCAGTTTGATTGGGCTAGCATTAACCCAATATAAATGGAAAGCGAAAAGGTATTAACCGCGACTATCCAACGTAGTCAAAAAAAGGAACGGAAAAAAATGTTCAGACAATGGTACATGAGTCTGTCGCAAGCTGATAGACGCTCATTTTGCAAAGATGCTGATGTGAAGCAAGGTACTGTTAAGAATGGATATCTTGCCATAGATCCGCTTAAACGGACTATGCCCCGCCCCGAATCGCTCGCCAGAATGGTTATTGCTAGCAGGAAGTACGGCAAAATTACTCTTGATGTAAATGCAATGCGTGGTTACTTCTTTGACGAGGTAGTCCAAGCCTTAGTCGATGAACACGACGAAATGCACGGTACAGAAAGGAGTGATCACTAAAAAAAAGCAGGATCTACATTGGCATATTCAATGAATTTTGCTCAAGAAGCGGCAAAACTTGAGCAAGCAAAATTGTCCGAACAGAAAGTAATGGACAACCCCCTTCAAGAATTTGAGGTAACACTAAAAAGTTATGGCTTAGAGCCAAACCATATCGACGTAACAGGCTACGGAACCTTTAAAAGAATCCCTAGCAATGTCGGCGGCAAACGCTCTAAGGACTCAGGCTGGTACTGGCTAGAACAAGCAGGCGATACAATGTTTGCGTGTTACGGCGATTGGCACGTAGGTGACAACAATTACTGGCAATCAAGTAATGCAAAGCGCTTATCACCCGATGAGCGCAAAGCATTAGATGAGCGCATAGCGAGAACAAAAGCGTTACACCAACAACACCTAGAACAGCTAAGAGATAAAGCAGCGGAAAAAGCGGCAACGCTTTTAAACCAGCTAGAAGATGCAAACACAAAACACCAATACCTAAGAGATAAAGGTGCCTCTGTTTACAAAGGCGTTAAAACCGATGGTAAGTTTTTGTATATCCCTGTTTATATCCAAAACCAGATCCGCAGTTATCAGAAAATTGATGCAAAAGGCAATAAGCAATTTTTGTATGAGTCTGAAACAAAGGGTGGTTACTTCTGGATAGCTGGTACTACGTCGACAGACATTTACCTTGCCGAAGGTTACTCGACTGGTGATACCGTTCACCGTGCGACAGGTGCTAGCGTACTTGTTTGCTTTAACGCGAGTAACATGTATGAGGTGTTATTACATTTTCGCACGATAGATAAAGATACACCGGTAACTATCGCAGCCGATAATGATCACCACAACAATGATAAAAAGTGCGGGAATACTGGCCTAATATACGCTGAAAAATGCGTTGAAGACTTTGCCGGTGTTCGCATGCACTACCCTGAAAATATCAAAGGCACCGACTTTAACGATATGGAACAAGAGCTAGGCTTGAGCCAAGTTAAGCGAGTGCTTAACAGCTATGTTCCGCGCTTTGATATTTTACCCGTTCACGATATGGATATTAAGCCGACCGATTGGCTTATTAAAAATATCCTACCCAACGTAAACCTCGGCCTTTTATACGGCGCTAGTGGCCACATGAAATCGTTTCTTGTGTTTGATATGGCGCTAAGTATTGCCGCTGGCATCGACTGGCATGGCAATAAAGTAAAAGAGCCAAAGAGCGTCCTTTATATATGTGGCGAGGGCTTTTCAGCAATCACCAAGCGATATAAGGCTTGGGTTCATGCAAAACAAATCACTGAAAAGTTACCGTTTTTTATGACAAACAAAGCTGTTCATTTTCTAGATGAAGGACAGCGATTTGATGTGCTATCAGATTTAACATATTTCATGGCTCAAAATGGCCAAAAGGAATATCCAGCATTAATTATCATCGACACGTTAAACCGTAACTTTGGCGATGGTGACGAGAATAGCACGCAAGATATGACTAATTTTGTTGCGGGTTGTGATGAGTTACATCACAAAACCGGCTCAATGATTTTTATTGTTCATCACTCAGGAAAAGGTGAACTTGCAACGGCGCGAGGTTCAAGCGCTTTAAGAGCAAGTCTTGATGTTGAATATCAAGTAACAATGAAGAATATCGAAGAATTTGAGGCGGGAATTCAACCGGCAAACATCGAGCTTAAGTGTACGAAAATGAAAGACGCTGAGGCTCCTAAGTCAATGTTGTTTGAGCATGAAAGCGTCAATATCCCCAATGTATTCGATGAGGATGGCGAGCCAGTATCGTCTGTCGTATTGCATCCTATCTCTAGCCAAAAAGTGAACTCGTCAGAAATTCGAAACCTTATCGATCAAGACGTGGCATTCAACGCTAAAGCTAAAAACAACAAAACAGATTTTGCATTACTTGCAATAAAAGATGCCCTGATAAATACAGCCGCAGGCATGCTTGGGAAATCCAACCAAAAAGCCGGTGTATTTGTTCAGGTGCCAATTGATGACGTAACAACTCGCTATCGCGCCATTTGCGAACGAGAAAAATTAGATATGTCCTCAATGCGTAAATTGAAGTCACGAGCAATTGATTCACTAGTCGATATGAAGTTTATCGATGCACTTGGCAGCAATACTCATTATGTGATTTCAAATAAAGAAGTAATTAAGAAAATTAATCAAATAATCGACGAACGATTTAATTAACGGAGTAAAAGGCAATGCAGGCATTACAACAAAGCGGAATGAGTGATTACAACTTGTCGATTTTGTTTCTTAAAAGTAGACAAAGTTTATCGGCATCGGTTGAGTACGTAACACCAGAAATCGCCAAAGAATACATAAAGGTCAACCATGAGAACAACAGAACTGTTGATAACAGAGTTGTTGAGAGCTTCGCGTGGCAAATGCTTAGGGGGTTATGGATTAGCGCGTCAGGGGAAACCCTCAAATTCGATCAGAAAGGCAAATTTGTTGATGGCCAACATAGAGCTTTAGGCGTTATCAGAGCGGCGGAAATAGCAGCGAATTCAAATGGCGAACACTATTTTAAAGGCGTTGAATTCTTAGTTGTTACTGGGGTGCCAGAAGAAGCATTTATAACCATTGATGACGGGCATAAAAGAACATTAAGCGATGCTTTTAAGATCCGTAATATGTCGGTTTCAGGCCAAAAATATATTAATGGTGCAATCAAAACACTAATGACATTGAGAGATAGCACCTTGTCAGGCAAGCATTATGAAGTAGAAGCAGGATTAAAACGCCGTTCAACCTCAGAAAGTATTGCATTTTATGAGCAGCTAAAAGGTATTGACGAGCTTTACTGGAAATTCAAAGACAAATTTGCATTTTCACGCATTGAGGGAGTAATGCCGATAGCACAAGCTTTTGCCATGTACTACTTGTTTCATGATCAAAACGAAGAAGCTTGTTTTAGTGTGTTTAAAGATTTTGAACAACATGCGGCATTCACCGAGAAAAACTCGGCAGCACATTTAATCGCCGTGAAGTTAAAGCACGATAGAAACTTGCGTATTCGCTACCGAGCATGGGAATACATTACATACTTTTTGACGGCATACAGCCGACAAATTGAACCGAATATTTTACCACTTCCTGTAAAAATCAAATGGAATTGGGACACGTCAAACCCTGTTATTTCAGGGGCAGTTAAAAAGTTAATGAGGATCGACTAATGGCAATCAATAAAAAAAATCAGGTGTACTTATCAGTAAGTACAGGTAACGGCAAATTTAATAGGAAAGATGGCTTTCAAGCAACCTTTATCGATGCCGAAGGCCAGCCACAATATAAGTCCATGACGTTTGATGAGGGTGAGCATGAGCTGCCATACCAAGTGGTTGACGCTTGGGCGCAAAGTAAGGTTGATGAATTCGGCGCTAAATATGTGAGGCCAACACTAGAGGAATTACTTGTAAGACTTGAAAAAGCTCGAAGTAAAAGCCGACCGTCTACTATGGCTGGGCGATTACCAGTAGATGAAGCCGAAGAAAGCAGAAAAATGTTATTAGCGATGAGCAACTATAACTTTTTAGATGTTGAGATCAAAAGGGCTTATAGAGTGCTTGGTGAGGACAGAGTATACGATGTGCTAAGCCGAGCCAAAGCCTTAGTTGATAACTTGGTTGAAAAGGAGCAAGAAAAAAGAGAAGCAGCTAGCGCCGAAGCCACTAAAAAAGCACAGCCACTATTTGAAGCATATAAAAGCACTGGTATTTGCTTGTCTGACTCAATTAAAGACAAGTACGTACTTGAAATTTACAACGAGCTAAAAGCTCAACACAACTCAAAGTAAAAAGGAAGATTAAACTATGTTGATTTTAACCAGACGTGTAAGCGAAAAACTGATTATCGGTGAAGGTGTTGACGCGATCGAGGTAGCTATTCTCGGCGTGAAAGGTAATCAAGTTCGCATAGGTGTTGAGGCACCAAAAGACGTGCCAGTGCATCGCGAGGAAATTTACCAGAGAATTCAAGATGAAAGATACGAAAGGTAAGTTTTTAAGTAAACACGCTAACAGAGTGAGCGCTCAGCTCGCTTTGTTAGTGATTAATTTAATTATTTTCTATGTGCAGTATTACGCTGCGGCAAGCATTAATTACTTGCTGTTTAACGCAGTAATGATCGGCGGGAACCTCTTTCTTGTCGCTCATACACTACTAGTTGAGCCAAAGACAATAAAAACGCTAAATCGTTATGAACTACAAGTCAAGATGGTTGAGGACAAGAACGAACTCTTAACGCAAGCGGTTTCAATACTACAAGACGAAGCGGCTTTGCTGAGAAAAATACTCGATTCTGAAAAGCGTGAAAACGAACGTAGCGAACACAAATAACGAACACTATTAACCTAACAAAAGCAAAGGAAACTCACGGCAATGAGCACAGAAAAAAGACGATTAACCATTATTGAGGACGATATCGGCGCGTATGTTCAACTAGAAGTTGGGCGCGAACGTTATCACATTGATTTTGACGGCTGGGACGAGGCACTAGAGGGGGTTAACGACTTACCCGAAGTGCCAAAAGTTGAAGAGTGCAAAGGTGGCCAATATGTCGCGTAGCACGTTATCAGATATGCGGGACGATACGATCGTTTTGTTGCTATCACTTTACTGCAATAAAAATCTGCCCGTTGAAGGGCAGGCACGAGCAATTAGAAAGTGTGCAAAAACTATCGCTCAACGAACAAGAGATAAGGCACTTAAACAGGCATGTAAAGGGCTTAGGCGCAGTAAAAACGATTATCTCGTTGTTGCTGGCATCGAGCAGGCCGCTTATAAGTTTTTCTTGTCTAAATAACGGAATTAGGAAACAACAATGAATGATGATTACCCAATAGAGCTATTTGAGTGGATGAGTACCAACGACGATCAAACGTTACCGGACGGTGCTTGGCAAGCGATGTTAGAGGATGCGGCCAACACGTTTAACTTGCTTAATAAAACGCAGTTTTGCACGTATGGCTCTTTTATCGCTTATTGCAAGTGGTCACATAACAATGAGTGCTGATCTGCCACTAAAACTATTTAAGCGCATGTTATACGCCTATTTATCGGCGCTTGCATTCAATTTGACGATGCAGTTTATTTCGCTGGATTACTACATGTGGGGCGGCGTTATTTATTTGCTCGTTGGCCTTTGGTGTGTTGAGCAAGTTTTTAAGATCAACAAGGCAAAAGGAAGCAAGCCGAGCAATTGGCGAGAATACTACGAAATTATTGCGGAGTTTACGACACATGAAAATCGAAGATGAAAAACGCCGTCGACATAAAAATGAACGCACGCGGCGAGGTGATACAAACGGCGGTAGCTTAGTCGTTCTAGCCCTGTTTTTATTTTGGGTATTTGTTTTGTTTATACAGGATTGATTATGGCTAAGCCGAAGAAAACACGCGCCGAACGGCGATTGTCGAAAATTGAAGCGGATAAAGCTATTGATAGATTATTTAACGGTATTTGTTGGTGCGTATTAAAAAATAGAAAGCCTGTGCCAATAACAGCAAACACAATACGGGGGCTATACAGAAAAATAAAACCTTCTACAAAAATTAGGAGAACTTATTTTGACAATTGCGTTGTGTGCACGTCATTTATGGCTATTGACCATGATTATTTATTTGATGGTAGTCGGGTACATTTTGAAACAATGGTTTTCTTTGATCCTAGTTTAGACGTATCACACAAATTAGATGGCGAACCATTTAGATCAACCAACCACCGTGACGCACTGAAACAACACTGGAAAATCGTTAGAGAAATTGAAAAATCAACCGGCAACAAGAGGCATAAATGACTAAAAAAATAAAAATAGATCAGGTGTCGCTGGTGGCCTCTATCTGTCAGGCCGTTTGTGACCAACAAGAGCATAACGTGCCAGCTCATAGCAAGATTATGAACGCTTTTATAAAAGCCGCTGACTTGATTGTTGAAGAAATCGACGGCTACGAATACGAGCCAGTGAAGAAGCATGATGAGGGGGCTTAAATGCTTCGTATATTGAAGTTCCTTATAACTGGCGATTGGCACCTTCACAAATGGCAGTGTGTGGCTACTTATAATTGGCGTGAAAAAAATTATGGCAATTATCTCAACTATGAAATTCAAATTTTAGAATGTGAGCACTGCGGAAAAAGAAAAAAATTTAAGGTTAAAGGCTAGGTCATGAACGACAAAATTAAAGCATGGTGCGAGCACACCGATTCGCAAAAGGGCTGGGAAATAGACGGCGTTATATATTTAGCGCATAAGCTCATGTTTCACTGGGCGCTATTAATAGATCCTGACCCCTTTGGCTATAGCGATCGCTATTGCTTTGCAAGCCTTGAGCTTATCGAAAAGGCCATTGAGGAATTTAAACGTGACGGCGTGCTTAGGTATTGGCACAAGTATCACACCAAAAACCATATTGTTCGCGGGAATTTGGTTTTTAATCAAGCCGATTTCCCATACAAGCCAGAGGATGCGCTATACAGCGTTGATTTTGAAATAGACAAGTCACTTAACTGACTTAAATTTACTAACAAAAGGTATAAAAATGAAACCTATACAAATGAATGATGCAGTAGTTGAAAAGTTACAAGCCCATAGAGCACTAAGAGAAAGGCACGAAGCTGAGTACGAGAAATCACATGATGAATTATGGAAATTTGTTCATGAGCAATACCCAGAGCTAGATCCTGATGGCAGTTTTTCGCTCAAGGCTCAGTTCATTGAAGCCGGTGTTGTAATGCTTGTTGAAAGTGAAAATGACGGTATGTCAAAACTTAAAAATTTGCTTGAAAAAGTTGTGAACTAATTACCCCCAACCATCACTTTGACGAGTGGTAATGCTGGCCGCTTATGCGCGAACTTTGAAAAAGCCCCGTGACCAGCCACGGGCGTTTAATTGAGGTGATTAAGTGGAAATAAAATCAATACTTGATATTAAGAAATCAGAACTACAAAAAATGTCTGATGAACAAACGCAAATACTGCTCAGACTTATGCTTGCTGATAGCAAAAGCAACGAATTACAGGCAGTTTATGAAAAAATTAAAAACTCAAGTGTTTTGCATAGTGCGCTTGATAACCGTTTAAAGTGGATAGGAATAAAAGACAAAGTTGATAAACGTGTTGAAATTCTTCTTGGCTTTATTTCACCATCACTAGGAGCTATCACGCTTTGGTGTTACGCACTCTATAAGCTAACAAAGAAGTACAGTCATATAACGTTGAATCAGTTATGTGAGGAATTCCCTTGGGGTTTTCCTTCAGAACAACAATACGCTGAATATTGGGATATGCAAAAAGGCTTCGCCAACAAGGATCTAGGCTTAGATTGCGATAACGTTCTCGATCAGCAAAGTATTTATGCTTAATTGAGGTGATTACATGGATTTAGACGAGTTATCACAAAGCGATATCGATCACATGGCTAAAGACGCAAAAGAAATGTTTTCGTTGATGCAGAAAGGTTCTGGCCACAGTGTAGCCATGTTCCTTGCGACCTCTAAAGAAGCCGTTGAGTTTATCGGGCGTTACGAGATTGCACGGCAGAAAATAATTGAACACGGCTTTGATATGCCGCTGTTATTAAGCAGTGTAACAGTGACAATTGAGTGAGTTGTGTAAATGACAAATCCACTAATAACAAAATTAAGCCTTTTGCTAGAAGAGGCAAAAAGGGCGAGTAAAAGCAGTGAGGTTGTAGAGCTAGAGCTAGCCATTAAACAGGCTACTAACATGGTTCACGCACTGAAAGGTGTTGTCGCTGATGTTGAGCACTGCGAAATATGCCTGTGTGGTATATGGGAAAACGATCCAGAGCTAGGCGAAATGCTAGACAACATGAAGAACCAATGTGCTAACGCGTTAAAGTAGACCTTATGGACTCAAAAACAAAACAAAAACTTGATGAGCTAATACTTGATTTATCGAGAATGGTAGTTGAAAACAAGTTTAACGAAAAAGAGCAAAAAGTCGTACTGAGTGCTATCGATGACTTGGACGAATTAATTGAAGAATAAGTGTACTTAAACGGGGGAACTGAAATGAATTTACCTAAAGTAGGTGAGCAATATATGCACACTAACGGCAATGTTTATGAAATCATTATGTTTACCAATGAAGAATCCACAAAATCGAATTATCCACCAACTGTCGTTTACAAGAACATAATAAACGGAACTAAGTGGAGTCGACCTATAGCGGATTGGTCTAGATCGTTCACTTTAAATGCTCAAAAGTAAACGATCATGAACGATATAATAGATTTCACAGCGAAAGCAAAAGAAACAGTTATGACACCTGTTTCTAAGTTTACTGGCGGCTGCCCCCACACAAAGATTGATCTTGATGAACATCGTCGCGTGATTGAATGCACCGAATGCCGCAAGATTTTTGAGCCATTTGATTACTTGCTTAAATGGGCTAACGGACAGCAAAGAATTATTTGGAAAATAACGGCCGCTAAGCATGAGGCTGAGTCGTTGAATAATCAGATTAAAGAACTAAAGCGCCAAAAGCGAAACCTGCAAGCTCAAGTTAATCGACTCAAAAAGAAAGTTATTTTGGAGTAGAAATGACAATGAAAAAATTATTAACAGCACTAGCGATATTATTATTGTCTGCTTGTGATGGTTCGACGATCAAGCCAAGTAAAAAAGGCGAATTGAGTATTTATGTTTATGTTGTCGAAGGAATACCACTTGAGTGCGTTAACTTGCATTATCGACTCTCTTGCAATTGGGAAAAATACAATGCGCAAAACCTGAGAGCAAAATCAGGCGGTTTCGGCGCTGTCCCTACTATTAATTAGCTTTCTTTAGGAGAAATATCATGGTTGACGCATTTACAGCTAAAAAAGCGCAAGAATACCACGATACTCTTGAGCGAATAATGATCTTAGAACCTGATTTGGATATAGATGAACTTAAAGAAAACATTAAACAGTATTGTTTAAGCAGTCCAGTCAGTGTTGGCGATGCTTTGACACAATGCTATCAAAGCATTATTGAAAGCAAGCCGATGCCATGGGAACCCATTGAATGTTGGCGAGATTTGCAGGTAGGTGAAAAAGTGCAAGTAGGTGACAGGTTTTATAGTGGGCATACGAGAGAATGGGTAACAGTAACTGATGAAGATGTTCACATTAGAAAAGTAACTAAAACAACCTTCCCTTTTCAAAGATTAGTTACACAAAAGTAGGCTGATATGAAGAAGAATTTAACCTTTATTGTTTCTATTGCATGGCAAAAAACAAGCTCTGGTACAACTGAGACTAGATTAAGAACTAGCATCTACTTTAAAGACCGTGACGGTGTGAATAGTGAAGATGAAGCACTTGGTCGCGCAATGAGAGAGCAAAAGAAAGAATTTGATGTACCCGCTGAATTCAGTCCTTTTGTTCACAATACGGCGTCGACTTGGCAGTCGGCCAAGAAATCAGACCTAAGTTGTCTTAGATACTGTTAAT
This sequence comes from Endozoicomonas sp. G2_1, assembly GCF_017744155.1. Taxonomy (GTDB): domain Bacteria; phylum Pseudomonadota; class Gammaproteobacteria; order Enterobacterales; family Alteromonadaceae; genus JAGHQT01. Next base: position 40,728 of record NZ_JAGHQT010000021.1, on the reverse strand, counting down.
TAAGCGTACTTTAGGAGAATTGAGTTGAATATAGATAGCGAAAAAATTTCAGAGATTATCACTAGCAGCGTTGGAACTGTAAAAAGTCCATTATCACCGTGGATTGAAGAAAAAACATGTGTCGGAGAATTTGACGGGGTTCAAGTTCAAATAGTTGTTACAAGTGATGAGTCTGAATTTGTCGAAGAACCATCATTAAACGATATCGCTGTTACACCAAAGTAGGCTTGAAGATGAACAGAGCATCAAACGCCGAGTGGCAGCACAAATGCGATTGCGGAGCTTGGAATAAGGTTAGCCATTTAAATAAAACAAATGGTCATTGTCATGGTTGTAAGCAAAAAACATTTAAACGCAAAAATGAATCAACGAAAAAGTAGTCACCCATGAACAAAGATGAATTTGTTTTTTATCTCGGCAAGTTGAAAGGCCGATTTCCAGAGGCGTTTATTTGTATCACTTTGTACGACAAACCCAGTGATGAGCCAGAAAATTATGTTGCTAGGGCGCATGTAGCCATGAAGGGCGATACAAAGCCAACAAATGTATATTTTAAATCACCGGATAGGGCAGAGGTTGAGGGCGCGGTGCCAGATCCATATTTTTACTGGCTTGATCGCGAGCCGAACGACGATCCTACTATTTTGGGTACATGGATTTTTAAATGATCGGCTGTTACTACTGCTTAAATGAGATCGATATGGCCAAAGTTGAGGATTATGTCGACCAAGGTAAAACGCCGCTATGTTATCACTGTCATGTTGATGCCGTGGCCGAAGTGAAGGACAAGAGCGAGCTAGAAGCGCTTAATAATAAATTTTTTGGTGAATGTGACAATGAAAGTGTTAACTAGGGTATCAACAATCAAAAAAGGCTGTTGGACGTACAATTTAATGAGCAACGGCATGATCCATATTAATAACCACAAAACGGGTGATAAAAGCGTGATAGTGCCGTCAGACGGGCTACTGGATTTGCTTTTGATGGTGGCTTAGGGGGTGTTATGAGCTATTGGATATCGCTTTATTTACTGCTCAGCTACATAGTATTTTTTATCTATGTGTATTGGGTTGCGCCAAACGGCATGAACCCCAAAGAGCACTTATTGGGCAGTTTAGGTGCGGCATTATTTGGCTTTATTTTGCTGCCGTTTATAGTGGTTATTATCGCGATGAAATTTATCAAACGAAGGTTAAATACGTAAAGCTAGGCTTTTGTTTAATGTGACAATCGGCACCAATTAAGGTGCCTTTTTTGTCACTATAGGGCGTGACTTTGGGCGTGACTCGCGGCAAATTCCTGTCACATGGCTTGTGGATAACTTACCTAAAGCTACAGAAATAAAGGCGTAGCGGTGAGTCACGGCAATTTCGTTTAAAAAATTTTATTTTAATTTTAGAGTAATAACTTCAAACAAGCTTGTAGCCCTTGTTATATAAGGGTTTGATTTAGTTATTTAATAAAATAAAGGTGTGAATCGGTATTACTTTGGTGGGTTACTTTTGGATTGCTCCGCAATCTGTTCGCCGTGACAAATAACCGAAGGGACTTCGTTTGTCGACGTGCGACAAAAGTACCATATAAATACAAAGCGCGTCTAGGTATCACGTTATGTTTTAATGTTTATTTTGAATATATGAAAGGTGGTTTTTAGTTATTTAGGTTATATACGATTTTTAGTATTGAGGTAAATTTTGATTAGGCGATAGTGCAACGAACTAGGGTTATTTTAGTGAGTTGTATTTTTATGTATCGATTGGTTTTGCCATTTCCACCGAGTAACAATACGTATTATCGTCATGTTGATAATAAAGTTGTTTTGTCGAAGAAGGGGCGCTTGTATAAGGCTGATGTAGCCAAAGTATTAGAAAGCTATGGTTATGCTCGGTTGATGATAGATAAGCCGGTAATTTGCCGTTTAGAGCTTTATAGGCCAGATAAAAAAAAGAAGTGGGACAGTGATAACTATTTTAAAGGTGTTTACGACTCACTGAGTCATGCGGGCTTTTGGGTTGATGATCACTTGGTTGTCGAGAGTCAAGCTCGCAAGATGGAACCGGACGGTTTAGGCCGTGTTGTTGTTAATGTTGATTATGATATGGGGAATACGTTTTGAGTAATTACCCAGATGATGTAAGACGTTATGATGGTGATCCCCGTTCGCCGTTCTGTGATGATGAGAAGTGCCAGTGTGAACAGTGCGAAGGCTGGTTTGATTATGAGGATATAATCGACGGTGAGATTTGCAGCGGTTGCTTTGATTCGGTTTGATGCAAAGTGAAAAAATCCCCAGAGCTAGGGCAGCGCTGGGGATTTGTGTTTTATAAATCTCGATAGCCTTTCGGTTTGGTTAAGTTGTAATAGTGGACTATCGCTTTTTCGATGAGCTGGCCGTTAGGTGTGTCCTCGATTGAATCTAAGTAGTCTTTAACAAACTTAGATAGCCTGAGAGGTGTGTTCACTTTGACTAGTTCATCTGGCAGTTTAGGTCGGTGCGCTGGGCGCTTTGGTTTCTTTGTTGTGCTCATAGTGATAGGTCGCTTTTGTTGAATTGGCATTCGATATGCGTAGCAAGCTGTCGTAGTTTTAGTGGTAATAGTTTTAGATCATCTTGTGGCATTTGAAGCGAAAAGCCGCCAATTCTGGGATTGTTCAGGTTGATTAATATTGCTGCGTCAAGCTCTGCTTGTTGTGCAGCTTGTTCAAGAATTTGATTGAGTGCCGTGTTATTAGATAAATTGCCGTTTATCATTTTTGTTGCCTTTTGTTAGTTATTCCAACAAAGCAAGCTAGAGCTAACTTGCTTTAGTAGATAACTATTTTTTCACCGCCTCAAAACTTAACTTGATGTGTCCAGTATCTAGCGCGTGTTTTGCTAAGGTTTGTTGTTCTTCTTTTGTCTTAGCTAGATAAATTTCGCGTTTATCAGGCTTAAGACTGTTAGCAAAGCAATCAACTAGATCGCTGAACTCTTGATCGGTTAATGTTTTGTTTTTGATCAGGCTGTTCAAGCATATCGCAAGCGTTTCGGGGTCGTCTAAGTTATCTAACCCCTGCTTGTAACTGGCACAATCTAACCCGATCCTTTCGTCTGACTTGGTAGCCATCGTTAATTCCGTCCGATTGTTTTAGCGCAACCTGAATCATTAGGCGCGCGGTTTGTTCTGTCATGTTCTCAGATTTTAACAAAACCTCTTGAACTAGCTTTTCAGCTAGAAGTGTTTTGTTTACTGTGCTGTTAGCTGTTTTTAGACAGTTAACTAATAAACATTGTATTGCATTATCAGCCGTATTTGTGAAAAAGTTTCTCATTTTTATTTAACTCCCTTTTTTGTTAGTCGATTAACTCAAAAAGAACAATTGATCTGGCTGATTTATCAAATAGCTTTTGATGCTGCTCTGATAGCTTAGTTGTTGGTGCTTCTAATACGTTGATAGACATTTGTTTTAAGGTGCATAAGAAATCGATTTGCGTGTTTACCATGCTTTCAACAAGCGCTAGTGATTCGCTACGATTATCAGACAAAACTATGCTTGCAAGGTTGCACATATTGAGTGCATCTTGGATTGAGTGGCGACAGTTGCCTACAAAGCGAGAGTATTCTTTTACGTACTTTAGTTTGTCGTTAGCGCGTTCTAGTGCTCGCTTTATGGTCAATATTTCCAATGAGTTATTGAAGTTATGAACAGGCTTGTAAAAGGTTACAGGCCAAGGGTGGCGGCTCTTATATTCGGTTTGCTGGTTGATAAAGTCCCACAAATCAATTTTGTGGTTTTGTATCGAATCATCCCTAATATCAATTGTTTTGTAGCTTAATTCGCCTGTTTTAGCGTCGAAATGATATTGATATTCTAGCCCGCCAAACTCGTCGGCTGATTCAATTGGTTCAGCTTCTGGGTTGCCTCTTAAGAATGCCGCATCAAAACAACCCCGATCTGAGTCTGGGCGCTCTAGCATTCGATAAAAGTAGACACATGCAAATGAAGGATAGCCGTCATGATGGATATAAAAATGACGGGTTTGGCCGTTTAAATTTTTGATTGAATAGGTTGCTCTAGTACTCATAGTAATTTGCCTTTTGTTAGAAGTTAGTAACGAGCTGTTACCAGATAGCGCACTGTCGCCAATGCGCTAACGGGTTATGCTATTTGTCTAGTTCTTCATTGCCGATTAGTACGAACTCAGAACGGCCATACCAGCAGCCAACGCCGACAGGATAAAAGGCACCATCAAAACCGATTTCTAGATCTAGGTTTTCGGCGTTGAAGTGATCGCAAAATTGCGAAACGTCATGAATCAAGTAATGTTTAGCGTTTAGGATGCAGAGCGCTAACTTTGAAAGCGTATCAAGCGAGTATTCGCCGTATTCCTCGGCAAAATCATCATTGAACATATCGACCAACCAACAAAGTAAATTCTCATCGTCTGTTTGATGGTTAAGTGACTCGATCACTTTGTTTAACAACTCGTCAACTTCTTCAACGATTCTAGAGTCGATCAGTGTTACGCCTTGTCTGTGAGTTATCTTGTGATACATGGCTATTACTCCTTGATTTCTGTTGCTTGGCGTTTCATACCGCCGCAAGGTTCGAAACCTTCGCAGTAAATGAAAAGAGTGTGAGTTTGCCAGAACTGTGAGGACGCGTAGGCGTATGCGATTTTCGACGCTTTGTCGATAATGCAAATTTTATAGCCGTTGTGGTCTTTTAGTTCTCGTTGAATGAACTGCGCTTTATCAAGCGGTAAGTTTTGGATGTAAAGGCGTTTTTTGCTGTCCATCAGTTCAGCGATTCTTTTAATCAATTCAAGCATTGCCGTGCTTTCCTTTTAGTCAATTTGTTAGAAATTGGCCTTAAAACTAGCCAACGAATGAGAGTATTACTTATTGTATTACAAAAAGCAATACAAAAAGTAAAATAAGTTAAAAATAGGCTAAATTAGTTTTTGCTAATATAGTGGTGCAAGTCATGTTTTTGCTGATTTCGGTCTGGTTGGTGTTGGTGGGTGATGTATATTTTTAAAAATTAATTTGCGTTTTTTTGTCAGATTTTTAAGATTGCCTAAAAAAGGGGGTATCTGTGGAAAAGCTTCTAACAAAACTCGCGACAGGCTCGGCAAAGCTTGAAGCAACCGGTAGTTCAACCAGCACAAAAGCTAGTCTTGATAAGGTATTGAATATCAAAGGGATTAGCATAACGCACAACAACTATTTGTATGCGATCTATCTTGATGATCGTATTGCAACCATCAAACTAAAAGGTCATTTGCTCATCGTCTCTAATGACTGGCTAGAACAACACGACGATAAACAGCGTTTAAAGCTCATAAACGGCGCTATCGAAGCACTTAAGACAAACGCATATCAAAGCGTTGATTGCTACAAGTGCAACGGTTCTGGACGCGTTAACGAGTCAGAAAGCGATTGTGATCGATGCAAAGGGATTGGCAGCGTAGCGAAAAAACCGAAAGCTTATCAGCTTTGCGGCTTTCATCGTTCGTATTGGTATCGCAAAGACAACACACAACTCAGAGAAGTATTTGATCGACTCGTGAACAAGCTATTTAAGCTAGATAACGAGGTTAGAGCGGCAATCGCTAAAAACGAACGTGATAATGATTAAGTATCACTGATAACTTACCATAACTAATATATAAAGAGGCTTTCAGGCTGTTTGAGCTAACTGCGCACTAAAATTAGTACGCTTTTTGGTTCATTTTTGAGAGCGTTTCGCCTGTTTATTGTCTAAAGCTCTTTTTAGTATGATTAGCATAACTTAGGGTTTTCATGCCATACCTTGAGTTATTGCCTTTTGGATCACTCCCATTTGTAGCCAGACCGTCAAGTCTGGCTTTTTTTTGCCCCTTTACCACCCCCCCCAGACCCACAGATTCTTCGGGTAGGGGGGCAATTATATATATGGAACAAACTAGCGAAAAATCCTAAAAAAATTTTTCCAATTTTTTCACCCAACTTTTTTCGAGTTTATCATGACCTCCTATGCAGCAGTTGTCGACGATAAGGGCAAATTGAACCTTGACGTTGCACAAATCAAAGAGCGCTACGGCATTAGGCAGGATAAGCATGTTGAGTTTGCTCTCGCCTATGTCAGCGACCCCAGACGAAACGCTGGACGTGCTTTTGCCAAAGTACGTGGCAGAGCGAAGCAAACACAAACCGATAATGCCCAAGCGTGTCAGCTACTAAAACCACATACACCGGTAGGTAAGTTTATTAACGACCTAAATACCGGCGTGGCTAACGTAATGATGCGTCGAAACATTATCTCAACTGAACAGGTGTTAAATGAGCTTATTAAAGTCGGCTTTTGTGATGTTGGTGATCTGTACGACGACAATGGCAGTCTCATACCAGTGGCAGACCTCCCACAAGATGTTTCCCCTGCAATTCGCAAAATCAAAGAGAAGGTGCTTAGCCGAAAGATTGATGATGAAACAGGGCAAGAAGAAGTCGTTTTATCACGAGAGGTTGAGCTACACGACAAAAAAGGTGCGCTCCAACTCATCGGCCAGCACTTACAAATGTTCGTTCAGAAAGGCGAGATCGAGGTCAAAACGTCCGTTGATGATCTAATTCGAGATATCACCGAACGCAACGCCCAGAACCGAAACGGCTTGCTACCTAAAAACAATATTCGCCTTAAAGACCGATTGCCAATTGAAGGTGAGGCTAGCGAATGACTCAGGTAGTACCGGTTGAAGGCCAGCACGCACTGGCTGAAAACGAGGGTAGCTTAGAGTTTATCCTTGATAATCAAAACTGGCTCTGGCGAATAAACAACCTCTATTACATCACCGACAAGCGTGGCCAGAAAGTTAAGTTCGTGATGAACGATGCGCAAAAGCGTTTCTTTCACGGCATGCACACGCGCAACATCATACTCAAAGCCCGTCAGCTCGGCTTTACCACGTTTATGATGATTTTCATGTTAGACGCGGCATTGTTCAATAGTCGTACTAACTGTGGTGTTATCGCTCATACAAAAGACGATGCTAACCGGCTATTTGATGAAAAGATCAAGTTTGCATACGACAACTTGCCAAAAAGCCTACGCGATCGTTTCCCAGCACTGACTGACCGCGCTGGCCAAATCAAGTTCCCGAACAAGTCAAAGATCACGGTCGGCTCATCGTTCCGTGGCGGCACGTTCCAATACTTGCATATTTCCGAGTTCGGTAAAATTTGTGCCAAGTACCCAGAACGCGCACGCGAGATTGTTACCGGTGCATTCGAGTCTGTCGGCGCTGATTGTGTGATCACCATCGAGTCAACGGCAGAAGGGCGACAAGGCTATTTCTTCGACCTTTGCCAAGTGGCCGAACAAGACCAGCTCAAGGGCAAAGAGCTTAGCTTTCTTGACTGGGAATTCTTCTTTTACCCTTGGTACAAAGACACTAATTACCGGCTTGAATCAAAAGAGCCGTTGCCAATGCGGATTATCGAGTACTTCGACACCTTAAGGGCGAAGCACAAGCTTGAATTCACGCAAGAGCAAATGAACTGGTACTACGCCAAAGAAAAGCTCTTAGGCCACGATGTTAAGCGCGAATACCCGACCACACCGCAAGAAGCTTTCGAGCAAGTGATCGAGGGGGCTTACTACTCAAGCCAGTTCCGCAAACTTTACGAAAACAACCAGATCACCAGCGTACCTTACGAGCCTACAGCGCTTGTTCACACGTTTTGGGATATCGGCTTTAACGATGACAACGTGATCTGGTTTATTCAGCAAATAGGCCGTGAATACCGCGTCATTAACTACTACGAGAACCACGGCGAGGGCTTACCGTTTTACGTCGATAAGCTTCGCGAATTATCCCAGCAATACGGCTACCAATACGGCATTCACATGGCACCGCATGATATCGGTGTTCACGAGTGGGGTACGGGTATGTCGCGTTTAGAGCAAGCAGATCAACTCGGCTTGCATTTTGAGACAGCACCAAAGCTATCAATTATGGACGGCATAGAGGCCGTGCGCGCCGTGCTCCCTATGTGCTGGTTCGACGAAGTGCATTGCGAACAAGGCATATCAGGTTTGCAGAATTACCGCAAAGAGTGGGATGACAAATACGGCGTTTGGAAAAACAGACCCGCACACGATAGCGCATCACACTGCGCCGATGGCTTTAGAACCTTTGCTGTTGCTCTGCGTGATATCCAGAACCGCATGGGCAGTGTTGTTCACGGCAGTTTTACCGATGTTGAACAAGTCGACGTTAGCTACTGGTGTTAAGAGGCAATTATGACCGGAATTTTACAATCATTAGGTGCCGAACAAACACAGGCAATATTTGATCAACAAAAGCACGACGAACGCGAAAAAGCGAACCCAAATTACGGACAACAAGAAGTTGTCAGCGGCCTAGCGTCTTATGTTAAAAGCTGTTGGGACATTGCAAAGCATCACAAGCTAACAATGACTGACCGCCTTACTAACTGCCTTAGACGGCGCAAAGGCATGTACTCAAGTAATCAGCTAGCCAATATCCGCAAAGCCGGTGGCAGCGAGATTTTCATGGGTATTACCGGCACCAAATGCCGCCACGCAAAGTCATGGATTTCTGATATTTACAATCCTTCAGGTGATCGCCCGTTCTCGTTAGAACCGACACCCGTTCAGGAATTGCCACCACAGCTAAAAGAGCACTTGCTTAACGAAGCGATGCAAGGCGCTTTACAGCACGGCGTACCTGAACAAGAAGCCTATGCGCTGATGAAAAAGCACGAAACCCGACTGAAAGAAGAACTCAATCAGGAAGGTGAGAAGCGCATGGAACTTATGGGCGATTACATCGAAGATATTCTAGTTGAGGGCAACTATCGCCGCGAATTCGACGAGTTCTTAGACGATTTAACGACTTACCCCTCGGCGATCATGAAAGGCGTTATTTTCAAGCAGAAAAAGCAGCTCAAGTGGAAACAAATTAATAACGGCGAGTTTGTCCCGCAAACCTCGTTAGCGATTAGCCGCGAATTTAGCCGCGTTTCGCCTTTTGACTTTTACCCGTCACCAAACACGATTGATATCGGCGATAGCTGGACGTGTGAACATATCCGTTATACGGCTCCTGATTTGAGCAATATGCGCGGTATGAAGGGTTATAACCGACAAGCGATTGAGTCCGTATTGCGTGACTATCGCATGAACGGCCATCGTGAATGGCTATTTGAATCGAATGAACGCGAACAGTTAGAAGGTCGCGACTCATCACAAGCTTACCGCTATGAGCTATTTGACGCGGTTGAGTTCAACGGACACGTTCAAGGTCAGCAACTAATTGACTGGGGCATGAACCCAAGCTTAGTTGACGATCCTTACAACGAATATCCCGTGTCTGTAACGCTAATTGGTAATCACATTATCCGTGCTTTGATCAATCCAGATCCGACAGGCCGACCGCCTTACTACAAGGCTTCTTGGTTAAACGTGCCTAATTCGTTCTGGGGCGAAGCAATCCCCGAAGTGATCGCCGATATTCAAGATGCGGCGAACTCAACCGCGCGAGCGCTAATGAACAACATGGCTATTGGTAGCGCGCCACAAACCGCGATTGATGTATCGATGTTGCCGACCGGCTCTAAGCCAACGGCTATTCACCCGCGCAAAGTCTGGCTATATGACGGCTCTAAAGGCTCTCATCGCGGCGGCTCAGCAGGCGTTACCTTCTTTAGCCCTGATATTAAGGCCAACGAGCTTTTAGGCGTATATGAGCGTTTTGAGCGCTATGCCGACGATAAAAGCGGTATCCCGTCTTATATGCAAGGTTCAGATCAAGGCGCAGGCGCGGCACGCACTGCGAGCGGCTTATCTATGTTGATGAACGCGGCAAGTAAGTCAATTAAAGACGTTGTACGCAATATCGATATCGGCGTGATTGAGCCGGTGATCAATTCAATTTTCATAACGTTGATGCTCGACAAAGACATACCGGCAGATATCAAAGGCGATGCGAAAGCCAAAGCTCGTGGTTCAGATGCCTTAATGCACAAAGAGGCCGCAGCGCTTCGTCAGCAAGAGTTATTGCAGCTAACTAATAATCCAGTCGACTTAGAAATTATCGGCACTGAGGGACGATTAGAGCAGCTAAGACGCGTGTTCCAGACAAGTGACGTACCGGTTAATCGTATTTTGCCAAACAAAGAGCAATTGCGAGAACGTCAGCAAGAACAAATGAAGCAGCAACAACAGCAGATGCAACAAGAAATGCAGATGCAGGAAAAGCAGCTTCAAGACGAGCGAGCATTTCAAATGCAGCTTGAACAGCAAAAGCACAGCCAGCGGCAACCGGCTAATTAATTTACTTCTAACGAAAAGGTAATAGCTAACAATGGAAAATAACGAAGATAACATTCGATTATTGCGTGCGCTTGTTCGCTTACAAGCTAAAGAACCAGACGCATACGAACAGTTAATTTTATTGCTCAAACGAGCAGGTGTGAACGCGTCAGATCGCGTTATTCATTCCGGTGAAACGGTAGATATCTATCGAGCACAGGGCATGGCACAACTCATCTTTGAGCTTCAAAAATACATCGAGAAGCCAAACGAATTGCTAATCGAAATTGAAGCTCAAGACCAGGAATAGCAACAAACGCTATTCACCCAACTAAGCCGCTAATTCAGCGGCTTTTTTTATGCCTGAAATTCAGGCCAACCCAACTTACCCGCGAACACCTTTGAATACCGGCAAGGCTCATCGGCTCGCTAGAGGCCAAGTTATGACATTACCAAAGTCAGTGCAAGAAGCAGAACAACGCGCAAATGAAATAATCCAAGGGAACACCGAAAACTCGGCTCCTGATACAGACGTTTCTGAGCAAACATCAACAACTGAACAGCCTACTCAACAAACAGAAACACCGGCACAAACGCCGACTTCTAACGATGTTGATTGGCAAAAGAAATATCAAGTTTTACAAGGCAAGTACAACGCTGAGGTTCCGGCTTTATTAGATAGAGTCAAAGCCCTTGAATCACAAGCGCCACAAGCTAACGAGCCTGATCAATCTCAAGAACAAGAGATAGCACGATTAAAGCAGCAATTAGCAGAAGCGCAGCGGCATGCAGCCGCCAAGGACTCAATCACCTTAAACGAACACCTTGTCAATGAGTACGGCGAAGAATTTGCGCGTGCAGTGGCACAGACCGCAAACGCTCAAGTTGACGCTTTACGCAAAGAGTTTGACGGGAAACTGTCAGCTCAAGAAAAAGATATTTCGACTTGGAATACTGAGGCAAAGATGAACTCAGTTAAGCAAAGCTTAGCGAGTCAAAGCATCAATTTTGACCTCGTAGACAGCGATCCACTATTCCATGATTGGCTACGTGAACGCGATGAATACTCAGGTCAAAGCCGCCAAGAAATGTTGATGAACGCCTTTAACGCTGGGGATTTAACCCGCGTCACCCGTTTTTACTCTGCCTACGTTGACTCAACCCGCACACGTTCAGAACAAAACCCTTTTAACGAGCACATACAAGCACAACCTACAGCCGCGCCTGATGTTGGTACGACTGAGGCTGTTTTTGATCCTAGTGCCTTTGAAGATCTGCACAGACGCTACCAGCGCAACCAGATCAGCGAAGAAGAATTTCAAAAGGCTGAGCGTGAAATGTATGCGGCGCTACATCGCTAATTTTCACAATCAAGGAGTATAAGCAATGGCTTATCCTAAAAATTCTAGCTTGCCGGTAGTTTCAGGCAAGTTCATCCCGCAAATTTGGTCGACCAAGCTATTAACCAAGTTTTACTTAAAAACTATTTATAGCGAAATCTCTAACACTGATTACGAAGGTGAGATCCGTAACCACGGTGACGAAGTAATCATTCGCGAAATTCCAGATATCGCGGTTCAAGATTACGTTAAGGGCAGTGGCCTAACGTATGAAAATCCGGTTCACAAGACCACTAGCTTACTTATCGACCGTGGTAAGTACTTTGCGTTTAACTTGTTCGACGTTGACCGCGTTCAGTCAGACCTTAAGTTAATGGATGACTGGTCGAATGACGGCGCTGAGCAAATGAAAATTGCGGTTGACCGCGATTTCTTAGGCGCAATTTACGCCGATGCTGATTCAGCAAACGCTGGTGCTACAGCCGGTAAAATCTCAGGTGATATTAACTTAGGTACGTCAGCGTCACCGAAAGCAATCACCAAAGCAAACGTAGTTGATTGGATTGTTGACTTATCGACGGTAATGGACGAGCAAAACTTACCAGAAGAAGGCCGCTTTGTTGTCTTACCAGCAAAAGCGTGTGCGCGTATTAAGACCTCTGAGCTTAAAGACGCGAGCTTAACTGGTGATGGCAAGTCTACCTTGCGTAACGGCAAAGTCGGCATGATCGACCGCGTTACCATTTACCAAAGCAACAACGTCAATAACTCTGGTGGTAAGTACGATATCGTATTTGGTCACAAGTGTGCGACTACGTTTGCTAGTCAAATCACCAAAATGGAAAACCTTAAAAACCCTGATGACTTCGGCGACTTAGCGCGTTCGTTGTTCGTGTTTGGTTTCAAGGTTATCAAGCCAGACGCATTAGGCCACAGTGTTATCACTTTAGCTTAATGATTATTAGCCCTGCCTTTGGCGGGGCTTTTTCTTTTTCGGAGTCTTAAAAATGAGCAAAGTAGTAGGTTACAAAAACCGTTTCGGTCGCATCTTGGCCTATACACCAACGCTACAGCGAAATGTTGACGCTTTTCAGTTAACCCCAGTATTCGAAGGTGATCCAGAAGCCGCTGAGCTTCGAGAAGTTATCGACATTACCGCCGAAGTAGTTGAGTCAGAAGAACCTGCAAAGGCAACTGAATCAGACACTAAGGCTAGCAAAAGACGTTCAATCGTTAAATAAAGGTGGTGAACCGTGGCAACCATTAAAATCGTTGATGTGATTTCACAAGCTGAAACCATCATTCAAGATAAAACCAACACACGTTGGCCTAAACAGGAATGGCTAGACTGGTTTAATGGCGCGGTTCTAGCTGTCATTGGCTTGCGTCCTGATGCCAATATTGCCAATGAAGAATACGACACCACTGGCGGCCAGTCATTACAAACGTTACCGGCTTCGGGTTTGCGCTTAATCAATGTGGTTTACAACGTTGGTACAGGTAAGCAAATTCGCCGTATCGAAAAACGCATGTTAGACGATCAGGTCGACAACTGGTACAACGCATCGGGTTCTGACGTAGACCATTATGTTTATGATGACCGAGACCCTAAATCGTTCTGGATATACCCGACACCGGCATCGAGTCATAAGCTTAGAATCATATATTCAGAAGCCCCGTCATCTATCACTATCAGTAATTTTACTACTGACACACAAGTGCTACCTATCGACGATAGCTATATGAATCCTATTTTGGATCACATGCTTTATCGCGCTTATAGCAAAGATGCTGATTACGCAGAAAACGCGAGTCGAGCAGCGCAACATATGCAGGCGTTCCAAGTGGCCTTGGGTGCTAAAACCGAAGGTGATACCGGTATTAGCGCGTCTAACAACCGAGCGGGGATTATAGCTAATGGCTGATTACACAGAGTTTACCAGTTTGGTTAATAACTTTGTGCCTAATATACCGCCGTTCGTTGTCGCGAAGGCCGCACAGCAGTGCTCTCAAGACTTTTTTGGGCGCACTACTGAGTTGCAAGAGCAGCAAACACTTAGCGTTACAGAGGGCAAGCGTAAATACACGTTACGCCCTCAAACCGCTGACACATTTATCAATTTAGTGCTCAGTGTTGAAGATGACAAAGGGCGTGAAATTGCCTTTTGTCAGCACGCTAACGAGTTAGTGTTAGATCCCATCCCTAGAAAAAATGAAGATCTAACTATTCGCTTGGCTCTTTGCCCAAACTTGGAATCAAGCGAAATTCCCGACGATGTGTATTTTAGACACTCAACACCACTAAGGTACGGCGTTCTGGCCATTCTAAAGGCACAACCCAATACCGAGTGGTATCACCCTCAAGAAGCGGCTAGCTACCGCGCGATGTACGAACAAGAGATAAGCCAAAGCAAGATCTTGCAGTACACGACAAACCCATACCTAAAAATGGAAATCGATTCCTTTAATTAAAAGGGGTACTCATGATCCCAATTCTAAAGACCTTGCGCACTTTGCTTGCTTACTTAGTGCTGGGCTTGCCAACACTTTTATTTATTTGGCCTACGGCTTTCTGGATTAAGAAAAACCGAGCTATTCGCTCAGCGTGGATCAGCTTTGACAAAAGGATTTGCTCATTCGCTCACGGCACTTATGACCGCACTATTAGCGGCTATACAGGCCAGTTTATGCACAAACATAAACGCTTTGAGTATCAAGCCAAGTTTATCGATTTTTTTGCTGAGCTATTCGGCGATGACCCCGACCACTGTTACCGCGCTTACTTGTATGAACTAGGGCGTGGACTAGTAAAACCCTAACCTCTAAGGCAACACTAAGATGAAATTATCAGACTTCAATACTTTGTCTGAGGCACAGGCGTACTCAGAACTTAAGACAAAGTTAATTAGCGGCTCACAAATGAAAATCTTTGTCGTTGGTAATGGCCTATACAGCTATTTCAAAAATCACGCTGGCGACTTACAAGCCGCTACTTATGACGAGTTACGAGGCGGTGAGTTCAACTTTATCAACGGTCATCCTAGCAATGTTTGTGCAATGCTTGACGCTATGATTGCGCTTTCGGCGAGCGAGGGCAATGTAACGCTACTTGATGGAACTCAAGTCAAAGTTAGCGATGCTCTTACCAACCTGAAAAATGCGGCAATTGTATACGCTAACGGTGCTCACAAACCTTTTGAGTCTGTAACGCAAGAACAGTTCGATCAAGCAAAAGCAGCACTGACACCGAAAAGCATATTAGCAAGTACTAATATAACAACCGGTGATGACACCCACTACTTGATCAATAACGGTGCGCGAGAAAAGCACAAAGTCACCATTACGGTGTCGAACGCTTCGCAATACGATGACGTTTTTACTGTTACGGCCTTAACTAAAAATAATGCCGATGACGATTACGCTGTTGATTCTCGTATACGCGGCAGCATTGCATTAAAGGCGGGCGAAACGGCACCGATCACGCTTACGGTGAATAACAGTGATTTGCTTCGCCGCGTTAAATATCGCGTAGCAAGCAAATACGACCGCGACTTTACAGCAACGGCACAAACAGCGGTAAGCTAATATGAAGTTTTACCAACAAGTCAGAGGGCTTAATCAGGTTGATATAAGTAGTCCTGTTGCGCCTTACTTAGTTGCTGCAATCATACCCAGCGAGGGCGCGGGTAACACGATTACTGAAATTGTTAGCGGTCAATCGCTTGATTTTGTCGACGGTGTTACGTGGAATGTCGACGGTTCGGTGACTACAAAAGGGGCTGATTCTAGCCAAAATGCTTTATCTATCGCTAATAGCAGACTGATCGGCAAATCTTCCGAGGTCGGTGACTTTGCAATAATTATTGATATTGATGTGGGTTCATTAGGTGGCGTTGGTAATGCAAACAAAGTAATTGCTTCACTAACTACGCCCGCATTAGGTTCAAAATTAACGATCGAACACCAGAACTGGTCAACTAACTTAACAGGTACAAATACTAGATCTTGGAGCGCGGTTACTGGTGGATCCTCAAATTTGCGAAAAGGTGTCATTATCTTTCATTGGACTGGCACTACTAACACATTATCTATTTATGAAGATGGCGTAAAAGTTACTGAAACAGTTGCGACAGACAATAATACAGGTTCAGCGATAAATAATGTTGCGATTGGGTTAGGTTGCTCTACTGATAAGTTGCGTTCAACTGCAATTTATCACAAAGATACTCAATTCACTGAGTCTGAGCTAAACGAATTTATCCACAACCCATATTCAGCTTTTGAAACCGCCGAGGTTATTGAGGACGAGTATTGTTTGCAGTTCAGTGGTGCAAATCCGACTTACGTAACCGCTAATTATGCGCCAAGCGGTGACTTCAAATGCTTAATTGAATTTACTTACGAAGATTCTGGACACCAAGTTTTACTTGGCATGACAGGTTATGACAATGTATTACGTATTAACAGCCCAACATCGATACTAATTAAACCGCAGAGCAACTCGTCAAACGTGACGTTAACGACAGGTCTAATTATTGGTCAGCGATACAAGTGGTACTTTGTCCGTTCTGGCTCTACGTATGACATTCAAGACATTGACGGTAACAGTTTACTTGCTTCAATTGCCAATAACACCTCTACGTTTACCTTTGATCGCATTGGTAGCTTTAATATTGAGGGTTTCTTTTCAGGTAAATTGCACGCTTTTGGCTTGGAATTCAATGGTGTTAAGCGTCTTTGGTCTTTTAATCAGACAGACGGCGATACTGTAGAGTGCGTCTATACTGGTGACACATTAACATTGAACGGTTTCCCCGTTGATAAAGGTTATGTTAGAAGTGATAGCGGAGTGATTGATGGCTATCGGTTTGATAACAATACTTTCGCCACTATCAAATCCCCTTTTAGTCTAGCAGACAATTCAACATTAAAATGTCGCTTTAATTATAAGCACAATGCCTTAGCAAACACGTTTCAAATGCTTATTGGTGTGTATAGCAGTAGTAGTGGCTTAGATTTTATATCTATTTCAACTACTAACCACAGGCTTGATTGTCGAATTGATAACCAAAGACTGAGCGGTCAAACAGTTTTAGTCGAAAATCAGGATTATGATTTAGCTATAGAGCGCAGCGGCACACAAATAAGCATTCGTATCAATGGCAATTTAGAAATGTCTTGGTCTAATGTTACGTTTGACCCAATTCTCGGTTTTAACACGGCTGATAGTAACTTTCGCTTTACAGGGACTATATATTCAGCAAGTTATGGTATTCAAGACGGAACGGTAATCAACTCTTGGGATTTTACAACTGGCGACTCTAATCAAATCATTGAACGGGTAAGTAATAATCATGCGTCGATAGTCAATATTCCCACGACTAAATGGCTACGAGTTATCGATAAGCAAGTCTACACAATAGGCAGTGCTAAAGATTATTCAACGCCGCAAAACTTCATTAATGGCATAGGCTCAAATTTAAACGTTATCAATCAAGGTGTTGTTTACGAGTATTTTACGAATGAATCATTAGCAAAAAATGGCGCAGATGGTGCGATCATAGAGCTAGTCGGCAGTACTGATAAACACGCTATTTTAGAACAGAAACAATATGGCTTTGGCGGGCATTGCTTAATAAATAAGTCAGGGTTATTTAGCCTCAAAAGGCTAACGCTTGGTAGTTTTTCGGGTAATACAAACGATGGAAATTTAAGCATAGATAGTTGTGTCGTTGATACAGCTAGCACACAAGCGATAAATTGCAGCTTTATACAAAAAGCTAACATAAGCAAAACCCTTTTCAAAAGTTATACAAGGGAAGCCGTTGTAGGTAAGAACACTGACAATACTAAGCTACAGGAATGTATCTTTGATAGTTCGTCAGTAACAAGTGCCGTTGCTTTCAATGTTAACAATGCTGAACTGCACAACTGCCTTATTCCTAAAGGTGGATGCTTTGCAGCTCTCGGCACTGTGACGGGTTCAGGTAATGTTACTGATACTGTCGATGCGAAAAACAAAGGCGTAGGTATTCAAGATGCAAGTTTACCAAGTTATATCACTGATGACGGTCAAATCAATGAAGCTGGCCAAACGGCTTTAAAGGGTAAAGGCTGGAACGGTAGCGATATCGCGTCAGCGTTTTACTTAATAAACAGCGGGCTAGTAAGTGTGTTATCTAACTTGGACGTTAGAACATCAACGCTAGGACAAGTGCTTAGTTCTGTCGATATTAGACAGCAAATATTATCGGCGTTGGCGAGTATTACATCGAGTATCGATGTTCGTAACGCTGTTTATCAAAGCGTACTGTCAAACACTGATATTAGGCAACAAATATACGGGATCGCGGTATCTCAGGCCGATTTACGATCAAGTGTTCTTAGCTTTGTCGCCAGTAATACCGATGTGCGTTCAAGTGTCTATCAGGCGATTAGTTCGTCATATAGCATTCAGCAAAAAATACTCTCGGCAATCCTAAGTAATACTGATATCAGAGCAGCAATACTTGGCAGCACAGTGTCAAAATCGGTTGATATTCGTCAAGCTGTTTTGGGCGCTACGGTTGCTCAATCGGTTAATTTGGTTTCACAAGTATTAGCCGCTGTTTCACACGACAGCGAAGTCGTTAACAGTGTGCTTGGAACCATCAACGCGACAAGTGACATTCGCGCAAGCGTGTATCACGCAATAGACAAAAGCACTGATATTCAAGCTTCTATTTATCAGGCGTTAAGTAAAGAGCTTGATATCAGGCAACAGGTTTACAGAGTTGTCGCAAGTGACTTAGATACCGGCACGAAAATTCTTAGCAGCGTCAGCAATATTGTAGATATACGCATGTTTGTTGATGGTGTTGCTATTCCGGTAGATCTCGACAAACCCGTTAGTTTTTCAGTCGGCGAAACTATTAATTCAATCGATACCACTGAACAGCGCTTTACGCTCGATGTGATTTCAGAACGTTTTTCAATTTAACCAACCTCATTAATCCACATAAGGGCGCAACTTAGTTTGCGCCCTTTTTTTGTTTAAGGGCTTTTTATGGCTATAAGTGCAAGTGAAATCAAGTATTTCAAAACGACTAATAACTTAGGCGGCGCGATTACATCAAGTGAAATTTCTAGCGGATCACTTGAAAACATCTTTCCTAATTTTACCTCTGCCGAAGCAGCAGCGGGCATTGTTAAATACGCCTGTATCTATGTTCGAAACACAAATACAAGCGACACGTTAACCAGTGTCAAACATTGGATTGCGACACAAACCCCAAGCCCGACAACCTCTGTCGAAGTTGGCCTAGGTACAGCAGCGGCCAATGCTAGCGAGCAAGTCATTTCCAACATTACAACTGCACCGACCGGCGTTACATTTTCGACAGCGGCAAACGAGGCCAACTCGTTACCACTGCCAGACTTAGCCCCCGATGCTTACAAGTCAATTTGGATCAAGTGGACAGTTAACACAGGCACCGCAGCTATTGCTGTCGACAACGCTGTTTTGACCACTAAAGGCGACACACCACCGGCATAAGGGGGCGATTATGTTAGTTAAAAAAGTACTAACGATCTATCTAGGTCGCAATTCCCCAAGAGATATCACAGTTAAGCAAGACGGTGTACCGGTGCCATTTGTTAGCTTGGGGGCTACATCGTTAGCAGTTGAGTTAGACGGCACCGAATACAGCTCAAATGATGGCTATGTCGCCTTTGATAACAACGGCGTAGTAACACTTACTCTAGGCAGTTTAACCAATATCTCAAAAGGCAAGCGTAATGCCCGCTTGATTATGTATAGCGATACGTACAAGCGCGGCAAAGTACTTCTATCTGAAAAAACAGAGTACCGCTTGGTGCTTGATTTTGTTTAAGGAAATTTATGTCTATTGAAAACTTAACAAGCACACAAACGAAAGAGTTGTTGGCTATTGCGTTAACAATGCTCGCTGGCTTTATCGCTCGAACGCTAGTCAGTGATGAGCCTTTTAATGTTAAACGCTTTTTCGGCGAAATGATTTTATCAATCATGTTTGGCGGTGCTATTTACGCTTTTGGCATCATTCAAAGCATGGACTTTTGGCACACGTTTTTGATTGCGCTGTTATCTGGTATGGGAACAACTAGATCTATTGAGTGGTTAATCAAAGCTAGCAAGATATCAAAGGGGCAGTAATGAAATATTATTACGGCGCTCTTGACAGAGAGCATATTGTTTCTTGTATCGGCGCAGTTTGTTCAACGCTTGGTGGTTCACGTCGATTAGCTAAGAAATTACTTTTTGAGACGTGCGCCGCTGAAACCCAGCTTTGCACATACCCCGACAGGCACCCAGATCGCTTGGGTGTCGGTGGTTATCAGTTCGATCAGATTGCACTTGATGACATTAAAAAAGAGACAGATTCACGTCACAAAGAGCGTGTTAAAAGCGTTTGGGGCTATGACTTAGCTAGGGTTCAACTGGCCGATCTTGCTGATGACTTTATGCTAGCGACCATTTTGTGTCGCTTGAAGTATATGCGTGTGCCAGCGGCCATTCCTGATAACTACCTAGAGCGGGCTGTCTATTGGAAAAAGCACTATAACACCGAAGCAGGCAAAGGCACGGTTGAGCACTATCTAAATTCGGCTGAAAAGTGGCTATACGCAGGGGGTGACTAATGTTTGATATCGGTGCTTTTTTCTCAAGCTTAGTATCCCCGATTAGCAAAGCTTATCAATCTCGCCAAGAACGCAAAGCGGCCAAAGAATCGGCAGAAAGTAAGATAAAGCTAGCCAAGCAAACTGGCGATTTTAAGCTTGACCTTACCGATGCCGAGTGGGAGGCATTAAGCAAGCGAACCGAGGGTGATAGCTGGAAAGATGAGTGGGTGACAGTGATTATTACTTTGCCTATCCCGTTAATTTTTATTTCGGCTATTTTAAGCGCATATACAGACAACCCCGCTTATATCTCATCAATTAAGGCAGGGGTTAACGCGCTTATCCAACTAATACCCAACTATCGAACCATCTTAGAAATTGTCGTACTCGCGGCAGTATCAATTAAAAGTATTAGCGTACTGAAACGCTAATAGCGCTCATTCTGGTGCTTTATGAAAATTAGAATCCCGACCTTTAAGGGGATCGTGCCTATTGCCGATTCTCGCTTGCTTGAGCCTGAAATGGCTACCGAGGCGGTAAATTGTCGTTTCGAACGCGGTAATCTAGAGCCTTACAAAGACAATACTAATTTTAATGCGAATATTCGAGCCAATACAAAGTCATTGTTTCTATACAATAACTTTTGGTTTTCATGGGCTAACGATGTAGACGCAATTCTAAGTCCGACAATTGATGACACGTTCGATAGTGTTATTTGGACGGGTGATCACCGTTACGCACAAATTGGCTATAACACCACAGTAACGGGTAATACAACACCACCAAACGCTAGCTATCGTTTGGGCAGCCCAGCACCACCGTTCCCGCTAACAATCACCAGCATTAGTAGTAATGATCAAGACGAAAGCGATACAGAGAACGATGAGACGCGCTTTTACCTATTTACAGCAGTTACAGAAGCAGGCGAAGAAGGAGCACCAAGCCCTGTTAGTAACGAAGTTACCATATTAAACCCTGACACAGCGGTAGTTAATATTTCGATCCCGTCATGGTCAACCAACTATCACAACGTAAAAAATATTCGCATTTATCGCTCGGCTACGACTCTCGAAAACTCAGCATTTTTTCTAGTTGCAGAGTTGCCTATTTCGGCCACTACTTATGCTGATTCAGCACCTTCGCCGCAATCAGTGACGTTAAGCACTATTGATTTTGATGTACCACCAGCCGATATGAAAGGTTTGACGATGATGCCAAACGGCATTGCTGTTGGCTTTATTGGCAAAACACTGTGCTTTTCAGAGCCATATTTGCCGTATGCATGGCCTGTAAAATATCGCCAAACAACAGAGCACAATATTGTAGGTATTGCCGTGACCGGTAACTCGGTGATTGTAGGTACTGAGGGCAACCCGTATATTTTCTCTGGTGTGTCACCTGACAATATTTCAAGTATTAAGCTTGAAGAAAAGCAATCTTGTGAATCAAAGCGCTCAATGGTTGATATGGGAGATTACGTTATCTATGCCAGCCCAGATGGATTAGTGGCAGCGGGCGCAAGTGGTACGCAGTTGATCACTGAGCAAATTATTCGCTATGACCAATGGCAAGCTAAGTACAAGCCGTCGACTATTCACGCAAGCCATTTCGAGGGCAAATATATTGGCTTTTATGACAATAGCGCGGGCTTTATTTTTGATCCACAAACACAAACCCTTGTTGATTTAGATTTTTACGCGCAGGCCGCACACAACGACCTCAAACAAGATCGATTGTATTTAGTTATAAATGACAACTTGGAATCGTGGTCGACTAACCATACAGACCGTGACTACCGATGGAAAAAACGTTTTGAGCTGAACGACAAAACGTTACCGGCATGTGCGCGAATTGAAACTGATGATATCGCAAATGTCCAATTTAAGCTCTACGTTGACGGCGTATTGCAAATGGATATTAGCCCACCTGATGAAACATTCTGGTTGCCGCCACTACGCGGCCAATATTTCGAAATTGAACTAACTGGTAGCGCTGTTGTGCGCGGCCTTATCTTTGCTAACGACAAGCGAGCGCTTAACTATGGTGAATAAAAAAATTAGTTACCCCGCGATTGCTCGTGGCAATACTGATCGAGCCGTCAATGCGTTAACTGAGATTTCAGAAATCCTAACTGGTGCGTCAGGTAATGGCTTAGATAAGGCCGTAACTTACCGAGATTTACAGCGAGTAGGTGTTGTTAATTTCACAACGCTTCGCAATGGCTCTATCGGCTCGGTTTATGTCCCTAATTCCAACAACGATCCTAACGTTGGTAGACCAACAAAACCAACCAACGTACAAGCTACTGGTAGTTTTTCATCGGTGCTCGTTAGCTGGGATGAACCTAAGTATTATGGCCATGCTTATGCCGAAGTTTTCCGCGCATCAACAAACGATTTAGCAACGGCGGTTAAGATTGGTGATACACGAGCTATTACCTATGCTGACTCAGTAGGAACAGATCAAGCCAACTACTATTGGGTACGTTTCGTAAATGTTAATAATTTAGCGGGAGGCTTTCACGATACAAGTGGTGTTTTTGGTGAAACCAGCAAAGATACAGCTTATTTGTTGAGTCTCTTAACAAATGAAATAACCAATACCCAGTTAGCGCAAAGCTTGCGAGACAGAATCGACTTAATCGACGAAAGCGGCACAGGCTTGGTTGATTCTGTTGCGGCTGTTAAAGCAACCCAGCAAACCTTAGATGACCAAATAAATAATGCGAGCACTGGCTTAAAACAAGCACAGACAAGCTTGTTATCCGCGCATAACTCGCTGCACGACCAAATCAACAACGCAACCACGGGCTTGTTGAAAGCGCACAATGATTTAGACAACCTCATCACAACACCGGTAACAGGGTACGGCGCTAGGTTATTAACTGTTGAAAATGCGCAAGGTGACTATGCGGTGCGCTTAAGCGTGCTTGAAAGTAGCACTCAGCCGCTACTAGATTCTTGGACTGGCTCCCAAGTTGTGCCAGCGAGTAGCAATGAATCAAGCGGTTACAGCTTAATGCTAACGTCTGATAGCGCGGGCAGTGGTACGGTAAGAATTCGCTTAAGCCTTGGTATGCAAGGCTTTTCTGCCTCATTGAACGGCACTACGTTTGCCGATAACCATATTGGCGTTAGCGATATTGAAACGTGGTATAGCTTTGATGTAGATAACATTGTAACCGGTAATAATACCATCGTAGTGTGGTCTATTGATGCCGATATGCCAGTTATAAAGCAAGTTGAATTGCGCAAAGGTGCTGGCGGTTTCTCATCGAGAATTGCAAGCCTTGAGACGGTAACAGGCACACATGCTAATCAATTGAGCACGTTATCAACGGCAAGTACAAATCACACAAATAAAATCTCTACACTTGAGACAACTACAGCAGATCAGGCGACTAAAATCACTGAACTGACAAGTAAGAACTCAACCAACGAATCGGCGATTACGTCTTTACAAAGTGCGAGTGCAAGCCAAGCGAGTAGTATTACGGCATTAACAAGCTCTGATAGTACCAATAAGTCAGATATCGCTGATTTACAGACAGTAACCGGTAGCCAAGCGACGAAATTATCTGCTTTAGAAACAAGCGACACCTCGCAAAATTCTAAAATTAGTACGTTGGAGACAACGACCGCAGGACAGGCAACAAGGCTGACTTCGTTAGAGTCTGACAATACGACTAATAAGTCTAAAATTTCAACGCTTGAAACAGCTAGTGCAAGCCAAGCAAGCAAAGTTACAGCGCTTGAAAGCACCAATGCGACACAGACAAGTAATATCAATAATTTGCTGTCAACGACGAGTTCGCAGGCAACAGCTATTACAAATCTGACTAATACTAACGGCACGCAATCAAGCCAAATTAGCACACTTCAAAGCGCAAGTAGTGAACACGCGAGTATTTTCAGTAATCTTGGTGTGACTTCTTCAAGCTCAGTAACCACATATAGCGCATTAACTCAGCTTGCTAACAACAGTGCGACTATTTTTAGTCGCCTTGGCCTAACGACTAGTTCAAGCATTAGTAAAACGTACAGCGCACTTGTGAGTTTAGCCAATGACAATGCGCAGATTTACAACGTATTAGGGCTAACGAAAAACTCAAATGTTACTCGCTATACTGATTTAGTCAGTTTAACTAACACTAGTGCAAGTAAGGTTTCTCAGCTTAGTTTACGTACTGGCGGAGTAGACCAAAGTACGAACTTGTTAACAACGGACGATTGGGAAATCGGCACAACTGGCAGTCAATCTGCTAATGACGGTTATACATGGTCGGCAAATGGCACTCATTCTGAAAACAAAATTGTTTCAGGTGTTACCCCATACGGCAAAGGGGTTTTGTGGTTCTCTGAAAGTGAGGGGGATAACAGTTCTAATGGTGGTTGGGATAAAAGTTTCGCTTGTGATTCAACAAAAAAATATCGAATTATTTGTTGGTATAAAAGAGCTGAATCAAACGATTCTGCCAATTTTGACAGTACTGGTGTTACTTATTTAGGTTGTTCAACATCAACAACAGAAAACCTTGGTGGCTCACCCAATAATAACCCTTATTTTATAACGCCATCGGGTGCGACATTAAACAATGTTGGGATAAAGCCTAATGAGTGGTTCGCTATTGTTGGGTATATATACCCTCAAGGCACAACAAGCGGCGAAGCTCTAAGCGGTTTATACAATGAAAAAGGGGATAAAGTAGCACAAGGCACTGATTACAGGATGAAAGCTAATGCAACGCTGCAAAGGATTAGAGCCTATTACTACTATGAAACAGGTTCAGGGGACAAGCAGTGGTTTGCCGAGCCTAGGGTTGATGTTATCGATGGCACTGAACCGCCTTTAAGTGAAGTTTTTAGCACAACAGTCAATGCTAGAACTGCCGCAGTTGAAGATCGTTCTAGCGTGCTTGAGACGGATATGGGTAAGGTCAAGGCAGAGCGCACAATCAAGGTTGATGCTAACGGCGTTATAGCGGGTATCGGCTTAGTTGCTGACGAAACTAGCGGCACTGGCTCAGTGCTTGTTAGGGCTGACAGGTTCGCGATATTGCCAAGCGGTTCGTCTAATCCTTCAGAAGGTGCTTTGCTACCATTTGTAATCAACAATGGCGTAACGTTCATTGATGATGCCAGAATAATTAACCTAACAGGCTCAAGTATTAAAGGTGGCGAGCTATCGGTTGATAAATTAACCGTAACCTCAAGTGCTACTGATGCGGTACTGTTGCCCGCGAATTCGTTGCATGAAACTGTATTAAGGGATGACTTTTTAAACACATTAGTAAGAATAGATCCAAGTGCTACACTGACAGGTGGTTCAAGATCTATATTTAGAGAGAACTTTACAAACACTTCTTACTATGCGGCTGGTTCTTCAAATCCAATAGCGTCTGGTGGTGCTGTTACTGAAATTAACATTGTTGTTGTTGGTGGTTCTGCAATCGTGCCATTAACTACACCGTTAACAGCTCCCTCATTCATTATCAACATAAAAAGATCTAGTAGCTTAGGTACAGAAATACTACTTAATAGAAGTGTTACCGGTACGGTAGCAAGAAGAAGTGACGGTAATACTCACTTTAGTTATATACAACTAAATGAAACATTTAATACACCACTGCCTAGTGCCGGTAGGTCTTACCAGTATTGGGTTGAGATATACAGTAAATCGGGCAGTTGGGGGAATCAAGGTGGTTCACTAATTTTTTCTGTTAATGAATTACTTGGTTCTACAGGTGGCGTTCTCGTTGATTGGGCGGGCATACAAAATAGACCAAATACTATTTCAGGCTTTGGTATTACTGATGCGTACACAAAGGCGCAAAGTGACAGCAAATATCTATTGAAATCGCAATATGACTTGGACTATCGGTACTTAACGAGCATACATGGCACAGGCGCAGTTACCACTAGCCAGTTTATTGCGGCACTTACTGCTCACGGCGCGTTTAATGTTCGTTATTGGGTTGCTAAAGCGTCATGGAGTTATGCAGGTCATGGTTATATTAGTGATACAGGTGTTGGCAATATTGACCTAGCGGGCGTTACGATTGAGGTAATTAACTCGTCATCGTCAGTTTATATGGTGAGGGTGACAACTTCACCGTCGGCAAGTGGACACAATGGTAAGACAAATAGTGTTTTTATCTATCGTAACCACGGCTCGACCTATGCACCAAATTGGACGTTAGAATACAATCACCGAAATTTTGGTAAAACGCAAATTGATGCGTTAGGCATTCATGCCTCAAGCGCAAATACGGCAACGAATGCAACTAATGCTACCAATGCGACTAATGCGACGAACGCAACCAATGCCAACAATGCAAATACGGCAAACTGGGCTGACCAAGTAGACGTTAATACTTCAAATTCTACTAGTTATTACAACATTCTGTGGCACTCAGGCGACACTGTTTACGGCGCAAATGGTAAGTTTAGACTACAGCCATCTTCGGGCAATGTGATAGCTAACGGTGTTATCACTTGTGCAAACTTGACCTCTACCTCAGATCGCCGTGTTAAAACGGATATTCGAGTTATTGAGAAAGCCAGTTTCATTCGTGATGCGCTGAACGGCTGTTACTTCAAACGCAAAGATTTAGGCATGATGGACGATGCCGGTCTAATTGCGCAAGAAGTTCAAGCGGCATTTCCCGAAGCGGTAAGACTTGTCGAGGATGATGAGTTAGGCGAAAAGTTAACGTTATCGCCGTTACCCTTAATTGGCTTGTTGCTAGAAGCATCCAAGGATGACCGCAAAATCATTGATCAACAATCGCAAGCGATAGCCAAGTTAGAGGCGAAGCTAGCGACTCTTGAGGCGAAGCTAGAGGTAGTGCTCAATGGCTAATCATGCAGTAAGCTTTAGTACTCAGCGATTTTTTGAATTTCCTGAGATTGACGAAAGAGTAATACGACACAGTGGTACTAGTAGCAGTAACAGAAAGGTTATTGCTATTGGTGACACGGTAACGTTTCGCTATGCCTTTGGCGTACAAACGTCAACTAGGGTAACTATTAGCGGGTTTGATAGTGATCTATGGACTAATACAAGTCCCGTCTCGTTAGGTGTCGGTGAAAGTGTTACTAAAACGATACGATCGGGGGCTTCACTTAGAAGTGATGCCGTATTTTTTTCAG
Source organism: Endozoicomonas sp. G2_1 (assembly GCF_017744155.1). Classification (GTDB taxonomy): domain Bacteria; phylum Pseudomonadota; class Gammaproteobacteria; order Enterobacterales; family Alteromonadaceae; genus JAGHQT01. Next base: position 13,298 of record NZ_JAGHQT010000021.1, on the reverse strand, counting down.
CAAGTGGTTTCACTGGTGATGCGTTTTATTTCACTGTTGTAAGTGGCGCAGATACAACACCGGACGGCTTTAGTTTTAACGATTTAGTTCAAGTTTCACCAAATCAAACCTACACGTCTAATCTGATTAGGATTTCAGGTATTAATACACCGGTTGCCGCGTCTATTAATAATGGCGGCTCGATGAGTGTCAATGGTGGAAGTTATCGTACATCGGCGACTATCGTTAATGGTGATTCTATCAGAATACGGAGAACGTCAGGCGGTTATGGTGCAAGGGTGAGTACTACGATTACTGTTGGGGGTGTTTCTGATACTTGGTACATCACGACTAAAGCGTCCCCAGATCAGGGGCAAATTATTCCGTTCCCGATAACAAGCCTACCAATAAATTTTAACGCGATTAAACAATTCTTTGGTGGCAATGGTAGCCTAAACGATTATCGACGAGGCGGCACTTATGTACCGGATATTTCGCAAAACAGCAGAATTCCAACGGGTGTACCGCTCGATATGCACGACTTTCTAGGTTCTGCTACATCGTTCTATTTTACGAAAAACCCAACAAGTAGGTTTGCGTTTGAAAATACTTTTTATTCGGGACGAAATATCCAGTTAATTTGGAACTTTGGTATTGATTGGGCGTTTGGTTATGCAAACATAGGTAGTAGCGTTGAGCATCGTTATACACTAGTCCAAACCACAGGATCAGGCTTGACTCTTAGTCCATCTTCGGCAGGTAGCTTTTCAACATCAAACAACTATGTTTCAGTTAGTCGTAATTTTAATCAGAAAGAGGCAGGGACATTTATTGGCTATATTCGGATTGAAGCTAGGCACAAGGATTACCCAAGCCGAGTATTAACACAAAACGTTTCATATAACATCGAAGCTTATTCAGAACCGTAATTGGCTAATAAATCAGTTTTAAGATAGTATATTTACTATCCGACAAACCCGCATTTTTGCGGGTTTTTTATTGCCCTTTTCATAGCCTCGCACTCGCGGGGCTTTTTTGTATCTATGAATAAATTTCAACCCTTTGTTGGTGAGTTAACCAAACTCGCCAAGGCTACTGGCGTGCCTGATTTAATTGAGCAACTTAAAACAGCTCAAGAAAAAGGCGAGGCAATTATTTACTCAGAACCACATATCGGCTTTTTAGCGGTGAAACCAACGTTTCGCGATGACGAGTTAGTGCTTTTTGTTTGGGTAGGTATTAGTCGCATGACCAATGGCCTTAAGCACGGTGTACGAATGTGTCAGCAAATGGCCAGCGAAACAGCATGTAAAGCGGTTGAATTTGAGACTAGTCGAAAAGGCTTTAAACGCATTGCTGGGCGAATGGGATTTATCCCAAAAGCTCGGCGCAATCAATTCATTACCTACAGAAAAGAGGTGAACAATGGGCGGTGGTGGCGGTAGCAATCGACTAGAAGAAACCGAAGAACAACGCGCAAGTGCTCGCGTAGCGATGCAGCGTTGGAACGACTATCAAACTTTATTTAGACCATACGAAACCGAGTATTTCGGGCGTGTTGAACGCCTAGGCTCAGAAACAGCCATGAATGATGTTAGACGGCTGGCGACTAACTCGGTTACATCACAATTCAACGGCGGCATTAATCAGGCTGCTAGTTCAATGGCCGCAAGTAACATCAACCCTAATAGCGGCTTATTTCAACAAGAGATTGGCAGACTAGAGCAGCAAAAAGCAAAAGCGCGCGCCGACTCTGTAAATCGTTCTCAAATTGCTCAGCAAGATCGCTTTGTTTCTGGCTTACAGTCAATCGCACAAATGGGACAAGGCCAAGCGGTAGATTCTATTGCTGGCCTCGGTGATGTTGCTCGTTCGGCAAATAACTATGCGAATAGTTCTGCGAGCAATGCGTTACAACGTTCAACAGGCAGAAATCAGGTGCTTGGTTCAGCGATAGGCGCAGGGCTTAACTATTCATTAAATAACGACGATGGTGGTAATTAATTATGTCTGACTATTTTAGAGCGGTCAGAGAGGTTGCCCAACAAAACCAGTACAACACCTACGGGTATGTTAATCCAAATGACGAGCATTATGCGTCAAGAACTTACGCCAATTTAATCAATCGTCAATATGCTGATTATCGGTCGAGATTTCTACCATACGAACGTCGATTAATGGAATTAGCAGACTCAACACAGTTGCTTGATGAGCAGTTATCAAGAGTTACTACCAACGTTAATCAGGCATACAACGACTCAAGCTTGCAACAACGCATGATGAATGAACGCTACGGCTTAACACAGACTTATGATGTTGCTCGTAATACGTCTCGTCATAACGATGTTAACCGCGCCTTGTCTATGGCTCATGCCAAAAATAATACCCGTATCGCTGACTCTGATCGTCGAAATGACGTTTTAACAGGAGCGAGCACTTCACAACAAACATTTACGAATCGAGCAGGGGGCTAAATGTCTTATAGCATCTTACAAGCTGGTCAACGCACGAAGGATCAGGCGATTTCAGGTTTTAGACAAAGTGCTCAAGCAGAGCAACAACGCAACATTGCGAACGACAGAATCGAGTTAGCCGAAGAACAGGCCGACAATACTACTAAGGCAACAGGTGCCTCGTTAGGTTTAGCGCATGGCTTAAAAACAGTTAACACCGCTGGCTCATTGGCTAATACGGTAGGTACGTCTGTCGCTGGCACTAGCGCCACTGGCGCAGCCGGTTCAACAGCCGCCGGTCTTGGCTCAGCGGGAGCGGGAGCGGGCGCAGCAGGCGCAACTGGTGCGGCAACAGCAGGTACTACAGCAGCGACAGCAGGCACAGCAACAGCAGGTACAGCGGCAGCGGGTACTGCTACCGCAGGTGCAGGCGCGGCTGGTGCAGGCACTACGGCGGGATTAGGCGCATCATTAGCGGGTGGCCTCGCTACGGCGGGCGTTGGTTTATTGGCGGCTTGGGCTTTAGCGGAGATTTTATAATGAGCAGAGGACTAGTAGAAGGTTTTCAAGCGGGCTGGGGCATGATGAACCAGCACAATCAACAACAAGAAAATAAGCGCCGCTATGATCAACAAGTAGCACTTGAGCAACAGCGATACGATGACCAAAAAATGCAACGTGACGAGATTCACAATGCAAATATGGCCAACTCTGCGCTACAGCGTCAAGCGTTGCAGCACGAAGTTGATAACTTGCAGACTAATAGCGCATTGAACCAACAAGTGAAAAAAGCTCAGATTGACTCAGTTAATACCGGCACAGCGAGTCGCCAGTTCAAGCTAAACTCGGCTAAAGAAGCTAAAAAGAAAGCCAGTTTGCAAGAGCGTTTAGCCATTGCACTGCAACAAGAAGGTGAAAGACCAGGCACTGTTTCAAATCTTATTCAAAGCAAAGACTTTGATAGCTCTAACATGGTTATGCTACGTGATAGAGACGGCAGGCAGCAGGCTAAGACACTACAGCAAGGCATTGATCACGGCTTGCGAACAGGCGACTTTAGTGGTGCCGTTGGTTCATACAATAAGCTATTTAAGCGTAACTTGAATCGAGCGGTAGGCAGTAAGAGCCGAGACGGTAGCAAAATTCGCGATGTTGAAGTGGTAGGATTTGAGGGGGGTTTTGGCAACCAAGGCCGTATTCGCGTGAAAGTGACCACCGAAAAAGGCGCTTATGACAGCTATGTTTCTGAGCTACGAAGTGCAGATCCGAACGACAAAGTTAAGTTTTTCTCAGGTGAAGAAATATTTAGACAAGCGACTTCAATGGGGATGCTTGCTGATGTGATTGAACAAAGCGGCATTCCTCAAACTGAGGCGGTTAATTCTGCTCGCTATATGTCTGCATTGAACCCGCAACAAAACAATGTTCCTTCTGAAACTCAAAACGTTCGCAATCAAGCTCGTGCTATGGGTTTGAGTGAGGGCGAGGTCTGGGCATTAAGAAGTATGGCCAGACAAGATCCACAGCGTTATCAATTAGCACGTACTAATTTAATCATGGACAGATTAAACAATGATACCGCTTACATTTCAGCAGAAACGCCGCAAGAAAAGCAGGCTATCGAGCAACAAGCAATTGCGACTGTTGACCGTTTATTGCTTGGCCAAGGCAATCAGCCTCAACAAGCACCGGCACAAGGCGCTAACCCGCAACAAGCACAATTGCTACAACAACTATTAGCGGCGCAAGCTCAACAACGCTCACAGTAAGGTTTTGTATGGATAATCAAAAAAATCCGTTTGCAAATTACGACTTATCTAACCCGCACGAGTTCTATCGTGCGGCAAAAGATATCGGCTTAAGTGACGATTTTTTGCAACAAAATGCACCTGAAATCATTCCAGCGCAAGGTGACTCTTATTCGGCGCAATTAGTCGACTCTGGGCTTGATACACTAGGTAGTATTTCTCGTTTTGCTGGTAGCGCTCTTGATGGCTTGAACAATGTTAATGCAGAACTTAAGCGTTTTGTTTCCAGTAATATTGTTGGTGAAGATACGGCAAATCATGATGTTGATCTATATCGTGATAGGTTAGTGGATTCTGTTAGTGATGGTGCTAAGTCAGCAGGACGAGGCTTGCGAGACGCATTGGAAACTACCGCTACAGGTAGCCCAGATTCAATAAGTGATGCGTATAAGCACGGCGATACCTTTGATGTACTAAGAGAAGCAGGTCAGTTTATCGCAAGTGCGGGTGCTGATAGCCTGCCTGTAATGGCTGGCTTAATTGCTGCACCGGTGCCGACTTATGCCGGTATCACTCAGGATTTTGCAGAAAACAGAGCGGCTAATGATGGTCGTAGTGCAGAAAACCCAAGCCTGTCTGATTTCGCAGTTGCAGCCCCGACAGCGGGCGTTGTTGCTGCACTAGAACGTTTTGGTGCTGGCAATGTATTAAAACCATTTTTAGGCACAAGCGGCAAAGCGTCAGGTTATGCGGCTACTGATGCGTTAGGTGATATCACGGGCGCTTCTGTTGCAAATGCAATTAAAGAAACTGGCAAGAATGCTGGTAGAGCCGCAGTGATTGAAGGTGCGACAGAATTTAGTCAACAATTGGTTCAAGATGCAGGCGAGCAAATAGGCACTGAACGAGGCTATGATTTCGCTGATTCTGTTGAGGGCGGCTTATGGTCAGCGTTGGCCGGTGCTGGTGTTGGTGGTGGTTTACGTGGTTCTGCGGCACCAGTTGATTACTATCGCGCGAAGAAAACACTAGACGAATATCAAGGCGATAATATTGATTTGCTTGCCAGCGATGAGGCTTTTTTGTCTGGCAAGTCAGTTATTGCGCAAGATCAGGCGGCGTTTGCCAACCCAGAAATAGCGCCAAACATCGAACAGCAGCAACAGCCTATTGAAGTTGCTCAGCAAGACTACAGCTTTCAACAGCCATCGTCGCTCGATAGCGTCAATGAGCTAACTTATGATTTTGCCGACAAAGTTGAGTTAAGCCCAGAACAGGCAAGGCGCGAGCACAATCAAGAGCAAGTAAACCAGTTCAACCAACAATTTGCTGAAAACCAAGCAGCCGAAAACGCTTACCAAAATGAAATTGAAAGCAATACGTTATTGAATACGCGAGAGCGTATTAGGCCAGCCAGTAAAGCCGAGAGAATCGAGAATCAACTCGAAGATCAACGCGTTCTATTGCCTCGTGCTGAGCGTTCACGTATTAAAAACCAAGAGCAATCGCCACTACAAGCATTTAGCGAACAAGACAATTACGTACCAAATAACGCAATTGCTGAGCAATTAAAGCCTCAACTAAAAGCTAAAAGCGATAAGCCTACGGACAATAAATACGACATTGCTTATAACTTGCCAAAAAACACGGTAGTCGGCACCCCTCAAGATGTTGTCGAACTTGCCAAGCCTAAGAACCGCATTAAGCAAAAAAAGATAAGGTTGTCTGTTGTTCAGGGCAAAGAAGCGAAACGTTTAACAGAGCTTACAGGCGTTAATTTAGACGGCTATAAACACGTTGTTGATACGTCAGGCATTCGTCACGCATTCAAGCATCACGGCGATGCAATGGCCGAGAGTAAACGCGGTCAAATTGCGATTAAAGAGTCTGACTTTTCTAAGATCAGCGAAATTATCTCTAACCCCGATAAGGTTGAATTATCTGGTAAAGATAAATTAGGCAATGATCTGATTAAATATCAAAAGCAAGTTGATGATGGAACAACGTATTATGTTGAAGAAATCAGAACGGGAAGGAAAGAGCTTGTACTTAAATCGATGTGGCGGGCGCGTACTGCGAGCGTATACCAGCAAAAAAGCTCTCCACCTCTAACGTCCGAAACGTCTCAGCAGCAAGCCGCCACGGACAAAAGTATAGCACAAAATACGGGTAACAAATCAACAGATGACGATACTCGCTTTAGTGTTGCCAGTGATGCGGGGTTAAGGATTAATAAATCAATCACGCCCACTAATTCTAACGCTAGTGTCTCTACCGGCAATAACGGCACCACCATCACTAAGGCCGATGCTAGTAAGGTTGTTGATCGTGTTGTCCGTGGTTGGTCTGGCGGCTCTGCGCGCAAGAACGATTTTGTTGTAGCGTCTAATTTTAATGATCTTCCTGATGCCATTAAAAATGCAGCCAAGCGACAAAAGGCCGAAGGTCAGGTAAGGGGCGTATTCCATAACGGTAAAACCTATTTAGTAGCGGATCAACTCGGTTCACCAAAAGAGGCTGAGCAAGTTATTTTCCATGAAACCTACGGGCATCATGGTATACGCAAGGTATTTGGTCAAGAATTACCTAAGAAATTAAACCAATTACATGCGGCTATCGGCGGCAATAACGGCGTTCAACGCATTACTAAAAAGCACAATATCGACCTGTCTCAATACCAAGACGGCTTAAAAGATTCTGGTTACTCACCGGAAACTCAACAGCAGATTATGGTTGATGAATTATTGGCTCACCTTGCACAAGACAATAAGCCGTCTGTTAAACGATTGGTTAAAGAGGTGCTAGGCACTATTCGCCAAGGGCTTAAAAAGCTTGGATTAGTGCAGCTCAATAAGGTGTCTGATAATGAGCTTTTTGCAATATTACGTGATGCAAGAAAAGCCGTGCAGCAAGGCAAAGGCTCTACCGGTAATAGTGATATTCGCTTTTCGCTGGCTTCTGATACCCGCAAGGCCGTGGCAAAGAAAGTCGTTAGACCTGTTGCTCAAGCGTTTGACAGTAAATATGGCTTATATGCTCGTATGACAGATCAGATTGTCGAGTCGAAACGCGATTTATTCATGGACGGCGACAAGTCTTTACTCGATAGTTTTTCAGACAACATTCAGCGCATGCAGGCATATCGCAATAACTTGCTGAGTAAGGCCGAAAAGCAAATTGAGGAAAAGTGGGATTTACTCGATCCGCAAACTTCTCAACGTTTATCAAACGTGATGCTTGAGGCAACTATGCAGCGGGTAGACGCGGCGAAAGCGTTTAAGGTACAGCCTATTGTTGAAAACTTGACTCAACAAATTGATGACGGCAACAAAGAAATTGCTACGTTAAACGCTAAAGAAAAGCTTAGCGTTAAAGAGCGTGCGCAGCTAACACGACTTAAAGATGAAGTTGCAGATAGCGAGCACGAACTTGGCAAACTGCGAAATGTCCACACGAAGCTAGCGAAGGATTTCGCGGCTTTGGGCAAAAAAGGTCAAGACCAATATATTGCGGTACGCGATTTTTATGTCGATTTGTGGCAAGAGCAGCATGAGGCGTTGCAACAACGCATCGATGAGTTAGGCTTAGACAAGCGCAACAAAGCGAAAGCATTGACACAAGTTGACGAAATGTTTTTACGTGCGTCAGAGCAAGGGGTTTATTTCCCGTTGGCTCGCTTTGGTGATTACGTTGTAATCGCTAAAGACAAAGATACTGGCAAAGTCGTTGCTCGTTATCAGTACGCTTCAAAGAAAGAGGCACGAGCAGCCGAGGCCAAGTTACGCAAAGAGCAACCCGATTTGCTTGTATTGCGTGATCTTGTCTCAGAAACCGGTGGCAAAAGTAATAACATTTCTGAGTATGCTAAAACGCTTATTAGTAAAATCGAAAAGCTATCAGATGAGCATTACGACAAACGGCATCAAGAAGATGCTGCGCAGGTGGTGCCAACTGATACCGCCTACGATTTATACGGATTAATCCCTGATACTGAGGTTATGGATCTGATTTATCAGACCATGTTGCGCTCGTTGCCCGCTAACTCGGCTGGTAAACAGCTAATACACCGAAAGTATATTAAGGGTGCTAGTTCTGACCAGCGCAGAGCATTTGCTCATACGGCTTTTCACACGGCAATTAAAATTTCTCGCATTAAGTACGATCATAAAGTATCAAAAGCTATTTCAGATATGGACGCTTTGGTTAGTGAGGACACTTATTCGCAAGAAAATAAAGAGCAAGCCCGTGTGATTGTTGACCATGTGCGTAAAATCCACGACTCAAATATGAATCCGAACGGCAGCCGTTTCGCTAGTGCTATGGTTACTGGGGCGTTCATGATGCACCTTGCGGTGAGTCCTGCGGCTGGTTTAATCAATATGTCGCAAACCTTCCTTATCGGCATCCCTTGGTTAGGCTCGCGCTATGGTATTGGCCGCACTATGTCAGAGATTGGTAAGTTAAGTGCTGATTTTGGTAAACAGGCTTGGAATAACAAAAGCGGTTTTAGCTGGAAAAAGGCGGTACAGGCTGACGCTTGGGTTTCATTGGTTGATAGCCCTAAATTAAGTGACAACTATAAGCAGTTGCTTAAAGAGCTACACACTGACGGCACAATTGAAATTACCCAAATGCAGGCTATGGCTCAGTTGGCCGAAACCGATATGAGAGAGAAAGCCACGTATAGTCGTAACACGATAAAGGCCATTCGTGGTGCTGGCTCGGTATTTCATAACGCCGAAATATTTAACCGTGAAGTTGTCGCCTTAGCCGCCATGAAGTTATATGCCGAGGATTACGGCAAGTCTAACAATGGTAAGCAGCCGACTAACGAGCAGATGAAAGTTGTTGCTCAACGCGCAGTGCGTGCGATTCACTTTGATTATTCATCGGAAAATCGCGCCTATGGTATGCGTGGTAACGTCCAGAAAATGCTGTTCGTTTTTAAAACCTACTCGCAGAACATTATTAATTTGTTGCTCAAGGATTTTGCTAGAGCAATTGATGGTTCAACAAAACAAGAGCGCAGACAACATGCCAAAGAGTTAACCGGCATTTTAACAGCGCACTTTATGGCGGGCGGTTTATTAGCCTTGCCGTTGATTGGTGTTTTGTCTGAGGTGACGAATACCGTGCTCAATGCGATAAGTGATGATGACGAGCACGATGTTATTGCAGAAATGAGAACGGCAATACATGAGATAAGCCCGCCACTCGAAGGTGTGCTATTCCGTGGCTCGGTTAATACGGCACTTGGCATCGATTTATCAAACCGTATTAAACTTGATGGTCTGTTATGGCGTTCACCATCGCGTGAAATGCAAGGACAGGAAAAAACATGGCATTACATCGAGGAAACATTCGGCGCGGTGTTTGGTACTTGGTTAAAAGTCATTCGCGGGATTGATACTTTTGGCAAAGGTATAGCCGAGGATGATAGCCATAAAACTATCAAGGGTTTTACTACTGCGGTGCCTAAGTTTATTGCCGATCCATCTAAGGCCATTTATCGCATGTTCGAGGGTGAAAAGAACTTTCGCGGTGATGAGTTAATGGCGCGCGAGGAATTCATTAACAGAAACGTTTGGCGTTCTGTTGCTCAAAGTATGGGTTTCTCACCAGCGAAGTTGACTGATATTTACGACCGTAATAACGCTATATCTAGTCTTGATAAGCGTCTAGGTAGTAAGCGACAAGTGCTTATCACTAAGATCATCAATGCGATGAGAAAAAACCGTAATACTCGTGAACTCTGGGAAGAAGCGAGCGAGTTTAGTTCACAATATCCTGAGTACAGAATTACACCAAAACAAGTGATGCGAAGTTACAGAGCCAAGGCAAAACGTGGCGCTCAGACTGACGAAGGTTTGTATAAGCCTCGTACCAAATCACAGACTTTTGAAAAATATCAGTACTAAAAAGTGTACTAAATGTGTTATGCTCTGATTTAACAAAAAGCAGCAATCAGGGCATGACACATGAAAATTACGGAATCACGGCTAAACAAACTTTGGCAAAAAGAAGGGAAGGGTTGCACAATTGGCGATGGCAACGGCTTAACTGTTGTAGTATCGCCGAAGGGAAAAATAATTTTTTCATTGCGGTTCAAATGGATTGATTCACCGGCAAAAATGAAGCTTGGCACTTACCCAGCATATTCGCTAGACGAGGCGAGAGCCGACACGTTGCAGTACAAGCGAATGCTTGAGCAAGGCCAAGATCCAAGGCAACACAAGAAACTTAAAATAAGAGAAAATCAAACGGCATTTACCGTTAAAGACGGCTTGCAGTATTGGTTGGATAACTACGCCAAGAAAAATAGAAAGTCTGATTTTGATAAACTAGCGCCACTTTTTGAGCGTTATGTTTATAGGCATGTTGGTAACTTGCCGCTTGAAAAGACTACTATGCAAGATTGGGATCAGGTGTTTGATAACCCAGCATTAGTAAAGCATCCGGTACAGGCTGGTCGCTTGCTCGGCATACTGCAAACGGCTTTGCGTTTTGTTAATAAAAAGCATAAAGGTGAATGCTTGGTTTTAGAGTCTTTGAAAGTTAACGATGTTGGTAAGCATCCTGAAAAGTGCGACCGCTACTTACTCGATCACGAACTGGGCTTGTTATGGCGTTTTGTTAATGAAGATACAACGCTAGCGCTTCACAACAATAAGCGTCCTATGGGGCGCAGAAACCTTTTAATCACAAAGCTAATTATTGCCTTTGGCGATAGAACTGGCGAGTTGAGAACAGCGCAAAAAACCGATTTTGATTTAATGAACGGCATTTGGTCGGTGCCAGATTCAAAGAATAAATCGACGATTATCAGACCTATTCATGAGAGCTTAAAGCCAGATATACAGGCGCTTATAGACTTGTACCCCGACACGGGTACACTCATTCCACCGTCAGATAAACCGCACTCTAGAGAGCCAGTTAGCGGTCAATCGCTAGTGGGAATACCGGTAACAATCAACAAGCGTTTATGTCTCGATAAGTGGAACATGCACGACTTGCGCCGCACCATTGATACGCACATGGCCAAACTCGGTATCGACGATGTTGTGACAGAGAAAATACTAGGGCATAAGCTAAAAGGTATTAAAGGCAACTATCAGAAACATGATTACATTGCTGAGCAGCTTGAGGCTTACAATACTTGGATAAACTATCTTGATGGTTTGTGGCAACAGAATATAGACGGTAACGGCAAGCAATAGGGCTTGTTCATCCGTTTTGGTGCTAACTGACGGGTTAGCCGCGCTCACTGCGAAAGTGTGGGCATTGATAATGTTATATCCCTAATCCGTGATGGTTGAGAACGTGCGCGGTCACGTTGAACCGGAGAGATCCGCAAATTATTTAAAGCGTGACGGTTTTTAGCGTTGCGCACTTATATTGTGTTGATAATATAGGTCTTGAGTTTCGCTTTTCATTGAACTCCTCTTGTTTTAAATAATTAAAAAAATGCAAAAACCCCAGTGGCCAAACTGGGGTTTTTTATTGGGTGATTAAAATGTTTAAAGACTTTTTAGAAGCTATCTTGTTTTATATCCCACATTTTGTGACTGACCGTGTGGCGTTGGCCTACGACGAAAAAAAACGGCTTTACGTTTATTGTCTTGAAGAAGAAGTGCAGAGCAGCGACAAAAAATACATTGCTTATTATGGCACCTGTAAATCTATAGCTTTTTTGGGTATTGGTTACGGCGGTGTTGTGACATTAGATAAAAAAAGCCCCAGCAATCGCTAGGGCTTTTTGTTATGCGGCAACCATAGTTACAGGTGGCTTATACATGTTTCCTAGTGACCTAGGGTTGAGGTGTGTATAGCGTTGCAATGTTTTCCAGTTAGTGTGGCCAGTAATAGACGCTACTTGCTGGATTTCCCAGCCTTGTTCAAAGAGTCGGCTTGTACCTTCGTGCCGTAAATCATGAAATCTTAAATCATCAATATTTAGTCGCTCGCACAATCGGTCAAATCCTTGAGACAACGATTTAGGATCAGAACAACCAAAAAGTAACTCGTCGGGTTCTACATGTTTCGCGAAGCTTTCAAATATTTCAACGGCTCTTGGCGATATAGGAATGACGCGACCAGCTTTTCGTTGTTTGCGGTCTGTCTTGGTTTTATGAATTTCTAATATATTGCCGTGTAAGTCAGCAGGAACTAAGCGCGCAATCTCGCCGCGCCTCATAGCCGTCTCAACGGCAAATTCAGCGATTAAACTGTACTTGCTTTGGCCATCGAACAACAACTGATTTTCGAGCATAGTTGTTCTACGTTCCCTAACACCTTCCTTTCTGTCATATTCAGGGTTAAGAATGTCAAATTTCTTAATTCCGTCAGTAATCGCGTTTCCGTGTACGTTTATTCCCCAACCAACGCAAGAAGTTTTTAAGACGTTTTGTATTAATTGTAAGTCTTTGTTTACAGTGTCCCAAGCCACGCCCTCGATAAATAGACGATGACTGATAAAGCCACATATAAAATCGAAATTAATTTGGTCTAAGGTGTAACCCGATTCTTGAGCGTGATCGTAGAGGTCTGCTCGTGTTGTGAAAAATTCTATTGGTATGCCGGTCATTGCCGCACGAATAACGCGAACCTTTGATAGGTCGCGGCTGTTATCTTCTTTTTTCGATAGAATTTCGTCGCGATACCTAACTAGTAACTCGTCAAAATAAATTTGCGTTGCCGCAGACATATCGATATGAGCACCTAACGTTAGTTCGGCCTCTTTTTTCTCAACCCACTGTTCAGCAGCTTTTTTGTTTTCTTCAAAAGTAGGGTGTTCGCCGAAAGTTTTTACTAAAGGTTTTTCGAGTGATTTGTGCTTAATAGTTGCACGGGCGGATCTATTCCGCTTGATTATGCTTGCCATGTTATTGCCTTTGATTTTTGTTAGAATCAACGCAAGTATACATAAACGAACGAGTACAGCAAGGCTACAAATCGTCACGCAACCCTTTAAAATCAAGCACCCCACCCACACTTACAAGGCGGGGGTCACTGGTTCAAGCCCAGTATCGTCCACCATTATTTTATTGTTAATAATCAATATCTTAGATGGCAAAGTGTTTAAAAACCTTGCTTATTTCTCTGTGCTTTTATTACTCAA
>NZ_JAGHQT010000020.1 GCF_017744155.1 Endozoicomonas sp. G2_1 | reverse complement strand
GGTTCACTTACAACTTAAATTAAAGACAAACCTAACAAGCGCTTTAACGGGACAAATAAAGCTTAGCTCCCGTCGCTGCGCTCCTAATTTTAGCTAAGCTAATTATTTGCCCGTTAAGCGGGCGTTATGTTGAAGGATGAAGCCTTGAGAATTATTGTACTATTAGCTTTGTGGTTTTCTGGACAAGCGAACGCCTGTATACCGTGTGATCCCGAAACTACTTTATTTGTTACTAGTCGTGCTACTCCGAAGTTTCCCAAATCTTACGTAGCTGATACAGAGAATGGTACGGTTACTTTTAAGCTAAATGTCAGTGCGACACTGGATATAACTAAAGTAGAGATCTTAGAGTTAATACCGAGTGATTTACCTGAGAGTTCAGTAATTGAAATGATTAAAAAATCTGGTTACCGACTATCTTCAGATAAACTAGATCATATAGCCTGTTCAGTTGAAAATGTTGAATTAACTTTTGAGTTTACTATCCCAAAAAAAGTTAAGTTTGAGCTTGATTTCTAAATATCAACATAACAAGCTGTTCAAGTGGGACTGCTAAAGTTTGGCTCGGTTTCGCTTCGCTTCACAAGTTTAGCCAAACATTTATCAGCCCCTTATTGGGGCGTTATATGCCATGGAGATTTAAGTGCCGAAGTCTAAATATCAGCAAATAATTGAAGATTTCTGTAGTAAAGAAGATATAGCTATTCCAGCTGGATTTTATAGGCACTCTGCAGGACATTTAGCAATAATTAAAGATATGGAACCGGGAAAACAATTAGTAGCAACAACTTGGGTAAAAAGTTCTGATGTGGTCAATTACCTTAGGAATTATGGTAATGAAAGTTGCCAAATATTCGATTTTAAAGGAGGTGTAGAGTTAGTTTGGAACGGAAAAAAATCGTTTTTAGTAAAGTCGGATGTATAACTGGCATATAACAAGCGCTTTAACGGGACAAATAAAGCTTAGCTCCCGTCGCTGCGCTCCTAATTTTAGCTAAGCTAATTATTTGCCTGTTAAGCGGGCGTTATACACCTAGGGAAGTTATGGAGTTTTCGATAAAACCGCACAATGGAATTGGCTTAATTAAATTAGGTATGCCTAGAGCAGAAGTTCGTGAATTACTCAATGGTTCATTTGATTCATCTAGAGACTCTCTCGACTATTATTTCAATTGCAGTCTTCAGGTTGAGTTTGAAAATGATTTAGTGAGCTTTATTGGTTTAGCTCTAAATGAATCTTATGTCGTAACATACTTCGGTGTTAATGTATTTGATGTAGAGGCTTCTGATTTATTCGCCTTAATATCTGCTAATGAACCACTGGAACATACATTTGAACGAGGTGAGTACGTTTTTCCTGAGCAAATAATAACGTTGTACGATGCTGACGAGCAGTACGATTACATAGGCAATAACCAAAGATCCATTTGGGGGCAAATTGGTTTAGGTTCAAAGGCATATTTAAAAGCTGTAAGCGGTGTATAACAAGCCAATAAAGCGGGACTGCTAAAGCTTGGCTCGGTTTCGCTTCGCTACACAAGTATAGCCAAGCATTATCAGCCCCTTATTGGGGCGTTAGCTTTCCTCGGAGGAAAATTTGAAATACCTATTATTTATTCTGATATTATTTTCTGTAAATGTTGTTGCAGATGATGCGCAAGAATTTAGCGACTTGGTAAAACCTGTATTCGATTCAATAGAAAAGGGTGACTTTGAAAATATAGCCTCTACAGCTTTATCAAAAGGGACTGTTATTAAATATATTAGCCCTGCTTCACTCGAAAAAACAGATGGTGATTTTGCAAGCTTACTAAAAGCATTTGGGAAGTACTATTCTAATAAGTTGATTCATGAGCAAGGAATTGAAGGCGATTATTGGGCAAGATGGTATCTTATGAAGTTTGAGAGGCAACCTGTTGTCTTTTATTTTGAATTTTATAAACCTAATGATAAATGGGGTATCAATTCCTTAGAAGTCAAAACGGATATTGATGATAAAATTGAAGAAGCAGGTGATTACAAAATAAGTGTTATTGGCTTAACTGACAAAAGCTAACAAGCCAATAAAGTGTGACTGCTAAAGCTTGGCTCGGTTTCGCTTCGCTACACAGTTTAGCCAAGCATTTATCAGCCCCTTATTGGGGCGTTATGTGTAAAAGGAACCTCAAAGCATGGAAGAGGCTATATCTTCAATTCAAAGTACAATAATTGTTTTTATTATTTATTTTGTTGGTATTGTATGTGCGAGTTATTTTTTGCTGCTGCCAATATTAAAATCTTTTGGTATTAGCCATCAAATTAGCTTAGCTCTTTCCAAAATTGCTATAGTCGTTTTAGCGGCATTAGTTTTTAAAAATCAATTGATAACGTAGTTTATTGTAATATACACATAACAAGCCAATAAAGTGGGACTGCTAAAACTTGGCTCGGTTTCGCTTCGCTACACAGTTTAGCCAAGCATTACCAGCCCCTTATTGGGGCGTTATATTTACCGGTGATGATTCGACTTTTACTGATTTTTTTGACCTTGTTTTCCATCTCAACTTTTTCTCAAGAGAAAAGTAAGATCGAAGTTGATATTAAAACTATCCCTGTGGGTGAGTTTAAGCAAGTTGAGTGGCGCGGTTATCCTGTATATATTTTTAATCTTAACTCTAAGCAAATTAAATCGGTATCAGAGAACTCATTTAAAATTGAACAAAGTGATTTTGATAAGGTTTATAACAGACTATCAACTATTTACTCATCAGAATTAACTAATATGTTATACGATTCAACTGTAAATAGAAGACGAACTCTGCAATCCACAAATGTTGTTGTTCTCTTTGGGGTTAGCCCAGAAAGTTTATGTATGTTCATCGTGAAATCAGAGCAAGTCCAACTAGAAGATCCGTGCAGCTTTTCCAAATTTTCTTATGACGGCCGACCGTTGAGCAATAATATAAAAAAACGTCTAGTTCTATTATCTCCACCATATCAACTTGAAAACAACAAAGTTCTGCTTTTAAATAATGCGAGTTATGAAAAAAAGTAAATATAACAAGCGCTTCAACGGGACAAATAAAGCTTAGCTCCCGTCGCTGCGCTCCTAAATTTTAGCTAAGCTAATTATTTGCCCGTTAAGCGGGCGTTAGGTAAACGGGGGATTCATCATGGAAGAAGTTGTTGCAGAAGCAGGTCGGCCTCTATTTCGTTTATTTTATTATATCTTTCGATTAATACTTTGGCTTGCTTGGGACTTGTCCGTTCAAATTATTGGCTGGAGTGTTGGTTGGTTCTTCCTGCGTATAATAACTATTGGTAATTTCCCTAAGTATTTAGTAACAGAGCAAGAAAGAGCACCTTTTGGGCAAGCGTTACTAGTTGAACTTGTGGGTCTTGCTATCATAGGGTTTATAACATTGGTACTGTACGGTCTAGCTTTTCAGTAAAGTTTACCTAACAAGCCAATAAAGGGGGACTGCTAAAGCTTGGCTCGGTTTCGCTTCGCTTCACAAGTTTAGCCAAGCATTATCAGCCCCTTATTGGGGCGTTATATTTACACCGAAGAACGGAAGCAATTTGAAAATAAAGCACTATGCTAAGCCACTAAAAATATTTGCCAATACAGAGTTTGAGAATTTAATTTGGCAA
Source organism: Endozoicomonas sp. G2_1 (assembly GCF_017744155.1). Lineage (GTDB taxonomy): Bacteria > Pseudomonadota > Gammaproteobacteria > Enterobacterales > Alteromonadaceae > JAGHQT01. The sequence goes on along the minus strand of NZ_JAGHQT010000020.1, from coordinate 60,051 downwards.
TTATCAGTAGCGTTAATTAGTGGTGTTATGTCTTTTGCCAGTTTTAAAACTGGCTTTGGTATTTTGTTTTTTCCAATGTTTGCGGTTTTTTGTATTGCTACGCTAGGTATATTAATTGATGTGTTTTTCGCTATAAAAGCCAATTTAATTAAACCCAGTGCCAAAAAGTAAATATAACAAGCGCTTTAACGGGACAAATAAAGCTTAGCTCTCGTCGCTGCGCTCCTAAATTTTAGCTAAGCTAATTATTTGCCCGTTAAGCGGGCGTTATACGATTGCCTTAAATTGCATGTTTTCGATTAAACTCGAAGTAGTAAAACTATTACCTCCTTATTATGAAATATCAAATCATTTATGGGGTGAAACAGCTGATATTGATTCTGACGGTAATTCGCTAACGCCAGATTCAAATGATTGGAATGAGTTAACATTAATTCTTCGTACGGACGAAAGCCAAAGAATTGATATTGACCCAATAGATGAACTGGATAATGGGTTACTTATTTGTTCAACAGACAAATATTTGCTTAATAAGACAGTATTATTCTTACAAAAATTAGGTACAGTCAAAATAATCGTATAACAAGCTGTTAAAGGTGGGACTGCTAAAGTTTGGCTCGGTTTCGCTTCGCTTCACAAGTTTAGCCAAACATTTATCAGCCCCTTAACAGGGCGTTAGCTTGCCACCACTATTCAAGTCAAAATAGTTTGTGGCTTGTTGGCAAAATTAAAACGTGGTGGGTGTTGCGTTTCTTTGGTTTTGTGAGTTATTCGTACCAATCCTGTATAACACTTTTTGCTAAAGTGTTTTCGCCGTTTAGTTTTATCGGCTCAAACAAACCAAAGAGTTAACGGCTCAAATTCAAGTTTGTCGGGTAGTGGTGGATATTGTTGCATTTTCCGTACAAACGTATTTACCATTGTTTGTTGCTGGTAGTTTTGTGGTTACAGTAAACTATTCAGCTAACAAGCCAATAAAGTGGGACTGCTAAAGCTTGGCTCGGTTTCGCTTCGCTTCACAAGTATAGCCAAGCATTTATCAGCCCCTTATCGGGGCGTTATATGCCTAGGAGTAAAACATGGAACTTTCTACCATCTTAATTTTGCTTTTAGCCATTCACTGTTTTGTAGCTTTTATTATTTCGTTGTCTGTTTTAAATTGCCCTTTTAGGTTTAGTAACGAAAAATTAGGTTTATTTTTATTAACTTGGCTTGTGCCATATGTTGGACCAATCATTTCACATTACCGGCTTGGCAAGATAGGTTCGGTTAAAGGTGATGGCTCATTCCGTGGTAGTTCTACACTCGATATACCCCCGGATAATAGTGGTTGTGGTGGTTCTAGTGGTGGAGGCGATTAGGTGAATTGGCATATAACAAGCGCTTCAACGGGACAAATAAAGCTTAGCTCCGGTCGCTGCGCTCCTTAATTTTAGCTAAGCTAATTATATGCCCGTTAAGCGGGCGTTATATGCCAATTAAAATCATTTTAGCGTAAGACATCGTTTATTTGTCTTTTTCGCTATTCTTGGTTTGGCGTAATACTAATAAGCTTTGCTGTTTTTTGTGTTTTCAGATAGTTTATTTATTGTCGGTGGCTTTGCATTTCAGCAGAAATAAAAGGTGGCAAAGCTATTAATCTTGGCAGGTGTTTGTGGGTAGCTTAAAAGTTCAAAGTAGGGTGCTCAATTAACGGTGCCTTCAAAATGGTGTAGCGTTTAACGTAAAGTAAGCTGCATATAACAAGCGCTTCAATGGGACAAATAAAGCTTAGCTCGCGTCGCTGCGCTCCTAAATTTAGCTAAGCTATTATTTGCCCGTTAAGCGGGCGTTATATTTACTTCAGAGTAGGGGACAGAATTCAATCATGGGTAAAGTAAAAGTCATTCGTAAAGGAAACGGTGATGTTTTTAAAGATAAGCAGGGACGTTACGTCTTTGTAAAAGACGGAGTTCACTTTGCGCTTTCTCATGATCAAATGGGAGAATTAATTCATTTAATAAATGGCTTAAATGATGGTTCATTGCAAAATATTGATCCATCCTCTCCTGATATGGCTAAAGGTGACTAGTAAATATAACAAGGGCTTCAACGGGACAAATAAAGCTTAGCTCCCGTCGCTGCGCTCCTAATTTTAGCTAAGCTAATTATTTGCCCGTTAAGCGGGCGTTATGTGGCAATGGAGAATCAAGTCTAATGGATTATTTATCACCGATAGGTTTTTTGGTGGTGGCTATTTTGTATACCCATCGTGTATCCAAAAACATCACAGAAACTAACAGTTTTTATGCTACGGCAATTTGGTCAGCTATTGCACTGTTTAGTTTTTGTATTTTGGTTGCCTCATTTGTTTTTTCGGCGCTACTAGCGGGCATTGTTTCTGGTTTTATTTTTGTGGCGTCTTTATTGGTTACCTTAAAGTTTCGCAATGCGGTGACAGCCACATAACAAGTCAATAAAGCGGGACTGCTAAAGCTTGGCTCGGTTGCGCTTCGCTACACAGTTTAGCCAAGCATTATCAGCCCCTTATTGGGGCGTTAGGCAACTAGAGACAGTATGGTATTAATTAAAGCATTTCTTCCATTAATTAGTGTTTTGGCAATTTGGATTGGTTTCGTAATTTATTTTGGAGCCAAGATTAAACGACACCGGAAAAGCTTAGTTAGAGATGACTCTGCTCCTGTGAATTGTTTAACCTTAACTAGAGGTGTTGAGCCTACAAATTACTTTCGTAAATATAAAGTTTATGTTGATGAAGTCGCTGTTGGTGAGATTAGTTCTGGAGAAGTAAAACATTTTGAAATGGCTCCAGGTAAGCATACGGTTTCAGTTGCAATTGATTGGTGTAAATCAAGGCCATTTGAATTTGAGGCATCTGATGGTAACAATACAAAGTTGCAATGCGGGGCTAATTATAACAATTGGAAGTGTATATTCATGCATGTTATTAAACCATCACGCTGGATATATGTAAAAGTTGCCTAACAAGCGCTTTAACGGGACAAATAAAGCTTAGCTCCCGTCGCTGCGCTCCTAAATTTTAGCTAAGTTAATTATTTGCCCGTTAAGCGGGCGTTATGAATCAAAAGGAACCACCGTGCGATATTTAATAATTTTGCTCGCTACTTTTTTATCCGCATGTACAAGTTTGTCTAAGGGTGTTCAGCTAGTTACGGAAGGGAACTCCACATCTGAAGTACTTGTATATCGAACAGGTGCATTTCAAGCTGGAGCGGTAAGTATGTACTTTGGAGAAAATAATAAATATTTCGTTAAGCTACGCAATAACCAATTTTCCCAATTTAAAATAAACTCAGGTGAACATATATTTCAAGCTAAAGCAGATGCAAGCCCCTCTTCTACGCTTAATGTAAACCTACCTGAGAATACGCTGACTTGCCTACATGTTGAGCCAAACCCTGATATGTTGGGGGCTGTAATTGTTCCCATTGTCGCCAATATGGTTCCAACATTTGTTTTGAAGTCTGTTGATTGCCCTAACTTTGAAGAATTAAAGAAATATCAGAAAGTGTTTAATTCATAACAAGCTGTTCAAGTGGGACTGCTAAAGTTTGGCTCGGTTACGCTTCGCTTCACATTTTAGCCAAACCTTTATCAGCCCCTTAACAGGGCGTTATAAGGCGTAAGCAGATGGAAGGATTACAGCAAATAGAAGTTTCTATCTTTAATTGGCTCATTCAAAACTGCTCCGAATACGCCTTCGAATTAAAAAAACAGCTCTCACTTGCTGTTGTTACAGAAAGAGAATTTACTAATGGTGGCGGGGTGTTCGTTAGTATTGCTATTCCTGTCGAGTGTAAAAATAATATTCTCAAAAAGAACGACTACCTTGAGGGGCCATTGATTAAATCAAGCCAACTTGATAGCGGTGCTTTAGTTACTGTAAATATTTCAAAGGATGGCTTGGTTGAACACTTTGAAATATTTTCACTCGCAGGTGATTACCCTAAAAGTCAACATGTAGTAAATTACGAGTTAAGTTTACCTACATTTCAAACTGTAGATATCAGGTAAGTGCCTTATAACAAGAGCTTCAACGGGACAAATAAAGCTTAGCTCCCGTCGCTGCGCTCCTAAATTTAGCTAAGCTAATTATTTGCCCATTAAGCGGGCGTTAGCTTTGCCACCACTATTCTAGTAAAAATAGTTTTGTGGTTTGGCTGTAGAATTAAAAATTAGCACTTGTTGCCGTTCTTTGATGTGGTTAGTTTAGCGGTACAATTTACTAGGTATTTGTTGCTAAAGAGTTTTTGCCGAGGCTAAACTTGTAGTTCAAATTAACCATGTGTCAACGGCTCAAATTTAAGTTTGTCGGGTAGTGATGGATGTTGTTGCATTTTCCGTACAAACGTATTTACCATGGTTTGTTGCTGGTAGTTTTGTGGTTACAGCAGGCTATTCAGCTAACAAGCCAATAAAGCGGGACTGCTAACGCTTGGCTCGGTTTCGCTTCGCTTCACAAGTATAGCCAAGCATTTATCAGCCCCTTATTGGGGCGTTATGTGTCATGAATAAACCTTTTAAGTTTTGGTTGTTTGCATTAATCAGCATCTTGGTCATCTTACATTTTGCAGCTAACATATATGCAAAAAATGAGTTAGATAAGTTGCAACTAGCTCCTTCGCCAGACTTGTATGTCAATAACCTATCTTTTCAGTACTTTGCTTTTTGGTTATCTTACGGCACTTGGATTACTATTGGTGTAGTTGTTGTCGCAGTTTTACATATACTGTTAGGGCAAACACATAACAAGCGCTTTAACGGGACAAATAAAGCTTAGCTCCCGTCGCTGCGCTCCTAATTTTAGCTAAGCTAATTATTTGCCTGTTAAGCGGGCGTTAGCATTACAGGGAAAGTTTAGCTTTGAATTGTACAAAATATTCTTCGTTTTTAAGTGTTTTATTTGTTTTAACATTTAATGCCAAAGCGACTCATTTGGAGATAACTGAAGGTAGCGATAGAGATATATGTAAACAAATATACTCTAAGAGGATTTCTATTGATGTTAATGATACTAAGAATTACGGAAGACGTGCAGATGTAATGAAATTTAAAAAAAGTCTTGATTTAATTTCAGAGACAGATGACAAACTTAAATGGAAAGAAGGCTTTATCCAAATTAAAGGTACTTCTAAAAATTATAAAAAAGAGAGAGTGCCATATTTAGAGTTTGATATTGACAATGACGGAAATGATGAGTCGGTTCTTTCTTTTTTCTCATGGTCAAGTCAAATTCCAGGGGAGTACTATCGAGTTTTAGATGAAAAAATAGCTCTCGACGGTACTCAAAAGTTTATATGGAAAGACATTGATTCTTGGCCTGGTTTATATTCAACAGGTAACTGGGCTTATAAAAACCATGGACTTTATCAATTAGAAATTTATCCAATTAAAGTATCTGGGACATATTATCTTGGTTTAATTGATATTTATTTTGGTTCAAGTGACTTGATGGATAGAAGTGCCGTAATAGCAAAATATTCTAATGAAATGATAAGTAGTGACTCTGAGTGGGATGTCACATCTAATATTGAAATAGTATGTCAGTTTATGTACGTAAAGTAATGCTAACAAGCCAATAAAGTGAGACTGCTAAAGCTTGGCTCGGTTTCGCTTCGCTACACAGTTTAGCCAAGCATTACCAGCCCCTTATTGGGGCGTTAGGTGTACATGGAGTTGTATCAATAATGGAGTTTCTCAAAAAAATTCCGGTTTATTGTTTTGAAAATTCAAGACCGGAATTTCACGGAGCTATTGTTGTTTTGATGTATGCGGTTGTTTACTGGGTTCTATTTAGTGCAGCTGACTTAATTTTAAGAATTTTTGATTGGCGTTTTGTTATAAATTACGAGCTAGCAGGCTATTTTGTGGGTTGCATAGGAACTGCTGAATTAGCTAGAGGTTTAACAAAAGCCTATTTAGTTAAATCTGAAAAGTATAAACCTGTGTTTGGTTCTGCTTTGGCAGGAGCTACATTAGGTTTTATATTTGGCTACCTTATGATGCTTAAGTGGAGGCATTATGGAGCAGAGGCCCTAATTTTGTGGGCTTTAGGTGGTGCATCATTCTATTTGCTATTACATTGGTTGCTATACCTTGAAGCTAAAAAACAAGAAGGCACCTAACAAGGCAATAAAGTGGGACTGCTAGAGCTTGGCTCGGTTCCGCTTCGCTTCACAAGTATAGCCAAGCATTATCAGCCCCTTATTGGGGCGTTATGTTTACCTCACACAATGGAGATGTAATGAAAAAAATAATCATCACACTTACTTTAGTTTTATTTACTACTTTAGCTTTTGCCGATACTTTGCCTTCCAAAGAAAAAGCAAAAGAGCTTGCTCAAAATGTCATGGCTGAAATAGGTAAAGGCAATATGGAAGCTGGTGTAAAATTAACAAAGCCTTATTTAATCGTTCCCGAACACGAGTATTTTGCACTAATTGATCAAATGAAAATGCAGCAGCCAATAATAGAGCAGCGCTTCGGTAAAACTATAAGTGTTGAAATTGCTGAGATTGAAGAGGTTGGTGAATCACTGATGTTGGTATTGTATTTACAAAAATTTGATAAACATGTACTTCGTTGGAAATTCTATTTTTACAAACCTCGTAATGAATGGGTTTTAAATACATTCATGTTTGACGATCAAATTCATGCAATGTTCTCGATAATGTAAACATAACAAGCGCTTCAACGGGACAAATAAAGCTTAGCTCCCGTCGCTGCGCTCTTAAATTTTAGCTAAGCTATTATTTGCCCGTTAAGCGGGCGTTATATGCAAAGGAATATAAATGCTAATCTTGCTGTTTTACTTCATAGTTTTCATCTGCATAGCATCGCCAATTATTTTAGGTAAACGTAGGTTCAAATTTCTAGCGTTAATTAATGGTATGTTGTGGTGCGCTATCGAGGTGCTATCTGAGTTTGCAGTTGAGCAACCTGATGCGGATGCAGTTTTTGTTATTGGTATGGTAGTTAAGTCGGTATTAATAATTTTAGTTAGTTACTTGTTTATGGTGGCATTCAATGCAACCCTTAAACACGTCAAATTTGCATATAACAAGCGCTTTAACGGGACAAATAAAGCTTAGCTCCCGTCGCTGCGCTCCTAATTTTAGCTAAGCTAATTATTTGCCCATTAAACGGGCGTTATGTTTCAAGGAAGGTATTAAGTCCAAATGGAAAAATGTAGAAAAGCAAAGGAAATGCACGCAGAACAATTATTAAAAATTAGTACTAATTTATTTACAGCGTTTATAGTGACAATATTGATTGTGCCTATAAGTGTTGTTGCAAGTGCTGCTTTTCATAATACTACAACCCAAAACCCATTAAATATATTTATTAACTTGTTTGGCTCTTGGTATGCTGTCGTTTTCATAGCGGCGGAATCCGCATTGTATTATCTAGTATTTAAAGCAAGAGATAATGCGTATGCTATTTATAATGAACTTTATCCTGATGATGAAGTTGAAACATAACAAGCCAATTAAGTGGGACTGCTAAAGCTTGGCTCGGTTTCGCTTCGCTACACATGTTTAGCCAAGCATTATCAGCCCCTTATTGGGGCGTTATACGTTTGAAGGGAGAGCAGCGTGAAGTCAAAATTTGGAATATCTCTTTTACTATTAGCTGCGATTGTTGCTTTTAGCACTGCACTCGCTCACTTATCCTGCATATTCTTTGGGGCTGAATGTTATTCGGCTCAAATGGCTCCCAAATTTATAGTCGAGTCGGCACAGCAAGGAACAATAGTTGCGCCTATTGGTGCTATTCTCGCCGCTATTCTTTTTATTATTCCCGGCTGTTATGCGTTATCAGCAGCACAAATAATTCGCAAACTCCCATTATTAAAATTAGGTATATATACTATTGCCAGTCTTTGCGTTATCCGTGGTCTGCTACCGATACAACTTTGGTTGCGAAAACCAGACAAAGTAACAGATATAGTGCTTTATATTGGTATAGTTTGGCTTGTGGTTGGGCTATTTTACTTGTTTGGCTACAGGTCCGCGAGTAAAGTAAACGTATAACAAGCTGTTAAAGGTGGGACTGCTAAAGTTTGGCTCGGTTTCGCTTCGCTTCACAAGTTTAGCCAAACATTTATCAGCCCCTTAACAAGGCGTTATGTGAATTATGGATAGTCGAGCATTTACAAAATTAATAGAGTTTTTAGAGAAAGTACTTGCAATCAAAGGTTCAATTGCACACGGCTCTGAAGAAAGTGAGAATTGGTGGGTTAAGTTCACAATAGATACAACACACCACTTAGCATGGCATACAGTACAAGAGTTAGGTCATGTACTAAACTATTTATCGCTAGAAGAGCGGCTTCCAACTTCTTTTTATCCTGTTTCTCCACCGCCTTATATGAATGGTGGTCCAAATGATTTTTTGTCTTGGGTAATAGAATGTGAAAATACGGAATTTAGACCAGGTACTTGTGCTGAATGGTTGGAAGGCCGGTTACCGAGACCAGTTAATGATACTTCTATGTGGGAAATCGATTAAATTCACATAACAAGCGCTTTAACGGGACAAATAAAGCTTAGCTCCCGTCGCTGCGCTCCTAATTTTAGCTAAGCTAATTATTTGCCCATTAAGCGGGCGTTAGCAATACAAGGAAGCTCGCATTGGAGTTTATAAATAAAAATAAAACAGCTATTGCTGTGAGCATTATCAGTACAATAGTATTTCTGTATATTTTGCAGCCTTTATTAGAGTTTATTGGCGTAGCATTTATCTCTTTTGCGTCATATATAAACACATCTTATGTAGATAAAATATATGCGCAGATTTCTCATTTAGAATTATTAAATTATGGTCTGTTTTTCTACACGGTATTTTCATCGTGTTTAATTTCGGTTTTGTTAACTACTATTTTCGCTCTCTGGAAGAAAGAAAAAACAACGAGTGAAGATGAAACTGAAAACAATAAAAAATCACCAAAATTAAAGCGTCTAACTGCTTTAGCTTTGGTTATAACGACTCTATTTATTCTTAGTATCTCAACTCGTATATACCAATTTTCAATACTAACTAGTTTCAAGCAGCATTTTAGAATAATTGCAGCTTATATACCCGAGCAGGAAGAAGAGAACATTTTAAGTCAATGGTCTCTAATGCAATCAAAAGAAGATTATGAGTTGGTACAGAAAAAAATTGAAAACATAGCAAAAGACAACGGAATCAAGTTGCCTTCAAATGCTATTTATTCCTTAAATTCCATATAAAGTATTGCTAACAAGCTGTTCAAGCGGGACTGCTAAAGTTTGGCTCGGTTTCGCTTCGCTTCACAGTCTAGCCAAACATTTATCAGCCCCTTAACAGGGCGTTATATGCCAATTAAAATCATTTTAGCGTAAGACATGGTTTGTTTTTTTTCGCTATTCTGGGCTTGGCGCAATACTAATAAGCTTTGCCGTTTTCTGTCTTTTTAGATAGTTTATTTCTTGTTGGTGGTTTTGTATTTCAGCAGAAATAAAAGGTGGCAAAGCTATTAATTTTGGTTGGTTTTGGTGGGTAGCTCAAAAGTTCAAAGTGGGGTGCTCAATTAACGGTGCCTTCAAAATGGTGCAGTGTTTAACGTAAAGTAAGCTGCATATAACAAGCGCTTCAACGGGACAAATAAAGCTTAGCTCCCGTCGCTGCGCTCCTAAATTTTAGCTAAGCTAATTATTTGCCCGTTAAGCGGGCGTTAGCTTTCAAAGGATCAAATAGTGAAATTTTCTACCTTAGCTTCTATTTTTGTATTTTTATTTTCTAATTGTGCCATTGCAGGGAATGTAGAAATGATTAATAGCTATATTAAAAAATTATCTCATCAATCGGAAAAGGAACGTACGACAGCCGCTTGGTGGTTAGCTCAGGACTACTTAGATGGTCGAGTTAACGGAATCTATAATATAAATGAAATTTATCTGCTTGAAGCTAATCTCGATCTATTAATTCAAACTTTAATGCGTAATGATAGCGGAAGCAGTTTTATCGTAGAACTATTTGGAGCTCGTTATTTAGCTGGCAGTGGTTCGTATGTCCCTTGTTATATGAGTATGGAAAATAGAGAAAAAATCATACAGTCTTTACGCAAATATCAAACAAAGAAACCTGATGTATTCTGGGCAAATAAAGCTGAAAAGGCTGTGAAAAATATTACTGAATGCACAAATACAAAAAGCTAACAAGAAATTTAACAAGGACAAAAAACAGTTGGCTTTTTGTTCACTACGTTCACTTATTTTAGCCAACTATTTTTTGCCTGTTAATTAGGCGTTATGTTTTTTGGGGACATGGATGATCGTAAAAATACTATTTTTAATCGCAGCTTTGAGGTTTCACGATTATAAAGAACACCCAGTACCACCAACTATTTTATATTGCGCACCAATATTATTGTTTGCATTGTTAAATAGTACTCCGATCTTCCACTTATTTGTCCATGCAGTAATAATGGTTAGTGTGGTTTTTATGTACTTCTTATTACTAACAAAATTTAGCCATGGCATAGAGTATTATCTAATTATGGCAATTGGTGCAGTTATTCTTTTGTTTGTGGTATAAAAACATAACAAGCGCTTTAACGGGACAAATAAAGCTTAGCTCCCGTCGCTGCGCTCCTAAATTTTAGCTAAGCTAATTATTAGCCCGTTAAGCGGGCGTTAGCTTTGCCACCACTATTCGAGTAAAAATTATTTGTGGTGGCCTTGGTGTAAAACGCCAATTTTGCACTTGCTGCCGTTCTTGAGTTTGGCTAGTTTAGCAGCCATAGATTGCTCAGCATTTTTTGCCAAAGAGTTTTCGCCTTTGCTAAATTCGTTATTCAAACTAGCAAAGTGCCAACGGCTCAAATTCAAGTTTGTCGGGTAGTGGTGGATGTTGTTGCACTTTCCGTACAAACGTATTTAACATTGTTTGTTGCTGGTAGTTTTGTGGTTACAGTAGGCTATTCAGCTAACAAGCCAATAAAGCGGGACTGCTAAAGCTTGGCTCAGTTCCGCTTCGCTACACAGTTTAGCCAAGCATTTATCAGCCCCTTATTGGGGCGTTAGGTGTACGGATATGTCTAACCTTGAAGAAACTTTCGGTTATTTGAAAAGTATCGTTAAGCAAAAAAGTTTCAGCATTAAAATAGATTGTGAAAATTTTGAAACTGTTTTTATCGTTGAAGTGGAAGGTGGATTTCAAATAACTGACAATTGTGAGACATTCCTCTATTTAGATAAAAATAGTTCTAGAACATATTTAAAGTATAAAGATTTAGACTTTTCTATAATTAAAAAAATTTGCGATGATAACAGCGTAAAGCTTACACGAATTGACGACGAATCATATCACCAAATAAATGTAACCGTTTTTAGTGTTTCAGATTTATCTATAGCTATAAACAATGTAGCAAATGCAATAGATGCTGTTTTTTCTTATGCTTATATCGATTAAAGTGTACACCTAACAAGCTGTTTAAGTGGGACTGCTAAAGTTTGGCTCGGTTCCGCTTCGCTTCACAAGTTTAGCCAAACATTATCAGCCCCTTAACAGGGCGTTATGTGCCTTCGGAAATAAAATGAAATATAGGCCTATCGAGTTCTGGATGGATAGAAGTGAAAAATTATTGGCATCAAACAAAAAGAACTTTGTTTGGTTGATCATTAGCGTTCCAATATTATTAGTTTGTTGGTTTTATAGCACAATTATATTTTTTCTCTTACTAGGTTTACCTATGGTAGCTGCGTTTAATATTGTGTTTAATTTAGTGCTGTTGCTAGAGTGTAAATATAAATATAAATTAAAGGTAAAAGGCACATAACAAGCTGTTTAAGTGGGACTGCTAAAGTTTGGCTCGGTTTCGCTTCGCTGCAAATGTTAGCCAAACATTTATCAGCCCCTTAACAGGGCGTTAACTGTCACCACTAATTCAAGTTAAATTGTTTTTATTGTTTTGGTGTTAAACGATAGTTTGGGCAGTTATTGCCCATGTGTTTTCGCCTTTGCAGGTTTGTCAGTTTATAACAAATTCAAGTGCAAAAGGCTCAAATCAACGTTTTGGTGTTACCGTGGCGAGGTGTTGGGGCGTTTTTGGTAAACGCATTTAACTTTGGTTGTTGCTATTAGTTTTGTGGTTACATTAAGCTATCAGTTAACAAGTGCTTCAACAGGACAAATAAAGCTTAGCTCCCGTCGCTGCGCTCCTAATTTTAGCTAAGCTAATTATTTGCCCGTTAAGCGGGCGTTAGAAGCACGCGATAAATTAAAGTCATGAAGAAAATTTGTATTATTGTTACGTTGTTTATTTTGGCCGGTTGCTCAGCGCCAAGTAGTAAAAAAACAAACTTGTTCCCTGAAATTGATGTACAAACAAAAGAGTACGCACAGTTGTTTACTTTAAGGTGTGAATCTCGTTACAAGGGCAAAAAGATGTTGGTAAAAGAGTATTGCGCTTGTTTTTTAAAGCATCAACAAGTAAAAAACACAGCACATACTTTTCCAACTACACAGTGTAAAGCAGAAAATAAATACGTTTATACACCAATATCAAAGTAATGTGTTTCTAACAAGCGCTTTAACGGGACAAATAAAGCTTAGCTCCCGTCGCTGCGCTCCTAATTTTAGCTAAGCTAATTATTTGCCCGTTAAGCGGGCGTTATGTGTAATGGATGGAGTCACTCATATTGAAAATGCGCTATACATTCCAACCTTTAAAACAATTTGCTACTTCTAGTTTTGAGGGCAAGTTATGGAAGGTTGTTGTTGGCGTTATTAGTGGTTTGTTTGCTTACAAGGGCTATCAAGCAAATGTAGCAATTATTCTATTTCCAATGGCTGGTGTTTGTCTCGTTTGTATAGTTGGTTTATTAACATCTATGTACTTTTCAGTATTAGAGTTGTTTAATAAAAAGTAATTGCTGTAATTACACATAACAAGCCAATAAAGTTGGGACTGCTAAAGCTTGGCTCGGTTCCGCTTCGCTTCACAGTTTAGCCAAGCATTATCAGCCCCTTATTGGGGCGTTATACGTATAAGGAAGTCTGCATTGCTCGAAGGCTTATTTTCTATAGTTGCAGCTATCGCTGAAGCTCTTTTTTCTTTGTTTGCTGCTTTGCTAGAATTTATTACAGGTTTTTTTGTGGCGGCAGGAGAAACTCTGTCAATAATTGATCTTATAGCTTTATTAATTGTTTTGGTCTTTGAAGTATTGCTTTGGTTTATTTTATGGTTTGTGGAGTTGGTCGTTTCATTAATTAAATGGCGTAAACCTAAAATAATTAAAAAACCTGTGTTGTGGCGACCAAAGCCAAAACTTAAAAAAATAAAGAATAGTGATTAGCGCAATTTACGTATAACAAGCTGTTAAAGGTGGGACTGCTAAAGTTTGGCTCGGTTTCGCTTCGCTTTACATTTTAGCCAAACATTTATCAGCCCCTTAACAGGGCGTTAGGTGTCACGTATGGAAACGCAGGTCGATTTTAGTTCCAATATTTTTAAACCGTATCTTCCGGACGAATCACAAGTGAACCCCAAAGTTTACGGTGCCGAGTTAGCTTATTGGCTTTCACAAAAACTTGCGGAAAAAGGTTTTTTTACTTCATACCCAGAGTACGAAGATTGGGGGTGGTATCTTGACTATTACGTTGCCGATAATGAATATAGACTATGTTGCGGAAATGTTGATAATTCGGAAACTGATTGGCAAATAACACTAGAGGCTTACCCTAAAGGTTTTTTTGGACGTAACAAGCCTTCTATAGAATACGCAGATTCGTTATTAGTGGCTCTACGCTCAGTTTTGAGGGAAAGCCAAGACATTAAAAATATAAACTGGGTAACACTGCAAAACACCTAACAAGTGCTTCAACGGGACAAATAAAGCTTAGCTCCCGTCGCTGCGCTCCTAATTTTAGCTAAGCTATTATTTGCCCGTTAAGCGGGCGTTATGTTTACTATGAATACTGTTGAATGTTCTGAACATTGTGGATCACCAAACAATTGGCCTTTTTCCTTTCCGGCCAATACTTGTGCTGTCACAACCAAATTTGTCATGAGTGGCGAGCAACCAATTGTCGAGGTATTACACTGGGATGATGAAGGCTGGCAATTTATGTGCAACACAACGGATAATGCAGATGACGGAATGGTTGTATGCATGGGGTGTTTATATAAAAGGTTTCCATGGATATCTAAATTCAAAGATCTTCTGCCTAACCATTCTGCTTTTTTCGAAAATAGTAAATGGCAGATAGAAGAGTTAGAGTAAACATAACAAGCTGTTAAAGTGGGACTGCTAAAGTTTGGCTCGGTTTCGCTTCGCTACACATTTTAGCCAAACATTAGTCAGCCCCTTATTGGGGCGTTAGCTGTACACCAAGTATTTTTAGTACGGAGCTTCTTCATGGAAAAGAATAGTAACAAACCAAAGTTAAAAGAACCTAATTCCCCCTTAGATCTAGTTCGTATGCGAACAGGAGTTGCGTTGCTAGATTCAATGTTAGAGTCCAAAACACTTACAATCATAGTTATAATCGGAGTATTAGTTTTTGCTGGCTTCTTCAATTTTTTGTATAAAATGGCAACAGGTTAAATAAGATTAAAAGTACAGCTAACAAGCCAATAAAGTGGGATTGTTAAAGTTTGGCCCGGTTTCACTTCGCTACACAAGTATAGCCAAGCATTTATCAGCCCCTTATTGGGGCGTTAGTTTTACCTAGAATCATATAAACGGAATTAAACTATGAGAAAAATATTAAGTTTTATCATGCTTACTTTTTGTGCCTCAAGTTCTTTTGCGGATGAATCTTTCAAAGACACTATTTTATCTGGTTACAAGGACCGTTGTGTAAAAGTGATGTCTCAAAAAGAATCTGAGCAGGCTTTTATATCAAAGGTCTGTAATTGCGAGGCTGAAGTTATAGATGAGAACTTCACAACTTTTGAGTTAATAGTAACTGCTGGTAAACATAAGTCGGGCCTCACGCCTATAGACAAAGAAAAAATTAATGAGCTAAAAGTCAAAATTAAACAATGTAAATCGTAACGCTAACAAACAAATAAAGTGAGACTGCTAAAGTTTGGCTCGGTTTTGCGTCCCGGCACATTTTAGCCAAACATTTATCAGACTCTTGATAGGGCGTTATGTTTACACCAAATGAAGGACTAAATTGTTGTGACAAAGTACTTTCTTTCTATTTTAGTTATATTCTTATTGATAGGTTGTAATATTGAGGTTCCTGAAGCTGATGCAAAATTTGGCACTCAAAATTTTGTTTCAGCTATTTCTATAATTGAACTACACAAAACTAGAAATGGAGAGTATCCAAATAGTTTGGATGATTTAGAGTTTTTGGGCGATTGGGATGCTATTTGGTTATCTGCTGTCAAATATGAGAAATCAGGCGAAGGCTACAATCTTTATTTAGAGAGAGGTTGGGTAGGCAAACCTTCATTAGAATTTCCCGCTAACTTTAAGATTGGCTTAGGTATTAAAAAGACAAATGTGAAGTGGGTAGTCAATTAAATATATCAAGCGCTTTAACGTGACAAATAAAGTTTGCTAGCTCACGTTATTGCGCTGCTAATTTTAGCTAAACTAATCAATTTACCCGTAAAGCGGGCGTTATATATCAAGGATAGCTGTGTTGTCATGTAGGTGTGGTTCTTGCAATAGTACTAATATAATCAAAACTCATTTTTGGATTTCAAAAATTGACGGATTTGGCTTTGTTTTTTTAAGTTTGTTACTCACAGCCCCTGTGTGGGCTTTAACGTCTTTGATCGAAGAGTATTACGTCTTGTCTGTTTTAATTGTGCTAATTACGATTTATCTGGCTATATCAAGTAAGCAATATAACGTTGTAGCGATGTTAGCGATCGAGCTTCTAATAGACTTAACGCTTTATGAACTTGGTCTGTATTCATATAGCTTGTTGGTCGCTACTGCGTTTTTTATCACTTTTATAAAAGTTGGCAGTAAAATTTATGGCTTTTTCTTTTTATGTGTTAACTATAAATTTAACTTTGAATTAATTTGTAAAAAATGCGGGAAGGTTAATAATGTAGATTCCATTAGAAATGGCAGCTGCTCCAATTCATTTCGGCGCAGATCCGATCAAAATCAGCAGCGCTGTTTAACTTTAGCTGTTGCTTGATTTTGATATCGATGGAAACCATTCAGATAAAACGGAGTAGTAAGTTATCATTTAAGATATTTGTTGGCGTAGCGCTCAATGATATTGGCATTTTTAATAATACAACCAGTAACAAGCGCCAAGATAAAAAGTAGTAAAGTGATATAGATTTCTGTAACACTCATCAGAAATTACTTTATCTATTAACACTAGAGCATCATAACGTATAGCGTTGCTTCTGTATATTTTGATGGTTATCACATAACTAACATTAAGCTTTTTGCTCTACATGGCAAAAAACATCATGATAATGAAAAAACGTCATGATGATGAAAAAACGTCATATTACGCAAAAAATGTCATGTTAATCGATTTAACTGCAAGGAAAGTCAGAAATATCAAGGTGTTTTAAAAGCTTATTAAAATAATTAATCCATTATAATTGATTTAATACATCATTTTTGTTGTTAAAACATTGAGCTCCGCACATATTGATGATCAAACTACGATTAACACAACTTGATCATTTCTCAATCTTAAACTACACACAAGGAATAACTTAACTCAACGTAAAAAATGCGTTGTTCATGTATTAGGTGTGAATGATGAATTGGATTTAATGCTAAGCCCTTGGTTTTTATAGGGCTAAAAACAAAAAATCAGACCGTAAGTCTGACTTTCGAGTAGATGAAACTTTTGGCGAAGGATTCATTTAGTCTTAAGTCTAGCTCTCCTTTTGTGTCTGTCAAATTCACGCTGTAAAAAAATTTAAATTCTTTTGGAAAATGTAAATGACGATGTTTATTCGAGGTGTTTTCATGGCGTAGAAATAAAAATCTCGTTAGCAGGTAGGACTGCTAACGAGACCGCTTGTCAGACAAGCTTGCCGAATGTGTAACCCGACAAGCTAATGATTAATTCTTGACGTTATTTTGTCAAGCAAAGCGGCTGCGCCTTTATTTTAATTTGACGAGATAAAGGTACTCATATGATTGCTGTACACAAAACGAGAGAAGCCATTCGTCTTCTCTTTGCTCCACAACAGTTAAGCCATAGTGAAATTGGTCGAATACTCGGTATGCCAAGGCAGACTATTGATGACACCTGTAAGCGTGCCACTGACGCTGCTATTACCTCAGAAATGCTTGATACACTTGATGATGACGAGCTTCAGCACAGGATGTATCCTAAGTTCTTCGCCAAAAAGCGATTAAAAGTCGAGCCGCCATATCAAGAAATCATCAAAGAATGTTTTGAGGCACATAAAAAATATCGAAAAACGATTTGGGTCAAATATTGTGAGTACAAACAAAAGTTTGGTGATAAAGGTTATAAACCTTCTCGGTTTTATCAGTTAATTGCTGAGCATGTAAAAAGTACGCGCCTGTCGATGCTACAAATCTCTGCACCGGGCGAGGTCATGTATATCGATTATGCTGGCTCGACGGTTTCTCACCAAGAAGATGGTAAAACAGTCACTAACTATGTCTTTGTCGCCACTTTGGGCTATTCGACTAAACGCTTTCTTTATGCCACCAAAGATATGACGGCTGAAAGCTGGATTAACGCGATTATTGCGGCAATCGACTTTTTTGGTGGTATGGCAGAAGTCATTCATTGTGACAATGCACGTGCTATGGTTAAAACGCCAGGGTTGCTTGCTGAGCTCAGTAATCATGCTCGTGAGTTTGCGAAATATTCCAACGTTCATATTGATACGTCAGATGTCTTCACGCCAGGGCATAATTTTCTTGCTGAGAATCGGGTCAAAGAGCTGACCCATAGTGTCATTGCAACGGCCAACACGGATTTGACGTTTTTTTCACGTACGGAAATCAATGATTACTTTAAGGCCGAAGTGGAAAAACGCAACAATACGCCACATCAGAAAACTGGTCTGAGTGCTAATCGCTTATTTTATGCCGATGAGTACAATCAGCTTAGACCAAAACCTAAACGACCTTTTGAAATCATTAAATATCGCACGGTCATTAAGGTTCCTGAAAACTACTTCGTTTACTATGAAGGCAATCGTTACTCAGTACCTCACCAATATAGCAATGACTATGTTGAACTGAGAGCGACCAGTGAACAGCTTAAAATCTATTACAAAGGCCAATTACGGGTAGTACACGATATTGTGCAGGGTAAGAATAACGTGGTCTCCATTGACGAACACTTACACCCTAGACACCGCGCTCAGAAAAATAAAACTAAACCTCATTACCTCTCATGGGCGAAAACACTCGATAACAAAGTCGTTGAGGTGGTTGAGCATTTTTATAGCAAAACCCGCCATAACCATTCTCGGCCTGTTGGCAAACAGTGCCAAGCTTTACAAAAGCTGCAACAAAAATACGGTGACCAAGCGCTTATCAGTGCATGTGAATATGCCATTAACTTTGACATGGTAACTCCAACAGAAATCGAACTTATCCTCAGAGCCAAAACCTGTGAGCCCAATGAGTATATAGCTAGCACTAAGCACCAGAATTTGCGTGGTCAAGATTATTATGGGGAGATGTAAAATGACTGAATTAACATCACTTATCGCTCAGTGTAAAACACTAAAACTCGATGGTTTTATTCCTTTGCTTGAGCAAGGCAACATTGAAGCCATGTCCAATGAAACGCTTTTAACGGAACTGTTAACGGCACAAATTGCTAAAAACAAAGCACGTAAGATAAAGCGTTTAGTGACACAAGCTAAGTTACGTTATACGAATGACTATATCGCAGACATTGAATATGAGCTATATCCATCGCTTAAAGTTAATCAAGTTAACCAATTAACAACTTGCCAGTGGCTCGAAAATAAACAAAACCTCATTGTTCTAGGGGCAACTGGCACAGGTAAAACGTCACTAGCCTGTCGTTTTGCCCAAGAGGCGATTGCTCATGAGCGTAGTGTACTTTTTTATCGTTTGTCTCACTTACTATTAGCGTTGCTTGCCGCCGATAAAGAAGGTGAATTGATGAAGCTGATAAAGCGACTTGGCCGACCTGATTTACTTATCCTTGATGACTGGGGTAATGCCCTAATGGATAGAAATGAGCGGCACCTATTGTTCGAGCTTATTGAATATCGTGAGGAAAAAGGCTCATTGCTAATTACATCGCAATATCCAATCAAGGCATGGCACGAAACATTCGGTAATGAAACGATTGCGGATTCAGTGCTCGATCGTATTGTCCATAAAAGTCATAAAATTGAGCTAAGTGGAGAGTCAATTCGCAAGTTACTAAGTACGACTGAAGGAGGTGAACTGTGAACAATAACCGCTACGTTGATTTACTTGATCGAATAAATCTTGATGAATTGCATATTCGGCAAGCCTTTGACTATTATCGTAATCGATTTCAAAAAAGTGAAGTGGCACAGGGGCTTGTTGAGAGTTGCTGTGCTATAGATGATGCTCTGCGAGAAAACACTATGATAGGCTTCTGTGACCGTACCATGGGGCGAAATATCCCTCGCGCAAAAACAGCTGAAGGAGCAGCAATACGAGGAAGCCTGCAACGAGTAGGCTTAATTAAAGCTACTGGACATGAACTATTTCGTGGCTGCGTTGTATTTCCGACCTACAATGATGATGGAACGGTAATATCTGCGGTTGGCTATCGAATTGGTCGTGTTCGTTCTGGTGACAAACCTGTTGTGTATTGGTGTCGCCCCGAATCTAAAGGATTTGTGGACGCTGGAATGTCTTTTGCCAAAGAGTTAGTGCATGGACAAGCCTACCACTAAACGTATTTGGCGATGTGCCAAGTACTATTTTGAGCTTTGTCTCGCTAAAGGGCAAAGCTCTGACACCGTTCGTGGTAAACGAGGCGGTCTTAAGAAGTTCTTTCTTTGGTGTATAGACCGCAATGTTACCCGTATTGACCAAATTGATTTGGATTTGATGGACGAATATGCAGCTTATTTAAACGCTTATCGTAAGCCCTTGGATAATGAGCCTCTTTGTCCAGCACAAAAACGAAACCTACTTACGTTTGTTAAAACATTCGTTAAGTACATGCACATCAAAAAGCTGCTACCGACAAATACACTTGAAAACATCGAACTCCCATCCAAAGGCGAGCAGATACCTAAGGCGCTTTATACGACAGAAGAAATAGAAACCATTTTAGAACAACCACTACTTTTTGGGATTAAAGGCTTGCGTGACCGTTCTATTCTAGAGACCTTTTTTGTTACGGGTATTAGACGAGGTGAATTAGCTAGGCTTAATTTGGATGATATTGATTTCAATAGTAAGTTAGTTCGAGTTCACGGTAAGGGTAAAAAAGAGCGCTTAGTCCCCATTAGTCAGCGGGGGTGTGAATGGCTAGCTTTTTACATTGGTAAGATTAGACCAATGTTTGCATTTATTGGTTCAGAAAAGGCATTGTTTTTGGCTAATAATGGCAAACGCTATGTGCCGGGTAAATTGTCTGATATGGCATCACAGTATGTGAAATTGGCCGGGTTTGACCGAACTGGCGCGTGCCACCTATATCGCCACAGCACAGCGACAACGATGCTCGATAATGGCGCTGATCTCCGCCACATTCAAGAAATGCTAGGCCATGCCAGCATCCTCACAACACAACTCTATACGCATGTTAGCCGTAAGAAGTTGTCAGAAGTTTATGAAGCGACTCACCCATCTGCTGAGAGTGGTAGTGGCCTTTTCTAAATTCCGCAATCAATTGATTACAAAGTTTAAATCGATGAGAATAGTCTATTACTTTAGAATTCAATTAAAAAAACAAAGGAATAATGTTTGAGCGGTAAAGACGGAAATAGAGGATATTTAATTCAGTCAATAATTGCGCTGTTGGAATCGCTTCACGATATTGATTGGACTACAGTAACAATAGAGGCTGATCATATATCGGATAAGGTAGATGTTGCTTGGCAAGGAGAAAAAGGTACTAAAGTCAGCCAAGTTAAATCGTCAATTAATCAAATTTCAAAAGCCAATGCTACAAAGTGGGCAACTGAGTTAAAAGAGCAATCTCAAGCTGATGCGCACATACTACTTCTAGTTGGACCCTGCTCCCAAAGTGTGACGAAAATGGGCAGCTACAATGATGTTTTAATTCCTTGCCCTAAGAATATGGATATTAATGGATTGTTGAGAGAAGCTTGTCATTTACTAGCCGTTTTTCTAGAAAAAAATAATATATATGCACAATCATTTTTGCATAGAGAGGCGATAGCTAATGCTTTGGTTACTAAATTATCGACCATTGCGAGTCATGGAATTAGTTTATCTAGGCGTGAATTTGTAAATCTTTTAAAAGATTGGTGTAGTTCTGTTTCTAGTGACACAAACTTTATGTGGGAGCAAGTTGATTTTGAGCAGCAGAGGGGGCTAGAAAACGCAATAGCAGGGAGAAGGCTTGGCCCATCTGACGTGGTTCATTGTCCTGAACTTTCTATCTGTACTGAGATAAAAGTAGAGTTAGATAGATCTCATTTATATTGGATTACAGGTAAACAAGGTTGTGGAAAGTCTATTACGGCTTGGCAAGCAGCTAAAAAGTTTTATGACGAGGGCTTTATTGTTTGTAGACCTGATTATAGTTCTGAGCCTGCTGAATTATTAAGATCGTTAGTTAATGACTGCAATAAAGTTTTAGTTATTGATGACGCACAACAATACCCGCAAGAGTTTATTGAACGCTTGTCAGAAAGAGCTTGTTCAACATTAAAAATAATATTTACTAGTACATTTATTGATTTTCATATTCCTTCTCCCGCATTAATTTCTCCCTCACTAGCTAACGAAGAAATTCAGAATGCTCTTATAGAGAGAAGAAAAGAAGTATTACCCATTGTTCAAAGATTTGATGAAGATGTTAACGATAGTTACATGGGGACGGCTCTAGAGAACAGGCTTAAACAATGTTCTGAACAAAGTTCACCTTGGGAATTTTTTTGGGTTTTACGTGGCGGTTGGAAAACAGCTCGAAAAGAGTTTACAAGAATCAAACAGATACCTCATGCAAATTTAATACTGTCAATTATTGCTGCTAGACAAATAAGTAGTTGTGATGCAGGGCTTTAGAGAAGTAACTTAATAATTTCAGTAAAAGAAATGGGGCTAAGTTCTGAAGAGGTCGCCATAGCACTTTCAAGGCTAGATTCTATTGGCATAGTCACGATATCTGATGAAATTTTGAGAACAAAACACTTAAGTTATGCAGATAGATTAATTGGTGAATGTTTCAGTAGTAAAAACTACCAAGCGTGGCCTACTTCGGTAGAAATAGTATTGAAAATAATACTAGATAATAAAGTAACTTTAGAAGGTGTTTATTGGCTTCTCCAATCAATTGATTTAACAGATGCAACTAGATTCGAAAATAAAACGTTATGGTTGTCGATGCTAGAGCCTTTGAAGTACAGATGCAAACAAGAATGGAAACAAAGTGAATGGGCAATAGGTTGTTATTACTATCTTATCCGCTTTTTTGGAATTTCAAACGAAGAACTGAACTTAGATGAAGAGTATCTATTGCAGTGGTTCTCTTCAGGTTTCGGCAATACAGCCATATTTAGCAAAAATATTGCTAATCATCTTATCAATTTATGTCGAGGGGCCGAGTCAGATTTATCTTCAGAACTAGTTCAGGACCTATTTGAAAAAATAAATAGTGAAAAGCTTATTCGGCTAGCAAATAAAATGTCAGTAAGTGATTTTTATAGCTTTGGTGAGTTGGTAAATAGATTAACTTATTTCCGTCCCAAGTGGGTTGAAGGCTTTGCTGCGAATTTTGAGTGGAGACGAGTTGTAAATTCAATAAAGATAGCTAATCCCGAATACCTATACTCAGTAGATAAATTAATTGAAAGTGTTTTTCTACTAGATAATTCAGGTAAAGAAAATCACGAATATAAGTATGTGACTGATTCAATACCATTTATTACTAAGTGTTTTGAAGCTGATCCAATAAACGCTATCAATGCTTTTGATGGTGTATTTTGGCGCTGTTTAGGCTTTGGTCCTCATTTTTTAAGAGGAGGTAAGAACCCTACAGCTCAACAACTTAAAGTAGCCAAAGATATAATTTCGAATTTATCGCCTGAGTTGATGGCTAAAAAAATGAATAACTTGGTCTCACGCGATCTTGAAAACTTAGCTCGCTCTCTCTCCATAATTAATGAAATAGATGAGAGCTTTATACCCGATTTAGTATCAAAACTTGATCAAAATAAATTCAATAGCTCTATTTACTCTGATTGGAAAAAACAATCGAATGAACTTCAACACTTGATAAGGTTTTTTGGTATTGAAAGTAACAAAGAACCAGCTAGGTCTTGGATTTCTTCCAACAGAGATAATATTGAAGGGGGGCTACAGCCTATTTTCATTGGTTTTGCACCTGAAGTGGCTATTGAATATTTTAACAATGGAAAACCATTAAAATTATTTGATAAAGAAAAAAGGTGGCCTGAAACTGTATTTGCTCTGGCATCATTAGCCGATCACGATGAAAAAATTAGTATTGAAATAGTGCAGCAATACTTAGATGAAATAGAGGATGCTTTGTATCATCTAACATTAGATCCTCCGTACCTGATCTTAAACTTTTTCCGCATTATCCACTCATTGTCGGTGGATTTATTTTTAAAACTAATTTTCAGAATTAATTTGAATGATCCTAGGGCGTTAAAAACTATAAAACAGCTAAATGAAACTCAAGAAAACGAAAGGAAAAACTATTTAAAACTGGCTAGGTTAGCAATGAGATTAGGCGGAGAAGTAGCAAATTTAGGAAAAGTTTTGAATGATCAATTAAAAATGAACTAAAAGAAGCTATAGGCACACATGCGGTAATCGATTGGATCGTAGTTCGTACTAATTTATATGCAGGCAAGATACTATGATCCAGTTATCGGTCGTTTCTACTCGAATGATCCAGTTGATGCCTTGGGACATGCCTCGGTAGGAAAATTGGTTCACGGTTTTAATCGATATGCCTACGTTAATAATAATCCATATAAATACATCGACCCAACAGGCATGATTGGAATGGATACAGTTCAGCTAGATCGCTTGTCAGGCGAGCAAGCTATCCAGATTCAAGGTGAAGTTGGAGGTAATATTGTCTCAACAATAGATACAGCTTCAGATCTGACAGGTGTTGCTGGAGCTATTAAAGGAGTTGTTAAAGCTGGTGCTAAAGCTGCTGCTAAGAAAGCGCTGAGCAAAAGTCCGTGTCCGTTAAGTTGCTTTGTTGCTGGTACTCAGGTGCTAACTAAGGAGGGACATAAACCAATTGAAGATATTAGCGTCGGTGAATTAGTTTGGGCTAAAAATGTCCAAACAGGTAAATCTGAATGGAAAGCTGTTACGCATACTTGGACTGTATACGACAAAGACATTTATGAAATTAGCGTTAGAACTTTAGAAGGTGTGACGCAGACCATTGAAGCTACGGAAAGTCATCCATTTTACGTATTAGGGAAAGGCTGGAGAGACACCGTTGATTTACAGCTTGGTGATAAGTTAGTTGATAACGAAGGAGTGCCTTTGGTAATTGTTTCGTTGAGAAGCTTGGAGCGGAAAGATACGGCTTATAACTTTACTGTTGCTGATTTCCATACATATTATGTAACTCAACAAAATATTCTAGTGCATAATTGTGGTGGAGACCGTCAAATGGTAAACCCCAAGAATCTTGTGCCTACTCAAACAAAATCTGAAATGTCGGGATCAAATGTTAAAAGATTAACTAAGAGTATGAAAAAAGATGGCTTTGTTGAAGGAAAAGGTGATGATGGTCCAGTTTCTGTGGTGGTCGGCCCCACAGGAAAGCTAGAGATAGAGAATGGACATCATAGGGTTCAAGCAGCAATAAAAGCGAAGATTGATAAGATACCAGTAGAAGTTTACAAAGGGGGCAATTAGTGATAGCTAAGTCATACAAGGCTGTGTTCGTCCTACCGAAAGAGACAGAAAAAAAACTTGGCGAATACGGTTGGGAATTTAATTCAAAAACACCTATGGATATTCAGATAGTGAATGCACTTTTGGCAGAATTCCCTGAGTTAGTTAAAGGTGAAACAGACGTAAACACCTTTAGAAAGGCTGATTTGATTATTGATATTGTCAATGAATCCAGTAATGCAGATTATATGTACATCCGGGATTATTCTGATAATAAATCTAATCTTAATAAGATCGTGAGCTTATTTGGCGACAATCCAAAATTAGATGTGTTCGTGCCTTAGTTCTAATTTTAAGTATTGAATCCAAAGCCTCGCACTAGCGGGGCTTTGTTTTTGGCTGCTTCTAAATCCCAATGTTAAACTGTATTATTGGCAGTAATGGTTACTGTGGTTGCGTAACCGTCCGGCGAACAGCACATCCTAATAAATCTTCGTTAAATTGTGACGAATTATCGTGTTAAACAAGTCTATACTATCAAAGTTGATTGAATTCCCTAGAGACTAAAATGCCCCAGTTAACATGACAAGAAAGCCGACTCACCCGGGTGTATTCTTTAAACGTGAAGTACTCGACAAGCATCATATTTCGCTTGCTGATGCCTCTAGACACCTAGGAATTGATGAAGATACCCTCACGGTCTTTGCTAATGGCCAGTCTAGGTGCAGTGTAATAATGGCACGTCGGCTCGCGCTAGCAACTGGGACGAGTATCGATATATGGCTTAACATGCAGTCTATAAGAGATATTTGGGAGGCTGAAAATATTACAGAAGACCTTGGTGTTGACTTAGCCTTTTGGCGTATGGGACGTGCTTAGTAATCATACAATATATGAGGAAATCAGATGAGTACAAAAGAATGGTTTTATGTCACTGAAACCTCTGATGTTGGTGGCTATCAAGAAGTAACCCTTGAACGAGATAACCATAACCCCGTCATTATTCAAGTTGAAAACCCTGAAGAATACTCGGTGTGTAAAGAGAATAATTATCAAAAAATTACGTTAGCGATTGATGCCCAAGAGTTTGATAAACTTGCCATTGCTTGGTGCAAGAAAAGAAAACTTCATGGTGCTCTTGGTGGTCCAGTTGGAAGAGAATATGGTAGTCCTGATTGCCTAGATAAATGAGTTACCCTATGAAAAAACTGCTGACTAAACGAAATAAACTAAAGCTATCATCTTACCTAAAAGCCGCGAGGCGCAACGATTTATCTTTGGCTTTTTGGCTAACATTTAAAAAGCAGTTGTCAGAGTATAAAGCAGTTGAAAGAAAATCGCGTCATGGTACCAAACTGTGTTGGCAAAACTTTGAATGGGATAGTGAAAATCAGACGATGACTGTCCCTGTTCATTCACGTAAAACGAACGAAATCCTCTCATATCGATTCTTTCTTGAGAAATCGATGTTACCTACAGACAAACAGTATTTATGGCCTGAAAAAGGTCACAATTAATTCCAACGTTTCTGCAAAATACTCTTGTTAACGCAGGGTATTAAGCATCTGATAGGGGTCATTGCCGACGAATGGATGGATAATACTATCCTCGCCATTCTTTCGCTGATTTTATCGGAATGGTCGCTGAAATAGATCGAAACAGGTGCTGAGTAGTTTTGTAATTGATGCCGAAAGTGAGTGGAATTTGCAAATAAATCTATAAAACTTCCAACTAAGTTGTAAATGCATATAACATGCGTTTTAACAAAAAAAATCTCTCGTCGATGGGCTCCTAATTTTAACTAAGCTAATTGTTTGCCCCTTATGAGGGGATTAGGTGTAAAGTGTCACTTTGTAAATCGATTTCAATTCTCGCCTTTGAATTAGAACGTCAATTTAATTGTATTGAGCCATTACATATCAAGTAAATTGATATTTTGAAATTGATGCTATTGACGAATTGACAGCGCTTAATTTGTATGGCGCATTTCAATCTAGAGAAACTAAATGACTATTCAAAAAGGTTATTGAGTTATTGCAGTCGCGAGGTATTATCATAAAAGGTAAATTTGACGTGGCTAATTGGTAAGTAAACCTCACAAGTTGCTTTAGATGGGACTACGAAAGCTTACTCGATTCCGCTTCGTTACACAATTTAGCTAAATATTTAGCAGCTCCTTCTTGGGGCGTAGTGTTTTTATCATCACTTGGAATAAAAAATGAGACAGGTTACATGGACGAAAGCACTTACTGTTGTCACTGCAATTGGTGGCGCAATAATTGGTAAATGGGCGGTAAGTGATCTGTTTACTCAATCGACCGAAGATAAAACTAAACTTCTTATGCAAGCTGCGAGTGAGCTAAATGCAAACTTACCAATGAATATTGATGCTGATAATGTTTTGTTCTCCACTGTCGGGATGCGCAATGAATTTATCTACAACTATAAGTTACCAAATTACGAAAAAGAAAATATAGATATACCGGCTTTTTTGGGTAATATGAAGCCAACTATAACAAACTCAGTTTGTACCATTGAATGTATGCAAACTTTCAGAAATATGGAAATTATCGTTTCTTATAGTTACTTTGATGCAAACCAAAAACAAATCACAGAAATCAAAGTTGACACCAAAGAATGTCCAAAAACATAACAAGCAATTTGCCCATTAAGCCACCGTTACGTGTATCGATAGTATGGATTACATCAAATATCATTACGAAGAATTACTAAAGCTCTTAATTATTATTTCTTCTGAGCCAACAGTTCAATTAGAAGCTCATGGTATTGGTAATGCCGAAGAAGAGATGGCAATTGATTTAGCGTTTCATTTCAACGAGTATAAAACTCAGCTTATTGAAACTGGCCTTTTATCAGCTGATGATGCGCAAACCATTTCTGAAATTGATGCATTTTTCGAAGCCAGAAGTAACGATGTTTATGAATCATTTTGGAGTGAGTTAGAGACTCACCCTGATTGGGTTACTTTGCGTAAAATGGCTAGCAATGTTCTTGATAAAATGGGCAAAGGCAATCTCTCAATAAATATTGACGTTAAAAATGAAACTAGTTGGTTTAGTAAAAGCGTTACTAGTCAGCAAATTACAATCGAGTTAGTGTCAAAACTCACATAGCTTGCTGTTAAAGGTGAGACAACTAACAGCTTGTCGTGGTTTCGTTTCAGAAGTATAAGCAAACATTATCAGCCCTCAACAGGGCACTATGCATTTTTTAGATAAGGTGTTGAATGGAAGCTATATATGATCAAATTGGAACTGGATACACTGTTACTAGGTGTACAGATCCGAAAATAGAAGCTCAAATAAAAAGTGAATTAGTTAACGCAAAAAATATTGTTAACATTGGGGCTGGTACAGGATCATACGAACCTGAAGGTGTGAATCTAGTCGCTGTAGAGCCATCAATTGAGATGATAAATCAACGAAGCCCATGTTCTTACCCAGTAAAACAAGCTAAGGCCGATAAACTACCTTTTCCTGATAATTATTTTTCCCATGCCATGACAGTACTTTCGATGCATCACTGGGAAAATAGACAACAAGCATTTGATGAAATAAAACGAGTAACAACAACGAGATTTATCGCTATTACATGGCTCCCTGATTCAGCTCCATTCTGGTTAACCAGAGACTACTTTCCTGAAATATATGAAATTGATCGTCAAATTTTCCCTAGCATCCATGAGTTAAAGAAGTCATTTAAAAACATAGAAGTAAAACCATTATTAATTCCTGATGATTGCGAAGATGGTTTTTTAGCGTGTTTTTGGAAACGCCCGGAAGCGTATCTTCATAAAAATGTTCGTTCAGCTATTTCTACATTTTCTAAAATTACGAAATTGGAACTAGGTCTTGAAAAGTTAAAAAATGATCTGACCACTGGTGTATGGAATAAGAGAAATGCTGGCTTATTAAATAAGTCTTATATTGATGTAGGTTATAGAATTGTTAGTGTAGATTTGAGCATGAGCGTATAACAAGTTGCTCAAATTAGTTTGTAAACTCTCTGCGACAATTAATAGTTGGTGTTGCACTTGGCGCTGCAAACTGCTCTTTAGCAAAGAGTAATAGCTCTTGGAGGTTTTGGTGAACTACCTAATCTGTATATGCTTTGTTGTTTTTTAGCACTAGTTTGTTTGCCGAGTGTACGAATACACCTATAAGAAATGTTCAAGGAACCAAGCCCTTGGCTTCCAAACTATATAAAGCGGCTAGGAACGCTGAAATAGGAGTATGGAAAGATGAAGCACTTTACAAGGAAACATTTTCATCATTAGATGATTTAGTAAAAAATAACGGAATAAAGATTCATGTCGCCTATGTAGATACTACTTGGTGCTCATCTTCGTTCTGGGGAACTTACAGGCTAATTTTTTAACTAATAAATGGAGCAAGTTGGTCAGTACAACAGTATTTAAGAGCCAAAGTTGATTGCCCCAAATACACTTGAAATTCCTTATGAACAAGACCTCGAAACAATTTGACAATTTCGTGACAAATTCCCGGACTGTTTAGAGGTTTCAAATGATTTCTTTCTTCTACAAAACAGAAAAGAGTTGTAACAAGCCCATTAAGCGCGGGCGTTAGCTTTTATTAGCATAAAGGTAATATAACTTATTGTGAAATATCTATTTTTAATGTTGTTTTTATTTTCATTTAATGTTTTTTCTCAGAGTAGTTGTATGAATACAATTACAAAAGGTGATATTAGATCTGTTGATGCAGACTGTTTCTCATACGATAGAGAGCACCCTTTTGTGTCTCTTGTTTTAAAGAGTAACTTTAGTCATAAATTTGGTACGTATGACTCTCCATCGATTGAAGCAAAGTACATTATTGATGACGCTAAAAATAATAATGCAGTATCTCAATATATTTTGGGAGTTTACCTATTTGGGCTAGCGTACAAAGAGCCTATTAGCGAAAAGTTAAAAGGTAATTTTGATAGTCAAATTGCATCCAAATCAGAATTTTGGATTGCTAGATCTGCTGAAAATGGTTATTTGCCAGCAATGATTGCAGCATTGCATGATTTGTTGATGAAGGGACACCTTGATCAACAGCAAATAGATAGAATGAAAAAATATTTGTTAGCACTTGAAGAGGGCAATTATGAAAAAATAGATAAACTCAGAAAAGAGGTAAATAAAAGGGTTTTTCTTTTTAATCCTTTATCAGCTGAGAGTTTGAAATTTTTTGATGAGCTTACGGAAAAAGAGCTGATTCAAATAGCAGATGGTTATATTAGTGGTCTGCACCTTTATTCGCCAACAACTCTAGTAGAGATAGACTTCAATAAATTGAAACGAAATATCCCACAAGGGAAAAAATTATATGTTTTGGCTATCAATAAATTTGAAAGCGGAGAAGCAAGCTATAAATTGGCGAGAGCCATTAAGGGCAAGGGGTCTTTGTATTATTACAAGCTGTCTGCTAAGTATGGTTACTCAAAAGCTATGGCGTGGCTAGGTTCATTTTATTTCTGTTCGGGTGCCGATATTATGGGTAAGCATTGGCTTGAAAAAGCCAAAAAGGCTAAAGATATCGACGCGATTGATACTTTGGAAGAAATTTCAGATTATGGTGATATTTATGATTGTTCACCTTATAGGCACTCTTATTTTTTTGAGTAGTTAATAAAAGACAAAATAACGTATTTTAGTATTGGTTTTAGCATAGAGAGCGAATAAGAGCATTCTAGGTAGGACTAACGCTTGGCTCGTATTTCTTCACTGTTGATTATAGCCAAACACTAGCCGCTACTTTTACAAACGTTATGTGTTTGTGTTTATTGTTGGGTATAAAGTACAGAAAGGTTTACTTGTGGAATTAAGTGACGAAGAACGTCAAAAACTAAATTATATTTTGGCTTGTCGTAAGAAAAATCAGAATAATAGGTTTGTGCTCAGTATCATTTCTATTCCGCTTCTAATCGTGGCGCTATTGCTGCCAAATTTAAAGCCTTTGTGTGGCCTTTTGGTGCTAGTCTTGATAATAGTTCAACTCTATTCTATAACTAAAACCGCGCACGTTGTATGCCCAAGGTGCAACAAGCCTTTTGGTAGTAATTGGCCTATTGCCCTAGATGTTGGCGGCAATAATTGCCAATCATGTGATTTGTCTCTTAGTGATGTTTATAAAGACAGTGCTTAGGCTTAGCTCCAATAACACACAATAAGTTGTTAAAGAGATACGACTAAATTCTCGCTCGGTTTTTCTTCGCCGCACATTTCAGCCAAATATTGTAAGCTCCTGCCAGAGACATGATTATATTTGGATATTCCAATGTAGATTCGACAATCGAGGAACTAAACAAAATAATTAATCAAGTATGGGACAATGGAGATCACTTGATTACTAAACAGCTTTATATTCGTAAAAATTCAAAGTGGATTGAGTTTGCGGAGCACTAATGTAAGTAGTAAAGCAGGACGAGCCATCACAAATTGCTTTGAAGGACAAAAAACTGTTGGCTAGCCTTGCTTTGTCGGGTATCGTCGCCACAAGGTTCTTTTCAGTATAGTAAAGCGTTAGCAGGACAAGGTTGAATCGATGATTGAGAGAAAAAGAGGTATTTACGAAGGGCGAAATAAATCTTCCGCGTATAAAGATCTAGTTTGGACAGTAGCCACATCATCAGATACGTCTTTGGACATAAAGGGCCAGACTCAATTGACTCTGGAGACAATTCAAGAGAATCTAGTCGAGCTTGGTAGTGACAAAACTAAAATTGTATCCGCTCAAGTTTACATCGCGGATATGAACTCTAAACAATCAATGGACTCAGTTTGGTGTGATTGGTTTGGTAATAACCCTCAAAATTGGCCTCAACGTGCTTGCTTAGGTGTAGACCTCGAAGGTGATGTGTTAATTGAAATAACTGTTACAGCGGTGCGCTAAAATGCCGCTAGCAAGCCAATAAAGAGGGACTGGTAAAGCTTGGTTTAGTCCGCTTCGCTTGAGTTTTTAGCCAAACATTATCAGCCTCCTATCTGAGGCGCAGGTGAATAGTTGACATGAATGGTGACGAGCTAAAGAAGCAAATTAAGGATATTGTGCGTACAGCAATACAGCATGGTTTTAATCGTTCTTTTTGTGCGCTTGAAGAAGCAAAGGCGATTGACTCAAAGAAAATGCGTGAGCATTACAAAGGTGTTGGCTCCAGATATTACGATATAGTTTCTAAAGAGATGGAGTTAACTGAAGAACAGCTTGATTGTGTTATCGATGAAATTGTTACCTCTGCTATGAAAGGTAGATAGTAGATAATAGTGCTCAGTTTACCCAACAAGCCAATAAAGTCGTACACATAACGGTTGTCTGCACTCGTGTTTCGCCAATGTTAGTTGACGATTTTGGAAAATTATTAAGGCGTTAGCAATCAAGGAGCAGTTATGAGTATCGAAGTGTGGGTTTCCTTTGTCTTAGCATCAATGATGTTGTGTTTTATCCCTGGACCAACTGTTTTCCTTGTTATGGGACAATCCTTAAACCACGGAAAAAAATCAGTAATTCCTGTGGTAACCGGGGTTCTTTCCGGTGATATCATCGCAATGAGCATATCTTTTGCTGGCTTAGGGGCTTTATTGGCAACATCTTCGGCGCTATTTAGTGTTTTCAAATGGATTGCTTCAGGATACTTGGTGTATCTAGGCTTTAAAGCTTGGCGTACTGTGCCTAATTTGGAAGATCCTAGCAAAAAAGAGAATAGAGGCAGTAAAGTATTTAGAGAGGCGCTAATTGTTACTGCATTAAATCCAAAAGGGATAGTTTTCTTTATTGCTTTCTTTCCATTGTTCATAAATACAAGTAAAGATGCATTACCGCAAATGTTAATAATGGGTTTTTCGTTTTTAGTAGTGTCTGTGCTCAGTGCCACCTTCTACTCAGTTTTTTCTAGTTATCTTCGAAGTAACATTAAATCATTAAAGTCTCAAAAAATTTTTAATAAGGTCAGCGGCTCCATGTTAATAGGAGCCGAGGCTGTTACAACGACCTTGCAGAAACAGGGCTAACAGGAAGACTACATCGGTCCCAAAATGCTTGGCTTGATTAGATTAGCTCATAATTGTAGCCGAGCATTTTCGCCCTGTAGTAAGACGTTCACAGTAAATAGATATGGATAGTTTCGATGGAACACAAGCGCAATAACCCTGAATTTAAAGAATCCTCTGACAAAATCGATCTTGTTCGTATGCAGCCAGAGATTGCGCTGTTGAGTTCTATGCAAAAATCAAAAACACTTACCTTAATTGTTATCATTGGTATTTTGGGTTTTGCTGGCTTTTTATATTTTTTGTATAAAATGGCATAGGTATAAATGGTACTGCCAACACCGTTATTTTACAGGTAAGAAATTAATCTTAAACCATTGGAAATTAAGTTTTAATGGTCAACGAATGAGGAAATTTACAGCTTGTTGACTCCTTACGTTGAGCTGTCGGCTTCATACAAAAGGATAATAATTGACGATAGAGCGGTAGTTGACTGAAATCAAACTAAGAGGTTAAGCCCTTTGGGCTATGAAAGTTTCTTCTATTAATAGCCATAACTCTAAAAAACAAGCGGTATAACAAGGGATAACGTGCTTTGTAACACGCGCTGTAACGGAACAAGTAAAAGTCAGTTCATGTTGTAGCGCACTTAATTTTTGATAAGCTAATTACCTACCAGTTAAGCAAGTGATAGCTTCTTTTTGAGGGTGGAGCAAAATGTCAGGGTATAGATGGACATGTCAAGCCTGCCAGACAGGCAATGAACCCA
The DNA here is from genome assembly GCF_017744155.1 of Endozoicomonas sp. G2_1. Taxonomy (GTDB): domain Bacteria; phylum Pseudomonadota; class Gammaproteobacteria; order Enterobacterales; family Alteromonadaceae; genus JAGHQT01. The sequence goes on along the minus strand of NZ_JAGHQT010000020.1, from coordinate 26,246 downwards.
ATTTTGATCAGTGTCAGTTTTGCGGTTGCCCGGCTAATGCTGGATCAGAAGATATTGAAAAACACATAAACCCAGAGGGTTTCAAAAAAAAGAAAGCGAAAGAGCAATATTCAAATTCTTTGTTTGTATACTTCTTTATTCCTTTTTTTGCGGCAATCTACGCCGTAAACGGCAGGCATGAATCTTTAGTCATTCTTTTAGGGATGGCAGTAGTAGTAACTATTAATAATATAAAATTGCTCACCCATATTTGGAATGATCGTTGGGCTAGGAATAGCTTAATAGTAATAGCGAGCTTATTTTTAGCTTCTATATTAGTTCGTATTTTTATTATTCCAAATAATAGTCCATTAGTTTGGTGGTCTGCATTGTTTTATTTCTTGTTGGCTCCGTCATCTTTCTATTACTTTTTTTACAGCCGAAACGGTAAACGAGTTTTTAATGAATATTACTCGAAAGCCAACAAATGACTGAGGTGAGACGTTAATTGAGTAAGGCCAGATGCTAGCAACGTTAATCATAGACACTGAAATATTAAGAGATGGAGGTAGCATGTCTATTTCTTTTCAAGCTCAAAGCCTTGATCGATTTGCGTTAATATTTCCCATTTGTCATCCTTTCAATGTAAAGTTTAATAAACCTATACTAACCAATTTGTCTCTGGATATTGATTTATCAATTAGTTGGTGCGACAGCTTAATACACTTGAATCAATTAGCTCTTCTTTGTAAAACAGATGAGCAAAATTTATTTGTTAATAATATGGTGAAGGTGGCTAAGGAATTTGTCTAACTAGCTGTTACACCAGAACGGCTAAAGTTTGGCTCTTTTTTGCTTGTTAATAACACAATTCAGTCAAAAGTTTATCATCGCATATAAAGGGCGCTATGTTTTTAGGAGACTAAGTACTTGTCAATCAATTGGAATGAAGCTAATTATTTGGGTTATGAATGGATTTTAGATAAACCTGAAGAGCAGTTTTACATCAAAGACGATTTTGATGATGACCGGCTTATCTTAAGTGGCCCCTCCACTAAATTAGGTTTAAGTGCATATCAAGAAAAAAAAGTAAGGGATGGATGGAGCAAAATATTACCAACCTTAGAAAGTGTGGAAATGTTATGGGTAGCGCCAAAAGTTAACCAAACCCTTTTTGATGCAATTTGTAGTATGCCTAATTTGAAGGGACTTTCAATAAAGCACTCTAGTATAAAACATATCGACTTCAGAAAATTATGTAATTTAGTTTACTTTAATTTAGGTAGCTCTACCCAATTAGAAACTTTGAGTGGAGTTGAACAATTGACTAATCTAAAGTGGTTAGAATTTGAAAATATAAAGAATATTTCAGATATTGGAGCGCTTTCTCAATTAAAAAAACTCAGGGTACTTGGCTTAAACGGCAGTATGTGGACAACTCAAAAATTAGATACACTATCTCCAATTCAGAGCTTAACTAACTTAGAACGTCTTACTCTTGTAAATACAAGAGTATTTGATAAAAGTCTTGAGCCATTGCATAACTTACCTTACCTGAAACGTGTTGATATAGCCGAGTGGTGGCCAGATGAACAAATTAGTGCACTGCATAAAGCAAACCCTCAGTTAATCAATAGCTAGCAATAGTTGCGAGGTTGTTAGCTAAGATAAAACATCAGGCGCTTTTATTGGATACATAATGGTTAGTGCCAGCCATGGCGCGCTTTGTTTTTGCTAACAATATATTAGCTCTTAATTTTGGAGAGAGCACGTGAGGGAAGTTTTAAGAGTATTTTCAATGCTATTACTAATAGTCGCTTGTTCTCCTACCTGGCAAGAACTTCCTTATGAGGTTTATTATATAGATGGAACAAAAACGTTAGGCTACTCATTAGGCGAAGGCGCTTATATTAGTCGTGTACTCGAGCCCAAATATATATCATCTAACGATAAGTATATTTCAGTATATGCCTGCCCAGAACAATCGTGCTCATACTTCTATATAGATAAAGTTAACGATCACAAATTTGCAGAACATAATGAGTTCGTTTTCGGCCCATACACTAAAGAGCGGTTCTCAGACTTGGAAATTGAGTTTGGGCTACCACAACTAAGTGTTAATTAGCCTTCATGCCAAAAGACGTTTTAAGGCGACGAATAAACGTAAACCTCTGTTGTTGCGCTGTTAGTTTTCACTCAATTAATTATTTTCCCTTATGAGGGGTTGGACGATAAAGATGAAAATCTTACTGAAACAGTTAACAATTGCGCTCTTAATTATTCTTACTGGGTGCGCAACTCCTCAAGTTTATAACCCTGACGAATTAGACAAAAAGAGTTTGTCTCGTGTTTTTAGTGATTCTGGAGAGTTGTTTATCTATACAGCAGATTACAGTGCTTGGATTTTATATATATATGATTTAGATAATAATGAGTTAACGAAAAGGCGAATTGGTAGTACATACATAAATGATATATCTCTTCCACCGGGCACGTATTATTTCCATGTTTTTTGTAAAAACCAATGGTACCAAGCGAGCCCATCGGCATACTTTAGACTAGAAGCCGCTAAAAATTACGAAATAACTTGTGAAGAAGGCGAACGTGATGGAAATACTTTTTTCAATAAGGGAAGTCATTCAATAGTACATTTAAAGATTAAAGAATTATAGTCGTTTGACATGTCCATTAAAACAGGATAGCCAGCCGCGTGCTCGGTTCTGCTTTGGCTTAGCTTTTAGCAAACTATGGCTCCTTACAAGGGCTTTAGTCAGGTATAAGCATTCAGGTTAAAACAGTATTATTGCCGGTTATTTTCGGTTCTCGTAACTATGTAAACGAACTGGTAAACATAAATGACTTTCTTGATGCCGCCAAACTATTAACTGGTAGCGATTACGCGATATCTATGATCCCAAGTGAACGGTTAAAACTTACAAAAGCTACAGCGGTAAATGCACATGTCGGGAAAAGTATTTTTGACAAGGCAATTTTGGATGCGTTACAGAAATATTTCACCCTCAAATAGCGCAAGTCAAATAAAAAACATGGCTTTTGTCAACGGGAGCCAAATAGTAGCCTAGCATTTGTCTGCTTTAACATTGGGCGATATATTGCACAGGAGAGCAAGATGAACATCGTTAGAAATATTGAAAAGTCATTTTATCCAGAAATTTATCCTGATAGTACTCCTATAAATCACTACTTAAAATTGTGTTTGGTTAAAACAAATGGTTTAGCTAGATACGTTTTGATAGTAATAGATTTTGACAGCAGTATAGACTTTAAAACTCAAATTGAACAAGCTCGTATGAGCATACGGCAACAAACGTCTGCTATGTGGTTATTTAGAGAAGTAGGGGCATATATTGTATTTGTTTGTGATGAGCTTCCTAATGTTAATAGGTCACAAATAAAAGTTGATAAAACAGGCTTTCACGCTGTAATAATTCAGGGGATTCATCTTGTTTCAAAATCTGGCAACCATTTGTATAATCACGCTAAATGGTCGCATAGATCATTCGGTGGCACGGAGTGTATTGCGGCACGTATTGTTAATAGTGCAATATAGCTATTGCTTCAAAGAGACAAACAAAGCGTTGTAGCCATCCTTGCGCTCTTAATTTTAGTTAGATTAACCATTCGCCACTTTAGTGGCCTTAAGTATGTTTTTAGTCACGGAACCAATTATGAATTATATAAAGTACTCGATAGCTACTATCTTATTAGTCACGTCTTCTTTTGGTAGTGCCGAGGAGTTGTCAGACAATACTGCCATACAATTGATAGAAATCGAGGGTGGGGCACAAAAGTCCATTGATGCTATCAAAGCCCTGTTACCTCAGTTAAAAGCTATGTACCCCAATCAAAGCGAAGAGTTTTGGCACACTATCGAAAGTAAAATGGATGCGGATAGTTTGAATAGGCAACTGCTGCCTATTTATCAAGATAACTTTACCGAAGAAGAAGCTATTGAAATATTGAGATTTTATCGCACAGAAGCCGGTAAAAAATTTCTTACTCAGTACTCTTCAATTCAAAAAAAAGTATTTAGTGTTTCAAGAGCGTGGGCTAGAAGCTTGGATAAAGAATTTAAGCACATAAAAAAATAGGTATGATAAAAAGCTAACGAGCGCTTTTACGGTAAAAATAAAGCTCAGTTTCCCTCGTAGCGCTCCTGATTTTAACAACGTGAAGTATGCGCCCGTTAGTAAGGCGTTAGATCTTTTTATGAAATTAATTGTTCTGCACGGCCCGCCAGCATCGGGAAAGTTAACCTTGGCGACTCATTTAAAAAGAGAACTAGGGTACAACATTCTCCATAATCACCTTACTGTAGATGTAGCCATTGAAGTCTATTCGAAGTTTGGCGAGGGTGATTTTTATGACTTTGTCGATAACCTTCGCACGTTGGCGATAGAGAAAGCATGCCAAAACAAAATAGAAGGGTTAATTGTAACTTTTTGTTTTGATGAAGCTATAGATATGGATATTGTTGATCACTGGGAGTCGATAGTTTCAAGTTATGGCGGTGAAATGCTCCCTATCTACCTTAATGTTTCAGCAGCAGTTTTGTCCGATAGAGTAAAAGGTAACTCTCGTATTGGGTCTAAAAAGCTTCAATGTCCGATAGAGTTAGATAAGGTTTTATTCGAGAATGACTTTGGAGCAATTTCAAATAAAAATACTATTTCAGTCAATACTGACCTTTTATGTGCGGAACAATCTGCGCGTTTAATCCTTGAACACATGTCTTAACCAGTTATTTAAACGCACAAAAAATAGGTTGGCTTGCCTTATCGCGTGCGGTATTGTTTACTACTTAGCGAGGTGCTAAGTAGTTTTAAGTGTTTAATAGTATTGTGTTTATACAGATATCATGGAAGTTGGGAGATTTAAATGAAGGGAAGCAAGGTAGTTGTAGGTATTAGCAAATTCTTTGGTTTTGTAATGCTAATTATCTTAAGTGTACTGGTGTATTTTATCTTTATAATCCCATTGATGTTTGACTCTACAAAGCTTCCTTTAAACTATGGCAAAGTAAATTCAGAGCTATTTTTAAGTGATGGTAAAGCACAGCCTTTACTTGTTTACTTTGGCGGGAGTGAGGGCGGAAACAGCCTAACAAAGCCCAGTAACGTCGCAGAACGGCAACAGTATATTGATCAAGGGTATGCTGTATTAGCTGTTGGCTATTTTGGTATGGAAGACACACCAAAAGAGTTAGATAGAATTTCATTGAATGCGATTTACGAAGAAATCACTTTAGCGTTGAATGACTCAAATATAAACTCAAACTGCGTAGCGGCGATAGGGGGCTCAAAAGGAGCTGAATTAGCACTTGTGTTGGCATCAAAATACCCAAAAATCAATGGAGTTGTGTCATTGTCTGGAGGTCATACTGTGTTTGCTAGTCCATCTTTATACGCAGACGGGAAAACTTCGTCATTTATGTTCAATGACCAAGAGCTTCCTTTTGTGCCTTTCACATATGAGATGTTACCATCACTTTTAATGGGGGATTTTCGAGGTGCTTCGGAAATTGCTTTAACGAATACTGACGCTGTCCAAAGAGCTCTTATAAAAGTGGAAGATATTAATGGCCCTATCCTATTAATTTCTGGTGAGAAGGATCAGGTGTGGCCATCGACAGAAATGTCAGAGAAAGTAATATTAAGATTAAAAGATAACGGCTTTAGTTACCCCTTTAAACATATAGTGGTGCCTGGCGGAAATCATTCTCAACCTCAAAATGACTACCAGACAGAAGTGATTGAATTTTTGAATGAAAATTTCTTGCCCAGATGTGGCGCTTATCATCAGAACACGGTCTAAGAATTGATAAAGTTGCAATACTGAAGATTCGCTTCTTTTCATTTATTAGTTTAGCGAGCCTGATTTGTCATGTATTAGTGCACTATGTAAATTAATTGAAAACGGAGTTTATAATGAAAAAAATACCTGTTACTGGCGTTATCAATGCTTGTTTCAGCTGCTATATCTGCTGAAGACACAAAAACAGACCTTAAAGAACTTGCACAAAAGTATTTCGACACAATGGTCGCTACTCAAGCCCCGGGGGCTTCGGAACAAGACATTGAAAATCACTTGAGGTTGCTGTCTGATGATGTTGGCCACTCACATTTACCCTGGGTAACAGATGATTCACGCTTACCTGATGGCAAAGCGGAAATGAAAAAAGGGATGATGTTTTATCTTGGGTCCCATACAGACTACAACGCAGAACTATTGGATGTATTTGTATTCAATCATTCAGCAATTGCTATTAGGTATAAAAATTACGCCAAGGGTATTCACCCACAAAATAATCAGCCAATTGAATACACTCATCGAATGATGGAAGTATTGGAAATAGAAAACGGCAAAATTGTGGTAATAAGAAAATACCATGAATGAATGGTGGATAAAAAGCTGTGCAAAAGGGTGTAAATAGCTGTTTTAGTACTTGGTGTAGCTATGTATTTATCAGCTTCTTGTAAAGTATTATATCACTTGGAGATTGGCGATATGGAAATAAGAAATGTTAGTGAAAAGATCATCAAAGGGTTCTCTATACGGACAGATAATGAAACTGAAATGAATCCTGACAAAGGACGAATTCCCACTCTGTGGAAAATGTTTGATGAGAATATTGAGGTCAATTACCAAGGTGGTGAGAGAGTTTTTGGCGTCTATTTCAACTATGAGTCAGACCATAACGGAAAATTTGATGTGCTCGCAGGCTTTGATGGCCGTGCGGTACCACCAGAAAAGAAAATAGAGCAAATTGCTATCCCTAGAGGTAAATACATAGTATTCACTCATCGCGGGGACATGCCACAAATTGCCATAGACGCATGGACAGAAGTTTGGCAGTACTTTTCTAACAGTAACCCTGAGCACGAACGACTGTATACTACAGACTTCGAATATTATCCTAGTGAACATCAAATTGAAGTTCACATTGCCGTAAAATAGTCATGTAACAAGCTATTGTAAGCGCTGGTATTGACGTTTGGCTCGTTTTTAAGTTGATTTTAAGATTTAGCCCAATATTTGAAGCCCTGTGTTGAGGGGGAGGTAAACAATGAATATTTCTCAAGCCAGAGATCTAGTTAATCAATATCTCCAAGTTGAAGAAAAAAAGGTTAATGAATTTGGTTGCGCGTTACCTAACTACGTCAATCCAAATATTAAATTAGTTATCGATGAAAAGCATACGAAAACACATGACTTTGGCTGGGTGTTTTATTTTAACGATAAGAAGTTCATTGAAACTAATAATTGGGAATATGCGTTAGGTGGAAATGCACCAATTATTGTGGATAAAGCTAGAACTGATTTAATTCACACTGGCACTGCTCATCCAATTGAATATTACGTAAACAATTACTTAAAAAATGGTGATCCATTTAAGGAATAATTGTAGGGCATTATCTATCTGGGAGGATCTAGTGTGTTAATTAAATTTAGTGTTTTTGGCAAACCTATGTCTGTTGTCAGAAAAGACAAAGAGTGGCAGTTGTTCAATGAGCCAGATATAGGTATTCGTTCACGAGTTTATGATGTAGTAATTCCGTCAGAATTAAAAGAAAGTGAACTCGAAAAATACTTAGACGACATCTATCACGAATTTTCGTCGGAAAAACACTCAAGAGTCAAAAGGGTAAATTAGTTTAATCGTAATGTTTATCGAACATCGCAATATGGCGGTGTTGAAATACCACATCACGTTACACAGTAATGGGAATTGACAATTATATTTGATAGACATGTAAAAAATGTAGCGTCTTCTGGAGGGCTATGTTGACTAGCCTCTAAAGATCAAAAAATAAACCAGTGTGGTTTGTGGTCGTTTTTTCTTTAGTTTAATGGCTGGTGTTTTGTATCATTTGGTTCGTAGTCACCGCAAAAAACCAAGTTAAAATAGTTAGCTTTAAAGCGGAATAATGTTTTTTTACTCTGCATTCTTGAGAAAATTTGGCCACGTGACTCAATTACTAATTAAAAATTACTGTGACGTGAACAATGGACTTTCGCTTCTAAGTTTTTGAGATTAAATGCTGGTGCTAATATTTTCTATGAAAAGTCAATTTGTTAAGTAACGTTGTTTAACTGAATAAGGAGGGCTATTGAAAAAGTACTTATTGATAATTTTCATCGGCGTCATGGCTTTTGGTGGGTATCTTTATCACTATTCCTTAAATATTTACGTTCAAAAGTTTCGTATTTATGCAAACCTTTATTTTAAACACCATGATTATGCAACTTTTGCTCGCTCTATTTTGACAAAACCGAATGTAAAAGAAGTAGGGTATAAATATGGCAGTATCACTGCCGAGTACTTTCAGCCTGGCACAACCGTATCACAACAGCAACTGAGTATTTGGGAAACGCAGTTAAAAGAACATTCTTTATTTTTTGCCAAGGTTATTGATGGGGAGGTTTTCTTTCATATAGGTTCGATTCCCTATAAAAATAAAGTCCTTTTAGCGGGAGTCGTTTATAACTCTAATAAAACATATACTGAAGACTGCTTGGCTAGAGTTAACAGTGTTTCACATGGTACTTGTTTTGAGAAGTACAATAGTAATTGGCTAATTAGTTATAATTGGCATGAACGAATTTTATCGCCTTAATCTTGAAAGTTAAAAAACACCTATACTTTGGCGCCCTTATAGAAGTTTGTTGCTTTAAGCAAACATCCACAGCATTTTAATAATGTATATCTTAGAAATTGGAGAGGTTAATTGAACGTTGGGTTTTGCAAGGATAGCTATTTTCTTTTAAAACTGTTTAGTATTTGGTGTCTCCTTTTATCGATTCTAACATTGGCTGAATTTTCACAGATTTATGTGTTAGGAGAGGCGACGAGTTTTATTGTTGAGCTAAGGGCTAAAGTCTACTTGTCGGGTATGTATATATCTTGCTTCATATTTGTTTTTTCTAGTTATTTGGCTTTGGTTAGGTATACAAAGTTAGCGCTGTTTCTTAGTATTTGTTCTGCGATAAGCATTTATTTTACAGTAAATTGGTTTTATTCATTATTGATAGCAACACAATGAGATGACTTTTCACATGTTAAGCATCATTGCGTAAGTTATAATTCGATTGATTCGATGTTCCTAAGTATGGTGAGCGATAGATAATTGAATTTTGTCCGAAAGCAGCCAGAATGGCTCAATGAAGTTTAGTGTTAACATATAAGCACTTATCTAAAATGCTAGTTGTTTTGTCTCAACCTTTTGTAAATTTTTCTTTTTATATAAAATGGCTCACAACATATAGCTAGGCTATCAAAAAAAGTCTGTTAATTATTAAGTTTTATGAAAAAAGCCAGATCTTTCTTAATCGTCTTGCTGGGTCTTTATTTTATTTGGTCTGCAGTTAATGTCACGGCTTCAGATTCTAATCATATGGGTTCTCCAATAGATATAGCCAACGAATATTTGCAACACGAGTTAAACAATAGTGATGAAGATATATCACCCGAGCTACTAGATAAAATTGAAAAGCAAACTGGTGTAATGATTGTTGAGGGCAAGTTAGGTTATCAGTTGTTAACTATCGCAGCGTTTAAGCTTATATTGGCCGGTATCGTTTTAATTTTTATAGGTTTACGGCTCCTAAAAAATACCGATTAGCAAGCGCTTCATGATAATAGCTACATTCCACTGTTTTTAGTATTTTTTTCTTTGTAACTACATATGGCAAAATCAAGCTTTTTACATAGCTTCAATGTTACAGAAGAATATTGCTTTTAGGTATTGTGTTGTAGTTAAAGCAATTTACGCTCTCAGTTAAAAAGATTTATCAAAATAGGATTTAATTTGAGAATAAAACACTATATAAAGCCGCTGAAAGTATTTGCAAATACTGAGTTTGAAAATTTAATTTGGCAATTATCGGTAGTGCTTATTAGTGGTGTCATGTCATTTGCAAGCTTCACAACAGGCGTTGGTATTTTGTTTTTTCCAATGTTTGCTGTTTTGTGCATTACCGTATTAGGTATTTTAGTTGACATATTTTTTGCGATAAAAACAGTGTTAGCAAAGTCAAATTCTAAGATGTAAATACAATAAAAGTAAGCGTGATACATGACGCCTAACTTCTATTGGCAAACCGTAAACTTAGCAGAAAGGTCAAGTCTTCATGGTATTAAGGAGTTATTGTGAAAATAATTGAGGGAGATTTAATCAAGCTGGCGTTAAATGGTGAATTTGATGTCATTATTCATGGTTGTAATTGTTTTTGTACCATGGGGGCTGGTATTGCCAAAGCAATTAAGGCTGAATTCCCTCAAGCGTACAAAGCTGATCTTGAAACACAAAAAGGCTCAAAAGAAAAGCTTGGTTCATATTCAGAAGCAACGGTTCACAGAAACGGAAAATCTATTACCATTATTAATGCTTACACTCAGTTCAATTGGAGGGGGCGCGGCACGAAAGCAGATTATGATGCTATTCGGCGTGTGTTCTCCTTACTTAAGGTAAATTTTAGTGGTGCTCGAATTGGTTATCCATTAATTGGTGCTGGGTTGGCAGGAGGCAATTGGCATACAATATCTCAAATTATTGATTCCGAACTAGCGGACGAAAACCATACGTTAGTGAAGTTTGCGCCACAATAAAATATTCACAAATAACTTTCTGTATTAATGTTCTCACTAAGAGTGAGTTAATTTTAATTTGAGATTTGATGAAATCTGAACGCCAATTGATTATAGCGTTACCTTTTGCGACACTTTTATCGTCCTGTGGGGTCACGCCTATGACCTCTAAATCTGTGTTTATTCACCCCTCATTTGGTGAGGTAGAGAGTGAACATTCAGAACTTAAGTTGGCGCAAAAGCTTTGCGCAGATGACTACTTTTCATCAGGGGTAACTATTGACGGTAAACTGGTAGCTGGCGAGCGTCATTTATGTGGCATATTAAGAGACTATAGAGCCGAGCAGTTTGAACGATTAAAAAATAATAAACCGACTAACTCAGGAGCTAAGTCGACATTAGCGCTGTTCTCAGACAGTGATAAAGATCCAAGTTACCTTAAAGAAATTTAAAAATTGAGTGGCAACACCGCAAGGTGTGTTAGAGATGAATATCACTTTAACTATTCAGGCATTAATTATTATCACGCGGAAACAGGTGAGTTGCTCAAATCAAATCGTTTTAAAAGCTCAGTGCAATATCTACTTTGATTTAATTGCGCTATTAATCGAGTGACTACCTAATTAGCTTATTATGACGGGAAATATATGAGTCGTTTTGTAACGTTGGAACAAAAAGTTGTCTGGAAGTTTAGCGCTATTTCTGATGGAAGTGTTGATGGTTTGTTCGATTTACATGAACAAATCGGCGTCGGCAAACATTATTATTGTATTGCTTCTGATAGCGAGAGCTTGTGGTGTCCTATTGACCCAATGGAAGGTATGTTTGATGGTGAAGTGTTGGTTGTTTCTCAATCAGATACAGTGAAATTGGCTCAATACTTAAGTGACAACTGTCCCAAACCAAGCTTTTTATCTAGGTTAATAGGTAGGCAATGTAAAAAATCTGATTTATTGCAATTGATTGAAGCCATACTAGAGCACTCGAGCAATCGAGAACGCTCTGAGTTCCTATCTTGGCTATAAACGTAGTATGTTTCTATATCTTTATCCCGAGTGTTCGCTCAATGCCATTTGAAACACAAAGAAATGGCGACGCCTGCGACATGTTATTAAGATCAAAGTCTCTTTCCTGTTTACTGCAGTACTGGCGTTTTACCGACAGAAACAGGTGAGTTTAGTGAACTCATGTTCGTCAATTGGACGACTAACATTGAGCCAATGGAAAATTTGTAAAACAGCTTAACGGTTTTACAAGTAATAGAATATTTTGAATAAGGAATGCTATATCAAATGAAAATCATATTTATTGCAGCGTTAATGTTTTTTACGCCCAGTATTTATGCGACTAAGTACGTGAGTTGCGAGGATCCGAAGTACATTACCTATGTTAAAACTAGGTTGGCGTATTATGAGCAAGTCAATCGCGAACTATATCAAGAAGCGATTGTCGAGCTAAAAGGAGTCAATTTTAATAGCCTTGATAACATTGAAAAATCAGTTTTTTTGTACCGAGTTACGGTATTGAGTGCGATGTTTGATTCCCAAGACGTGGCATTGAATAATGTTAGTCGATATCAAGACCTTGAGAAAAACAAACCTTTTCATGCTAAATCAGGCGATGTAGTGCATTTAACCAATATCGCTCGAGGTTGGATGGCTTTAAATATAGGGGATTCAGACCAAGCCATTCGTTACCTTTTTAAATCAACAAAAACTGAAGGTTCACCAAACTTAAATAGTTTTGGCCCTGATATGACTTTGATTAGGGCACTCTATAATCAAGGCCATAAAACAGCCGTTCTCAAGTATCTTGAATTGGTGCAGTCGTTTTGGAATACAGACAGCGCCAAACAAAAAATTCAAACATGGCGCAAGATGGCCGAGCATAATTGCCCGATCCAATTTCAATTTTATGATACCAAGTCTATAGAGCAGCTGAATCTATCATAAAATCATCACCTAAAGAGAGTCTCCTAAAAGTATATAGCCCTTTTTAAGTCCTTGTTTTAGGTAAGTATATTAATGGCGTAATATCAGAAATAGCTCGTAAATTTATTGTCCACGTTTGCTATCCTTTGCCATAGTCCTCCTACTTATCGCGCAAAAGTACTGCAGTGTTGCTTGATCTATTATGTGAAAAACTATTATCAGAGCTCGAATATAGTCATAAATATTGACAAAGTATGAGCGCTAGCTCAAACAATTGAGCTCTACTCCATGTTTTTGAAATGAGCTACTACAAACAGTGTAAACCTTTAATTTAGAAGTCATGCCTATTGTGTACCTTATAGTTTCTACATTTGGTTGTAGAAACTATAAGGCACACTCAACTAATTGTTTTATATGTAAAATTAAAGTACAGTGAATTTTGCAGTAGCTAACAAATGTTTCGATATTAACAATTGTTATGTCAGAAGGTATTAGTTGCTGAATTTACCAATAAAACAAAAAAACATATAAATTTTCACACTAGGGGGAAAAATGAGAGTTAGCAAATTAGTACTTCCGATATTATTTCTGCTTTTAATAACTGGCTGTATATCGCCTAAAACGTACATTGATCCAAGTTTTGCAGATGCGACTTATGACGATGTTTTACCAGTTACCAAAAAATACAAAACGCAAGTACTGGTTGAGTTCCAGCGCAACGGAGAATTGTTTTCTCGAGCCAACAAAGAAGTCAGAGGCCACGTTGAAAGAACCTTGCGCGCAACAGGGGTTGTTGAAATAACTGATGAAGATCCTGACGCGTCAATTAAAGTGGTTGTAAATAATATTGCTGATTTGAGCGACGCTGCTCTAAAAGGTTTCGGAACTGGTTTAACATTTGGCGCATCTGGCTCTTTAGTCAGCGACTACTATGAGATTACAATTGAGTTTGACGATGGTAAAGGTACGCAATTAACAGAGCGCTACAAGCACGCATTGCATACGACCATTGGCAACAAGAAAGCCCCGTTTGACAACGTGCAGCCAACAACTCCAGCAGATGCGTTTGCAAGTGTAATTGAAGAAACAATCCTGAATTTTATCAAAGATACACAATCAAAAGGGCTTCTATCTTCGGAGGCATATTGGCGTTATCAATATTCACTGCTAACGGCGAGGGGGATGGCTAACCAAGCGTAGCAATGTATTTAAATTATCTGAGTTAGTTTTGGTAATGAGCGGTTGAACAAGTCCATTAACCGTTTATTATCAACCTTTGTTAACAGTTGACTGCTTTAGTACTGTTAGTGTGTCAATTAAAGCTTTGTATGCTATTAATGGTAGCGTGGCCTGTTGTTTAAAATTAAGAGCAATAAACATGACTAAAATTAACAAACTATTATTTATTGGGGGACTAGTGATCGCATTGACTGGTTGCCAGTCCAGCAGGGAACTATCAAACTCATTTGAAAGCTCTTATACAAACAAAAGAGCCAAATTGACTTTTCATACCTCAAATTTTTCAGCAAACCATTTACCTCCTTTAATTAAAGCGTTTGCATATTTAGATTCATATTTGTACAGCGATTTTTGTGGTGACAGTAAAAAAGCCATAGGTAAAGCGTCAGTAAATAAAGATAATACAACTCAAGAAACTTGGTTACCAAACGGCAAAATCGTCGCAAATATCGGTTATTACGCTGTTGGTGGAGGCGGTTTAACGGGGGATTCGTACTACGTGTTAGAAGTTGAACCTGATTTACACTATAGAGTAACGCTTACTGAATCTCGTCCATTTGTAACCAGTTATTCAGTGACTATTGAAACCGACACAAGGTCCCCAAAAATATTAGCGCAGTATTCTAGCGCTAAAGCGCTGTGTGCAGGGTATTCTGGTTAAAATTATGATGACAGCTTGGTATGTCATTATAGCTTGTGGTTTTATTCGCCAATTTAAATCAAAACAAATACATCATATGGACTAAAATTAGGTAACACAAAAGAACGACCACTAAGAATAAAATTAATTGTATGCCATGTAATACTGAGCGTTACTTTTGGCTGTTGGTATTAGTTGGCCGTATGTGAGAATACTGCATGTTTTTTGAAAGCAATAGGTATTACACTTTGTAATCAACGCAGCTAGCGTTAACGACGGTCGCTGTATTTTTAGGCAAATTAAAAGGACTGACTTATGGAAAAGTTAATCAGTTTGAGTTGGACTGCTTTTACCATTTTCATTGGTGCATTGTTTTTTGGTTTAAGGGACTTTGATAAGTCAATCTCAGATTTAGATTTCAACGTTTATTTATATGTTGTATTTATTTTCTTGCTTCGTTTTAAAATAGCACTTGATGATAACTTTTATTTTAGCATCACCGAAATGCAAAGGTGGCAGTCATTGTGTGGCCTAGCAATAGCATTACTGACATGGTTTTTATTTGTATTTGCCGGCTACTATCTCTCGACGTTTTCTGATTCAATTTTTCTACTCTTGTGGTCATTAGCTTTATCCACTTTTTGGATACTGGTGATTGCTATTGGTGACGGTTTTTATTCTGAACAAAAGGTATGGCTTGCAACGAATACCTGTTATATCACCGGATTAAGCACTTTGTTGTGGTTACCAAGTTTGAGCGAAGTCTCTGAGACTTCGCAACACCAGGTAGCCTTGACCACTATTGATGTAGCAACCAGTTTTGTGCTGACTGTTTTGATTGTCATTACGATTATAGATTTCAAATACAGTAAATCCATACAGAATGCTAAGTACTAAATCGATCTCATAGGTAGGTGAAACAATAGTAATTATGGTATACCACTGATTTGGCTCAGTGGGCTATCATTAGAGCTGGGTTAATAGAATGTAATTAGGGGTAAATTAGCTATTGAGTCAAGTTTACGCTATTGATGCTTTGCTGACTAGCACGCACTTTTAAAGTGCTAAGGACTGTTAAATGAAGTTTTTTGCACTAGTACAGCTGTTCATTGTCGTACTTTTTTCTGCTTTGAGAGCAAAGCCAACTTTGTAAATTCAAATAATAAAGAAAAAGATAAGTTACTAGCATTGAATAAAAAACTTGATGAATTGAGTGTAGATAACCAAGTGAGCGGGGGTTTTTTGTTTGCCCGTAAAGGAGAAATCTTATTTAGAAAAGTCGTTGGTAAGGTTCACGTGCACCGAGACGATTTGATCTCTTCACAATCACCTTTTAATGTCGGCTCTGTATCTAAGCAATTTACGGCGATGGCAATTATGCTGCTTAATCATCAAGGCAAACTAACATTTGATCAAAAGGTAGCGTTCCATCTTCCTGATTTTCCATACGCAGACATTAGAATTCGGCATTTGCTAAATCACACATCAGGTACAATCGACTACGAGAAATTAACCGATAAGCATTGGCAGATAAGAGATTTTACCAATCAAGATATGGTTAATTTATTAAAGAGATTCACTCCCGACTTAGCGTTTAATCCCGGGGCTCGATTTGATTAAAATAATACGGGCTATGTCGTTCTTGCGCATTTAGTCGAACAAATATCTGGTCAATCTCTTGAGGACTATTCTACTCAATATATATTTAAACTATTGGGTATGAGGAATACTCGAATTTTTACAGTGCTGTCAGAAAATCAAAATTTTGGCTCTAGGGTTTTTGGGCAAAGTGGCGACGAAGTTTATGATTTGTACCATCTTGAGGGAGTAACTGGCGATGGCGCAGTTTATTCGACAACTGACGATTTACTTAAATGGCACTATGGTTTGCTCTACAATAAATTAATACCAGCAAAGCTTAAGAAGGAGGCTTTTTTACCTGCGGTGTTAAACGATGGCTCAAAGTCTTATTATGGCTTTGGTTGGTCAATTGACTGAGAGTTTCCATCGATTGTTGCTCATTCCGGAAGTTGGCTCGGTTTTAGATTTTATTTAATTAGAAATACTGAAAAAGATGAAGTCTAAATTTTTTTGACGAATAATACTCACGGCATTGGATTTATAGAGCTTAGAAAGTTAATTTATGCCGCGTTAGATACCAAATTGAGCGATATATTATAAAACGTCATAGTCGAACATACTGTCTACATTAAAGGAAACAAGATTGCCACATTGTATTATCGAGTATTCATCGCGCCTCAACGGCGAGCTATTAGTCAACCTTGTTCACCAAGGGGCGCTAGCATCCGATTTATTTCAATCAGAAGGCAGCGATATTAAAGTTAGAGCTATGCCTTATCAGAGCTTTAAAACGGGCTCGGTAAATCTTGATTTTATCCACGTTACTATGAGAATTCTGCCCGGTCGAAGCGCTGAACAAAAATCAATGTTAACGGGTTTGGTTTTGCAACAATTACAAACAATGGCGTTAGAAGGTTGCTCCATATCCGTCGAAGTCGCCGATATCGATAAAGCGAGTTACGCTAAAGTCATTGTTTAACATCCAAGGTATGAAGAGCGCAGCATAACGACATGAAAATAGTTCTCTTTACTATATTATTGCTGGTGAGCTCATCATCTTTCGCATCCTGCGTTATTTTACTGCACGGTTTAGCTCGTTCGCCTGATTCTATGAATAAGCTTGACGAAAGCTTGTCGCAGACTGGCTTTACTGTTGTTAATCAAGGTTATCCTTCTCGAGATTTTCCTATTGAATTGCTTGCAGAAAAGGCGATTACCCCAGCACTGGCTCAATGCCCAAAAGATGCTAAAGTCAGTTTTGTCACGCATTCGCTTGGTGGTATTTTAGTCAGGCAATATTTGAGCACAACTGATATTGAACAGCTGCATCGCGTTGTTATGCTTGGCCCGCCAAACAAGGGCAGTGAAGTGGTCGACAAACTCGCTAAGGTACCGGGTTTTGAATTTATCAATGGGCAAGCGGGTTTACAGCTTGGCACTGGCGAATTGAGTGTGCCAAACCAGCTTGGTAACGCAGATTTTGATCTCGGTATTATTGCTGGCACCCGTAGTATCAACTTAATTTTATCCCAGTTAATCCCCGGCACTGACGATGGTAAGGTTTCTATTGAAAGCACCAAGCTTGAGGGAATGAACGCTCATCTTGTAATGCCGGTAACACATCCTTTTATGATGAAGAATAAGCAAGTGATTAAACAAGTTATTCACTATCTTCAACATGGCAGCTTTATAACGGCAGAAGGGCAAAAGCAGGATTAGCACTAGTGCTAATTTGGTGCTTAGTTAATCATTGATTTTCAAACGACTATTGCGCGTGATGGCTGAAAATTGGTAGGATCTAACGCAATTTCCCCCGAATTTCCACTGTCTGTTGAATGAGCAATTTTTCTTCTCTTTATAATTTGCTAGAGCAAGCCAAAAAACCTGATATTGGTCGCTTTAAAAAGCGGCTACAAGGTATTAAGAAAATACAAGACGCTGACAAGCAAGCCAAGGTATTGTCGCAAATAAAAGATAACATTGAGCAATCAATTGCACAGAAGAAGCTCAAACAAAGCCAAAAACCAGCAATTGTTTACCCTCAAGGCTTGCCGGTATCGCAAAGTGTCGAGCAAATAAGTCAAGCAATTTGCGATAATCAAGTGGTGATTATCGCTGGTGAAACAGGTTCAGGTAAAACAACCCAAATCCCTAAAATTTGTTTGGAATTAGGGCGAGGTATCGACGGGTTAATTGGTCACACCCAGCCAAGGCGAATTGCTGCGCGCACAGTTGCCACACGCATTGCCGAAGAGCTCAATAGTCAGTTGGGTGAGTTGGTTGGTTATAAAGTTAGGTTTACCGATCAAGTCAGCGACAGAACCTACATCAAGTTGATGACCGACGGTATTTTATTGGCTGAAATGCAACAAGATCGCCTGTTGCGTCAATACGATACCTTGATTATTGATGAAGCCCATGAGCGCAGCCTTAATATTGACTTTATTCTTGGCTATATCAAACAAATTTTGCCAAGGCGCCCAGATCTTAAAGTGATTATTACCTCGGCAACCATTGACCCAGAGCGCTTTGCCAAGCACTTTGCTGATGTTAACAACAAGCCGGCACCAATCATCGAAGTATCTGGTCGTACTTACCCGGTCGAGGTTTTATATCGTCCTCTGGCAGAGCAGGACGACCCCGATGTTATTAGTGGTATTTTGCAAGCGGTCGACGAGTTAACCCATTTACCGGGCGCGGCTAATGGTCAAGGGGATATCTTGATCTTTTTAAACGGTGAGCGCGAGATACGCGACACTGCGGCAGCGCTTGAGCGGGAAAACTTGCGCCATACTCATATTTTGCCTTTGTATGCTAGATTAACCGTCCAAGAGCAAAACCGCATCTTTCAGCCCCATAGCGGCCGTAATATTGTACTTGCAACCAATGTTGCCGAAACCAGTTTAACGGTTCCTGGCATAAAATACGTTATCGATCCCGGTACCGCCCGTATTTCTCGTTACAGTTATCGAACCAAAGTGCAACGCTTGCCGATTGAGCATGTGTCTCAAGCCAGTGCTAATCAGCGGGCAGGGCGCTGTGGCCGAGTTTCCTCTGGTGTTTGTATTCGCTTATATTCGGAAGAAGATTATTTATCGCGGCCGGAGTTTACCGACCCAGAAATTCTGCGCACTAACCTTGCCACCGTTATTTTACAAATGTTGGCGTTAGATCTCGGCGACATTAGCGATTTTCCGTTTGTTCAACCGCCAGATAAGCGCAATATTAACGATGGTATTCGCTTACTTGAAGAATTAGACGCGATGTCGAGTGGCTCGGCAACTAACGGCAAATCGAAAGCCAAGCTCAGCGCTAAACCCAAGGGCGGTAGTCAACATCAGCTTACGAGTACAGGTCGTATCTTAGCTAAGTTCCCGATTGATCCGCGTTTGGCAAAAATGATCTTAACCGCGCAAAAGTTTGGTTGTATTGAGCCGATACTGGCAATTGTCAGTGCGTTAAGCATTCAAGACCCGCGTGAGCGTCCCCACGAGAAGCAGCAAGCAGCCGATGAAAAACACAGCCGCTTTAAAGACAAAGAATCCGACTTTCTCAGCTTACTCAATTTGTGGCAATACGTTAAAGCGCAGCAAAAAGCACTCAGTAACAACCAATTTCGTCGTTTGTGTCAAAAAGAGTATCTGTCGTATATTCGCATTCGCGAGTGGCAAGATATTTTTAGCCAATTAAAACTCACGTTACACTCACTGAAAATCGAAATTAGCCAGATAGATCTTGAAGATGCTGGCGCCGCAAGCTTGATTCATCAATCGATACTTTCCGGCCTGCTCAGTCATATTGGCCAACTCGATGAAAATCGCGAGTACAAGGGGGCCCGTAATAGCCGCTTCTTTATTTTTCCTGGTTCTGGCCTTGTCAAAAAAAGCCCTAAGTGGCTGATGGCTGCCGAGCTCGTTGAAACCAGTCGCTTGTTTGCGCGAATGGCGGCCAAAATTGACGTTAGCTGGCTTGAACCCTTGGCTGGGCATCTTATTAAAGCCAGTTACAGTGAACCTCATTGGGAGAAAAAACAAGCCGCGGTCATGGCTTATCAGCAGCTTTCACTATACGGTTTAGTGATTGTTGCTAAGCGCAAAGTTAATTTTCACGCTATTGAACCTGACACTTGTCGCGAAATTTTTATTCGCGAAGCGCTAGTAAATGGTGACGTTAAGTTACACGAGCCATTTTTTAAAGCGAATAAGGCGTTGCTCGCATCGATTGATGAAATGGAGCAAAAAGCTAGGCGCAGAGACTTTTTGGTTGATGAAGAGCAGCTTTATCAGTTCTACGCTGAGCGCATCCCACAGGATGTTATCAGTCTGCGGGGTTTTCTCAATTGGTGGAAAAAACAAAAAGCGAAAACGCCTGAGCTCCTCAATTTCACCCGCGAATTTTTACTTAATGAGGATACTGAAAACCTTTCGGCGAATGCTTATCCTGATATTTGGCATCAGGGCAATATACAACTGCCGCTGAGTTACCACTTCAATCCGGGTGAAATAGACGACGGCATCAGCGTCCATATTCCATTGGCACTGTTAAACCAAGTTGAAAATAGCGGATTTGATTGGCTGATACCTGCGCTGCGTCACGAGCTTATTATTGCGATGATCAAAGGTTTACCTAAAACTTTGCGCCGTAACTTTGTGCCGGCGCCGAATTATGCCGATGCCTGTGTTGCCAACATTCACCCTGAACAAGGCACTTTATTTGAGGCAGTCGCCAAACAGTTACTGAGAATGTCTGGGGTGCGCTTGCCCGAAGACTGCTGGCAGACACTTGAATTACCACCGCATTTAGTGATGAACTTTAAAGTGTTTGATGAACACGGCAAGTTACTCAAGCAAGGACGCGATTTTGACCAGTTAAAAGCAGAACTTCAAGGCAAAGTGAAGGCGTCAATTAAGAAGGTTGCTGATAAAGGCATCGAACGCAAAGCTATCAAAACATGGGATTTTGCTGATATTCCAACCGGCTATGAGAAAAAAGTGGCCAATATCACAATGCGTGCGTTTCCGGCGTTAGTCGACAAAAAATCCAGTGTTGCCATTGAGCTGTTTGAACAACAGGCGCTTGCCGACCAAGCCATGTTAGACGGTGTTACTCGGTTAATTTTGCTAAATGTGCCATCGCCGCTGAAGTATTTACAAGAGAAATTACCCAATAAAGCAAAGCTGGGCCTGTATTTTAACCCATTTGGCTCGATTGCTGAGTTGCTTGACGATTGTATTTACGCCGCTGCACGCGCCCTTGTTGAAAAGCGCTCAGTGATACCGCGTACTGAATCAGAGTTTGACGCTTGTAAAGACGAGGTCAGGGCAGAAATCGCCGATTTGGTGCTTGCTGGCGCGTTGAAACTTGAACAGGCGCTGAGCCTTGCCCATGATATTCGTAAAAAACTGAAAGGTAGTCTTGGCTTCGCCATGATTCAATCGCAAGGGGATATCAAGCAACAGCTCGACAATATGGTTTACAAAGGCTTTGTCACAGCCTCTGGATTTGACCGCCTGTCGGATATTATTCGTTATTTAAACGCTATTTTACGCCGTTTAGAGAAACTGCCGATTGATCCAACCCAAGATCGCTTGAAAATGTTGGAAGTAGAAAAAATGCAACAGCGCTATCAAGAGTTACTGCAACAGCAGCCAAAAAGCCAGCCAATTGCGGCAGAGTTATTGGAAACGCGTTGGATGATCGAAGAGTTTAGAGTCTCGTTATTCGCACAAAATTTGAAGACCGCATACCCAATTTCGGCGAAGAGAATAGCGAATCATTTAAAATCTTTTAGCTAAGCTATTTATTTTCATTACAATTCACACTATTCTTATCCATAGTGTGAAAATGATGATTTTTCTGGTGTGATTTGGAGTACACATGATTAATTTTGATGATAAGCGCGGTTTCTATCGTATGTTGATCAACAGTGAAGTAATGGTCACGATTATTGATGATGAGGCCAACAGCCAAGTATCGGCAACTTGTCGAGATTTGAGCGCAACGGGAATGGCAATTGAAATGTCTCACCCAATTGAAGTGGGCACTAATATTCGCGTTCATGTTGAGTCGGCAACTAGCACGGTGCAAGCGCTCAATGCCAAAGGTAAAGTTGTGCGCGTAACAGAAGAAAGTGGTGATTGCTATTTGTTGGGCGTAGAAATCAACGAACTTGATTAAACCAATATGGTGTTAACGTTCAAAGCTTTAGTTCGGTATTTGACGTTTAGCTTGTTAATCGGTTGGCTCAGCACTGGTGTCTTCGCAGAGCCACTTAATGTAGTTACTGAAAACTGGCCACCTTATAACTATCTATCGCCCTCAGGCGAAATACGCGGTATTGCGACAGATAATGTTAAAGCAATACTCGCATTGACCGATTTATCCTATCAAATAAGAGTTAACCCTTGGGCGAGAAGCCTTCACCTAGCAAAAACTCAACCCAATACCCTCATTTATTCGATTTATCGCTCTGCAGAGCGCGAGCCTTATTTTCACTGGTTTTGTCCAGTACTAGCAAATACGCCGATTTATCTTTATCGCTTGGCAAGCAATAACGTCAGGTTTAGTTCGTTAGCTGATATTTTGGACAACAAGCTGCGCATTGGCGTAATGAGAGAAGACAACAGTCATCAATTTTTGCGTTCAATTGGCTTTATTGAAGGTGTACATTTGGATATTTCAACCGCTGAAAGTCTTAATTTTAATAAATTATTTGCTGGCCGCATCGATTTTATTGTGCAAAGTGAGGCGTCAATGGCTTATCGTCTTGAGCAGCTTGGGGAGCCCATGTCTGCGGTAAGTAAAGTCAGCAGAATTCATCCCAGTGAACAGTCAACTCACTGCATGGCGCTTAGCAAAGCTAGTTCGTCTGAAGTCGTCGGTGAAATAAAACGCGCTTTTGTCCGCTGGCAGCAAGAAAACCCTTTGAGTGAACACTCTCTGGCAGATGTGCTGCGCAAACTGCCAGAGAGCTAATGTTACGTTTGATATTGACAGCTCATCACTACCTTTGGTTGTTTAGAAGCTTTGATTGACTTGGCAAACTAAGCCTTTTAGGTAATAACCTTCAGGGTAATTGGCAGCAATTGGATGATCTGGTGCTTGTTGCAGACGTTCGACAATAAATGCTTGTTTATTGGCATCAAGCGCTGCATCAGAGACGACTTTTTGGAACAAATTCGCTTCCATTAACCCCGAACACGAGAAGGTTAATAAAATCCCACCTGGCTTTAACAATTGCATCGCCAACATATTGATATCTTTGTAGCCTCGACATGCTCCCGTTAGTTGCGCTTTTGACTCAACAAATTTTGGTGGATCAAGAATGATCATATCAAACTGCTTACCTTGCTCTCGGTATGTCCGCAGTAGTTTAAACACGTCGGCTTTAACAAATTGGATGTGTTCGCCATCAAGCTCGTTAAGTAGGTGATTTTCTTTGGCTAGATTTAGTGCTTGTTCAGATACATCAACGTTGGTGACAGACTTTGCACCATTTTTTGCGCAGTGCAATGAGAATGTACCTGTATATGAAAAGCAATTAAGTATGTCTTTACCCTTGGCGTAACGGCCAGCTGCTGCACGTGACTCGCGTTGATCTAAATAAAACCCCGTTTTGTGACCAGCGGCTACATCAACTTTAATGTCGATACCGTATTCGCTAATAACTCGGCTGGTATCTTCAGGGTTATCTGGTGATGTTAACCAACCAGTAACAGGCTCTAAGCCCTCTTTTTTACGGACATCGACATCTGAGCGCTCATAAATGTGATAGCCAGGGTAGAGCGCTTTTAAACCATTGATAATGGCCAGTCGTTGAAAATCTGCACCTGCGCTGAGCAGCTGACAAACTAATAGGTTGTCGTAACAATCAATGGTTACGCCCGGTAGTCCGTCTGATTCACCTGCGATCAAGCGGTAACCAGTTAGGCCGCCTTGCTCGATAAAAAACTGACGTCTGGCTTTAGCATTGGCGAGCTTTTTGTCGAAAAAAGCCTGGTCAATTTGTTCATTTTTATCAAAACTCCACACTCTGATGCGAATTTGTGACGCCGGTGAATACGCGCCTTTGGCTAGCCAGTTGCCTTTGTTGTCAAATATGTCAACGGTTTCGCCGATACCAGGCTTACCTTTAATCTGCTTAATTGCCTTTGAAAATACCCAAGGGTGCTTTCTCAACAGAGATTTTTCGCGACTTGGGTTAAGGAATATTTGTGCAGACATAAGTTGGCCCCGGAAATTAAACGAGCGGCGATTTTACGCAAAGCCTTGCTCTAGAGCAATAGCAACAAGCTTCTTGATATGACTTGAGGACATAGAGCGTTTTCAGCAAGTATCGCTTGATGCGCAAAACGGATTTTTCTACCATTGGATAATGACAATCGCTAATGCTAGTAGTTTATGGAATATATTGATTTTGACGGTGAGCAAAACTCATTAATAGCGACGATAGAAAAGCCTATTATTGACGCTGATGAGTGTTTAATAAAAGTCGCTGCCAGTGGTATTAACCGAGCTGACCTATTGCAACGAGCGGGAAAATACCCAGCTCCCGCGGGTGAATCACCTATTTTGGGCTTGGAAGTTGCCGGCGTTATTGAGCAAGTTGGCAAAAGTGTTAGCGATTGGCAACTTGGCCAGCGCGTATGTGCTTTGGTACCTGGTGGAGGTTATGCCGAGTACACCAAAGTAAAAGCATCTCACTTGATACCGTTGCCTGATGACTTTAGCTTCGAGCAAGGCGCGGCAACAGCTGAGGTGTTTTTAACCGCTTATCAAAGCTTATTTACCATTGCTGCTCTCAAACCGGGGGACAGTGTGCTCATTCACGCCGGTGCGAGCGGGGTTGGCAGCGCCGCAATTCAACTGGCTAAAGCGGTTGGTGCTGCTGTTGTTACTACGGTTAGTAATCAATTAAAAGTTCAGGCTTGTGAAAAGTTTGGCGCTGATCACGTTATTAACTATCGAGAACTCGATTTTGTTGAATGGACAAAAACCCATTACGCCACAGGTTTTGACGTTGTACTCGATGTCGTTGGCGGCGACTATTTAACTAGAAATATTAACGTGTCAGCACTTGATGGCCGCATTGTGATGCTGGCCATGTTGTCGGGGCGTTACAGTGACAAGGTCGATATCGCCAAATTACTATTAAAGCGCGTCAACATTCACGCATCGACACTGCGAAATAGAAGTGACGATTATAAAACGGATTTGGTGCAGGATTTTTGTCGAGATTTCTATCCAATGCTAGTGAACAAGCAAATTACGCCGATTATTGATAGCTGTTACAGCTGGCAACAAGTAGAGCTAGCTCATCAACGTATGGCGAGCAACCAAAATATTGGTAAATTGATTTTAAGTTCGCCACGCTTTAATGGTGCGCAATAGCGTTAAGCTAAGTTATCTATTCAATAAAGGTAAAACGTTTTAGCGTTTTACCATCGCGCTCTATTGTTTCGTCAAACATTGATAAGGGCCTAATCCATATTTCACGATCGCCATATAGCGGTTGATAGACAACGTGAACTTCTTCTGTTTCACTGTGCTTTGCTATGTGTAACACTTGATAGTAGTTACCCTTAAAATGTTGATACTTTCCAAGTTTGATCATAAGGCTATATGGGGATAAGTTAAAAACATTATGATAACACCAACATGCAGTCTTTAGTTGATACAATTAAACAACTTATTGAAATGATTTAGGTCACGACTACGTTATTTTGCTAGAAATAACTACAGCCTTATTAATAACGTCGGTATGAAATTTTTTGGGGTATTAACACTAAGAATTGGTTGCGGGAGCCGGATTTGAAAAAGACATGACGACCTTCGGCCGCTTATTGTATTAGCGAGCCCGACGCGCTACCAGGCTGCTCCATCCCGCGTCCGGATGACTTCATTGAGAAGTTAAGCCAAAACAGTTCTATTCTTGTTTTAAAATTGATTATGAGATTTGGATTTTAGGAAGACAAGACGACCTTCGGCTGTTTATTGTGCTAGCGAGCCCGGAGAGCTACCAAGCTGATGTATCTAGCGTCCAGTTGACTTTATTGAGAAGTCAAACAGTAAAAATTTTAATTTGCTTCTTAAAGTTAATTAGGGGGATTTGTATTTTAAGAAGAGAAAAGGATGATTTGAAATTGGTTGCGGGAGCCGGATTTGAACCGACGACCTTCGGGTTATGAGCCCGACGAGCTACCAGGCTGCTCCATCCCGCGTCCGGATGACTTCATTGAGAAGTTAAGCCACAACAGTTTTAATTCGT